>CAVSWL010000007.1:0-308540 GCA_963731655.1 uncultured Gammaproteobacteria bacterium | reverse complement strand
CGGCTACGCCAGTGCGGAACTCGACAACCTGCTGAAGAACGCCGCCAATGTCTGGAGCCTGGGGGGCAGTGTAGCGGGGCCGATCTTCAGCGGGGGCGCCATCACCGCGCAGGTTCGCGCCAGCGAGGCGGTACAGCGGCAGACGCTGATTGCTTATTTGCAGACGGTACAGGGTGCCTTTCGGGAAGTCGACGACGCGCTCGTCAGTGTGCAGAAGGCGCGCGAGCAGCTCGCGGCGGAAGATCGGCGGCTGCAGGCGCTCAACAACTACGCCCATCTGGCCAAGCTGCGTTATGACGAAGGCGTTGCCTCATACATCGAGGTGCTGGACGCCCAGCGTTCCCTTTTCGACGGCGAATTGCAACATCTCGGGGTGCAGGGTGATGTCTATACGTCCCTGGTTAATACCTACAAGGCCATGGGTGGTGGCTGGGTCGTCAAGGCCGAAGCGGTCGCCAACCAGACCGATTCGTCCTCACCTGACACGAGGAAGCCGGGCGATTCTAATTCGTCGGCGCAGTCGGGCTCGGCAATCTCACATCCGGACAAAGGACCGTAGCCTGACAAACTCATAGGTGCCGCCCCTCCCCAGAGGGCTCGATTTTTTTATGCCGGGCTGAGCCTGTCCCAATCAGGGGGGAGTACTGTTGAGCGCTTTTTACCTTCCCTTCAACTCTCTTTTCCCTTTTCCGGTTTTTGGTTAACATTAAGGCGCTGTTTAACTTGGGAAATGCTGAATGCCGAGAGTAAATTGATGACCACAAAACACAAGCTGGAGGACATGCTACGCCTGTTGGGTCAAGCCCTCCCCGAGGAGGTGGAGGTCGTCGATCTGCCTGACGGGAGTATAACTATCCACTACTTGCCTTCAAAGCCAGAAGAATCTTCCGCGAGAAAAGGAAAGGGGAAATGGGCAAGGGTAGCCGCAGAGCTCTCCCGTGAAGCTCCGCTTACCGGTATCGGAGAGGAGTTTCTGGAGCACACGAAGCGTTTCCGAAAGAACGTTGTCCTCAAGAGTCCTTTTTCGGTAACGGAATGATGGATCAACCGGTCCCTGCCATTGTAAGCACGGTACCCCGCAAAACAGGGGGGGCTATATAGGAATATAAGCGTGCAGCCAGATCCTTGAAGTGTTTCACCCATAAATCGCTTGCCAAACCGGAGACGCCCATATAAGTCCATTTACGATTTCACGGTTCGAGGAGTTCGCTGAGATGGTTCCAGAACAAACCGATTCGAAGATCGACATGGGTGCGCTTAAGCACCTCAAAATACTGTGCATTTCCGAGACGGGGTGGTTCGACACACCGACATTGCTCGCCGATATCAAGGCGGCCGGTGGCATGGGCGCGGATCAGTACGATTTAGATTGGCCGCCACTGGGCCATAAGCATGCAGACAACGCTGCCGGATCCTCGGCGCTGGTAGAGGCCAGGCTAACGGATGGGAAAGTGCATAAATTTCTGTTCGACGCCGGTTGGGGTCCGGAGTGGATGGACAAGCGCTTGGCCGAGGAGGGCGTTGATGGCATGTTGCAGAGAGGGGAGATCGAGTTTTTGGTTATCAGTCACGAGCACTTTGATCACTTCTGGGGACTTGGTTCAGTCGTAAGGCATTGCCCCCAATTACCCATCTATGTTCCACGCGGATTTCGCCGCGAAGGCTTCGAGTTTATCCAAAAGACTGGTCACACGGGTACGGTTACCGTGGTCGAACCCGGCCAGCCCGCCGTTCCCTTTCCGGGTCTTGCCATTGCCAGCTTCCCTATGGAAACCCTGGGGAAGGTTCAGGGCGAAAATGTCCTGTATTTTAATCTAACAGGAAAAGGATTGACCCTGATGACCGGGTGCGGCCATGGAGGCATTATCGACTTGCTGGACTATGGTCGGAATGCATTCCTTGCGGGCGAGCGGATCTACGCCGTGTATGGCGGATTGCATATCTCGCCTTTCGGCGACTGGGACGAAAAACAGAATGCGACTGTGCAGGCCCTTCGGGAATATGACATTCAACACCTTGGATGTAATCACTGCACTGGCGAGAAGGCGGTGAACCGAATGATTGAGCTCGGTTTACCCGTGGTGCGCGGTACTGCCCGGCACGGCTCCAAAACTGACCTCTATCTGGGTAATGGCGATGTCCTTGAGCTGGGAGGAGATTGAGTACGCGAAAAGTCAAATTAATGGGTGACGCGGCTGCTTTGACTTCTTGAAGGGTGGCTGCACAGAAGGACGGTTAACGCTGGGATCACGGCTGACTGAAAGCGAAGCGAACATGATAGGCAACGGCTTTAAGTATCCTGTGCCCCCTTGTGCTAGGTGTTTTCATCCTTCGGCCTGAGCTCGTAGTCAGCCATCTGCTTATGAATCAACAGCATGCTACTCAACACCGCCAGGCCGAACACCACAAGCCCTGAATGAATCGTGATGCTGGCGAACATCCCGAGTTTTATTGTTGCCGCGATAACCGCGACAACGAACACGTCTGCCATTGACCACTTGCCAACGATGGCGAGCCTTTTGACTATAGAAATCCTTTTTTCTCTATCAATCGCCTTGCCTTTTAGCAGCGTCCCGGAAAGGTACAGTTTGTAAACCGGTCCAAGGAGACTAAACGAGAATACGACGAGGGACAAAAAAACTTCGCCTTTCCGCAGTAGGAAAATGATGCCGCCCATTAACGAGAACGTATCGTTGAATATGAAGAACTTATTGAATGAAAACATGGGTAATAAGCTCCCCGTGACAAATAAGACACAGGATATCAGCCACAAGATCTTTTCGGTAAACATTGGCGATTGCTTCATCTCTATACAATAATAATGAGCTAACTGGTGTAAGCTACGAGCGTAATTGTTAAGCGTGTGGTTTGGTAGAGGTATCTTTTTCTTTACGTAAAATACCACCTACTAAGCTTGCGATTAGGTATTCGACTTGTCATTGATGTTGGCCTTGATTTCTACCGTAGTACCGGTATTTCTGATGAAGGCTGGCATCCGGCGCATCGGTGCGGATCACGCCTCGATCATCGGTAACGTCGGCCCGGTATCGACCCTTGCCCTGGCTTATAGGCTGCTCGACGAGGCTCTGACTACCCCCAGATTATCGGCTCGGTCATGGTGCTTGGTGGAATAATGCTGGTCAGCCTAAAGAAATGACAAAACTGCAGTTTATACAACATATCAAAGACCCGCGGTTTTCGTTAACGCAGGATTTCCTGATGTCTTGGCGCCGGATGATTGATGCCGCTGACGATCATAAAAACACACCGTTGATCTGGGCCGCCATCCATAACGACACACACAAGCTGACCCAGCTAGCCATAGCGGGCGCCAATGTCAATGCCACGAACAAAGACGGCGATACCGCGATGATGTGGACTGCGTTTCACGGCAATGTGCCGGCGATGCGGGTCTTGTTGCGGAAAGGCGCGAAAATGGATGTGAAAAGCCATTATGGCGACACACCGCTGATCTGGGCGGCGATTAACGACAAGGCCGATACGGTACGCGCTATTTTGCATGAAGCGCCTTCTCTTTTGGACAGGCCTTCGGGCTTTGGGGTTACGGCCTTAATGGTTGCAGCCGGCGCGGGCTATCAAGAGGTCGTTTCCACTTTGATCGATGAATGGGGCGCAGATCTTTATGCGGCCGATGCAAATGGCTTAAATGCCCTGATGTGGGCCGAGCGGGCCACGCAGAAAAAAATGGCCGATATCATCAAGCGAGCGATGGGACGGCATCCGCAGGGGGTCGTCAATCCGCCGCTGCCGCGAAGCCGGTTTAGCGAGGTATGGAAAGGCGCGGAGGCACCCAAGCAAGCAAGGGCCGCGCGAAAAGTTAATCCGAGGCAGCGCCGTGCCGATTCTGGTCGATTTTTACGCCGATTACTGCCCACCTTGCCGCGCGATCTCTCCCTTGCTGGATCAACTGCAGCAGGATTTCAATTCCCATTTAACGGTGATGAAGGTCGATACCACTGAGATACGCGATAATTCGGCGCCCGATGCATTGTTCTTTAAGACCATGATGGCTGATTTATCCGTGCGCGCCATCCCGACACTCGCGCTGTTCAAGGCGGGGGAGTGTGTCGCGGTGAAACGCGACGGCGGCACGCTGGATGAACTGAAGGGGTGGATTGCAGCACATTGCGAAACGGTTTAAAGCATCCCAAGGACTACCACAGGCTCTATTTGTAAAAAAAGGGGAGAAACACAGGCGTGCATCCTATAGGTTTCGTTCTTCGTTCTCAGGTTTTCGAGATGCCGGTAAACGACAAAGTGCTTGGGGTAAAAGTGCTTGAAGAATTCCGCTTCCCAAGCCAACATGATTGACATTCGGCATAACAGGAGATCGATTCTTGATCAAGCTCTATCAGTTTCCCCCTGGATTCGGGCTGCCTAATGCCAGCCCCTTCTGCATGAAGCTCGAAACCTACCTGCGCATGGTGGGACTGCCCTTCGAGCTAGACAATCGTGGTCTGCTGCTGAAGGCCCCCAAGGGCAAACTCCCGTTCATCGAGGACGGTGGCGAACGGATCGGCGATTCCAATTTCATCCTCGCCTATCTCAAACGCCGCTACGGCGATCCCCTGGATGCCCAACTGAATGCCGAGCAACGGGCTTGCGGGCAGGCATTTCTTCGACTGCTGGAGGAAAACCTCTACTGGGCCATTCTCTACACCCGTTGGTTCGATCGGCAAGCGTGGCCGCTTACCCGCCAAGTCTTCTTTGGCGGACTGCCCTGGCCGCTAAGGGCAATCATTCCTTCCATTGCCCGAAGAGGTATGCGCAAGCAATGTCATGGACACGGCATGGGCCGGCACTCCGAGGCGGAGATCATGGAAATCGCCTGCGCCGACGTGGATGCACTGAGTTCGTACTTGGAGGATAAACCGTTCTTCCTGGGAGAGACACCCAGCTCCATCGATGCCGCGGTCTATGCTTTTCTTGCCAATATCCTTTGGGTGCCGGTGGATTCCCCAATCAAACGCCACGCGGCCGCGCTTCCCAATCTCGAGGCGTACTGCCAGCGGATGAAAGCGCGGCATTATTCGGATGCGTGAATTGGCGGTGCGTGAACTACAGAGACTACCGCCGCTAACCCATTCCTTTGCCCATGGTGTGGAGAGGGCAGGTAAACACCCGCCCTTACCCCATTTACGCAGCATTTAGGTTAATTTTACGTACATTGGATAACTTGATGCTTTTCTTTGCATTCCATAAATCAAAGGCATTTTGCATAGAAAGCCAACTCTCTGGACTACGCCCAAGCGCCTTCGAAAGCCTTAAAGCCATTTCCGGGCTTACGCCACTTTGCCGCTTAAGTACGCGGTTCAGCGTTGATGGAGACACATCGAGTTTGTTAGCCAGGGAACGACAGCTTAGCCCGAAAGGCTCCATATAGGTTGCTCGGATAAACTCACCTGGATGAGGTGGATTATGCATCGCCATTAGTGATAATCCTCATAATTCACGATATTTACATTTCCGTCTGTAAATTTAAAAGTGACACGCCAATTGCCGCTCACTGTAATGGACCAAGTCCCTTTTTTATCGCCTTTAAGTACATGGAGGCGATAACCCGGAATATCGAGGTCGTCAATAGAGCTGGCCGTATCTAGCGCAGCCAACTGCATACGAAGCTTATTGGCGTGTTTTGCCTGAATTCCGCGAGTACTGCCGGTATTGAAGAAATTTTCCAACCCTTTGTGTTTAAAAGACTTGATCACTCGGCTAGTGTAGCGTGTTGCGCAACAGTGTCAAGAAGCGTAATGCCACGGGCTGTGGTAAGTGTTAGCATGTTCGTAGGACAGACTTGTATACACCGGACATGGGCATGAAGTTATGGGGCGGAAGTCTTCTGTAGATGTAGCCGTACTGTCCTCGTATGAATAGAACGACTGTCCGACGGCAAGGGTAAACCCGCGAGAGGCTGTCTGAAGGGTGAACAGCGGGAGATGAGCCGCGAACGCTCAAGCCAAGGAGGGTCCGGGCCGGGCTTGCAAGCGAAGCAGGATTGCGCGGCGCGGCAAGGTCAGCACAAGATGACGAAATCCGCCAGGAGCAGGGATAGCGTAAAATGCGGCGGTTGTGACCCTATGGCTCCGATATAAACCGCCTGCCAGTTCGATTCTCAAGAGTCTTGCCTTGGTGCAGATCCTAGCAGAAGTATGCTTGATTGCAAGACTTGACCCAATGCTCCTGACCCATCTCCGGAAGTCGACCCCGATGCTCCGCCCCTCTAAGTTGGAATGTTAGAACTGACCCCTAGAAGTGGACCGACCCCTAGAAGTGGACCGCCCCTAGAAGTCTGATGACCCCTAGAACTCTACATGACAGTCAGTCGGGCTGTACGGCGATTTGAGGCCGCGAAGCTCTTGACGTTAGAACTGACCCCTAGAAGCGCTGACCCAGACCCCTTAGGACCCGACCCCTAGAAAGACCCCTCGACCCCTAGAAGGACCCCTAGAATGACTCTCACTGCGTTCATGATTAGATTCTCCTTTCCTTTGATTTTTTGCGGCCCGGTGCTTGGCATCCCTGGTGGGAATGGAGCGCAGTGAAATGACCGTCTGAGTACATGCCACCGGTTAGGCTTCTTCATTCTTCAACGTGTCGTCGCTGCAACCGCCATCGTTTTCCAACTTCAGACAGATGCTGATCGGTGATTGGATCTGACTGCCAACCTTTATCAAAATCTATGTCTTGTGATCGTGGAAGCGGTCTCCCGTCTTTGACTAAATCCCTGATAAGAATTCGTGAGGGCAGCACTGCCGCTTGTCCAACGAAAATTGCTTCTCGGCGCCGAAGCCCCGAAAGCATCTTTGTCAATCCGGCAAGGGAATCAGGGAGTATCCCTTGTACGTGGCTTCGATCCGAATCATTCGTAATGCGCAAGACAATCCAGGAATTGCACTGGGACAACACGGTTGCCTCAACTTCACTAGGGCGCTGAGAAACAAGCATCAAGCCGATGCCGTATTTGCGCCCTTCTTTTGCAAGTCTTCTAATCGCATCTTGCGCGGCCTCATATTGCGCTTCGCCACGATTAGGCACATAACGATGCGCCTCTTCGCAGACGAGCAGCACGGGGTTGCTTTCTCGCTCTTCTCGCGTTTGCCAGAGTTTCACGGAAAATAGTGTTCGAGCAATCGCGGAACTAGCCGCACCAGCTACTTCATTAGGGACGCCCGATAAATCCACAATTCGGATAGGATCACTGTCACCGATGAATTGTTTAACAATGCTGGGTAGGGGGTCGGCATGTTCCGTCCCACTCTTTCATCATGAACGCGAGTCGGCGAATCGTTTTTCAGCACCTCAATCTTGTTCAGTATGGAGTTCCATGAGTCTTGTTTGCTGGCCTGTGATGGCATGTCGGTGCTGTTTCTGACGTGGTAAATTAATCGTTCTATCGCATAAGGTACCGGCGAATCGACGTTGATTTCCTTGCTTTAGACGTTCCGTCTGTGCAGCTTCACGTCGGGCAGACAGGAGGGCAGTTTTAACGATATTGGCTTGGGAAGTGGCTACGAATTCTGTTTTCCCAATCAGTAGGCCGATTGTTTCTTGAAGATTTAAAAGCCAGTAAGGGAGAATAAGCGAGTCCTCATCAGTACATAGCCACATGGCTCGGAAACGCGGTGCCGTATTCATTATGTGGATCGAGAACGACGATTTGAGGATGCCAGTTCAAATGATTGGCATCATTCCCTCGATCAAGGATGGAGTGAAGGACAGCGGCAACTGTTCCTGACTTCCCGGCCCCGGTCGATCCCACGATGGCCGTGTGCTTGCCAAGGAGATCATTCATTTCGGCATAACAAGGCGTGCCACCGGATCCGACATGTTCACCAAGAAGGATGGTCGGGCCGGTTCCCTCTCCATAGATGAAACCCAACTCGGAGCGAGGCGTCAGGTAGACCTTTTGTTGCGGCAAAGGAAAGGTGGTGACGCCACGTTCAAAGTCCAGTTTCCAGTCTTCATTCTCGAACGCCCACTCGCCTTCGCCGAACAAATCAGCCTCAATAATGCGTGCGGTTCCGCTCGATTCAGGGGCAAGACCTTTCTCGCGCTCGTACTCTGATTTCATGCGAAGCCGCCCCACATAACCGAATATCAGCCTTGCGCCAAAATGAATCTTAATGATCGAACCAAATTGACCAATCGGATAGATAATGCCGCCATAAACGCGGGTGAGTTCGGTAATTTTCGGATCGAGTTCCGCGACGATGTGCGTCCCATCCACCTCAATGACAGCGCCGATTTCCAAGTTTGAGATCGGCTCGTTGGGATTTCTCCTTCCGCTCATCGTTCACCTCCCAGCAACCGCGCGAGAATCTCAAACTTCCACCACGGCAAATCGGAGTCTTGCTTGGATTGCTTGTTGCCGTGAAAAAAACCCTTGTTCGTATACACCCGGATCTGCTCGTTGATTGTGGTATCGTCTAACCATTTCCGCAGTTTACCTTCAGGTTCGTCACTATTAATGAATGCCGCAACGGTCAGCCTTCCCTCCGATTGGTACAAAGCATTTTCTATCTCCAGATCAATATGCGAATCACCGAAACTATATCCACAGATCGCCAGCACCATTTCCCTTCCTTCGCCGGGACACAGACTTTGGCGCATGTAATGCAGCATTTGCGCGAACGGGTCGCGTTGGGTTTCCTGATATTTCGTGGCAGCTGGGTAAATCAAAACATGATTCCTGTCAGACTCGGTCTTGATTCCGGAGCGAATACGTCTCGGCAGGGAATCATCCTTCAATAGGCACCAATCAATTGAACCATGAATCTTGAAAACACGGGCGGCTTTCCCGTCAGGCCTGAAAGCACTTGGTTCCCACCAACCTGTTGCCGCACCGGTGAAGCCGTCGCAATAAACCACTCGTTCAAGCCCAAGCGCATCTTCAATCAATGTGTCGTAGTTGAGGACGAAGTAATCGACGCCTCTACCCGCCTTGCCCGCCTGCAACGAACCGTGTATTGCCCTGACGAATTGCTGATGCGCAGCGATGTTGACTTCTTTGTCACCGATGGCGGAAGAAACAGCCCTTTTTATTTCGTCAAGTGCAGTTTGAAGTTCAGTTGCGTCGCTCTCCTGATCTCCTACTGACACTTTGGACTGTGTGGCTCCGCGCCGAGTGCGTCTTTCCGCGATGGAAAGAAGATCGACGATTTCGCTCATGTAGTCCTCGATAGTGGCGGGAGCAGCGCCCGAGAATAACTCCTGAACCTTGTCGAGGAGTGTTTTGGTGTCGCTACCGATTTCGGCATGACCCAAGACGGTTTCCGTAAGTTCGGGCATCAAGGGGAGTCCGGCAATTTTGCTGCATCCTGCCCCAAGGAGAAATGCAAGCCGACTCTGAGAGAGCAATTCTCGCATGTCTTGGACGACGACCTTAAGTTCGGGCGACGAAAAGACTGATAAGTCGTCACTCATTCGATTCTCCTATTCTTAAGCCTAACCATTGATTAACAGGAAATTTTGCCCTGATAACATGATATTAACCGGGTTGTAGGGCAGTTTTGCCCGATGCTTGTTATCAGTGTGCTCAAGATATCCCCATGGAATGATTCGATGGCGGTTTCGACGAGAATACGCCAGGACAATCTCATTGATGAAATGCAGAATGTGCTCCGTCTTCGCTTTAATGTTCTTCAAACTGAATACTCCTAGGCGGTATGGATCGTCCGATTCAGCCCGTTCCATGCCATTCGATCACGAGCCAGTCTTTCCTCCACCGGACGCAATATCGTGTAATTCCTGGCCGCCATTGGTAATGTGGAGAATCGTCGCTTCCGCTACCCAGAACCAAGCCAAGAATGTCCTAGTGTTCCTCTTTAACGAAATTAATAGAATAAATTAACTATGTCCCCAATACTATCAACCAATCCCCCATTCACAGACAAATAAATACCCCTTCGTCTTGCCAACCTCAAGAATTCCTCATGAATCCCGGCTGTGTTTCCAATATACGCTCTTAACTACCACTATCTATCGATTTTTCCCCAAGTTGATTTCAACCCCTCGATCAGTCGATACTGTGTAATATCTGCAAAGGGGTGAAGTTTCTGATAAACGATCATCGGATCACTTTATTATTAGGGCTAAGGTACTTGAGTGCTACCCACCTATACCGCTGCTTATTGACGACTTTTTTCGAAGCCTGCTTGTCTTAAAATGGGATTTTTGCTTAGAAGATTACAGAAGGCAGAAAACTTAGGTTTGCCCTACTCCCGGCCCATGCCAAGCATAGGCAGTCGTTGTCATGAACTGCGTATCGTTGATGAAGACGTCACTTGGAGGATTGTGTATAGGTTAGAAACAGATGCTGTCGTGATTCTTGAAGTCTTCGAGAAGAAAACATCGAGAACACCAAAAAGTGTTATCGGTACTTGCAAGGATAGATTAAAGGTATACATACGTGAAAGCGGATAAACGTAAGAGAATTGAGAAAGCTGGCTGGAAGGTAGGATCTGCGGAGGATTTTCTCGGCCTGACTCCAGAGGAGTCCACGTATATAGAGATGAAGTTGGCCCTCAGCGAAATCCTTAAGAAAGAAAGAAAAAGAAGGGGAATTAGCCAGGTGGAACTCGCACGAATGATCGCGTCGAGTCAGTCAAGAGTTGCTAAGATGGAGGCTGCTGACCCTTCGGTGTCAGTTGATCTCATTCTTCGATCACTTTTTGCTATTGGTGTTTCGCGTAGCAACGTTGCTAAGGCCCTTGCTGCATAACATCCCGGATCATTCGCAATCCTGACGGTGTCGAAGGAGAAGCCGGGGCATCAGGCGGAATCGTTGGGTACGCACGACGCAGGGAGGATGTCAGTGCGCTCGCCCCTGTCTTTCTCAGGAAGAGGCCGTTACACGGTATCCCAATCTCGCTTGCGGAAATGGAAATACTAGGCCTCTAACTCACGCCCCATCAAGAGCCAGCGTGGAAACTCTCCAGCACGATCTTTCCTTTAGCGCGGCCAGATTCTATCTTCTCATGTGCACGGCGTAAATTCGCCGCATTGATCTCGCCAAAATGTTCGCCCAGGGTGGTTACTAGGACACCTTCATCTCGCTACCCGCTTTTCTGTACGCGCCGGTTCTAGCTTACTCAGATCTTCCAAATGTCTGCAGTAACTCGCGCTGGTCGTTCCTGCAGACGCTCCGGTGCGGGGCTGTCATACACAACCAGCCATTCACTGTGATTCATCCAGCGGACCAGGCCTTCGGGGTGGTCGTATCTGCCTCGGTAAGGTAGATGGCGAAGCCGTTCGACCCGATCATTGGGGACGACTCCGGAATCGTTGGCGGAGATCGCATCACGCCAGCGCAGTAACTCGGCAACCCCATCACCAGCCGTGGTTGGCCCAGTCAATAGCAGGATGTCCTCGTTGTCGAATGCAAGATCGCGAATCCCCTGTCCGTGTGCCGGTAGCAGATGTTTTCGGTAGCGACGCTTGCCATCGATACGGCGTGCCTTGAGGTAACCTCTTTTCGTGATCTTAAACTGCAGCTCGATGACCACCGCCATCTGCCGCAAAACCGGACCACGCAAACCGAGCCAAACGCGCAGTTCCTTAGCGGCAATACCTTCAATGTCGAAGCCGTTCTCCTTTGAAGGTAGATCGAGAAATGGCCCAATATGCGGGTCGTCACGCAACCATGACTTCAACTTGCTCTTTTTACGGTGTAGCTTGATATGATTCAAGCGCCGCTCGCCGTCTTCAGCCGCCGGCCTTAAACCGCCGTCGTCCTCAATTAACGGCACTCGGGCGAGAAACGCGCGGTTGGGGTCCCACTCGATCTGCACCATGGCCTTGAGCGCCTGAGCTGGATCGTCGCTCTTATCAGGCTTATTGCGTTTCAACGAGTGCGATCCGACAATCCATAACCAATCGCCATCGACCTCCAGGCCTTCGATATCCATTTCACCGCTGGGACCGTCCGGTAGTTCGGTTAGATCACCCAGGGCATAGTGCATATGCTGGCCGTAGTTCCCATCGTCCTGGGGTGTCAGCCTATCCACGCCTGCGGTCTCGTCACAACTGAGAAACAATACTTCACCGTGCCGCGTTGCGGCAGAGAGATCCTTATGGATCGCGTCGTCGACATACTCGAATGCATCCTTGCCTTCAAAAGTTAAGCATACAGTCTTAGGATAGGATCTGGAATCGTCACTCATCTCGCATTCACCCATTTGCCGCTTATCATCCCCGATATTATATAGACTAGTTGCGGATCTTTTTTGGGCTGTTTAAATCGCTGCTTGCCATGCCATTTTTAGTATGGATACGGATAAATGAAATACTTCGTTGCTATCGTCAGGCGTCCCATTCGTAGCCCGGCGAGAAATGCGCAAGCAATGTCATGGACACGGCATGGGCCGGCACTACGAGGTGGAGATTATGGAAATCGCCTATGCCGACTTGGATGCACTGAGTTCGTTCCTGGCGGCTAAATATTTTTTCCTGGGAGAGACGCCGAGTTCCGTCGATGCGGCAGTCTATGCTTTTCTTGGCAATATCCTTGGGGTGCCGGTGAATTCCCCACTCAAACGCCATGCGACCGCGCTTCCCAATCTCGAGGCGTACTGCGATCGTATGAAAGCGCAATACTATACCGATGCCTGAATCGAAGGTACCTGAGCTACAGAATTTACCGCCGTTAACTTATTTTTTTACCCTAGATCTGCAGATACTCGTCAAGAGCCGCCGGCCGGGCGAAGGGTTCATGGCGAGTGTCACTCGCTGCTTGACTAGAAGGCTCAAAAGGGGGAGTTAATCCTAGGATTCTCAGTTGAGCCTATCAAAACGTGACCGACGACTCCGTACAGATGTCCCGTTACGAACCGTACCCATGGTAGATGGTATCACTCATCAGAGCCTCCATGTCTGCGGTCAGCTGTTCCAGCCGATCCTGCGTTTCCTGATCCATTTGCCGAGGATCCTGTTCGGACCGGTGGGTAATAGTTCTCATCTCAGTGGAAATCTGCTTGAGTTCTTCGTGCATTGCTCTGGTCATCGCTCAAACCTCATTGTGCGTGTAGCAGTGAGTAGGGGAAGTAACTTCTCGCGGAGTTTTCCGAAAAACTCCCGTGCCCTGTCAGCAACAACGTCCGTTCGAGAGTCTGGACTACGATACGGGAGATATATGACAGAGCGTTGGGGATTTGATTGCTGAATTGCGATAGGGCTCGCAATCAGGCTACGATTTTCCTCCTACGGGTCGTTTTTTCGGATGAACGGTTTTCGGACCTTGATCAGGCGATGGGTGAGACGCGTTGGCGGGATTCCATTCCCAAAAAGTCTCCTTCCGTGGTTTTCCCAGGAAACACGGGGACCTGGGGTATCTCATGATACATGCGCCGCATTCGGCACCACTCAAACTTGGGATCGGCGGCCATCTTATTCCGACCGATCTCGATCCAAACCGCTCTGGACCCTCTAACTCTAACTTACTGGGTCCTAGTGAAAACCAGGGGGAGGTGAATGAAAGAGGCTAAGGCACAGCTATGGGGCATGACAATCATTGGAACGAAAACCTTCGCTAGATTTAGGCCGAGTAGAGGATCAAATGATCTGCGTAAACTGCTCCTCGCCATCGTCTTTGCCGAGATGGAACATGCGCACCCACTTCGGCGTGAGCTTGAAAAAGCGGAAATTTAAGCCATTCATTTTCGGCGGACTGCCCTGGCCGCTGAGGGCAATCATTCCAACCATTGCCCGAAGAGGTATGCGCAAGCAATGTCGAGGACACGGTATGGGCCGGCACTCAACGATGCAGACGCCATTCCGGGTCACCCCGATTACCAACTCCCTAATTCGGCCGATTTCAGCACTGGAACCTGGAATCTCGAGCGCCGCAATGTCATGGGGATCAACCTCTATGGACAATGTCGGACACTTCCATAAGAACCGGTTCGATATTCCGAGCACTACAAAATCGTAAACAGCCAGGGTTTGCTTGGTGTAGACGGCTTGCCCCGCCTCGGCTTGCTCAGCCGTAACCTGCGTCATGTTGGGTACCCTGAGTTTGGATGGCCTGTGGTGCTTGTTTCACCAGAATTACCAGTGCGATACCGCCAAGTATAGCTATGGACGCTAATATCAGGCGCAAAGTTATGGGCTCGCCGAGAAAAGCGATGCCTCCCAAGGCCGCTAGAACCGGCACACTGAGTTGCACGGTCGCAGCGTGGGTGGCCATCAATGCCGGTAAAGCTGTGTACCAAATGGTATACCCTAATCCAGAAGCCAGGGCACCTGATAAAATCGCGTACCCCAATCCAGCGCTATCCCAAGAGGCGTCCTTATACATCAGGATACTTAAAGCTGCCGTGATTGGAACAGCGCGCAAGAAATTCCCCGCCGTGATTTGAATTGGATCACCTCCACCTTTTCCACGCAAAGAATAAACGCCCCAAGCTATCCCCGCACTCAACATCAAAATGGACCCTAAAAGGGGTGGCGCCGAAATACCGGGCGACAACAACCCCACCAGTCCGGCTAGTGCGAGCACCAGACCAGCGAACTGCAATCCTCGTAAGCGTTCCCCCATCCAAAGACCGTGGCTAATCATCGTGGCTTGGACGGCGCCAAAGAGCAGCAGTGCGCCCGTTGAGGCGGGCAGGTTCACATACGCAAACGAAAAGCCCGCGGCATAAACAAACAAGGCCAGCGCCGATTGCCAGTTGCCCCAACTTGTAGAGGTGTTGCGACGCATGCGCACAATCAGCCAGAGCACGACCGCTCCAGAAATCAGTCGTATGGTGGTAAAACTGGCGGCGTCGAGTTGAGTGTATTTAAGAGCAAGACGGCACAGCAACGAATTACAAGCAAAAGCAATCATAGCCATTAAGGTTAGGGCAACGATACGCACGTTCAACATTTCACTCCTTTTAGTGATTTCAAGGCGCCCAACGATCGATTATTGGTCAGACCCCAAATAATTGACATAGGTTTTGAAGCCGAATGGAACGAAACTCACCGTTCATTGCTGGCGTCGATTTCATCATAATCGATACATGGACCTTGTTGAGCTAATGTTTCATGGATGCCAACTACGTTATTCTACACATCGGCATGGGGTCGCAACGGATCAGTTATCCAGGTTTGCCGTAGGCTACTTCTAGTTTTCGATACTCGACGTCATGGCCGTACAGACTCCGTCCCGCAACCTAAGGGGTTATTTCTCAAATTAAACTATATGAGGCGTTCGATGTCTGTTTCTCCGAACAAGCCGAGAGATACTCCAGTTTCAGGTGGTATAACCAACAACAAAGGCCGGTAAATCCAACCAACGTCAGGCACTCTCTTCATGAACCCTAAGCAATTGTTTACCCGTAAAGCCATCGAGCCGCCTGCTGCGGAGTTTGGCACGCCTGGATTACGTCGCGTGCTCAGCAAATGGGAACTTACTGCCCTTGGCATCGGCGCCATTATCGGCGCGGGCATCTTTGCCGCCACCGGGTCGGCGATCGCAGGCGATGCATTGCGGCCGGGCGCGGGACCGGCAATCATCATCTCGTTTATTATCACGGGCTTCACCTGTGGCTTTGCGGCGTTTTGCTATGCGGAGTTTGCGGCGATGGTACCCATTGCCGGTTCGGCATACACCTACGCCTATACGGCACTCGGCGAGCTCGCCGCTTGGATCATCGGTTGGGACCTCATTCTAGAATATGCCGTGGGAAACATTGCCGTGGCAATTTCTTGGTCTGGGCACCTTCGCGAGCTCCTCGGCTATTCCGGCATCGAGATCCCGGCCTGGCTCGCGGTGGACTACAGGTCGGCCCTTGAAGCGTCGGCCGCGCTCACTGCGGGTGCCGCCGATTCAACGACACACTACTTCGCTTCGGCATTGTCAACGGCACCGCGACTATTCGGACTCCCGTTTATCATAAATCTGCCCGCCGCCGGTATCGTTGGACTGATAACCCTGCTTTTAGTGCGCGGCATCAAACTCTCCGCGCTGATGAATTCGTGGATCGTGATGGTCAAACTGGGGATCTTGGTGTTTTTCATCGTGGTAGGCGCTTGTTTTATTGATCCGCACAACTACGTCGCCCACGGTGGATTTTCACCGAATGGGATGAGAGGCATCGGCGCCGCAGCCGCCATCATCTTTTTCAGCTATATCGGATTCGACGCCGTATCGACGGCAGCGGAAGAGGCGCGCAGCCCGCAGCGGGATATGCCCTTTGGCATCATCATGAGTCTCGCCGTCTGCAGCGTGCTTTACATCCTGGTGGCTGTGGTGATGACAGGCATGGCGCCATGGGATAGGTTGGGGACACCCGAGCCCATGCTCACCGCCTTGGTCTTTTCTTCCGGGGATAACCAGCTACTTAGCGTAGCCCGCTTGGTGATAGCCGTTGGTGCCGTGATCGCCATGACCACGGTATTGCTGGTCTTTCAGCTTGGTCAATCAAGGATCTTTTTTTCCATGGGCCGGGACGGTCTGCTACCGCCTTGGGCCGCACGCACCCATCGACGTTTCCATACACCCTATATAACAACGATTGTAACCGGCGTGCTGGTCGCCGGAAGTGCCGCATTTGCTAATATTTCGGAAGTCATTGATCTCACAAACATCGGCACGCTATTCGCCTTTATACTCGTTTCGTCCGGAGTGTGGTTGTTGCGCTATACCGACCCTCAGCGACCGCGGCCTTTTCGTACCCCCTTTGTTCCGCTGGTACCCCTGATCTCCATCGTGGCCTGTCTGTATCTCATGCTGCAGCTTCCACTGATCACTTGGATCCGATTCGCCCTTTGGTTGGCCGCAGGCATCATCTTGTATGTCCTGTATGGCCACTCACGTAGTCGTCTTCACGAACAACCCGCAATCGACTAACTGATTGGAATACCCGGTTAACATTAACCGAGTTCGCTGCTACGGCTAGCCGTTACTCCTCCACTTGCTCCAACAGGCGTTCAGCGACTTTCTGGTAGTTCTCATCGAAGTGATGATCTCCAGGCATCTTTAACACCACAACCCCGGATCTGGCGAGGTCGGGGCATGCGCTGTCGGTTTCCTCCGCGCCATACAAGCAAAGGCGTTTTGCCCAAGCGAGCTTCAGGACCTGGGGACGCACTGGCAGAGCGTTCTTCGTGGTACCCCCGAGCCAATCAGTAAGATGAAACTCGAAAGAGGCCGAGTCACTAAGCCCCAAAAAAGCGATGAGCTTGATCTGACTCCTTTCGGTCGGCAAGAGCCGGTTTGCCATGAAGGGCAACACATCCGCGCCAAAGGAATAACCAATCAGTAAAACCTCCTCTTTGTGCCATTTTTCAGTGTAATACCGCACCACGCGGTCCAGATCCGCGCCCGCCTGATCAGGAGTCTTGGCCTGCCAAAAATAGCTCAACGAATCCCAGCCGACCGTGGGAATACCGTGTTGGGCCAACTCAGCAGCAATTGCGCGGTCGAGCTCGGCCCATCCACCATCACCGGAGAGCATCACCGCCATCCGCTTACCCGAGGTGCCTGTACGCGCGGGCACTTCGATGAGGGGTACTCCACTGACATTGGTATCCGCTTGGACTTGATTGTCGATGGCGGGATCTAGCCACTGCAGCAAAGCCATCAGTTGCGGCCACTCGCTTTTGCCATTATCCGATTTCTTGATGTTGTTTGGGTAAAATAGTTAACTTCGCATTATCAAACTGCTTGACGAAATAAGCAGCATTGTTCTTATCGCAGGCCGGTTCGGACTGAAACACGAACCACGTGGTTGCTAGCCGTTTTTCCGGCCATAGCGTGTGTCTCTTATCATCGGAAGCCGTCTTATTCAGTGTCTGCATATTGCACAGGTGATCGAGTCGGGAGAAATCAGGACAGAAATTCAGGCTGATTCCGGCATGGAATGTAGCTCTCGGTGCCTGAGCAAGCGCAGCATACACAACGGCCGCTCCGGTAGCGTAGCCCACCAGTATGGAAGGATGGTCGGGCAAGTGATAATGGTGTCCAATAAACCGCGCGAGGCGAGTCAGATCAGGGACTAAGTTACCGCAGCACGACGTCGGCTGACACGGCTGGGAGAGATAAGCACTGCTGTCGATGCCTGCGACGAGATAATCCAGGTTGGCGATTTCTTGAGCCAGATTTACCGTCTGCGGTTCCCAAGCTTTCTCTCCGCTGAGCAATAGCACCAATCCTTTTGGCCGGGATTTTGGCGTGTAAATAACCAGTTTTTCAAATCCGTCGTATTGAAGGATTTCTGGTTCCACTGGGGTTTGAGAAAACGTTAGTGTGGGAAATACTAATACTGATAAAATCAGGTATAAAATCCACCCTAAATAATGATTCGTATCCATCACGAAACCCTGTTCACTCGTGGTTTAGATCGACAAGACCTAACCGAATTGCGGCCGGAATAGGCGTCCATTCACACAGCGAACTGTCGAACAAAGACACCTTCCGATCAATCGGCTCAAGCTGTTGCCCAACAGCACAACGCGTTTCGCTGGCCCACTAAAAATAACCCCAACAAGCCATGAAAGAATCTCTTTCCCGGGTCATCGGACCCAGCCTAATCATCCTGCTGTTCACGGGATCAATATGGACCTTACATCATACCTTAGATGGATACCACCAGAAGGACATCGTCATGGCCTTCAAGGCGATTCCGCATTGGCGGATGGGCATGGCGATGGCGTTGACGGTTCTCAGCTTCATCGTCTTGACGGGATACGATTCACTGGCAATACGCTACGTTGGCCAAACCATGCCTTGGAAAAAGGTTGGATTCGTTGCATTCCTCAGCTACGCCTTTAGTAACACCGTTGGGCTGTCATTCTTGGTCTCTGGATCGGTGCGTTACCGGCTCTATTACAACTGGGGGCTCTCGCCTATCGACATCGCCAAAGTCGTTTTCTTCTCGGCTCTAACGCTGTGGTTGGGAATCTTTGCGGTTGTAGGAAGCCTACTGCTGTTCGACACATTGGTGTTGCCTTCTAGTCTACACTTGCCGTTAAGCAGCGCCCGACCTCTCGGGGTTGTAATGCTGACCGTGGTCGCTGGCTATTTATTATTCAGCGCGCAGCGCCGTCGATCGCTACAGTTCCGGAGTTGGGTGCTGGACATCCCTTCTCTGAATATCGCATTGATGCAAGTGGCGCTCGGAGCATTAGATTGGTGTCTCGCCGGCCTTATCCTTTATGTGTTATTGCCTCACGCAGATCTACATCTCGCCTATTTTCTAGGCGTCTTCCTGACGGCGCAACTGGTGGGACTCATCAGTCATGTTCCTGGGGGATTGGGGGTGTTTGACTCATTAATCCTGATCATGTTCTCCGGTGAGATTCCGCAGCCGGTTGTTCTCGGTTCCTTACTGGCCTATCGGTTCATTTACTATCTATTGCCCCTGATCGTAGCGACGATTTCCCTTGTTGGATATGAGGTGCTGCATCGGAGAAAACGGATAATCTGGTTGCCTCAAACCCTCGTCCCCTGGTTCTCGGCGCTGTTACCCCAGATCTTTGCCTTGATGACCTTAGTCAGCGGAGCATTATTGTTATTTTCTGCCGCCACCCCCGAGGTAAGAACCCGTCTAGAATGGCTGCGTGAACTGCTCCCGCTCCCGGTGGTGGAAACCTCGCATTTTATCGTAAGTTTGGTTGGGACGGGACTGCTGTTACTCGCCCGCAGCCTGCAACGTCGCCTGGATGCGGCTTACTTGTTGACCGTGATGCTGCTAGCAACCGGCATCGTTACCTCCCTGCTCAAGGGCGTCGATTACGAGGAAGCTTCGGTGCTCGCGTTTCTGCTGGTGAGTTTGCTACCGTGCCGGGGATATTTTTACCGCAAGGCATCCTTACTCAGTCCCCACCTTAGCGCCAATTGGATTGTTACCATCACGGTGGTGCTGATCTCTGCCGCATGGCTGGGGTTCTTTTCTTACAAGCATACCGAATACTCCCATGACCTTTGGTGGCAATTTAGTTTTCTAGAAGGTGGGGTCTCCCGCTTTCTGCGCGGCATGGTCGGTACGCTAGTCGTGGTATTGTTCTTTTCGAGCGCTAAATTGTTGCGTCCCGCGCCTGCGGCTCTCCTTCCTCCGAGTCCTGAAGAACTGGAGCAGGCCAAGCGCATCATCAACCAGTTTCCGGAAACCTACGCCCATCTGGCGTTACTCGGTGATAAGAGCCTTTTGTTCAACGAATCACGTAACGCTTTCATAATGTATAGTGCGCAAGGTAACACGTGGGTCGCTATGGGTGATCCCGTCGGTCCGCAGAATGAGCAGCGGGAACTCGCCTGGAAGTTTCGGGAACTGTGCGAGAGCCATGGCAGCTGGTCGGTATTCTATCAGGTACCGCCGAATAGCCTAGATATTTATCTGGAAATCGGCCTGAATCTGCTCAAGATCGGTGAGGTGGCCAGCGTGGAACTGCCGAATTTTTCCCTGGCCGGGAAAGCGTATAAAGGGTTACGTCATAGCTTGAATCATTTGGAAAAAAGTGGTTACCAGTTCGAGATCGTCCCAGCTCCGAATGTCCCTATCCTGCTGCCCAGTCTTAAACAAATTTCGGACAGTTGGCTACTGAGTAAGCACACCCGTGAGAAACGATTCTCGGTAGGTTTTTTTCAGGAGGCCTATCTACAAAGCGGCCCCGTCGCGGTGGTGCGCTTTGGCAAAAAAACAATTGCCTTCGCTAACCTGTGGGTTAACAATGGGAAAGAACGATTCTCTATCGATCTGATGCGTTACCTGCCCAATGCTCCTAATGGTCTCATGGATTTTCTTTTTATCCAGCTCATGTTATGGGGAAAAGAACAGGGTTATCGCTGGTTTGACCTGGGTATGGCTCCTCTGTCCGGACTGGAAAATCGGAGTCTGGCGCCACTATGGAATCGGTTCGGTGCCCTGGTCTTTGGTTATGGTGAGCGCTTTTATAATTTCCGCGGGCTTCAGTCGTATAAGGAGAAATTCAATCCCTGTTGGGAGCCGCGTTATCTCGCCACCCCCGGTGGCATCGCACTGCCGCTCATTTTAACGAATCTCTCGGCGTTGATCGCCGGAGGGGTTAGAGGCGTCGTCTCAAAATGAGCCACATCCCCGTCCAGGGATACCCTAAGCTTAGGGAAAGCCGACTGTCACTCCACGATTATGCGGGGAGATCCCTTTCCCACGCACACATATCGTGATTTCCGGAGTTTAAGCGCAAATAACATCATTCATCATGACATGACTTATTCACTATTTAAGACGCATACCGACAACGCCCCCTTATGGTTTTATATTCTGGTTAAAATGGAAAAGGTTTTCCGGATCGTACCGCTTTTTAATGTGTACCAGACGTTCATAATTCGATCCGTAAGCCGCTGCGACACGGTCGCTCTCTTCTTCAGTCATGAAGTTCACATAGGCACCGGCGGAGGCGTAGGGTGCAGACGCTGTAAAAAACGCGCGCGCCCATGCAATGCACTCCTCATCTTGCGCAAATTCGTTCCAGCGTGAATGCACGTTCAGCACGAACCTCGCATCCCGACTTCCATAGGCCATAGCATCCGCTGGAACGCGATTGGGCGCCCCGGCAATGAGTCCTACGAAAATCTCGCACTGAGGTGAGGGCATCTGCCCCGCGAACTGAATCATGTAATCCAACGCGCCATCACGCAATTCGGTGAAATTATGGGACTTCCAGTAGTTTCTCGCACCGGGTGTGAGCAAGGGATCAAAGGCCTGCTGCCATTCTACATACGGTTGAGCACCGATGTGTTCACCGTGCATCTCGCCAAAACCGCGTAGTGGCTCAAGCAGCTTCTCACCCTCCGCGATATCACCAGCGTAAAACACAGCTAACACGACGACCTCTTTGCCGTGAACCTCCTCGGGAAGAAAAGGCAGCGGCGGTGCGTGGCGAAGCACGACCCACACATTCAATTCCTCGGGCGCCGAGGCTACGAATTCACGATATCGCGTCAGTACCTGCTTTGCCTGGTCATATGGAAAAACGATCAACCCGGCCAATATCTCGGGGCCCACGGGATGGAGCTTGAATTCGAACTCGGTTACAACACCGAAATTGCCACCGCCGCCTCGAATCGCCCAGAAAAGCTCGGCGTTTTCGTCTTCGCTTGTTCGTACCTTCATCCCAGCCGCTGTGATTACTTCCGCAGAGACAAGATTGTCGATCGTCATACCGTACTTGCGGGTCAGCCAACCGAAGCCTCCGCCTAAGGTGAGGCCCGCAATGCCAGTCGTTGAATTAATTCCTACCGGCATGGCCAGCCCATATACCTGAATCGCTTTATCGATGTCACCCAGAGTGGCACCGGGCTCGACATAGGCACGCCGCCGCTCAGGATCAACGCGGACATTCCTCATGGTTGAAAGATCGATCATCAGGCCATCATCGCACACGGCATTTCCCGCGATGTTATGCCCAGCACCGCGGATTGATATCTCTAGGTCGCTCTCGCGCGCAAACGCGATAGCTTGAGGGACGTCATCGGCCGCTGCGCATTGCACGATGATAGCAGGCCGACGATCAATCATCGCATTCCATATCTCACAAACTTTGCCATAATCAGGACTCTCCGGAAGCACTATCCGGCCCTTCAAATTCTCTTTGAGCTTTCCAGTCGCGCCATCGTTCATAACCTTCTCCTAGTTCGAGTGATTAGATAATCGCGCCGAATAAGGAGCAATAAGGATGCCCTAGCACTCAAGACTACTAGCAACATTAATATAACTGGTTATATCTTTGGGATTTTTTTAATGGCTAGGGACAGACAGCCCTAGGAATTACGGGACATTCCTGGCATTTTCAAAGGTCAAAGCGACCTGAGTTTCACGAAGTTTCGTGAATCCCACGAAATAATGGGAATGTGGCTCCATAGCGAGTCGCATCCAGCAGTTTGGGTTAACGAACACCAGTTAAAACAAACCGATCTCCGCTTGAAGATCTGCTCATTTGACGGCTTTGAAGTTTTCTTGCCGTTAACAGCAAGCCGTATATAGCGTCCATACTCAATCGTCCAGACGGTGGATCCAATCACCATCCAGAACACAAGCTCCTAGGTTCAGACCCAGAAAGAAAGGCGCGTTCACTAATGCGTAAAACGGGTAAATCCATCGCGAGGGTCGCCAGACCGAATATGGGATGGTGGCGCTACACCGCCCCCGCACAAGACAGTGAGCGATCCGATATGATTAATCGAAATGAACTACTGACATATGGCAGCGAACATGCCATTAACAAGTTTCTTTAAGTATTCCGGAATCCTGACCTGAGCCACTGGCCCCCAATTTGATATTTCCTAAAATATTGAGCAAGTTCAATGGGTTTTCTATCGATTGGCGGGCTGGTCTATAGTGTTGCAACCGGAAACTATAAATGGCACCTTGGCCGGAGAAAAAATCTCAACAACATCCCTAGGTGTAGCGACCTCGTATCGCAAATATGCAAATAATGTGGTCTCAAAATAGGCCCTGTTTGCGGGCCGAGACGAATCTTATTGTGGGCCGCCACAGCTAACGGTGCAAGCCGAGAATAGGGCCGCTGCGGCGCCGGCCACGAGCGTCCTGATCAAGGGATGCATCACGGGTTTTCCTCGTCCAGGGATGGGTTCGGCGCCGCGTCACCGCGGCGCCCGACGGGCCAAGCGCGTTGGCACCAGAGCCGGAAGCGATCCAGGTACAGGTAGACGACCGGTGTTGTGTACAGGGTCAACAGCTGGCTCAGCGCCAACCCGCCAACAATCGCGATGCCCAGCGGCACCCTCAGTTCGGCCCCCTCGCCGCCGCCGAGGGCCAGAGGCAGGGCGCCAAACATGGCGGCTAGAGTCGTCATCAGGATCGGGCGGAAGCGCAGCAGGCAGGCCTGGTAGATTGCCTCCTCAGGCGGGATGTGCTGGGTGCGCTCGGCGTCCAAGGCGAAGTCGACCATCATGATGGCGTTCTTCTTCACGATGCCGATCAACAGGATGACTCCAATCAGGGCCATCACCGTGAAGCCCACGCCGACTGCGAGCAGGGCCAGCAAGGCGCCGACCCCGGCGGAGGGTAGGGTTGAGAGGATCGTGAGCGGATGCACGTAGCTTTCGTAAAGAATGCCGAGCACGATGTAGACGGTCACAACGGCCGCAAGGATAAGCCAGGGCTGGGACTGCAGGGACGCCTGGAAGGCCAGCGCAGTGCTCTGAAAGCCGCCGTGCAGGGAGGCCGGCACGCCGATCTGGCGCACGGTCTCATCGATTGCCATAACCGCATCGCTCAGGGACTTGCCGGGGAACAGATTGAAGGAGATCGTGCTCGCAACAAACGTCCCCTGGTGATTGACCGCGAGCGAAGTCCTCGTAGGCTCATGCTGACTAACCGCGGCCAGGGGTACCTGCTCCCCGGCAGGACTGCGGATCTGGATTTCCGCCAGGGAGCTCGGCCGCTGCCAGTACCGCGGGGCGACCTCCATGATCACGTGATACTGGTTGAGCGGCGTATAGATGGTCGATACCTGCCGCTGACCGAAGGCGTCGTAGAGGGTCGCATCGATGAGCCTGGGCGTCAGCCCGAGACGGCGCGCAGTGTCCCGGTCGATGCTCAGGGTCGTCTGCAGGCCCTCGTTTTGCTGGTCGGTGTTCACGTCCGAGAGCTCGGGCCGTTCGCTCAAGGCACGTTCGAGTCGCGGAGTCCAGGCCTGCAGCTCGTCAACGTTGTCGCCCTGAAGGGTGTACTGATACTGGGCCGCGCCGGGACGGCCACCCATGCGGATGTCCTGTATGGACTGCAGATACAGGCTCGCGCCCGGTTCCTTCGCGAGCTTGCCGCGCAGCCGGGCGATGACCCGGTCAGCGGAGACCTTGCGCTCGGCAAGCGGTTTCAGGGTTACGAACATGACGCCGGAGTTGAGCTGTCCGCCGCCGGTGAAGCCCACGACGTTCGCGACCGCCGGGTCGCCGCGCACAATCGTCATGAACGCCTCGAGCTTGCGGCTCATGGCCTGGAACGAAATCCCCTGGTCGGCCACAATCGAGCCGCGCAGCCGGCCCGTGTCCTGCTGGGGAAAAAAGCCCTTCGGTACGACCACGTACAGGTAGACGTTCAGGGCCACGATCGCCCCGAGCAGTAACATCGTCAGGCGGGGGTGGTCCAGAGCCTGGCGCAAGCTGCTGCGGTAATGGGCATGCAGCCAGTCGAGGGCCGCGGCGATGATGTGCATGAACGGGCCCTGGGGGCGTTCCGACTGCGGCCGCAGCAGCCGCGCGCACATCATGGGGATCGTCGTCAGGGCCACGATCAGGGAAATCAGCACCGCTACCGAAAGGGCGACCGCAAACTCCCGAAACAGCCTACCGATGATTCCCCCCATGAGCAACACCGGCAGGAAGACCGCAATCAGGGACAAGCTCATGGACAGAACCGTGAAGCCTACTTCCTGCGCACCCTTGATCGCCGCCTGAAACGCCGACACGCCCCGCTCGATATGCCGCGAGATGTTCTCCAGGACCACAATCGCATCGTCGACGACGAAGCCCGTGGCGATGGTCAGGGCCGTCAGGGACAGATTGTCGATGCTGTAGCCCGCGAGATACATGACGCTGAAGCTACCGATCAGGGACACCGGCACGGCCACGGCCGGGATCAGGGTGGTGCGGGCATCGCGCAGGAACAGGAACACCACCAGGATCACCAGGGCTACGGAGATGGCCAGCGCCCTCTCCACGTCACTGATCGAGGCGCGGACCGTGGGCGTACGGTCCATGACCACCTCGAGGTTGATCGCGCCGGGTATCGAGGCCCGCAACGCCGGCAGGACCGCCCGCACCCGGCCGACCGTCTCGATAATGTTCGATCCGGGCTGCCGGGTGAGGATCATCAGCACCGCCGGCCGGGCGTCCGCGAGGCCCGCGTTGCGCAGGTCTTCCACCGAGTCCAGGACCTCCGCCACGTCACTCAGGCGCACGGGTGCGGCGTTGCGGTAGGCGATGATCAGCGGTGCAAACTCGGCGGCCGTTTTCGCCTGGTCGTTGGCGTAGATTTGCCAGTGACGTTCGCCGTCGGCGACCGAACCCTTCGGCCGGTTCGCGTTGGCGGCCGCGAGTGCGCTGCGCACGTCTTCCAGGCCGATGCCGTATTGGTTCAGGGCCGTGGGATTGAGCTCGACCCGCACCGCGGGCAGAGAACTGCCGCCGACCCGAACCTCGCCGATGCCCTCGACCTGAGACAGCTTCTGGGCAAGGATCGTGGACGCGGCATCGTACATCTGGCCCTGACCCACCGTCTCGGAGGTCAGCGACAGGATCATGACCGGCGCATCGGCCGGGTTCACCTTCCGGTAGGTCGGGTTGCTGGGCAGGTCGCTCGGCAGGTCCGCCCGGGCCGCGTTGATCGCGGCTTGCACGTCGCGGGCCGCGCCATCGATGTCCCGTTCCAAGTCGAACTGCAGCGTGATCCGGGTACTGCCCGGCGAACTCGCGGAGGTCATCTCCGTCACCCCGGCGATGCGCCCCAGACGCCGCTCCAAGGGTGTGGCCACGGTGCTGGCCATGGTCTCCGGGCTGGCGCCTGGCAGGCCTGCCCGCACTGAGATCGTCGGAAAATCCACCTGCGGCAGCGGCGCGACCGGTAGCAGCGGGAACGCGAAGGCCCCTGCCAGGGCTAACCCCAGGGTCAACAGGGTCGTCGCGACCGGACGGCGGATAAAGATCTCGGTAAAGTGCATCGCCGCGCCCGCTCAGGTCTCGGCCGTTCTGGGCAGGCCCGGCGTAACGCGCCGGGCCTGCCGATCGAAAGCCAGGTAGATGACCGGCGTCGTGAACAGCGTCAGCAACTGGCTCAGTAATAGCCCCCCGACCAGCGTGATCCCAAGGGGGTGGCGCAGCTCCGCCCCCATACCGGTACTGAGCATCAGCGGCAAGGCACTCAACAAAGCCGAGAAGGTCGTCATGAGGATCGGGCGCAGGCGTAACAGGCTTGCCTGGTAGATCGCCTCCCGCGGGGTCTTGCTTTCCCGGCGCTCCGCATCCAGCGCGAAGTCGATCATCATGATGGCGTTCTTCTTCACGATACCGATCAGCAGCACAATGCCGATGACTGCGATGACGCTCAGGTCTTGACCCGAGACCATCAGCGCGAGCAGTGCTCCGACGCCCGCCGACGGCAGGGTCGAGAGAATCGTGATCGGGTGAATATAGCTTTCGTAAAGTACGCCGAGCACGATGTATACGGTGAGGATCGCCGCAAGCAGCAGGAAGACCTCGTTGCCAAGCGAGCCGCGGAAGGCCAGCGCCGTTCCCTGGAAACTGGTCTGGACACCCCGAGGCAGCCCGATCGACTGCTGCGCCGCGTCGATCGCCCGCAGCGCATCCCCGAGGGAGGCGCTCGGGGCCAGGTTGAACGCAACGGTCGCGGCCGGGAACTGGCCTAGGTGACTCAGGATCAGCGGGCCGGTGCGCTCCTCGACCCGGGCAAGCACCGCCAGGGGCACCTGCCCGCCGTTCGCCGCCGGTACATAGATGTCTTTGATCGTCTCCGGCCCGCGTTGAAAGTCCGGATCGACCTCCAGGATCACGCGGTACTGGTTCGCCTGGGTGAATATCGTCGAGACCAGACGCTGGCCGAAGGCGTCGTAGAGGGCGTTGTCGATGGCCGCGGCCGTGACCCCAAGCCGGCCGGCGGTGTCCCGGTCGATAACGACAAAGGCCTGCAGGCCCTGCTCCTGCAGATCGCTGGCGACGTCTGCGAGTTCCGGCACGGCCGCGAGTCGTTCCACCAGCCGCGGCACCCAGAGGCGCAGCTCCGTCGCGTCCGCATCCTGGACCGCGAGCTGGTACTGGGCGCGACTGACGCGGCTCTCGATGGTCAGGTCCTGGACCGGCTGCATAGATAACGCTATACCCATGACCTGCGCTAGCCTGGGCTGCAGTCTGCGAATGACCTCCACGGCGCTCGCACGTTGTTCGCGAGGCTTGAGGTTGATCATCAGGCGGCCGCTGTTCAGGGTCGTGTTGGTGCCGTCGACGCCAATGAACGACGACAGGCTGTCGACCGCCGGGTCGGCGAGTATTACCCGGGCCAGGGCCTGCTGGCGCTGCGCCATCGCGGGGAACGAGATGGACTCGGGAGCCTCGGAGATACCCTGGATCAGGCCCGTATCCTGGACCGGGAAGAAGCCCTTAGGGATGATCACATAGAGCACGACGGTCAGCCCCAGGGTCGCGACGGCGACGACCAGCGTCGCCCCTTGATGGTCCAGGACCCAGGTTAGCAGCCTGGCGTAAGCCTGGATCACTGCGTCGAACAGCCGTCCCGTGGCCCGGTAGACACCACCCTGTTCGGACTCGGGCCGGTGGCGCAGCAGCTTCGCGCACAGCATCGGCGTCAGCGTCAGGGAGACGACCGCCGAGATCAGGATCGCGACCGCGAGCGTCACCGCGAACTCCCGAAACAGACGGCCCACCACCTCGCTCATGAACAGCAAGGGAATCAGCACGGCAATCAGGGAGAAAGTCAGGGAGATAATCGTGAAGCCGATCTGCGCCGAGCCCTTGAATGCGGCCTGCTGCGGTGACTCTCCCCGCTCAATAGAGCGGGAGATGTTCTCGATCATCACGATGGCGTCATCGACCACGAAGCCGGTAGCGATGGTCAGCGCCATCAGTGTCAGGTTATTGATGCTGAACCCCGCCAGATACATGGCCCCGAAGGTGCCGACCAGGGACAAAGGCACGGCGACACTCAGTATGATGGTCGCGGGGATACTGCGCAGGAACAGGAAGATCACCATGATGACCAGGGCCACGGCGAGCATCAGTTCGAACTGGACCTCCTTGACCGAGGCGCGGATGGTGACGGTCCGGTCGGTCAGGGGTGTGACCTCAATGGTGGCCGGCAGCGTCGCCTGGAGTTGGGGCAGCAGTTGCTTGATCCGGTCGACGACCTGAATCACGTTCGCACCGGGCTGGCGGCGGATGTTCAGGATCACCGCGGGGGTTTGATCTTTCCAGGCCGCGAGGCGCACATTCTCCGCATCCTGGTCCACGTCGGCGAGATCCGCCAGGCGGATCGGCGCGCCGTTACGGTAAGCTATGATCAGCGGCCGGTACTCGGCCGCGGACTCGATCTGGTCGTTGGCGTCGATGGTCGAGGCGCGCTGCGGTCCGTCGAAGCTGCCCTTGGGCTGGTTTACGTTGGCGTTGCCCAGCGCCGTGCGCACGTCCTCCAGACTCAGGGCGTACGCCGCCAGGGTTTTGGGGTTCATCCGCGCCGCTCCCGACGACTTTGGTGCGCGCGTCGCGGCGGCGCCCCGGCGGCGTGACTCACTGCGCGAACCGGCGGTGGCGGCCCTCGTTGGGGCCCTTGCCTGCGTCCGCCGCGAAACCTTCGGAGGCTGCCGTCCGCGCCGCCTCGTTCGCCGCGGTTCGGCCGCTGACCACGACCTGCGCGCCTTGCCGTAGCTTGTCAGCACCATCGACCACGACCAGCTCCCCGGGCGTAAGGCCCTCCAGGACCGCGGCCTCCTCACCTTCCGCAGGTCCAAGCTTCACGGGCCGTACCGCCACGGTCTGCTGCGAACCTACCACGTAGACATAGATCCCCTGGATACCCCGCTGGATCGCGGCGGTGGGCACCAGGGTCGCATCGTGCAGGGTATCGACCAACAGGTCTGCGTTGACGAACTGGTTCGGAAACAGGCTCCCGTCTTCGTTGGGAAACTCCGCCTTGAGACGGATCGTGCCGGTCGCCGGATCGATCTGGTTGTCCAGGGTCAGCAGGAAACCGCTCGCCAACCGGGTCTTTTTCTCCCGGTCGTAGACGTCCACGGGAACCCGGTTGCCGGCGCCGAGCCGCTTGCGCACCGCCGGTAGCTCGTCCTCGGGCAGGGTGAACAGCACCGAGACCGGCTGCAGCTCCGTGATCACGACCAGACCGGTAGCATCAGACGCATGCACGATGTTTCCCGGGTCGACCAGGCGCAGGCCCACGCGTCCGCCGATGGGGGTCGTGATGTGGCAGTAGGTGAGTTGCAGCTTCGCGCTTTCGACTTGTGCCTGATCGGACTTGATTGCGGCCTCGTATTGTTTCACTAGCGCCTGCTGTGTGTCCCACTGCTGCTTGGAACCCGAATCCTGCTCATACAGGGTGCGGTAACGCTCCAGGTCAATGCGTGCATTGGCCAGCAGCGCTTGGTCCCTGGCCAGTGCGCCCTGCGCCTGCAAGAGTTGCACTTCGAACGGTCGCGGATCGATCTCGGCCAGCAGGGCACCGGCCTGGACGTTCTGGCCTTCCTTGAATGCAACACGCATGAGCTGGCCGTCGACCCGGCTCCTGACCGTCACGGTGTTGCGTGCCGTGACCGTGCCTATGCCGGTTAGGTGGAGCGGCATGTCGCCGCGGCGCGCGGGCTCCGCGACTACGGGGATCGGCCGTCCCCTGGCAACGGACCCGCCACCGCCGTGGTGTCCCGAAGCACCGCTGTCGGAGCGCAACCAGTGCAGGTACGCGAGCGTTGCGGCCAGGCCGACAAGCCCCAGGCCCAGCAACGGCATGTAACGGCGCCGCCAGGCGCTTGCTCGCTTGGAACTCATCGATGTTTACTACCTCATATCCGGATGTCGCGTTATGGCGAGCGCTCGGGGCTGCCGATAACGCGCCACCACTCTGGGCCAGCGGTCACATTTGAACAGAAACCTAGAGTTCTGATTCGCTCACACTTGTCATGTCTAACCGGTTTGCCGTGAGGCCTCAATGTATTTGTACAGAGTCGGTTTAAAGATGCTCATCATTTCACATATATTTTTCACCGAGTGATGTTTTTCATTATACAGCTTCACAGCCAAGTCCTGTTTATCCTGGGTCAGTGATTTTGGCCGTTCACCCTTGCGACCCCTGGCTCTTGCTGCCTGTAAGCCAGCCAGTGTCCGTTCACGAATCAGGTTCCGTTCAAATTCAGCTAATGCCCTAAAAATATGAAACACCAGTTTTCTAGAGCTTGAGGTAGGACAAAACAGCTTAGCCAAAGCCATCCATGAATATGGCAAACTGATCAATCCGATCTATATATAAGTTATTTGGAATTGCCCTATGGTCGTGACTTTTGATTACGATAGACATCATTAGGCAGCGTCAATTTAGACATTGATAACGGCGCTGCCGGGAAGAGCAGCAGCATCGAGTGAGCAAACAGCTCAATAAAGGTGAGGCGTTACATAATCTTCGGCAATGGTTATTGTTCGCCGACGAAGGGCAACTTAAAAAATCACAACTGCAAGAGCAAGCCAACCAAGCTTAACTCTATTTCTAGCCCCTTGCGACCGGCGCTAACATAGATGGTGCCAAAATCCTTAGCCGATAGATCCATGATGGTCTTAAGCCGCTTCTTTTGGCCCAATGGGCTCACGCCTCCGAGCACGTAACGGGTTGAACGTTCCACGGTAACGCGGATGACAACCACCCTATTTGGCCCCATATATAGCCAAAAGGAGACTCCTAATGCTCGAAATCAAGCCTCTCGACAAAAATGTGCCAATCTTTCAACAGTTAAGCGATGAGGTTTCACCTGTTGTATTAGTCAATATATTCACAGTCAATGAAGACGATATTCCGCAGTTACTAAAAGCTTGGGAAGTCGATGCGAATTGGATGAAGCAACAACCCGGTTATATTTCTACCTGCCAGTTGCATAAATTATCTGCGCGAGAGCGTTTTTACTCTATAAATAGCGGTATATTCAGCATGAAACGGTGTGTAGCTTAACCTCACTGGGAGTGAACTTAAGCTACACGACAAAAAAAGCTCCGAGAATACTGAAAGCGCTTGGCGCGATACATGAAATAGGGGCTCAGACAAACTAAAAAGTGGTCTCCAACTTAGTATAATAGCCGTTGATCAAAACGAGCCACCCACCGAGAAGGAGACCACTGAGATGAAACATAGCAAAGCCGATGTTCGAGGTAAAGCCCGCCCCGCGTTGGAGGTTCGATTCGAACCACAGCAGCTGACGTCGTACTCGGGACTTATCCTGTTCCAACACTTCTTCTCCCTGATCGGTATAAAGGAGCGACTGTGGGGCTGTTTTCGTCACCTGAAGGTGAGTGCGATTTACAGCCCTCATGGGGTCATGTTGTTGTTGGTTGTGCCTCTGATCATTGGCCATCGCCGGCTGCGAGACGTAGACTATTATCGCGATGATGAGAGGGTCAAGCGGGTGCTTGGGCTGAAGCGTTTGCCGAATGTCTCCACCATGAGTCGCTCGCTCGCCAGCGCCGATGAGGCCAGCGTCGAGAAAGTGCGCCGTGAATCGAGAGAGCTGGTCATTGAACGCGTGTTGGCCGAGAGGCTTTCGCGGGTGACGCTGGACTTCGACGGTTCGGTGTTGAGCACAGGACGCCACGCCGAAGGTACGGCGGTGGGTTTCAACAAGAAAAAGAAGGGGGCGCGCAGTTACTACCCCCTGTTTTGCACCGTTGCACAAACCGACCCAGTCCTCGATGTCCATCATCGCCCCGGTAATGTTCACGACTCCAATGGGGCCGATACCTTCATCGGCCAGTGTCTGCACAGCGTACGTTCGGTGTCGCCTGGGATCAAAATAGAGACGCGTATCGACAGCGCGTTTTTCAACGAGACCCTCATCGAGCAACTTCGTGCAGCGGACGTGGAATTTACCGTGTCGGTTCCCTTCGAGCGTTTCACCGAGCTCAAAGAGATGATCGAGGGCAGAAGGCGATGGCGTCGTTTGAACGATGAGCTCAGCTTCTTCGAGAGCCGCTGGAAACCCAAGTCTTGGACCTCGCCCTATCGCTTTATCTTTATCCGCAAGAAGGTTCGCTGCCAGAACAAAGCCCCGCTTCAGCTCGATCGGTTCAAGCCCATTGAGTATGGCTACGAATTCAAGGTCATCGTCACCCACAAGGACATCCGTGCCCGCAAGGTCGTTGCCTTCCACGAGGGGCGTGGATCGCAAGAGGGGATCTTCGCCGAACTCAAGTCGCATTGCCAAATGGACTACATCCCTGTAAACACACGTGTGGGAAATCAACTGTATCTGTTTGCCGCCATTCTCGCGCATAATCTCACGCGTGAATTACAGATTCAACTGACGCCTCGTACGCGTGCAACCACCGCCAAACGGGCGGCGCTTTGGTGTTTTCGAGAGATCGAAAACTTACGCCGTAACCTCATTCAACGTGCCGGACGTATTCTTCGTCCTGCCGGTAAACTGATCCTGTCCATGAATAGCAACGAAAAGCTGGAAAACGAGTTGTTGCATTCCCTCGGAATACTCAAGGCCCTCGGGGCTTGACCTCCGCAACTACATATTTATGCAACAATCGGGTTGAGTACTCTGTTGGGGAGAGAGGCAACGGCTTGAAATTAGCCATCCACTACGATTTTAGGTGCGGAATGTACGCCATGTCTCAACTGCTAAGTAAATAACGGCACGGAAGCGTGAATCTAAAATACCTTATAAGGGCTGATGCTAGAGGCTCGGATGAGAATGGTGAGTTTTAACTGTCTAGTATCAAGACTCTACTGAACTTTACCTTAGCAGCCCTTGGGGCTGCTAACAGCCGTCAAGCCTCCCGCATCGCGGGAGCGTTATGACTATTCCCATCGGTGTGGACTGCCACAGACTCTATCCCTATTTAAACAACGTATCCAGTTTTTGGGGACTACTTGTGAGTCACGATTTAGTCTTACAACATCTGTCAGATCAGATCTCGATTTGTACTAGTGCCAAAATCGGGTTTCGTGTACGTCAGTTATGATTCGGAAATCGCATAAATTCCGGGCAGATTTCTTAAATAATTTTTATAGTCCATCCCAAAACCAAATACGTAGCGATCATCTACGGTAAGGCCAACGAAATTCGCTGTGACTGCAGGATGTTTCCTTTCGTGAATTTTTTCAACCAAGACGACGGATAAAACCTCTCTGGCTCGCTGTAAGCGGCAGTATTCGATGATCGATGCCAGGGTATGTCCTTCATCCAGGATATCGTCGACCACTAATACGCTTCGGTCCTTGAGTGGGATCTTGGGCTCCTTATGCCATTGGATGTCTCCTCCCTCAGTGGTGTCACGATAGCGACTGATATGGAGTGAGTCGATCTGCATTGGAAAAGTCAGACGGATGGCAAGCTGGGCTGCGAAGATTAAAGCGCCATTCATCACGCAAAGTAGTACCGGATTGGTATTTTCCAATCTGCGCCGCAACGCTTCAGCCAGTCGGTCTAAGGTTAGATTGATTTCGTCCTCGGTATAAAGGCATTCCGCCTTTTCCTGAGTCGTAATCACTTCGGCTGGAACCGTACTATTAGGAGCTAAGCAAACCAATTTCCCCCTCCCCTGATGTCATCGTTGTCTTGTGTACAAACCGTCTGATCTATTCAGTGTCGAAGCAATGTGAACGCTTGTGGCGGTGTTTCCTGTGCAATTTATGTAAACAATGTTTGGCTAGTTTATTTGGTCACATAAAGCATGATCCCAATGCGCTGCCAGCAATCCTCTGAGCCACAAAAGGAAAATGGAAACCAAAAAATGGCTTTACCCCACGCAAGAAGGAACAATCAGTGGGTTAGCGTGGAGTATGAGCCAGGGAGTCAAATTTTCACCCCATGATTGAATAATCCATTCGCTGGCCCAAACGAAAGGGCGGCCGCCATGAGATCCTATCGCTATCACGGCTATCAACCTAAAGGGAACCCCCATGGCGGCCGTCGAACCCATACGGTTTTCCTGGCAAGACGTCGAAGCCCATTGCGATCTGGATCGCTTTATCCTCGTGCGTGATCATCCCTCGGATGAGCAGATAATTCAATACCTGGAGGTGATGCGTGGCAAGGGGAGAGATGGTTATCCGGTGGCGGCCATGTGGAATGCACTGATCGCCGGAGTGAGGTTTCAGCATGAGTCAGAGCTTGTGAATAATTTGGAGCCTGTTTGCTCAGTCGAGGGAATTTAGGGAATGGATGCAAGCAACCCCCAATATCTGGTCAAGGATGGAGGCGATATATCACTATAGCGTAGTGTTAGTGTTAGCTAGCCTGTAAACTACAGCGCAAAATCTAACGACGTTGTCCTGGGCAAAGCGCGATGAATAGTCACTTGTTAATGAAGAGTTGGCCCCTGTTACCGCAACCCTGCGCCGTGAAGAGCCACTGCAAGATAAAGCCACGCCGCGTTACCGAAGTCCAAACCGTGAGCAGATTGAACTACGCCCCTGTTCGCCGGAGGAGTGGCGGGGTCTCGGTCAACTCTCATACACTGTCGGACAATCGGGCGGCGGAAGAACGTCGCGAGCGGATTCAACAAGCCCTGGAGCAGTTGCCCGAGGTTGAAGCCAAGAATAACGAGTCAAGACGGATTTCACCCCACCAGAAATAGCGAAAACACTCGCCAGTACTGAGACTTATGGCGATTTCGGATTTCAAGTGGGTGGCTACATACTGACCTCTAGCAAGCGCAGTATCTGTTCTTGCTCGGGTGTCGGCGTGCTGTTTTGATAAAACTCGGCCCCATTGACAGTGACCCTGTTACGGGTGATCTGAGCCAGGCAATCGATTACCCCGCGAAAGGTCCAGCGCCGATGTTCTCCCGCCCCGTCACTTTTGAATAAGGAGGCTAAGCGTTGTTCCATGTGCCATTGGTGGTAATAGGCCAACATACACAGGAACACATGACTGCGAATCCGGGCGGACTTATGGCCAAAAATGGCTAATTTTGCGCGGTAAAATGCGCTTATGGCGGAACTGTCGGACTTTGGCCAGCCACTGAGTTATGAGGGCAAGGCCATCGAGAGCCACAGAAGCGGACAGAAGCATCGTGACAGTGGCGAGACCGCTGACCCGGAGGCCGACTGGGGCAAACATCAGACCGGCGGCATCGATGTCCGTAGCGGCAAACCGTGGACCAAGATCAAAAGCGGGTTGGGTTTCGGTCTGCACCGGATGGCCGACACGCACTATGAGATTCCGGTGGTGGTGCCTGTCACACCCGCGTCGAGCTCAGAGCCGCTTGAGTTGCGCACCCTGCTCCGCGAGACGATTGAGCACAGCCCGCAACGGGCCCAACGCTGCCATGACTTCAGTGCCGACCGAGGGCTCGACCGCGGTGAAACCCAGGCCTTGGTGTGGGACGACGACCTCATTCGTCTCCTGATCGATACTCGCGAACTGTGGCGAGAAGAAAAGCGGCCACCCGACGATGACCCCACTGAGCCGATCACCCGCCCACTGAACTCGCAACGCGCGGATACGATCGTTTACACCGAAAAGGGAACCGTCCACTGTATCTGCCCCGTGACAGGCGAACAACGGGACCTGGCGCTCCAAGGTTTTGAGGCCGAGCGCGACACCCTCAAGTAGCGCTGCCCGGCGGCGGTTTGCGGTCTCGACTGTCCGGGCAAAGCCAAATGTCACCACGCCGGTGAGGTCACCCTCGGGGAGTATGGCCGCATCGTGCGGATCGATATCGCCCGGCAGGATCGGCGCTCGCGCCCTTCCAATGAGAACGCACTGGTCGAGTCAAAAAGCGGGGACATCATCCGAAAACATCCGGGCTATCTGCATAGCCCACAGAAGTGGCCAATCCTAATCAATGACTTCTACCGTGATCATTTCAACCCCTATATCAATGATCACCGCCCTTGCTTCTTCCCTGTGGTCATCACCAATCCGGAAAACCGATCCCTGCCGATTCAGCTGGTTATTTATCGAGTATATTGCTCAGCCTTTGCCGGTACTCGGCCAAAAAAAGTGCTACAGCGCAAATGCCTCACCATAGAAGCGGCTTGCCAAAACCTAAACATTCAGTTCTAAATTGGATGGGTTATCAGAAAACGATTGGATGGTTCGAACCGCTGATTGCCATTCCTGCGACATCCGCAGGTCTGTATAATTCAGTCTCCGATGGCCATGGAATCGGGCCAACCGAAGCTGTGAGGCTGGGTTGTCGTAACCTTCCAGAGCCTCTAAGGCATTATTCCCACCTGTGGGATCATTGCAAATTAAAACCATATCACAGCCGGCCTCTAGCGCAGCTTTGGCGCGTTCAGCGCAACTTCCCACGCCATGGGCGGCGGCCATATTCAGATCGTCGCTGAAAATAGCTCCCTGGAAACCCAGTTGTTTACGCAAAACGGTCTTGAGCCAATAGGAGGAGTAACCGGCCGGTTGGGAGTCGGCTTGTGTGTAGATAACATGAGCGGGCATGATCCCTGCCAATCCATAATGAATCATCCGTTCAAAAGGCAAAAGATCATCGCTCATGATATCCACGACACGACGTCCATCGATAGGCAGTTGCTCATGTGAGTCCTCTCTGACGGCGCCATGTCCGGGAAAATGCTTTGCTACGGCCTGCATGCCCGCCCGACGCATTCCAAGCATCACGTGATGGGCAAGATCAGCCACCACTTCCGGTGAACGGTGGTAGGCGCGATCTCCGATAATGCCGCTGATGCCATGGGAAAGATCCAATACCGGTGTAAAGCTAAAATCAACAGCTATGGCGCGTAGCTCAACCGCTATGATCCAACCCGCAGTCTCGGCCAGCGATTGTGCTTGTTTGGGATTTTGGTCGTAATGGGCTCCAAAGCGCTGTGCTGGAGGGATGCGCATAAAACCTTCTCTGAAGCGTTGAACCCGGCCACCCTCTTGATCGACGGCCACCAACAACTGGGGATCGCGCACCGCGTGAATCGCGTTCACCAGTTGGGAGATCTGGTTCATGGAGGCGAAATTGCGTGTAAATAGAATGACCCCGCCCACCTGGGGATGGCGCAGCATGTCTCGTTCTTGATCAGCCAGCTCGAAGCCAGCCAGATCAACCATGACTGGACCTAACGACATAGCCTATTTATAGAACTCAGTCCTGATAAGTAATACCACGCGTGCATGTTATCGCTATTGTAGCGGGTCTTTTGATTTATTGGGAAAAAAAAGGGCGCCGGGTGGCGCCCTAAACCAGGAGGAGTCGAGAACAACAACATGGCTTAACTCATGGGAGGAGTCGGAATGGGCCATGCTGAAAGGCTCATATTAAATAATGCATTTGCGATGCCAAAAATAATTAAATTATAATTATCAAATAGATAGTTGTTTTTCATGCTAGAGTAGGATAATTTCGACAAAACTATTACAGAAATTGGTAACAAATATGGGCAGCAAGTGAACAGAATTGTCAGTTGGTGTACTAGATCAACGAAAGTCGATTGTCACATGATCGACGTACAATAAACGATCCGCTCAAAAGAATGCGCTCTGTCATTGGGATCTTAGCTTAGCGTAGTTTCCCCCATGATCTCTCTCCATTGGTAACGCTTGGCATCATCACGACTCGAAGAGTGGTGTATTTCGATCTCTGTTCCACCTTTTTAGCGCTTAAACTATAATCAGTTGATTCACGCTGCTATTTTAAAAATTGAAATTGAAATTGAAAGCGATTCTCTTCAACACGGTATATATCGTTACTTCTTGGGCGGAAGACGTCGCTGGTCGAATATTCCTTATGATTAGGTCTCGACTCGCCTATTTGCCAAGTCAATGTACAACACTGCTTCACTACCGTGCATTACAGGGGAGAGTGATAGACGGTTACTCTGGTGATGAGAGATAAGCCCCATGAATGATGAACCCACAGTTTTCATTGTCGATGATGACAAAAATATCCTGGTCGCGCTACGCTTTCTGTTGGAAGCGGAGGATTTGAAAGTGGAAACCTTTTGTTCCGCTCGGGCTTTCCTCTCCCATTACGATGGAAATCGTCCGGGATGCTTACTACTGGATTTGCGTATTCCGGGGAACAATGGCCTAGAATTACAGGAGCTGTTGTGCGCGCGCGGAATCGATATTCCAATTGTTATCATTACGAGCCGGGACGAAAAGTTGATGACGGTTAAAACGCTTGATATGAGGGAGCTAGGTGTCCCCGAAAACGCACTTGAATATCCTGTCTTGTTGACACGTATCCACAGTGCAATCGCTGGGCATCTGGAGTGTGAGAACTGATGAGAGAATCTCTAAAAAAAATACATAGTTGGATCGTGCGGGTATCCGTGCCTCTTTAAGATTACACGAACTATTTATTCGATCGTCTTACAATATCTCGATCGATTGGTATGTCCCCTCGTCGTCTTTATACACTCTGACCCTTCCATAACATGATTTTTGATCCGCCACGCACCCAGAGCCTTCCACGATAATTTCCTCGAACTCGATGGAAAGCAGGAGTTGATTTTCATCTTGCTCAAGAATTTCGTACCGCAGAGTATCATTATCTATCCAACCGTTTTGTGTACACAATTTCGTGAGTGTAGGGACCGTTTGAAGATAGTCGAGTAGCGTCGACATGGGTTTCTCCGGAATTATTCTCTGAGTTCAATACCGAGGCGATCCAGCGCATCACTACGCTGAAATAGCAAGTGTTTGAATCGGTGATAGAGAAGTTCGGCAAGTGAGGTAGCGTCCATTACTACTTAAATATCGATACTCTCATGGGTTATCCGGTCAATGACGGCCGCGCAAGTGCCTGGTCGATGGGCTACTTCACTCAGCTTCCGCCGCCAATTGCGGGCACCAGGCTGTCCTTGGAATAAACCCATGATCGGCCGGATGAGCCGAATCAGGGGGACGCCCCGCGCGCACTGTTTCTCCAGATAGGTTAAATATCGGTTGAACACCTCATTGCGTTGTGCAGGTGTGGCGGCGTCATGGTAAAACCGCGCATCCACCTCAGCAAGAATATATGGATTATTATAGACCTCGCGTCCCATCATAATCCCATTGACATGTTTGAGTTGAAGCTCAGCCTCATCGAGTGACCGCAGTCCCCCATTGATTACGATATTCAGTCGGGGAAGGTCTAGCTTAAGCCGATGTACCCGTTCATAGCGCAACGGGGGAACCTCACGGTTCTGGCGTGGGCTGAGCCCATTGAGCCATGCCTTGCGAGCATGAATTACAAACGTCTCGCAGCCTGTTTGGGCAACACTTGAGATAAATCTGTGCAATGATTCATAGGAATCCATGTGATCGATACCGATGCGCGTTTTTACCGTAATCGGTAAGGTGACGTGTTTATGCATCCTGTCCACGCAGCGGGCGACTCGATCCGGCTCGGCCATTAAGCAGGCGCCGAAACGTCCGGACTGAACACGGTTGCTGGGGCAACCGACATTCAGATTGATCTCATCGTAGCCCGCCCGTTCTACCAAGCGTGCGCAGCGAGCGAGTTCTTCCGGGTCGCTGCCCCCCAATTGCAATGCCAGGGGATGTTCACTTTGGTGGAACTGTAGCAATCGTTCTGTATTACCCTGCATCAAGGCCGGTGCGGCCACCATTTCCGTATACAATATTGCATGTTTAGAAATTAAGCGTAGCAGATATCGGCAATGTCGGTCGGTATAACCCATCATTGGGGCTACGCAGAATTGATGGGACATCAGTAAAGCTTCAAAACTCTATTCCCGGTTGAATGATGCGAATCACCGATTTAACGAGTAGGCACTGAATCAGCATCCCGTTGGGGTGGGTAGTGTGTTTCCAAGTAAGCATAGAGCGCACGCATCCCCATCGCCTCGCCGCCTATGGGGTGGCCAGGGCGGTTTCGCAGGTTCCAACCCATCACATCGACGTGTACCCAAGCTTGATGCTTCGGTAAAAATTCCTGGAGAAATAATGCGGCGGTGATCGCACCTCCGAAGGACTCGGTAGTGCTGTTGACAATATCCGCGATGTTGCTGTCCAGCATATACCGGTAGGGTCGGTGTAACGGCAAAGGCCAGAGGGGATCGCCAACCTGCTCGGCAATCGCTTTAATCTGGGCCGCCATGTCGTTATCTCGAGTAAAAAAGCCGGGCAGTTCGGTACCCAAGGCGACTCTGGCTGCTCCGGTGAGGGTGGCGAAATCGATGATGAGCGCCGGCTCTTCATCGGCGGCTTCTGCTAGTGCATCACACAATACTAAGCGTCCTTCCGCGTCTGTATTGTCGACTTCAATGCGTATGCCCTGGCGAGAAGACAAGACATCACCAGGACGGAAGGCTTGACCTGCGATGGCGTTTTCCACTGCTGGAATCAATACCCTAAGACGTATCGGTAGTTTAACTGACATAATCAGGCTCGCGAGTCCGATTACATGGGCTGCTCCCCCCATATCCTTCTTCATCAAGCGCATGGCTGTTGCAGATTTTATATTTAGACCGCCACTATCGAAACATACTCCTTTACCGATTAAAGTGATCTTCGGGTGCTCAGGTAGGCCCCAAATTAGATCTATCAAACGGGGAGCCTGCGCGCTGGCTCGGCCCACAGCATGGATGGCAGGGTACCCTTGCGTGAGTAACTCATCTCCCACAATTTGATTGAACTCAGCATGATGAGTTGCAGCGAGTTCCTCTACGGCCGCCGCTAAATCCTGGGGCATCATGTCCGCAGCGGGGGTGTTGATCAGGTCACGCGCCCAATACGTTGCATGGAGTTTAGCTTGGACTGTCTCAAAGATATGGCGTTCGGCGAGAATTAGCTTTGGCCGCGTTTCTTCCTTTTTTTTGTACCGTTCGAATCGGTAAGCACCCATGCCCCAAGCGAGAGCGGCGTTATGCATGCTTGTCTGGACCCAATCCGATTCTATCCGGTAGTTCTCGGGAGCTAAAAGGTTGGGCAGCTCACCGAATTGCCAGTAGTCGTCCGTAGAGCCTACGCCTAGCAGCACGGAAGCGATGTTTCCAGAAGGACTGGGAATCAAGCAGTGGCTGCCAACTTCGCCATTAAACGCCATGTTCTGCACCCAATTCCTCTGTTCAGGTGAAAAGCGCTGCAGCCACCTCCCCATAGTCCGCGGATTGACTGGTACGATGGGTATGGCGCGCGTCAGCGCACAGTTGTCACTCAACAATAGAGTAGTTTCAATAGGCATGGTCATTCAAGGGCTCGCATCATGAATCGATAAGGAGCGATCTTATCTCAGGATGAGAAGTGATTGAATTGAAGCGGAATTTTTAGTCACTGACGTGATTCCTTAAGTTTTACGGTTTGTTGAATTCCACTTTAATCCTTCTGGGGTAAGGCTATGGTAGAATCGGCATCGAATTAGCATCAGGCTAATTCGATGTGCTATGGCGTGTGTTTGCATCATGAGTGTTGCACTTTCTATTCGAAATCTGAAAAAAACGTATAAGGGTGGCCTTGTAGCGCTGAAAGGCATTGACCTTGATGTTGATCAGGGGGATTTCTTCGCGCTACTCGGTCCCAATGGAGCGGGTAAATCCACCACGATAGGCATTCTTTGTTCACTGATTAATAAATCCAGTGGTAAAGTTTTTATCTTTGGTCAAGATATCGACACCGATTTTGCAAGGGCCAAACGTGATATTGGTCTAGTGCCTCAGGAATTCAACTTTAACGTGTTCGAACCGGTCATCGAGATCGTCGTCAACCAAGCTGGGTTCTATGGTATCGATCGTCGCGAGGCCTTTGAGGCAGCGGAAGAATCCTTGCGCCGGCTGGGCCTGTGGGAAAAGCGCCGGGACGTAGCAAGGAATCTGTCCGGCGGGATGAAACGCCGGCTAATGATTGCACGGGCGCTGATTCATCGGCCAAGGCTGTTGATTCTCGATGAACCAACCGCGGGAGTGGATATTGAAATTCGGCGTTCCATGTGGCAATTCTTGCAAGGAATTAATGCGCAGGGCACTACGATTATCCTTACAACCCACTATCTGGAAGAAGCTGAAAGCCTTTGCCGTACGATCGCAATAATTGATGACGGCCGTCTGATAGAGCATACCAGCATGCGCAAGATGTTAGATAAGTTACATAAGGAAACTTTTATATTTTACCTTAAAGAACCTGCGCCTGATCTACCGGATTTACCCGGCTATGAGATCCGTTCACACGATGAGTTGACCCTCGAGATTTCCAGCCGGAAAGACGGGTGTTTAAATGAGTTATTTGCCGCCTTTACAACACAGGGTCTGAAAATACGCTCCATGAAAAACAAAGCGAATCGGTTGGAAGAACTTTTCTTAAAACTCATCAACGACAATAATACTCAGTATTCCGCTACCCATCGATAGGCGCTCCAGGCTTACTCGATGGGTAGCGTCCCCACGGTACTGCGTACATAAAATTACGTATGCTATCGTACCAATACATTTATTCCGAGGATCAACTATATAAAAAGAGAGGGTAGTAATAACGATATTGTCCTATTATACATAGGAGTGTATCACTTTTAAGGCAATGCTGTGGGTCAGTTGTTCATGCGAAGCGTAGGATCGCGTTACGCAATGATCGACGCATCAGCAGTCACCCAAGCAGGGAGGGTTTCAAGATGAATCGTGAAACTGTCTGTCAAGAATGTCTATTGAGAAAGTCTTGCCTTTGCTCTGGGTTAGAGGGCAGAGAGCGGGAATGTGTTTTGCAAATTATCGGTTCACGGACCATCTTGCAACGTGGAATTCACTTGTTCCGGATCGGCGAACCCCTGGGTGCGCTCTATATCCTGCGATCGGGTAGTATCAAGACTTGGGCAGTATCCGAAGAGGGTGATGATCATATCATCCGATTCCATCTGCCAGGCGATGTGTTGGGACTCGGCGCGATCAGCACGGGAAGCTACGACTGTAATGCGACGACCCTAGGCACGTGCAATGTATGCATAATCGCGTTTTACCAATTTCAGAAATTAGCCGAACGGATTCCTAAATTAAATGGTCAGTTGCTCAAGATGATGAGTCAGGAGATTTTACGGGATAGACAAATCCTATTTCTCCTGAGTAACCGCAGTGCGCCTGTGCGCATTGCGAGTTTTCTCAATATGCTATCTCAAAATTATGCTGCGCGAGGATATTCCCCAAACGACTTTAATCTGACCATGGGGCGAAGAGAGATCGCAAGTTTCCTGGGATTGGCAATGGAGACCGTAAGCCGGACTTTCAGTCAATTACAAGAAGAAGGTTTAATCAACGTTCAAGGCAGACACATTAGGGTTACTGATTCCCAGGCTTTGATGAAACTTTGCAGTTTGCAAGGAGGCGTTGACTACAGCATGGTGGGTGAGACTATGGGGCTTTCTTCGTGAGCGCAACGCGCGTCTGCATACTAATAGTGAACTGCCAACCAAATGGTTGACTCTTTCGATGAGGTCCATTCGACACGGTGTTTTTGGTGGGCGGGTATATTGAGGTAGTCCCCAGGATACAGATCGAGGACCGTATCATTTCCCTCAAACAGAATCCCTGCACTTCCTTTTAACAGAAGGACCCACTCGTTGAGTTCTTGATCATACCAGAAGTTTTTAGGAGAGTGGTGTCCATGCGATACGATACGCTCGAGACGTAGATGAGTGCCCTTGACCAAGGTCATGAATTGCTCCTGATCCGTAATACCGAGAGGGCAATCGAAAAGATTTTTTGCTCTTGTCATTACTAGCTGCCTAAACATTTGAGTTTAGAGAATACACAACGAGCCTATCACCTTACGTCTACTATTATTCCCAATTTATGACGATTCAATGCACATTGTAATCTCTATGGTACAAGGTGCGAAATAACGCATATTTTAGATCGATTCCCTACTCACTAAGAATCTCATGGCAAAGATTCCCGATCTTGCGCCGATACGCAATATTGGCATTGCCGCACATATCGATGCGGGTAAGACCACCCTGACTGAGCGTATGTTGTATTACACCGGCGCTTCCTACAAGATCGGTGAAGTGCACGATGGGCAAGCCCACATGGATTACCTGGTCGAAGAGCAGAACCATGGCATCACCATCACCTCTGCGGTGACCAAGGCTCCTTGGAAGGGGCATTTGATTCAGTTGATTGATACTCCGGGGCACGTGGATTTCACTATCGAAGTGGAACGGTCTATGCGCATTTTGGATGGTTGCGTCATTGTGTTGGATGGGGTGCGCGGTGTGGAACCTCAAACGGAAACGGTCTGGCGCCAACGCAATAAATTCGGGCTGCCTGCTTTATTCTTTATCAATAAACTGGATCGTCCTGGTGCTGATTTCGAACTGGTTCTGAACACGCTGCGCAAACGCCTTGCCATAGAACCCGTTGCGGTGACTGTACCGCTAAGGGGGCAACGTGCCATCATCGATCTCATCGATAAAACCTTAGTGCGATTTTCCGGCGAGCAAGGCGAAACGGTAGAAGAAACGCCTTGCGATGAGTCCACGTTCACCACCGTGGCCTCTTATCGGGAAGCGCTGTTGTTTGCGGCGGCCGAAGGGGATGATGCGCTGGCTGAAATAGTGCTATCCGGCGGGGAACCGCAAGCGGATGCGGTATGGAAAGCATTACGTAAAGCGACACTAAACGGTAAATCTTATCCTTGTTTTGTCGGCAGCGCCTTGCGAAACTACGGCGTGCAACCCCTCTTGGATGGCATTGTGAGATTGCTACCGTCGCCTTTGGACCGTCCGCCTAGCGTGGCTCATCGACCTGACGGTCGGCTAGAGCAGGTGGCCATGAATGATGAAGGTCCCTTTGTGGGGTTGGCTTTCAAGGTGCAGTTGTGGGATGGCCGCCGGCATGTGTTCGCACGCATCTATCGCAATACGCTAAAACCGGGCGACACGATTGTGATTCCTACGCCCGATGGCCGCTTGATTAAGGAGCATGTGGCGCGACTATTTGAGGTGGATGCCAATAAGAAAACCCGGATTGGTCAGGCAAGCGCGGGCCAGATCGTGCTCTTAGCCGGGTTGCGGCACGCTACCACGGGGGACACATTGTGTCATCCCGATCATCCCCTGTTACTGGAACGCATCGAGACCCGTGAGCCTGTGCTGAGCTTGGCTATCGAACCGATCTCCATGGAGGAAGAGGAAAAATTGATCGAGATTTTAGGCAAGCTTCAACAAGAAGATCCCACGTTACACCTAGACGAAGACAGGGAAACCGGTCAACGTTTGTTGCGAGGGATGGGTGAGTTGCACTTACAAATTACGTTCGAGCGCTTGCAGCGGGAATTCAATCTAAGGGTGCGCACAGGCAAGCCCGCTGTGGCTCTGCACGAGACCATTGCTAAGTCGGCTACCAGCGAATTTCTATTTGACCAAGTCACCGAGCATGACCCAAAGAGGCCACAGATGAAAGCGCGTGGTCCGGGTGAGCGTTAAACCCTTGGAGCGCCAAGCAGGTATCAAGGTAAACGTTAATCCCGTTATGGTCCCTGAGGGCTCGGCTTTATCTCCCCAGCAGATTGAGGCGGTGGAAACGGGTGCTAAAGATTTGTTAGAGAGTGGGCCTCTGCAAGGCGTGCCTCTCCAAGATCTGGAAATTCAGGTTGATAATATTGAGCTATTCGGTTCTGCTTCATCGCCCCCGGCCCTGCGTGCGGCGACGGCACAGGCCACGCGCAAGGCGATCTGCGCTGCCCACGGTTTGTTACTCCACCCCATAATGGCTACGGAAGTCGTGGTTCCTGAGGAGAACATGGGCGCCGTGCTGGGCGATCTGCGGAGGCGTCACGCGGTGATTCTCGGGACCCCTCCTTTGGGAGAAATCGTATCCATCCGCTGCGAAGCAGCGCTAGATGAGCTGTTGGGATATGCCACGGCTCTGAGAAGCATGACTCAAGGACGCGGCCAGTTCAGCATGATATTCCTGCGCTTTGATGTGGCGGGAGTGGGGAAAATCGGAAGTCGGTAGGTTAGTTTAACCCATCACGATCCACGTTCTATTTATGACTGAGTGGCACCACACCATCCCACGGTGAAAGAGGAGGTTTGTCGAGATACCTCGCGCAGAGATCGAGATAAAAAATGCTGGGGCCATCCATTCCATAACGGGATATCAGCTGTTGAAAACTTACTCGGGCTTCTTGCCAACGTTGTTGGCGAAAATTTTGCAAGGCGGAGGCAAAATGTACATAACGCGCACGGATAGTCATGTCGCATTGTGATTCGCGGGCTATCAACTCATGAATGACCAAGGGATTGCTTTTCCCTACGAAACGAAATGTGCCGACTTCCCTTGTTACGAGGTCATTCAATCCTTCTAGTACTTGAGAAGAGGCCAGGAGCCGCGTCCCGAGCTGTTTATTCAAGCCCTCAATCCTAGAGGCGGTGTTAACAATATCGCCCACGGCCCGATACTCGAAATGATTGTCGGCGCCTACGTTGCCTAGCAGCATCTCGCCGCAATGAAGGCCAATTCGTGTGGGTAAGCGGGGTTGCGTAGACTGTTGGTTGAATTGATAGACTGCGGCAATGATTTCTAGCGCGGCGAAGCAGGCATTTTTGCGTAGCTCTTGATCCAGTGTGCTCTTCGCCCAGATCGCTAACATGGCATCTCCTACCACATCGGAGACGAAACCACCATGTTGTTTCACCGGATTAAATAATATCGTGTAGTAGTGATTGAGCAGGTTTTGTAGCTCATCAGGCGCCAGATTTTCCGCTAACCGGGTGTACTGTGAAGCATCGGTGGCCAAGCATATTCCATTCACTAATCGCCCCTTGGAAGGTAACTCTCCTAAATCCCGAATCAGCTCAGTCACCACTTGGTCTGGTAAGTAATGGCCGAAAGCTTCGCGTATCTGGTGACCTTCCTTACGGCTGTGGGAATAGCGCCAAAATAAGGCGCTGATTAGGGCGAATGGGAGTTGGAAAACTAAGGGTACGATGAGCGGCAGCCAGATGCCGTTCGAGCTGAATAAATAATTGGCCGTGCCCAGAGCGATTGCGGTCATCATCGCGGCCGTGGGGATCAGCACAATGCCGGGCAATGTCATGAACAATACGGCCACGAGCATGCCCCATAAGCAGATGACCACCAGCAAGGCGCGTGGTTCGAGGGGGGTTACGCGACGCCCTTCGAGTAAATTCGCAAATGTGGTAGCGGCAATCTCTACCCCGCTGATGTCTAAGCCATCGGACTGGGAAAAAACCGTGTAAAAACCGTCTTTCTGCTCGGGCTGCAGTTGTTCTGAGAAACCGATGAACACGGCTTTGCCAGCCAACTCTGCATCGAGTTCCGGGGATTCCTGCAACAGTTTGTAGTAAGGAATGGTGGTGATACTATGCGGTGGGCCATAGAAGTCGATGTAGCGGCTTTTAGTCCCGCTATACATCGCTAATAAGGCGGTGAGTGCGGAACGTCGGGGTTCAGATAGCCGCTTTACTTTGGCGTCCAGCGTGTTCACAAGCTCGGGTTTCGAACGAATCAACAGGCCTATCTGCCGAGTTAAAGCCGCGCTATCGGGAGATTTACCGTCTGGAGATAAATTCTGCAGATGATGGGCTGTTTCCGGCGAGATTCCATCTCGCAATAGCGCCAACCAGTCTTTCCAGAAAGCAAACAAATAATGTTGCAAGGCAACCACTGGTAGAACAGGCATATCTCCGGCGCTTTGCTTAAAGAGCTGAATTTGCGATACCTTGGCTGGTACCTTCGGTAAGGAGAATGGGGCTATCCCGGCTGCGGCTTGGGCTAATTCAGGAATGGGGGGGATGAGCTTATCCACAACGATCCGCGGGTCCATTTCCCCTGCGCTGGATAGACTTGAAATCACTTCTCGAGATAAATACTCGAATAAAATAACATTTCCCGCACGGTGCAGGGACTCTGCGAACAGGCTGTCCTCTGTGGCGTTATGGGGTTCTTCAAAAATGATGTCGAAAGCGATGACACGGACCCCACAACGGCGCAATTGGTCTACCAGCTTCGCATGAAGAATGCGAGGCCATTTGCGTGGCTCATTGGGTAAGTTTAGCCGTCGGGAAGATTCTCGATCAATGCTGACAATAACCACATCTGTCGGGGCCGGCCTCGGACCCCGCATTCTAAATAACCACTCGAGTCCAAGATCGGCCTCCAGATCGTTGATTGGTGGTATGGCGCTGGCAATAATGCCTAAACTCGATGTCAACAACGCCAATATGAGGGTTTTAATTAGCAAGGACACGATCTTCGCCCTTCCTTAGCGTCTAAACCTCTCGAATCCAGCAGGGTGTGAACCACAAACCGATTCGAAAGTCAAGGTTATCTGTCACAATAAATAACGGCACTAATTGCTTGATATCCGGTACAGAAAGTATTTAATAACTCAATCGTGTTTGTAGAGCATGATCGCTTACCATAATACTCAAAACAACAGTTACACGATGACACCGCTCAATATTCAGAGAGCACTTGAATCGGCAAGCAAATCCTTAGGGAGACGAACATGATGACTCAAAAACTTTCTTATGTACTGGGAAGCAGTATCAACACCTCAATAAGTGATGTGTCAACATTCTTTCCGGCATTATCCCCGATATCACCCGATGATCTTCAATTTATATCCGGACGTGGAGTGACCAAGTTTTTCCAAAAACATAGTCTCCTGATCTCGGAGGGGGATCATAGTGATACATTATTTTTTATCCACCAGGGCACGGTGAAGATCTTTGTAAGCGAGCAAGAGGGCAAAGAAGCCATACTCAATATTCAAGGACCTGGGGAATATTTCGGTGAGCTGGCCTTAATCGATAGTTCCCCGCGATCCGCATCTGCGATTACCTTGGAGTCTTCACTGTTATCGCTAGTTCCACGGGCTAATTTCGAACAGTGTCTGGTTGAAAGACCTACATTGGCGCTGAAACTTATTCGGTCACTCAGTTGTCGAGTACGTACCCTAACTGAGGAAGTTAAGACGCTCGCCTTGCATGATGTTTACGGGCGATTAACCCGTACATTGTTAAAACTGGCCAATGGGAATCAAGATGGGCTCGTGATTGAACAAAAGCTTACCCATCAGGACCTCGCCAATATGGTAGGTGCTTCCCGCGAGATGGTGAGTCGAATTATGAAAGACCTGGCCTCGGGTGGGTACATAACTATCGCGAACCGAAGAATAACGATTAATACCAAGTTGCCGTCGGCCTGGTAGCGGGTTCTGTGTGTATAGACCCTTATAATCACTAGTTCCCAGCTGGGGTACATTAAACTGATTAGCTTTGCCTAAAAACTTCGATCTAGCCAACAAGGTTGGAAAAGAGTTAACACCGGTCCTACAAATTTGGCTGTTAGCCAAAAAAAATTTATTTTCGTTATTTTGATTGTTTATGTCTCCAACTCTTCCTATAATGCCCACAGAATAATACACTAGCTGATGCACGAAAGAACACGCAGAATGTAAAGCGCGCATTAGTTTTCTTATTTTCTCAAATTCCCCAACAGTACCAATATATCTTAGAGTTAATTTAAACCGACAGACTAAGGTGCGTAAAAACAACTCATAGTTAGCAGACTAATAGTTAACCGGCCCGTCAACCTAAGGCTAGGAAGAACAGTTCGGCATCCCTTGGCAGTGACGTGCTGAGACTGCTTAGGCAGTGCCGCATCCCGTAGGTTTCGACTGACAGGAGTGTTTTTATGATGTTTGTTTTTTTTGTTCGACAGCCGTTTTTCCTTCTGCTACTGCTACTGCAACATCATCGCCTGACGGCAACGTTTTTGCATAAAAACAGGCAGCAGCCATTCTCGCCGGGATATTCCGTCCCAAATCCTCTGAAAATATCGCATTGTAGAATGTAGCCTGAGCGGTTAAGGAAAACTGGAGTAGACCCTGAAATTCTATAGGTGAATCGTAGTGTGCCCGATTGTGGCCCTAATAAGATTGACAAACCAATTAGGCAGATTTGAAGTTACCGGTCTTTTCCCACAACTAATCCCATAATAGCAAATATGATCACAAATATGTCATACATTGGATTGGCGTTATCCATAGTTGCACTTATCGTAGCCTATATTTTTTCTCGATGGATTAAGCAACAAAATCCGGGAAATGAGCGGATGGTGGAGATCGGAAAGGCCATTCATGACGGGGCTATGGCATTCCTTTTCCGCGAATACAAAATTCTTGCGATATTCATCGTAGTCATCGCTGTGATCATTACTGTTTCTATGAATATAGCGACGGCGGTGTCTTTTGTGGCTGGAGCGCTGCTCTCTATTTTGGCCGGTTTTAGCGGTATGTATATCGCCACCATGGCTAATACCCGCACGGCCAATGCTGCCACTAAATCCTTGGTAAAGGCTTTAAGAGTTGCGTTTCGCTCGGGTGCTGTCATGGGATTCTCTGTAGTCGGGTTTGGGCTTCTCGGAGTCTCGGTTCTCTATCTAGTCTTTGATGATCCAACAGTGATGATGGGGTTTGGTTTTGGCGCATCCTCAGTTGCGCTTTTTGCCCGCGTTGGGGGCGGAATTTTTACTAAAGCGGCGGATGTGGGTGCTGACCTTGTGGGAAAGGTAGAAGTGGGTATTCCCGAGGACGATCCGAGAAATCCTGCGGTGATTGCCGACAATGTAGGCGACAATGTAGGAGATGTAGCAGGAATGGGAGCGGACCTTTTCGAGTCCTACGTGGGCTCCATGCTGGCAGCTATGGTGGTTGCCTATAGCGGAATCACGATTGGCGGGGTACGTGCAGTCGAATTTGTCACGCTTCCCATGCTTATCGCCGGGGTGGGGATTGTCTGTTCAATACTCGGATCATTTTTAGTCAACACCGACGATGAAAAAGGTGTGCATACCGCACTCAACAAAGGGCTTTTTGGGGCCAGCATATTGATGGTCATCGCGCTCTTTTTTATCACCACAGAGGTGATTCCGCCAGCATTCGTCCTTGGGGGCCAGGACTATAGTTCAATGGGAATTTTCTGGGCAACGATCTCCGGACTTGGCGCCGGTGTGCTGATTGGTCTGGTGACCGAATATTATACCGCCTACGAACACCGACCTACCCAAAAGGTCTCTGAAGCCTCGCAAACAGGCGCCGCGACTAACATCATCGCGGGTCTGGCCAATGGAATGCATTCGACTGTAATCCCGATTTTTATTATTGCGATTGCCATTTATCTTTCCTTCAGTCTCGCCGGTCTCTATGGTATTGCCATTGCCGCGATCGGCATGCTCTCCACACTTGGCATTAGCCTGGCCGTCGATGCCTACGGGCCCGTAGCAGACAACGCGGGCGGTATTGCCGAGATGGCCGTACTCGATCCGGAGGTTCGCAGACGAACCGATGCGCTTGACTCTGTGGGGAATACTACAGCCGCCATGGGAAAGGGCTTCGCAATTGGATCGGCGGCACTTACTGCGCTCGCATTGTTCTCGGCCTATACGACGGCGGCCCATCTTGATTCTATAAATCTGACCAAGCCTATGGTCGTGATCGGTCTTTTCCTTGGCGGGGTGTTGCCTTTTCTGTTCTCCGCGCTGACTATGACAGCGGTTGGTAAGGCGGCCTTCACGATGATCGAGGAAGTTCGAAGGCAGTTTAGAACCATCAAGGGCATCATGGAGGGGACGGGAAAACCTGATTACCGGAAATGTGTCGATATCGCCACCAAAGGTGCGCTTCGCGAGATGATACTGCCAGGTCTTATTGCTGTTGCGGCACCGGTCTTGGTCGGCCTATTTTTAGGAACAGAGGCGCTAGGGGGGCTCCTGGCGGGAGCTTTGGTTACCGGTGTCCTCCTCGCCATCATGATGAGCAATGCGGGTGGCTCTTGGGACAATGCTAAAAAATACATTGAGTTGGGTAAACACGGCGGAAAAGGTAGCGAAGCGCACAAGGCGGCCGTTGTCGGTGATACCGTGGGTGACCCTTACAAAGATACGAGTGGCCCCGCTCTTAACATTCTTGTGAAACTGATGTCGATCGTCTCCTTGGTCTTCGTTCCGCTCTTTCTCTAGGACTAGCTGAGCCTATCATGTGGTGTTGTTTCGATGAATGGGGTAGTGGCTTGTTGAATACGGCGATACCTTTATCGTTAGTAAGTTAGCGATCGCTTGGGTTGGTCTAACTGCTCTATCTCTAAAGCTTGCCGCGGAGGTTTAGAGCTGCTCTTCCAGAGAGTCGATTTGTTCTAGAAGATGGCTGACCTCCGCTTCGTCTGGCATTCGCCAGTCACCGCGGGGCGAAAGACTGACGGATCCGATTTTCGGTCCAGGTGGAAGGGTGGTGCGCTTGAACTGATGATGATAAAAACGTTGGTAAAAAACCTTTAACCATCGCTTTACTTCCTGTGCTGAATAGCTGCATGCGAAGGTCTTGAGGGCTAACACATATATCTTATTTGGCGGGAAACCGTTGCGCATGGAGTGAAATAGGAAGAAGTCATGGAGTTCGTAGGGTCCGATAAGACTCTCGGTTTGTTGTACCATCGACTGATCGTTTTGGTGAGGAATAAGCTCGGGAGAGATCGGGGTCGCTAATACTCGCTGCAGTACTTCGGCGAGTTCAGGGGTGGCTCGGTGTGTTGCGTACCAACGCACCAGGTAGGCAATCATGGTTTTAGGAACACTGGCATTGACATTGTAATTGGCCATGTGGTCGCCATTGTACGTGCACCAACCGAGCGCCAGCTCGGAGAGATCGCCGGTGCCTACCACGATCGCGTGATGTTTATTGGCGAGGTTGAATAAGATCTGCGTGCGTTCCCGAGCCTGGGCATTTTCGAAGACCACATCGTGCTGGGCCGGGTCATGATCGAGATCGCGGAGGTGCTGTTTCACCGCAGCATGGATGTCTACCACTCGAAGATCCACTCCGGTTGTGGCGGCTAAACTACTGGCTGAGTCTAGGGTATGTTGACTCGTGCCAGGTCCCGGCATGGTGATCGCGTGGAGCAAATTGTGGGGTTCGCCCAGCAAGTTCATGGTATCGACGCATACGAGGAAAGCTAAGGTGGAGTCCAATCCTCCCGAAAGACCAATCACGAGGGCTCTGGTTTTGGCTGCCAACATCCGTCGTGCCAAACCGGTGACCTGTATTAAAAGAATCTCCTGGGCTCTCGCGTCGAACTCATGGAGGTCGTCCGGTACGAAGGGGTGTCTGGCGTATTCGCGCGTGAGCGTGGGTAACGCGGAATGTCTGGGTAGGGCGACAATTGGATAAGGAGCGGGGTGTCGGGATGACGCAAAGGTTGTGTGTTGCCGCCGATCATGGCGTAATTTCTGCCAATCGAAATCCACGACGATCCGGGAACCCTCTAAGGCAAAGCGTTGGCTTTCGCCGAGTAACGCCCCGTTCTCCGCCGCCAGCAGATGTCCGCCAAATACCACATCCTTGGTGGATTCCGTAGGGCCACTGGAAGCGTAAAGGTAAGCGCAGATTCGCTGAGCGCTGTTCATTCTGACCAGGTCGCGGCGGTAATCCGCTTTGGCAACCAGCTCATTGCTGGCGGACGGGTTAAGGATCAGTTCGGCCCCGGCTAGGGCGTGTTGGATGCCTGGCGGACAAGGAGCCCAGAGATCTTCGCAGATTTCTATGGCAAATCGTGCTGTCCCAAAACTGAACAACTGTTGTGCCGTTAGCAAAAAGTTCCCAAGAATTGCATCATCGATATCGATCCGGACGCGTTCTCCGGAAGCGAACCAGCGACGGTCATAGAATTCACCGTAGTTCGGCAGATGTATCTTAGGGACCGCACCTTGCAAACGCCCATCGGCACAGACAAAGGCGCAGTTGAACAAACGTCCATCGGGGACATCGATGGGTGCGCCCACCACCACCGCCGCATCGGTGTCCTTCGTTGCGTTTGCAATCTCCGTCAAGGCGGAACGCACTTGTTCGAGCAGGCCGGGAGAAAAGAAGAGGTCTTCACAGCTATAGCCGGAAACTGCCAGTTCAGGGAATAGAATGAGGCTTGCGTGTTGCTGTATCGCTTCGTTTAAGCGATGGACGATACGCTGAGCATTCACCGCAGGATGAGCTAGAACCAGGGGTGGCGCGTAGGCTGCGCAGCGGATGTAACCGAGTTTTAGATAGTCAATCGCCATGGGATAAACTATACTTTATATGGGTTTATTGATGTGCGTAAGCACTCAGCCATTGCTGGACAGTAGCCCATCTGGCAAGACTGGGGGTTATCATATCCGAGCAGTGGAGTTCATACTACCTGAACAGACAGGGTGGTCCGCGTCAGCAAGGAAACGGTTCGGGAGAGACCGTGATCAGCAGAGGATCATTTCACAAACTGAAACCAAATCCAACCTACATTGGGAGGGACAATAAATGGCAAGATCCATGAGCGATATTATGCATCCCAAGGGGGAGTCATTCAGTGAACCCAATTTCCCCGATGCGCCGGAAGATTGGACACAGGACTCTGCATTGACCTTGGCCGCGGACGAGGGCTTAAAGTTGAGCGATGATCATTGGACCGCGATACGCGCTCTGCAGGAGTATTTCATGAAGCACGAATACGCGAGCATCCATGTTCGTGAATTGCATGACGCATTAGATGAGAAGTTTCATGTTCAGGGTGGTCTTAAATACCTTTATGAGCTGTTCCCGGGTGGCCCCATAGCTCAAGGTTGCAAACTGGCTGGGCTTACACCACCTGCCGGTGCTACAGATAAAGGTTTTGGCAGTGTAGTTTAGTCAAGAATAGGGGGCTGTCTGAATCTACCAATTGCGTGGAGAATAGGGATCCATCCCTGGATAAAGGGAGGGTGAAAGCCAGGGATAAATGCTCAACCCGTAAAAGAGCGGGTGAAGTCCTGCGCCGTAAATTACCGAGTAGGGATTGAACGCGTAACCCGGGTTAAAGGAATAAGGATCATACAGAGGTGCATAATCGGTGATAGCCGGGGGAGGTTGGTATTCACGAGAGTAGTATCCGCCTTCCCCGGATGGCGGGTTGGACTGTGGAAGAGGGGCATTGTATCGTCCGGGTGGTCGGTGTCGATCGTCTGATGTATTTTCGTAGGGATCATAGTCTAGGCTGGGATAGCCTAAAGATTCACTGGTGGGAGACTTCCTCTCAGCTCCTGTTGCCCAAGGGTTATAGCGGCGTTTCCCCATGGCCGGGTAGCCTTCCTCCCGTGGTGATTCTCCGGTTTGGCTTTGTGGTTGAAAATAGATGCCATCCGACCAGTGCTCATATCGCTCGTCGTCCGCTCTGAGCAGTGGAATGGATATCAAGCTCACCACTGCGAGGACCCCTATTGTTTTGGGTTTCATGGCCTCGTCCTTGTGCCCTATTTTCTTTTTTATCCCCGTTTTTTTATCTGTATGCAGGCTCCTGGGGTGCAAAATATGGAAGTGCATGGCCTGGAGGTAGAACCGGCGGACGAGATTGCGCAGCAGGAGGATAAAATCCGTAAGCGGGTGCCGGTGGAGTAGGCGGTTGTGCCGGGGGGGTGCTAAGGTAAGGTTGCCAGTAAGTAACTGGCGCATGTCTTAAGGGAGTACTTACTCTGGGAGCCCGTTGATTAGTGTGTCCTTGGCTCGTTGCGGCTGGTGGCAGTCGCTTATCCATTGGCCCTTTCGAAAGATTGAGAGCGCTCTGTGGTTGTTTAACATTCGGTTTTTTGGTCGACCGGTTGACAGACCGCTTAGAGGTCGGGTCATAATCTAAAGGCGCGTACAAGCTTTCATCAATAACTCTTACGGGTGGAGGGGGTTGCGGCATACTAATGGGTTGCATGTCGATGCGTGGCGTAGTGTTACTACGCGGAGGCGGCGTAGACCCAGCCGGTGTCTTTGGGCTGCTCGAGTGGGGTGATTCAACCCGCTGACATGCAAAGGCGAAGATAACGGCCACCATTAACGCCAAACCGGGTAAAATTAGGCTCAACCTACGGCTTAATTTCATGATCCGATTCCTTCGTCTACGGGTTTGTTGCTCATTACCCTATTATCGTCATAGACTCTTATTTCTGAACGAAATAATGGGGTGAGTTGTTGAAATGCTCGGCGCAGACTTGTCGGTTGCAGAGGGATGGCGTGCAATGCTGGAGGGACTGAGCTAGGTCACTTACACATTGGCTATGGACTCACAACCCAAGTTTGCGAGATTGAGCTACAGATTGGAACATTATAAAGAACTGAAGTTTCATTTTCAGTCGGCCGACGTAAACAGTTCGAGCAACCATCCTTTGGGGTTTAGTTTCACCGACTCCGCTTGGGGAATCGCGCCGTAAGAAAACCGGCGTTCGACGGAATTTCTTGAAACGGCGTAAACGAAGCTTTCATCACTCATGTTGGCTCTTAATTCTGCGTGGCGATTTTCCAACTTTCTATGTAAGATTAAGCAAGGCCCGTCGGTGAGTATTTCCAGATTACCTCTGCGCAACACCGCTTCTTCGTGGCGCAGACGAAAAGCTTCTTGTAGTATCCCGCGTAACACGTGATCCCACTGTTGGGGTTGATTCCAGGGAAAACACCTTCGGCAATCCGGGTCTTTCCCGCCTTCTAGTGCAATTTCATCTCCGTAATAAACACAAGGTGTGCCGGGAGCGAATGCATAGAGGGCCCAGATCAGGTAAAGACTGTTTTTACGTTTTTTGGCCAGGGTAGCAATCCGTCGAGTATCATGGCTGCCAGGTAAGTTCATCATCCAGGGCGTTTGGGGATGGGTTAGGCTGTCGCGCAGTTCCTCTACCAAGTCTTCGAGATCGAGGTGTCGCTTGTTCCTGTTCCGCTCATCTTCCCCTGGAAAGAGATAATCCACCAATGTTCGGCGAAACGGATAATTCATCACTCCGTCGAATTGGTCACCCTGCAACCAGCGGGAAGGTTCTTGCCAAATCTCACCGACTATCCAGGCTTGGGGATTGATAGCACGAACCCGAGTGCGGAACTCCTGCCAGAAGCTGTCGTCATCGATTTCATTGGGAACGTCAAGCCGCCAACCATCGATTCCCCGGCGCATCCAGAATTCGCCGACTGAGAATAGATACTCACGGACCTGAGGATGGTCGGTGTTAAACTTCGGTAGAGCCTTAAGATCCCACCAGCATTGATAACCCGCCTTGCCGCTTCCATAAGGATTCAAGGGCCAGTGATCAATGTGGAACCAGTCTATGAAAGGAGATTCCTTCCCGCACTCCAGAATGCTGTTGAATGGGTAGAACCCACGGGAACAATGGTTAAAGACTCCGTCGAGGACGATGCGCATGTGGCGTTGGTGCATGGCGTCGACCAGCGCATCGAAATCGTGTTCAGATCCCAGCATAGGGTCAACGCGGAAGTAGTCATGCGTATGATAGCGGTGGTTGGCGGTGGAGGCGAAAATGGGGCAGAAGTAGAGTGTGTTGCAGCCCAGATCCTGGATATAGTCGAGACGCTCTAGTACACCTCGCAAATTTCCACCGAAAAAATTATAGTTTGTGGGTTTGCTTCCCCAGGGCCTTATTCTTTCCATATGGTGGGAGGAAAAGCCCCAGGTATGTCTATCTTGCGCATGGGCTTGAGTACTATCACACATCGCTCGCGCAAAGCGATCTGGGAAAATTTGATAGCAAATGGCATCGATTACCCAGGCGGGCGAATTTCCCTGATGGATTAGGTTTGTCATTCTTATAGCCCTCTAGTTAGTACGGCGTGAAACGTTTTTTATTAGTTGTGAGGCGGGCTTACTTATGATCAGCCGAGCTGGTCTGGGAGTATATCGTAATTCAGCCAAGGCTTTGTAATGATCGGAATTAGTAGTGCGCATTCCTTCCGTGATCGATTAATCTTTATAATGGTGTACCCCGTAGATCAACACTGAGGTAAAGAACTGTGCGAATGGGTTGCTATTTTTTTCTCATTATTGTGTACGGTGTGGGTCCGAGGTTCGCAGGCGCTACTGAATCTTTAGAGTCGTATACCATCGACCCCGGAGCCATAACCGTTTCCGGAGTTTCATCGGGCGGCTACATGGCTCAACAATTTCATGTCGCGCACTCCGCGATGGTATCAGGAGCTGCTATTTTCGCGGGCGGTCCTTACCATTGTGCCGGGCAAAACTATCCGTTCAATCTGTGGCGAGCACTGACGCGGTGCATGAGTTTGTTCTACTTCGCAGGCCCACCCGATGTGAACGCTAGTATTGCAGCGACACGCGCTGCGGCCGATAAGAATGCGATCGATGATCCGCGCGGATTGCGTACTGATAAAGTCTATTTATTTTCGGGCACCCTGGATGATAAGGTGCCCCAGCCGATCATGGATACCTTGTATGCTTACTATCGATGGTTTACCGATGCGCAGAACATCGAGTACGTGAACGATGTTCCAGCCGCGCACGCCATGGTCACGGATGATTTTGGTAACAATTCCTGTCAAGTATTAAAAGCTCCGTATATTAACAATTGCGATTATGATGCTGCAGGAGCGTTGTTGCGCCAGCTCTATGGCACCTTGAACCCTCCGGTGACATGGGATTCGAAGTCGCTGCGAAGCTTCGATCAGTCTGAATTTGTGGATGATCCCGAAGCGTATAGTCTAAACCGCGTGGGACATTTGTATGCGCCAAAATCATGTACCGAAGGCGCCACGTGCCGATTGCATGTGGCGTTTCACGGTTGCTTGCAATACCAAGAGATTATTGGAAATGCCTTTTTCGCCCGGGCCGGATACAATGAGTGGGCGGAATCTAACAACATCATTGTACTCTATCCGCAAACTACGGCGAAAACGTACTGGGGATTACCCTGGCCGAACCCTGCGGGTTGTTGGGATTGGTGGGGATATACCAGTGGCAACTATGATCTGCGGGGTGGGGTTCAAATCCAGGCCGTTAAAGCGATGATTGATCGCTTGATGGGGCTCAGTCGGATAAGTACCGAAGGGTCATCGGAGTAGGCTGCCACCGCGTGCTTTATAGCAATTGTCCGGACCATTTATCGGCGTTTAGTCCGACGACTAGCCGTGTTACACTGCTGTTACCGGCAGGGCAAAGTGTCCGGCTTGGACATGTGGGTATTTCGTAGCCACTCGAATAGGCGTTCGATCTATTAACTATAACGACATAGAGCATCATGGCCACTGGATTCCTTTACGACCCAAGATATCTCGATCACGATACCGGATTCGGGCATCCAGAACGCAGGGACCGGTTAATAGCCACTTTTTCCTATCTTAAACAGCAGCCGTGGTTTCCTACCTTAGTGCCCATACCCTCTAAAGAGGTCGATCTGCAGTGGATTGAGAAAGTCCATGCCGGGGATTACATAAAGCGTGCAGCGCAGGCGTGCCGTCAGGGCGCGTCTTATCTTGATACCCTCGATGTGGGTATTTCCGAGGATTCCTATGATATTGCCCGGTTGGCCGTGGGTGGAGTGCTCGAAATGGCCGATCAGCTGATGGCCGGTACAGTCCAGAATAGCTTTGGCCTGATCCGTCCCCCGGGCCATCACGCGGAGCAAAGTATGGCACTTGGGTTTTGCCTGTTTAACAATATTGCGATTCTGGCGCGTTATTTACAAAGCCACCATGGTTTGGGAAAACTCGTGATACTCGACTGGGATGTGCATCATGGCAACGGGACGCAGCATACTTTTGAAGCGGATCCGTCGGTATTGTATATCAGTCTGCATCAATATCCCTTCTATCCGGGAACCGGTGCTGCATCGGAGACCGGGGCAGGTCGTGGTCGAAGCGCGACGCTGAATTGTCCTATGGCGGCAGGTTCCTCTGATGAGGACTACCAGGCTGCCTTTATGGATGTGATTTTGCCCGCGATTAATCGTTTCAAACCCGAGGCGGTGCTTATTTCGGCCGGATTCGATGCGCATAGGGCCGATCCCTTGGCCCAAATTAATCTCAGCACCGAATTCTATGGCTGGATGAGCGAGCGGATGATGGAGGTAGCTGACGCACACGCCCATGGAAGGCTTATTTCAGTTTTGGAAGGTGGCTATGACCTGGATGCGCTCTCCCATAGCGTTGCGCAGCATCTCAGGGTGTTGTCGGGGGCTGAGGTTAACGAATCACCTATATGAATCTATAAATCATGACAAATTTGGAGATTATCAGCCGCTATCCAAAAGCCAGTGAACATGCCACTCCCTTGTTATTTGTGCACGGCGCTTTTTGTGGTGCTTGGGTGTGGGAGAAACATTTTCTACCCTATTTTGCCGAGCATGGATACGCCGCTCATGCTCTGAGTCTACGTGGGCATGGCCGAAGCTCGGGCCGCGAGCGGCTGCTCTGGGCCAGCATCGAAGATTATGTACAAGACCTCCATCAGGCTGTAACCCAGTTAGGTACACAGCCCGTGTTGATCGGGCACTCCATGGGTGGGGTCGTGGTGCAGAAATATTTACAAAATAAAACCTTGCCCGCCGCCGTGCTAATGGCTTCTGGACCTCCCCAAGGGATGCTGACGGCTAGCCTAATGATGGCGTTGCGAAACCCGCTACTGTATTACCAAATTTGTCTATTGCAAACCTTTGGCATGCGCCTGAGTTCGGCCAATGTTCTACGCAAAGCGGTGTTCTCCGATCTATTACCAGACGCGAAAGCCTATGAATTTTTCTCCCGCGTGCAGAACGAATCGCTTCGGGTAGCCATGGAGTTGGCGTGGCCCCACTCGGTGCGGTTGGCTGATCCACCACCACGACTGCTAGTGTTGGGGGCGGAACAAGATTTCTTTATTTCCCCGATCTTGGTTAGAGCCACTGCCGAGGCCTATCGCACCAAGGCGGTGGTGTTCCCGGATATGTCCCATGCCATGATGCTGGATGTAGGGTGGCGCCAAGTGGCCGATTATATCCTCGATTGGCTGGCGGAGTGTTCCCCTTCGGCTTAGCTATAGCCTCATATTTGAGTTTGGCGCCTTAACATTTATCAGCTATGCTGTTGGTCGAATACCGCCCTGAATAAGGGATAGAAGGTATCGAGTGATCCGATATTCTGCATGGCAAAGTTAGTATGTTCAGACGCAATGAGCTCATATTCTTGCCAAAGAGTGGATTCACTGGTTTGGGTGGTCTGTATATAGGTGTAGTATTGCATCCGCGGAAGTAGCTGCTTGTTGAGCAGATCACCGCAAAGCGGTGAATCACCGCCCCAATTATCACCATCAGAAACTTGGGCTGCATAAACATTCCAAGACAGCGTTGGATACCGTGTCTGGAGGATTTGATGCATGAGTTTCAGAGCGCTGGAGATAACAGTTCCACCTGTTTCTCGGGATTGAAAAAAACTCTCCTCATCCACTTCCTGCGCACTGGTGTGATGTCGGATATAAACCACGTTGACCCGGTCATAGTTTTGTTTAAGAAGAAGGTGGAACAAAACAAAGAAGCGCTTTGCAATCTCTTTCTGAGTCTTGCTTAAGGAACCGGAAACGTCCATCAAACAGAACAATACCGCTTGATTTTCGTTACGCGACACGTCCATTCGGTTTTCTTGGGTGGAATCCGCGTTGTGTTTTAGCGATGGTTTGCGAATCTGTAGCTTAAGTTCCTGAATTTCCGTTTCGAGCGCGGCGATCTTGGCTAAATAATCAGTTTTTGATTCGTCGGTGGAGTAAGCCTCCCGTAGGCGTTGCAGCTCATTTTCCGCTTCATGTAGACGTTCCATGTGAGATGCGCGTTGAGCGATTTGGCGTCTCAGCATACTTCTCAGACTGCTATTGACATTTTCCTTTGGCTCATTCGAGGCTTGTTCTACATTTCCAGATGCGGAGTTCTCCTTATTCGTGGATTCGTGTCGAGTGGATCCCGGTAGAGCTAGTCCCTTAAATAGGGCGGGGATAAATCCCACTTCGGAGATTTCTACAATAAAATCATTCAAATCCCGATAAGGATTGGTGGATTGTATTGGGGTAGCACTTGAAGCATATTGAGAATTGAGTCCTGAATCATTTAAGATAAGTTCCTCGCTATCCGCTAAATCGTCGTCGTTATACACTGCTTCTGCGCGCCGGTGATCGATCTGTAAATAGTGACGGCTCCGTTCCTCAACGCCTTCCCGATACATCGCTACCAATCCCATGTAGAAGGGGCCGATCACCCAATATAATAATATTCCCAGTAGTACGCTATCGGCGGCTAAAAATATCCAGTTATTCTGCAACTCGTTGTACCAATATACCGGCGCCGAATGGGCAAAGTTTTGTTGTTGCTGATTCCACTCGGTAAACTGCTCTAGCGCATCGCCTACTTCGCCTTCGTTGGTATCGGCTCTTTCGATTTCATCTACCCATTCCTTGGGGATGGATTCCACGTGTAACTGGTTTAACAACACGAAAAGTCCAGCATGAATTCCCATAAGCAGGACAGGGATAACCAATATTCCGAATAGAAGTCCTGAGAAATACTTATACTCGATTCGTTTCCTTCTTTGGCTTTTGGTCCCATCGAGACGAACGCAGTTACCGATCGCAGTCCGTGTGATGTCCTGCGGAATCATTATGATTAATCCCAAAGTAAGAATTATAATTATAACGAGCCAAATCCAGTGCATGGCTTTCCGTCAACCTCATTGTTTAGCGGCGAAGATTTAAAGAGAAAGGTCAATTCATATTTTTGTTCCACCGCTAGTATACGATGATGTCACTGAGCGTGCTAAGGTCGATTTATGGTAAAAGACGCGTTTGAAGAAGTGCGACTGTCAGTGTGCAGCTGCGATGCGCCCAGCTGTGATCGCTCTGCCGGGTTCCAACTAACAAAAATGAGTTGAGAGATTGGGATAAATCGGGGAGAAGTTGACAGAAAGATTCGTCTTATTCCCAATCTCATGATCCATGTTGGGAATGGATTGGGCGTTGAGAGACCGTCATTCGCAATCTATGCGTTCAACACGGTTACAAGGGTTGGAGTGAGAAGTTAAGGATTTAGTACCCAGTCGCTAAGTGACGAGTTCCCTCCTCCTTAGCCTTTGAGCAGGAGTAGGCAGAAAACCGGTTTTACCTTTCTGATTCCACTAAGTTCTACACGGAAGCGGTCAGGCTTATGCTAGGCATTCGTGGGTGAGTTCCACACGCCCATTTTCATGAACCGTCTCCAGATAGATATTGAAGCCCCATAAGCGTGCGAGATGTTTTAGAACTTCGTCGGCCGTTTTTTCGTGAAGTGGCTGGCGGTTGTATCGGGTGTGGCGCAATACAAGTGATCGATCTCCTCGCCGGTTGGCATTGTAAACTTGGATATTGGGTTCCCGGCTACCGAGATTATATTGATCTGCCAAAATCTGGCGGATAGCACGATACCCTTTCTCATCGTGAATTGCGGTAATTTTTAGTTTGCTTTTAGAGTCATCATCCAAGATCGAAAAAAACTTTAACTCCCGAATGAGTTTTGGCGACAGATATTGCGCTATAAAACTTTCATCTTTGAAATTTCGCATGGCAAAATCCAGCGATTTTACCCAATCACAACCTGCGATCTCCGGAAACCATTGCTTGTCCTCTGCTGTGGGTTGCTCGCAGATCCGCCGAATATCGCTCATCATGGCAAAACCCAGGGCATAGGGATTGATCCCGTTATAGTATTGGCTAGAGTACGGCGGTTGATAGATCACGTTGGTATGTGTCTGCAGAAATTCAATCATAAATCCATCATTTACCAAGCCTTGGTCATAGAGCCTGTTGAGAATGGTATAGTGCCAAAACGTGGCCCAGCCTTCATTCATGACCTGGGTCTGACGTTGAGGATAAAAATATTGGGCGAGTTTACGTACGATGCGTACGATTTCCCGTTGCCAGGGCTCCAGTAGTGGTGCGTGTTTTTCAATGAAATACAGTAGGTTTTCTTGAGGATCGGCCGGAAACCGCGTTTCTTCTTCCTGGTCGGTAAGGGCCTTATCCTTGACAGGGAGGGTGCGCCATAAATCATTAACCTGGAATTGGTGATACGCTTCGCGTTCAAGTTGGCGCTGACGTTCCTTCTGGGCGGAGAGGGCAGGTGGCCGCTTATAGCGGTCTACACCATAGTTCATTAAGGCGTGGCAGGAGTCGAGGATGAATTCGACCTGTTCCTCTCCGTAACGTTGCTCACAATCGGCGACGTAGCTTTTAGCGAACAATAAATAATCGATGATCGCATCGGCATTGGTCCAGGTGTTAAAGAGGTAGTTGTTTTTGAAAAATGAATTGTGCCCGTAAGCAGCGTGTGCGATGACGAGGGCTTGCATCATCATCGTATTTTCTTCCATTAAATAAGCAATACAGGGATTGGAATTGATAACGATCTCATAGGCTAATCCCATATGACCTCGCCGATACCGCTGTTCCACGCCTAAGAAGTGTTTACCGTAGGACCAATGGTGGTAGCCTACCGGCATCCCCACCGATGAATACGCATCCATCATCTGTTCGGCGGAAATAATTTCAATTTGGTTCGGATATGTCTCTAGACCAAAGCTGGTGGCCGTGCGTGCGATCTCCTTATCATAACGTTGAATCAGCTCGAAGCTCCAATCAGAGCCTTCCGATAAGATTTTGGGGCTCATGATTCCTATTTTAGTTGATGGCAAGCATTAAGAAATATTTACTTAAGGTTATACGCAGCCCATAGGTTGCTCATGCTGGGGACTTTTTAAATAGCTCACGAAAAACCGGGTAGATACTTTCCAGCCCTTCAATTTTCTGCATCGCGAAACCGGGATAGGAATTTTTAATTGTTTCATATTCCCGCCACAAGGTCTGATGGCGGTCTGGGGTGATTTCTACGTAAGCGAAGTACTGTACAAAAGGCATAATTTGTTCCAGTAGTAAATCCCGACAGATGGGTGAATCGCCCTCCCAATTATCTCCGTCTGATGCCTGGGCAATGTAGAGATTCCATTCAGCACTAGGATAACGTTCATGCATGATCTGAGCGGTAAGCTGCAATGCACTGGAAACGACCGTACCTCCTGTTTCTCTAGAATAGAAGAAATCATCTTCATTGACTTCTTTTGCGGTCGTGTGGTGGCGGATGAAAACAAGCTGGATACGCTCATAAGTTCGTGTTAAAAACAGATAAAGCAGAATAAAAAAACGCTTTGCGAGGTCCTTTCGCTTTTGATCCATAGAACCGGAGACGTCCATTAAACAAAACATCGCCGCTTGTGTCGTAGGCTTGGGTTGCTTAATGCGGTGGTTGTAGCGTAGATCGAAGGTATCAATGAAGGGAATCGTTTGAATTCTCTGCTTGAGATGCAGGACTTCCTCTTCGAGCGTGAGCAGTTTGGGTTCTTCCGTGTCGTCTTCATCGTATCTGGTGCGCAGTGCAGTCAACTCATTCTCCACCTCCCGAAGACGGCACAGGTGAGGGGCGCGCAACGCTATTCGCCGCGCCAATGCGCCTCGAAGTGAGCGAATGACATTGATATTAGCCGGAACTCCATTGGTACTGTAACCCGCACGCACCGTCTTTTGCTCCATAATGGTGCTAATCTGTGTTTTGACTAAGTCCGGCAGCGCCAAATCCTCGAAAAAGAATTCCAAGAATTCCTCGCGCGACAGCTCAAACATAAATTCGTCCACGCCCTCACCGGTATTGCTCGCCTTAGAGTCACCGGAGCCGCTGGAATTGGGTGGCCTAGGTACCTTATCACCAGCGATAAACTCGGTATTACCAGGTTGCACTACCTCTCGTCTCCCGCCTGGTCCATGACTAAAGACCGGTTCAGAGATGTCCTTGGCCGGGATGTTGACCTTTTCGCCTTTATCCATATCCGTGATACTACGGCCTCCGATGGCTTCGGAAACTTTTTGCTTAATCTGGCCCTTAAACCGGCGGATAAAGCGTTGACGATTGATCGCGCTTTTATGTTTCCCGTTAAGACGTCTGTCGATGATTTGGGTCATGTTCTTTAATGTGGGAACTTATAGGGCTAAGAACCAAGGAACAAGGGAGGGAGATTCTATCTACCCTAGTGTGACTCGCTCCTTGTTCATCGTGCTTTTGCTTAAGATGATTTACGTACCCGCAAATACCACTCGGACAGCAAGCGCACTTGCTTTTCGGTATAGCCCTTTTCAACCATCCGTTCTACGAAAGCTTGGTGTTTCTTTTGTTCTTCGGTGGAAGATTTCGCATTGAATGAAATCACCGGCAAGAGGTCTGCGGTATTGGAAAACATCTTCTTTTCAATCACTTCGCGAAGTTTCTCGTAGCTGGTCCAGGAAGGATTGGAACCCCCATTGTTCGCCCGTGCGCGCAATACAAAGTTTACGATCTCGTTACGGAAATCTTTGGGATTACTGATCTTCGCAGGCTTCTCAATCTTTTCCAGCTCATCATTGAGTGCGGCCCGGTCGAATACTTCCCCTGTATCATGATCGCGGTATTCTTCATCCTGGATCCAGTAATCGGCGTAGGTCACATAACGGTCGAAAATATTCTGGCCGTATTCAGAGTACGACTCGAGATAAGCCGTTTGGATCTCCTTGCCAATAAACTCCGCATAGCGGGATGCTAGGTATTCCTTGATAAAGGAAAGATATTTCTGTTCGAGTTCTGATGGAAACTGCTCGCGTTCGATCTGCTGTTCCAGAACATACAAAAGATGAACAGGGTTAGCCGCGACCTCGCAGTGGTCATAGTTAAACACCCGAGACAGGATTTTGAAAGCAAAGCGAGTGGACAGACCGGTCATCCCTTCATCCACTCCAGCATAGTCGCGATATTCTTGATAAGACTTGGACTTGGGATCGATATCCTTAAGATTTTCCCCATCATAGACCCGCATCTTGGAGTAAATATTAGAATTTTCGGGCTCTTTCAAACGTGACAGTACCGCGAATTGGGCCATCATCGCAAGGGTGTCCGGCGCGCGTGGCGCATCACACAAGGAGCTGTTCTTTAAGAGCTTTTCGTAAATCTTGACTTCTTCGGAGGCGCGTAGACAATAGGGTACTTTGACGATATAGATGCGATCGAGAAACGCTTCATTGTTTCGATTATTCTTGAACGCGAGCCATTCCGATTCGTTGGAGTGAGCTAGGACGATGCCTTCAAAGGGAATGGCAGATAAGCCCTCTGTGCCCATGTAATTGCCTTCTTGGGTAGCCGTGAGCAGTGGATGCAGCACCTTAATCGGGGCTTTGAACATTTCCACGAATTCCAATAGTCCTTGGTTAGCCAAGCAGAGCCCACCCGAGTAGGCGTAGGCGTCGGTATCGTTTTGCGCAAACTGTTCCAGTCTGCGGATGTCGACTTTGCCGACTAGCGATGAGATATCCTGATTGTTTTCGTCACCTGGTTCAGTTTTAGCGACCGCGATCTGCTGTAAGACGGATGGGCGGCGTTTGACGACTTTGAATTTGCTAATGTCCCCATTGAATTCGTGAAGCCGTTTGACTGCCCAAGGTGACATAATGCCGTTAAGATAGCGCTGGGGTATACCGTAGTCCTCTTCTAAAATTGAACCGTCCTCTCGCGGCGAGAATAAGCCTAGCGGTGATTCATTAATTGGTGAATCCTTTATCGAATAGAACGGGCAATTTTCCATTAGCGATTTAAGTTTTTCCGCCAGTGAGGATTTACCTCCGCCTACGGGACCCAGTAAGTAGAGAATCTGTTTCCTCTCTTCGAGACCTTGGGCTGCATGCCGGAAGAATGAGACGATTTGCTCAATCGTTTCCTCCATGCCATAGAACTCTTTAAATGCTGGGTAGATTTTGATGACCTTGTTGGAGAAAATCCGACTTAAACGCGGGTCGTGTCGAGTGTCCACCAACTCTGGATCACCAATAGCCATTAACATCCGCTCAGCCGAGCTGGCATAAGCTGTAGGCTCATTCCTACAAATCTCGAGATATTCTTGGAGCGAGAACGCTTCTTCCTTGGCGTCCTCGTAACGATTTTGGTATTGGTTAAAAATGCTCATCGGGATGCTCATAAGCTCAGGGCCTCGTGTCACGGTTGACTGGTGTAGTCTCTACAAGCATCCGCAACGCACTATTCTGGCCTGTTAGTCATCTGGAGCTGGGCTAGAATGACATCCGGAGTGCTTGACTATGCTTCCATATTGTGATGCACGCAGTATGCCAATAATTTAATAGAGCCATGGGGGGAGTGGTTTAATAGCGGATCAATGGGGGTGGAGCCCATCTAAAGTGTGAATCTTGTTGCCCGTCAAAAGAACGACGTTCTTAAGCATCTGTTAATTGAGCGTTTTGTTGACGGTTCGTTGCGCGGGCACAAATAGCACCAACGCACTAACCAGATCGTGCCCGTGCGCGTTAGAGGCTATCTCTGAATCGGATTTACAATGTCTCTAGCTTAGTGTATTGGCCAGTATGGTGGGAGGAATAAATCTGTACAGTTTGGTTAATCCGTTGCGCTGCGAGAGAAGCTTAGTGCAATAATTAACTCGAGTAATCGTACATAATAATCAAACATTTAACGTGCAAGGAAACAAATATGGCCGTCGTGCATCGGAGCGAGGAGGTTGGATTAGCGATACCGCTCTGAGTGTCGAATGGTAAAGAATGCACTATGATTGTTCAGGCCGGTTGCTTAAAGAATGACGAGTTAGGTCTTCGCAATGAGGGGAAACTGGGTTTTGCGTATAAAATCGCACACTGGTAACAATGGCTAAGAGGGTTTTTTTCAATGCGGACGATTGAATTGCGGTTGGTAATTTGACGTTCTAAGCTCGTCCACTATTGACCTTAAGGAGGTAAATGTAACGATAAAATACCACTTCGATTCAGCTACGCAAGCAATTAGGCTTACAAATAGAGGCTCCAAGCTTAATGAATGTTTTTAATTAAAAACTGTAGTGCTTGGAAAAAATTTAATTTAAGCTCGGTATCTCGTGCGGAGTTAGCTTTACCGTTGGCTAGAAAATAACGTCTCTGAACCCCATCCTGTATTGCACTGGTAATCAATACCGTCAATGTTTGAACGCATCATGAGCTATATTCTCGTCATGGCAACGGGTATATCCGGGTGCGCCGCGACCACGCCATTTCACCCACTTGCTGACGGCACAGGGTATAGTAGCCGGCAGATCAGCGAGGACCAGTATTGGATCTCCTACACGGCGAATTCCTTTACAACGGAGAAAACATTAAAAAAATATCTCCTCTATCGGGCAGCACAACTCGCTCTGGAAACCGATCATGAAAACTTTGTGGTTATTAATAGCGATCCAGCACCCAGCGGTATCCCCGATTATGTGGAAAACGATCGCAAATATTACCGGCACCACGATTTTCAGCATCATCATTTATGGTTTGGTGATGGAATTTCTTCAGATGAATTTTCAACAGTGCCTTCCAGATCTCTGACTCAAAATGCCGAGGCGATCATGATCAGAGTTTTCTCGGGTGTAGAGCCTCCAGAAGGAGGTCGAGTGTACATAGCAAAGGAAGTGATTGAATTGTTAGGAAACTCCGTAACCCATCCCACCAGTCACTGAGAACTTTAGGTCTTTGGGAATACCGAAAGCACAGTGATCGGCTGATAATTTACTCCAATTTACACTCAAAAATCTGCTCGTACTCTTTACATCAATTGCATAGGTAAAGCCGCCGTACCGTGTAGGCTTGACTATACTTATTGATAGGCGCGCACAGAAGGCAGCGCCATAGTATATGCGGCATGACAGGGGGTTAGTCGTAACCGCTTTCAGATCATCTATTCCGTTCCCCTGTTTTACCCGTGCGAAAAAGTCGGTGTAAAAAATCAGCGTACTACAAAAACGGAACGAACCAAGTGGGTTCGGAATCTAACTAAGATAGCTTTTTATCTCAAGTTATTCACTTTAAATATGAAGATGGTGTTCAGTCTAATTACCAAACCTTAAACAGGGGAGGGGGCAACGCAGATGCCAGTGAACCAATCAGATCATAATACTCGACACCAGTTTATTGAGGCTTTAACCGCATTTACTCGCGAGCATCGGGCGCAGCACTGGGAAGGTACTTTTGCGGATTTTCTTAGCGAGATTGTGGCTGAAAATCCGCGTAAATACACACGCACGAGCCATGAATACGTGTGGGACATGCTGCGCTGGTATGCAAGTAAAGGTAATGGTAACGATGAGGGAAAGGAAGCCCCAAATGAACTGTTTGTGCACGAATTGTTCGGGATTGATAGCGCCTTAAACCGAGTGGTTGAATATTTTAAGGCGGCGAGTGCGGGTTCAGATGTTGGTCGACGGCTACTGTTACTGCTGGGTCCTCCATCCGGAGGGAAATCTACGCTGGTTATTTTACTTAAGCGGGCTATGGAAGAATACAGTCATACTGAGGAAGGTACGATCTATGCGCTTAAGGACTCTCCGTTGCACGAGTCGCCTCTCAATTTGATTCCTACTAGCATGCGAGCCGAGTTTCGTGAAACCTACGGCGTAGATATTTCTGGTGAGCTGAGTCCCTATTGCCGTACACGATTGGAGGACGAATTTGAGGCAGATTTCATGAAGTACCCTGTCCAACGCATTTTCCTATCGGAAGCTTCGCGAGTCGGGGTGGGTACGTATGCTCCTCATGATCCTACCACGGCCGATATTGCGGACCTCGTGGGTTCAGTAGACCTATCCAAGGTAGCCGAGATCGGTGATGAAGGCGATCCCCGCGCTTGGTCATGGTCCGGTGCCGTGTATGCTGCCAGCCGCGGTATTTTAGAAATGATTGAGATTTTGAAGGTCAAGCGTGAGTTTCTTTATTTGCTATTGACGTTGACACAAGAAAAGAACGTTAAGGTCTCTCGTTTCCCATTGATTCATTTGGATGAAACCATCGTTGCGCATACTAATTTGGCGGAATTCAACCGGTTTCTACAAGAAAAGGAAAACGAGGCTTTACTGGATCGGATGGTAATCATTCGAGTGCCTTATACTCTATCCTATTTGGATGAGTCACGGATTTACAAAAAGTTAGTCTCCAACGCCGCAGCGTTTCGCGAGGTGCACCTCGATCCCCATGCGCTTCAGGTCGCGGCTGCATTCGCCATTCTTACACGCCTAAAACGTCCAGAACGCGAAGAGATGGATCTGTCTAAAAAGCTGCGTTTATACGCCGGTGAGGATGTGGAGGGTTACTCAGCGGCCGAGGTGGATCGCATCCGGGCCGAAGCTCCCGATGAAGGTCTGACCGGTGTCAGTCCTCGGTTTGTGATTAATGCCGTTTCGAATGCCATTACACGCAGTGAAGTGCGTAGTCTAACCAGTATGGAATTGTTGTTGGCATTGAAAGACGCGATTGATTCGGATGCCAGGATGGAAGCCAAACAGAAACGAGAATGGATTGATTTTCTAGTAGTTGCGCGCAAGGATTTCTACAATCGCTGGGTCAAAGAAGATGTGCATAAAGCCTTGTTCGCTTCATTTGAGGAAGAAGCGCAGCAATTGCTGGACAAGTATCTTGACGAAGTAGAAGCCTCGTTAGATCGGCGGGAAATCACCGATCCGATCACTGGGGAGTCCAGATCGCCGGATGAGCGCTTTCTGCGTTCCGTGGAAGAAAAGATTAAGATTTCAGATTCCGGCAAACAGTCATTTCGTCAAGAAGTTGTGCGTAAAGCCATGGTGGCCTACAAGGCGGGCGAGAAATTTACCCTCGTCAGTCATTCACGGTTGCATGAGGCCATCGAGCAGTACCTATTCGAAGAGCGACGTGATGTGTTGCGTTTAGTAACCTCGGCAGCGCGTCCAGATGAGGAAGCGCAGCAGAAGATTACTGCCGTGCAAGCGCGGTTGGTTAAAGAATACGGCTATGACGAATACAGTGCCAAAGAAGCGCTGAATTACGTTACGACTTTATTGTCTCAGGAATGAAGACGAAGAGAGTAGGATTGGTTTAAAGGAGAGACAGTGGACCTAGTGGTGTACCGTTGCAACGATTGCCGGAGTCGAGGCGGATTATAGCGGGATGATTGCACAACGTGAACGGGAGGGCCTGCTAAGGTAGGAAGCTAGCGGAATTGCAACGGGATACGAAACCTATCGTTCGGGTTATCGCTATTTTTTACTAGATCAGTCGACCAAGCAAACCGGTGAAGAGTGCTATGAACGTTACACAGTATGACGACGGAGTCCAGACAAAACGCGGAGCTAAATGGTACGACCTCTTTTCTCGTGGTGCGCGCGACTGGCTTCGCCATAATGAAAAAGTGCGCGAAGCGGTGCGTAAACGTCTTCCGGAGCTAATCTCCGGTGCTGATATTCTCGGGAGCGACGGGGATCGAAAAGTGCGGGTGCCCGTGCGTTTTCTCGAACACTATCGATTTCGGCTCGCAGAGTTTCAGACGCGTCATGGCGTAGGACAAGGTGAGGCAAAACCCGGAGATATCCTGCGGCAAAAGCAAGGGCACGATCAGGGTGGAAAGAAAGGGCAAGGAGGCACCGGAGAGGGTGGTTTCGAATTTTTGTTGGAGCTTAAGGTCGATGACATTGTCGATTGGTTGTGGGAAGAGTTGCGGCTACCTAATCTGCAGGTTAAAGCCGGCGCGCTAGAAGATACGGAGTACACCCGTGAGGGGTGGGACCGTCGGGGAGCTCGTTCGCGCTTGGATCGCCGTCGTTCCCTTAAGGAGTCGATAAAACGTCGCTCGATTCAACCTGAGGGTCCAGTTTTTTCAAATGATGATCTGCGGTTTAGGCAGCTGACGCGAAGAAAGCAACCGGCGACTCAAGCCGTTGTCTTTTTCAGCTTGGATGTATCTTCCAGCATGAGTGATCAAGATCGCCGACTGGCTAAAACCTTCTTCTTCTGGGTAATACAAGGGCTACGCCGCCAATATACTCGGATCGAACCCGTATTCGTGGCGCACACCGTCGATGCCTGGGAGTTCAACGAGAACGAATTCTTCCAGGTGCGTGGTACGGGTGGAACGGTAGCCTCCACTGCATTCGATAAGATCAGTGAAATAATAGATCAGCGATTCAATCCCGCCAAATACAATATCTATCTCTTCTATGCATCGGATGGTGAAAACTTCAGCCATGATCGCGAAGCCGCCATGAATGGATTAATGAGGCTTTCTAGGATTACTAATTTCATGGGTTATGTGGAGACTGCAGGGGGCAGCAATATCACTCAGCTACGCACGGAAACGGCCAGCCTATTTAGATCTTTATCGGTAAGCGGCGCTGCGGTGGGGTCCTATCTACTGGGTGAGGAGCAAGATGTTTGGGATGCCATTCGGGGGTTCTTTCAGCAGCAGTCGACGACTAATGAATGATTGACTGAAGGTCGAGAACGTGCCAATAGCTTCAAAGATCCCGAGTTACCCGCTGTCTATCAGCAGGCTTGTGGCCATAGAGCTTTCAAAGCGAGCAACTGTCATTTCTCGCGTTGGTCATCTGCCCGATGTGCGTTTCAAAGGGCAATTCTGAAATTACTCAGCCAGTCAATTGAGGTTCGATTATGGAGACTACCTTACAAAGCTATGCCGCCAAACTCGAACAACTCGCCCAACATTCTGGATTGGACTATTATCCAGTGGATTTCGAGCAGGTTCCTGATAGTTTCATGATGGAAGTGGCCGTATATGGGTTGCCTGTGCGTATGCCTCACTGGTCCTTCGGGGTTCGCTACATCTATCAACTCGTGCAGCACCGAATGGGACACTCACGTTTATTTGAAGTCGTGTTTCCAGGGAATCCAGGACGCGCATTCCTGGCGAGTAATAATAGTCTGGAAGAAAACACATTAGTAACAGCCCATGTTTTGGGGCATGCAGATTTTGCTAAAAATAACATGTTATTTAGACGCAGTCAGGAACAGGTGGGTTACCGGATTGTGGAACAAGCGGCGGCACATGCCCACCGAATTGCAATGGCTATGGATGAGCACGGTGAATCCCCAGTCGAGACTGTATTGGATGCTGCTTTGGCGCTCGAGCAGCACATTGATATCAATCAACCTGTTGATCGACCGTTATACCCCCAATATTTGCCAGAAAAGCTCAAACCCGAAGCCGGTGAATTTCACACCCGTTTTAAGGCTTTGCCCACTGATAAGACTATTGCGCCTGTGAAAAAAGAAAGACAACGGGCTGCGATCCCCCCTTACCCAGAATATGACTTGTTGTGGTTCATTGCGCACTATGCTCCGGAGCTTGAAGACTGGGAGCGGGATATCTTTCTCGCTGTTCGTGAAGAGTCCTTTTATTTCTATCCCGTGTTTGCATGCCAAATAATGAATGAGGGATGGGCCTCCTACTGGCACGCACGATTGCTGCGTGAAGCAGATTTTTTACCACAGCAGGTCTATCTGGATGCGGTGAAAGCCCATTCCGATGTGGTTAGGCCGTACGCTAGTGGTCAGCAAGTGGCTCTGGCGATCAATCCGTATCATCTCGGGTTCTCGATCTGGGAAACTATCATTGAGGAACAAGGTGTTGCGTACGCACGCACGGTGATGCAGGAAGATGATGATTTCGGCTTTATCCGCAATCACTTGACCGAGAAACTCGCCCATGATCTCGGTCTATTTTCTTATACAGCACGCAGAAACGGGGAAATAAAGGTACAGAAAGCGGCAATCGAAGATCTGAGGGAGACTATATTAGGGCCTAAGTTCAATTTTGGTGCACCAACAGTCGCGGTGACCAAAGTTGAGGCAGACGGTAGTTTGGAATTACACCATGAATATGCAATAGATGGACGCGGGCTGGACATCAAATGGGCAGATAAGGTATTAGGATATCTTTACAGAGTGTGGCGGCGGCCGATCATACTGCATACCGTAGACGAACAGGGTAATGCGCTGGTACTGATGAAAGCAGCAGACACCGAGCTGCGCGTGTGATTCATCAGGGGTCAACAGTGTTTCTAAGTCACTGGCATACCTGGTTTAGCCCCCGTATCCGGTGCTATTAGAAAGATGTCTTTTCCACCGGGCCCTGCGGCCAACACCATGCCTTCGGAGATTCCGAAGCGCATTTTACGGGCCGCGAGGTTGGCAAGCACCACGGTGAGACGGCCCTTTAGCGCATCGGGTTGATAAGCGGTTTTGATCCCAGCGAAGATTTGTCGAGTCTCGCTTCCTATATCTAAAGTCAATTTAAGTAATTTATCGGCACCCGCCACGGGCTCGGCATCGATGATCTTGGCGACACGCAGATCCATTTTGACAAAATCGTTATAGTTAATTGTGTCCTTCACCGGATCGACAGCCTGTTCACTTTGAGGTAAGTGATCGGAATCAGCCAGATGTTCTTGTGAGGCGTGGATGAGGGCATCGATCTGCTTTTGCTCGACTCGGTTCATCAACGGTTTAAAGACATTGATATGGTGATCGGTAAGCGGTGCGGGAATGTGCTCCCAGCTTAAAGGTCCAATATTCATAAATTGCTCGGTTTTACGCGCTAAGTGGGGCAGCACCGGTTTGAGATAGATGATCAATATACGAAATAGATTGAGCCCCATCGTGCAAACGGCTTGGACCTGAGGTTGCTGATTGATCTGTTTACTCAATTGCCAAGGTTTTTTGTCGTCAATATACTGATTTGCGCGATCCGCAAGTGCCATGATCTCCCGCATGGCATGGCCGAATTCCCGAGCCTCATAGTGTTTGCCGATGGCGTCGGCGGCGTAGCAAAATTCTTGATAGAGTTCGGGATCCGCTAAGGTGGGCGCAAGCTGGTCGGCAAAGCGTTTATTGATAAATCCGGCACAGCGGCTGGCGATGTTAACTACTTTTCCGACTAGATCACTGTTGACACGCAATACAAAATCCTTGAAGTTGAGGTCAATGTCCTCAATCCCCGCGCTTAACTTGGCGGCAAGGTAGTAACGCAGGTATTCTGGATCTAAGTGCTCGAGATAGGTCCGAGCCTTGATAAAAGTACCTCTGGACTTGGACATTTTCTTGCCATTCACGGTTAAAAAACCATGACAATACACGGCAGACGGTTTGCGAAAGCCTGAACCATCCAGCATGGCTGGCCAAAATAACGTGTGGAAATAGGCGATGTCTTTACCGATAAAATGATAAAGTTCTGCTTGGCTATCCGTTCCCCAGACATCTTCGAAATTCAGCCCTTTTTGATCGCAATACTGTTGATAACTTGCCATATACCCAATTGGCGCATCTAACCAGACATAAAAATATTTACCCGGCGCATCCGGAATTTCGAAACCCCAATAGGGTGCATCCCGGGAAATGTCCCACGCTCGTAATCCAACGTTGAACCATTCATCGAGTTTTCGCGCAATGGATTTCTGGATATGTCCCGCGTCTGCCCATGCTCGTAATACAGACTCGAAGTGCGCGAGTTCAAAGAAATAATGCAAGTTTTCTCGTTCTTCCGGAATGGCGCCGCTGATAGCTGAGCGAGGATTTTTTAGCTCCGCGGGTGTATAAGTAGCTCCGCACACTTCGCATGAGTCTCCATACTGATCGACTGCGCCACAGCGTGGGCACTCTCCTTTGATAAAGCGGTCTGGTAAGAACATCTGCTCTTGTGGGTCATAAAGATCGATGACCGTTTGGCTGGTGATGTGGCCTGCGGCTTTGAGTCGTTCGTAGATTAATTCAGCATAGTGCCGGTTTTCTTCGGAATGAGTCGAATGGTAATTGTCGAAATTCACCAGAAACTCCGCGAAGTCTCGTCGATGTTGCTCGCCAACCCGAGCGATGAGTTGTTCTGGAGCAAGGTTCTCTTCGCGAGCTTTGAGCATGATCGGTGTACCATGTGCATCGTCCGCACAGACATATACACAATCGTGGCCATGCATTTTCTGAAAACGAACCCAAATATCCGTCTGGATGTACTCAACTAGATGACCTAAATGTATCGGTCCATTGGCATAGGGCAGGGCGCTGGTTATGACCAGTTTTCGTTTCATTGTTTCACTCATGGTAATGTGTGAGCATAGTCAACTATGGACGAGTTAGGGCAAATTGTAATTTGGAGAGAGCGAATCCTTAGAGATAAGGCGTACAAGGCCCCTCAGCACTGATTCGGTTCATTTTATTGCAAGCGGTTGTAACGTCGCAATGCGCCTGGTGCTAAGCGGAAAGAAGATTATTACACAAGATGAGAATGATCTTATCATCCGCCTGATGACAGAGCCCCCCCCTAATGTGAAGTTTTTTTGTGATGGTTGGCATGGTATATAGTCAGTTACTAATGCAATCCCTTGTCCGGGGACGTGAAATGATCGTTATTGAGGAGTGCCAAGAATGCCAGAAGTAAGTAAAGAACAAGTTGAAACGATTTTGCAGTCTTATGATGATCCTTATGTTGGGAAGAACCTGATTGCCAGCAACGCAGTAAAGGATATTCAGATTGAGGGTAGCCGAGTGGCTATCAACGTGGTTGTCGGCTATCCAGCCAAGGGTATCAAGGAACGAATGGCTGCAGACTTGAAGGCTAAAGTTGAAACGATCGAAGGCATTAGCCAGGCGGAGGTGGATGTATCCTGGAAGATCGAGGCTCATTCGGTGCAAAAAAACCTAAAGCCCATGGAGAATATCAAGAACGTTATTGCGGTAGCCTCTGGGAAAGGTGGCGTAGGCAAGTCCACTACAGCCGTTAATTTGGCGCTGGCGCTCTCGGCTGAGGGAGCCATCGTGGGAATAATGGATGCGGATATCTATGGGCCGAGTCAACCTCGTATGTTGGGCGTGTCTGGTCAGCCGCAGTCCAGTGACGGTAAGAGCCTGGAACCTATGGAAAGCATGGGGTTGCAAGCCATGTCGATTGGATTCTTGATCGACGAGGAAACCCCAATGATCTGGCGGGGACCTATGGTTACTCAGGCTTTAGAACAACTACTGAATGATACTCGCTGGCGAAATCTGGATTATATGGTGGTCGATTTACCTCCAGGAACGGGAGATATCCAGCTCACTCTCGCTCAAAAAATTCCAGTGAGCGGTGCGGTAATTGTGACCACTCCTCAGGATATTGCGTTGTTGGATGCGCGAAAGGGGCTAAAGATGTTTGAGAAAGTTGAGGTGCCCGTTCTCGGTATCGTAGAAAACATGAGCTTGCATATCTGTAGCCAATGTGGCCACGAAGAACATATATTTGGCGAAGGGGGCGCGAACCGCCTGGCGGAGGAAAGCGGAGTCGATGTGCTTGGACAGTTGCCGCTGGATATCCGCATTCGTGAACAGGCCGATGGTGGCGAGCCTACCGTTGTGGCTATGCCGGATAGCCGTATAAGCGAAATCTATCGAGAAATTGCCCGCAAGACGGCAGGTAAACTGGCCGCCAAGGCGAAGGATTTTAGTGCGAAGTTCCCAAAAATTGTAATACAAAACAATTAATTATAAGGCGCAGTCAATTGGAGTATGCGAGTGTGTTCAGCAGTGTGTTACCCGGCCTTTACTCGGAACGGATCGGTTCCGCTCCAGTTATCCACTATACGCATATTAAACATCGAGACTAGATCAATTGAGCGTAAAATCAGATAAATGGATCCGCCGAATGGCTGCGGAACACAAGATGATTGAACCGTTTGAACCATCACAGGTTAGAAAAAATGCGGCCCAGCGTATCGTTTCCTATGGCACCTCAAGCTACGGCTACGATGTGCGTTGCGCAAACGAGTTTAAGATTTTCACTAATATTAATTCCGCCATCGTTGATCCCAAGGCATTTGATGAGGAGAGCTTTGTCAATGTGAACTCTGATGTCTGTATGATTCCGCCCAACTCGTTTGCGTTGGCTAGCACTGTGGAATATTTTCGCATTCCACGCAACATATTGACCATCTGCTTAGGAAAATCTACTTACGCCCGTTGTGGCATTATTGTTAATGTTACCCCACTTGAGCCTGAGTGGGAGGGGCATGTGACTTTAGAGTTCTCTAATACTACGCCCCTGCCGGCCAAGATCTACGCTAATGAGGGAATTGCACAAATGATATTTTTGGAATCTGATGAGCTTTGTGAAATTTCCTATAAGGAGCGTGGCGGCAAGTATCAAGGCCAGACAGGCGTAACGCTACCTAAAACCTAATTGCGAATAGGCATCTAGCTAGAATAAAGCTGAGAATCAGCAACACGAACTGAGGAAAGGCTGATCATCTAGATCACAACTAATATGTTTAGCTCCTCTCAAATCGGTTGATTCGGGCCTAAAGATAGACCTATTCAATTCCTAGAACTTGAATGTTTCATCCTTTTGCCCAAGTGTGCAGTGCTACTAGGGGCGGGTCAGTCCCTATTTCTAAAAGCTAAGAGTTGTTTTAGGTTGGCTGTCGTTCGGCACCTATTCGTTCTCTCCAAAACGATCGTTAATTAATTGGACTAATCGATCGGCTGCCTCGGATTCGTCGGATCCATCGGTGTAAAGGGTTATGGTCGTTCCTTTGCTAGCCGCTAGCATCATTACGCCCATGATGCTTTTGCCATTGACCTTACGATGTCCTTTTTCCAGCTCGATGTGACTGGAAAATGAGGACGCTAGACTGACGAATTTAGCAGCGGCGCGTGCATGCATTCCCAGCTTGTTAGCTATGGTGATTTCTTTCCTTACCATGAGTTATTGCGATTCATTCTTTGTCTTCACACAGTAATATCCCATCGTGTCCACCACTTAAGGCTTTATTGACCAGTTCATGTAAGTTGAGGCTGGGGTAGTTCAATACCCGCACAAGCATTGGTAAGTTAATACCAGCAATAACTTGAATTTGAGACCTTTCCAACAATCGATTGGCAATATTGCTGGGCGTCGAACCATACATATCCGTGAGCACTAACACCCCATCTCCCTGATCAAGTGCGCTACAAGTCGACGTTGCACGATTTGCTAATAGCTCTGGATCACAAGATTGAGTCACCATGAGAGAAGCCGTTTGCAATGGACACACTCCCAGCACAGATTTGGCAGTTTCCAGTAACTCGTCGCCGATACGGCCATGAGTAATGATAAGTAACCCTACGGACATGGTATGGATTTTACTTAACTCTAAGTATGGGCCAATAAGCTTTTGTTTAACGTCATAAAACCGTTGTTAATCAAAGTGCGTTGATAATAATCGAGAACGCCATGGAAGTATCGACCATATTGTAATGCAACAACTCGCTAGGATCGATATGACCAATTCAAGGAACACGCTTAGTAGAATACTTTGACAGGATTGAATACTCGTGAGATTACCGTATTCGGCTGGAAGCCGCACGCCATTCACTTCCAAGTTACCCTTGAACATGATTCATAAAAAAATTACCCGAAAATTTGGAAAACTAAAGGCGTCGGTGACTGCACATGTAGTCAACCGAACACCCAGAAAACCTGATAGATTGCATGGCTCATTTCACGGAAAATCTGTTTGAAGCAGGTTCTGTTTACCGGGACATTCGGTTTCCAGCCAGTTTAGCGCCATGAGTGGCTATCAGCTTCGCTTATCGCCGGAGACTACTTGGCCTTCTGATGCAAAGGGAGGAAGCAATGGGTGTAACTGCCTTGTTGTCACGTCCTGTGAGATCGCGAAATCGGCTCAGCTCTGGCTTCAATGTGGGTCCCCATCAGCCTTCTTAAGTCGGCAAGACTTCCAGGAACAGACTTGGCGGTGTTGAGGAATACTGGGAAACAAGTCAGTAGGGTAGGCGATTCTCCAATTCTCTATGCCTAATGGATACGCTTGATCGGCTGGATTTCTCAAAATGACGGGCCAGCCTTTCAGCCATATATACAGAGCGGTGTTGACCACCTGTGCAACCGATGGAAATGCTCAGGTAACTACGGTTATCGGCTTCAAAGTAAGGAACCCATTTTTCTATAAAATCACGTAGACTAGTATACATCTGTTCTACGGATTCCTGGGCGTGTAGATAGTCAATGACGTCCGCGTCCTGGCCAGTAAGGCTCCGCAGCTTGAATATCCAGTAGGGGTTTGGCAAGCAGCGGATGTCGAATACGTAGTCTGAGTCTGTAGGAACTCCGTCTTTATAGCCAAACGACTGAAAGAGTATCGTGAGCCCAGTGCTAGCCTGAACGCAGATCTTTTTCTTAATCATTGCCCTGAGCTCATGGGTATTGGTCTGTGTCGTATCGATGATGATATCTGCGCAAGAACTCACCATACTGAGCATTGCTCGTTCGTGCCGAAGGGCTTCTATTAGAGGTAAGCCTTGATGAGTTAGGGGGTGTTTACGGCGAGTTTCGCTGAAGCGCTTAATTAATACCTCCTCATCGGCTTGTAGAAACAGGATGGTCACGTCAATGCCCTCGGCTCTAAGTCTTTCTAGGAATCCTGGAAATATCTCCAATCTGTGTGGGCAGTTGCGAGCATCGATTCCAATTGCAGCTTTATCGTAGCATTCATATTCAGGGCTCGTCAGGTGTTTTATCAATGCGCTCAGTAAATCGAAATGAAGATTATCAACACAATAGAATTCTTCATCCTCAAGCGTGTGTAGCGTTACTGTTTTCCCTGAGCCCGATAAGCCACTTACAATGACTAATTTCATGATGGGTATGAGATCTAGTAGATTTTAACTATTGCGAATCAGTGCTTGAGCTTGACCGGTATTAGCTTTGTAGATTTGTGCCAGTAATACTTTTATACGATTTTCGACTCACTGGCAGGTGGTATGTGTCTGTATAACTGGGGATAGACGTAAAGCGAACTCTGCTAGAAATTTATGGACGCCAAATTGAAAAAAGGACCGTTTGGTCTAGATCTGATTCCATCACGCGTCAAGGCGAGTCACGATATCCTCGCTGGCATTGTACCCATTTAATCGCAGCAGGTGATTCCGTACGGCCGCCTCCACCAGTACAGCTAGGTTACGGCCGGGGGCCACAGGTAAGGAGAATGTAGGGACATCTACTCCGAGGATATTGCGTACGTTCTGCTCGATTTGGAGTCGATCTTGAGATAGCGCTTCGTCGCTGGATAAGGGAGTGAGGTGAATAATGAGACGTAGATATTTCCCATGCTTGATCACACTATCCCCATACATCGCGCGTATGTTGAGTACTCCCAAACCGCGTACTTCCAGAAAATCTTGTAGTAAGGGAGGGCAGGATCCATAAATAATATCAGGAGCTGTTCGCGCGAATTCTGGTGCATCATCGGCGATTAAGCGATGGCCTCTACTGAGCAGCTCAAGCGCAAGTTCACTTTTACCCGTACCGCTTTCTCCCGTTAACAGCACTCCCATGCTTAGCACTTCAAGAAAAACGCCGTGTAGACTTGTTCGCTCAACCAATTTCTGGGCAAAAAAATAGCGTAAGCTAATTAAGAGCTCGTAACTGGATACAGAGGACTGTAGCAGTGCGATTTTGTAATGATCTGCCAATTCAGCAAACACTGCGGGCGGACTTAAGCTGTCAGCTATAATTAAGACGATGGATTTCCCTTCAAACAGTAGCTTGCAGGCATCTTGTAGCAAATCACCCTTTAGATTGTTGATATAGTTAAGTTCAGTTTCACCGAGTACTTGTGCTTGAGTGGGATGGATGAGATTAAAATAACCGACAACAATTGGACTATTACTCGCTGTATTGCGTTTGGTGAAATTCCGCCGTGCTCCCTCGCGGCCTGCAACCCATTGCAGGCCAAGACGTTTACTGTTTTCTTCGTAGAGGTCCTGGACAGTGAGCAATGTGTTCATTTAGCAGAAGTATCCTTGCTTATCAAACCCTTGCCCGTCAATCATAAATTCTATCCACGTTCTAATCTCTTGATAATTGATCGGATATCTAACTATTCAGTGATACTGTATGCTAAGGTTCTTTTAACATCTCTAAATCTTTATTTAATATTGAATTCAGTTAGCCTGAAAAAGGTTGCATAAGGTCGTATCACACCATGGAAAGAGCATCAGACAGCCCGAATAGTTTTACGCGAACTGTTGAATCATATTACCAATCTAGACGCCTTTTGGGCTTTTTTATCGTTAGCCAGCCTACCGTAGATTACGCCTGCATAAGTATGATTTAAGATGCAAGTGCAATTTGAGAAGAATAATGCTCGCTAGGCTGCGTGGCTGGGAGCTTCCTCGGCAAATATAGTCAAAATACGTTCCGCTGTTTGTGCATCTTGGAGTCTCTTAAGAATCCGTTCATCTGAAAACATTTCAGCGAGCTGCGAGAGTAGCTCGAGGTGCTGTTCAGTAGAATTCTCAGGCACCAACAGCGCGAACAAAAAATAGACTGGTTGCTGATCAATGGCATCATAATCGACGCCATTTTGGAGTTTTAAGATAGCACCAATAGCGTTATCGACACCAGTGGTGCGCGTGTGTGGAATCGCCACGCCATGTCCCAGACCGGTGCTTCCTAGTCGTTCGCGAGTGATCAGACGTTCGAATATCTCAGTGTCGGTAAGTGCGGGGATGGACTTGGCTAAATATTTGCTGAGTAACTCCAGAGAACGCTTTTTACTGCTTATGTTCGTTTCCAGGATAATCCGTTCAAGTGATAGCAGGTCGGCGATTAACATAGCGAAATTTGATAGAGTCTTTAAGTTAAATTACGGTGCGACCCTTGATTCCGGTGATGGTCCTTAATTTTTTCTTTATGCCTGACGATTTGACGGTCCAATTTGTCCACCAGACCATCGATTGCAGCATACATATCAGCTTCCACTGCATCGGCAAATAGTTTATTTCCGCTGACAACCATCGAGGCTTCGGCTTTATGCCGCAACTTCTCAACTGTAAGGATAACATGGGCATCGATCACATGGGTGAAATGGCGTTCGAGCCGTTCAAATTTTTCGTGGACATAATTACGCAGCGCCGATGTAATATCAACATGATGTCCAGTAAGGTTGATTTGCATATTTATGCTCCTTTAGCTGCTGGTAATGTCTCGCTGGTTGAAATACGTTAATGGTCTCTATCGGGTTTAGGACGTTGGGATGATCTAACGTCGGTCGTTAAGAGAGGCGTTTGCGTTCGTTGGACGGGGGAATGTTCATCGCTTCGCGATATTTTGCTACCGTCCGGCGCGCGACATTAATTCCTTTAGCAACAAGCGTCTTAGCAAGATTATTGTCACTTAACGGCTTGGTTGGGGACTCCTCTGTGATCAGTTTTTTTATCATGGCGCGAATGGCCGTGGCTGAACAAACGCCACCGTCTGTGGTTCCAACATGGCTGGAAAAGAAATATTTAAACTCGTATATGCCTTTGGGGGTATGCATATATTTTTGGGTTGTTACTCTGGAAATCGTGGATTCATGCATTTCTAGCTGTTCAGCGATATCCTTGAGCACGAGTGGCTTCATCGCCTCTTCGCCGTATTCCAGAAAACCGCGCTGGTGCGCTACTATCGCTGTTGCTACCCTTAGCAGAGTTTCATTGCGACTTTGCAAGCTCTTTATAAACCAGCGAGCTTCTTGCAGCTGCCCGCGTAGATACTTGTTGTCATCACTATGATCAGAGCGTTTTATCATGTCTGCATAGAGGTGATTGATGCGTAGTCGGGGTGCTACTTCGGGATTGAGTTCCACTCGCCATCGACCTTCTTTTTTGACCACGGTAACATCTGGGATGATATATTCCGGTAACTGGCTGCTTAGTTGTCCCCCCGGTCGAGGGTTGAGCGTTTGGATTAAATCAATGGCGTGCTGCAGTTCTGTTTCGGACAATTTAGTCCGTTTAGTAAGCTGTTTATAATTGCGTCCCGCGAGCAAGTCTAGATACTTGTCTACTATAAGCTTTGCTGCGTCTAGGTAGGGAGTTTGGTCCGAATATTGTTGTAATTGCACCCTCAAGCACTCGGAAAGATCACGTGCCCCTGATCCTACCGGGTCTAAATGTTGGATCAAGTGTAGAACAGCCTCTACTTCATCAGGTTCAATGTCTAAATCCAGCACAAGATTGGCATGTATTGACTCAACGGTTTCCCTAAGGTAGCCGTCCTCGTCGATGGCATCAATGATGGCCATAGCGATGGTTTGGTCTGTTTCGCTCATGTTGACCAAGCGCATCTGCCATAACAGATGTTCTTGCAACGATTCCTGGGTAGAGCTCTGGTTCTCGAATAAGTCTCTATCCCCCTCTTCAGATGAACCTGCATAAGGATTTGGCGAATCGTAGATATCCTCCCATCGGGTGTCCACTGGAAGCTCGTCATGTCCAGCATCCATTTCTATCTGTGCTTCAGCGGAAGGTGCAGGCTCAGCTTCCGCTGGGTAGTCCTCTGACTGAAAAGACTCGGCGGTTTCCTCTGGGTCGATCTTACCATCAAATTCGCCGTCACCTTCCAGCTTCTCGAGCATGGGATTGCTTTCTAGACTCTGCTGGATTTCCGTTTGAAGTTCAAATGTTGAAAGCTGCAGCAAGCGGATGGCTTGTTGCAGTTGTGGAGTCATGGTCAGATGTTGACCAATTCGCAGTTGAATAGATGGTTTTAGCATTAATTACAGGGTATTCCGCCATTGCGGAATGGATCTCCTCATTTGACTGTAGATTTTCCGTAAGCCATTATTGAGAAACGTTGATTGTTCGCCTCTCTTTGGGTAGCTTGCCGACCGGCCTATTATTCTCACCCTTATAATGCTGATTATAGGTCAAGGCGTCGAGTAGATGCCATCGATAATAATAATTAGCCCACTACGAATAGGATGATTGGAGCAATATTTTAGATAGTATATTGTTCCCGGCTTGGCAAATCGGTACGCGTTAATCGCAATATGTCACTTTTACCGGTACAGAGTAACCCTCAAGGGGATTTAAGGGGCGGAGAAACTGTATCTATTGGCGATCTGGTCGAATTGGCGTGCGTCGAGGAGTAATACTAAGTTCCGGGCGACCCCGGCGCTTTTTTGGGTATCAATCAGGCCCGACCAGAACGGGTGGTAGGACTGAAGTAATAAATAGGTGAAGTATCGGCTTAGATTCATTGAGTTGGGAGTGGTGTGCGCAAGTTTACAAAGTGAAGTTTTTTCCCAAATAGACATCGCGTACCTGTTGATCACCCAGAATTTGCTCTGGGGAACCTTTGGCAATTACGTTGCCATTACTAAGAATGTAAGCCCGTCCACAGATGCTTAGGGTTTCCCGCACGTTGTGGTCTGTAATCAATATACCGATCCCACGCGATTTCAATTGGGCAATTATGTCTTGAATCTCCAATACGGAGATGGGATCAACACCAGCAAATGGTTCGTCCAATAAAATGAAGGCCGGTTCTAAAGCCAAGGCCCGTGCTATTTCCACGCGGCGGCGCTCTCCACCTGAAAGACTGATACCTAGGCTATTGCGGATGTGTTCGATCTGAAATTCCTCAAGTAATTGCTCGAGCTTGTCTCGCTGTTGACTCAGTTGAAATTGGGGACAGGTCTGGAGTACTGCCAGTATATTGTCGGCCACTGAAAGTTTACGGAACACAGAAGGTTCTTGTGGTAAATAACCCAGGCCGAGACGTGCGCGAGCGTACATGGGTAATGACGTAATCGATCGACCGTCCAGTTTAATTTCGCCGCGGTCGCAGGGTATCAAACCCACTAAAAGGTAAAAGCAAGTGGTTTTGCCAGCTCCATTTGGGCCTAATAGGCCAACAACCTCGGCACTTTCCACACGTAAGGAGACGTCATGGACTACTTGACGTTTTTTAATACTTTTTTCTAAGCTTTGAGCGGAGAGCACGCTCATGAGTTGGGACCAATTACTGATTGAGATCGATAGTGTTGGGTGAGATTGTCATTTGGACACGATCCCCGCCCTTGGGGTCGCCTGCGTCCACGACTTTGGTGAGTATTTGATACTCGATACGTTCACTAGAGAAAGAGTTCTTGCCCTGATGGAGGGATGCTTTTTTCAGTAGGGTGATTTTCTTGATTTTGGCGTTGTATTCCATATATTCGGCTTGCGCATCGAGTGGCTCTCCATCGCTCGTGGTTTGATGAAAAGTGCTTGGTTCGCCTCTGGATATGATTTTTTCTAACCTGCGGTGGGGGGCTACGACGGTTACATGATCTCCAGTTAACAGCATGTTGCCCTGTGTAACGCGAACTTTACCACGGTAGACGCTGATACCTGTCTTATCATCAAATTCTGCAGTGTCTGCTTCTACGTGTAAGGGTTGCTCATTGTTATTGGACTGCTTGATCTCATCGGCGAGTCCGAATTTTGCTGGCAACGAACTCACTGCTGCTAAAAAAACTAGAAGAAAAATTAGATGCCTGGATATTATCATTGGGTTTTCTGGCGGATGCACAAATCCCCACTGTCTAGTTTAGGCTGCTGAGACTGGCCATTCCCTAGGGTTGGGCAAGATATTTTTGCACCAAACCGTCTAATAAACCTTGCGCATTCAGAATCATGTCACAGACTTCTCTTACCGCGCCGTAGCCTCCCCGTTTTTTGGTGATCCAGTGTACGTGAGGTCGGACAAGAGGGTGCGCGTTGGCCACACAAATGGCGAATCCAACCTGGGTAAGTACGGGTAGATCGATGATATCATCACCTACATAAGCGGTATCTTCGGGAATGATCGACAACCGATCAAGAAGCTCTCTCAATGCAGAGCGTTTGTCCCGCCGACCCTGATACACATATTGAATGCCCAAATCCGTCATGCGGTACTCCACAACTTTGGATGTTCGGCCGGTAATGATCGCTACCTGGATGCCACTGGTTTGCAACATTCGCAAGCCCAGACCATCTTGAGTATTAAATGTCTTGTATTCCTGGCCATCGTCACCGATCGAGATTCCACCGCTTGTTAGCACACCGTCTACGTCAAAGACTACCAGTTTGATACGCTTAGCTTTGGTTGATACGTCCAACATTGAAACCCCGTTAGACCACTCCCGCTAAGAGTAAATCGTGCATGTTTAGTGCACCGATAAGCTTGCCTTGAGTATCCACGACCGGGAGTGCATTAACCTTAAAATCTTCCATCAGTTTAACAGCGTCAACGGCTAACTGCATTGGGGTAATTGTTTTGCAATGTGCTGTCATTACTTCATGAATCGGGGTTGAGTGAATGTCAATCACCTTGTCCAGAGTGCGGCGTAGATCACCATCGGTAAAAATCCCAATGACACGGTTGCTTTCGTCCACAATGGTAGTCATCCCTAGCCCCTTCTGGGTGATTTCTACCAAGGCATCTTTTAGAAGAGTATGTTTGGTAACGGCGGGTATTCGGTCATCCTTTCGCATGATATCCTTCACGTGTAAGAGTAGACGTCGTCCTAGCCGTCCGCCGGGATGGGAACGGGCGAAATCCTCAGCGCTGAAGCCTTTGGCCTCTAACAAGGCAATCGCCAGTGCGTCACCCATCACCAATGCAGCTGTTGTGCTAGCCGTAGGCGCTAACCCTAAAGGACACGCTTCTTTTTCTACGCTGACATCGATATTCACTGTGGCCTCTTTAGCCAAGCTGGATTGCAGGTTCCCTATGAGGGTTATCAACGGTACGCCTAGACGATGAATCAACGGCACAATCATAAGTAATTCGCTGGTCTCTCCAGAGTTTGACATGGCGATTACCACATCTTTGGCAGTGATCATTCCCAAGTCGCCATGACTAGCTTCGCCAGGATGAACGAAGAATGCCGGAGTCCCCGTACTGGCTAGGGTGGCGGCAATCTTTCCGCCGATATGTCCGGATTTCCCCATGCCAGTTACTACGATGCGTCCCTCGCATTGAAGCATGTACCGGCAGGCAAGGAGAAAATTAGAATCTATGCTGTCTTTCAGCCGAGTGATGGCCGCAGCTTCAGTATCGATTACCGCTAAGGCAAGTGTACGCAGCTTAGATTCGTGGAACTCCATTGAATGTCCGGCGTCTTCTTGGTTATTGGTGTGGTATAGATGGTTTTCTGGAACAGCATCTGATGCTAAATGTCTATCTGAATAAACGGGTAAGTTGCCAATGAAATTTATTTCAAAGCGGTTTGAAAAAATTTATTTCAGATTGTTCGAGTTTACTTGGTTTACGTGAAATGGCAACAGCACGATAGTGTTTAAATGCGGTAAGTTGGGATCAGGATGGATGGCGTGGCGAATACTATCCCGATGATCTGCCACGAGAATAGCGGCTGACGTCGTATGCGAATGAATACCATTGCGTGTTGACTCACAGCGCGTAGTGGTATCCTCTTAAAGGCTGTAATGATAGCATTCTATTTGCGGAGGGTGATTTTACTATCTTGCGCAACGCCGTCATAATCACTCATTTGATGGGTCATGCTACGTAGGGTATTGAGCAGGTTGCCTGTGGTAGATACATTCGTTGCCCAGATTATTCATTCAAGACTGCCTAGAGCGGTTGAACCTAATAAGGTAATCAGTTTAGAAGTTGTGATTAGGTGTGGCCTAGTCGGGGCACAAGCTGCTGTAGGGAGTTACTTGAAGAGAAATTGTTAAGGATGTAAGTTGTTGCTCGTCATTGTTAATCTATGGCTACTATCAGCCACATGGTATAACAATCCTTGCTGCTAGGGAGCGTTAACGCGTAACGGCATTTGCTCCGGAGAGAATCAAAGTGGGGATCACTGTAACCTAACTAATTAATAAGGTGCCATCATCAGTCCTCTAAATGACAGCGCGACGCTAGTAAATATTCAAGATTTACATTTTAACCGGGGTACTCGGAAGATTTTCGATGGCTTAAACCTCGATATTCCAGAGGGATGCGTAACCGGGCTCATGGGACCTAGCGGCACGGGTAAGACCACATTGCTCAAATTGATTGGTGGCCAATTACGTCCTGGTCGAGGCGCTGTCCGGGTCGAAGGCAAGGCGGTTCACGAGCTGAGTCGGAGGGAACTCTACCGAATGCGCCGGCGTATGGGTATGTTGTTCCAAGGTGGGGCGCTGCTGACAGACCTCAGTGTATTTGAAAACGTCGCGTTTCCTCTGCGAGAGCATACGCAGTTGCCAGAACAGATCATTCGGGATCTAGTGTTAATCAAACTAGAAGCAGTAGGATTGCGGGGAACGTGGAACTTGATGCCGAGCGAATTATCGGGGGGCATGGCTAGGCGAGTGGCGTTAGCCAGAGCAATGGTATTCGATCCGATGATGATCATGTACGATGAGCCGTTTACCGGTCTAGACCCGATCACCAAAGCAACTATTGTCAAACTGATCCGGCAATTGAATGAAACATTGGGATTGACCAGCATTGTAGTGTCCCATGATGTAACGGAAACCATGAAGATTGCCGACTACATCTATGTGATATCCGATGGGCGGGTTATCGATTCGGGGACACCGGAGATGTTGAGCACTAGCGCCTCCAACTGGGTACAACAGTTTCTACAAGGCTTACCGGACGGGCCGGTGCCGTTTCACTACCCTTCTTCTGATTACTATGAAAATCTAATGACGGATACGCGCTAGTGCTGAGAGCTTTACAAAAATTAGGCGCTTGGGGTCTGTATAAATTCGAGCGGCTGGGCCGGGGGCATATCTTTTTATTACGGGTGATTTCCGCTATTCCTGGTCTGGTGCCGCGTTTTGGATTGGTGGTGCGCGAAATTTACTCTGTGGGGGTGCTGTCCATCCTGATCATTCTGGTGTCCGGTTTGTTCGTGGGGATGGTGCTCGGACTTCAGGGCTATGTGACCTTAGTAAAGTTTGGCGCTGAGGAATCCCTGGGAGTGGCCGTTGCCCTTTCTTTGGTGCGCGAACTCGGGCCTGTAGTCTCAGCATTGTTATTTGCAGGCCGGGCAGGGTCGGCACTGACGGCCGAAATCGGCTTGATGAAAGCCACGGAACAGCTATCCGGTATGGAGATGATGGCGGTTGATCCGATCAAGCGGGTGGTTGCACCTCGGTTCCTCGCCGGTATCATTTCCTTACCACTATTGGCAGCCATTTTTAGCGCCGTTGGTGTAATGGGAGGCTATTTTGTCGGCGTGGGACTATTGGGCGTTGACGCTGGAGCATTCTGGTCACAAATGCAGGCCCAGGTCGACTTATACGATGATGTGTTCAATGGTGTGATCAAGAGTCTAGGCTTTGGCCTTATAGCGACCTGGATTGCTGTGTATGAAGGCTATGATGCTATACCGACTTCCGAGGGCGTTAGCCGCGCCACCACCCGTACTGTGGTAACCACTTCGCTTTCGGTATTGGGGCTGGACTTTATCCTGACGGCGTTAATGTTTGGTGATTAATGAAACAGCCGTCTGTGTGAGATTAATTTGGGCAAAGAACTCTCGCTAGGTGAAAAGCTTAAATTAACCAGAAAATCAATACCCTAACCTGCGAATTTATTTTATTACTAAGCCGATAAACGATGTGCGAATAACGCTTTACCATAACAAGGTTCATACAAGGACATGCTGTTCAACTTTGAGTGGGGCTACTAAGGGGTAACCATGACAACCCGAACGATAGAAATTATGGTGGGAATCTTTGTCGCCGCCGGATTTGCTGCCCTGTTTATGCTTGCTATGCGTGTGAGTAATCTCAGCACACTTACTGACTCAGATGGCTACGAGCTAAAGGCTTATTTTCAGAATATTGGGGGATTGAAAGTCCGTTCACCGGTTACCGTATCCGGCGTTCGGGTTGGGAGGGTTTCAGCGATACATTACGATCCCGAGAAATATCAGGCGGAAGTCAGTATGACAATCAACGCAACACAAGACTATTTCCCCACGGATACCAGTGCGAGCATCTACACCTCCGGGCTTTTGGGCGAACAGTATGTGGCGCTTGCACCGGGTGCCGAGGAGGAGGTATTGAAAAACGGCGATACGATTCAGTACACCCAATCGGCCATGGTACTTGAACAGTTGGTGGGCCAAGTGTTAGTTAATCTTACAAACAAACCAAAAGAGACTGAAAAGCAATGAGGCGAGTTTGCTTACTGCTTAGTTTGCTAGTGCTAGCCGTGCCCGGTTATGTGTTTGCGGATGCGGTGGGAGAAAACCCTGACACCATTGTGCAGAGAACCTCCGAGAAGGTGCTGTCTATCATTAATCATGAAGGGGATTCACTTCGGCAGAATCCCTCAAAAGTTCACCATCTGCTGGATGATGTTCTACTGCCTATCCTAGACTTTAGAAGTTTTGCTAAACTCACTTTAGGCACACACTGGCGCCGTGCAACAGACAAACAACGTGAGCGGTTTGTAACTGAATTTCAGGGTATGCTCATTCGAACCTATACACGCTACCTTGTGGACTATGCGGGGACCCAAGTGACGGTGCTTCCCCGTAGAGGAGAACGGGACGGGAAACGCTGGACTGTCGATACTGAAATTGCCTTGCCGGGAAAAAAACCGCTGCCAGTTCAATATAGTTTTCGATTCAACGATGGCCAATGGAAAGCCTACAACGTTACAGTGAACGGATTGAGTCTGGTGCAGCTGTTTCGTGAGGAGTTTAATCGAGAAATCGATCAGACTAGCCTCGATGCCTTGATCGATCGGTTGGCTGCAACCAATCGGCAATCGGCTGCGCCTCCTCCTTAAAGAGTCAGGAAGAGCACCCCGTGAAACTAGTGCATCTAGTCGATTCAAGCGATGGCCAAGTGAATCTTAAAGGAGAATTGAGTTTTGATAGTGTTCCCGATTTATGGAAGCAGTCCCAGCGAATGTTCACGGCTCATGAAAAAAGTACTGTGGTGATCGATCTAGCGGAGATAGAGAAAGTCGATAGCGCGGGCTTAGCTTTACTCGTCGCTTGGAGTCGCTTAGCAAAAAAAAGCGCAATAGTGCTACGGTTTATACATGTACCTTCTAAACTGGTTGCTTTGGCACAGGCCAATAAGCTTGGCGATTTGTTGGGGTTAGGCGCTACTTGATCTTCCTACAAACAGTGTAGTTCCACAGAGGGCTTCTTTTTTAGTTTCTCACTTCCCTAGGATATTCTTTGCTGCACCTTTTGGGGTAGAAGCCCCTCGCTAGTAGTACTGCTTGACTTCGAACTGATCGACAACGAATAAGCCCGATTCGGGTGGATTTTCCAATACCTTCTCTAAGGAGTAATGATCGTTCGCTTCAAATGAGCGATGCTACGGTACCGGGTAGACCGCTGCTTGGTGGTACCCTATCCATGCCGGAATCCATTGGATCAATGGCCCGGTGCCTGGGATATTGATTTGCCTCAATCCGGTATTTCCTCGCTTCGATTGCAGAGTTCGAACAACCCTGAGGAATAGGCTCTTAGGATAAGTCCTTTTTTAACACTTGCTGCGATATGTAGCGATTAAAGATCGCTGAATATCGGAAAAATTTCATTTTAGCCATATTTTTCGCAAGAAAATCCTCGCACCATGGAAAAACTGTTGATCAAAGGTGGTAATACCCTGCAGGGGGAAGTCAGCATATCGGGGGCTAAAAATGCTGTCCTACCCATTATGGCCGCGGCATTGCTTACCGAAGGGCCTATGAGAATTAGCAATGTACCCCACCTTCGTGATGTGACCACTACGATGAATCTGCTTCAAGGCATGGGGATGTCGCTAAGACTTGACAGCCAGAAGAATATAGAGATCGATTCCGGCGAGGTGGACAAATACCTTGCGCCCTATGAACTGGTCAAGACCATGCGAGCTTCGATATTAGTGCTGGGGCCATTATTGGCGAAATACGGCGAGGCCGTTGTGTCGCTTCCCGGTGGGTGTGCAATTGGCTCTAGACCCGTAAATCTGCATCTGCTGGGACTGGAAGCGATGGGGGCAACGATTCGCATGGAAGGGGGTTATATTCACGCTCATTGCCGAGCGCTTAAAGGTACGAACCTCGTCATGGAGACGGTGACAGTAACGGGGACAGAAAATCTAATGATGGCGGCGTGTCTGGCCGAGGGATTGACGATCATCGAAAATGCGGCGTGTGAACCCGAAGTGAAGGATCTGGCGGACTGCCTCAACGCCATGGGGGGGCACGTGGAGGGAGCCGGCACACCGATCATTCGGATAGAAGGCGTGAGAAGCCTGCATGGATGCGAATTTACGGTATTGGCGGATAGAATCGAAACAGGAACTTTTCTTGTGGCCGTAGCCATTACCGGGGGCAGGGTTAAACTCAAGCACACCGATCCACAGATGTTGGATTCGGTTCTGGTTAAACTCACCGAGGCCGGAGCGGATATCCGCACGGGCATAGACTGGATCGAGCTGGATATGGACGGCCGGCGACCAAAGGCGGTCAATGTGCATACAGCACCCTATCCCGCTTTCCCAACGGACATGCAAGCGCAGTTTATGGCGCTGAATACCGTCGCCGAGGGTGTTGGAATGGTTGTTGAGACGGTGTTTGAGAACCGTTTCATGCATGTGCTTGAGTTGCAGCGATTAGGCGCTGATATTCAGATCGCGGGAAACACGGCTTTTATAAGAGGCGTTGAGCGGTTAACCGGTGCGCCGGTAATGGCGACCGACTTGCGGGCCTCGGCCGGTTTGATCATCGCCGGCCTTATCGCTCAAGGGGAGACGCTGGTCGATCGCATTTATCATATCGACCGGGGATACGAGCGCATCGAGAAAAAATTATCCCAATTGGGTGGAGCGATTCAACGTATCCAGTCATAAGTCCGGAATCAGTCAATAACGCTGATGCTCCAGTAGTTGTTCAGCGAGGTGTCAATCAAGCTTGATGGGAATGAATATGCTAACAATACGGCGCTTAAATACGCAGGATGCCAACTTCTGGCAGCACTTAGAAGGTCTATTACGTTGGGATGACGTAACGGAAGACAGAGTCTATGAAACGGTAAGAAAGATTTTACGCGACGTTCAACGCCAAGGGGATGCGGCGTTGTTGGCCTATACCCGGGAACTGGATCAGTTGGTGGTACCCGCGGCGAGCGATCTGGAAATTCCCGAGGCGTGTATAAAGGCTTCGCTGGATCTCATTCCAGTGGAGCAAAGGCAAGCCTTAGAAACCGCTGCCCAGCGTATTCGAGAGTATGCCAAACGGCAGAAATTGGAATCCTGGGAGTACTATGAAGATGATGGATCCTTTTTTGGCCAACAAATTAGGCCGTTGGAGGCAGTGGGTTTATATGTGCCGGGAGGAAAGGCGAGCTATCCCTCTTCGGTATTAATGAACGCCTTACCAGCCAAAGTGGCTGGTGTGAGCAACTTGGTTATGGTGGTCCCGACTCCGGGTGGTGAACGGAATGAACTGGTATTGGCTGCGGCGGCTATCGCGGGGGTTGATAGGGTCTTTTCGATTGGAGGTGCGCAAGCCATTGCGGCGCTGACCTATGGTACGAATACCATCCCGGCCGTGGACAAGATCGTTGGCCCAGGAAATATCTATGTGGCTACGGCCAAGCGATTAGTCTATGGTAAGGTCGGTATTGATATGATCGCCGGACCCTCCGAGATCGTGGTAATCTGCGATGGAAAAACAGAACCTGACTGGATTGCCATGGATCTTTTCTCCCAGGCCGAGCACGATGAAGCGGCACAGGCTATTTTGCTCTGTCCGGACGAGAAATACTTGGATCAGGTGGCGCAGAGCATGGAAAGATTATTGCCGCAATTGCCACGGGCGGAGATTATCCGCACCGCTCTAGGAGAGCGTGGAGCTTTGATCCAGGTAGTTGACCTCAACGAAGCGGTGCAGATCGCTAACTATATCGCGCCAGAGCATCTGGAGTTGTCCGTTGCTCACCCACGAGAACTCGCCAGTCAAATTCGGCATGCAGGCGCGTTATTTTTAGGTCGAGATACCGCTGAAGCTTTGGGTGACTATTGTGCCGGGCCGAACCATGTATTACCCACCGCCCGAACGGCTCGGTTTTCATCACCGCTTGGGGTATATGACTTTCAAAAGCGCTCGACATTGATGGCTTGTTCCCCAGCTAGGGCGTCTGCGCTTGGCAAAACGGCGAGCATATTGGCACGTGGTGAAGGTTTGTCGGCCCATGCGCGCTCGGCGGAATACCGGATTCACGATGGGAAGCCCTAACAAATGATACCGTTAATTGAGCAGTGGGTGCGGCCAGAAATCCGCAGCCTTTCGCCCTATCATGTCCCAGATTCGACCCAGTTTATCAAACTGGACGCGATGGAAAATCCTTACTCGTGGCCTGATTCTGTTGTTAATGAATGGCTGGAATGTCTACGGAGCGTGGGACTGAACCGTTATCCTGATCCGGAGGCGAACGCGGTTAAACAAAAATTGCGTGCTACACTCGGTATCCCTGAAGACCAGGGCATTATCTTGGGGAATGGCTCTGATGAACTGATCCAAATTATTCTCATGACACTAGCGGATCCCCATAATCTGGTGTTAGTTCCGGAGCCCAGTTTCGTGATGTATCGAATGATTGCGATCTTCTCGGGGATGCGGTATATGGGGGTCTCCTTAGAACCGGAAAACTTCGAGCTCGATAGGTCTGCCATGTTGGAATCTATCCAGCGGAATCGTCCTGCAGTTCTGTTTCTCGCCTATCCTAACAACCCGACGGGCAATTTATGGGATCGAACACACATGGAAGAAATCATAATGCAAGCCCCCGGACTGGTGGTGGTCGATGAAGCCTATGCTCCCTTTGCCTCGGATAGTTTTCTCAGCAGCCTGGGAGATCATCCCAACTTAATAGTGATGCGTACTGTCTCAAAGATGGGGCTGGCCGGTCTGCGACTCGGGTGGCTTACCGGGCCTCAAGAATGGTTGAGCGAATTTAACAAAGTGAGGCTGCCTTATAACATCAATGTCTTAACTCAAGCTAGTGTGGAGTTTGCGCTGGCGCACCAGGTCATGTTTGATCAACAGGCGGTGCGCATCCGCGAAGACCGGCAGGCGTTATCGGCGAGGCTTGCAGCGCTTCCGGGAGTAACCGTGTTTCCCAGTGAAGCCAATTTTATCCTGTTTCGGACTCCACGGGATAGGGCCGATGCGATCTTCCTAGGGCTGAAACAACGCGGAGTTTTAATTAAGAATCTCTCTGTTCATGGACTGCTTAAGGACTGCTTGCGAGTCACTGTAGGCACATCTGAGGAAAATCAGCTTTTTACTCAGGCCCTCGAACAGACGCTTTTGGAGGTTACATAAGGGTTGGCGGGTTTGTGCCGTGACGTGAAATGGGACGGCTCCCTACCTTAATCTTATATTCAACCTGCTGGCCTAGATGAATTCCCTTGATGTGGGCGTATTCCCCCGGTTTTAGATCCACGATCATGCTGAGCGCATAATTGGCGTCTTTGATAGCTTGGCCGTTTAAAGCGAGCAAGATGTCACCCTCCTCGATTCCGGAATTTCTAGCGGGCCCTTCTCGGGCAACTCCGGCGACCAGAACGCCTTGAGTGGAGTCCAGGTTGAAGGATTCCGCCAGCGCTGGCGACAGTTCCTGAATTTCCACGCCAAGCCAGCCACGGACAACCCGGCCGTTCTCGACAATCTGACTCATGATATTTTTAGCTAGCATTGCCGGAATGGCGAATCCAACACCCTGTGAGCTTGCTGAATTAGAGAATATTGCCGTATTGATCCCCACTAGCTCTCCATTGGTGTTGATCAGCGCGCCTCCGGAATTGCCGGAACTGATTGCGGCATCGGTTTGGATGAAATCCGCTATTACATTGATTCCTAAGCGGTTGCGCCCAGTGGCACTGACGATGCCTTGGGTAACGACTTGGCTCATGCCAAACGGGTTGCCTATAGCGAGCACGATATCTCCCACGCGAAGTTGACCGTGCCCGCTCAACACGGCGCTGGGTAGATGTGGAAGATCGATCTTTAAAATCGCTAGATCGGTTTCGGCATCCGCGCCTACTAGTTTTGCTGTGGCCTTGCGGCCGTCGACGAGGAGTATTTTAATTCCATCAGAAGTTTGAACGACATGATTATTGGTCAGTACATAGCCCTGCGGGCTAACGATTACCCCCGACCCTAAACTCGTGTCATTATACTTTCTACGCTTGTCCGATGGGTCACCGTATAACTGTCCAAACTCCGGTACCTCAAAAAAGTGGTGCGACCTACGGGCGATGGTTTTGCTCGTGTAGATGTTGACGACAGCCGGTGCGGCACGCGCCACCGCTTGAGCGTACGAAATCGGTCCTTGAGTCGAGGTGGCTGAATGGCTCTCCTGGCTTTGGCGCACTTCCACTACAGGTCTACGATGATTCAAGTTATAGGGTAGAATGAAGATCAAAGCTATGGTTGCTAGCACACTGAGGACGATAACTTTGACTATAAAATTCGTATGTTTGATGATGCTCATAGTTTACATACCCTACCACGCGCCACCCATTTCGTCAGCCAAACTGAGGGAGATATCGAGTATCCTGCTGTATTTGCGCTAAGCAATAAGGGCCTATCCATGGGGGTACTTAACGAGCGTGTTGTGTATGCCAATGCATTACTCAATATAACTATCTGGGAAGTAGGTGGAGGGGCGTGATGTACAAAATTCTAACTTGACCTCTGGCGGTAGTTACGTCATTCTAGTAAGGTTTTTGGGGCTGTGATTCACGGCGAATATCAACAAAAATAGTTCAAGGTGTTGCAGGTCAGGGCTTTTCTGTTCCTATCCCGGAAGTTATTTAGTTTCTTACGCACTCCGTAAGTTTCTAGACTATTCATTAGTGCCGGTTCGTGTGGATACCCATGATGGTAACGATCCAAGTTTTGGCGCAGGCAGCGTCTATTGAGTTTCCTTAATCGCGTGGTCCCGGGTATTCTAACCAGATTAAGGGACATGACTGACGGTTGATCAGCCGTATATAGTCTAAAAGGTAACGCCCGTTGAAGGGCTTAGCGGTAATGCCTCTCCAGCCCCACCAGATTTATAACTCGAGTTTCCATAACATAATAAACCTAAAGGTAGGAGATTAATAATGGCTGAAGATGGCGTAGACTATGGCCGACGCCGAATGCTTACCGCGGCTACGACAATCGTCGGTGGCGCGGGGGTCGTGGCAGTGGCGTGGCCATTCCTTGCTTCTATGGAGCCCAGTGCCCGCTCTCAAGCAGCGGGCGCGCCTGTGGAAGTGAATATAAGTAAGATTGAGCCAGGACAGCTCATCCGTGTGGAATGGCGCGGAAAGCCGGTATGGATCGTTCGCCGGACCCAAGAAATGTTGAAAATCTTATACGAAGAACCTAAAGACAAATTGCGGGATCCATATTCTGAAATCGCTTCTCAAACGCCGGCTTTCGCTAAAAATTACTACCGCTCCATGAAACCGGATTATCTTGTGTTGGTTGGTATCTGCACCCATTTAGGCTGTTCTCCAACTTACCGTCCCGAGCAGGGTGCGCCCGATTTAGGAGCCGATTGGCCAGGTGGATTTTTCTGCCCATGTCATGGTTCACGGTTTGATTTGGCGGGTCGAGTCTTTAAAAACGTTCCCGCGCCAACCAACCTGGAGGTACCGCCTTACCGCTACCTCAGTGATACCAAATTGCTGATTGGCGATACGGAGGAGACAGCCTGATGCAAAAAGTACTTACCAATTTATTAGGTTGGGTGGATGCGCGCTTTCCGCTAACCCAAATGTGGGAGGAACATCTTTCCAAATACTACGCCCCGAAGAACTTTAACTTTTGGTATTTCTTCGGTTCTCTCGCCTTGCTGGTACTGGTAATCCAGATCGTCTCCGGCATCTTTCTCACGATGAATTACAAGCCTGACGCTCAGCTGGCATTCGGCTCAGTGGAATATATCATGCGTGATGTGGATTGGGGCTGGCTGATCCGTTATATCCATTCAACCGGTGCATCGGCTTTTTTCATTGTGGTTTATCTGCACATGTTTCGGGCGCTGATGTACGGTTCGTATAAACAACCACGAGAATTGATCTGGCTTTTCGGCATGTTTATTTATCTGTGCCTGATGGCGGAGGCGTTTATGGGATATTTGCTGCCCTGGGGGCAAATGTCTTATTGGGGGGCCCAGGTTATCGTAAATTTATTTGGTGCGATCCCAGGTTTTGGTCCGGATCTCGCTTTATGGATACGGGGTGATTACGTGATTTCAGATGCCACGTTAAACCGTTTCTTTGCTTTTCATGTGGCTGCCGTACCGTTAGTGCTGCTTATGTTGGTTGTCGCCCATATCCTTGCCTTGCATGAGGTGGGATCTAATAATCCGGACGGCGTGGAAATTAAAAAGCGAAAAGGGCCTGACGGAATCCCACTCGATGGGATTCCGTTTCATCCTTACTATACAGTGAAAGATATCGCCGGCGTCGCAGTATTTCTAATCGTATTTGCTATCGTGGTTTTTTACGCACCGGAGATGAAAGGCTATTTCTTGGAGCACGCCAATTTTATTCCGGCCGACCCTTTGAAAACCCCGGTTCACATCGCGCCGGTGTGGTATTTTACGCCGTTCTATACCGTGTTGCGTGCGGTGCCCGATCCATTCTTAGGTGTGCTCGCCATGGGGTCGGCTGTGGCTGTACTATTTGTATTGCCGTGGATTGATCGGCACCCAACGAAATCACTTCGATACCGCAGTACATTACATAAGATCAATTTAGTCGTGTTCGCTGTGGTATTTATTATTCTGGGAATGCTGGGCACGAGTCCGGCAACTCCGCTGCTTGGTGATCTCGCCGTTCGCTTTTCCGAGGTCTATTTTTTATTCTTCATTTCGTTATGGTACGGGAGTCGACCACGCACCATTAAATTTACTGCCATTCTATTCATTGTCTTGCTGGGGATTATTACCCTCTATGATGTGACGCGCTTCGATGCGGATAAGGCAAGCCTAATATTTAGTTCGTGGCTGTTGCCGGTGGTGTATCTGGTTTTTTCACTTCTCTTGCCGGGTTTCACGAACGCAAACGCCGAGCAGCCAGTGCCGGAGAGGGTGACATCATGATGAAGAAACTTATTCTGATCACGGTTGCTTTGTGTTGTCCTCTGTCAGCGGCGTTGGTGCGGGTTTCAGCCGCCGAAGATATTCAATTGGATCATGCTGCAGTTGATATCAGCAATACCGTGTCGTTGCAGCGAGGCGCAAGGCTTTTTGTTAACTATTGTCTAAGTTGCCATTCCGCTAGGTATAGCCGATACAGTCGGGTAGGGGAAGATCTGGGTTTGACAACTAAACAGGTGGAGGACAACCTTATATTTACCGGTCGTAAAATACACGATCAAATGACGGTAGCCATGAGTGCACAGGAAGAGAAGGGTTGGTTCGGCACTCAAGCACCTGATCTGAGCCTGGTTGCCAGAGCACGGGGAGCCGATTGGGTGTATAGTTATCTACGCTCCTTCTACTTGGATGATTCAAGACCGTTTGGCGTAAATAATTTAGTTTTGCCTAACGCGGCAATGCCCAACGTACTGTGGGAACTTCAAGGTTGGCAACAACTCGTTAAGAAAGAAGGGAAGAACGCGGGCGAAGCGATGAGTGATCACGATCAAGCGGCGGAGGAACTGGAAATCGTAAAGCCAGGGAAGATGACGCCCAAGGAGTACGATAGAGCGGTATTGGATCTAACCAACTTTTTGGTATATCTGAGTGAGCCGGCTCAACTAAAGCGCAAGCAGTTAGGCGTGTGGGTAATCGTATTTCTAGTCTTCTTTTTTGTGGTTGCCTACGCCCTTAAAAAGGAGTATTGGAAAGATGTCCATTGAGGCTATTTAGTCACGCGGCTATAAAGCCCAGTGACTAACCTTGTGACAGCCGCTTAGCTAAGGGCGGGTCGTTCGAAGCTACCTTGTGCTCCGAGCCCGCCCTTACTCCCATCAGTTGATACCGTTCCCTTACTACTGCCTGTGTTTTTATGGGGCTATTTGAAGAAAAATAAGTTCAATTCAGAATAGCTCATAACTTGAAGAATCCGAGTTGTGAAGTTCAATAGCTATATTATGTGCAAGGGCTCAGTATAAAGCGATCCGTACCACTATACACAATAGTGCTAATAAGGGATTATGGCTGTATTTTATGATTGTTGAAACGGATTCATAGATGTTATGTTAACCTTTTGAGGAGATTCATTGTGGCGCTGATCGCCAGCCGAAGATCAGTAATGACCCTCTATTCAGATGCCTTATGTCCTCAGAGCCACCGGACGCGGATTGTGCTCGCGGAAAAAGACATCACCGTCGATATCATATATGTCGATTCGCAGACGATGCCAGAGGATCTATCTGAACTCAATCCTTATAACTCTGTCCCCACATTGGTAGATAGAGAGTTGGTGCTGTATGATGCACGGGTTATTATGGAATATTTAGATGAGCGTTTTCCCCACCCACCATTGATGCCTGTTGACCCGGTTTCGCGCGCAAAATCCAGACTAGCCCTACACCATATTGAAAGAGACTGGTACAGTTTGGTGGACAGTATTCATTCAGTCAGCGAGCGTAAGGCGATGGCGGCTCGCAAGGTTATGCGAGAAAGCTTACTGTCATCCGTTGAAGTATTTAAAGCAAAGCCGTTCTTCTTAAGCGATGAGTTCAGCTTGGTGGATTGTAGTATCGCCCCAATCTTGTGGCGCTTGCCTAGCTATGGTATTGAATTGCCAATCAAAGCAAACCCCATTAAGAAGTATGCCGAGCGGCTTTTTAGCCGACCATCATTTCGCGAAAGCTTATCGGAGCTGGAGTTGGAGCTTAGACCATGAGTAGCGCCCGGCAGACGCATGCGATGATAGTTACAGAGTTTCTTATAAGCCGTACTGCCCCACAAAATCGTAAATAGTTTCTGTAGGTTTAAAAGAGGGCTGGATTGCGGGTGAGTATGACGTGACTTCTAACAGGCCTTATCTGATTCGGGCAATGTACCAGTGGTTGGTGGATAATGCCACCACACCTCATTTACTGGTCGATACGTCAAGCGATAAAGTTCAAGTTCCCCGCCAATATGAGAGGGATAGTCGGATAGTCCTTAATATCGCGCCGTTAGCAGTGCGAGGATTGGTATTGGGGAATGAAACGGTAAGTTTTAACGCCCGCTTTAATGGTAAGCTCATGTCCGTAATGGTGCCGATTGAGCATGTGCTAGCCATCTATGCTCGGGAAAATGGCCAGGGAATGCTGTTTACGGACGATGATGGACAACCTCCACCGAGATCTACAGACCCAGCTCCTCCCAAGCCCCGTTTGAGGGTGGTAAAGTAACTCGAAAACGATGCCGCCTCAGAAGCTTGGGAAATAAGTCTCGCCGTATGAACGCGCAAATTGGAGGCGCAGAAAAAGGCATGATCGAAATTATCCGGGGGGATATTACCCAACTTAAGGTTGATGCCATCGTCAATGCCGCCAATAGTTCCCTGTTGGGTGGTGGCGGAGTGGATGGCGCTATTCATCGAGCTGCTGGCCCAGAATTGCTGGCGTACAATCAAAAGTTGGGCGGTTGTCCAACGGGTGAAGCGAAGATCTCTCCGGGCTTCAGGCTTTCCGCAAAATGGATTATTCATACCGTAGGACCTGTGTGGCGCGGCGGGATACACGGTGAACCGGAATTGCTTACCGCATGTTACCGCAATGCGTTTGAGTTAGCGTTGAGCAACAAGGTGAGCAGTATTGCCTTCCCCAACGTTAGCACCGGTGTTTATGGTTATCCCAAGCGTCAGGCAGCGGGGATTGCTTTGACCGAAATGCGTCGTTACGTGGAGCAATTTGAGCGGATTATTGCCTGCTGTTTCGGTGAGGAAGATCGCAAGCTGTACGAGGAGCTGTTGGGGCAATCCCAGTGACAGTTCTTTAAGCGATGATCAAAACCGGTGGTGACAAGCTGTTCTCGTTAGAGCGGGTATTCATTTCCACTCCACTAAGTCCTAATTCTAGCTCGGGGGGCAACACCCCTTGCCGGGATTGAGAATGCCATGCCAATCCCCTGTTCGCCCGATAAGGCGCCGTCCAATTTCAAAACCAAGATTGAAAACTTCATCTAGGCAGCGTTCCGCTGCTTTCATCAGGGCAGTGATAGCAGGATCGACAAGTAAATTGACATGAAGCGAATCTGGATTCAATGTTGTCCCTAGTTAATTCCCCTAATCATGAGCGGTACCGGTGGGTCTTTACGAGGCTGTTAACTTCCTAATAAGTACCGATCCGTTAATTCGCATAGACAATGCGTGATCAAATGATGGACTTCCTGAATACGCGCCGTAGAACTGGCGGGAACTCTAATTTCGATATCTCTGGGTTCAATTATTTCTGCCATCTGTCCGCCATCGCGGCCTGAGAGGGCAATGACACGGATATCGCGGTCATGAGCCGCATAGATAGCCTCGATAACATTGCTTGAATTACCACTGGTGCTGATCGCGATTAGAACATCACCACTTTGACCCAGGACGCGGATCTGCTTAGAGAACACCTGAGCGAAACTCTGATCATTGGCAATTGCCGACAGTACTGCGCTGTCGGTTGTTAGGGCAATTGCGGGTAGCCCAGGTCGCTCGCGATCGAATCGATTGACCATTTTTTCAGCAAAATGCTGGGCTTCGAGGGCGCAGCTTCCATTGCCGCATGTCAGGATTTTATGTTCAGCAAACAAGGCTTCCACAATTGATTTTGCGGCCTGGGCGATCGGTTCAGCCAGTGCGGTGGCTGAAGCTTGTTTGGTTTCGATGCTTTTAGCAAAGATCTGTCGAATATAATCAATTTCTGCCATTTATTTGGGAGTATGTCTTTCGGTTGTTTGTAGAATGCGTTTTGCGGTGACAATTCTTGGCGAAGTTTGATTCTTGCATCTAGTGACAAGTTTCAGCGTAGCCAGGGTGCTTTCTAAACCTGTAGTGATATCCGCCTCAATCGAGTTCAATCGCATTAGTTAGCCATACAACCTCATCATTTTTGCTGATACCCACGATATCGAAACGTGCCGCATGCGATTGTCGCTTAGCGATTAAATAATGAGAAGCTGCTGCGACTAACTTGGCTTGTTTGCGGTAATCAACGCTGGCAAGTGGTCCGCCAAACGCCGAACTGGCGCGGTATCGAACCTCCACGAACACCAATTGCTCACCGTCGCGCATGATTAAATCAATTTCGCCATAACGGCAGCGGTAGTTAGCCTCGATCAAGTCCAGACCTTGGAGTTTTAAATATCGATATGCCTGTTGTTCCGCTTTAATTCCTCGTGCTCTGCGATCCATGTCATAAGCCTCTACATTCTTAATTGCCCGCTATATGTCACCGTAGCGTGGCGCCTTTAACCATTAGGTCTGCCTCGTACGAATCGTGCCCACTTGAGTTCGCGGAAGATTTGCCGAGCGCCATTCATTGAAAGATCTCCAGTCTCCCCAGGGTAATGTTCATTAGGAATCGAGGCTAGACGCTTTATATAGGGAATCAGTTGGTATGCATCGACCCCAAGTGCGGTAAACCGGGGTAGCTGCTTGCTTGCGCTAGGGAAAAGAGCATCGATTTTTTTGCGCATGTTTGCTTGTGGATTCTTGGTGTCCAGTATCCAAGGCATATCGCAATAAATCACGCCGTTGAGATCTCCATTGACTGCGGGATTTTCTTCGCCAGAATAGATATGAGAGGTCGCGTAGACGGGCAAGTCGGAGGCGAAGTGAAAATTGAGCTGAGGACGTAGTAAACGTGCTTCCTGAGGCGGAATAGCTGCAAAGACCATATCAGCATCCGGACGCCGGCTGGGTTCAAATTTAACCTCGCGCCCTAATAAACGCATCAGGTTGCGATAGCGTTGCTCACTTTGATAGAGCAATAACGCCTGTTTGATCGGAGCCGAAAAATCAGTGATACGTGGTTTGAGATGTTGGGCGGAGAGAACCCGTCCTCCTGAAGCTTCAAGGCGAACCGTAAAGGCCTTTAACAGCCGATCCCCCCAGGCTCCGACGGGAACAAAAGCGATAGCATTTTGTTTTCCGTCGGCTAGAGCACGATCGGCAACCTGAATCGCCTCCTGCTCCGGCGATAAACCGAACTGGTAAAAATTTTTAGGCAAAGGTGCAGAACGGTTGTCGATATAGTTCAAACTGAGCAGGGGAACTGGCAGTTCCGCGAGTAAACTCAGTGCAGTTACTGCCTGTTTATCCAGTGGTCCAATGATAATGTCCGCCTTTTCTTCGACCGCTCGCGTATAGACGGCCTGTGCGTTATTTGGCTTATCATCCAGATCATAAATTTGAAGCGTGGGTTTTCCCCCAGCCGTCGTATTGGTATAGTAAGCCGTAATGATTCCCGCGAGAATGGCATTGGCTATTGTGCTGTATTGACCGCTCAATGACAGTATGATGGCGATTCGCTGCGGTTTAAATTGTAATGCCTGCCAATCTTCTAGAATCCACGTAGTAGCCATTGCATCGGCCGGGTGTCCGGGATTGCGTTGTCGCCAGGAATTGAGCTGTTGGAATAGGGCTTCACGTTGTGATGGAGTTGATTTTGATAGTTCAGCCAGTGTTAACCACCCTTTCAGTTTGGGATCCGAACTTTGTTCTACCCATTGTTGAAGTTGATCGATGTTGGCCTGTTTGAGTGTGTCCCAGATGGCCCAGTGATTATCCTGCTGAATTCTGAGATCGGTTAATTGGGAGTCTACACGTACTCTGAGCGTGACGCTGGCTAGAATCTGATTTAGCAATCGCAAGGCTTGAGCGCGTAGCTGCAGCATTTCTATAGCTCGTTTGGGATTCAGCCTTACTTCTACAGGAGAGAGCGCTGTGAGTGCCGACTGCGGTTGGTGTGCAAGCAGTGCGATCCGCGCATCGAGGATGCGTTTTTTCACAAAAAGCTCTGTGTGGAAACGGTCGTCTTCCAGCCGACTCTGGTACTTCTGGGCGAGGTTTAGTGTTGTTGGGGTCAGTACGGTTTCGACGGCACGCAATTGCAGCTTTTCACTTTCAGGAGACGATAAGCTTTGAGCAGCTTGCCAATAAAGTTCTGCGGCTTGAATGGGATTGCCATCTCGTACGAGTTGGTCCGCGTGCTTAATGGTGGCTAAAGATTTTTGGGATAGGGTAGGGGAGACAACGCAAGCACCTAGCGCTAGCGTAATCACTACGACGACGATAGATTGTACTAGGTTGGTTGATACAAGGTTGATTGGATTAAGCATTGAGCTCTCCGCTCCGAGCCATGAATCTAATCCTTACCGGATATGATATTTGAGAGAGGATTGTGATGTGTACCGGTTGGGTAGTAATCGTGATAGGCGTTGTGAGACAATCTGTTGAAAAACAATTAAATGATGCCAATAAGATGGATGTGGTTTGTCTGCGCGCAATCTTCTGGCTAAAAATTTGCTCTTTATCGCCAAGAGTGAACTATGATTCTAGTACAGCTTGAGCTAGGAGGATTTTCCCGCTCGGGGCAAGTTTTTACTATTATTAAATAAGCTCAAACGCTGTGAATAAATCGCTATGGGAAGCAGGTTGCTCCTCGGCGTCTCCAGCAAGATTCGCATCGGGTAAAACATAAACGTGAAGTGAGTTCTCTGTGGACGCCTTATTGACGGTTTGTTGTGCGGCTAGAATTGTCCCGGCAATCCTGCGATTGCGGTGATTTATTTACGCTTCCTCAGTATCTCGCCTTGAGGTAAAAGTGTCAATCAATGTAGGCACGCTGTTTATCGTTGCGACACCTTTGGGACACCTTGATGATATCACCTACCGTGCGGTGCAGGTGCTTAAGGAGGTGGATCTTATCGCCGCTGAGGACACGCGGCACAGTGCCAAGCTACTGTCCCATTATGCTATCAAGTCAACGTTAATTAGCCTTCATCAATACAACGAACGACAAAAATCTCAACGGCTGCTGGATCACCTGCTAAATGGGGAATCGGTTGCTTTGATATCTGATGCAGGCACGCCGATAATCAATGATCCGGGATATACACTTGTCTCTGCAGCGCGGGCAGCGGGAATTCGAGTTTCTCCAATTCCTGGGCCTTGCGCAGCCATTGCGGCGTTATCCGTGGCGGGTCTTCCTACTCATCGTTTTGTATTTGAAGGATATCTGCCTGCGAAAGGCGGGGCTCGCCGTAAACGGTTGCAGGAGCTCGAAGCAGAAGCGCGAACTCTGGTGTTCTACGAATCCTGTCATCGCGTGGTCCGGGTACTTGAGGACATACGCGATCTTTGGGGAGTTGGGAGGCGCGCGGTAATTGCCCGAGAATTGACTAAAGTCTTTGAAACCGTACAGTCCGGCAACTTGGGGCAGTTGAATGAATGGCTGCAATGGGATCCAAACCAGCAACGCGGGGAATTCGTTCTTGTTGTCGAGGGGGCATCGGTCGCGGGAGTAGAACCTAGCGCGCTGGATCTAAACAAGCTGCTATCCGCCTTATTAATGGAGATGCCCTTAAAGCGCGCAGTCCTACTTGCCGTAGAAATCACCGGTGCGGAGAAAAACAGAGTGTATCGTACGGCGCTCGCGTTAAAAGAACATCACCCTTCCGGCCATGAACCTTTCTAGTCGGCCCAATCACAGTGGCTGGTGTGGTGATCTGGTGAGAATCCCATCCACAGCCGCATCGTTTTCCGGAAGCCACGCTTGGGTATCCAGACGCTGTGCTACGGTCTCTCTTCCATTGTTGGCCTCTAGGACGGGTTGCGGTAGGTTGTAATCGCTTACACTCTGGCCAACTGCATAGCCACTATTGACCCACTGTCCGTTTGAATCGAGTTGTAGAGTGAGCTTTTCTAGCGTGTGCCGGTTCGATGAAAAGAACGTATCGTAAGCTAATACGATGAATTGAGCTTTGGGCGCGTTTTCGATGCGGCGCGTATAGCGCATGGCGATGAGCTTCCTAAAAAAAACTGTCCCAAGTGAGGCGCGTGCATTGATAAGAAGAGATCTCCACCGCTCCTGTGAATAGGCGGCTTTAAGCAAAGGCTCGGTGAGTTCCCATGCCCCCACATAGTCTCCTCTGTCCATCGACTGCAGAAAGGCTTCCGCCGTATGGATGGCTGATTGTCCCAAACGTGCTAACAACACTTCGGTTTTAGGGTCGAACTTTATTAATTCTTCATTCTCAACCACCATAGTCCAGATTCCGCCGATTTCTTCAGGAGCCTGCTGTATTTTCAACTTGATCTTAGTTGATGACGGGCCGAGCGATAAGTTCTGACCTCCAAAATCTCGAATGATAGCCTTGATGTGAGTTGATTCAGATCCTTCGTTCTTCCGATAATCCGCGATTCCGTTAGGGTTTATAGTTAACAAAATCGAATCGCCTTTCCAAGTCCCTAGGTAGGCTTGTTTGTGTTTTGTCATCGGAAAGTCGCAACCTGAAAATAGCAACGCTGAACAGATAACGAGTAGTGCACACGATTGTCGAGCTTCTTTTTTCATATTACGTTCCTGGTTTGCAATGCTGGCACCTTCCTTGAGATAGGCTGGAATTCGACGAATGGACGTTGGCCTGCCATTACTTAAAATATTGCTCCACCGTGGGCTATCAGTATGTCCCTATGCTAGATAACGCCACGCACACCGCAACGTATTACTTATAATATACTCTCAGTTTAACACGGATGTCATCTACTCTCCTCTAAATGCCCGCCAGTCGCTCCGATAGCCAATAGAATCGCGTAGGGCATTGCGTTGGTCGTTTGGAGTATTGCAGGCTTCGAACCAGGATCCCAGAACAAGAACCAGGCAGCTGTGAGGCATTGCATTTGCTTGAGCTCGATCACTCGAAAGAATTGAGCGCGTCGCATGGATTACGACAGATCCTCCGTTACCGTGTGCGGATTAGGACGAGGTACAATTGATCAATCTGCGGTTACTCCGAGTTTCGAGAGCTCGGATAGGCTGATGCGTGATATAAGCGAATCCAATTGGCTTGTAAGCCGTAAACACTAAATCTAAGTCGGTACCTTTGAATTAATGAGCACAAGCTATGATGCTGCGGACATCGAAGTCCTGAGCGGCCTAGATCCCGTGCGCAAACGCCCTGGGATGTACACCGATACCTCGCGTCCCAATCACTTAGCACAAGAGGTGATTGATAACAGCGTAGACGAGGCAATCGCGGGATACGCCCAATGTATCGAGGTGACGCTCCATCAAGATGGCTCCCTTGAGGTCAGTGATGATGGGCGGGGAATGCCGGTGGATACCCATCCCCAGAAGAACTGTCCCGGCGTGGAAGTCATTCTTTCCACACTGCATGCGGGAGGTAAATTTTCCAATAAACATTATCGGTTCGCTGGAGGATTGCACGGCGTGGGCGTATCGGTGGTCAATGCCCTATCAAGTCATCTTGAGGTCTGGGTTCGCCGCGGTGGCAAGGAATATAACATGTCATTTACCAACGGCCGTAAGCAAACCGAGTTGGAGCCAGTGGGAGAGGTGGGTAAACGCAACACTGGGACCACCCTACGCTTCTGGCCAAATAAGAAATACTTCGATTCCGTTGCGTTTTCTGTAGGCCGCCTCAAACATGTGCTGCGTGCGAAAGCGGTCCTTTGTCCCGGACTCAAAGTTCGGTTTTTCGATGCTCCGGCCAACCAGCGAATTGAGTGGATTTATGAGAGCGGATTGAGTGATTATCTCAATGAAGCGGTGCAGGGCTATGAGATGTTACCGCAACAACCTTTTGTGGGCAGTCTGGAGGGCCATCAAGAGGCGGTTGATTGGGCGGTAGTCTGGTTGCCGGAAGGCGGGGAGGCAATATCGGAAAGTTATGTGAATTTGGTGCCAACGACCTTAGGCGGGACGCATGTGAATGGCTTACGTATGGGACTTACCGAGGCCATTCGCGAATTTTGCGAATTCCGCAACCTATTGCCAAGAGGCGTTAAACTGAGCCCAGAGGATGTCTGGGATAAACTGAGTTATGTGCTTTCGGTGAAATTGCTGGATCCTCAATTCGCGGGTCAGACCAAAGAGCGATTAGCCTCACGGGAATGCGCCGCTTTCGTTTCCGGTGTAATCAAAGATGCCCTCAGTCTGTGGCTGAATCAACATACTGAAACGGGAGAGCAACTGGCACAGCTTGCAATTGCCAATGCCAATAAGCGTTTGCGGGCGGGAAAGAAGGTCGTGCGCAAAAAAATCGCTAGCGGACCACCATTGCCCGGTAAATTGGCTGATTGCAGTTCCCAGGATTTAGCGCGAACGGAGTTGTTCCTCGTGGAAGGCGATTCCGCGGGTGGCTCGGCTAAGCAAGCTCGGGATAGAGAGTTTCAGGCGATCATGCCCCTGCGGGGTAAAATACTCAACACTTGGGAGGTGGAGGCGGATCAGGTGCTGGTTTCGCAAGAGGTCCACGATATTGCAGTCGCTATCGGCGTGGAACCGGGTTCAGGAATCCTTAATGGTTTGCGGTATGGCAAGATCTGTATCTTGGCCGATGCCGATTCCGACGGTCTTCATATTGCTACCTTGTTATGCGCGCTGTTTTTACGCCATTTTCGGCCACTCGTAGAAGCAGGTCATGTCTATATCGCCATGCCGCCTTTGTACCGGATTGACGTGGGAAAAGAACTATTCTATGCCCTGGACGACGCCGAACGTGATGGCATCGTAGACCGGATCGCCGCTGAAAAGAAAAAAGGGAAAGTGAGCGTCACGCGCTTTAAAGGCTTAGGTGAAATGAATCCACTGCAATTACGCGAATCCACCATGGCACAGGAAACCCGCCGCCTGGTTCAGTTAACTTTGTCCATAGGCGATGATACCGATCAACTCGTAGATATGCTGCTGGCAAAGAAGCGCGCGGCCGATCGTCGTAACTGGTTGGAGAACAAAGGCGATCTTGCAGAACTGTGACATCCTATCCGCACCACAGGCCTTTGTGGATAGCTGGGAAACTATTCAATTGTTTAAACAAAACTGGACCGATGACGCCGGGCAAAGTAAACGGCGCCGGTGCGATTTACTAACTCAAATTCACAGATGCCGATGACAACTCGAATTCATCAGACCATTGCCGATGAGCTTTCGGTCAAACATCTTCAGGTGCAAGCGGCTGCCGAGCTGTTAGCCGAAGGAGCCACTGTGCCGTTCATTGCCCGCTATCGCAAGGAAGCGACCGGTGGATTGGATGACGCTCAGTTACGTCTGCTTGAGGAGCGTCTACATTATTTACAGGAACTGGAGGCGCGCCGTTTCACCATTGTCGAAGCGATCAAGGAGCAGGGCAAACTCAGTCCCGAGCTGGAAAAAGCCATTGGGCAGGCGGCAACCAAAACCCAGCTCGAAGATTTATATCTGCCTTATAAAAAGAAACGCCACACCAAAGCCCAGATCGCGCGTGCAGCCGGATTGGAGCCGCTCGCCCAGATATTACTACAGGACCCGCAGCTAGATCCGACGCTACAAGCTAAGGATTTTATAGACACCGAGAAAGGCGTGACCGATGTCAATGCAGCGCTCGAAGGAGCGCGACAGATTTTAATGGAAATCATGGCAGAAGAGGCGAGTCTCATTGGTGAGCTGCGCGATTACTTGTGGACGCAGGGAGTGTTGAGTTCCAAGCCGAATAAGGCGAAGGCAACGTCGGCTAGTAAATTCAGTGATTATTTCGACTATCGTGAGTCTATTGCCAAGGTGCCCTCCCACCGCGCGCTAGCCTTGTTTCGCGGGCGTAATGAAGGCGTGCTGATGCTTAAGCTGGATGTGGCTATTGAAGATCAGCAACGGCATCCCTGCGAAGCGCGCATTGCTCGTCATTTTGGTATCCGGGAAATGGGTAACCCAGCCGATGCTTGGCTTCTGGAGGCCGTGCACTGGGCATGGAAAATCAAAATTCAACCACATTTGGAACTGGATCTCATGGCGCGTCTGCGTACGGCGGCGGAAGCCGAGGCCATCAAGGTCTTTAGCACCAATTTACACGATCTGTTATTAGCGGCTCCGGCAGGTCCCCGCGTGATCATGGGCCTGGATCCGGGGATACGCACCGGCGTTAAGGTGGCTGTGGTGGATGGTACCGGCAAGGTACTGGCAACGGCTACGGTCTATCCTCATGCTCCGCAAAACCGTTGGGACAATGCAATCGAAACTCTAGCGGCAATGGCTAGGGATCATCAAGTCGAGCTAATCAGTCTCGGCAATGGCACGGCATCGCGTGAAACAGATAAATTATTGGCAGAACTGATTCACCGCTACCCTCAAATGAAATTGCAAAAAACGGTCGTATCGGAAGCGGGCGCGTCGGTCTATTCCGCTTCCGAGCTTGCCTCCAAGGAATTTCCCGACTTGGATGTTTCATTACGCGGTGCCGTGTCGATTGCGCGCCGCTTGCAGGATCCACTAGCGGAGTTGGTAAAAATCGAGCCTAAATCCATCGGCGTCGGCCAATATCAACACGACGTTAACCAGACTCGGTTGGCCCGCTCGCTGGATGGGGTGGTGGAGGATTGTGTCAACGCCGTGGGTGTTGATCTCAACACGGCTTCCGCTGCCTTATTATCTCGGGTTTCCGGGCTCAATCAGGGACTAGCAAATAATGTTGTGGATTTCCGTCACTCCAATGGAGCCTTTACCAGCCGCAAGCAATTATTAAATGTTTCTCGGCTTGGGGCCAAGGCTTTTGAGCAGGCCGCGGGTTTTTTGCGCATCCGCAACGGGAAGAATCCCCTGGATGCCTCCGCGGTCCATCCAGAGGCCTATCCAGTGGTAGAATCCATTGTGCGCAAAACTGGCCGCAATGTGCAATCCTTGCTCGGTGATCACAGCTTTTTGCGCAGCCTTAAACCACAGGACTACACCGATGAGCGCTTCGGTATTCCGACGGTCACCGACATTCTCAGCGAATTGGATAAGCCAGGCCGCGATCCGCGCCCGGAGTTTAGGACAGCGGTGTTTCGGGAAGGTGTGGATTCGATGCAAGCACTGCGCACTAATATGATTTTGGAAGGCGTGATAACCAACGTAACCAAGTTTGGTGCTTTTGTGGATATCGGCGTTCATCAGGACGGATTAGTGCATATTTCGGCCATGTCCACTCAGTATGTTAAGGATCCGCGGGATATCGTGAAGACGGGCGACCTCGTTAAAGTCAAAGTGCTGGACATTGATCTTGAGCGTAATCGCATCTCGCTCAGCCTGCGGTTGACTGACGACCCCCGAGAACGGTTTCAGCCGATACCGAAGGATAGGGCTGCGATAAACAAGCGACCAGATAATCGCAGCCCTTCTCCGGCTAACAATGTTATGGCCGATGCGCTGCATCGTGTGTTACGCAAGTGACGGAAAAGTCGGCTGCGATTCGATCCAGATAGAGGTCGGGTTCTCCCAAGCTCTTAAGCGATGCTAATGTGAGTGTTCATGTCAACGTTGTGAAGATGCGGCCAGCATTCGTAATATGTGCGTATTCAGCGCTCGCGAGTCAAGCCGACTTACATGCGGTTCCCATACTCAGCTAACCGTGGAGGCCCCAGGGATCTGTCCATGAACCATTCCTATCTATTTGAGCCGGCCACTTGGCATGTGGGTGGTCATTACATCAGTGAATCAGGCCAAGTTATTACGGCCCAGGGTCAATCCGTGATCACTCACCACCGGGACATCTGGGTTATCCAAGGATTAATGCGGTTGCGGACCGAGGGGGTGGCTGAGATTGGCAACATGTATCAAGTTATTCCTTTCAAGCAAGGCGTTGATCACACTTCTTGGAGCTCAACCAACGATGCACTGGGTAGGATCGAGGGGCGATTTGTAATCGTCGACGACACCCTCATTTCCATGTTTCAAACCGTGAACGGGAAATATAAGGGTGCAGAATTTCTAAGACAGGTGAGTCATCACCAGTACATCAGTAAAGGGGTATTGTTGAAAGGGCAGATAAAATTGTCTTCGTGGTCGGTGGAGCTCGATCGCAAAGACTGAATTAACCGTGTTGAACAAACAGCCGACTGTACATGAGCCCGATCCGTCAAGCCTATTTAGCCTTTATTATCTATCTTTTTTACCCCTACTGATAAGCTCCTGGAACACCACAGTATATATTCTTACCATTTCTGGCCGGAATTGAACCCCCTCCCATCGTGATCTCCAAGAACGTCGGAGATGGCAGTGCGATTAATGGGTTTAGCCATTTTGAATCGTCAGATACTGTCTGGTGATGTTGGGAAATCACAAACATTATAACTTGAGAAAGCTAGTGTAATCACCGATTTTCATGTTACGAAAAGAGGCTAACATAATCACGATCTGGAATCGTCGGTACTGGTAAGTTTTCGACCCTAAAATAGGGGTGAGAGATGTTTTTAAAATCGTTCCACAGCTCAAAAGCGACTAGCTGTCTCAAAAGCCGATAGTCCTTCAACATAGTAGGCTCTGAGGGCTTCGTCCTGCCTGCGGGTGCTTGAAATGGGGTTGGTAAAGTCTTCTCGGGTAATCACACAAATTTATGTTAACGTATTAGTAACATGAAGGCATATCTATTGACCAAGGTTAAACAAACCTCAAAAAGCTCTCTAATAGATTTATTGCCTTTATTTAAGTGGTTAAAGCGCCTTCTGCGGATTGACGCTGGAGTTCGGCTAGGCCAATATTTGTAGAAAATTATATTTTTAAGCTAACTCATTCGACCGGATAAAATCTACAGCTGAAGGCTAAGCAGCCTGAATTACTGGCTTTTTTAAAGGACTTCAGGTCCGACGCCCCAATTGCATGTTAGGCAATCTATAACATGAAAATCGGTGGTAATTCAAATTTATTGATAGCTATCGAGTTTTAATATGATAAAAAAACAATAAATACAAAGAGTTGCTGTTCTTTTTATTAGTGAGTTCGATCGGCTGATGAACAATATGGTGCGTTATGTGCTATAAAATGAACAATGATTGCTCAGCCGATTGCTAAACGCTGTTTTCGATCCACTATTTCTTCTGCAGCCTCTAATCTGTAGCGAATCACACTGCGCCTCGTAAGCGAGGTCTTGGCCTGCGAGGTCACCGAGAGCCTGTAGAGGTCCCCTCGGATAGCGAACCGAATGTCGCCATCGATTCCATGGGGTCATAGCTGAGCACGTACTTTTTCCTAATTACAACTGTGTCGCTCTTTTCTGGAGATCAGTATGGGTTGGCGGAGTGATAGAACATCTTATGGAAATCGTTGGCAGAGGGTCTGGAAGGCTGGTTGTGCGATGATGGGCCGAAAGCTTGTCCAACTAGTCCTGTATGGCTGTTGTGGATGCTTCGCAGTTTCTTGCTCTTTCCTCGCTGGACCGGCCTATAAAAGGCCGGAATTACCGAACAAGGAGAGCTGGTCTGAATCATCGGGCTCTAGGGTATCGGCGGCGGAAACCATTCAACCGGAGTGGTGGAAAAAATTTGGCGATCCCTATCTAGACCAACTCGTACAACGAGCCATCAAAGGCGGATTCGATTTGAAAATACTCGCCGCCCAGCTCGAGGCCGCCGGGGCCGGCATTGAAACAGAGAAGGCCGAACTCTTGCCTACGGTTGCGGCAACGGGGGAAAGAAAATACTCGCGGGGAAAGGTAGAGATATTAGATCCCGAATTTGGGGAACCGATTCCACGTAGCGATTCAACAAAATTTAAAACCGATATTCAGTCTTCAGCGGGATTTGAGCTCAACTGGCAGATCGATTTTTGGGGGAAGACACAAAAAAGAGTATTGGCCAGCAAAGCGAATTATAAAGCGACGGAAGCCGATTGGCGTGCGGGCTATCTGACCTTGGTCTCAAGTGTGGCTCAAAGGTATTTTGAAATTCGGCAATTCGACGAACAGATCACGCAACAGCAAGCGACCCTAAAAAGCAATGTGCAGTTGCTGGAGATCTACAAAGCTCAATTTAAGGAGGGCCTGGTCGCGGAGTCGCAGCTTCTTAGTCAGCAGGCTGAGATCAATAACCTAGAGCAAGAATTACTGGAGTTGAGGCGGCAGCGAAAGGTCACAGAACTCACACTGAGTACGTTATTGGGTATACCAGCGGGGAATTTGAAGGTTCCCACAGCACCTCTAACTGGAACGGTCAAGGAGGTCGAAGTCCCCCTAGTGTTGCCCGGTGATTTGCTATCGCGTCGTCCGGACATCATTGCCCAAGAATACCGTGTGTTAGCGGCTCATGAGCTCGTCGGTGAGGCCAGACTGGCGCGATTACCCTCCATTTCCCTATTAGGAAATGCGACATCAGGAAATGTGGCTTTCCCCGGCTTTCAGACGGTGTCATTAGGCATAACGCCCAGTCTTAATATTCCCATTTTCGATCCACGCATCAGCGCCAATATTCGCGCTACCACCGCTGCGGAAAAACAGGCCGAGCAAGAATACAAAAAAACGGTGATTACCGCGTACGAAGAAGTGGAAACCGTGGTTGCCAACCTGGCGTCACGCAGAAAGCAAAAACGGGAATTGAAGCAGCAGATCAGAAACCTATCTATTGTGAGGGATGTGCGGTATGCTCAACTCAAGGAAGGCTTGGTGTCACAGTTAGAGGTCTTCGATACCGATCGAACTCTGTTGTCCGCGCATCAAGCTTTATTGCAACTTCACCAGCAGATTCTTACAGATACCGTAACCTTATATAAAGCTCTGGGTGGGGGATGGTCCGCACAAGACCTTGGCGAAGTAACGCCTTGAGTAACGCAAGTTAGGCGCTGGTCTTGAACCGCGCGAACACCAACAAAAGGGCAGGCTGCGCTGTTACCGTTTCGAAAAATAATAGCATATTAAGTCAGTCACTGACTTTGTCAGATTAACTTAGGGTGGTTGAATTATTGCCTAGGATATAATAAAAATAAATAATACTACACTGTGATCCAAGGGAGCGACATGTCGGTAGTACTGGAACCTTTGTCCCATCCTGAGCTCGGCGAAATCGTGATCTATGACAGCTTGTTTGCTGTTGGCCGGTTTGAAACGCCATTCGGATCGTTTCAGGATCCCGCGATCACCAAATTGTCGCGGCGGCACGCGCGCATTTTTGAGGAAGGTCAAAGTTACTATGTGGCCGACCTGGAGAGCACAAACGGCACGACACTGAATAATTTCGACGTACGAGGTAAACCCGTCGAGCTTCATTCGGGCGATACACTAGGTTTTGCGGAATTGATTTTTAATGTCAAGCTGGGAACCGAGGATGACGCACTCTCTACTTCCAAGACTCGACCGCTATCAATCATCCAACTAACACTTCAGCCCGTCCACCCAGAATCCGGGCTCGGTTCCATACAGGTTACGGAGTTCCCCTTCCTCATTGGTAAGACGAATGAGGCCTTTGCGGGATATAAACAAACCCACGCCGAAGAGATGAGCTATCTCTCGCGGCGGCATGCGCTTATTATCCGGAAGCATGATGATCTTTACATTGAGGATTTAGGTAGCACCAATGGCACATTTCTTGGCGGTAAGCGTCTGGACGAACATGCCTTAATATTGTCGGACGGTGACAATATTGCCCTAGGTGGAGATCACTTTGTCTATGACGTGTGCATGCAAAAACAAGCTCAGGGAGACGCGGCTGATTCGACCCTAGATTTGGCCCCCTTAACCACGGAGTCAGAAAGCTCTGAGCACTGTTGTAATACCACATTTATCAATACGGCAACCTCATTTCTCGAAATCTTTTGTCCACAGGAGCAGGAGCTGAGCGATCGGCAACCAGTTTCAAAAGACACCCAGGCAATAAAAGAAGGTTCCTCAGCAAGCTCGCATAACGGTACTGGTTCCCGCTCTCAGCGAGGCCCTCTAAGCGCATTGCGCAAAGCGAGCTTCTTGCTCGAAGATCTGAACCTACTGTTTTCTAAACATAAGCCGGCTGATACTCGTCGCATTTGGATCACCTCGGCTGCGATAGGATTGGTTTTTCTCGCTATCATGGGGCTCTATATTAGAGGCGCTGCTCAACGGAAAATTAGCAACCTTATGGCTGCCGGGGACTATGCACAGAGCGTTGTGCTGAGTAATCAGTATCTAGAGAAACACCCGGGAGACGCAACGGTCACCGAGTTGGCTAGCGAAGCGCTCGCTAAGTCTGTTGCACCGGAGTGGATCAAGGCGCTGGCGGCGAATGATTATACAGCGGCTCAGACATTGCTGAATACAGCCAAGCAGGCGAGTCAGTTTAATCAAGATGGCTTGTCTTTACTCGAGGCCATGGAATGGATTAACAAACTGGAGCAGTTAATGTTTGATCGCGGCGGCGCCGATGGCCCTATTATCATTTTCCGCCACGAAGCAAGAATAAATTCCATTCTGTCGTGGTGGCAAGCCGATGACTCCGAACACCGCCGGCAACTCAGCAGGCTATTGAGATATGTGCCAGTTTTCGCGGCGACTTATCAGCGCGTCACTAGCCATACCCGTAAACTTCGCAGTGATCAATCGCTCTATCTAAAAGCCATCGATGAGTTGAAGGCGACAATCCAGGCAAAGTTTGCTGCCGATAAGCTTAAGGAATTGGAAGATTCTTTCAACTTATTTCAGCGTCGTTACCCCAATATTCGCGGCATGGAGCCTTTGCGCCAGGATTTGGGGCATTATATGGCGCTTGAACAGGCTGTGCAGGCGAACAATCTGAGTAAGACCTTGCAGTTGCAGCGCGAAATCACGTTTCATACCCCACCGTTTCAGGAACATGTTCGCCAGTGGTTAGCAAACACACTACCTCCGGCGGCGATTCAAACCCAGTACCAACAGGCGCGAGAAGCTTGGAAGTCTGGCGATTCGGATCGAGCGATCGCCATACTCCAGCGATTGCAACATGGGGAATGGAGTCGTTTTATGACCCAGAAATTAGCTTATTATCAACGTATTTCTCGGGATTTTACCACCCTTAAAGACGCCCGTAACACCCCGGGTTACGGCGATCGCGTATTGCGCTTTTATAGCGCCTTAGATATTGATGAAGATCGCTATTACCGGCAATCGGTTGAAACCGATTTTCAGCACAATAAAGCAGCGAGCCTCGAACGCGCTGACGAAAATATGAAACTTGCTAAACAGTATTGGGGAAGTTATCAACAAAACGGGGGTATTGATGGCGTCAACCGCGTTGCGAGCAACCTTTCAGAGGGTTTCCGTGAACAAGCCACGGAACTCTCTAAGGCTTTTCAGTGCGCATCATATAGTACGGGCGTCTATCGGCTACTAGGTATTTCGCTCCCAGAAAACTGGGCACAGCTCTACGACGAAGTTAAAAACGAGGTTAAGCGTCAACGCCAATGGCTGACCGAATTAGGTTTAGTGCTAAATCCATCACTACTGCGAGCCAAACTTGAACTGTTGCCCGATCCTGAGAAGGAAACGCCATGAGTCAGCAATTGACTGGGCCCGCACGGCTACGGGCTGCTTTGGAAGATCATAGCGTTGAGGGTATCGCTATTCTAACCGCTGAGCCTTCACCGCTCATCCGCGCATTAATTTATCTCCTGGTTGGTCTATTGCTGAGCGCGTTGCTGTGGAGTTTTTTTGGAAGAGCGGATGTAATCGTAGTGGCCACAGGACAGCTTGGACCGGAGACAGATGTAAGGCGGGTGTATACGCCTGTTGACGGTGAGCTGGTTGATATCTACATGGCGGAAGGAATGCCAGTGGTCAAAGGTGATGTTCTAGCGCGGATAAATTCTCCAACAGCCATTGAGGTTGCCACCCGGGCGTTGGAGGCCAGGATGAAGTTAACGGATGCTCTGCAAAGAAATAAGCTATTCCCGGCTCAAAAAAAAGCGATGGAGAGTCGAATGGCTGTGCTCAAAAGTCAAATTAAAACAGAAGAAGAGGCGCATGCCAAGCGTATACAAGAAGGTATGGCGAAGCTGGCTGAACAGCAGAAACTGCAGCTGGAAAAAGCGCGGGCGAATCTTACTAAAGCTACACGGGAAATGGAGCGTGCGAAACGAGTTTGGGAAAAGCTCGAACGTCTGTTCAAATTACCTGGCGGTGGCGGTATCTCACGTGATAAGGTCGAAGAGCAAAAGAATGAGTACCAATCAAGACAGGCCGACTATGAGCTGGCTAAAGTTGGGCTAGGTGAGTTTGAAGTTGAATTGAATAAGGAGTATGTGGAAAAAAAATAAGACATCCAACGTAAATCGGAGAATCTTAAGAATCTCCATTTGCAGTACAATGAGTTAGCTATCAAGCTGAAAGAAGAGCAGACACGGGCTGAAACGGAAGTTCGACTTGCTCGAATCACCGCCGAAGGTGCTGCTCGGATTACATTTGACGATATCGATGAGGATAACTTTGTAAGGATAAAGGCGCCGACATCCGGTGTGCTCACTGCCGTGGCATTTACCCAGATTGGCGATAAAATAGAAGCAAAGGCGCCGCTTGCGGATATTGCGCCAGCGGATGCCCGCATGGTCCTTCATATGCAAATCCAGGAACAAAATCGGGGGTTTCTGCGCGAAGAAATGCCGGTTAAAATGAAATTCAATGCCTTCCCATACCAGCGCTATGGCTTTATTTCAGGGGTATTAGAATATATCGCGCCTTCGGCTACATTCAACTCCGATTCCAAGAATCTTGTCTATAAAGGGCGTGTGCGGCTAGAACAAACTCATTTTTTGGTGGGAAACACCGAATTTCCGCTTCGTTACGGGATGACCGCTAACGCAGAAATCATCGTTCGTAAGCGGCGCTTGATTGATTTGGCATTGGATCCGTTTCGTCAAGTTGCCGGCTAATGTAGATCCGATGACTTAATGCGATAACTCGGTGATAGGTAAGCCCCTGGTTTAATCAGGGAGTCTCTTCAAGATCTAGCCTGCAGTTAGCATATTTGAAGAAGATATTGCCTCAAGGGGGCTTGATGGTCCAACTAGGGAGCATACAAGATGTCAACATCTGAGAATTTAGATCCGTTAAAAATGGAACTGCAAATATCTGGTAGTCTTTATGCCCAATAGTTAGGTAGAAGTCTTTAATACACGATTCCGCAGTTTTAGAACTTGGTTTTTTAAATAATGTAAAATCAATAAGTTAAGTATCTCGCAACATTAGTGACGCTAGCCGAAATATTTTCTAAGTACTTGATTCATTGAATTTGTCAAAAGTCACTCTTTAAAAAATACGGAATCGAGTTTATATGGAAAAATAGGGAGTTTTTAGGTCCCAGTGTTTCATGATTTGGCTGGGCAACGGCGTATCGAATTATGGAAGGACATATGATCCGAGATTATGTCCATATGCTTATTCGGATTCCGCCGAAATATTCGGTAGTCAAAGTGATCGGTGATATCAAAGCGAAATCAGCGATCACGGTAGCGCGCCAGTTTGGGGATTAGGAAGCGCAAATTTCGATGGCGAAGAATTTTAGGCGAAATGCTTATGCGGTATCCACCGCCGGAATTGAAGAGGAATAGATCAGAAAGTATTTCGAGCAGCAAGAGCAACTCCATGGTCAAGGCGAGGATGAGGATGGTGAATTCTAAGCTATAGCTAAATCAGTAATTCTTGGCAACCTTTGAAGCTGTTCACAATCGTCAAGCCCCTAGCTTGGCAAGGGCGTTATAGTCAATCCACAAGCTGGTCTAACTGTAAAATGAGCGAGAAGTGTACGACATGACTGTGATAGCCAAGATCGATGATCAGGAAATTACTGCGGATGATTTTATCAAGTTACTGAAATTCGATAATAAATTCGATGAGATCTTCGAGCCCTATTTAATCATTAAGGTGGCCGCTCACGCCGCTAAGAAACAGAAGATTTCGGTCAGTGTGGCAGAGGTTCAACAAAGGGTAGACGAGATTCGCCGAGTTCTTGGTTTGCACCGTGCGAAGGATACACTTGAATTCCTGGATAGTCTGAGCTTGACTGTCGATGACTTTGAGCACTATGTGACAGATCTGGTATACAAAGATAAGGCGTACAATGCCGTCTGTACGGACCGGGCGGTTGAGGAATATTTTAGATTGCATTCACCGCGGTTCGACGGTATTGAGCTGAGCCAAATTATTCTGGATTCAGAAGGAAAGGCAAAGGAAATGATGGCGTTGTTGACGGAAGAACCCGATAGTTTCGCGGCAATGGCCAAGGAACACTCACTCGATGATGAAACAAGAGATAACGGTGGGGTTATTGGCAAAGTGCTGCGCGGCACCCTGGAGGATGAAGTCGATGCCAAGGTATTCAGTTCATCGAAGGGTGAGTTGGTTGGGCCGTTTATGGTCGGCGATGGTCTCCTCTATGAAATTTTTAGAGTTACGGATGTTTATCCGGCTAAGCTGGATGATTCCACGAAAATAGAAGTTCAAAAACTATTGTTTGAAGAATGGCTTGAAGTTGCTGCCCAAGAAATTAGAGTTGAAATACTCTAAACGAACCTGTTCTATAATAAAGAATATTTTATAACACAGCATACTTTCCGACTGATACGCCTGCTTAAAATCGCCAGCAGAGGTGGTTCGATGGCTGGGAGGCTTGCTTTGTGCGTGGATGTGAGCTGTGTTCTCTCCGACTGCGCATAGAATACATTCCAATAACGCCCCAGGGGAAACAATATCGTTCGCCGCCATACTTCCTTCAATAGCCTAACTAACGAACGAACTCTTTTCTCTTTCCCCATGATACTCACTCAAATAACCCCTCAAAGAATGAATGTGTACAGCGAACGTACGAATCCTAATGAATTTGGCTTAGTTTCGGTAATGGAGGATTCGCCTTGAGTATCGAAGCTCGGAACAATGAGCCGTTTGTCAATTTTCTTTCCGCTATTGACCTATTTTCGGTATTTAACTCGGAAGAGTTGGAAGGTATCGCGGCAAGTGGGGAGATCAAGACTTACAACTTCGGTGAGACCGTTCTGGAGTCGGGTAGCGATGGGAGAGGTGTTTATATCGTGCGGTCAGGGATGGTGCGATTGTTCTCGGTAGATCAGGGAAAAGAGATCAGCTTGGGTATACGTAAAGAGGGAGAAGTTTTTGCCGAATTGGCGCTTCTGCGGAATTACCGACTCGACTTTTCGGTCCGTGCCTCGGCAAAAACTGAGATATTATTTTTCCCTCGGGATGTCGTTGCGCGCATTTTAAATCAGAACCAAGCGGCGCAACGTTTTATTAAAAGCTATGTCGCGATTAATGCGGCCGGCGGGTTTATGACTCGGTTGTTTGACCTGCGCGGCAAAGTGGACAAGGCCGAGTTGGAAGGAATCATTCGAAGCGTCGGCATCAAGCAAGTAAAGGCTCAAGAGGTCGTTCTGGAGCAGGGCTCGGTTCAAGACCGTCGGCTTTATGTCGTACGCCAGGGAAAGGTGAGCATACTCTATAAAGAAAATAATGATGAATATCCTTTGGCAACGCTAGACCAGGGTGAAGTCTTTGGGGAAAAGGCTTGTTTGTTCCACCAACAGCAACCCGCTTCGGTCATCGCCAATACAAACGCTGTTTTGCTGGTTTTGTCTCAAGACACAGTCAATTTTATCCTGGGACGAAACCCTAAACTCAAAGAGGTTCTGGAAGAACGAATCCGGTTTTCGGAACGAGAGCTTCAGCGACAAAAAAAACTCGCGGAACGTAGAAAAAACCCTGTGTTATTGGACCTTTGGTCAAAGCCAGGATATGGGGAAAAATTAATCAAGCGTTTTCCGTTGGTAGAGCAAGCAGAAGAGATGGATTGCGGGGCCGCCTGCTTGTCGATGATTTGTAAATACTACGGAATCCCAATGACCCTGGGTAAGTTGAGAGAGATGGCCAACGTCTCTACGGAAGGTGCCACCTTGGAAAGTCTGTCGAGGGTCGGGGAGTCGCTTGGGTTCATGACCAGAGGCGTCAAGTGCACCTATTTGTCCATGATGGATTTCGACCTTCCCTTTATCGCCCACTGGAAGGGGTATCATTACATTATCGTGTACGGCGTATCGAAGTCCCATGTCTGGGTAGCGGATCCAGCGCGTGGCTTTGTGAAGATGAATATCGATGAGTTCGAACAAGGTTGGACAGGAACGTGTTTGCTGTTCACGCCTGGCACGGACATGGCGCAGTTGGCCGCCACCCAGTCACCCTGGGTACGTTTTATAAACTATCTCAAGCCCCATAAGCGCGTTCTGTTGCATATGGTTATGGCTACTTTGGTAATCGAAATGTTGGGTGTTATTCCACCGGTGATTGTGCAAAATGTGTTAGATCATGTGGTGGTTCACCAGAGTTATTCCCTGCTGAATCTGCTCATCGTTGGCTTGATTCTTACGCACGTCTTTACACAGCTCACCAAAGTCATGCGCGCGTTTCTATCGAATTTCATGATTCGAAATCTAGATTTCGCCATGATGTCGGCGTTTCTAAAACATACCTTATCTCTACCGTTGTCGTTTTATATCCAACGTCGAACGGGGGATATTTTCGCACGGTTTCAGGAGAACCAAACGCTTCGCCAATTTTTAACGGAATCGACGATCAGCACGCTGCTAAACATCCTCATGATTTTTATCTATTTTGCCGTGATGCTTGCATACAATATCAAGATGACATTGCTACTGGTCGCCTTTGGGGTTCCCATCGCGGTACTGACTTTCATCATTACGCCACGTATAAAAAAGTATGCTCGACTTGATTTCGATGCGTCTACGGATGCGGAATCCGTTCTTATGGAAACCATTAGTGGCGTTGAAACGGTGAAAGCCATGGGGATAGAGCGTCCGATACGCATGAAATGGGAGAAAAAATACGCCAAATTGCTTGATTTACGGTATCGATCACAAAGATTTGAAGCGTTCGTGGGCCTTACCAGCCAACTCCTCAATGCTGCTACCACCATCGTTATTTTATGGATAGGTGCAAACTTAGTACTAAGCCAGGAACTTACAATCGGTCAGCTGGTTGCCTTTAATATGCTAATGGGAAGTGTCATGGCGCCGCTCATGGGGTTGATCGACATTTGGGATGAACTCCACGAAGCCGGTGTGGCTATGGAGCGTATAGGTGATGTGCTTGATCTAGAACCTGAACAGGATCCCAGGTTGCTCCAATCGAGAATTATGCTACCCGATATACAGGGTGCGATTCGATTCGAAAATGTATATTTTCGCTATCGCAGCAAGGAAACTCCCTATGTGCTGAAAGACATTAGCTTTGCGATTAACCCCGGCGAGCTGATAGCCATCGTGGGTCAAAGTGGTTCTGGGAAAACCACATTAGCCAAGTTGCTGGTTGGATTCTTTCCCCCAACAGAAGGTAAAATTTTCGTGGATGAATACGATTTGAATCTGGTCGACAAGCAATACTTCCGTAGTCAAATCGGCTGTGTTCTGCAAAATAATTTGCTGTTTTCTGGATCGATCGCGGAAAATGTCGCCCTGGGGGATGACAATCCTGATCGTCGTAGGATCATCGAAGTAGCAAAACTGGCGGATGCTCACGGCTTTATTGGGAATATGCCCCTGGGCTATGAGCAGATTGTTGGTGAACGGGGAGTGGGATTATCGGAGGGACAGATTCAGCGGATTTGCATCGCGCGAGCACTGTATCACGACCCCCACTTGTTGGTGTTTGATGAAGCAACCTCCGCGTTGGACTCCCAATCTGAAAGCAATATATTGAAAAATATGCGCCAGATTCTCCAAGGGCGTACGGCTGTGGTGATCGCTCATCGGCTCAGCACCATAATGAATGCCGATAAGATCCTGGTGCTCTATGACGGCAGCATTGTAGAAGAAGGGCCACACCAAGAATTGGTGAATAAACAGGGTATGTACTATCAATTGGTGCAGAAACAAATTGCGGATATCGCGTGAGGCGATTTGAACTCAAAAAAACCGGGGCAACCGCTTACGGTGGACTCATCGAGAAAATTGAAGTCTTGCGTTCAACGCTACGGCTGGCTCCCCGAATGGAGCGCCCGGAAATTCAGAAACTGCTCAAGCAGTGTAATTCTTTGCGAGATGAAGTAATGCTGCTCTCGCGTAGGGAGCGCATGTTGTCCGCCGCTTCCACCCGAGAATCACAATCCGAGGAGACCGAGTTAGCAGGCTTCACCGCTCAACTCTCCACAGCACAGCGTCGGCAGGCGCTCATCAACCGTAGTTTTATCTTCGAGGGCGTGTTTGGGGAAAGTCCTAAGTTACTAGAAACATTAGAGATCGCTGAAAAGGCGGCGCCGACGGATTTGCCTGTTCTGATTGATGGAGAGAGTGGAACGGGTAAGGAACTCTTAGCCAGGGTGATACATGCCAACGGGAACCGGGCCGACAAACCTCTGATTTGTGTAAACTGTGGCGCAATCCCAGAAAATCTGTTGGAGTCCGAGTTATTTGGACATAAAAAAGGGTCATTTACCGGCGCCATAAGCGAGCGTAGAGGCAAATTTGAAAGTGCCCACAAAGGGACCATATTTCTGGACGAAGTTGGGGAGTTACCATTACAGGGTCAAGTTAAATTGCTACGCGTTCTCCAGTCCAATGAGATCCAGCGGGTAGGCTCTGATGAAACCATTGAAGTGGATTCCCGAATCGTGGCGGCTACGAATCGCAATCTGCTAGAAATGGTGCGTGACGAGCGGTTTCGCGAAGATTTATTTTACCGTTTGAGTATAATCCATGTGACCCTGCCGGCGCTGCGTGAACGCCGAGATGAGATTCCCGTGCTCATCGATTTTTTTTGCGACGAGGCCGCGGAGAAGCTACAGCGTAGTCCCTTGAAATTAAGTTCGCGGTTACGAACGTTTCTTTTAGGCTATGATTATCCGGGTAATGTCCGTGAGCTACGGAATCTGATTTTCCGTATGTCCTGTTTAGCAAATGGTGTGGCTGATTTAGAACAGTTACCTGAGTTTATTCGTCCGCATTTTAAGGGCCAACAAGCCACGGAACCACTCGACGCTCGATTGACGCTAGTTGAGGCTAAAAAGGCGGCAAGCGATCAGGCTGAAAAACAGTTTTTAGAGCAAGCACTGCAGGAGGTGGAGGGAAGAGTTTCCGAGCTGGCGCTTAGAACGGGTATGAATCGCTCCCATTTGCAAACTTTGCTTAAGAAACACGGGATCCGCTCCAAAGATTTTAAGCTTAAGGCTGCCTCAAGCCAAAGTTCACCATCCGCTAGTACAACGGATCGTGGAGAACTATGCTGATTGGCCTGATTATACGAGAACCATTTCTAACTTTTATCGTTAACTGCAATAGAGCGAATATTAACCTTCGTGGCTTGTAATGGATCATCTACGCGAGTCACGATGATGGTCACATTATCCCGTGCGCCTCCATCGAGGGCTTTCTGCATGAGGTGGGAGCAGCTTTGCTGGCAGTCGCCACGCACTAGCTCAAGGGCAATCTCCCGATCGTTGACCTCGTTGGTCAGTCCGTCACTGCAGAGTAGAAATAAATCACCATCATTGATGTTTTGTATATTGACGTCGAGGGTAAGTTCGTCCGCAGCGCCTACGGCTCGCGTAATTGCGTTATTGGCCGGGTGATTAACCGCTTCATCCCGTTCAAGAAGGCCATGAGCGATTAATTCTTCTACTTGACTGTGATCGCGTGTAACTTGCTTGAGTATTCCCCCTCTGGATAGATAAATCCGGCTGTCCCCCGCCCAGAGGGCAGCGTACTGGTGTCCGAATGCAAGCAATACCGCGACGGTGCTGCCAATGATGCCTTCACCGCGTTTGGTCGCCTCATCTCGTACTTTCTTGTTGACGTTCTGTAAGCGGTCGCGAACATCATCGATATAATTATCCAAGCTGGAGGGTGTTCCAGTATCTCTGAGCGAATCGATCACCATTCGACTCGCGATCTCACCTGCGGCATGTCCACCCATGCCATCGGCGATTACCCAAAGATTTCGTTCAGTCAGTTCCAGGTAAGAATCTTCGTTTAGCTTGCGGGTTTTACCATGATGCGTTAGCGCGGCTGATGACCAATGAAGTGAATTTAATGTAGTCATGGGGAAGCCTGCTGGGTTTCCATTGCGTAAGTTATTATAGTTTTTTGTACCGATCATCTATGAGCCGAGTGGTACGGTGAAGCCGTCGTTTATTCACGATCGAGGCACTCAGCTAGAGTCCAAGCGGATACTTTTGCCATCAGCGAGAGTAAATATTGGGCTTTCAGCTATAAATTCTCGCAATTGATATCATTTTAAAGCGCGGTTCTATGCCTTTCTGCCACTGCAGGTAAAAGCGGGGCATTTTGCTACCAATGCGTATAATATAGAGTTGCAATCCTTAGAGTCTACTCAATTTATTCGATCTACGTGATCACAAAACTTAGGTGGCAACAGACGATCGGAAACAAATACGACTGTTGGCCCGCTAGATCAACCTATTTCAGATCGGTTAAAAATACGCGTATTACCACTGGTTGTCTTCCTACAGCAGTGGCGATTGTCGCATGATGGAGTGCCGGGGTTTTACGGAATATCAGGCAAAGGTCAGATCCGATGAAGCCCACGTATCTCAGCATTGAACATTTTTTTGCCTTCGGCCCATTCCCAACTCAAACCCCTATATATAAGGCAATCGCATTCGAGCTATTGTATGATCAATAGCTTAGTAAGGTGGTGTGGATCAAGGGTAGGTTTGAACGGCTGGTCCTTCGCATATCCGGTAACCCTCTTCATTGACCGTCACATCCAGTGATCAATGCAAGGGGTTTTCTGTTCTCCAATGGATTCGTACTGTCGGCCCAGAGTGTGCGATGTCGCTGTCTGAGCTGGAAATGGAGTAATGCGTTTCGCGGGTTAGATTAGCTTCGATAGGATGCTCAAATTCGATCATGCCGAAGTTTGGAATCTCTCTCAGTTATCCGCTTTGGTGACCTTGGAGGAGGTAAATATAGTCCGACAACTACCCACAGCTTTCCCCGGTAGGCGGAACATCAGGCGCACGATTTCTGGTTAGCCACAGATTGAATGTGTGCCTCCTGGAACTGCAAATAGGTCGGTTCGCTATGGGGCTTCTGAAGTCTACCACCGTGGAAACGCCCACCACCCTTGGCTGGGTAAAAGTATGACTGTTGAGATATTTAGAATACGGTCTGCTAACTCAGGTTTTCGCTGGCCGTGGGTATTGGATACAACTCTTCCTTCTGATCCATCGTTCGTCTCATTAAGACATCGTTCCATCTGCCGCCGCTCATCGAGCGGTCCCTGGATGGCCGATGTGGCGCTTTCTCTCGCATGACCGCGGAACTGACCCAGCCCCGTCTGGCCGATCACCTAGCGGTTACACCTAGGGGGTCATCCCGGTTGGACCTCAGCGCTGCGGCGGAAAGCTTGAACCCCGGGCTGGGGCTTCGCTTCGCGAACCTGCCCAGCCTTTTACCCAGTTCGGAGCACTTCACCGCGTACACGCGAGCACTCATTGTGTTGTTATTGTTCAACGTATACTCAGATGTTATTGGAATCCGACAAACATATATTAGAAGCTTTTGTTCCCTAGGCGGGCGATTCCAGAGCGCTTAAAACGGGTTTTATTATTATATATTCAATGAGTTAGTTATTCGTTTTCGCTGTCATCATCGGATTTGGCACAAGATATGCCCTTTATAAAGTACGAACCGATAACAACTGACGATACTCAATACTCAAACTCACTCGGAGTTTCCACCATGGCAAGCATCACCCTCAACGATTTGCAAGAAGTCTTGATCTTAACTCCAGCGCCCTGGCCAATGTGTTAGGCGGCTGTTACCGCAGACCCCGCTGGGGCTGTTGGCCCCCCCGGCGAAACCGATGCGGCCGTTATTATCGTCACAGATGCCACCCCCGTTACCACCACCACCGCCGCCACTGCCGCTATTGATGAGGGGGCGCGGCTAGCAGAGCTCACGCCGCCAACAAAATACAAAGGGGAGGTCTTCGGGCCTCCCCTTTTTTTTATAGGCGCCAGCAAGCCGAGCCCGCTCTACCCAAGGTTCGTCTGACCCAGGCAAGTGCCATCGATCCAACCGCTTTAAGCGCCGGGAACGCTTCGAGCCTGTCGTCTCGGCGCGTGATCATTCGGTTTTCTATCCCTTCGGTGATCCATCGGTTCGTCTCATTAAAGACATCGTTCCATCTGCCGCCGCTCATCGAGCGGTCCCTGGATGGCCGATGTGGCGCTTTCTCTCGCATGACCGCGGAACTGACCCAGCCCCGTCTGGCCGATCACCTAGCGGTTACACCTAGGGGGTCATCCCGGTTGGAACCTCAGCGCTGAGGCGGAAAGCTTGAACCCCGGGCTGGGGCTTCGCTTCGCGTAACTTGCCCAGCCTTTTACCCAGTTCGGAGCACTTCACCGCGTAACACGTGAGCACTCATTGTGTTGTTATTGTTACAACGTATACTCAGATGTTATTGGAATCCGACAAACATATATTAGAAGCTTTTGTTCCCTAGGCGGGCGATTCCAGAGCGCTTAAAACGGGTTTTATTATTATATATTCAATGAGTTAGTTATTCGTTTTCGCTGTCATCATCGGATTTGGCACAAGATATGCCCTTTATAAAGTACGAACCGATAACAACTGACGATACTCAATCACTCAAGGAGTTTCCACCATGGCAAGCATCACCCTCAACGATTTGCAAGAAAGTCTTGATCTTAACTCCAGCGCCCTGGCCAATGTGTTAGGCGGCTGTTACCGCAGACCCCGCTGGGGCTGTTGGCCCCCCCGGCGAAACCGATGCGGCCGTTATTATCGTCACAGATGCCACCCCCGTTACCACCACCACCGCCGCCACTGCCGCTATTGATGAGGGGGCGCGGCTAGCAGAGCTCACGCCGCCAACAAAATACAAAGGGGAGGTCTTCGGGCCTCCCCTTTTTTTTTATAGGCGCCAGCAAGCCGGGAGCCCGCTCTACCCAAGGTTCGTCTGACCCAGGCAAGTGCCATCGATCCAACCGCTTTAAGCGCCGGGAACGCTTCGAGCCTGTCGTCTCGGCGCGTGATCATTCGGTTTTCTATCCCTTCGGTGATCCATCGGTTCGTCTCATTAAAGACATCGTTCCATCTGCCGCCGCTCATCGAGCGGTCCCTGGATGGCCGATGTGGCGCTTTCTCTCGCATGACCGCGGAACTGACCCAGCCCCGTCTGGCCGATCACCTAGCGGTTACACCTAGGGGGTCATCCCGGTTGGAACCTCAGCACTGCGGCGGAAAGCTTGAACCCCGGGCTGGGGCTTCGCTTCGCGTAACCTGCCCAGCCTTTTACCCAGTTCGGAGCACTTCACCGCGTAACACGCGAGCACTTATTGTGTTGTTATTGTTACAACGTATACTCAGATGTTATTGGAATCCGACAAACATATATTAGAAGCTTTTGTTCCCTAGGCGGGCGATTCCAGAGCGCTTAAAACGGGTTTTATTATTATATATTCAATGAGTTAGTTATTCGTTTTCGCTGTCATCATCGGATTTGGCACAAGATATGCCCTTTATAAAGTACGAACCGATAACAACTGACGATACTCAATACTCAATACTCAAGGAGTTTCCACCATGGCAAGCATCACCCTCAACGATTTGCAAGAAAGTCTTGATCTTAACTCCAGCGCCCTGGCCAATGTGTTAGGCGGCTGTTACCGCAGACCCCGCTGGGGCTGTTGGCCCCCCCGGCGAAACCGATGCGGCCGTTATTATCGTCACAGATGCCACCCCCGTTACCACCACCACCGCCGCCACTGCCGCTATTGATGAGGGGGCGCGGCTAGCAGAGCTCACGCCGCCAACAAAATACAAAGGGGAGGTCTTCGGGCCTCCCCTTTTTTTTTATAGGCGCCAGCAAGCCGGGAGCCCGCTCTACCCAAGGTTCGTCTGACCCAGGCAAGTGCCATCGATCCAACCGCTTTAAGCGCCGGGAACGCTTCGAGCCTGTCGTCTCGGCGCGTGATCATTCGGTTTTCTATCCCTTCGGTGATCCATCGGTTCGTCTCATTAAAGACATCGTTCCATCTGCCGCCGCTCATCGAGCGGTCCCTGGATGGCCGATGTGGCGCTTTCTCTCGCATGACCGCGGAACTGACCCAGCCCCGTCTGGCCGATCACCTAGCGGTTACACCTAGGGGGTCATCCCGGTTGGAACCTCAGCGCTGAGGCGGAAAGCTTGAACCCCGGGCTGGGGCTTCGCTTCGCGTAACTTGCCCAGCCTTTTACCCAGTTTGGAGCACTTCACCTCGTAACACGCGAGCACTCATTGTGTTGTTATTGTTACAACGTATACTCAGATGTTATTGGAATCCGACAAACATATATTAGAAGCTTTTGTTCCCTAGGCGGGCGATTCCAGAGCGCTTAAAACGGGTTTTATTATTATATATTCAATGAGTTAGTTATTCGTTTTCGCTGTCATCATCGGATTTGGCACAAGATATGCCCTTTATAAAGTACGAACCGATAACAACTGACGATACTCAATACTCAATACTCAAGGAGTTTCCACCATGGCAAGCATCACCCTCAACGATTTGCAAGAAAGTCTTGATCTTAACTCCAGCGCCCTGGCCAATGTGTTAGGCGGCTGTTACCGCAGACCCCGCTGGGCTGTTGGCCCCCCCGGCGAAACCGATGCGGCCGTTATTATCGTCACAGATGCCACCCCCGTTACTACCACCGCCGCCGCCACTGCCGCTATTGATGAGGGGGCGCGGCTAGCAGAGCTCACGCCGCCAACAAAATACAAAGGGGAGGTCTTCGGACCTCCTCTTTTTTTTATAGGCGCCAGCAAGCCGGGAGCCCGCTCTACCCAAGGTTCGTCTGACCCAGGCAAGTGCCATCGATCCAACCGCTTTAAGCGCCGGGAACGCTTCGAGCCTGTCGTCTCGGCGCGTGATCATTCGGTTTTCTATCCCTTCGGTGATCTGAAGTGGTTTAATGGATTGGTACAACTCAGTTAGTTGTACCAATCCATTAAACCACTTCACTCCTTGCGCAAAGTAACACGCTTAATCTCTTGAATCTAATTTTTCATGCATATCGAGAATAAGCTCTTCTGTAGTCGTCCAGTCGATGCATGCATCGGTAATTGAAACACCATAGATTAACTGGGATAGGTCTTTTGGCAATGGCTGATTCCCCCATGCCAGGTTGCTTTCCAACATCAGCCCAACGATGGAACGGTTACCCTCAAGGATCTGATTGATACAATTTTTTGCTACCAGGGGTTGCAAGGCAGGATCCTTAGTGGAATTCCCGTGACTGCAATCGACCACGATACCGATCGGCAAGCCTGCTTTATCCAGCTCTTTTTCGCACATGGCGATACTCACCGAATCGTAATTCGGCCGCTTGTCTCCCCCTCGCAACACCATATGACCGTATTCATTGCCTCGAGTGCGGAATACGGCGGATTGTCCATTCTGATTAATGCCTAAAAAATGGTGGGGTTGAGAAACCGATTTCAGTGCGTTGATCGCCACACCGAGCGTGCCATCCGTGCCGTTTTTGAAACCCACCGGCGTGGAGAGACCACTGGCCATTTCACGATGAGTCTGCGACTCAGAGGTACGCGCACCGATTGCTATCCAGGTAATGAGATCGGACAAATATTGCGGCATGATAGGATCCAGTGCCTCTGTCGCCGTAGGCAAACCCAAGTTTCCAATCTCAATTAGCAGTTCGCGAGCCATGTGTACGCCTTTTTCAATCTGAAAGGTATCATCGAGGCAAGGATCGTTAATCAACCCCTTCCAACCAATGGTCGTCCGGGGTTTTTCAAAATAGACCCGCATTAAAAGCAATAAGGTTTCACTAACCTTGTTCGCGAGATTTTTAAGTTTGATGGCATACTCTCGGGCAGCGTTAATATCGTGCACTGAGCAGGGCCCGACGATGACAAACAGGCGGTTATCCTTTCGGTCTAGGATCTTCCGCACCGCTTCGCGGCTTGCAAGCACAGTTTCCTTCGTCTTAGGAGTGATAGGCAAGACACGTTTAACTTGCGCGGGAGTGGGTAAGAGCTCCTGGGATACGACGTTGATGTTGTCTAATTTATTTGGCATATGAGTAGCTTAGGCAAGATCAATGAAAGCCTAGGGCCCTGAAGCTCAAGACAATTAATTAATAAAGTCTCCAAATTGTGTTAAAAGCTAGCGTGTTGATGCCGTGCTTCGTGGGCGGTACTGAAGGCGCAGTTCGTTCCTGAGAGGACAGTACCTGGCCTACAGATGCTCCACGAGGTAGGAAGAAAAATTCGCCCGCTTCATGTCCCGCATACTTAATTGGCGCGTACTGCGGATCTTGATCCACATTCAAATTGGCTGCCATTTCTTTAACCCGTTTGTAAACTTCCGTATATAACTTAAACCCTTCTAAAATAGCGCCGTTTCCCTGCAGCACATCAATAAATGCCTTAGTAAATATCGAGTGGTCACCACCGGCACTATCCAACACGGGTTGGATGCCTCCGGATGTGAGTACGGTGCGCGCCTTTGTTTGAGTCATAATCTTCAACCATTGTGCCGTAGCCTCACTCGGCATGCCGCCCTGGAGACGGGCCACGGATGTGCGGGTCATCGCTCCCGAATAGCACGAATCTGCCACTACCATTACATGAGTCGCCGGGATCACGTTGAGGATGTCGGTGATGGCTACATTCGAAATCCAGTTGGTGTTGGTATCAGGCTCGGCATCAACGGGGAGCCAGTATCCGCGTTGATTTTGGCTATCCAGTTCGCCATGGCCAGCATAGTAAATTAACAGATTATCTTTCTCTGTCAGCGTTTCCCTCAGCTCGTTAAGTGCAGATAACATGGTATAGCGGTCAGCGTTCAGTAATAGCTTGGTTTTAAATCCATATTTCTCACGGAGAACGGTATCCACGGCTTTCGCATCATTAATCGCCGTATTTAGATTACTAAGATGAACGTATTGATTGTTGCCGATGATCAGTGCGTAGTAGTCTCCAAAATCTACGTCGAAGGTTTTGTCGGAAAGTTTGGTTTCCGCCTCGCTGGCATTGAGGTGAGTCTGTTCAGCTTTCGGTACCACGATAAAATCGATGGCCGTCCGCTTACCGTTGTTATCGACCGCAACCAGGCTTAGAGGTGTAGTAGGCGCATGCACGGGCACCTTGATGCGGAATAAACCGTTATCTGCAACGGTCTGCTTGCGATCGTTGACGGTAAACGAAAATAACTCCTTCCGAGGTGATACCCGACCCACGATTTCGGCTTCGGATATCGCCGAGCGTAAATTTATCATGGGTTTACTGCGTGTCACGGATAATGGGGGATCGATGATTTCGATGGTGGGGCCAATAGTTTCGGCAACAGCGACGGTTGTTGTGGTCGCGCCGAGGATAGCCGCCGTGGAGGCTCCACTGTTTATTGCCCCCTTGGTTACTTGAGATTGAATCTCGGCGATTGCTAGCTTTTGTTTTTCAATATCGGCTTCTCGCTGACGTAAATCTGCCTCCAACGCCGAAAGCTCTTTATCGCGCATTTGTTGTTGCGCGATCTGCTGATTAGCCACATTCAATTGCTCTTGCAACGATGTAACTTCCTGGTTACGATTCCTCAATGTTTGTTGTAGCGTTTCTTCTTTTTGCTTCACTGAAGTAAGCTCGTCATTCAACGCAGTAGCTTGCGTTTGCATATCCGTTTCGAGCCCCGCCATCTCGTCCCGCTGCGCCTTAATCTTGGACTGCAGTGCATTCTCCTTGGTCAGGAGACGCTGGACTTCTTGTACATTCTCGCTGGCACTCGCCAATTTGGCCTTTTCAAGCTCCGTACGTGTGCGCTGTAGCTCATGCTCCGAAGTCTGTACTTGCTGTTGACGCTCATCAAGTTGGAGTTGCACCCCCTCTAATTCGCGGCTAAGTTGTTTAGCCGAGAGTTGCTGTTGGGCCAATTTGGCGATGAGCCGCTGTTGCTCTTTTTGGGTGTCTGCTAAGCGTAGCTCTAAGTCCCGCTGAACTAGAGGATCAACGGTCACCTTGGGCTGGCCAACAGACAATGATGACTGACTGGCCAGCGCTTGTTTGCGCTGCTGGAGCTTTTCCTTGAGTGCTAGGGCATCCTGTTGGGCCTTCTCTAGCTGTGCTTTGTGTTGTTTCAACTGCTCATTGGCCTGACCTAACTCACCACGCAACTGCGTGACTTCTTGCTTGAGTTCCACGGATTCTCGTTGTGCGGCTTGCCGATTGGCGATCTCCACCGAGGACACGTACTCCAGGTTCCCGTTTTCCAGTCCAGAAGCTTTGCGATACCAGTTCATCGCAACGCTCAGATCCCGTGGAACTCCAAGGCCACTCTCGTAGAGATAACCGAGATTGATTTGCGCGCGGGAATAGCCTTGCTGGGCTGCCAACTCGTACCAGTGCGCCGCAATCGCATAATCCGCTTCGATACCCAGGCCTTTTTCGTAGATTTCCCCCACATAAGTTTGGGCGGCCGGATCACCTTCCTTTGCCTTGGGTAACCATACCTTTAATGCCGTTGCATAGTTCGAGCGGTCATACGAGACATAGTCGCCACCCCGAATTTCACAATCAGAGGCCGTCGTTTTGACAGGACGTTGGGGTGTCAAATAAGTGAGATTCCGACCCAGCTTACGGATTTGTCCGGGTAACAGACAATCGACCACCAGTAAGCCATCGGCGTTACGCGCGGAGGCATCCGTATTTTGCACAGTTGGGCTTTGCGCGGCGCATCCGCTTAAAATAATGATTAAGCTACTTGCAACAATACGTATCATGACGGAATTCCTTATACATAAATTAAGGCTTGAAACGCCATCGATGAGGGATTAAGCAGACGTAATCCATCTCCTTTCTAGAACTACACTGAATGTAGCACAGTTGTGCTACGAATCAATTATTCTGGAAACTAGTTTTTTAGACACTTTTGCAATTGATTTTTACGTCGCTAGGATCATCCGAATTGAACTGCACGCGTTGGCTGTCTCGACTCAATAAATCTCAAATTCAGGTCATCTCCTAGACTGTCTTGTTCCAGAATGTGCGCTCAGCTCGGCATGACAGACATTTTCGAGATCGCCAGAATCCTAGAATGACGTATGCTAAGCGTACCTGGACGTATTTTATATATCGAGTCTTGGACAGTGCCTATCGCGCCAGGCTTACTGGGAGATGGATTAAAGATCAGCTTCCGATAGCCTTTGACTGCGGCTTATACCAATTGAGCTAAACCTGATCGCATCGAGGTATTTGCTAATACAAATAACGCGCCAAAACAATCTCTATTTAGATATTATGCATAGGGTTACCAAAATGCCTATAAATAGGCCTTTACGGGGTAACTCTATTCGGAGAACTATTGAATAATGACGGGTTCGATACCCACGGTAGTATTGCTATATGCGAACATTCCAATAAAGGTGTTGGCCCTTGGCAAACAAATGAAACGTCTGGCCTTTAGTTCTTGGAATCTTTCTGTTGCTCAACACGCTGCTCGATGCGTTTTATGCCATCGATTGCTTGCCGATTTCCGGGGTCGATCTCTAAAACCATTTCATAAGCTTCGTAGGCGTTACTACCCGGAGGAGAAGTGAGGCGACCAACGTCGAAGTGCGCTTGTGCTACTTCGAGTAATAAGGAAATCTTCTTCTTGAGCTTGGGGTCGCTGGGCTGGGGAACTGGCTTTGAGGATACGTTTGGAGAGGATGGCCAGGACTGATTAAAGCTGGGAATTTCCATGTCGTCCTTGAAATATACCCATCCATAGATCAGTGTCATGCCGATAACTACCGTGATGCTGCTCGATGCGAGCCACCATTTCCATCTAGGGAAAACATTTGCTACGGAATGGGGAGCCGAGACCGAGCCATTGCCTACTGTTCTTGAGCCGTTCTGAGCTATTGATTGGGATCGGGACGCGTGCAGGGTCTGCGTTCTACTTATTCCGGCCCCTGACACCCCCGTTAATTCATCAATCTTCTGAATCAGATGTTCCGCAGTTTCAAAACGATCATTCGGATCCTTTGCCAGCATACGGTCTATTAACACGCTATAAGTTGCATAGGCTTCCGGCAAATTCGGTACCGGCGCGGTCGCATGCATCAGTGCCGTGGAGAATGGATCATCACCAACAAAGGGTTTTTCGCCAGTTAAAAGTTCATAGAGAACTACCCCCAGGCTATAAATATCGGATCTGGAGTCGATACCCCTACCGATCGCTTGTTCCGGACTCATATATTCCGCAGTACCCACCGTAAATCCTACTCTGGTTAACTGCGTGTTTGAGCTCAAAGCCTTAGCAATCCCGAAATCCGTGAGCGTGGCGGTGCCATCTTCTTTAAAGAGAATATTTGCAGGTTTCACGTCACGGTGAATGAAGCCTCTCCGATGCGCAAATCCCAGCGCACTGGCGATCTGTTTGATGACCTGCAAGGGTCGTTCAATAGGGAGCTTTCTTTGAATCAAATCCTTGAGATTTGGCCCGCTGATGTACTCCATCGCCATATAATAGTTTGAACCTGAAAAACCGATGTCAAAAATAGTGACGATATCCGGATGGCTACTCAGTTGGGCAACGATCCTGCCTTCTTTTAAAAAGCGTTCGCAAAATGAGGGATCGGATGCCAAAGAGGTATTCATCACCTTGAGCGCGACCTCGCGCTCTAAAGATTCCTGAATGGCCAGATAGACTTTAGCCATTCCTCCTTCGCCGAGCAGGCTTTCGATTTTATAGCCTGGGATCTTAATGGATTCACTCATATTCTGCTCGGGAGCGTCCTGTGCGCATCTAATCCACGGAAATTCATATCATATCAAAGCTGTTGAGGTACTGTACCTTTGGCTCCACGCGTCGGGTAGAACATCGCGCAAATCTAACACATGCCGTATGTGCTATAAAGGAAGGGGATTTAACGCAGCCGTTTCATTCTTTTATGGGATTAGATATATTCATTGGAAGTTCTGATCTGACTCATGTATTTCATTAATTCAGTAAAGCATCGCTACCCATAGTAAATTTTGACAACCCCCAACAGTAATAATAACCCTGAGGGAACGATATGAAGCAAATCATATCCGATGACACCGATAACAGTGGACCACTGAGTAGCGTATTAGCTCAGCAGGTCCGAATATCAAATCAAGCTGGCGACGAAATCAAAATCGTAAGAGATAGACTGCGTTGCGATCACTTTAGCGCTTATCGTTACGTCGACTTACTCGGAGCGGGAATCCAACCGCTGTGTGCCTCAACGCTGCTTTATTTTTGCTTAGCACAAATTGTGTTGGGTGCCAGCCCTATTGAAAATCAGTTACAGAATGTCACTATTACACCCGCACAGAAGGAGATTGCCAAGGTAATTGAGAACATCTGTCCCGGCGGTGGTATCGTCGATTCAGATCTTCAACAGCAATGCAACGCGGTCGCTCTTAATGCGCTTGGCCCTACCGGGGATCAAAATGCCGCGCGAAATGCGATGCAATGGATGGCCCCTGATGAAAATTCCGTTGTCAGTGGCACACAAATTGATACTTCTGTTACCCAGTTTAGTAATGTAGGTGCACGTCTGCTGGCCTTGCACCAAGCAGCTCGTGGTGCCACTGCTCAGTCGTTCACACTTAATGTCAATGACCGCTTCGCGATGAATAGCTCGCGCTTAGATACTAACGAATTTGGCAAGCAAGGAGGCGCCGCCGGGGATGACTATACGCTGGGCCGGTGGGGCGCATTTCTCAGTGGTAACTTCCTCACGGGCGATCGGGACGCCTCCACCCTCGATGTGGGATTTGATTTCGACGTTTATAGCGTCACCGCAGGCGTGGACTACCGTTTACAAAATAACCTTATATTAGGCGCTGCAGCCGGTTACGAAACCACGGACGCCAATATAGACGACGCTGGAGGCAAGCTGGAAACGGACACTTATAGCATCTCTCTCTATGGTACTTATTATCCAACCGACGCGCTCTATGTGGACGCCATCGCTGGCATAGGGCGTAGCGATATCGAACAACAACGTAACATCCGCTACTCAATTCCTACCGATGGAGGCATTACCAACATCAATCAGACAGCCACCGGCGATCCAAACGGAGACCAAGTATTTGCTACACTCTCGGTGGGTTATGATTTAACGCAAGGCCCGTGGCTCATCGGTCCCAATGTTCGCGTGGAATACCGTTATGTGGATGTGGATGGTTTCGCCGAGAAGATGTCCGATCCCGGCGCTCAAGGAAGCGGTTTAGGCATGAGGATTGATGACCAAAACTTCAAATCGTTGACTTCAACGGTTGGTGTGCAAGCATCTTACGCATGGAGCACTCCGTGGGCCGTACTGGTGCCGCAGGGAAGAGCGGAGTGGGTACACGAATATGAAAATGATCCTGAAATAATAACCGCACAGTTTCTAGGAGGGCCTAGCGAGCCGACCCTGGGAGACAACACCTTTCGTTTGGGTACCGGGGAACCGGACAGGGACAGTTTTGATGTTGGTTTAGGTGTATCCGCCAATTTACCTAACGGTCTTTCCGGGTATCTTTACTATCAGACCGTACTGGGCTATTCGAATCTTGAAAGTCACGGCGTCGGCGCAGGCCTGCGGATGTCATTCTAAATCGAGAAGGCGAAACATTTAGCTTAAATGGAGCATTCTCAGCCAAGGCTTCGAGGACCGCTGGCCATATGCGATACCAGCAACAGTTATGATCAAAACCCGGGATGATGCGTATCTCTTTGTGCGCTTGATGGCTTACCGCTTTGTAAACCATAGATGGCGGAATATTTTGATCCCGATCGCCTACGAGGTGTAGTTGCCGAATATTGGAGCGCAGCGGCGCGCGGTTGGCGGGATTTAGTGAAGTCCATAAAGGGCTGTAGCCGTGGTACTGGGTCCAGGCATCCGGATCCAGATTCCCCGCAATCGTCACTACGGCGCGGGTTTGACCCAGGCGCTCCGCCAATAGCATCGCCAGCGTTCCTCCCCCGCTGTGGCCCATCAGCACCAGGCCAGTTACTCCTGCGCGATTGAGCATGAACTCAAGCGCTACCGCCATGCTATCTACCACCTCACGGGCATATCGGCCGTAGGTCCAAAATCGGGGATCACACGGTGGTTGATACGCTAACCCGTTATAACACGGTCTTCCAAGATACAGGCTGGGAGCAGGATCAAGGGCCATCAAGCGTAACATGAGGGGTTGTCGAGGCGTGGGGTCGTCCGCGACGAATCGTCCCAAGATCCAAGGGCTGCCGTCACCATCCAAATAGACATGTAAACTGGCCCAAGCTTGTAGGGGACCGTTCAAATACACGACATGAGAGAATAACGTGCCTGGAATCGTCTCGCGGACAAACCCGTAAGCCTCCGCTTCACGCTCGATCTGCTGGGTTGGCGACGAGGCGCATGCGGTCACAGCCAGGATTAACCCCAGAGCAACTCCCATTCTCGCCGATGCATACGGGCGATTTAGCCGTGCAACACCCCCCCAACCTATGGCAGCACCCGCAAATCTCATACTCTATATTGCCTCCTTAATTTACCTTATTCACGATCAGCGAGCGTTGGTGTTGACTAACTCTCAAGCATGTCTGTGCTAAAATTGCAACTATCCTTGGGGCAAAATGCATAAACAGTTAAAGAGACCTTTACTGTGCAACGGCACGAAGCCCATCTAAGCTAGTTAGTAATGCCAATTGAAACTAAACCAGTCTTAAATAACGGGCTCTAACCGTACACGCACAACGCATGGGCAGAGGAAAGTTCGATCATGAATAAATTTAGGTGGCTCGTGGCGATCAGCTTAGTTTGGCTATTATTTATCAGCTCACACGTAACACTGGCAATGCCTAGCAATGATATTATTGTGCTTTTAGCTAACACTCCAGGTTTACAACTGAGCTCACCAGAATCTCCCTCGCGGCAAGCGCTATCCGCTTTTCTCAAAAAACTACCGAGAGGACACCGTATTGCAATGCTGAGTTTCAATGAGAATACCTCATTGATTTTACCTTTTACACAACTGATCCCTGATGATTCGGAGACTCTCCTTGAGCCGCTCGATCGGCTTCAGCCCGGCGGGAACTATTCGAACAGTGCCGCGGCGGTTGAGCGTGCCATTGAAGAATTCGCGACTAGCAGCCAGCGTGATGCCAATAAATCCATCGTAATTATCGCGGATGCGCAGATAAATACCGGCGATCCCCCACAGGATCGTCAATTCTCGAACTGGATGCGCGAATTGCTCAGTCCAGAAACCGCGGCGGCGGGGATCCGAGCATACAGTATCGCGTACTCAAAAAACAAGGACGTGCAAGATATTGAAATACTGGCGCAAACCACTGGAGGACGTTATGTGCGTGTCGATAGTGCGAGCGATCTACGAGCCAGTCTAGAATCAATAGCGGAGAACATTACCACTCGCCATACTTTCGATGATACCTCTAGTACAGCCCTCGACACCGAGGCCACGCCGAAACCCGAAAAAACCGTGTCGAACGAAACCAACCCGGATGAGGCGTCTCCACCAGAGCGGACTCAAAATTCCGCGAGGCCCTTCGCGGAAAACCTTCAGAGAGAAGGGGGTTCACAAAGCCAGTCTTCTGCCAACATCACCGGTTCATCATCGATAGCAATACAGCTTAAGGCGTTGATGTCAAAACTGCCATCGGCAGAGCAGCTGACAGCCTGGATAGCTTCCAACAAGATGTTGCAAGCCGCTTTGCTTGCAACCATCCTCTTTGTAGGACTCGGTTTTATTTTGTTATTGAAATACCGTAAGCGTTCTACAAATCGCTCCTGGAGACGGCAATCTCAAGCCGGCTCAATCCCGCCCGCTCATTTAGAAGATCTGAACGGCATTTCTGATCAACGCGTTTATGACATTTCCGGAAAGTTTACCTGGATCAGAAGAGCTCCTGCCGAGAGTTCCGATAACGTCCAGAATGTGGTTATCAACGACCATCTTATTAGCCGCGATCACGCTCTCATTGAATATGAGGAGGGTGGCTATTGGATCAGTGATCGCGATAGCGCCAATGGGACTTACGTGAATGATCAAAGAATTACCAGCAAGAAACTGCTGAAATATGGTGATCGAATACGTTTTGCAAAACACGAATTTAAATTCGCACAACCGCCCCAACTCGCCATGTCCGAAACCGTAGCGTCAACGCCACTCTCGGATGGTGCTCAGGCTTCACTAAGCGAAGCTACCTACCCAACGGGGATTCCGTCGCTATCCGCGCGTGATGACAGTTCTTGGGACCAACCCACAATAAAACCTGGGGAAGTGACGCGCTCGCCACGCGGTGAATCCTTCGGTAAGCCGTATCATGAGCAAGGCGCTGCAACGCATACTGCTGGTCCACGATACGAAACGGCTCCATCGCACCCAACCTACCACCGTGGTCTGACCTCGACGGGATATGGCGAGGATGAATCCATGGAAAATAAGGCTGGCCAAGATGAGCAAGATCATGAAGACTCGACCACCGCTAACACATTTAACCGGGGGGGTACGGATAAGCTACCGGAATATCATCAAGGCGACACCATTATGTTTCAGCGGCACGGCCAGCACACAGGAAAGGAAAAGGCTAACCACATCGATCCCACTCAGCTCAGTGGGAACGGCGGAGATGCCCTTGAAGCAGAAAGTGAACAGCAGGCGGATTATCAACGCGGTGGCACGCAACTCTATCGGCAACCTGACAGGCAAACATCAGACCCTATGTCTACGTCCCGCAACGAGTCTGAAACCACTTCACCGTCACGTAGTACGCACGAAAATGCTCAAGACTATACCCTTTCCTCTAACCCACAAATTAAGCACAGCGATACAGTTGCGATTTCCCGAGAGCAGATGCAACGGATATTGAGCGAAGAAAAGCGCACTGCGCGCTCACCTGAGATACCTGCTGTGCCGACGCCAGGCCGTACGAATACGAAATCAAGCTTGGACGAGCTTTCTCCACCTGATCAAGTGAAGACCGCTCACCCCACTGGAGAATCACTAAGACCTAGCTCAAGAAAACACCTTGATAAAGAGGATTGGTCTGAGGCTAATGTTAAAACTCCCGATTCAAAGGGTGCCGAGCCAAGTTCAAATGCACCCGATCAACCCAAAGATACCGTTCTAATTCCCCAGAAAGAGATGCAAAGGATGATGGGACTATTTTCCCACCGCACGGTTAAGCCACGGTCCACGTCCGCATCGATAGACCGTAAATCTAGTAACATTAGCGCGGAAATTGAGGAACACGCCGAGTCCGATCGTCACAGTGTTTCGAAAACTCGTGATGAAAGGATTGAACCGAAATCTGCAGATCATGCCTCGCCTGAGGCGATATCGGATGAATGGCGGCCGGTTGGGGGAGAGCCTGCCGACTCCGAAATGGTCAGCTCCACAGAAAAACAGTCCGCATCTAGCTTTCGTGATAAGACCCTGGCAATTCCGACCGAAGAAATTGAAAAGATGGTACGCTCAACCGAATGGGGCGGGAGCCTATCGGCGCCTTATCCCGTTCAAGCTAGTCCACAGGAGAAATCATCGAGTGTCGTTGGGGATGATGATACAGAGGAATTCTGGCTGGATTCCATGAATGAAAACAGTGAGGAAAGCGCGTCGGGGGAATCTTTCCGAAACGATAAGCTCGGCCGACCTACGAATGTCGGCGAAAGTGGTACCGATGTGCTACCGCTTAGTTCACCGAATAAAATGCCACGTGATCACCGAGCCACTTCAGAACCAACTTTGCGCAGTCAATCCACACAGGACGACGCAGATAAAACTCAGATCATCCCCCACGTGGACCGTACAAGCTATTTAGCTCCCAAAGCGCATCCACAAATCACCGACGATGATGACGACGATAAAACCAGGCAACGGCCACGACACCGGGATTAGCTGCTTTGATAGGGCGATAATTTCCCCTTCCAAGCCCGTACCTGTACGTGTCCGACAAACTGTCAGAGCGGCCAAACACGCTCAGGCGTATCCGTCGTATGTTCTATTTCAAATCACCCCGCTCAGCAAGATTTTACGCTTTGGTAACATTATGACTAGGAGGAGCCGAGTTACTGCCGGCATATCGCTACTTCATTGCGAGATTTCCCTGGAAGTGTCATGCAAGGAATTCGTAGAGTAGTACAAAATCTTGGCATAACCCTGTGTATCGGGTTCGCCATAGTAGGATTAACCACCTCTTGTGCGAGTCTCGTACAAGGTGTTACCAGCTCGGTCCTAGACAGGGTATTGCAAGATAAACCACCGCAACTAGAAGCTCAAATGGTGGCGTCCCCAGAGCTTAATCCAGATTACCGGGGACAGGCTTCCCCTCTAGTGGTTAGATTCTATGAGCTGACCAATATCACGGATTTCAATGCAGCCTCGTTCTTTGCGTTGTACGACCAAGACGTCCAGCTATTAGGAGAAGAGCTTAAAAATCGGGAGGAATTCGTGTTACTTCCCGGAGACACAAAAGAATTCAACCGAGAGTTGAACATGGATACACGCTACGTGGGTATTATCGGAGCCTATCGTGATATCGAAAAAGTTACCTGGCGGGTATCGATAGAAACCCCTAAAAACAACACCATAAAAACCACTATTGATTTTACCCGGCAAGGCATCGTTGTCATCCCCAAGACGGAAAAATAGTCCGCCATCTCGCGAGATTTTGGGGAATCAATGGACCATACAATCAGCGTCAGGGATTTCCCTGAGCTGTTAGGGACTTGGCAGGATGATCAACACGGTTCAACAAGTACCCGATATCGTTCATGTAGCGTGTGGCTCAACCTTTCCAATCTTCCCACTCTCGATATTGCCACTGTCCCCTCATCATGGCCGCATACCCATGTATAGGTGGGAGCCGCTTGCAGACCAATAGACTGGGATCGACATACTCTGAGCCATTACTCCACCACAGACTGTAGGTAGACAGCTGGCCAACTATGAGCCTTTGCAGCATTTTTGGGTAAAGCTGCGCCACTGAGTCTGTAGACACTAACGGAATCCGCCAAGGCTGATTTTGGTCGAAACCGACTAAATTGGAGGTCGATTCGGAGTCTTGAGATGCAGAGACTAAAGAACATACGGGCCCCAATGCCTGCACCTGATCATCCAATGTCTGAATACTCATGTTTTCGATCCTCAAAACGCTTAGAGCCAAGGATTCAGCTCGGTCAAACCAAGCCTTCGCCCCCATTTTCCCAGCTACAATATCGAACAGGTTCACTGAATCGGCCAAGGATGTAACTAGAGTCAAAGGAAAGTAGCGTCCGACTTTATCAACGCTTGGCATCAGCACACCACTCCATGCCTTCGAATCGAAGACGCCAGGACTGAGAGCAAATCGCCAGATTGGGCTGACAAGATAAAGCTCTAGCCATTGATTCCCGAGCTGTTCCTGGCTTCTCACGAGAGCTTGCTGAAGCCATTTGTCCCAGGGATCGACAAAGGATTGGGGTACGCGTCTAGAGACAAAATCACCTAGACTAGGGATCTTTCCAAAAAGACCTGGCGTGGTGAATTCGAGCATCGTTTCTATTCAGCTTGTGTGGCCGATATTCAATAGTTCCGAGTCCTCAATGCGCATCATTATAGTTTCGCCGGGCAGCGAAATTCTTGTACTTCCTTCATCAAGAAGGGGTTGGCAGCGCTGTCTACCTGGATTTCATAGATTGCAATGTAACCGTCCGCATTGAAGGTCAACTCGATACGGTTCGAAGCCTGGTTCTTCAATTGCGCCGAGTCGAGAAGCCGAAACCATGCCCATTGTCCCTCCTTACTCAGCAGGTGGATTTTGCCATTACGATCGTTAAACACAATCTGAGCTTTACGGGCGCCTGTCGGGCCAGGCCATTGGGCTTTCGAGAAAAATGTCGGACCAAATCGGTAAGTAAATTGTTGGCCATCGACCTCTAAAAGAAATCGCGAGACTCGTTTATCCAGATACACGGGTTTGAGCTGAAACACTATCCTGGGGTCTTGTCCTCCGTGCAGAAAAAAAGCATCGCGTATACGCCTCGCTCGCTCGAACTCTGGCAATAGGTTGTCTGAAAGCCCGATCATTTGTTTAACCTTGGTACGCCATTTCCAAGGCTGAGTAGAGCGATCCACCATGAAGATGAGATATTTATTGAAAAATCGATCAACAGAGCCATCAGGCCCAAAAAAACGGCCAAAATCACCCAGTGCCACTTCTTGCGAACTGTTTTTATCCAGCGGATAACGCTTGGCGAGCAACCGACGGCATTGGGGAACAACCTCTGTCTGCCACAATGCATTCAATCTCGCGTGCGCCCGGCCACTCGCTACCCGCTGGCTATTGTCGGCTAACTGAACAAACCAGCGCTGCAGAGGTTCGGGTTGGCGTGATGACTCGATGCTTAACCGGTGGATCGCATCATTCCCACCCCCATCGATCAAAGACCGCATTGAATGCTCCGCGGCAACATCTGAATCAACGGCGATGAGTTGCTGGTAAAGATCAGCGATGATCTGAGTAGTGCGATCTATTGGTAGGCGTCCACCGCCCTCGTCATGGACTAACCAAGTCAGAGGTTTGAACTGCTTTTCTATCTGTTCACTGAGTTCCTGTGTCCCAGAGCTTGGCGGTGTTGTGGCTGATCCCATAAGCCGGGTTAAACGATTTTTCATCCGCATATTTTCAGGATTGGTAAATGCGGATTGCGCAACCTGGGAAGTATTCGCGGGGGAACGAGCCAGAAGGGTATTTTGCTCTAATGCCCTAACTAACCCTGCCAATGGATTTGCGGAACCTGCCAGGACACTAACGATTTCGATCGCCTGTTCGAGCGTGTCGAAATGGCGTACTTCGAGGTGATCCAGCAGATTTTTCCAGCTACGGATGTAGTCTTCGAGATAGAGTCCATCGAGTTGCTCTTGTAAGCGATCCTGAGCCCCGTCATTGTGCTCATCGGCTTCCTTACCAAGTACCCAGCGATCTCGATGAATTTCATCAATAAATTGCGGACTGTATTTCTTATATATTTCATGGTATCCCCGGTAAGTATAAAGCGCAGGAATCACCACATTGGATATTGGCCCTCCGGAATATTCGAATACACTTTCTCCGGGCTCGCCTATGGCGTCGATTAAATGGAACGCTAGCGTTCTCCGCTGTCCGAACTCCAATTTGAGGCGCGAGTAAACGAACTCTGCCAACGGTACCTGATGCAAACTGCGGCGTGCACTTGCGACCAGCTGATCATCGAGATCAACCCGGTGCCTGGAAGTATGCAATAAAGCCATCAGATGGGTATACAAGCGTTGTTGCTCGTCGGTTTGATTCGGGAACATCTGCTGCCAATGAAATTTCATCCACAACCCAATAAAATCGGCATCCAGCTTAGTTGGATTTCCGAGCATCAAATAGGTTTTTAGTGCTTCATACAACCACAGCCGATTTGCTTTGCCCTGCCTTAGCTGCTGTTCCATCTGAGCGACTAGCCGTGGGAAGAATTCGTTGTTAAGTATCCTTTTGTAGGCGCCGCTGACAGCATCACCCAGACTTTCGTCTTGATACACCAAGTCCTTTATGTGGAGCAGCATATTTTCTGAATGTTTGCGCGTCTCCAGCTTCGCGGCACGTAGTGCGTCCAGTTGAGGTAGGACGTCAAGAATGTTTAACTGACTGTTCCGGGATTCAGCGAACTGGGAAGTATTTTCAGGGAGCTTGGCGGCTACGCGAGTAATGTAGAATTGATTCGCTGTGAACTGGGTGAATTCAATCAACAGCACCATGGCCGTCAGCCCGATTGCGCTTGTAGAGACAACGCGCTTTAGCCAGGCGCGGCGTGCCTCAAGACGTCGATTCACGCTGGCTAGCTCCGCTTCTGGAAAGATTATATTAGTCAACAATCCCCTAATGAAATAACTGCGACCATGTCCGGTATAACCGGAAACAATATTTTGTCCCAATCCAAGGGTGCGCGTTAATGACCCCATTAAGCGATCGATAGGCGTGCCCTCCTGGGTGCCACTCGTAAAATAGACGCCCCGTAGCAGAAGCGGCTCCGCTGCATTAGGCGATCGAAAGGTCTCCGAAATAAAACGTTGCAGATTGCTCTTAATAGCGGCCATCTGCTGAGGATAGGTGTAAATAAGGTTCCGCTGACGGAGATCGCGTTCCTGATTCAAGCGTCTGAGGAGGCGTGCGCTAAGGCGCTTTATTAATTGGCTGAATTCCTCACCCGTGCGAGCGAAGAGGATTTCCTCAGTCAATTTTTCATTCAAGTCGAAAGTAAACCCCCAAACTTGGCTACGTCCTTCGATGTCCAGATCGTCAAAATACTCGCTAAATCCCGCCACTAGATCACATTTGGTCAACACCACATAGATGGGAAATCGAATGCCAAAATGTTGATGCAATTCTTCAATACGTTGTCTGATCGACGTAACGTGTTGACCGCGCTCGTACTCATCCTGTTGCATTAGATCCACCAGACTGATTGCCACCAGTACTCCATTAATGGGCCTGCGACGGCGATAGTGTTTGAGCAGTTCTAAAAATCCGATCCACATTGCACTATCGACTTCGGCTTGACTGTCCTGAGTCACATAACGCCCGGCGGTATCCAACAGCACCGCCTCTTCGGTAAACCACCAATCGCAATGACGGGTACCGCCGATCCCTTTGAATTTCAAATCGTGGGTGCCAAATTGTTGGGCGAGAGGGAAGTGTAGGCCAGAGTGGGCTAACGCGGTGGTTTTGCCCGAGCCAGGCGGACCAATGATGATATACCACGGCTGATTATAAAGATTGCGCGGTCCCTGCTTGGGGCGTGATTGTTTGAGAATTTCCATGGCTTTCTCAAAACGCCCGCGGACTAAGGCAAGCTCTTCCTGCTGCTGGCGTCCTGTTCTATCAGTAGGCGTTGACTGGAGTAAGCCATCGATAAGACGGTCATTCGCCTGGACAGCTTGGCGATTAAGCCGTAAATTATTGAGCCCCCAAAACAAAACGATTCCGAGGATAATCATTAGCCGCGTCGTGGGAGCTTGCATCGGCAAGTGGCCCGCGAAGCCGATGAGCGGACCTGCAAACCAAATGATGATCGCTATCGCGAGTATGCCTAACAAAGAGAACAAACCACGAAGCCGGTAGCGATTCATAGTGGGTCCCTGATCGAGAGCAGCGAGATTGCCTTATGCGGATGTTTCACACGGCTTACGGTATTACTGGCTACACGTTCCGCGACGGGAAATGTTTGTGCTTCCCAGTGTTTAATAATCGGTGTACCTAACTCATTGTGTAACTGGGGAACCTCGGAATGTAAGTCAACGTGACTATCTAGCTGTCGCGTTACTGGTTGTGGCGCTCGGCCAATAGGGTTTAAGGATTCAAATACTGGAGCAGCTGCCTTGTTTAGCAGATAACTAAAAGTTGCAAAACTCGTAAGCATAATGGCCACAGCTACAGCGCAAACAACCCATACAGGCACATAGCTCACTAGGGGATTACGACGGCGCTGCACTCCCTGCCAGTGTGGAGAAAGCGTTTTTTCTTGTTTCCCACGTCGAGATTCAATGGTCGTAATTGCATCGGTCAGGCTAAATCCCGACGAACTGCAGCCTGAAGCTTGTGAGCGATAGGCGCTTTCCAGACCTAGTAAACGGCAGAGGACCAATAGTTCCAATAGGTTTACCGCTTCCGGGGTTTGTTGGCATTCACGGCTAACCCGCTTAAAAAGGCTAATAAACTTTTTTTTACCCGAAGTTTCATTGTAAAACCGGCTTAATAATGGAGTTTCCCTCCAGGAGCTTTTAATGCCCCAAGGTGTATTGAGTACGGTTTCATCCAGCAGGACGCACAAGGCGAAGCGAGCTTGATTAATAACGGCTGTATTGGCTCCCTGGGCTACGGCTGTGCTTTTGTACGTCCGGATCCGAAGTTCTACATATTGGCGAATCTTATCGATTTGCGGTTGCGCGATCGTCCCACGCAAGTTTCCAGAGAGAGACAGCAAATCAGAAGCTGCACTTACCAATGGATTGGCGGTCGTAAATCGAGTTTCCTGCTGAGTATTGATTCCCGGGTGAGTTTGGAAGAGATTAGAATCCGGCTCATTCGCAGAGCGAAACGTCTCTCGGCCTGTCACACCAACCTGGTTATCACCGCCACGACGTACACCAGGCGTCGGTAATCGCCTTCCTTTCTGATAGCCACTGGAGCCCGGATTCGGTTCATCAGAGTTCATATACGATCAAACCTACCTAGAAAAATGACCAAAATTTGCTAATCCTTAAGTAATTCGGATCCAATTGTACCGTTATCTAGTGATCATTGGAGGTCTATTTGGGGAACCTAAGCGAGAACTGGCTCGTGTGTGCATTTAGGAGCGAACCAGAGCGTCCAGTTACCTGATCTGTGCGGGCAGGAGAACAGCGAAATCTGCCTGGCGCATAGTTGAACGGGCATGCCGCTAGTAGTGGATCGAGTAGCACCGTAGCTCCGGTTTAACGGCTACGAAGCTTTTGCAGAACGGAATATGTAAAAGGATTTAACCGATTGGCGCTACAATTCTGGAATCCTAAGAGGCTAGCTAATCGCTAGACCGATCTCTTACCGTAGATAACCTTTGAATCTGCTCTTCATAAGAACGTACAAACTGTTCGCCAAACAAGCGCTGAAAACTGTGATGAGGATCTTTGGTTAAGCTTGCGTAAAAGTCACGATAACACTCCCAACGCCGAAACATCTTATTCACCTGCCGTAACGAACCCATTTTTGAGTCTTTTGCCAGACAGGCCTCTAGAGTATCAGGGTCAAATTGCTTTAATAAATCTTCGAATGCCGTTTGCATGGCAATCATCATAGCCCAATGATGGTCTTTAACATCCTGTACCCCCTCGCGTATGGCATCTAGAGCGGGCATAAAACTTGACCCCGACTCAGCTAGAAGATAAGGCAGGGCTTCATCGACGCCCATGGCAAATTTAAGCGGATTATTCTCGATAGGTTGAACTATGGTGGCGGTGATGTGAAATTCCTTTTTTAAGCTTGCTCTAATGATAAGAAGGTCCATCAATCCTTGAATGAGTTCCCGCATGCAGGCTCCGACCAGCTCCATCGTCTGTACTGCATCGCCAGTGTCACCGCTCATCTGCTTTATACCGGCTCCAGCAAGAAAGGCCCGCAACATCTGGGCGCTATCGAGACTGGATGCTTCCTCCGGAGAAAAATTGGACGGTGCGCTTCTTTTTGCCATCCTTGCAAATGCTTCAAGTCGCCCTGAGTCTCGTTCGGCTGACGAAGTTTGTGTCGTTGGTTCGAAAGAAACTTTAGAGTTTTGCGACGCTATTGATTCGCTCTCATCGGTAAAGATTGGTTCGTGCCATTCCTCAGATATTTCTTCACCCGCTGTTTGCGTCCGTCCTGAAGTGGTGTGTGAAGATGTTGCGGTGAGGGGTGATGAGTCTGTTGACAACACTGGAACTTTGTTTGAATTATCTGACTTTTCATGTCCGCTGTCAGGTGACAACGGTTCTTCGGTTAACGGTTGTTGAACCCAATCAACGGTAGCTTCCGATTTTGGTGTCGATGGTTGATCCCGGCCAGAAGAGTTTTCTAACAACCCCTCACGCTGTACCTCTGGCATGCCATCAGCGAGTTCATCAGCATGAGGACTCTCCCGGTCTTCTAGATGATCGTAGGAGTCTTCATCAAAATAACTGATGTGGTGCTTTGCAAGAAAAGGGTCGACTGCCTGTCCCTGAACCACAATATCATCAGGTTCTGCTGCTGAGGATTCTTCGAGCTCTTCGGTAACACATACACTGATTTGATATTCTCCAATATACAATCGATCACCATCTTTAAGCGCTACGCGCCGGCCCTTACCCAGAGGTTGTTCGATATTGTTCAGGAAAACACCATTAGTGCTAGAGTCTTCGATATAGTAGATGTCATCCTCACAGCTAATGATGGCGTGCGTTCCTGATACATAACGTTCAGGATCCGGTAGAACCCAGTCACTAGCCGCAGCACGCCCAAGCGTGCCTCCGCGCGCCCCAAAAACCTTGGTCACCGGGGCTGGAGGAATTGGTGCGTTTTTCCGATAACTCAGCAATTCTAAAATCAGTGCCATAGTACTACTGCAATCCAAGCATTGCTAAATTCCTAGTTTTACCTTCTACCAGTAAAAGCATTACCCGTACGCCAAATTATACCGCACAAGTTAAACTGTCAATTTACACTAAATGGTTTCCGTTTGTACTCGAGCATTTAGTAATCTGTAAATGCTAGTTCTTATATAAATGGACAGGACTAGCTTAGAGCCCGATATGCTTAACTGAATTGATTCCGCATGATCCAGTATCATCCTCAGCAGCTGAAATCTTCTCTAAATCTGAGCTTCACTTAATCCATCATTCTTCGGTCCGGTAAACTTGTAATTATGGGTCGTAATATCACGCTACTTGTGACCTAAAGCGAATAAGAGAGCTCCACATTAATACCGATCATGTTTTCATCGATCTTGACATCCTTACTGCTACTTGCGCCGCTTACGCCTGGGATACCATCGAGACTGGTTCCTTTGAAATTATCAAAATTGTAAGTGTACCCATTGAGTTTCACCGCATAACTCAGATGATCCGTAATCGGTGCATGCCAGCTCACACCGTAACTCACACCGATAGCATCCCCCGAGAGCTTACGCTCATCGAATGAGCTTTGTGGTGTTAGCAACTGTATTCGATCCTCCACATCAGCGTCCAGGAAGGCGACAGCCAGATTTACGGAAAGCGTACCGGTATCACCCAAGTTCCAACCATAAACCGCACCTACAAATGGGCCATCTTCTTCAAATTTCTGATTGAAGCTCCTACCACCCTGAAAATCTGCATTTCCGAATACTTCCCCGTCATTCTCGGTTTTACCATACTTATAACCGGCGAAAACCGCAAAGTTCGGCAGAATACTAAACCCCAGTGACCCCGAAAAATCCTGTCGCTCCGGTTTTAAACCAAAAGCGAATGTTTGCGGAGTTTCATCTTCGAATACCTCGCCCTTAGTTGACTGTTGAAAGTAGATGTCGGCAAACAGGTGTTTAAAAAATGCCGTACCACCCCCCCCTATGAATACGAGTTCATCGTCATAATTAATTCTCCCATCTGCACCCGCCAAAAGCGCAGCTGCACCACTGTTTTCAAAGCTATAACGCATCACACCCGTGGATATCCTGGGCTCAAATCCGAGATCAGCTGTATAGCCTGCTATGGGCAACAAACTCAAACTAACCGCTGCTAAACGGGAGTAGTTAGCGGCAATACGATTTTTCTTCATATTGTTCCACCCTTTATGATTGTCGAAGTAATGTATTTTGTGATCCAAGGCTCAATTTTGGTTACTCGGAAACATTCTACAGTTCATCTGCTTAAACTCTTCCCTCGGTTTCCACACAAACCCTAGGTGCCACTCCTAATAATCGAGGCCTCACCATGAACAATATAGTAGCAAAGCACTCAAAATTAGCATCAAGAACTCGGCCTACAACGGCTCAGCTTTTCTATGTTGGGGTGCTCTGCATATTTACTATCGGCCTAGTTCACGCCGCCAACCAATCCCAAGGCACTGAGATCGCGATGTTGTTAGAAAAGGCCGAAAAAGCCTTTTCTAACAACAGACTGACAACTCCGGCTCACGATAACGCCATGAGTTATATAGATCAAGTATTGCAACAAAAGCCGAATGACCCGCAAGCTAGAGCACTATTGGACCGGATCGTGCGGCGCTACGTCAAATGGGTTGATGACACTACCCAACGCGCCGATTCCGCAGCCAGGTATTTACGACTAGCCAATCGGTTCCGCGAACGTGCACAACGTGTTGCTCAATCGCACGCCTTACCGCTGACTCAAATTGAACGCATGGATGAGAAAATTTCATCGGTCCAGCGAAAGCTTGAGTCTGTGAATGGAGATAATCATCATTCTTCGGTTAACGTTCTACTGGACCATTATCTTCGACTCGGCAACGATGCGCTCGCGGCTCGAGATCTAGAAGAAAGCGCTTGGCATGCCCGGCAAGCCCGCACTTTGGTTCAACATTATCATCTCGACGTCAAACGTGTGGCTGCCCTTGAGCAACGACTGGGCTTAAAGGTAGGACTCAAACCATTAGCTGCCGCTAAGGCTGAGAATCAAGAACTCAAATATCATCAATTACGCGCAGAGCTCAGCGCTTCCCATATCGATGCTGCTCTAGCCTACTTAGAACTCGGCAAGCTCGAGGAAGCAGAAAAACATCATCGAGCAGCAAAATCTATAATTGAGGAAGACTGTTTGAACAACGAAAATCTTTTAATGTTAACCCAGCGCATTGAGCAGCAACGTACTGCTTTGAACCAGCCTTATCTTACCGACCACCGTTTGTTTGGAAATTTCTAGGAAGGACAAAGAACTTTAGCCAACTGAGCAGGGCAGTTTCTAGAAAAGAGCTTCTCCAATCACACCAGATACTTTTCTGGCACAAAGCTCTCAGAAAAGGCTTTCTGTTAGTAAGTTGGATCCTGTTGTACACCCGTAAAAGGAGTAACAAAAGCCTCGCCACATTACCGCTGGTGGACTGGAGCACCAGTCTACTTGAGGTGATCACAACGAAGCTTTTGCATTCTACAAATCAATGGATAGATTTAGCTTTGAGATCTCAGTTCCTCCCATGTTGTATCAATCTTCTTGTCGGGATTCCCATCCCCATCCTCATCGACTTCAATGATCACATTGTCGCCGTCCGCTGTGAGCAGCACACTGGAACCATCCTCTTGGGAAGTGAATTTCTCCGTACCAACAAAGGGATCTTTGTCTAGCTCACCCTCAAAATTCTGCAGCGTTTCGAAGACAATAGTGCCGCTAAACTGTTGCTGGTCAATAGTTATAGAACCATTTTCGCGCCTAGTATAAGTTTTGGTACTATTGTTCACTTGAGTGAAGTATTCATAACGGCTGAGAGTAGACGTTCCGTCTGAGTTGCTCAGTGTCAATTTGTTGCCCGAGACAGTGGCATCCACAATGATGTTATCTTGAGTTTGAACGGAAATGGCTATATCCCCGTCAAATGTATTCGTTTCGTCGTTCTGGGTAAATTTTAGATTATCAAACTCAATACTTACTTTGCCATCGGCGGTTAAACTTAGGCGCATTAAGCCATCAAAGCCGCTCGTATCGCCACTTTGGGCGATTACGAAATTAGTGAATCTAAAGTCGCCCGTACCAAGTTCCAGTGAGCTAATAGTCCATGATAATTGACCGTTATAAACGGTGTTCGGAGTGTTGGCGAAAGAACACTGGCTGAATTCGAATTCCACCATATCACCCGATTCCAGGATGCCATCGTTGTTAACGTCATCCAACGTGACAGTGGATGTGCCACTACCATCACAATTGATAGTTTGCGGACCAATGACTCGCCCAACTGCAGTATCAGAGCTCACCCCTTGCCGCGTATCAAGCGGCTGCTTCATCGCCTCCCCGGCTAATCTGGCAAGATCGCTGTCCGATATTTTAGATCTGCTGCTCGAAGACGAGACGGCGCCAGCCGATCGGCTAGCGTTAGCACTATTCGCTGCCTCACTCGAACGGGCTGTACTCTTCAGTATAATCGACGCCACCTCTACGGCATTTTCTTCAGACAGTTTAGACGACTCGCTGGAAGTCGCCGAACCTCCATCACCACCACTGCCACCACAGCCCGAAAGCGCGTATATAAATATTAATTGAAGTAATAAAATCGAAAGCCTACGAGATGTGCTCATTTGATCCTCCTTATCCGTATTTTCGGATACGCACCTTTTCCATTTGATGAATGTTGAAACTAGTTGATAACGGCGTCTCTCATAATGAGAAATGCACGTTGCAAGTATAACATCACTTCATAGATCCCTTGGCTATTTAATTGTTTTAATACAATATATTTATGCATTTAGCACAGTAACACAAATTTTTAAAGTGATTTATTTCGCTGTATAGTTTTTGGAAAAACCCCTTCCCGCGAACGCCGATTGCGAAACAATCAGCCGCTTCTAGTATATTCAAAATGTTCCCCGAGGTCGCCAAACTTGGGTTGGCTCGGATGGGGTTTGTTCGGGAACAGGCGAGATTGACTGACTAGGTGGACTCACAGTTTGAGGTTGATTTTGATTCAATTGATTTTTTAACTCTTGCAACAGAGTTCTCAGACCTTGGTGTTGTGGGTAGTAACGCAGCCCAGTATCCGCAAGCTGTATGCTTTGTTGGAGATCTCCCGATTTGCGCTTCTGTTCAGCCAAATCCACAAAACGCTCGGCAATAGCCTTCAGGCCGCTTAGAGCCATTGGATTCTTAGGATCAAGCCGCAAAACCTCTAAGTAGGTTTCGTGAGCGTTGTCGCCCTCAGGATCGATCAACTGTTGATTATCAAATTGTATCCGAGCAGTATTCAGCAAGGAATTTAAGATCGTCTGTTGGGAGTCTTGTACACTCTCCTGTTTCTCGACGTTGGCGTGTTGGATCTCATGTTCCAATTCTTGCTTAAGAGCGAGTAACCCGGCATGCTGTGGTCTGACACCAAGACCTCGTTTCACCATTACTAAGCCGCGTTGCGGATGACCCGCATGCTGCTGCAACAGCGCAAACTGCTGATATTTCCCTGCGATTTGATCAAGTCCGTGCTTGGCCTGTGCATTGTCCGGATCCATCACTAACACGTTTTGATAACTCACATATGCGTTGTCTTCTGGTGGAGTGGTCAATTGCATTTCAGCCAGTTGCTGCGCAGCCCGAGCGAGTAGACCGGCGATGTCTTGGGTTTGGCTTTTTCGGGCTATCGCCTGGTTAACCGTATCCATCAACGGTGCAAACCCCGGATAATCAGGAACAATGCTGACACCCTTCTCAATCAAGTATTTACTAACTTGCAGTTCTCCTGTCTGAAATCTCGACTGGGCGAGTTGCAGATACCGTCCTGCGATTTTCCGCTTACCCTCTACGGCGTGTGTGTTTTGGGGAGCTATCTCAAGCACGTTTTCATAGAACTTTGTTGCTTGAATTAAGTGGCCATCGGCGAACAGCTCATCAGCCTGGGAAAGCATGCGTTGCGCGCGTTGTTGTTTGTTTTCGTGGTTTATGCCGGTGCGTATTTGAGATCGTAGCGCCAGCAGAGTAGAGGCATCCGGACGTATTTTTAGCGCCTGATCGATGTACTCTTGGCTCTGTTGATAATCTTTATTTTGCAAATGGGTACGCGCGAGTTGTTCGAGCTGTTCAACTATTCGATTCACACCAGCCTGAGCCACCTTGTCATCAGGAGCCTGATTAAGAATCCGACGATAGGTTTCATAGGCATTCTCACCGGCTGGCGAGGTTAACTTCCCCTCATCGAATTGTCGTTTGGCTTGGTCACGCCACTGGTCTAACTGTTCTTCCTTGGCAACGGCGCCCTTCAATGTACGTAATCCCGCGTGATTCGGATCAATCTCTAAGCCCTGCGCAATTAGTGCTGAGCTAGCCGGAAGATTACCACTTTTCAATTTGGCTTGTGCCTCTTGCTCCAGCCATTGCAGCAGCCGTTGCAGTCCATTTAATGCCTGTTGATTGTTTTTTTCGATGGCTAATACGGCTTGGTAAGTCGCCAAGGCATTGTCGTTCTTGGGTTCAAACCGGCGATTCGCATCTATCTGACTCTGGGCTTGCTGTAACATACTGGCAATTTCCCGCTGTTGCCGCTGTTCATTAATTTGGACGTTTATCTGTTCACGCAAGCTCAACAGGTCATCATCTTCAGGGTCAATTTTCAATCCTTTGTTGATCATCGCAATTGCCGCATCCAACTTACGATGCCGTTGGTCATCGAGTGCTTGGTTGTGAAACCAGTCTACGAGCTTCTCGAGAGATTCCGTTGCCTTGTCATCATTCGGAGCGAGCTCGAGTATATTACGGTAGGTCTCAACCGCATTGTCTCCGGGTGGTTCAAGCACCCGGCCTTTGGAAAGTTGTACAGCCGCATAACCATGCAGTTGATCTATTAGCCATTGAGTTCGAGGGTCTACACGGGCATTCCAGAGCAGCCCAATCGTCACAAACCCAGCAAGCAACAAGCCGCCGATCCCAGTCACCCAAGGCCATTTCCCCCACTTAGCCATGAACTTAGAAATTGCCCTAGTACTGCTTGTAACCCAGTTATAATTCGCAGACTGTTCATCTAATTTAGTGGGTACACCCGCGGTTGACAAAGTGCCTTTCTGCGTTGCTTGGGTAGGAATTTCATCGGTGCCAACGGCAATCAGCTGGTTAAGCGACTGTATAAACTCCTCCCCGTTTCGAAAGCGGTTGTTTGGGTCCTTGGCTAGTATTCGATTGATGATGGGTTGTAAAAATACACATTCTGGTGGCAGAGCAGGAATGGGGTCGGTGATGTGCTTAAGGGCAGTGGAAAATGCGTCATCACCGGAGTAAGGCTGCTTGCCGGTAAGCATCTCGTAAAAAACCGCACCCAGGGAATAAAGGTCGCTGCGGCCATCCAATTTTTGACCGCGAGCCTGCTCCGGGCTCATATAACCCGGTGTACCTAAGGTGACATCGGCACGCGTCAACTCCGTACCACCGGTTATGGATTTAGCAATGCCAAAGTCAGTCAATACTGCGTATCTATCATCCCTGAATAGGATATTCATCGGCTTGATATCACGATGAATAATATTGTGAGTGTGGAGCATATTCAGGGCCGTAGCGATACGTTTCACGGTACGTATGCTGTCTTCCAGACTCATCCCTCGCTGAATACATTCCTTTAAGTTTGGCCCCTCCACATACTCCATAGCGAGATAGGGATGTCTTTCTGCTTGACCGATATCGTATATCGTAACAATATTGGGGTGATTCAATCGGGCGACAATCCGGCCTTCCTTAATAAACCGTTCCTTAAAGGTAGGGTCATCCAAAAGATTGGAAGCCATCACCTTAAGCGCTACTTTTCGCGATAATTTTTCCTGTTCGGCAAGGTAAACGATGGACATACCTCCTCGGCCTAGCTCCTTGATTATTCTATATCCGAGGATATTCATCAGCCACGTTTACCTTTAGTGCCGCAAACCATTCATTCGTTTGCCACGATTTTCCATATCAACGGCTCGCATGCAACAGTTACACGCTTGGTAGCTAACCGCAGTCTAAGCTCCAAATTTGTGCAAATTGAGTTTATGTATGCTCGCTATCGCTGCGTTCCTGCAGAATAGAACCAATCTCCCGTCCTGGATAGAATGGGTTTAATCCGCAATATCGCTACTTAGCTGGACAGACCAGAGGATCGTTTCGCCAGTTGTAACTCGTGTTCTGTACTGCCCTTGCAATGCAACATGTGAGTTACTACGAATAGGTGCTTTTCCCTAAACAAATCTCAAACCCTCGCTGAACTTGCTGAAAAAACAACAAAGTTTTCACTAATATATCCATTCAACCGTTATCTCATGCACTCACATTGACAGATTGGGATTGCAAGAAAAATCTTCATCTGATTCTAATGTTCATCTTTGCAATCACTATGGCAGACAGTCGTATATCAGTCAACGGAAGACCCACAAAACTGAAATTAAATAGCCCATAGGTTAGTGACTAACTTGGGCTAACAGTCCTATGTGTTGAATGCCTTTAAGGTGTTGCTTTATTTACGCATGACTTGCAGTAGCGATTACCGCGTATAACGTTGGCTAAATACAAACAATTTAACGATAGGTGTTAGTCAACCTAAACCTACCGATAACACCACACGGGCAGGACGGGGCATTCTAATGTTCCCGATCATTTCCGCTTATATTTTATTCTAAATTTTCAGAGAGTTAATTATTTTGCTTGCGCGGTATAACGATTGGCAAGTTAGATGCTTTGCTATTTTGCAAATACTAGGGTTGAACGCGGAAAATTAGTAGGAGGAATCACCATGAACGACGATTTTGACGATGTCCCAGGAGTTTATGCAGAGGAAAGCGATTATCGCACCGTGGAAATACTTGAATCTTTGGAACAGTGGAATGTCGAGGACTTTGAAGACATTGTTCCCAGTATGAACGCGAGTTAATGAAAATGAATCGTGGGCCTGAGACACCCCAGCAAGTTAAATATAATCTAAACGCCATGTCGCTCTTCAGTTTCGCTTGAACATCTCAATATAAATGCTCGCTAGGTTTGCCGGTACTTAGCGGCGACCTCGAAAACGAACCGCACAAAGCTAAACATGAAAGTGCGTAAGCGGGGACGCTTTCCGACTCATCAGATGTTCGGGAAGTGAGGGAGGGGATGGCGTAGCCCGTCGCTGCCGCGAACATGGGTCCGAATTTTAATCGGATCGGTTTTTATGATGCGCTCTTGAGCCATGTGGCTATAGCAATTGCCGCATTTTTCGGCCGCCGACAGGAATAAGACCTTGGCTTTCGTAAAAACTTAATGTTTTTTTAAATTCTGGCAATGGTGGAGTGCATAGCTCGAAGCAAGACCAGTCGCGTTTTTTGCCATAAGATCGGACATAATCGAGCAACATTGCCCCAATACCCTTCGAACGTTGCTCTGGAATCACGTAGAACTCCTGGATTATTCCAATTGTTCCACCTGCATATAATGCGTAAGTTTCCGCAATCGTTGCGACTGCGATCGAGTGTTTACCAGAACGGGCAATAATTGCTGAATACTGACCCGCAGAAATCAAGGCCTTACATCGATCAATCGTACCCCCCAAATCAATGTCAAAATGTTGAGCATGAGTTTGCTCACATATTTCTTGGGTAAGACGAATGACTAATGATCCAATGACTTCAGCATCACCTATTGCGGCTTCGGTAAAATTAATATCCATGCATGATTTCAATTTGTATTAACTGGGGGATAAAAGCGCACGGGTGGGTGAATTCTTAGCCACGTTGTGGAATTGGTGACAAGCGTCTGCGGTGGTGCCTCTACTCGTCCAAGATTTCACGCACCGTCTGGGCAAGATCGTCGATGGCGTAGGGCTTGCTGATCAGACTAACCTCGACGTTTAATGCTTCCAACTGCTGGATGGCGTTGCCCGTGTAGCCGGAGGTGTAGAGGACTTTGAGTTTGGGGCGCAAGACCCGTGCCTGGCGGGCGATGTCCGGGCCGTTCATTCCCCCGGGCAGCACCACGTCGGTGAATAGCAGCGCCACTTTCGGTTCACGTTCCAGAATTGCCAATGCCGACTCCCCATCCGCGGCTTGAAAGATACGGTAGCCCAGAGCGCTCAGCACGCGAACGGCCAGTTGCCGCACATCGTCCTCGTCCTCCACCACCAGAATGGTTTCGCAGCCGGTGGGGTGCACTATTTGCGTCTCGGTCGCCTCGATGAGCGCTTCGGCGGGCGCGGTGACCTCGGGTAGGTAAAGCTTCACTGTGGTGCCTATGCCCAGTTCGCTATAGATCTTCACGTGGCCACCGGATTGCTTGGCGAAACCGTATACCATCGCCAATCCCAAGCCGCTTCCCTTGCCGGTCTCCTTGGTCGTGAAAAAGGGTTCGAAGACCCGCGCGGCTACTTCGGGTGTCATACCAATGCCTACATCGGACACCGCCAGCATCACGTAGCGGCCCGGTTGTAGATCCCCTTCGAGGGCCGCGGAGTGTTCGTCGAATGCCACTGCGTCGGTTTCGATGGTCAGAGTGCCTCCCTGCGGCATGGCATCGCGCGCGTTGACGGCGAGGTTGAGCAGCGCCGTCTCAAGCTGGGCTGGGTCGGCCATAGCGAGCGGTATGCTCTCGGCCCGCTGTAGCACGATCTGCACTTGTTCACCCAGGGTTCGCCGTAGTATACCGACCATGCCGTCGATCAACTCATTGACATTCAGTGCGACCGGAACGAGCCGCTGCTTGCGTGAGAAAGCAAGCAGTGTGCGATTTAGATCTGAACCGCGTTTAGCGGCTTTGAGAGCCGCCTGGATTAACTCGCTAGCCAACGCGTCGGTATGGAGCTGCTTGGCTAGGATTTGCAGATTCCCCATGATTACCGTAAGTAAATTATTGAAGTCATGTGCCACCCCACCGGTAAGCTGGCCAACCGCCTCCATCTTCTGTGCCTGATACAAAGCGCTTTCGGCTTTTTGCCGGTCGGCCATTTCCGCCTGCAGGGCACGGTTGGTCTGCTCCAATTCTGCGGTTCGTTCACGTACCCGCTGTTCCAGCTCCTCATGTGCCGCGTGCAGCGCTTGCTGAGCGGCGCGACGCTCGGTGCTGTCACGAATTGCGGCCGATACCAGGACCCCATCTCTGGTTTGTAGCGGGCTCAGACTGATCTCTACGGGTACCTCGCTACCATCCTTGCGGCGTCCGGCAAGGTCCAGCCCGCTCCCCATCGGCCGCACGGAAGGGTGGTCAATGAATCGTTGCCGTTTCTCGACGTGACCCGCGTGTGCGCGCTCCGGTACCAATACTTCGATGGACTGGCCAAGCAGCTCCTCTCGCAGATAGCCGAAGAGCTGCTCGGTCTGGGCATTCACCATAACGATGTGTCCCGTTCCGTCCACCACCACAAGAGCATCGGGTGCAGCATCGAGCAGCGCGCGGGCGCGCTCCTCCGAGGCCCGGCTATGAGCCAGTTCGGTATAGACCGAGGCGATCTGCTCGGCACTTGGCCGATAAACGTCGTCTTTCATGAGCTGAGCCTACTTGGGACTAGTGGGTGCCGGGATCGTTGGCGAAGGCTTCGACCACGCTCTGGAAGTTCGCGCGGTTTTCATCGTTAAGCTCGCACAGCAGGCGGTGTGCTTCGGCGATGGTTCGAGCCAGTTCATGTTCGCTTGGCGTAGTGGCCGGAATAGCTTCTGCGGCGATGTCCTGCGGCGTTTCCGGGACGATCGCACACACGTCGTCAAGGCATAGATTCGTCAGAATTTCGTTAATTTCCGGATTCGACGAGAAGAGCACGGGTTTGGCCTTACCCGTCTGGCTCAATCCGTTGGCCACCTTCGCGAGCAGGCCGATGCCGGTGCTGTCGATGGAGGTAGCATCCTGAAGATCGATGCTGATGGACTCCGGGCTGTTACGGGCGAATAGATCGTCCAGGAATCGATCGACGGCGTGGGCCGTGGTGTAACGGATAGCACCCTGAAAGCGCAGCACCCAGGATCCCTCCCGGCGGGCATAGCTGACCTGACCGTCTTCATGCATGTCCATTCGTCCTCCGGAGAGAGAGTACACTGGCATCATCGGGCAATGCGCACTGCTCATTCAAGCCGAGCGCTTGTGCTAACTGCTCTGCATTGTGGTTCCGATCGGCGGCCAAGCTGCGCAACAGCGCTTTTCTGGCCTGCAGGTCAGGAGGAGCCAATGCGTCCAGCACGCCGTCCGAGAACACGCGTAAGCTGAACCACGATGGCATTTGCAGATGTTGTTCGGTATACCGGGCGTTCTCGAACAGTCCCACAGGTTGACTGCGTCCGCCGATTTCCTTGACACTTTCTCCGTCACAGAGCAGCGGAAAGGGGAACTGCCCACCATTGGCGTAGCACATTTGCGCGTTCGACAAATCGATCACGCCATAGAACATGGTTAAGTACTTGCCATGATGCGCGGCACTTACGTCCCGATTGAGTGTCGCCAGCAGACGTGCAGGATCGAGGATGGTCCGGTCATTATAGCAGCGATGGTTTTCGAGGTAGCGGCTTATGTAGCCCTTGAGCAGTACGGTAATCACCGCCGAGGAGACACCGTGTCCCGACACATCGGCCATATAAAAACCGAAATGCTCCGGATCGATGCTGAAGTAGTCGACGAAATCACCGCTTAGAATGGCCGAAGTGCTGAGATAACTGCTGCATTCGATATCCCCGAAAAGCATGCGTCGTTGAGGCAACAGGGCAAACTGAATTCTGCGGGCGTGTTCCTCGTCTTCTTCAAGTTGATTCAGGCTGCTTGAAAGCCGCTTGTTCACCGCTTCCAGATGCTCGCGATAGGCGCGGTTCTCCGCGAGGAGGCGCGCGCGCTCGAGCGCACGTTCCACGGCGTGGTCCAGCACCGCCAGATCCTCGATGGGCTTGGTCACATAGTCCGAAGCCCCCAGCTTGAGCGCCTGAATGGCGTCGCTAATATCGCCGGTACCGGAAACGACGATAACCGGAAGATCCGGATAATCGCGGTTTAGCGCCGCGATCACCTCGAGGCCATCCATTCCGGGCATGCGCAGGTCGCAGAGCACCAAGGCGGGGCGCCGTTGCGCACAGCGCACCAATGCGGTGTGGCCGTCCGCAACGACAACTGTCTCATAACCTTGGTTGAGCAGGTACAGCGCCAGCATATCGCGAATGGCTGAGTCGTCGTCGATGATGAGTATCTCTGTGCTCATTGGTTGCAGTCTTGCCCGTCATTGTCCGCACCGGAATCGAACTCACCCGCCGCGTCGTAGAGCGATATAGTTTCTAGATGATGGACTGTTATAGACAATAGACACGGCAGCCTCAAGAAATTGCTACCGCTGGCGATATTCCGATGCCCAAAAGCGCTAAAGCGGGTGATCGGTGGTTGGGTAGAATTAATCCCCATAGGATCTCGCCACAAAGTAACTGATATCGCTTGGAGTTGTCAATTACGGTATGCGTCGGTCCAAAACAGTGGGGTTTGGCCCCTCATCGCGGCCTGTTTACCGATCATTCAGTTTTCCTTAGGATACGTATCCTTAGGATACGTATCGGCTTGCGGGTAAAAAGGTTGAATGTGGTCCCGACCGGGCAACCTCCGGTTGTTCCCGCGGAACTGGAGCGCCTTAAGCCAAGCAACATGAAAGTTCCGTGCCTGCTCGTTAGGACGCGAGTTTCGCATTACTGAGGGATGCGGTTGATGTTGAAAATGTGTTTATCGGTGATTCACCTGGGGTGATCCTACTGGACCTCGCTGCTGTAATTGACAACGCCAGGATCTCTGCTACTTTTTCGTTTCTTTTTCACTGCACGCTAATATAAGCAATTATCGTACCGATACTCTCACTCTATTGAGTAGCCGGTTCATTCAATTCGAGTAGGGAAGGGATAATGAAAATTACATTAAAATCGATTCAGGCAAAGATTGCAGTCATCGCAGGCGTGTCCCTGCTAGTTAGTTCGGGGATTTTAGTGGCATTCGGCCTGGTGTCCGCAAAAAACACCCAGAGCATCGTGTCAGAACGCGTTTCGGGACTCGTGGATCAGGGTACTCGAGACAGCCTCAAGAATCTGGCTGGAGATCAAGCCGGAAAAATCCGGGCGGAATTTGATGTGGCGCTCGATGCGGCTCGTACTATGGCGCATACTTTCGTGTTGGCCAAGGAGGAGGGCAGCGGTCTGAGTCTCGGGCGTGACCAGATTAACGCGATTCTGCTCAATGTCTTGAGAAACAACCCGGAGTTTAACGGCACGTATTCCTGTTGGGAACCGGATGCACTGGACGGTAAAGATTCCGTTTTTCGCACCGGTAAAAACGGTAACAACGAGAAAACGGGCCGATTCACACCCTACTGGAACCGGGATGCCAACGGCAATATTGCCGTTCAACCTCTGGTGGAATACGATACCATGGATCGCCATCCTAATGGGGTTCTAAAGGGAGGCTGGTACATCGGCCCGCGCGAGACCAACACCGAGAGCGTTCTGGACCCTTTCCCCTATATCGTACAAGGTAAGAAGGTCTGGCTTACGACCCTTTCCGTGCCGATTCACGCCAATGGTCGCTTCTACGGTGTCGCAGGTACCGACTACAACCTGGATTTCGTGCAGAAGCTTGCCGGGGAGGGAGACAAAAATCTGTTCGAGGGCAAGGGTGAAGTCGCCATCGTCAGTTACATGGGACTGGTAGTGGCGGACAGCGAGCAACCGGGGCTCATTGGACAGTCGTTTAAGAGTATTGCGGGTGACACTTGGGAGCGGCGGCTTAACGATATCCAGAGCGGTCATGCGGATGTCGATGTGAATGAAAAGACCGGCGATATGGTCGCTTTCGCACCGATTAAGCTCGGGCGTACCGGAAAGCCCTGGGCGGTAATGATTAAGGTTCCCACCGATGTGGTCATGGCCGAAGCACGCACCCTCGACCAAGACCTGACCGCTCGCGCCAACGCCAGCAGCCTGTGGCAGCTCGGCGTTGGTGTGATCGTGGCCTTGGGGGGCATCTTGTTCCTGTGGTACGCTGCAGGCAACATTGCTCGTCCCATTCGCAAAGCCGCTTCCGCCGCCAATGCCCTCGCCCAGGGGGATTTGACCGTCAAGATTGAGTCCTCTTCGAAGGACGAAGTTGGCGAGCTGATGAACTCATTGGGCAACATGGTCAAGCGCCTGTCCCAAACCATCGGCGAAGTTCGCAGTTCTGCGGATAATCTTTCCAGCGCGTCGACGCAGGTCAGCGACACCTCGCAGAATATTAGTCAGGCTACCAACGAGCAGGCGGCGAGCGTGGAGCATACCTCCGCATCGGTAGAGGAGATGGTCTCTTCCATCAATCAAAATGCGGAGAACGCCAAAGTGACAGACGGCATCGCCAATAAGGCGGCCAAGGAAGCCAATGAGGGTGGCCAAGCGGTTGCCGAGACAGTGGCCGCCATGAAGACCATCGCGGATAAAATCGGCGTGGTCGACGACATCGCCTATCAGACCAATCTGCTCGCGTTGAACGCTGCCATCGAGGCGGCTCGGGCAGGTGAGCATGGCAAGGGTTTTGCCGTCGTTGCCGCCGAAGTGAGAAAGCTCGCGGAGCGTTCGCAGGTGGCCGCCCAGGAGATCGGCGAGGTGGCCAAGGGCAGCGTAGCGCTCGCGGAAAAAGCTGGAAAACTGCTGGATGAGATCGTCCCATCCATCGCCAAGACCTCGGACCTTGTACAGGAAATATCCGCCGCATCGGCAGAACAATCCACCGGTGCTACGCAGATAAAAACGGCGATGTTTCAACTCAATAAGACCACGGAGCAGAATGCCGCCGCGGTTGAACAGCTGGCGGCTACTGCGGAAGAGATGAGCAGCCATGCCGGGCAGCTCCAGGATATCATGGAGTTTTTCCAGATTGACAACAGCCCTGCCGATCGGCGGACATCCGGTCAAGCGCGCACAAAACCAACCCCGACAGAGCCGAAAGGAAGCGAGGTTTCGGCATCTGCGGTTTACACGGCGGAGCACAATTCAGAGGAGTATGACGCGGATTTTGCACGCTTCTAGGACTCGGCCTCGTTGAAGCAGTCTCAAGGAAATTGCAATCAAACGGAATGCCCGTGTGTCAAATCCAGCACCCAGAAGTACTATGCGCAACTTGGGCTGATCCGAGAGACGGTGGCGTAACCAATCGTCGATAATGCGGTGCCTGGCGGCATTGGAAGCATTAGGCCCGCGAAATTTCTTAAAGCGCTTGAATAACGCCCGTGCCTCGGCATCCATGAAGCGCTCGGCGAACTGGTCACCGCAGATCGGTCGGGCCTTACGCATATCCCAGGCGCGTACGCCGCAGCAGTAATAGGCGGTTTTTGCGATCGGATCTATAGGATTTCTCCCGCAAGCACTCGCTTATCGTGGCCTGGGAAAGCTAGCCTGCATTCATGGCGTGGTTATTACAAAGGGCTGGAATCTCTGGCCTAAAGGTCATGAAATCAAGGAATAAACTAACCAGAGGAGACGGGTTTATGAATTTACAGCGTAGCTGAGACGAGCTTACATTTACACAGTTTACTTGACACACCCGCGGGGAATTCTAAGCCATAGCCAAATCAGCAACCCTTTGCAGTCGTTGAGGCTGCTCACAACCGTCAAGCTCCTTGCTCCGCGAGGCGTTGTGACTTTGGTAGCAAAGTAGTTAGGTATGCTAAAAGCGCCGGATCAGTTCTGCAAACTCTATCGGTGGGAGCGGTGCCCCATAGAGGTACCCCTGAGCCTCATCGCAACCACTGCTACGCAGAAATTCCATCTGAGTCTGTGTTTCGACCCCTTCAGCAACCACTACCAAATGCAAATGATCGCCCAGGGCGATGACAGCACGTGTAATTGCTACATCATTGGGGTCTTCTGGTATGTCTCGCACGAAGGACTTGTCGATCTTGAGGCGGTGTAGCGGCAAGCGCTTCAGATAGCTTAGAGAGGAGTAACCCGTACCGAAATCATCGATAGCCAGCATCACCCCCATAGTTTTTAAGGCATCCAAGGTTGCGAATGTCTGTTTCGTTTGTTGCATGATCAGACTCTCGGTAATCTCTAGTTCAATATAACAAGGGTCCAAACCTGTTTCCTCTAGCACCCTTTCCACCGTATCGGTAATCCGGCCCCGAGTCACTTGAATACTAGATATATTTACCGCCATTCGCAGCGGCGGCAAGCCCTCGTTCTGCCAGGTCTTCGCTTGTGCACAGGCCGTACGTAAAACCCATTCACCGAGCGTCATGATCAAACCCGTAGATTCGCTCATGGGGATGAACTCCGCTGGAAGCACCAGTCCTCGCTCGGGATGCCGCCAGCGGACCAACGCCTCAGCTCCCACTATCTGGCCGCTAGCTAGGGCAATCTGAGGCTGGTAGTAAAGCGTAAATTCACCTCCGGCCACCGCGCGGCGCAGACTCGACTCCAAGGCTAATCGTTTAAAGGCTGTAGCAGTCAGATCTTTGGTATAAAAATGATAGCTGTTCCTACCTTGTTCCTTCGCTTGATAGAGAGCACTGTCGGCATTTTTGAGTAGCGTCGTGACATCTTGTCCATCATCTGGAAATAGGCTAATACCAACGCTGCCGGTAACATAAGCTTCGTGTCCATCCAGATCGAAGGGCTTAGCAAGCACCTGGAGTGCCTTTTCCGCTACCGTTCCGGCGTCCCTGGATTCCTGCAACCCCTCCAACAGAAGGGTAAACTCGTCACCACCGAGTCGTGCGACCGTATCTTCCTCACGGACCGAATCCTGCAGACGCACCGTTACCGCTTGCAACAGACAGTCACCGGCTGGATGGCCGAGGCTGTCATTAATATTTTTAAAATGGTCCAAGTCGAAAAATAATACAGCGACTCGGCCACCTTCGCGACGGGCGCGCTCCAATGCGTGTTCCAGACGAGCGAGGAATAGCAAACGATTTGGCAGTCCAGTCAGCGGATCATGATGAGCCAGTTGCTCGAGCTGCGCCTGGGACTCCTTGAAGGGGGTGATATCCGAGAACACACTCACGTAATGGGTCACCTGACCCGCATCGTCGAGTACCGTACTGGTTGTAAGCCATAGCGGAACAGCATGGCCATTTTTGCGTCGTTTCCAGAGCTCACCTTTCCAGCGTCCCGTCTGCGCGATCGATGCTGAGATCGCAACGTAAAGCCGTTCATCCTGTCGATCCGAGTCAAGCATGCGGGGTGTCTTACCCACAACTTCGCTCTCTTCATAGCCGGTAATCTCAGTGAACGCTCGGTTCACGGCGATGATTCTATCCGCCGTGTCGGTGATCATAGCCCCTTCCGTGGTGTTCTCGAACACGGCTGCGGCCTGACGCAAAGCCTCCTCGGTTCGCTTACGTTCGGCAATTTCCTTTTGTAGATAGGCATTGCTCTCAGAGAGATCGGCTGTGCGTTCTACAACCCGTCGTTCAAGCTGCGCGTTAAGTTTTTCCACGCGAGCTTTTTCTCGATCTAAATGTGCGATTAATTGAGCATTTTCGAGCTGCAGCATCAACCCGCGCAAAAGTGTCTTGTGCATACGCTGGGCGCTGAGTGATAAGAATCCGAAATACACCAAAGTTCCTAAACCGATGATCGTCTCCACCCTTTCGCCTGTGAACAGGAGATAGAAAGCACCGGGGATCATTGCCGGAAACGAGAAGGCTAGAAAGACGCTTGTGATCACCGAGTAGGCTGCGACAGCACCGGCCGCCAATGCTCCGATCCATAGGATGGCCAAGCTCATGTAGACGATGGATCCTTCAGGCGCCAACACGATCAGTGTTGAGCCCCAGGTCATACCCGACATCACCGTCCCTACGATAAACCAAGCTACCCAGGAGTGAGCCTGTTTGGATTCCGTCGAAGATTGATTGTATCTATGGATAAGCTCGAACCGCAGCGCGGTGTTCAGAATCAAGACGCTAAACCAAGTGATGAGAATGGGTCGCGGCGTGACCGTCCAAAAAACCGCAAGCAAGAAAACCGAGGACGTCAGGCTGCCCGCCTGCCCGACACTACCCTGGTCATAGAGCAGCTCAATCTGTTTGGTACGCAGCCAGGAGCTTTCATCAGTCGATAACGCTTGGTCCTTTTTGATATAGCCATGCCTAGAACTCATATCGCTGATCTTTGGTACCCTTCAATGTGCAATGTCAACCCTCAGAGGAAAATCTCTATACTGAGAGGAGTCTGCTTACTTGCAAAGATAACCTGATCGAGCCGTTTGGCATGGCCTATTTCGCGCTCAACCGAGAGATGCCGCGTAGTCCCAGAGAAGCTATCCCGCTAGCAGTTCCACCGCGCATCCTATTCAATACCGCACAAGCGGGAAACGAGCCATTGCCGGGGTAATTGAAATCTTACTCAGCGTTCTTAATCAATCCTAATATAATACCTACTCTGGATATTATTTATACTCTAGTTCACGAGTACACAACCATAGTGACCCTATTATTACACATAAACTCGATTAGTTTGGATATCAGCTGAAATTCTGCTCATCCCTAAATCGGTTGCGGATCAGTGCCCTTCTTTCCGTCGTCCCGATTTCTTCGGTGAAACAGTACAGTGCTCGTTCAAATTCAGGACACATTCCTGCAAACAACCAAGGATGAGCACATAAATTCCAACGATAAACCGAAACACCCAACCGGCTGTGGGGTTGCCGACAGATTTATCTTCGTTACGGAAGCCACCCTTCGCAAGGGGCAGTCGCGGACGGAGTACCACGATCGCTCTCATACGGCTCATCGCTAGCAAACCAAGCTGACACCGGTCCAGGAAGCCATCGTCGTCGGCGTGCTCCGGAACCTGTGGGTGCCCCTGGATGACCTGCGGCCGCACCCGCGAGTTTCTCTGCCCGACCATCTCGCGCGCTCCGGCTTGGATCGCTGCCTACGCCGGCAGGGCGTCGGGAACCTGAAACGGCGGCGTCAGGTTCCTAGCAAGGCGGTGCCCAAGCCCTTCAAGGCCTACGTGTTGGATTCGGGCTGCTTGCTAGCCGGTCATATATACGATGTGTTTGAGCAGCGTGTTCACTTGCTCCATGCCACGCGCCAATGTGGCGCGAATGGCGTCCATCGTCAGCGCAGTGGCCGCATTTTCAGCGCGACCTGCCGCAGGATTAGCGCATACGGCGCAAGTGGCGTAACACAAGCCGAGTTCCCGGGCTAAAGCGGCCTCGGGCATACCCGTCATCCCAACCATATCACAGCCATCGCGCTCCAACCGATCAATCTCTGCGGCTGTTTCCAAGCGTGGCCCTTCCATCGCCGCATAAGTACCGGATTCAACAGCATCCAGGCCGGCTTCTCGGGCAGCTCGAATTAATTTTTGCCGCAGTGTTCCGCAGTACGGTTGGGTAAAATCGATGTGAACAACCTCCGCTAAATCGTCTTCGAAGAATGTGTTGGTTCTCGAGTGGGTGTAATCGATGAGCTGATCGGGAATGGCCAGTCGCTGGGGCGTCAATGAGGGGTGGATCCCGCCCACGGCAGCCACCGCGATGATTTCCTGCGCACCGGATTGCTGCAAAGCCCATAGATTGGCGCGGTAGTTGATCTTATGCGGTGCGAGGGTGTGCTGCTGACCGTGCCGAGCTAAAAAAATTAACTCTTTACCCAATAATTCCCCATAAACGAGCGGGGCTGAAGGGGAACCGTAAGGCGTGGATACAGGGACTTGGCGACAGTTCTTTAGATCATCGAGTTCGATGAGGCCGGTGCCACCGATCACAGCAAGGGCAGGTATCACGAAGCCTCATCCTCCTAAGTGCATTAGTTCAACTTAAGTCAGTGCCATTCATTCCAATCGTTTTCAGCTTGGGAGTTGGAATGAGTAAGTGCAGCGACGCGACTACTTTGAGGGTTTGCCTTAGCCCCAGGCGTTTCCCATTTGGAAACCGATGCCGAACACACCCTGACTTACTGGAACCCCAGTTTTCCCTTCGACGGCGATCGGCTCCTCCTTATTGATTGTCTGCTGATAGCTAGTTCTACCGCCGGATTGAACTTGTACTTGTACAGTAGCCCTTGACTTCTTAGTTCCCATACTTAGCCTCGTGAGCGGTAACCACATTGCCGCTGGCAAGTGTCCCCTCGATTTCTGCGTGTGAGCCAATTTGCACCGCTGCAAAGAATTCGGCTGGGGTAATCGGAATATCATTGTTATCCATAAAGACGGTTTGATCCGTGGTCTCCAAAATGACCCCCAAGATCTCGAAGGTAGGTGGTGCGATCGCAGTCACCGGGCCTTCCAGGCCAACGGCTAAGGCGGGAGCGGGATTCCAGCGCTCTATGCGTATTGCCGTGACGTTGCCGTCCGCCGGATTGCCGATGACTATGACTCGGTCGCCGATTCGAATGTCTTGCAACCTAAACGGCGTCACTGCGGCATCGCTGCTGTCCACAATTGCCGTGCGGTTGTTAACGCTTACGGTAATCCCGAGTAGTTCCAGCTTACGGTTTTCCGGGTCCACCGCTTGAACATCGGTCTCTATCTCGACTGTGCTTTCGAGATCGAATTCGATCTCTGTGGCAAGCAGAACCCCATCGGCATTGAGGGTGCCACTGACCCCAGCCAATTTCGTATCAAGTGCGATATCTTCAGCCCTTCCATTCTCGAAGAGCGTGTTTTCATCTGTACGAACGGGGAGCCCATTGACCTTGAAATCGCTTGGGGAGGTAAAATCGGTCACTACCCCTTCAATCTCGACGCGAAGTCCCTCAGAATTGTCCGAAATGAAATCCCGGCCTTCGACGCGGTTGGCGATCAAGACCCCACCGACGCGTTCCTCGCCGCTTTCGACCCGGATGATTGAACCGTTAGCCAACCCTCCGTCCGGTGGGTCAACGACGACTGAATGACCAAAATCGATATCCAACCCTCCGATCCTAAAGCTCATGGCTGATTCATTAAAGTTTTCCACGACACCGGTGAGTTTCAATTCGGTGGTGTTTAGAATGAATTTCTCCGATTTGAATGCAATGCGAGTGGCTTGGATCGCCCCGCTGGAGGTGGTAAATCCACTAACCTCCACAATATTCCCCACGGCGAGGTCATCAAAGCGAGCGCGTTCAAACACGGTTTTATTGTTCACGTGTACGGTCTGACCTAACACCACGAGGGACTCCGAAGCCAAATCAATCGCATCGACAGTTCCCTCTACCATTCCTTCGTAGGTGATACGTTTGGCGGTTCCGGTGTGATCATTCTCGTCAAAAGTTCCTTGCACTTCTACCACCATTCCAATTCCTAAATCCCTCTCGCTGGCTTCAGCCCCATCCACCGTAATGACGGCATTGTCGGTGTTAAACTCAACATCGTTAACAAACACGCTACCAAATTTAGTAATCTTGCCGATACTGATGCCGGTGCCCCCGATACCGCCTTCGGCGAGCTTCCCGCCACCGCCTCCACATGAGATCAGCGACCCCATGAGTATTAGTCCAGCCAGGAGTCTATAGATCGAATAAGGGTTCATGATCCTGTCTCCCTTTTTGGAAATTCTTCTTCGAAGTAATAAATTCCGATTCCTGCTCGAATACGGCCACTGCCGCAGACCGCTGGATTCGAGTCGCGGTCACGTTGCGCAAGCCATCGATCCATATCCTCCAGCAAAGCCTGACTCCTCGATGCCGACAGTTGCCGGCATTCTTTAATAATCTCTTTCGGGAGGTTGTCGTAGGCTACTTTCCTCTGAAAGAAACTTTCTGGAACCGTTAGGTTATGGTCAATCGTTGTGATCAGGTCGCTCACGTCGGTTCCCAGGATCTCTAGCATGGCGACTTCATCTGTTTTTGGCAGGTAAGCCTGTTGAATAAGGCGAACAGAGTCCTTGCCAACATTTTCAATGGCATCCACCCGAAGGAGTTCATCCAGAACGGCGCGGAAGGGAACGTCTCCGCTAAAGCGTCGTACTAACGTTTGGAAGGTCGCACCCGGCCCTTCGATCCGTAGCTCATCAGGCTCATTTTGAGCGTCTAAGAATTCTTTATCGCGGCGCCATCCGCTGATGACCCGGGCAGCACGATTGTATCGTTGTGCTTCAGCGTCTGCCCTTGGCTCAGGTAGCGTAAGCACTCGACTCACTTCTTTGCGGGAAACGCCGGTTATGATAGATATCCGGGAGATGGACTGCTTTCGACTAGGTATTCCAAATTCACCGGCGGCGACGTCGACATAAACTCGCTTGGCAAGATCTGCGAAGGTGGCATAAGGAATGCCGTTGCGCAGAAGGATCCGTGCTAGAGGCCGAAGGAGCTTTGTGACTGCGGCAAATAAGGATTGTTGAACTGATTTGGCCATGTTTGGGTATATATTCCCAAATAAAGGTTGTGTCAAGGATAACCGACGCGGGGTGCGGTATTCGACAGGATTATTTGAATTTCCCTTTTTTGACGCTGTACGGCGGCTCTAAGCCGCTCCTACGGGTGGCTTGGAAACGCTTTGGCTCTCTCGGCTCTCTTCCTGTTATTGCACAATGAGGCAGCTCTCGTTGGACGACTCATTACCTTGAACCTCTCGCCGCCAGACAACCAACATGTAAGAGCAACACCTGGCGTAACTCGGAAGTATTTCGAGGCGGGGGCGGTGTTGTAAAAAAATGATCAACGGTGCGTTTGGGAATTGAGTCAAGATGCACGTCGGAGCATCCGGGCAGCCTCTGCGGATACTGGTCCTTGGCTACAATGTGCGGACGAATCGTAGGCGCCGCTTCGACTAATCTCCAGAATGTCCGGAACTTTGGTGCATGGGGTTAGAGTCGATTCCGCTTGGGGTGCGTAAATCAAAGATAACTAGGCTTTCGTTTTCGATAACGCAGGAAAACTTTGACCGAAGATAGTGGATAAATCCACCGTAATAATTGAACCACCAGAAAGATGGCCAGGAAAATACCGCAAACGATACACCCGTATCGCGCATGCGCTCGAGTTCCTTGATTGCTGTGTCGTCATCCGGTGGCGCCCCCCAATAGACACCATCGCGCTCCAGGAATGGCACGCGAATTTGGCTGTCCAGAGGAAATGATCCAATCTGGTTGTCGTCCACCAGCAGAAACGTCGCCTCGCGCGGAATAAATGAAGCGATGTTCTCCATCAAAATGCGAAGGTGACCGGTGTCGGTCAGTTGATCGGTAGATGTGGCCCCTGAGGTAAGCCAATCCTCTGGCAATCGTGTTACCGGAAAATGCTGCAGAGAATATTCCACGATGGCTGGCAGCTTATGGTAGCTGGACGTGATGTACTCAACGCGCTTGCCAAGCATGGCCCCGGCGATTGTGACGTGTGCTCTGTCGGTACGAATAAGTTCATGGCGGGCGATGGTCTTCAGCCATTGATCCAGCTTGTTACACGTTATCGAAATATCCTGATTCCTCGGCGGGATCGCCTGAAATACTGACTCGCGGTCGGTGCGAAACGCGGTCAGTACGCCTTTGCCCACCTGCAGGTAAGGAACATAGTCGAAGAAAAAAGCGCAGTCGTGAGCCATTTCCGCATTACATAGGGTGCGAATCCGTTCATATGATTCCCGCTCTCGGGCAAATATGAGGGCTCGGCTATTGGCGAGTGCTTGCCAAACCGAAACGACTGTGGTGTCGAACGAGGACGGCATGACAATGACTCGATCGAATCGAGCTTCAAGCAGTGGGAGACATTCTGATAAACCGTGAAAAGGCTCACACCAGCCTCCGCTTCCTCCGAGTAACGCTGTCTCACCACGTGATTTAGGCACCTCTTCAAGCGTTATTTCGCGAACAGATAGGCCGAAGAGAAGTTGTTTCGTTCCGGCGCGAATCAACTCATCTCCAATGTTGCCGTGGGGTAGCACGAATGTGAGATGATCAGGCCGACCGATGGCGCTAAGTAATTTGGTCCGGCTACTTTCTAGATGTTCTAGGTGATTATTCGCCATTTGCAATACCGAAAGAGATCCGCCCGGGCAATCACGGACTAGTTAGCGCGCTACCAAGCCCTATAACTAAACGATTCGTATACCAAGAATAACTTCCCATTACTATAGAAACGAGCCGATGTCGACAAAAACGTTTCCCCACGCGGAAATCTTCGCGTCGGTAGTTGCTTGGGTTGTTCCCGGGACCCAAGTGGAATACAAGTCCATTCCTGATTGTTACTCTATTCCATCACTGACTTGCCGGTAACGTTCAGTCGCATTGCATTGTTCGCCGGAATATCATCACTGCGGGGTATTCTCCGGGGTCGACCAGCGTACCTTCGAGGCATATTGAGCAACGCCTACTATGCCCTCCAAATTAGAGAACCAATGATTTCGATGTCGCCTAGCTCATCCTTAGCTCACCACGCTCCGAGATAGGCACCGTTTCGTAAATTAGAGGCTGAGTTCAGGTCAGTGGTGCCAGACGTATCTCCACACGCCGGTTCTCAGCGCGGCCTTCTGCCGTGGAATTGGAGGCAATCGGCGCTGTTTCTCCCATGCCCTTGGTCAGAATCCGTTGCGGCAGTACCTGCCGGCTTTTGAGATAGTGGGCCACGCTGTTGGCACGCGCCTCCGAGAGCTGCTGATTGTAGTCGTCTGAGCCGGTACTGTCGGTATGGCCTATGACATCGACATACGTCTTCTTATACTCATTGATCACCAGTGCAACGGAATCCAGTACCGGGTAGAAGTCGGAGGCGATGTTGCTCGAGTCCGTGGCGAAGGTAATGTTGCTGGGCATATGCAGGACCACGGAGTCGCCCACGCGCGATACACTGACACCGGTACCTTGCAGTTTACTGCGTAGCTGGGCTTCCTGATGGTCCATATAGTTGCCGGCAGCCGCGCCGCTCAGTGCGCCTAGTCCAGCGCCGATCAACACGTTTTTGCGCTTGCCGCCGCCGAGTATCGCCCCGGCGAGCGCGCCACCAATTGCTCCGACTCCGGTGCCGACTGTGGATTTGGCCGTTTTCTGCTCGCCGGTATACGGATCGTAGGTCTGGCAACCCGCCAGCGCCAGCGCAATGATCGTGATCAGGGCCAGTAGCCCGAGTCGGGGTTGGCGCTGTATTGTGTACTTCAACATTCGTGTGTCCTCCATCATATAGGGTCTTAGAGAGCGCAAATCATACAACAACGCTTAGTTCGAGATGTGGTGGTTCGCAATCGGTAAAGGCGGCTCTGCGCGCTTCTGCTTTGCGCAGAGCGTCGAGGATGCTAGCACGTTTGAGCACAATTTCAGGGGTGAGTTCCTGTTCAAGCCATTATTGCCTCATGAGTGGCGCGAATAGGCCAACGTAGCTCATCTGGGGTGTTGCGAGCAGATTGTCCTGGATGCCGTGGGCCAATTGTCTGTGATTCATCCGGCTCGGGCATGGTTTGCAGTGTGTGTGCTGCGGCACGTGCTACACTGCATAACGCTTAGCCTTTGGTTCTAAACGGCGCGGCTCCTGCCCCAGTATTCTGGCTACGGAGAAGGCCAATGGTGAGCCGTCGCCTGTCAACTACGGGGGGGAATAAGGGTAAAGATCGTTTAGATTTTCGCGCTTACAGTCACCGTGACGGATTTGAATCCCGGAGTTTTACTGCGCTCGTCGACAATATTTGGAATCAGTACATTAGCTTCCGGATAATAGGCCATTAGATTACCGCGGCGTATATCAAATGGTTTGACTTTTACGTTCTCCATTTTGCCGATTGCCGTTGCCAGTGTGACGCGTTGATTTTCCACTAAACCTTCGGCTCGCATATCTTCGGGATTCATCATCACGACCCAACGCTCGGTTTGACTGCGGTAGCTGTCGTATTCGTGGTAAATAATCGAATTGAACTGACCTTCGCTGCGCACACTGGTCAGGGTGTACGTTGAAGGTTTACGCTCGAAGCCTGGCGACGGGTGAAAGCAGAATCGCGCTTTACCATCGGCGGTATTGAAAACCGGTTCGTACAGCGTGCGGCCTTCGATATGGAATTCTTGCTTCGATTCATCGATGTTTTTTAATTGCCCAAAGCCGGGGGCAACATCGCCGACAAACGCGCGTACGCGTGCATGATTGAAGAAGATGGAAAAGTCAAAACGGTCTTTGGCCACCAACTTGGAGCCAAGTGTGCAGATAATATCCATCTCGGATAACAACGATGGGAGGCGCTCGATGCCTCCGTCACTTAAACGGACAAAATTAAACATCGACTCCTGTGTCGTCGCCTGCGATTCCTCATCCCTCACTTTGATGGGCAAGACGATGGTCTCACCGTCAACGCCGAGTACATGGCTTTGATTCAGGCTCGAATTAATAAAACATTTAAAGGGAATGTTATTCAAGGCCGCTTTGGCGTACTCGGTGTCCGGATTGCAGGCCAGTAAATTTCCGCCGAGCATTATGACGGCATCGATGTCGCCGCGCTGTGAGGCGTTCATACAACCCATCGTATCTAAGCCTGTGGTGGCTGGCAGCTCAAAGCCAAGCTTGCCTTCGATTTTTTGCTGCATCGCGGCTTTCAGTTGCGGAGTAAATCCCATCGAACCGGTCCCTTGAATATTGCTATGACCGCGCAATGGCAACAATCCAGCTCCCGGTTTGCCGATCATGCCACGCAATAAGGCGAGCGCGGCAACGGTTTCGATATTGGCCACCCCATGCAGATGATGCGTCAGGCCCATACTCCAGGAAAAAATCGTGTTCTTGGCCGTGCTGTAAACTTTGGCGATGGCAACGATTTGCTCCCGATCGACACCGGATTGTTCCACGATCTCGTTCCACGATAATTGCGCAATCGCCGCGGCAAAACCGTCGAAGCCGGTAGTGTGCTGCCGGATAAACTCACGGTCTACATAGCCGTTTTCGAGCAGCCATTTGGCAATGCCGTGCATCAACGCGATATCGCCGCCCAAATGCGGCTGTATATACAGGCTGGCCACCGGTTCACCACCTTTCAGCATCGAGCGCAAATTGCTTGGCGATGCAAAGCGCACCATCCCAGGTTCTTTGGCCGGATTGACGACGATCACCTGGCCGCCACGGCGGCGGCATTGAAACAGCGTTTTGACAAAACGTGGATGATTCGACGCCGGATTGGCGCCGAAGACGAAAATAACATCGGCCTTGGAGAGATCCTCATAACGAATCGTGGCCGTACCGGTGCCTATAACGTTGCTCAGGGCGACGCCGGAAGCTTGATGACAATAGTAGGAACAGTTATTAACGTTATTGCTCCCGTAGAGACGGGCGAGTAATTGCAAGCTAAACGCCGCTTCATTCGATGAGCGTCCGGAGGCGTAAAAAAAACTGCGAGCAGGTGTGGTTGTCTGCAATCGAGCTGCGATAATGTCTAGTGCTCGGTCATAGTCGATCGGGGAATAATGCGAGTCGCCAGCGTTTTTATACAATGGCGTCCCGAGTCGGCCCAACTCTTCCAATTGCTTGCCCGTCAATTGCGCGAGTTCGCTGATCGGTCTTTTCGCAATAGCAGAGACTGCAATCGGGGCGAGACTATCGCTGAGATGGGCCTGAATATTTTTGTTGCAAATTTCGATGCCGCGACCGCTCTCGTTATGCAGCCCTCCCTTCTGACCTCCAGTACCGAAAGCGCAAGCCTTACAGGCATTTTTCGAGCGCAGGGTGCGATAGAGCTTAAACGGGCCGATCTTAGCCGAATAGCGCAACACGCTCCGAACTGCTTTAAAACCGCCTCCGACCACTGCCATCGCTAACTCCTCTTATGTGCGGACATTGGAACAGTATTTGCCGGATTATCCAACAGAGAAGGGATGGGCCACCCCAGAGCTCTTAGCTTGGTTGGCTTTAGTGTTTACGCCTCATGTCCCTGTCGCTTTGGGTTTTTACGTTAAGTCCGACAGAAACCTAGCGATTCGTATATCAGTATCTTTCCCGACATCATCATTGTCTCAAAAAGTACCTTGATAGTGGTAGCTTACATCACTACGGCACTCTTTGCGATTTAGTCGCTTTTTCAACAAGAACTGAATTTCTAGGCTGTCACTAAGTCGCGCCATTCACTGCAGTTTCGGTAATGGAGCTTGTATACACCGACTATCTTTAAAAGCTGGTGTTTAATCCCTTGATATACTTATAAAACCTTCTCGAATTGCCTATCTTGCGTGCCTTCCGCATCTCCTCTACCAGAAGCCGGTCTGTATTACGTGAACTGCTCTTGTGATTTGCTTTTTTAAATATCGGCCTTCACGGTCCAGCGAAGATGCGCAAGGGAATCACGCTTATTTGAATACCGATGAGTTGGAATTGAAGCGCTTTGTGGCTACGCCAAACTATTGCGATTCCCACAAGTGATTTGATCGCAAGCTCAATGCTGACAAAGCCCGAGTGATTGCGGAAATTTAATAGAGATGAAGCGGATCAATAGATTTAATCTGCGAATGGCGTTGGTAACGGGGGCCAAAAATAGAAGGGTCATCTGTAAGCACGGCTCTCAAGGGTGCCGCAAACACGATCTCTTTGATTAGCAGCCCAGGGATGGACAAGCGTGACTAACCCGTTTTTTGAGAAACCGATACTCAACTCGCCCTACGAGCATCCGAGCAGACACTGGGAACTCGACGTTTCGGGTCAACCCACTCAGAGGATCATTGCAACCCGCCGGCGTGCCGAATTCATCACACCGATTCCAAAGCCCAAAAAGCGTAAGGGGGCAGCGGAACAAGCGTCGCTGTTGTTCGATGAGGGCAAAGGTTTATCAACTGCGGCGCAGCAATACGACCACACGGCCATCATCAACGGTGTCCGTGAAGAAGTTGGCCAATGGCGCGAATTGCCTCCTAACCATTGGCGCGTTACCCCGGAAACCACGAGACTGCTGCAGTACTGGCGACACCACACATTCGGCGGTATCCGCCCGTTCTTTTGCCAGATCGAGGCGGTCGAAACCGCGATCTGGCTCACCGAGGTGGCGCCTCAAGTTGGAAACGCCGGTAAACGGTTCCTCGATCATCTGGCGAACGCCAACACTAATGCCAATCCCGAGCTGATGCGTATGGCCCTGAAGCTCGCGACGGGAGCCGGCAAGACGACCGTGATGGCGATGCTGATGGCCTGGCAGACCATCAACGCGGTACGCCACCCGCAAAGCAAGCGTTTCACCCGCGGATTCCTGTTCGTGGCACCCGGCCTGACCATCCGCGACCGCCTCCGTGTGCTGCAGCCCAATGACCCGGACAGCTATTATCAGAGCCGTGAGTTGATTCCCAGCGACATGCTCTCCGATCTGGAGCGTGCGAAGATCGTGATCACCAACTATCACTCGTTCAAGCTGCGAGAGCGAATCGAACTGTCGAAAGGCGGTCGGTCGCTGCTCCAGGGACGTGGCGAAGCTCTCAACACGATGGAGACTGAGGGGCAGATGCTCCAGCGGGTCATGCCGGAACTGATGGGTATGCAGAATATTCTGGCTATAAACGACGAAGCGCATCACTGCTATCGTGAGAAGGTGGGCGAAGCGCTTGAAGGAGAGCTGAAAGGGGACGACAAGAAAGAAGCCGAGAAAAACAAAGAAGCCGCACGACTCTGGATCTCGGGTCTCGAAGCGGTGAATCGCAAGCTCGGTCTGTCGCGCGTTATCGACCTATCGGCCACGCCTTTCTTTCTCCGCGGCTCGGGCTATGTCGAAGGCACATTGTTTCCGTGGACGATGAGCGATTTCTCACTCATGGACGCCATCGAGTGCGGCATCGTCAAACTGCCGCGTGTACCGGTCGCTGACAATATCCCGGGTGGTGACATGCCCCGCTTCCGCAACTTGTGGGAGCACATCCGCACCCGGATGCCGAAAAAGGGTCGTGGCAAGTCCAAGACGCTGGACCCGCTGAGCATCCCCGCCGAACTACAAACCGCGATCGAGGCACTCTACGGCCACTACAAGAAGACCTTTGATCTTTGGGAGGCGGCCGGTATTCGCGTGCCGCCCTGCTTTATTGTCGTCTGCAACAATACCTCGACATCCAAGCTCGTCTACGACTTCATTTCGGGATTCCATCGCGAGAACGACGGTGGCACGACCACCCTGGAAAACGGCCGGCTGTCTCTATTCCGGAATTTCGACGCGCACGGCAACCAGTTCCCGCGTCCGCGCACACTGCTGATCGACAGTGAACAGCTTGAATCCGGGGATGCACTGGACAAGAATTTCCGGAATATGGCAGCCGATGAGATCGACCGCTTCCGCCGTGAAATCATCGAACGCACTGGCGACCGTCGCCAGGCCGAAAACATCACCGACCAGGATCTGCTCCGCGAAGTCATGAACACGGTCGGTAAGCTTGGTCGGCTGGGGGATTCGATCCGCTGTGTGGTGTCGGTCTCCATGCTCACCGAGGGCTGGGATGCCAATACCGTCACTCATGTGCTGGGTGTCCGCGCCTTTGGCACGCAACTGCTGTGCGAACAAGTCATCGGCAGGGCGCTCCGGCGGCAGTCTTATGACCTGAACGAGGAAGGGCTCTTTAATGTTGAATACGCCGACGTGCTCGGCATTCCCTTCGATTTCACGGCGAAGCCGGTAGTGGCGCCGCCGCAGCCTCCTTTGGAAACCATCCACGTCAAAGCCGAAAGGCCCGATCGGGATGCACTCGAAATCCGCTTTCCGCGCGTAGCGGGCTACCGCGTGGAGCTACCGGAGGATCGGCTGACGGCCGAGTTCACGGACGACTCGGTGCTGGAGCTCACGCCGGATTTGGTCGGCCCGTCGATCACCAAGAACGCCGGCATCATTGGCGAAGACGTGGAACTGAGTCTGAAGCATCTGGAGGACATGCGGCGCTCCACGTTGTTGTTCCATATCACACAGCGCCTGCTCTACACCAAATGGCGTGACCCGGGCGAAGAGCCCAAGCTGTATCTCTTCGGCCAGCTTAAGCGCATCACCAAGCAATGGCTGGATAACTGTTTGGTGTGCAAGGGCGGAACCTATCCAGCGCAGCTCATGTATCAGGAGCTGGCCGACATGGCCTGCGAGCGTATCACCGCGGCATTACGCGTGCGCTGGTGGGGAACGCCCGGTCAAAGCCATGCTCGATCCGTATAACCCCATCGGCTCCACGGCACACGTCAACTTCAACACCTCCAAGACCAGCCGTTATGAGACCGACTCGCCGCCGTTGCCATATCAACTGGGTCATTCTCGACAGCGACTGGGAAGCGGAATTCTGCCGCGTGGCAGAGGCTCATCCGCGTGTGCTGGCCTACGTGAAGAACCACAATCTCGGGCTCGAAGTTCCTTACCGCTACGGCTCCGAATCGCGCACCTACATTCCGGACTTCATCGTTCTTATCGACGACGGGCACGGCGAGGATGACCCCTTACACCTCATTGTCGAGATCAAGGGCTACCGGCGAGAAGACGCCAAAGAGAAGAAAAACACCATGGAAGCCTACTGGGTGCCCGGTGTGAACAATCACGGCCACTACGGCCGCTGGGCGTTCGCCGAATTCACCGATGTCTGGGGGATGCAGTCGGACTTCGAGGCCAAGGTGGAAACCATTTCAACGAGATGATCGAGCGAATTGTGAAGTGAGAAGAGTGAATAGTGAAGTAGTGAATAGTGAATAGTGAATAGTGAATAGTGAAAAGGATGAAACTAGACGCGACTTGCCGGAGCGGACATTTGAGTTTGCACGGAGGGTGGTGAAACTCTGTCAGGAGTTGGATCAAGCTCCAGGAGCAAACCGAACTTTATCGCATCAACTATTGAAATCGGGCACATCGATTGGCGCAAACGTTGAGGAGGCTCAGGCTGGGCAGAGTAAAGCAGACTTCGTGAGCAAGATGTCGATTGCATGCAAAGAAGCACGTGAATCGCACTACTGGCTACGACTGCTCGCGGCGACAGAGATTTTACCCCAGACGAGATTAACGGATTTGCTGGATGAAGCGAATCAACTGGTCGCAATCCTTACGAGCGTTATCAAGAACAGCAGGAGGAAGGTTGAATAGTGAATGATGAATAGTGAATTTAGAAACTTTCACTCTTCACCATTCGAAATTCACAATTCAGACGCATGGCGAGAAAATATACAGCTATGAAAAGCGTGGAAACCTTAACCCACGAAGAAGCAAGTCGTAAAAATATTCCCACGGCGGAATACCAGTCGGTTATGCAGAAAGAGGATCAGAGTCCGATCCGCGTGGCCTACGAACGACGAAACAAGGATCTCGACCCGCAACTCGTCTGGCGGGGTAAGGACGAGCAAGACGGGTCGGATCCGGTGGTACATGCATCGCCACTCTACATTCAGGAGAAAGTGCATCCGAAGGTCATCATTGATGACCTGGTGGCTAGTGATCAGTGGCTAGTGGCTAGTGAGAGGGATCGCGAGCGTAGCGAGCACAACCCACTAACCACTAGCCGCCAGCCACTAGTCACTCAACCGGATCTGTTTGCCGACTTCAACGGTCTCCCGAACGACGCCTCGAGGACCGAGTTTTACAAGCACGACGCCAACTGGACTAATCGCATGATTCTGGGCGATAGCCTACAGGTGATGGCGTCATTGGCCGAGCGCGAAAGCCTGCGTGGGCAGGTGCAATGCATCTACCTCGATCCGCCCTACGGCATCAAGTTCAACTCGAACTTCCAGTGGTCGACGACCAGCCGTGATGTGAAGGATGGGAATGTCGAACACATTACGCGGGAACCGGAACAGGTGAAGGCGTTTAGGGATACATGGCGGGATGGGATTCATTCGTATCTTACCTACTTGCGTGATCGGATGACTGTGGCGAGAGCCCTATTGACTGATTCTGGTTCCATATTTGTGCAGATTGGCGATGAGAATGTGCATCGTGTTCGCACCTGATGGATGAAGTGTTTGGAGAGGATAATTTTGTTAGCCAAATTAAATTTACAACGACAAGCACCCAAGCGTCTCCAACATTGCTGTCTGTATCTGATTATATTCTTGGTTGGTAAAGCTAGGAGTATTTTGCACATTAAATACAGACTGATATTTGAGATTAAGGATGTAATGAAGCAGTTACGGGGGCCAATGGTTACGATTACATTTACGGCTTGGTAACGACACTAGATAAGTCTAAGTGCGGGAATACTGGGAACTAAATCAAGGGTCATTTAGCCTCTTCAGATCTTACGTCATCAATTACTCAGCAAGACTGAACCTATACATTTTTGCGGAAAGAGCTATTCCCAAAGACTCGTTATTGGTGCAACTTCCAAAACGGGATGAATCGTCTTAGGAAATCATCTCGCTTGATTCTTTCAGGGAAAACATCTACGTTATAAACGCTACTTTGATGATTTCCTAGCGCATTCCCAAATTTGAATGATGTGCGCTGATGCTTCAGAAGCAAAACAAAAACTATGTGGTTCAGACTTCCTCGAAAGTAATTGATCGTTGTCTCCTTATGGCCACTGATCCAGGAGATCTTGTGCTTGATCCAACCTGCGGGTCTGGCACCTCCGCCTATGTGGCCGAGCAGTGGGGCCGCCGCTGGATCACTATCGATACTTCCCGTGTATCACTGGCGTTGGCGCGCGCCCGTATCATGGGCGCTCGTTATCCCTACTATCTACTTGCAGACAGTCCCGAAGGGCAGCAAAAGGAAGCTGAGATAACACGCTCAGCCCCGTCGAGCAAGCCAACGCACGGTGACATCCGCCAAGGATTCGTCTACGAGCGCGTTCCTCACATCACTCTGAAGTCGATCGCCAACAACGCGGAAATCGATGTCATTTGGGAGCGATACGAGCAGAAGCTCGCGCCGACTCTGTGACCAGTTGGTCAGTGAAGACCAGTGGTCAGGAGAAAACATTCTCATTCACTATTCCTCGTTGCCTGGAAGAATGGGAAGTTCCGCGCGAGCGGCCCGGCCACTGGCCACGAGCACCCAGCCACTGATCACCGCCTTCTGGGAGCAACGCATCGCACGACAGAGAGAGATCGACGCCTCCATCGCGGCAAAGGCCGATTTCGAATACCTCTACGACAAACCGTACGACGACAAGAACGTGGTCCGGGTGGCTGGACCTTTTACGGTAGAGAGCCTGTCGCCGCACCGTGTGCTCGGCGTCGATGAGAACGACGAGCTGATCGGTAGAAGTGAGAAGAGTGAAGTTAGAAGTGTGAAAGAAGCAAGCGCTGTTTATCACTCTTCACCCTTCACACTTCACCATTCAGGCGAAGCCGACTTCGCCAGCATGATTCTCGAAAACCTAAAGACAGCGGGTGTCCAGCAGGCCCATAAGGAGGACAAGATAACCTTCACGTCTCTTACTCCCTGGCCAGGCGATTTGATCTGCGCGGAAGGCGACAGTTGGAGAATAGTGAATTGGGAATGTTGAATAGTGAAAAAGAGCAAGCACAACCCACAACCACTAACCACAATTCACTAACTCAATGAAAAGCGCTGCGCGATTTTCATCGGCCCGGAGTTTGGCACTGTTTCCAGGCCGGATTTGGTCGCTGCGGCCCGCGAAGCCGGTGATGCGGATTTCGATGTGCTCATCGCCTGTGCCTTCAACTACGATGCCCATTCATCGGAGTTCGACAGGCTCGGGCGCATCCCCGTGCTCAAGGCGCGCATGAACGCCGACCTGCACATGGCGGACGACCTCAAGAATACCGGCAAAGGCAATCTATTCGTGATCTTCGGTGAACCGGATGTGGAAGTGACGAGTGGTCAGTGGATTGTGACTAGTTGCGGAAGGATGGTTGCCAATTATGACAGGGTTAAAGAGTTATCGGGACTTGGAAGTCTGGAAGAAGTCAATCGACTGGGTCGAACTGATTTATAACGTCTCAAACAGGTTTCCTCGGGACGAGAAGTTCGGTCTGACCAGTCAGATACGGCGGGCGGCGGTATCGGTACCGGCGAACATCGCCGAGGGCGCGGCGCGGACCGGGACGGGAGAGTTTCTACAATTTCTGAGCGTGGCGAGCGGATCGTTGGCCGAAGTGGAAACTTTTCTGATTCTAGCGGAGCGGCTGGGATATCTGCCGGAAGCGGACCGGCAGGTGCTGGAGACGAAGGCGGACGAAATCAGCCGCATGCTCGGTGGACTCAAGAGGTCGCTGCGATCCAGGCGCTGAGCCCCAATGATTTTCCATTGTCACTAACCACTAGCCACTATTCACAAGTCACCGTCCACGGCGTGGACGTCTTCCACCCGCAGACCGGCGAAGTTCGCTCTGACGGTCCCGAAGGCATCGCTTGTTGGTTCATCGACACCGACTACAACGAAGAGAGCTTCTTCGTCCGCCACGCCTACTTCCTCGGCGCCAACGATCCCTACAAGGCGCTGAAGACCACACTGAAAGCGGAGATCAACGAAGACGCTTGGGCCACACTGCACAGCGATACCTCGCGCCCATTTCCTAAACCCAGATCAGGCCGTATCGCCGTCAAGGTGATCAACCACTTAGGCGATGAAGTCATGAAGGTATTTCGGGTATGATGTAACGCGTTGCATATGATAGGGGGGATAGAGATGGCGAGCGCTGATCATTTGAAAGCATTATTGAAGTCCCACCTGGAGGGTGATAACGAGCGATTTTTTTCTATTGCCATGCAGGTTGCGGCTCATGAGGCGAAGCTTGGGCATGGGAAGCTCGCGGAGGAACTGAGGCTGCTGATCGATCAGGCTAAGGTTCGTAGGGGGCTGCCGTCCCCAGGCGGGGAGAAGGCGATTCCGATTGGTCGCCCTCGCGGCGAGCTGGCGGGGTTGCTCACGGTCTCTTACCCGAAAGCGCGACTCGGGGAGATGGTGCTGGATGACGTCTTGTCGAGTCAGCTCGATAGGATCATCAGAGAACAACGGCAGGCGTCGCAGATCCTTGCCCATGGACTGAACCCAAGACGAAAACTGTTGCTTATGGGCCCTCCCGGTACTGGCAAGACGAAGACCGCGTCGGTGCTCGCCGGCGAGCTCGGCCTGCCTCTGTTCCAGGTGCGTCTCGATGGGCTGATAACCAAATACATGGGTGAGACCGCCGCCAAACTACGACAAGTATTCGACACGACCAACCGCACACGGGGTCTGTATTTCTTCGATGAGTTCGATGCCATCGGCTCACAACGCGGTCTCGCAAACGATGTCGGTGAGGTCAGACGAATCTTGAACAGCTTCCTCCAGATGATCGAACAGGACGAATCCCACAGCCTGATCGTGGCTGCGACTAATCATCCCGAGATTCTGGACCATGCGCTGTTTCGCCGTTTCGACGATGTTCTGCATTACGGTTTGCCCGACGAGGCGAGGATTGCTGCGCTACTGAAGTCCCGATTGGGGCGGCGGGCCAGAAAAGGCATCTCCTGGGAACGGTTGGCCGAGCATGCACGGGGATTCAGCTATGCGGAGATCGTCCGGGCTTGCGAAGAGGCTTTGAAGGAAGCGGTGATCGAGCACAAGGAGAGCATTAGCGAGGACGAAATACGGCGCGCCATCGAGGAGCGAAAGCAGGCCAAGATCCGGTTCAGCGGGGAGCATCATCTAGGTAATAGTGACGTCGTAGGTAAGTGATTCGTGGCGGAAGAAGGACCCAAGCCCAGACGGCATTTCATTCTTGACAAAACGGCGCAAGCGGAACCGTTCAGACCAGCTGGGGGTGGCGGTAGCGGCAAGGCTGTGCCTCGCCAAAACCGACAGGCTCACGGTCAGGGTTTGCGGCAACAGGTTGAGGACCTGAAGCCAGAAATTGAGCGGGCCCGAGCCCAACAGGAAGCAGCAGGTCTGGAGGAAGGTTTTGGCTTGCAAATCGAGTTCGAGAGTTTCCCCGATATCGATCTGGCTTTTGAATCGCTGGCGACTGAGCGTTCTGGCATTGAATTACTGAATGTACGGCACGAGGAAGACCGTACACTGGCTGCTGTCTTTGTGCCTGACGGCAAGCTGCATATCCTGGAGAACAAGGTTGCGGCCTATCTTGACGAGAGCAAGGACAGCAGTAAGGGACTTCCCAAAAACCAGAAGCTATTGGACGCGATTCGCAGCATCCGAGTGGCCAGCATCAAATCCCTGTGGACGGATGACCCGGAAGTCTTTCCAACCGAGACGGAAGAGGCCTTCTGGTGGGAGGTTTGGTTGCCGGTGCGTCGGGATCGCATTGCTGTCGTCGAGCAATTTAAGAAATTGGCGGAGGGCTTGGGATTTCGCATTGCCACGGGTCAAATCGAATTCCCGGAACGGACAGTGTTGCTGGTATATGGCTCGCTGGAACAGATGCAGCGATCCGTGCTGACTTTGAATAGCGTTGCCGAATTGCGGCGCGCCAAGGAAACCGCAGATTTCTTTGATTCACTGCCACCGGAAGAGCAGCCCGAATGGGCCGATGATTTGCTGCGGCGAATGATTGCGCCCGAAGAGAGCCGAGTTGTTCCCCATGTGTGCGTGTTGGATACGGGTGTCAATGTTGCTCATCCATTGCTGGCTCCTGCGATTGCTCCCACAGATACCCACACCGTAGAACCCGGCTGGGGAACCGACGACAAGGCGGGACATGGCACTGAAATGGCCGGTCTGGCGTTGCTGGGCAACCTGACGCCGGTCCTGGATTCTGCTGGACCCTTCGAAATTTTCCATCGGCTGGAGTCTGTGAAACTGCTGGATCGGAATTACTCGACCAGCGGCGATCCTGAGTATCATGGCTACCTGACCATCCAGGCGGTTAGCCGACCGGAGATTACCGCCCCGCAACGCCAGCGTGTGTTCAGCATGGCCGTTACGGCGCGGGATGCCCGTGACAGAGGGCGACCTTCGGCATGGTCAGCCACAATTGATCGGCTTGCAGTGGATTATGACAACCAAGGCGAAACTCCGCGGCTGTTTGTCATCTCTGCCGGCAATATCGAAGATCCTAATGCATGGGCTGAATATCCCGCCAGCAACAGCACTGATGGAATTCATGATCCGGGACAGGCTTGGAATGCTCTGACTGTAGGTGCGAGCACAGAGCTGGTTCATATTACTGAGCCGGATACGGATGATTATCAGCCGATTGCGCCCATTGGTGGTCTGAGCCCGTTCAGCACCACGTCCCAAACCTGGGAGTCTCATTGGCCGCTCAAGCCGGATGTGGTCTTCGAAGGCGGAAATGCCGCCAAAGACAGCATAGGCGCAGTATGGATGCCCAGCCTCAGCCTCCTAACGACGAATTCGAAGATCAATGAGCGTTTATTCACTACCACCAACGCGACCAGCGCCGCAACCGCACTGGCGGCACGCATGGCGGCCCGACTAATGGCGGAGTATCCGCAGCTGCGCATGGAGACGATTCGTGGTCTCATGGTTCATTCCGCAGATTGGACGCCGGTCATGAAACAGCAGTTTCTACCAAATCCCTCGAAGCCGAATAAAGGCGATATCGCCTACCTTGTGCGCCATTGCGGTTTTGGGCAGCCGGACTTGTTACGTGCCTTGTGGAGTGTCGAAAACTCCTTAACCCTGATCTGTGAAGATAGCTTACAACCATTTATGAGGGATCGATCGAGGGCGCCCAAGCTTCGGGACATGAACCTGCACCAATTGCCGTGGCCTTTGGAAGAGCTTGAGGGGCTGGGTGAGACCGAAGTGGAAATGCGCGTAACACTCTCCTTTTTCATCGAACCGAATCCTTCTAATCGTGGTATCAAGTCGCGTTATTGCTATGAATCCCATGGGTTGCGTTTCGAGGTAAAACGGCCGCACGAATCCGATGATGAATTTCGTCAACGGATCAACCTGGCCGCAAGAGATGCGGAGGAGGGAAGCAGCACCGGCAGCGGAGGCGATCCAAATTGGATGTTGGGAACGCGCAATCGCCATAAGGGCAGCCTGCATTCCGATATCTGGAAAGGGCAGGCGGCCGATCTGGCCAGCCGTGGCATGCTGGCTGTGTTTCCTGTCAGTGGCTGGTGGAAGACGCGTCCCAAACTTGAACGCTACGATCAGCTCGCGGAGTATTCGCTGCTCGTCTCCATCCGCGCGCCGGAAGTGGATGTTGAACTCTATACCGCGATAGAGAATCAGGTGAAGGTTGTGGTAGAGGTTTAAGCCAATGCAATTCCGTATCGCCGACACGTTCACGGACAGCCTCGCCAGATTGACAGGCGATGAGCAGAAGGTCGTCAAAACAACGGCCTTCGATCTGCAACTGAATCCGGCGAACCCGGGTATGCAGTTCCACAAGCTAACTGCCGCCCGTGATGCGAATTTTTGGTCCATTCGCGTCAGTCGTGATATTCGCCTGATCGTTCATAGCAGCGCTGACAGCCTGTTGCTGTGCTATGTCGACCATCACGATAAGGCATATCAATGGGCGGAGCGGCGCAAGCTCGAAACGCACCCCAAGACTGGGGCGGCACAGCTCGTTGAGATTCGCGAGACGGTTCAAGCAATTTCTGTCCCTATTTATATCGTTGCGGATTGTCTGATGACGGCAAAGCCTGCATTGTTTCAGAATATGCCTGAGGAACTTCTCGGTTTTGGGATGCCGGTTTTTTCGCCGGAGACCTCGGGCAACGCATATTTCAGACTCCGTTCTCATGGAAGTCCCTGGGTGTCGATGTCCGGGGCCGCTCTCAAACGTTGCGGATTAACTATCGGACATCGCACCAGATTCGAATGCGGGCTGACCGCCTGCTGGGAGCGCAGGTCTCGGATGTCGATGGGAATGTGGAGGATCGGCGGGGGACCGTGTCGGTATTCAACGGACCAAAGCCGGATATTCGCGAGTTCGAAAGCATCGAACGGGAGGAAGAGGCAGTGGGTGCGTGGATCGCGGAGAGAATAAGAGTATGGTGTTGTACCGCATGAGATCGGTATTTTCATTCGATCGGAGGAGCAACTCGACCGGGCAAAGGAAGCCGCTTGGAAATCGGGATTTCCGTTCAAGGTGCTCGACGAGCAACTGGAAACGACCACTGGCCAGTTGTCCGTGAGTACGATGCACTTGGCCAAGGGACTCGAGTTCCGCGCTGTCGCCGTGATGGCTTGCGATGATGAGGTGATCCCATTGCAGGAAAGAATTGAATTAGTGGCCGATGATGCGGACCTGGAGGAGGTTTATGACACCGAGCGGCACCTTCTCTATGTGGCTTGCACTCGGGCACGTGATTACTTGCTCGTGACCAGCGGTGGCCCAGCTTCAGAGTTTTTGGACGATATACAGGGGTGATGCCCGCCAGTTGGAACGTGGCAACGTAGCCGTCAGCTTTACTTGCTTCCATTCTCTAATTCAGGTCCCGCAAAAGGTCTGCTGCACGACTTCTTCCGGTCGTGGAGGAGACTGGTAGACCTCGTATTCCGGCTGCTCGTCATAGGGATGGGAAAGCACCCTGTTCAGCATGTTGAATAGCCTGTAATCGCCACCCACCGCCGCGTCGATGAGTTGTTCAATGCGGTGATTGCGCGGAATATAGGCGGGATTGACGGCGCGCATCGACGCTTGGCGTTCGCTATCGCCGCGTGTCTCCCGCGCCAGGCGGGCGCGCCAGTTTTCTGCCCAATGATCGAATGCGCTCGGATCGTCGAAGAGTTCCCGCGCGGAGCTATCCGGTTGAGCGTGTTCACTCCCTAGATCGCGAGGCAAATGGCTAATTCGGCGGAAGGTTAGGGTAAAATCCGCTTTGTTCTCCGCCATGCAGTGCAATAAATTCTGCGCCAACTCGAAATCACTGTGTTCCTCGTTTTCGAGTCCGATTTTTGTTCTGAGCACTGAGGACCACGCGACATTAAACCGGTCCGGGAAGCCGTTGAGCACCTCTTGCGCCGCCTTAACGGCCGTTGTTTCGTCCGCATGGATGAGCGGCAGGAGGGTCGAGGCGAGGCAGGCGAGATTCCACTGGGCGATTTGTGGCTGGTTATAATAGGCATAGCGTCCCATGTGATCGATGGAGCTGAAGACGGTCTGCGGATGGTAACTGTCCATAAACGCGCAAGGACCGTAATCGATCGTCTCGCCTGAGATCGACATGTTATCGGTATTCATGACGCCGTGGATGAAACCGACGCCCATCCATCGGGCGACCAATGATGCTTGCCGCGCGATCACGCCTTCAAGCAACGCCAGGTAAGGATTTTCTGCCTCGCGGGCCTCGGCATAGTGCCGATCGATCACATGGTCGGCCAGTAATTTAAGTGCCTGGATGTCTTGGCGAGCGGCAAAGAACTGGAAGGTGCCGACCCGGATGTGACTTTTCGCAACCCGTGTAAGCACGGCTCCCGGGAGTTCCGCCTCGCGCATGATCATCTCTCCGGTGGTGACCGCGGCCAGCGCACGCGTCGTCGGGATGCCCAGTGCGGCCATCGCCTCGCTGACGATATATTCACGCAGCACGGGCCCCACCCAGGCGCGCCCGTCACCCAGTCGCGAAAAAGGCGTGCGGCCGGCCCCTTTGAGCTGGATGTCGCGGCGCACGCCTTCGGCATCGATCACCTCGCCAAGGAGTATCGCCCGTCCGTCGCCCAGTTGCGGTACCCAACCACCGAACTGGTGCCCGGCATACGCCATGGCAATCGGATCAGAACCTTCCGGAATCCGGTTCCCCGCTAGGATTTCGATGCCCTCCGGCGAAGCCAGATATTCCGGATCGAGGCCCAGATGGAGAGCCAATGCCCGATTTATTTTAAGCAGGCGAGGTTGAGTCGCTGGCGTGGGGTTCTGCCGTGCGTAAAACCGCTCCGGCAATCTGGCATAGCTGTTGTCGAACGGGAAGCACGCCGTATCGGTGTTGGATCCAATCATGAGAGAACCTTTCGAGTGAGGAAAACAGGGATAGTATCCATGTTACGCTCAATGATTTAAACCCGCACGGACTCCTTAGTGATGTCCTGGAGATTGGCTCATCCCGATGTTACAGGTGAAAAAAGGCGAGAACGTAGCAGAAGTGGTTGGTTATAACTCGAAGCCTTAGCGCGACTTCCAGAGTGCGGTGGCGCTCAAGCACCCTGGGGGCTTTGGTAAGGTTTGTCCGTGGACTGTCCTGGTTCTGTATTCCGATAATTGCTATGCCGCCGCTGAAATCGACGATTGCGCGGCGTTGGTGATTCTGGGTGTATTTAATGTACTCCCGAGTCGTGGGACCACTGGCGCTGATTGAAGCGATGAGCATTGATAGGATTCCTATCACTCATTGCGTGACGAATGGAATCAGCACTTCCTCATTCCGATTCGAGCACGATGCGCAGCATGCGGCGCAGGGGCTCTGCGGCGCCCCAGAGTAACTGATCGCCTACGGTAAACGCTGCCAGATAGTCTTCGCCCATATTGAGTTTCCGCAACCGGCCTACCGGAATCTGCAGACGGCCGTTGACGGCTGTAGGCGACAAATTGCGCAAGGTGGACTCACGGTGATTGGGGATCACCCGGACCCAATCATTGGATTGCGAAATAATGTGCTCGATCTCCTCAATGGGGACATTGCGAGTGAGTTTTATCGTCATCGCCTGGCTGTGGCAGCGCATGGCGCCCACCCGTACGCAGATCCCATCCACGGGAATCGGATTGGAGTGACGCCCCAGAATTTTGTTGGTCTCGGCTTGTCCCTTCCATTCCTCCCGGCTCTGACCGTTTTGCAGTTCCGTATCAATCCACGGTAATAAGCTTCCCGCCAAGGGGTGGCCGAATTGCTCGGTTGGAAAATCGCCGCTACGCATGGTATCGGCGATCCGCTGATCGAGAGCCAAGATGGATTTGGCGGGATTGTCCAGGTCTAATGCGACGCTTTGATGGATAGCGCCCATTTGTTGAATCAGTTCCCGCATGTTTTGCGCGCCGGCACCCGAGGCGGCTTGGTAGGTGTGTACACTGAGCCACTCGATCAATCCCTGCCTGAATAAACCGCCAATCGCCATCAGCATGAGGCTCACGGTGCAGTTGCCGCCGATGTAATTCTTAACGCCTTTGGCGAGTCCTTGGTTGATGACGTCCCGATTCACCGGATCCAGGATAATGATTGCGTCCGTATCCATGCGCAACGCGGAAGCGGCATCCAGCCAATATCCGCGCCAACCAGTGGCGCGCAATTGTGGAAATATTTCCTTGGTGTAATCGCCTCCTTGGCAGGAGATGATCATGTCCATGGAGCGCAACTCGTCAAGCCGTTTGGCATCCCTGAGGGCTGCGGTCTCCTTGCCGATATCCGGACCTTGGCCGCCTACATTCGAAGTGGTAAAAAAAACCGGATCGATGAGGTCGAAATCCTGTTCCTCACGCATACGCTCCATCAGCACCGAACCGACCATCCCGCGCCAGCCAACAAAACCTACTGTTTTCATTTCATTTATTTATCTGGGGTTTGAATCGTCGTTAGTCACTCAAATTAGTGTACTAAACGATAGCTTAGCATTCTATTCTCAGCGTGCTTTGGCCTCATGAGTTCGCCGCAGGATTAAGCGGTTTATCGGTCGTGCCTAATCCTGCGGCTGGTGCGGTGGATTTTTTCAGAGCCGTGCAAGCGTTAAATTATCCCGTTCGCCGGCCCAGGCCTGTTCGAAGCGTCGTCGAGCTTGAACGGCGGCACGCGTATCGTGGAGCTGCTTATAGGTTTCGGACAGGCCATAGAGGGCCCAACCGTTATTTGGGACGCGCAACAGCGCCTCCAGAAATACGCTCTCGGCTTCCCGGGCTTTGCCCATCTGCAGGAGCACAGCCCCCAAGGTTTGGCGCACGGGATAGTACCAGAACGGCGGTTCCATATAGGCCAATTTGTTCTCGATGGCAACGGCGGCTTCGAGTTCCTTGCGGGCAGTTGAGAAATCGTGTCGGGACTGAGCGACGCGTGCCAGTATCACATGCCGGGCAAGACTCAGTAATTCGGGTGCTGGAACGCCCCCCGCGATGAGCGCGGAGAAATCAGTTTTCTCCGCGAGCTGGGCAATCGTATCGGCTTCGGTTCTGGCTGCTGGTTCATCGCCTTTGGCGGCATAGGCGATGCCGCGGGCGTAGTGCCACATGGCTTTGACATACGGTAACCCGTTACCCGGATCGGGCAGCGCCAGTACGGTATCCGGTGCACTGAACTGGGCGTGGGCGAAATAGGGCGCCACCTTGATCGGCTGCACCCAGGGTATGTTTCGGGCTACCTCGTCCGAGACAATGTCCACGAGCTTATAGGCTGCCTCGATGGCGCTTTTGGACTCCCCCGCCATCTGCGCCGAAACCATCAAGGAATGCACGTTGTGTGGATAATAAGCCTGCGGGTAGAGGCCTTGGGGTGAAGCCTGCGCGAGGTAGGCTTCGTCCGCGGCGACTGCGGCCTTATTGGCGGCCAGGGCTTCTTGGTACTTGCCGATACGATAAAGTACATGGAACGGCATGTGTACCAGATGGCCGGCGCCGGGCATGGCGGCGGGAAGCCGGCGTGCGTAGGCTTCGGCCCGCTCCGGGTGGGTGGAGGACTCGACCATGTGGATGTAATAGTGGAGAGCCCCGGGATGGTTGGGATGATCCTTGAGGACGCCTTCCAAGAGAGCTAGGATCTTGGCCGTTTTACCCTTGGGTTCGGCGCCGTTGTTGGCCCAGTAATCCCACGGCTGCAAGTCCATCAACGCCTCGGCGTAGAGCACTTTGATCTGTTCATCGTCCGCATAGCGTGCGGCTACTTTCCCCATGGCTTGCGCGTAAGCCTTATCCAGCGTTCCTCGTTCCTGCTTCGGATCGTCGGAATAGCGTTCGCCGAGGGCCGCGATCAACGCCTGCTCTTTGGCACTTGAGTGGTCTGCCTTCGCCTGCGCCTGGCGCAGCGCGGCGAGTGCGGGCGGCCCTGCGTTATCTTCCATAGGCGCGTTGATATTCGGGCCAAGCACCAGCGCCTCACCCCAATAACACAACGCACAGTCGGAATCGAGACGCTGCGCCGCTCGAAAAGCGCGCCGTGCCTCGGCGTGGTTGAACGCGTAGGCGAGGCGTAATCCCTGGTCGAAGTATCGTTGTGCGCGAGGAATGCTCGTAGTGATCGGCCAGCTTACGCTACCGAGGTTATCCCATAAAGGCGGATCCTCAGTGATGTCGGGAGTGTTGAGGTGCGCACCCGTGGTGGGGAAGGGCTTTAGCTCTGTTTTTGCCGCGGCTACTTTCTGATAATAGGCCAACAGATTTTGGCTGCTGGCGCCGTTAGGGACACAGGCGGCGCGATTGGAGCGCAATACCGCTTCAAAGAAAGTCCCGGCCTCTTCCCCGGCCGGGGAAGAGGAAATATCGGAACCCATCAGTGTGGCGGCGACTATTCCAATCCCGGCACCGCCCGATATGAGTCTTAAGAGTCGGATACGTGTCATGGTGTTCTCCTCCAAAGGACGATTCCTTCTTAGTAATAAATACAGTGTAATAAATACAGTTGCTGCAGGTTGAACCGCCAAGAATCGATAAAACCGCCTAGTCTTTTACCAGGAGTTTAGGACAATCTGAGCAATTGGTTTGCCAATCTAGACTTAGAGTCTGCAAAACACAGACAAGCTATTCATTAGGCTAGCTTTTCGGAGAATGGGACACCGCGAGGAGCGGTTTAGGAAGATGCCACACGTGTCAGGTAGATCCCACTATATCGGGATAGTCCCGATATAGTGGGAGTGGCCCGGATCCAGACCACGGCATTGGTTTTGGCTTGCTCGTCAGGCGGATTCGATTATGCGGATTTATTGACGTTTTAAGCGGCGTGTTCGGCCTTGTAACCCAGGCGCACACCACCCCAATGGGTGCCTTTGACATACACCGGTACCGATAGATCGTGGAAGACTTCTCCGGTGTCACGTTTGTAGGTTTGCAACAGGAAGTCCTGCGTATGGGCGCCGCAGCGGATCCCTGTTGGATCCTGGAACAAGCGTTTGCTGCGGCTGTTGACCAGGTCGGTTTGATAATCCCCGGTGGGTGGTTTAGAAAATTTGTTGTTGTGCGTGGGAACGTAGCCGTTGGGGTCGGTTAGAATAGCGTACACCAGCTCGGGATTTGCGGCGACAGGGGGTTCCTGAATGCGCGGCAAGTTGGCGTCGGTAAACTTGTCGTAGCGCGTAGTGTATAGCTGTGGGTTGGTCCCCTCGATAGGCACGTAGTTGCGATCGAATAAATCGCTTTCGCTCAGGGTATTGGAACCGAGTGCGGATTCAAACAACTCGCCGATTTCCGTGGCCAATTGTTTGCCAATGCGTTTCATCCGGTCGTGCACCGTTCCTAGGTTGAAGCAAGACAGATTATTGTAAATGCTTTCCGACATGGCCGATAAATTCATGGCCTGATCGGAGGCGCGTTTGGATTCGGCTTCGGTGTGTTCCAGTTGATTACGTACGGATTCGATAGACTGCGAAATCTCGGATGTGGCCACCACATGCTGCTTCATCATTTCCGCTATTTCTTCGGAGTGATTTTTTGAGCTGGAAGCCTGCTCGTTGATGCTGCCCAGCGTCTGGCCGACAAGGTCGGTTTTTTCTACCACTTCGCCTACATGATCGACCAGTTGTTCCATGGTTAAAACGGCGGTGTCTGTTTCACCTCGAATTTCGGTAAGCATGGTGGCGATGTCGTTGGTGGCGGATGCGGTTTTCGTGGCGAGTTCGCGTACTTCGTCGGCCACCACGGCAAATCCGCGTCCATGCTCGCCCGCGCGCGCCGCTTCGATGGCAGCGTTCAGCGCGAGTAGATTGGTTTGTTTGGCGACACTGTTGATGACCTGGGTGATGGACTGAATCTGGTCCGATTTGGCCTTCAGGTTATCGATGGATCTGGAGGTATCTTCCACCTTAGTGCTGACGCGGTGTATCGTGTCGATGGCGGTTCGGATGGCGTTTTCGCCTTCTGAGCACGATTGGTGTGTTGCCGTGGCAGCGGCTACAGCAGAATCCAGATTATTAGAAACCAAATTAGTAAAATGCGAGATCCCCTCCGAAGCCGCAGAGATCTGAGTGGCGTAGCTGGCTTGGTGCTGAATGGTGGAGCTCAGAGTGTCGACAAAATGGGAAACTTCCGCGGAACCGATGGCGATAGCGTTGCCGCTTGCGCCCAGTTTTTTTGCACGTTCGTAGAAATCATCGACATACTGCTTCAGCGCCCTATAGAAATCGCTGAGTATCCCGTTGTGGTATATTTTGTCCTCCTCCTCTTTGGGCACTCGCTTATTTTGATCTAGCGCTCTAGTCAGGACTTGAAGGGAGGCATGCGTTGGTTTCAGAACCATTAGCAGCATTACACCTAGGCTGCTCCCCATGGCTACAAACGACACAATGAGTGCGGTAAGAGCCGGGTGCATGGCATCGGGCAACAGATAACTCAAACCGGTTCCGCTCAGCCCCCCAATGGCCAGTCCTATTCCGATCGAGGTTCCGATGCCTGAACGTTTATTCATATATCTCTTTCTCTTGCTTCGGAAGTGTTTTAAATACTGGTAATCCTCGAGCGCTTATCTCGGCTCGAATCGCTTGCCCATATTAGTAGGACTTAGCGGTCGGTAAAAATAAAACTTTAGAAATCCGACGTGAGTGCGGAATCCCGTGCTATGGCCCCCTGAATATGCTGCTTAATCGGCAAGTTAAATTTGTTGTTTCGAATGGTTAATGCAGTGAATAGCAAACCATTATGGCGTGGTGCCAGTCCCGAATCTGCACACTGGGATCGCCTGGCAACCTGAGGTCGGGCTGCACGATGATGCGGCCGCTAGCATCACACACTCGACGTCCATTTTCTGATCGAACATGCTGGCCTGTACTCCGGCGGCCCAGAGCACGGTTCCGGCTTTGATCCTTTCCTCTCCCACGGTGACGAAGTGCCCGTCGAGATCGGTGACCAGACTCTTGGTCCAGACCTGGACGCCTAAGGACTCCAAATCCCGTACCACCCGGCTGGCTAGCTTGGCATCGAAGCTGGGCAGAATTCGCTCTCCCGCTTCGACCAGGATCACCCGCGCAATTTTGGGGTCGTGGCATCGAGTGGCCAACGTATAGGGGCGCTTCGGCCTCTGGTTGATCGGGTTCCCGCGCTTCAGCTAGGGAACCCGAATCGTTTTGTCTCACTATTGACTCAACCTCCTGTCTCAAATCCGGGGTATAGAGTCATTCCACCGTCGACATAGAGACAGATGCCGTTGATGTAGTCCGAGTAATCCGAGGCTAGCCACACGGCGGCGCGGCCGATGTCCTCGGGCTCGCCGATGCGCTTGTAGGGCACTAGCCTCATGAGTTCGGCATAGGCCTCCGGTGTGCCCCAGGCCTCCATATTGATGGGGGTGCGAATCGCGCCGGGAGAGATGGCGTTCACACGAATGCGCCAGGCAGCGGATTCCTGGGCCAGCGACTTCATCATTAACATGACGCCGCCCTTGGAAGCCGCATAGTTCACATGGCCGGCCCAGGGGATGGTATCGTGTACCGAGCTCATGCATAGGATCTTACCCGCTGCGCAGGAAACCTCTGGCACTACCCCGCGACGTTTGAACTCTCGAACCGCTTCGCGAGAGCATAGAAACTGTCCAGTCAAATTGACTTCGATCACCTTGCGCCATTGCGCGAGGGTCATTTCGTCGAAGGGAGCGTCCTGTTGCAAGCCGGCGTTGTTGACCAGGATATCGATGGTGCCGAACTCCTTGCACATGGTGTGGAACATGGCGCGCACCGATTCCTCGTCGGACACATCGGCCTGGATCGCCATGGCCTCGATGCCGCAACGGCGTGTGATCTCTTGTACGGCTTCCTGCGCTTTATCCGGATCGGCGACATAGTTGACCACCACATCGGCGCCGGCATGGCCCAGAGCGATGGCCACCTGTTTGCCAATGCCGGAACTGGCCCCGGTGACCAGCGCTTTCTGGCCCTTGAGCACAACCTGCTGCTCTAGGGAGGGCATCACCACGGGTGGGTAGTGTGTGTTGACGGGTTCGTTCAAGTTCATGAATAGATCTCCTAGTGACAGTGGACTCTCGTGATTCTCTTTCCCAGATTATTGCGGCAATCCGTTAACTTAGGGCAAAAACCTGTTTTGGGTGTTGTCCGGTGCGCGTTCCGAGGGTGTCGGCGGCCTGGATGGCCGCCGTCAAGCCCCCAGGGAAGGGTTTACGGTGTCCCTTGGAACACGTATACCGGGCAACTAAAGCGTTTAACTTGATGACGGTAAGATCCCCCTTAAGGAAACGGGGACTTGCTCGAGCTGCTGCTACGGTTAGTTTGTAAACTACCAATACACTTCGATGAGTAATCTTTTGTTTCATTGGCTGATGGGTTGTTTGGAAGACATAACAGGGCTAAAGCCTTTGCGTATCACTAGCGTGGCCAGGATCAAAACGGCCAATGGATATAGCGCGGAAAATCGGTAGAGTTGCTCCAAGGGGATGAGTTCGCGCAGCACTCCGATCGCATAGGACCCCAAACCCACGCCCACCATCAGCGCCGCGATCAGCATGGAAGAGACCCAGGGCACATGCTGCTCGAAGCGTTTGGAGGCCAGCCCAATGCTGAGCGGGAAAAAAGCAGAACACGCCAATCCCGCAAAGGCGAAGCAGGCGATTCCCAGGAATGGGGTATCCGCGTAGGGAAGCAGTTCGAATGCGGCGATCATGGCGACGGGCAACCCCAGCCAGATGATCTGCGGCGCCACCCGCAGCACCAGCACCGAGGTCAACAGCCGCCCGCCCACGATGGCGGCCCAGAATGCCGATAAGGCACCGGCGGCGACCGTGGGTGGAAGCTGTTTAACATCCTGCAGATAGAGCACCGCCCAGTTACCGAAGGTCCCTTCCGCAAAGGCATAGAGGACACAACTCATAGCGAATAGCCAAAAGCTTGCGGTCCGCACGGGATGGCCATTGCCGGTGTGGGGTGGTGCCTGGGGCAACGGCATAGGGTCTGCCATCGGCATGGCCTCGGGTACAGCGCTCCCAGTCCCGGTGCGGGGCTGGGGAAACCGCTCGAGCCCAGCGGCCAGCGCCAGGAGCGTGGCAAAACCGGCCAACAGTAGGGGAAAACCGACCCATATCCCGTGCATGATAAAGGGATTGGCGATCCATGGCCCGAGGGCGAGACCCAGTCCGAGCAGGGTGTGAAGCGCCACGATCGCGGTGTCCCGTCGTTCCGGGAAGAACAGCGGGGGTAAGCCATTGAGCGGCGCCCCGGACAAACCGAAACCGAAGCCCAGGCAGGCCGTGCCCGCCAGAACCAGCCCGAAGGCGGCCTCAGATGGGGCACCGGCGGTCGCGGCCAGCAGCAATTGAGAGAGCCCATTAACCAACAGCGCCAGCCACAGCAGCGTCTTTAGGCCCCAGCGCGTCGCGCAACTGCCGCCGGCGAGCGCCCCCAGCACGGCGGCGGCGACCTGCGGTAGAAAGATCGCCCCATACTGGGCGTCGGTGAAGCCGTGCATTTGCTTGAGTACGGCGCTGCTGGCCGGAAAGCTCACCAGCGCGAGTCCTTGCAGCAGACCCGCGGCATAAACGATGCCTACCGCCACGGCGGGTGCGCGGCTCAGTGCGATGCGATTAGCGCCCATGTTGAATCCTCGCGGGAGAGTGGAGTGTGTTTGGCTCAGGTTCCGCCGTAGCGGATTGCGTGATCAGACGCGTGCTGCTGCGGAAGGTGAAATAAGCCCAGGCCCAATCCAGCATGACCGAAACGCGGTTGCGCATGCCGGCGAGGAAATAAACGTGTATCAGGCCCCAGAGCCACCACGCCGGCGTCCCCGACAGGCGCACGAACCCGAAGTCGGCCACCGCGGCCTTCCGGCCGATTGTGGCCAGACTGCCGAGATGCTGGTAGCGAAACGCCGCGACCGCGCGGCCCCTGAGGCGGGCGCGAATGAGACGAGCCACATAGTGACCCCCCTGCTTGGCGGCGGGCCCGATTCCGGGCACCGGCTGGCCGTTCCAAGCCTTCGAGGCCGCGGTGTCGCCGATGGCGAACACATTGGGCAGACCCGCTACCGACAAGTCCTCGGCGACCTGGATGCGGCCGCTGCGGTCCGCAGGCGCGCCCAGCCACTGGGCGGCGGGTGAAGCCACCACCCCAGCGGCCCAGAACACCGTGCGCGCGACGATCGCCGTGCCGCTCACGCGCACGCCCTCGTCATCGATATGCTCGACCCGGCTGTCGGTGAGGACTTCCACGCCGAGTCCGCGCAATGACTTGGCGGCTGCCGTGGAGAGTCGCTCGGGAAAGGTGGGCAGGATCCGCGCGCCGGACTGCACCAGGATCACGCGTGCGGTCGCTGGATCCACCTCGCGGAATTCCCTTGCCATTCCGTAGCGGGCGAGTTCCGCGATGGCCCCGGCGAGTTCCACACCGGTCGGTCCCGCCCCCACGATCAGGAAGGTCAACAGGGCCTCACGTTCCACCAGGTCCTCGGTTGCCTCGGCGCGTTCAAAGGCGAGTAGCAGGCGGCTGCGCAGTTCGGTGGCGTCCTCAATTCGCTTGAGCCCGGGTGCGAAGGGTGCCCATTCATCGCGGCCGAAGTAGCTGTGGGAAGCTCCGGTAGCCAGCACAAGATAGTCGTAGGGAAGGCGTCGTGCGCCGAGCAGTACCTCTTGGCGCTGGCTATCCACGCCGCTGACTTCGCCCAGCAGCACCCGCGCATTGGACTGATCACGCAGTAGCGAACGGATCGGCAGAGCGATATCGCCGGCGGCCAACGCCGTGGTGGCCACCTGATAGAGCAGCGGTTGGAATAAGTGGTAGTTGTGACGGTCGATCAGGGTGACCGCGACCGGCGTTTGTCGCAGCGCGCGGGCGCAGGCAAGCCCGCCGAATCCCGCTCCCACGATCACCACTCGCGGCAAGCTCGTGGAATCGAAGTCCATTTTCCCTTCTAGGAGTGGAAAACGCCGGTAAAGGGTGCGTAGCGCTAGCGCGTCGACGGAATAGCGGCCGGCTCCTGACAAGGCTAAGCCCAGCAAAAGCAGCACTAAATAATGCGTGCTTTCCACACGCGCCGGATTCATGATCTCCATGCCGAGCACGAAAAGGATCAGTCCCAAGGATAGAGGCCGCACCGCGATACCTAGGGCGAACAGCGCCGCTACCATCAGGGCTGCAGGCAGCATTAAACCGGTAACCGAGTTAAGGATCAGGAACCGACCGAAATGCTCATCGAGCCCCCAGACGGCGATCACCAGGAATGCTCCAGCGAGCCACAACCGCAGGATCAGACGGTATAGCGGTTCTAGGTGCCGGGATACCCAGGCGGCTGATTTCACCACTGGAGCCGCCAGCGGCAATGCGCTGTCGGCGAGTCCCGGTGCGAGCATGCGGTCGAGGGATATCACTCCCGCCCCACGCACCACATACCAGCCGAGCAGCGCCGCCCACAGCAGGTGAATATCCAGCGCCTGATAATTGAATTGGATCACCAGTGCCAGCGCCAGCATGGCCGCCGCCGCCGCGCGCGTCGCCAGGCCGAGCGCTAGCAACACCGGAGCGATGAGTTCGATCGCAACACCCGTGTAAGCCGCGGTCACCGGATCCATCCAGCTGACCGGATACTCATAGCGCGCCAGCGCTAGGGCGTTTTCCCAGTTCGCCGCCTTCAACAGGCCCGAGACCAGGAAGATCTGCGCGATCCACACACGGATATAGAGATCGAGCAGCGGGCCGAAGACGCGACCGGCGTAGTCAAATGCGGTGGTATAGCCCTGAACGGCGCTCTGCAACGAACGCCTTCCAAGCGATGGGCCCGGCAGACGCTGAGATGCCACATCAGCCATTATCGGAATCCTCCTAAGATTAAATTTTGGGGTGACGCAAGCGGCTCAGCGGCTTTTGCCGACCGCTCGTGCCGGTGCCGGCGTCGAACGCTCGCGCCAATAGGCCGGGATATCTTTGCGGTAGCGGCGCATCACTAGATTGGCAATCAGACCGGTCCAACCCGTTTGGTGGGCGGCACCCAAACCCAGTCCGGTATCGCCATGGAAGTATTCGTGGAATAACAGCAGATCCTTCCAGTTTGGGTCGTTTTGGAACGGGCTATCGGCTGGCAGGGCCGGGATACGGCCATGAGCGTCGCGGCGGAACATGTCCACCAGGCGTTCGGCGATCAGCGTGGCGATCTCCTTGAGTGTAAGCTCGGCCCCGCCCGCTGCCGGCACACTCAGCTTGAAGCCATTGCCCAGGAAGCGATGGAATTTCTCCAGCGACTGGATCAGGGTAAAATTGCAAGGCATCCAAATGGGTCCTCGCCAGTTCGAGTTGCCGCCGAACAGTGGGGAATTCGATTCACCGGGCAGGTATTCCATGCGGGTATTGCCGATGCCGGGAATGTATCCGAGATCCTGGTGCGTAGCATGTTGGCGCGAGACTGCGCGAATACCGTAGGGGGACAGGAATTCGTCCTCATTGAGCAAGCGCCGTAGGATGCGCACCAGCCGCGACGCATCGACCAGCGAAAGCAGATGCTCACCCCGCTCGTTCTCGTGGTAGGGGCAGGCGCAAACGATGTTGCCCTGAAACAGACCGCCCATATGGCGATCCAAATACGCTTTGAAACGCGGCACGCGCTGGAGCAGGCGGCGGTCGATGACCTCGCTGGCGAACAGGGGGATGAGGCCCACCCAGGAATACACATCGATGCGGTGCGGCGTGCCGTCCGGTTCCACCACCACATCCTTGAAAAAGCCGCTCGCGTCATCCCATAAAGGCGCTTCGATATCGCCATTCAGGGCGTTGGCGATGTTCAAAAACTGCTGAAAACATTGGATGGCCATGTCTTCGTAGTCCGGGTCCTCGGTGCAGATCTCGAGCGCGATCACCGTCATATTCAGCGCGAACATCGCCATCCAGCCGGTGGCGTCCGCCTGCTTGAGCGAGTAACCCGGGGGTAACGGATGGGAGCGGTCGAACACCGAGATATTATCCAGCCCCAAGAAACCGCCCTCGAACACGTTATGTCCATCCTGGTCCTTGCGGTTGATCCACCAAGCGTAGTTCAGCATCAGCTTATGGAAGATGCGCTGCAGAAAACCCACATCGCCCACGCCGCGCTGTACGCGCTCGGCACGGAACACCTTGAGCACCGCCATGGCATGCACTGGCGGGTTGACATCCCCGAAGGACCACTCGTAGGCCGGGATCTGCCCGTTCGGGTGCAGAAAGTATTCCTTGAGCAGCAGCTCGAGCTGATCCTTGGCAAAATCCACATCGACTAATGCCAGTGCGGCGCAGTGAAACGCCAGGTCCCAGGCCGCAAACCAGGGATACTCCCAGGAATCGGGCATTGAAATCACATGCGCGGCCTTGAGATGCCGCCAACCCCGATTGCGTCCGACGCGATGTCCCCACGGAGCGGGATATTGGTCCCCCTCCAGCCAACGCATTACGTCGTAGTGGAAGAACTGCTTGCACCAGATCATGCCGGCCAGCGACTGCCGCAGGATGCGGTGATCCTCGGGATTAGCCTCGGGCAATAGATCATCGTAGAAAACATCGGCTTCGGACTTGCGCTTGGAGAAGACGACCTGGCACCCGGCGAAGGGTTTGGCGAGCGGCCGGGCGGAAAGTACCAGATTGATCTGCGCGCGTTGGCCATTGGGTTCCGCCTTGAGGCGATACCATGCCGCACTCTTGGTGCCGGTGTGCTGCGGATTCACCGCCGTGGATTCACCCTGGATGACATAGCGATGAAAGGCATCCTTCACGTAGGGTCCAGGATTGGGCGTACACCAGATCCGTTCGGCGTCGGTGTCGTTCTCGGTGAACAGCAGCTCGGCCGGCTGCTGGCCGTAGAGATAATAGACGCCGAGTGTGGGGTGGCGCGCTTCGATCGCAAACGCGGCTCCCGGCGGCGGCTCGATCTGCTTAAGCTCCGGCTTTACTCCTTCGTCTTTACCCCAGCTCCAGGTATTGCGGAACCAGAGCTGCGGCAGCAGATGCAGCGTGGCTTCCTCCGGGCCGCTGTTATAGGCCAGCACATGCGCATGGATCTCGTCCGGCGCGGCCTTGGCGTAGTAGACCTGAATGTCCCAGTAGCGGCGCTCATTGAAAATTCCGGTGTCGATCAGGTTGAACGGCGGATCCTCGCGCGAGCGCCGTGCGTTTTCCTCGGCCAGCCAACGGTAGGGATATTCGGCCTGCGGATAGTGATAGTGATAGCGCAGATAGCTGTGGCTGGGCGTGGCGTCCACATAGAAATAGCACTCCTTCACGTCCTCGCCGTGATTGCCCTGATTGCCGGTGAGGCCGAAAGCGCGTTCCTTGAGGATCGGGTCACGGCCGTTCCAGAAGGCGAAGGCAAAGCATAAACGCTGTGCTTCATCACAGATCCCGCCCATCCCGTCTTCACTCCAGCGGTAGGCTCGCGCACGGGCCTGCTCATGATCGAAATATTCCCAGGCCGTGCCGCTCTCGCTGTAGTCCTCGCGCACCGTACCCCACGCGCGTTCAGACAAATACGGTCCCCACAGCCGCCAGTTCTCTTCACCGGCGCGCTGTCTTTCAAGCCTCTGCCGTTCAGCATTTAAATTGCTCTCGTTCATTTGTGTCACCTCTTTAAAATACTCGTAGCTACTCAGCCGTGTTCAATAAGGTCTATGTCAACTGTGGTGAGGGATAAAGTGCATGGATCGCGACAGATGCGGTTCGTTCCTCACTGCATCCTACGGCTGAAGTGGCGCTCAACTCGGCGCACCTTGGTCCCGGATGTTATATTCCGTCATCCAGCACACTGTTGCGGGAATGCGCTCGCGTGAGCTTCCTCCCGTTGCTTGATGAGTCCTTCGGCGACCCGCATCGCCCAGGCGAAAATGGTAAGTGAAGGATTGACGCGGCTTGAGCGCGGTAGCACGCTGCCATCGACCACATAGAGATTAGCCATGCCATGCACTCTGCCCTGGGCATCCACCACGGAGGTGGCGGGATCATTGCCCATCACCAAACTGCCGCACGCATGCGCGGTTCCGCTCAACGGGATGGTTTGCGAAAAGGCGAGCATGCGCGCGGCGAGCAACACTCTTTTTAGCTGGTGTACCAAGCGCCGGTGTTCGGCCTGCGCGGGTGACAGGCGCTGCGGATCATAATCAAGTTGCGGGGGACGGCCCTCCCGTCCGGCGACGACGCGATTGGCTTCGTGTGAGCCGTCTTCGGTCTGCAGAAAAAAGCCGTAGGCGTACTGCCCGATCGCCGTGGCCAGCCTCCGGGGCACGAAGGCCGGCATCAGCGCGCCGATCAATTCCGCGTCGAATCCAAGCGGCTGAACACTGCTGTGAGGTAGATTATCGTTCAATAAAATCAGTGTCTTACGTAGCAAATCGGTCTGCCGTGAGGGCGTGAAGCCGACCATGGCGGTGAGCAGGTGCTGTTTGTAATAACGGCCGACAAGCGACGCCGAAGGCAGTTCTTGGTCGAGTCCGCTGGTCGTCAAGTAATCCTGTAACAGCCGTGGCGAGTGCAAGGCTCCGGCGGCGAGCAGCACCGTTTGCCCCGCAAAGCGTTGGCCGTTGTCGGTAATTACGCCCGTAATTCGACGAGGATCCGATTCATCGGTGAGCAATTGGCTAACCGCGTCACCGCCGTGCAACTGAAAGTTAGCCGCGCCCCGGATCGGATCGATAAATACATGCTCAGCATCGGCTTTTAATCCTTTCACCGAAGCGAAGGCATCGAAATGCGCCGCCTCTTCGTGGTGATGGACGATGTCCGGCGAGAGCGCCAGCGGTAACGGTTCGCTGTGCCAGCTGGAGTCCTTGTGCTGGATGTGCTTTACAATCGTGCTCAGATTGGATTCTCCCGGAAAGATGTGCACACCGAGCCGCTGTTCCGCAGCATCGTAGTAAGGCACGAGATCCTCATACCGGAGTGGCCAGGGTAGGCACTGATGGGCCGGATCGGCTTCGAATTCGTGGGGTGCATAACGCAGTACGGCCGCGCCATACCACTTGGTCTTGCCGCCAATATTGAAATATTCTTCGGGGGCGAATTCTTTGCGTTTGGGATCCAGCCAAATTTCCTTGCTCTTGAAATGCGCCTGGCGTATCACCTGTTCCACGTCGAGCGTGGTGCCATCGGCGGGCAATTCACGGCCTTTCTCCACCAGCAACACCGTGGCGCCGGACTGCACGAGCTCATGTGCGGCCGCCGAGCCGCCCGCGCCGGAACCGATGATGATGTAATCGTAGTGCATGATCTTGTCCTCAAAATCCTCAAAAAATTGCTGCAGGCGCGACAACACCGGCCGTAGAGCCCCGAGTCTTGCCGTGGGTTAACACCAAGAGAAACTCGTAGACCCGCTGCTTTGCGAGCGCTTCGGTCGCAAGATTCTCCAGGCCGAACAGACCCATCTTGACGTATAGGGTTTGCGGCACGAGGAAGGGCCGCTCGGGATCTTCACCCGGTACCGGGCCAATACTCCAGGAATCGGTGCCGGTGAGGGCGATGTGTTTGGCGTAGAGCCAGTTCACGGTAGCCATGCCGGGGCCCGGCTCTCCGGATAGGAACTGTTCGTTGTCGACGTTCCACAGTGCGCCCCAGCCGGTATGAAACAGCACGGCGTCGCCGGGATGCACGGTGATGCCCTGCCGTTTCAGCGTTCCGCTCACGTCCGCAGGCGTGATCACATAGCCTTTGTCTAAGCGCGCCACGCCTTTGTAGGCCGCGATATCCAATAGCACGCCACGGGTGACGATGGGGGGTACGGTCTCCATGCCGAAGTGATTGAGGCCCCAGGACTCGACCACGTCCCGGGCCTTCCAACCGTTGTAGAACCGGTCGCCGATCTGAATATGGCCGATGGAATCGAGCTGGGTGCCGACCTGGAACGTGCCCGCCTGGATCTCCGTAATCCAATTGATCTGGTTTTTGCCCCAGCCCTTTCCCACCGCATCCGGCCGCCGCAGGTTTTCGAAATACGGGGATACATCCACCGTCTGATGCCAGTAGCGGCCCGGGAATTTGGGGGTGTTTTCGTCCAGCGTACGGCCGAGATCGACCACCGTGCCCTGATGTACCAGTCGTGCGGCGCGTGCCACCACCTCGGGCGTGATTTCGTTCAGCGTCCCGATTTGATCGTCCGCGCCGTAACGGCTGGGCCACCAAGGCGTCTGCCCCTCCGGCAACCCCGCGATGTCTCGCCGGGAATCCGCTAGGTGTTCTGTTGGCGAGGAAGCGTCTTCGGCATTCGCGTGCCGTAACAAGCTCCCGGCACAACCAAGTGCCATGGCCGCCACCAGAGTTTTAAATAACGGTCCGCGCATATCAATCTCCTTCATGAATTCCGGGGGAAAGGGTCATTCCCCCATCGATGGATAAAGTTGCTCCGGTTACGTAGTCGGAAAGATCGGAGGCCAGCCACACGGCGGCGTTGGCAATATCCTCGACCGTACCGAGGCGTCCATAGGGGATGAGTTCGAGTCGCTCGGCCTCGGCTTCGGGCCTTTCCCAGGCGCTGCGATTGCTGTCCGTCCTGACCACGCCGGGTGAGAGGGTGTTGACACGAATCTTGTAGGGTGCAAGTTCCTGAGCCAGCGTACGCATCAACAACAGTGCACCACCTTTGGAAGCGGCGTAGTTCGCGTGCCGGGCCCAGGGAATGTGGTCATGCACCGAAGAAATACCGATGATCTTGCCTGCGGCGCGGGAATCATGGCGTCGCGTTTTGCGCCGCATGAATGTCCGAGCGGCTTCTCGTGCGCATAAGAACTGACCGGTGAGATTCACCGAAATTACCTCATTCCAGTCGGCCAGCGTCATTTCATAGACTGGTGCGGGACGCCGTACACCCGCGTTCGTTACCAGGATGTCTAACTCCCCAAAGGCGTCGTTAACCTGTTCGAACACGGTGCGTACCTGCTGCTCGTCGCTGACGTCACCCGGTGCGTCGATGGCTGTGCCACCTTCATCCCGAATATCTTCCAGCAACTCTTCAGTTTGATCTGGATTGGTTACGTAGTTGATGGCGACAGCAGCCCCCGCCTCGGCCAGGGCGCGAGCGATACCGGCGCCAATTCCCGAGTTCGCTCCGGTCACTAGGGCTTTCTGACCCGCCAGGATCTTGCCCCAGGTGACCGGCGCTTGGGGGAGCGTATCCAATCGCTGTATGCTCATTGTTTAACTCCCACCGAATCTCAATTAATTACCGAATCTAATTGCCGAACCGTTTCGCGATAAAGTGATCCAGCGACAGCTTGCCGGGTCCATGGAAAAAGGGCACGAGTAACAGCAAGCCCCAAAGCTGGTGCTGGACGACGGCGTACGGTTCCAATGCCGGATAGGAGATGACGGCTACCGCGTTGAGAATAAACAGCGCGCCCGCGCTGAAGCGTCCTGCGAGGCCTATGGCGAGCAACACCGAAAATGTCAGCTCGGAAAATGTGGCGAGATAGGCTGCAACGTCCGGTGGCAGCAGCGGCACGCTGTATTCGTAATTGAATAATTGCAGTGTGGTATCGAAGCTTTGTATCTTGGTCAGGCCGGATTTCCAGAATACATCGGCGACCCATAGCCGGATGACGAGATCGCCTACCGGCGCCAGAAAATTGAGCCCGCGTATCCCTAAGCGGACCAGGTCGGCTAGCCGGCTAAAAACACTGGATTGGGGAGAAGCTGTGGTTGTCATGGACATCATTAACCTCCATTACTCGGTTTTGGGGTGGAATGTGTAGCCTAGGGAAGAGTCGGCGTGTGCGCCGAAGGGTTGCCGATCGCCCGGCTCTTCCGATTAGAATTTGGGTCTACGCCCTAGTCGTTATCCTTGAGATAGGCTTCGACCAGCGTACCCTGGGCCACAAGCCGGCGCAGCGTGGCCCCCAGATCGAAGTCGGGTTCGGCATCGGTGGCCCAGGTATGCGCCTCGGAGAGCGTGTCGCCCTTGTTGAACCGTTGGAGCAGGACATACTCGCCCATCTCCAGCGGTTGCAAAGCTACCTGTAGTTTCTCGCGTTTTACCAGCAGATGGATTGGGCCTTCAGCGAGACTGACGGATTGGTCACCACGCCAGTCGGCCTGATTGACCTGCCAAATCCGCAGAATAGGGTAGGGTGAAGCCAGCAGGCGAGCGGCCCTGTTTACCCGAAATCTAAGAAACGGATAGTCGGCCTGCGGCACCGTGGACAGCGCTTCGAGATCCATTCCTGAGGACTGAGTGCGGTGAAACACCTGGTGGTAAGCCCACTCCAAAATGGCTACGTCGGCTAGATACGGGAGGTCCATTGCACCCGGCTGTTGGGCCAAAAACTCGCCGAAACGATCTCCGTAGCGATGGATGTCCCCGGAAACGGAAGGGAATTTCCGGACGTATGCCGTTGCCACCTGCTGAAAATACGCCTCGCCTACGAGTCGCTGGGTGACGGGATAGGTCGCCGCCAGCGCCGCACTCAGATTGGCGAAAAGGTTATTGCGATAGACCTGAATGCGGCGTGGCCCGCCCAGGCCGTGTGCATTGACCTGCGAGGCGAAGCGTTCTGCAGCGCGGGTATCATAGACCGAACGCGCAAACTCCTGCTGAAGCTCACGCAGCGTCTGCATGGTCGTGCTCCAATAGGGTCTGTGCCTTGTGCGCTTCGGTGAGTAGGGTATTGAGCGGCGGTAAATCGCTATCCCACTCGATGAGTGTCGGAGTGGGGCCAAAGCGTGCGATAGCGGAGGCGTATAGCCGCCAGACCTCGGGCACCACCGGCCGGTTATGGGAATCGATCAGTATTTCCCCGTCTTCAAAGCATTTACGGGTAAAACCCGCCAGATGTATTTCCTTCACGCTCTCCACCGGGATACTGTTCAGGTAGGTGTTGGCATCAAAGCCGTGATTGCTGGCGTTGACAAAAATATTGTTGACATCCAGCAGAATTCCGCAGCCCGCACGCCTGGCGAGTTCTGCGAGAAATTCCCACTCCGGTATCTGTGACGCAGTGAACGTGAGATAACTGGAAATGTTTTCGATCAGAATAGGGTGGGCGAGCCGTTCCTGGATTTCCGTTACACGGCTGGTGACATGAGCCAGGGCTTCCTCCGTATAGGGTAAGGGCAGTAGGTCATTGAGATAGCGCCCGCTGACCGAGCTCCACGACAAGTGTTCCGAGACGAGGCCGGGTTCCACTATGGCGATCAATTGGCGCAGTTCTGCGATGTGTTCGGGGTTCAGCGGATCGGTTGAACCCACTGAAAGTCCGACACCGTGCAGACTCATGGCGTAGTTTTGCCGTACGCGCACCAAGTATTCGAGCGGAATGCCCTGCCCGAAATAGTTTTCACTGTGAACCTCGACCCAATCGAGCACCGGCCGGGTTTCGATAAACTCAACCGTGTGCGGGGCCCGCAGACCGATTCCGGCAGATGCCGGAATGGTTGGGATACTGGCGTAGCTTGCCGTGGAGCTGGTCATTTGATCACCCTTAGGATTTGGGTTTCAAGCTACCGCCCACGACCTTTTCACAGGTCCCCTTAGGCAGATACAACCAAGCGTCGGGCTGACCGTCTTTCGCTGTGGTTCCGGCGCATGACCCTGAGCTGGTTTGGCAGTCGTTTTTGCCCGCTTTAACGATGCCGTAACACTTCTCCGGCTTATCCGCGGCATAGGCCGAGGTGGCCGCGCCTAGCGCCGTGAGGGCGAATAAGCCAGCTACCGCGGCGGAGGCAATCGCTTTGCTGTTGTTCACTTTCGATTTCATCTAATTTTCTCCATTTGTGGAATTTTTAAGGTTTGGCGCATCGGTGCTTTGCGCTCGAATGATCTAGAGCAACGCCTATGCCATACGCTTTGCTAAGCGATATTTATACGTAAAATTAAAGAGTTAGAGCTGAGCTGGGTGGTGGACGCGCAACGATAAGAATCCGCGACCCGCAACTATTCGCGGGTTCGCCACCAATGTTTGATGGGATCTGCGGGGAGAATCGGGCGTAAAGGGATAGAAAATTCGGGACCCGTCAGGGGGATGCGTAGGAAAGGGCCTAGTGATCCATCGGTTTCCGAGGGATCATCGACGTTTCCGCGGGAACGCTCAGCGACTCAAAGAAAACTTATTGAATGCTAAATTCTTTTTGCTGGGTGAGGGCTTGGCTTCGCGATTCAGCTAAGCGATAGCCCTGTTGTTTATTGAAAACTGCCGCCGCACTGCCGTTGGTATCGGCTGCTTTGAGGCCGTCCGGCTGGCCCAGACAGAGCAACGCTGTAGAGCAGGCATCCGCCGCAATCGGATTGTTGTGCAGCACGGTCACCGGTCAAGTCAAGGGTGACTGGCCCGGCAGACGACACATCAACCGAATGAAAAGCTTTCCCCATCGGCCCCAACATGCCCTTCGGAGTAATCCACGTTTTTTTATAAGGAGCCCTTGACCCCATGCTTGCAGGTACTGGGCGGAGGGGCTTCAGTTTTCCGGTTCTCCGTGCATCACCGCCAGGTGGTTGTCCACCAGCGCCATGACGTGGTCGAGGGCGCCGCTGACGATCTCCTCGCCGTGACCGCCATAGGCGATAAACCGGTCGTGGACACGGTCGCGGGCGATGGTGAGCAGGCAGCGTTCGTTTCGGTTGCCACCGTAGAGGCCGCCGTAGATCTCAAACTGGTCGTTGTCTTCTTCGTCCTTACTCCAGTGCCAGCGGCTGGAGCGACCCCGACTGATCTCATGCCCGCCAAAACTTTCCAGCCGTTCACGGTCTTCCTTGCCGATAAAGTTGTTCGGTAGTTCAAAAATATTCGCCATAGTCACCACTCCATCATTCCTAGCGACACCGTTGTGGCGCCGCCGCTGAGGTAATGATACTCCCCATTTACCCGACGCCGGGATACGAAGCTCCGCATAGGGGCTTAATTTCTGAACAAGCGGTTGAAGTTGGCCGTGGTCTGCTCGGCAATATGCTGGTAGCTGCTATCGCGCACTTCCGCGAGTTTTTCCGCCACATATCGGACCCAGGCGGGATGGTTGGGCTTGCCGCGATGGGGCATCGGCGCCAGGTAGGGACAGTCGGTCTCCACCAGCAGGGCGTCGTCCGGGACCTGGCGGGCCACCGCGCGCAGTTGCTCGGCATTCTTGAAGGTGATGATACCGGAAAACGAGATTACAAGCCCCAGGTCGATAGCCTGACTGGCGGTCTCCCAGTCCTCAGCGAAGCAGTGCATGATGCCGCCCACCTCGCCGATCCCCTCTTCACGGGCAATGGCGATGGTATCTTCGCGGGCGGCGCGGGAGTGGATAATCACCGGCATGCCTACCTCCCGGGCGGCGCGGATGTGGTTGCGGAAGCGTTGCCGCTGCCACTCCATGTTCTCGTTCTCGCGATAGTAATCAAGGCCGGTCTCGCCGACGGCGATTACCTCGGGCCTGCTAGCCAGTTCCATCAGTTCCTCCACCCCGGGATCGCGTACCCCCTTGGAGCCGGGGTGCACCCCCACCGAGCAGTTCACGTCGTTGAACTCAGTGGCGATTCGGTAGATGTCCTCGAAGTGCTCCAGGTCAATGCAGACGCAGAGGAAGCGGCCGACATCGCTGTCACGGGCGGCACGCAGCATACGTCCCACGTCGTTGCCAAAGGGGTCTAGGTTGACGCGGTCCAGGTGGCAGTGGCTGTCGACGAGCATTGAGTTTTACCCTGCTAACAGTTGTTGGAGGGGCGATAAATTACCACAGCACCAAAACGATAAATAGACCTGTTCCAGATCGTCGTCTGCTAGTTCGATTCTCAAGCGTCTTACAATGCTGCCTATTAGATAATAGGTGAGCTTAACGCGATATTTAATCTCACTGCCGTAATTCGTTCACTTGCCAATAGGTTAGCGGAGGATGTCGACGCAACCCAGACAAAAGCCGAGTTCAAGGACGGGGTGCTCGAGATTCGTTTACCTAAGACCCACAAGGTCGAACGGCAGAAGATCGAGATAAATGAACCGCAGGGCTCGATAGGCAAGGATGACGAAGCGCCAGCGTAGACTAACACCAACACGAGACACCAAGCCGGCTAGAGGGTCGGCTTGGTCATCTTGACAAGCCGAGGCTTCATAGGCGCAAGGCCTCACATTCAGAAGTGGCGTCATCATCTCCCGTTTTTGAGTGAGGATAAAGCGAGTTGGGCGAAGTGGACCATGAAAGTAGGCGCTTCGGCGCGGGGAAACGACCCCAAATGCCTTTGACACGGGACTCAAAGCCCGTAGGCTTTGAGTCCCGTGCTCGCACTTGTTATGTGTTTCCCCTTACAATGGGCGAACATTGTTTGCGCATGGGCCTTTCTTACCTTGACCCACTTCATACTCAACAGCCTGACCATCACTCAATGACGCGTAACCACCTCCCGCTTGAATCTCCGAATGATGAACAAAAAGATCTTTACCTCCATCATCCGGAGTAATAAAACCGAAGCCTTTAGTTGCATCAAACCACTTTACTTTACCTTTACTCATAGTTTACTCATTCTCAATTGGTGATGAACTGAAATCTGTTTTCGCTATCACCATTACGAAATCAGATTTTGAATTTATTTGAATCGTGGTTATTTGAAGTTTTTAGCCCTGCTCCTTATTGTCGCTTAACTTCTGCACCCAATACCAACTTTTATCCACGGCTTTGCCTCTGGCTGCCCAAGGGGCTAGGAGAGGCCAACGCTATAGGAGCCAAGAAAACCTGATGATGGGGCAGAAGAGAGGGTTGCATGAAAGCACGTTGTCGTTTTTCGTACTCTTTGGGTGACTAGACTATTGGCTTGTCTCCGATATCAAAATGCAAAGGCTAGCGACAGATTTTCCTTGCACACCATTGATTAGCTGATGGCTCCAATGCGTTGGTAACGCGTGGCTTTAACAATCCACGCAGTGATATGCGCAGCATCTGAATAGGCTTCGTGAAATATGATTTGGCCCCATCAGCTATGGGGATGCCTCTAACTTTTTCTTGTTGTCTTGATACACTTCGTAGCGCTTGGGTTCAGGGCATTCCGAGGACAAATCCTCTTGACATTGCTGCCTCTGAACATTTTGTAGCGTTTCATATCCAGTTCTTTTCAAAGACTCACCGCTACAAGAATATAGGGTGATTATAAACGCAGCCGCTAGAAACAGACAACGATTGCTCATCGCCGGCTCCTTCGTGCTGACATTAAGCCAGATGGTATTGCCAAAGGGCTAAAGAGTGCTCCTATGACACCCCGGAAAACGGGATTGCCACCGCGCCTTTTAGCGGCAAAGTGACAGCACAGTATTGATAGTAAAGATACAATCCCTATTGTTACTAGAGCCATGTTACTCCTATATTGGGTGATTATGCAGTCTATTTCAAAAATCTGCTTTTAGCTGTCCGCATTGGCCCCAGTGGAACCCTTTTTCCCAATAACCGAAATTGTCGTGTAATAAATTTCTAAGGATTTGGGATCTTCGGTTCCCTTGATATACTGGTCAATATCGTCAGCGTCACATTCACCGGTTTCAATATACTGCTGTTTGAGTGTACGCACGGATTCTCCCATTACTTTGGCCACGGGTGACAGCCCTCTTGCTAGGTGCATTTCAGGAGAAATTGTTACGATATCCAAACCCGTTTTTTCCATGTCCGGTATGACATCCACGCCGTAAGCGGGATTTAATCCTCTGTTTCTAAATACCGCGCATCCTGCACGATTAACCTTATCCCCACTTTCCTTATAAGCTGTATCTATCCATCGGGATGTCGTAAAATCGGCTTCTTCGATGACCAGGACTCCGCCGGGGTTTAGCCAATTAGATAGCTTTGAAATCAACTCATTACCGTTTTCATTATGAATTAACACGTAGCGGGTATGGATAAGATCGAAAGTATGGCTGAAGCGCATATCTTGTATCAATCCTTCTAGGAGTTCAATGGAAGGCCCGATTAGGTGCCTCACATGCTCGATGTTTTTGTCGACGCCGGTCACTGAGCCGGTTGGTCCAACGATCTCTTTCATCCACTTGAGAATGGAGCCAGCGCCGGGGCCAACCTCCAAGCAAGAAAATCCTGCTTTCAATCCTGATTGGAGTAATATGGATTGCGTCTTATCATCGAAGGCATTTTCCACTAAGCGCAATCGGTGATATTCCTTGTTGCTGTGATTGGCTGCGAATACATATTTTGTCATAAGACATGGCCCCGGTGGATCTGTGTTGGCAGCCGTTCCAAATTTACCTTGCTCAAACCGGAATCTCATACGCGGGTCGGATCTGTTTATGCAGATAACTCGTTAGTTCTTGTGTCGACAGCGGGCGCGAATACAGATAACCCTGCAGTAAATCGCAGCCTTCCCTGCGCAGCACGTCGCTTTGTTGTTCGGTCTCCACACCTTCGGCGATGACCTTCAGCCCCATGCTGTGTCCCAACGCGACGACGGCACGCGCTATGGCCTCGTCGTTAGGATCATGCGGTATGTCGCGAACCAGAGACTGATCGATCTTGAGCGTGTGGATGGGCAGTCGTTTCAAATGGGCAAGCGATGAGGATCCGCTGCCGAAATCATCGATAGCCAGCACCACACCCATCTCCTGAATCATCTCCAGTACGGCAATCGAGCGCTCAGCGTGCATCATCACGAAACTTTCGCTGATCTCCAGTTCCAGCAGGGAGGGAGGCAGGCCGTATTCATCCAACGTCGGCACCAGTACCCGGTCGACGAAATCGCGGTTGATCTGACGCTCTGACAGGTTTACCGCCAGCCGTATAGGGGGCAGTCCGCAAATTTGCAATTCGCGCGCCTTGCTACACGCATTGCGCAATACCCACTCGCCGATTCTACCGATCAGCCCGATGTCTTCCGCCATAGGGATGAAGCGTGATGGTGGAATATATCCCATTTGCGGATGGTGCCAGCGCACCAGGGCTTCCATGCCGAGCACAGAGCCATCTGTGGCGCTCACTTGTGGTTGGTAGACCAGGGACAACTCGTCTCTTTTCAATGCCCACCTCAGGCAGGTCTCCAGGGTGACCCATTCCTGCACCGAGGTGGTCAGTTCCGGGGTGTAACGGCAAATCGTATTGCGGCCATGTTCTTTGGCCCTATACATCGCCGCATCGGCATGTTTGACTATGGATTCCACGTTGTTTCCATCGTGTGGGAACAGGCTGATGCCGATGCTGAAGGTTACGAAATAATCGTTGCCGCGAAGGTTGAAGGGGTGTGCGAAACGCTGCAGTATCTTCTTCGCCACACGGCTCGCTTCCCGGGCATCTTGCAGGTCCTCCAGGATAATCGTGAACTCATCTCCTCCGAGCCGGGCAACGGTGTCCTCGGCACGAACATTGTCCAACAGACGCTCGGCGACCTGTTTGAGTAGTTCGTCCCCCACAGCATGACCGAGGCTGTCGTTTATATTCTTGAAACGATCTAGATCCAGAAACAACACCCCAACAGCCCGCCCGATACGCCGTTCCCGTTGCAAGGCATGCTCGAGGCGGTCATTGAACAACAAGCGATTAGGTAGATCGGTCAGGGCGTCGTGATGTGCCAGATGGACCAGACGCTGCTCGGATTCCTTGATGCGACTGATGTCTGCGAACACGCCGACGTAATAGCTCACCCGCCCGCCTGCATCCTGCGCCACGCTGATGCTCAGCCACTGCGGATAGACCTCACCGTTTTTACGTCGGTTCCAGACCTCACCTCGCCAGTGTCCGCTTTCCTTGATCGAGGTCCACATGGCCTGATAAAAGGCCTCGTCATGTCGTTCGGAATGAAGCAGTCGCGGAGTTTCGCCCAGCGCCTCCTCGCGGCTATATCCGGTGATATCTGTGAAAGCGCGGTTGACTTCGACGATACGGCAACTGGCATCGGTCATCATCACGCCTTCGGTAGTATTTTCGAAGGCGATGAGCGCCTGCCGCAGCTGTTTTTCCGCCTTTTTCTGCTCGGTAATATCGATCAGGATCCCATTCCATATGATGCTGCCGTCAGATTGCGGTGGCAGGGGGATGGAGTTGCCTCGCAACCACTTTTTTACCCCTTGTGGGGTGACAATGCGCCATGACTCATCCCATGGCTGTAAGCTGCGGGCCGAGGCCTCGATGCTCTCCCATATTCTGCCTCGATCGTCTTCGACGATTAGCTCCCAGACCTTGGTGACGTCTCGCAGGATCTCCTCCCGGCTGATCCCAAACAGTTTTTCCATGCCTCCGCTGATGTAGGTAAAGCTTTGTTTTAAATCGGTTGTCAGGCGGTATTGGTAGACCGCCCCGGGCACGGCATCGGTTATGCACTGCAGCCGCAATTCCGTCTCCCTCAAGGCGCCTTCTTCGCGATGGCGCTGAATCGCAATGCCCGCCAGATAAGAAGCCGCTTCGAGCAGGCTCTTATGGAACTGTGTCGGCCGACGCTTTTCGAAACTGGTGATGGCGACTGTGCCGAAGATGATGTTATCGGGAGAGAATACCGGGATAGACCAGCAGGCGCGTATGCCCAGACGCGTCGCCAGTTCATGCGCATCCGCCCAGCGTCGATCGGACTTGATGTCGCATACGAATACCGGTTTGCGGTTGTGCACGGCGTTCGCGCAGGAGCCCGCCCCTTCGCCCGGCACCAGGCCGTTGAATAGGTAGGCGGTCGCCGGGGAAAGGCTGGGATGGGCCCGCATGGTCAGGAGATTTCGCTCCTGATCATAAGTCATGAGGGTTGCCACCGCTCTTGGGACGATGCTCTCGATGAGACGGCATAGTTTGTCCAGAACCTCATGCAGCGGTCCGCCCAGTGCGATGGCTTCCAGGACCTCTCTTTGCAGGTTCAGCAACCGGATGGACTGGGTCGTTTTATCCCGCTGCGGTGGCAGTATGGGATCGACTGGACGGTGCATAGCTGGGAGTATCCCTTTTTTTCGGTCTTGCGCAGTAGGGGTGCTTTAGTGGGGCATCCAGCCAGCAACGGCGATCCTTCAAATATTAAACAAATATTGAGAAAGCATAGTCACGTTGTCGATGTCAGGCAAGTGCAATTGTGGAGCGCGGCTCCGCCCCTTGGAATGGGAATGAGCTCAGATAGAGCAATCCGGTGCGAGAAGCGGCAAGTTTGTCACCAAATTTTGCCGGTCGTGATCGTCCCTAGCGTCAACCGAAGCGGTCTGATCCCGGGGCTCGGCGAGTGGGTGCTGCGTGTCGCATGTGAACAGAACAAGGTCTGGCGGAATGCCGGATTGCCGCCCACTCGGATCTCCGTGAACCTCGCTGCCCGACAGTTTCGGGATCCTCATTTAAATCAAACCCCCCGCTATGCGGGTGGTACTTGATTTATTAGCGCCCTCCACTGGCGCTGTATGTCTATCGTGCATCGCTGGGATGATAATCTGCTAGTAACCCGTACTTACAGAAAATATTTCGAACGACGCGCTATGTGCTATCGATTTCTGGCCGATGCTTTGGTCCTGGGGCATATTGTGTTTATACTATTTGCGGTCTTCGGTGGCCTGCTGGTACTGCGTTGGCGGCGCATGATTTGGCTGCACCTCCCCGCAGCGACCTGGACGGTTATCGTGCAGACCTGTCCCTGGTACTGCCCGCTGACCACCTGGGAGAACCAGCTGCGCCTGCTGGGCGGGCAGGCAGGATACGAGACCAGCTTCGTCGATCACTACCTCTTGCCTATACTCTATCCCACAGCTCTCACCCGTGAAGTGGAGATACTGCTGGGAGTGATGGTGTTGCTCATCAACCTGAGTGTGTACGCCTGGGTGTTTTACCGTAGGAGAGCCCTTTCAAAGGCGGAGGATTGACGAGCGACCCAGGTCAATTCATCCGCGGCCGCGTGTACCTATCGAAGTATTCCTGAACGATTTCCCGCACCGCGCGGGGGTAGTTCAGCCTGTCCATCTCGCCCATTCCTTCCCGGAAGAACTGTGCGGCATCCTCGGGCAGGGCCTCTACCAACTCGTCGAACACGGCTCTCATCAACCCGCGATTGTGTGTGCGAGTGGCGGCGATGCTGCGGTTGAGATGCAATATGCGCCAGGGGCGGCCCGGGTTGTGACGCTCCAGATCGTTTTTGATCGTCACAGTGCAGGCCGAGCGCACCCGTCCCATGAACCCGGTGAGTTCCTCTAAAACGTCGCGATCCTCGGTGCTGTTGGCGCTAACCGCCAGCGCATCCACCACCGGTTCGAGAGTCTGGATCTGACCTCCGTGGCGCATGATCCAGTCGGTCATGGATAGCGCGATCTTTTTGAGCCGAGGCACGACATCCTCGAGTTTCTGCTCCACGATCCAGGACTCCAGATCTGTGAGCATGCTGAGACCGTAGTCCCCGATCTGAGTGACGTCCTTGTCCGTCAGGTCTGTGGCCGAGCCGCGCTCAACCGGCTTGGCGATATCGAAAAACTGTTCGATCCCTTGCAGCAGTTCCGAAGGTGAAACCTTCGAAGAAATGCGCGAAGGTCGGACCTCATGCAGCCCCAATAGCCGAGCGGAGAGTTCCGTGAATTCCGATGACGCGGTGTCGATGGAGTCGGGAAAGGTGTGCATTACTATTGGCCGGAATGGTTGGGTGTTAGTCAGTTTACGTCGAAGAAGCGTCTAGCCAGGGACATTCTATACGGTTCGCGCGACAACACATAATAATCCCAAGGCGATCTCGTTGCTGCTGACCATCAAAATGAATCAGCGCATATACATTAGAGGACAGACCACGTTTCATGCCGCGATGTTCAGATTAAACGTGGTCTGTCCCTATTTGCACTGCTTCCGAACTCAGTGATCCTTTAAGGGGCAGTCCACGTTTAATCTGGACACAGTCAGCGATCACTCTAAAACGTGGTCTGTCCCCTTTTGCACACTGCGTTCGTCTTGCTCGGAAGTATTGCTCTTAGTCGACGAGTATCATGAGAGCCCATTCAGCAATCCGTCCAACGGACTGATTACGGCGGCCCCACCTCGCTGAATCACATGGGTGTAGATCTGAGTGGTGCGTACATCACTATGCCCCAGTTGCTCCTGCACGGTACGGATGTCCATGCCTCGCTCCAGCAGATGCGTAGCAAAGGAATGTCGCAAGCTATGGCAGGTCGCGGGCTTGTGGATCTTCGCCGCTTGAACCGCCTGCTTCACCGCTTTCTGCACCCCGCTCTCATCGATATGATGACGTCTTTCAAGCTTGGAACGCGGATCGATGCTGCGCCGCGCCGCAGGAAAAACATATTGCCATCCCCACGCTTTCCCGGCCTTGGGATATTTTCTTGCTAGCGCGTACGGCAGATAGACATCCCCGTAACCGTCTGAAAGATCCTTCTGATGCGTCATCTTAACGCTGGCGAGATGGCGGCCAAGCGGCGTTATCAGATCGCCCGGCAGCGTCACTACCCGATCCTTCCCACCTTTGCCGTCTCGCACGATAATAGCCCGATGGGAAAAATCCAAATCCTTTACCCGCAAGCGGATACACTCCATTAATCGCAGACCCGAGCCGTACATCAGGCAGGCTGTTAGCCAATACACCCCCTGCAACTGCTTCAATACCGCACGAACTTCCTGCACCGTGAGGACCACAGGTAAACGCTGTTTCCGTTTAGCCCGCACAACACCCTGAAGCTCCTCCAACGGCCGCTCCAGGACATGTCGATACATAAAGACCAGTGCGTTGAGAGCCTGGTTTTGGGTTCCTGGAGAGACTTGCCGTTCGACTGCTAGATGAGTCAAAAACTTCCCAACTTCCGACTCGCTCATCTCTCGGGGATGACGTTTGCCATGAAACAAGATGAATCGCTTGATCCAATCCAAATAAGCCTGTTCCGTTCGAATGCTGTAATGCCGCACACGAAGCGCCGCAACCACCTCCTGTAAAAATGGCGAGCGTATTGTGTTTCCGTTCATTCTCGTTCTCCATCGACTCTATGCCTGCATTTGTATCGATTTCTTTGCGCCGAGTCAACCGCGGAAAAGACGGAAACTTTCCTGTTGGAAAGACCGAAAGTTTCCGCTTTGCACACAACCCCCAGCGGTAGAATCTGCTCAAAATGGTGTCATTAAGCCTCGCATTTAATGCTAATTAAACCTTTCGAATATACGATTATTGAACTATGCTAAATGGAGAAAGACGGAAACTTTCCGTGATTAAACATGGAAACTTTCCAGCTACTTAATGTTAGCGGAGACAACGAAAGAAACACGAAAAATATCATTAATAATGACATTCGCCCTTGGGGCGGGGCGGAAGTTTTATCCTGATTATGACGATAGCGGTCGGCATAGCGTACATCATTTATCAATCGACCAGCCACGCCAATGCGGAAGACCCCTTGTTTGTTCGCATCCTGATGGCTAATATGTATGCAGTTTATCGATTCACGATGTTCTTTGAAAGGCAACTTTCTGCTTCTGCCGCGGATTATGGAGATGCATTACATAATTCATCTGTGAGTTTTGATGAACACGTATTTATACAACAAGTATTCAATAAACGAAACGCATTTATAGCGGGCGTGATGTTTGGCGCCATATTCTTTTTTGCATCAATATATTTATCTCCGTGGGGGGTAGACAGCCCTTTCAATATTGTTCTTGGCGTGTTTCTTTTTTCTTCAAATATTCTCACTGGAATGGCGCTATACGGTCTATATGTATATTTCCGGTACGCACTGCTAATAGGCTCTCACATTGAAGTTGACCTGTGGGATAGATCAAACCCCGCGATTTCAGCTTTGGTTGATACAAATCGCTATGTCGTTTTGGCGACAGCTTTCGTAGCCTGCGCCGGCATGATGAGCATAATGTTTTCTAAGTTTACACTTGATTATTCGATTATTATGTTTTCAGTGTTCTCAATTATGTCATACTGCTCGCGTACATCATCCCTCTAATCCCTATTACGACCCAAATTCGGAAGAAAAAAAGAATCATATGAGTGAGTTAAGTCTGCTTATTCAAAACGAGTATATGGCGTTACTTAAAGCTGCAAAAGACGCGAATTTATCCCTGGATACGAGCAAATTTGATTCGCTAATTTACGAATGTGGTACGAATACATAAAGGGCGTAAGAGCATTTCCTCCTGTCGGAGAGCAATCGATTAATACAGCAATGTCAGTTGCATTTTTAACAATGTTACCTTCTATTATTGACTTCGTACTGAATCGCATCGCGGTACCGTAAGCAATTCGCTAACACTTGCATGCACACGGATCGCAAAAAGCGCCGCTCGTTCCTCGCTCTGCTTTTTGCGCCCGGTGATGCAGCGGTTAGACGCAAGTCTGTTGCACCTATCGGCCACAAACCGAGCAAAGAAGAAAAATATGTTCTATACCACCAGAAGGAGGAAGCGTCATGCTTCGAAAAAAAACGACGATGTCATCGCTAACGCTCACACTCATTGCTGGTCTCGCCATTCCGAGCGCTGCCTTGTCAATTGGCTGGAGCGATCTTGATCCTACGAACAAGAACTCCGCCGTTAGGAAAGGCGCTAGGGAACTCAGCTCCCACTAATAAAAATAACCAGGTACACAACTTGGGAAGGGATATAGATAGACAAAGATTAGATCTTATGCATCTAGGAGGGCAGGGTTGTCGGGCAAAAGCAAATGATGTAATGAGCCGATTCACATAGACAAGAGGGCTGACACCATTAGAAAAAAGGTATTTAGATCCATTTTTCGGAAAGCACATTAACTTAGATAGGGTCACTGTCTATTGGGGCGCAAACCTAAATAGCGAAATGAAAGTTGGCGAGCAAAACGGATTTTTCATTAGTTCCGACCCACGACATTTCGATTCTACGCGTTTTTTCGTGAGCGTCATGATTCACCCGGAAATACCCGACAACTGGTTGATCTGGCACATGAATTCGTGCATACCATACAGCATGAGCAGTTAGGTGGCTTGACGCGGTTCTGCCAGAAATACATGGACGGCTATTTTAACGCCAGCTACCTATAGAAGAAAATCCGATGGAGATCGACGCATTCAGCAACGAGTACAAATTCGCACTGACACCTACAGGGCTTAGGGGATCTCCACTACAGGTCGAAATGTCCTCATTGAAGATAATACGCCCAATAATTTCCGCAGCAAGAAATCAGTATGGGTTCCGGAGCGGCTTTTCTAGTAGCCACTACAATTTAGTGTCTACGTGCAGTATTGAGGTTATTGTGCTCGGAGACATCGAAATCGTCTAACGAGTGCCTCCAGCCGACCGCCGAAAGTGCCGCTCGCTTCGCTCGCGGCATTTTCGGCGGCAGTCTGAGGCTAACGTTAGCCCTGAAAGATGAGCACCGATATTGACCATTACATAAGCGAGTTACGTCACACAACCACTGTGGCTGGACTCAATTACGAAATCTGGTGGGTATATAAGAGCAAAGACACCCGGCCGGTGTACGTCGAAGCTATGAACAGGTATGGGCTGTTCTTCCAAACATCAATCCATGCCCACTTCGTTGCGCTGCTGGTCGCGCTCTACAGACTATATGAAACCAGAGATGACACTTTCAACATTCCATCACTCTTGAAGATACTCAAGGATGATGCACGGCTATCGGACGCAACGTTGGGGTACTTGAGAGCATTTACAAAAATGAGGCAAAGCCACTTTGGATCAAGGTAAACATTCTGCGCAACAAGGCCTTCGGCCATCGATCTGTAGCGCACACTGTCGAGCAAGCCTTCCAAGAAGCGGGGGTAACGCCAAATGAACTCCGCGATTTGGTGGAGGCGACCAAGAGGCTGCTCAACGAATTGACTCATGCATGGGACAAGAGTGTTCATGCCTTCAATCTCGCGTCGCGTGAAGATACGTTGCAGTTGTTAGATGACCTCAAGGGTATGCATGAGGGCTAACAATCGCATGCACTCGGACAGCAAAAAGCGGCGCTCCTCGTTCCTCGTCGCTCTGCTTTTTGCTGCCGGTGATGCGAAGCGTTGGGCATAAAGAAATGAAGCTGTTATTGCATTACCGTGGAAGACTGAACGCGAATGGGAAGCCGGATCATAAACATGAGCTGCGCAAGCACTTTCATCAACAGCTTGCCACCCTTTGGGGTCAAGAGCCGCTAAAGGAACAGCCCAAACTATTACAGGCAAGAACGCAGGGCGAATATTCTCTACTGCGGCCGCTGGGACCATTCACCTTTGCTCCTCTTGTTACCAGTGAAACGAACGTCGTTGCGGAACTCTCCATAACTCTTCTCCGCCCTGAATCTCCTGGTCATCTGATTACGCAAGGCGGTGATATCGATAATAGGTTAAAAACGCTCTTTGATGCCTTGACGATGCCGAGGCATGAAAATGCTTTGCCGAAAGGAGTAATACCAAGCAGTGACGAAACCCCGTTCTTCTGTTTGCTCGTGAGAGGAGAATGGGGTCAGGTCTCGCATTATAACATCAGAATAATTGGGCTACACTGCAGCTATGGCTAGACCACTGTGGATTGAATTTTCAGGTGCGCTATACCACATTACTTCCTGAGGCGATAGCTGAGAGGCGATCTGTGAGGATGAGGAGGATCGAGAGGTATTCTTGAGCGGTTTGGTGGAGGTGGTGGAATGCTATCACTGGATTTGCCACGCTTACTGCCTCATGACAAATCACTATTATCTGGTGATCGAGACCGTGGAGGGGAATCTGTCACAGGGGATGCGTCAATGGAATGGTGTTTACACCCAAACATCGAACCGGCGCCATCGCCGCGTTGGGCATTTGTCTCAGGGACGGTTCAAAGGCATCCTGGTGGATAAGGAAGCCTACCTGTTGGAACTGAGCCGGTATGTCGCGCTGAATCCGGTTCGGGCGGGAATGCTCGAATCGCCGCAACAGTGGCCCTGGAGCAGTTACCGGGCGATGATGGGAAAGGTTGTAACGCCGCAATGGCTGGAGGTAGACGGTTTGTTGAGTCAATTTGGAAAATATCGGAAAGAGGCCCGTCGATGTTATCGGAGCTTTGTGCGCGAGGGTATTGGACGAGGCATTTGGGAAGGACTGCGCCATCAAATCTTCCTGGGAGACGATGCCTTCGTGGAGAAAATGCAGTCCAGAGTAGATGTGAAGGGCGACCACAAGGGTCAGGCAGGGCGAGCGCATATAAATTTTCATGAAAAGATGACCTTAGCGCGGTAGTTATCATTCCAGGCGGCCTTACGACGCTTTTTGGCGAGGCTCATGGAAGAGGCTTCACGTTCAAACAGATTCATGCAAAGGTGACGAATGCTGGTCATAATCGCCGGGCCATGGCCTTTACGGATACGGCTGGCGTCATCGCCAAAAACGACATCCAATCGCCAATGCAGAGGATTCTCGACACCCCAATGTCCCCGCACAGGGCCTACAGGGCCAGGCCTTACATTAGACATTTTGTATTTCTATTGATAGCGTATCCAGATTCCAAGGCAGGAGGAAACAAGATGGCCAGACCGTTAAGAATTGAATTTCCGGGTGCGCTGTATCACATCACGTCACGTGGTAATACTCAAAACAAGATTTACCTGAATGATGCCGACAGGCATGAGTTTCTCCATCTTGTGGATCAAACTGTGAGGCGATTTGACTGGTACTGTCACGCGTATTGCCTGATGGACAATCATTATCACCTCCTGATCGAAACTGGTACGGCGTCCTTGTCCAAAGGAATGAAATTCTTGAACGGTACCTACACCCAGTGGTTTAACCGAGCTCATCGGCGGGTAGGGCATGTCTTTCAGGGGCGCTACAAAGCCATTCTGGTAGAAAAGGAAAGTTATCTGCTGGAATTGGCCCGCTACATCGTCTTAAATCCGGTCAGGGCGCGGATGGTGCGTAGCGCCAAAGACTGGCCGTGGAGCAGCTACCGTGCAACGGCAGGTCAAGTCGCACCCCATGCCGGTCTTACGACAGACTGGTTCCTATGCGTATTAGGAAAAACACGAAGAAACGCTCAGGAAGCTTACCGCACATTCGTGGCTGAAGGCCGTAATCAACCGTCTCCCTGGGAAAAGCTTAAAAATCAGATCTATCTGGGCAGTGATCGGTTCGTTGACGACATGCAATGCAAGTTGGATCCGGAACAATCACTCAGAGATATCCCCAGAAAACAAAAGCAATCGCCGCCGAGACCATTAGTCGAATATCAGAAAAACGGTGTCGATAGAAAAACTGCGATGGCAAAAGCCTACTTGAGTGGGCACTATACATTGGAAGAGGTTGGTGCACATTTTGGGTGCAGTTATGCAACAGTCAGTCGCGCTGTAAAAGCTTACGAGAATGTTATGTAAAATGTAAGGCCTGACCCTCGAGAATAAGGCCTGACCCTCTGAGAACACACTCCAAATTTGCCGCAGAGCGCGGCGTTAGTTGCTAAAAGGTTGGCTCAAAATGAAACAGTTTCTTGCTTTAGTGATCATTTCTCTTTTTTGTCTCAACGTCGCGACGGCGAGCGCTGAAGAAATCACACCAATCTCTAAAGAGCTTCAGAACTTCTTGTCGCTATCGTTTAATACTAGCGAATATAAACCATTATCGATGCAGGAAAGGCGGAATGTTGCAAAAATGTTGCTGGATAAAGCCAGAGACTTTGATGCCCATGTTCCAGAGCTAAAAGCAGAAACGAAAAGTTTGGTAGAACAGGAAATGAATGAATGTAAGGGCGCTCGTTGTAACACGTTGTATTCCTCAAACGAGTTTGTTAATTATGGGCTAAAAAATAATTCGAGCGCCCTCGTAGAAGTATTAAACAACCTGTATAACTCAATAGGCTCAGATCCGTATCTTGAAATGTACTATTGGTCGTTAGCGGTTACCTTTTTCAGGGATCGCACAATATTCGAAGACTATGAAAGATTGCACGGACTTTCGTACCTTCAGTTTAAGCATGAATTAGGGACGATAAGAGCAAACCTAATTGGCGCTGCTATAAATTCAGGAATAATCCGTCAGTTCCTCCAGGAACAATACTCCGTTAAAAAGAATGTCTCGCCTACCAAGGCTAATTCAGCCAACGCAAAAAACCGCGCGGCTGATTAGCAACGTTGGGCGGACACATACTGGCATTAAGACATAGTCGGTGGCGAGGCCGGGCCAGACTGTTGTAGCGATCACGAGAGGAGAATCGACATGAGAATTGGAATCATCGGCGCTGGAAGCATGGGCGGGATACTTGCGCGCCACCTCGCCAAGCTGGGCCATCACGTCTCTATTACGAACTCGAGGGGGCCTGAGAGCCTCACCGCGTTGGCCGCTGAGATCCACGCGACGCCCGTTTCCATCAGCGAGGCCGCCAAGAGCGGAGAGATCGTCATCCTTGCAATCCCAACGAAGGCGGTCGCCGATCTTCCGCGGGGCCTGTTCGCGGGCGTGCCAAGCGGCGTCGTCGTAATCGATATCGGCAACTACCATCCGGAGCTTCGCGATGGCCGCATCGATGCGATCGACCGGGGCATGCTCGACAGCCAGTGGGTCGCGGAGCAGATCGGGCATCCTGTGATCAAGGCGTTCAACAACATCTTCGCCAAGAGCCTTCTCGAGAAAGGCGCTCCGCCGGGAACGAGGGGGCGGATTGCGCTCTCGGTCTGCGGCGATTCGTCCGACGCCAAGGCAGTGGTGCTTCGTCTCATCGACGACCTTGGCTTCGATCCTGTCGACGGGGGTGTTCTGGACGACTCCTGGCGGCAGCAGCCCGGAACACCGGCCTACTGCCGCGATCTCGAGGCCGCTGCTCTCCGGCGCGCGCTCGCCGAAGCCGACCGGAGCCGGATTGCCGAATACCGTGCAGAACAGGAGGCTCGTATCAGGAGGTCGATGTAACAGAACGAAAGAGAAAGGAGTAGTGATATGACAGCAAAGAAGGATTTCACCATTACCCTTCTGGTGGACAACGCTCCGCAAGAAGCCTTCGACGCTATCAATAACGTTCGGGGTTGGTGGTCAGGAGAGAATGAGGGCGGGACCGACAGACTCGGCGAATTCCAGCACCGCCACGGAGACATGCACCGCTGCACCATCAAGATCACCGAACTTGTTCCAGGCAAGAGGGTACGTTGGCGCGTTGTGGACAACTACTTCGACTTCGTAGAAGACAAGAGCGAGTGGAAGGACACCGACATTGTCTTCGAAATTGCAAAGAGGAGGGACAAAACGGAGGTTCGCTTCACGCATGTGGGCCTTGTCCCTGCATACGAGTGCTACGACATCTATCCTGACACAGGAGGCCCCGGTCGGTCATCAATCTTTCTCGATCGGCATTCTATCGCAATGCCCCCTAATTTTGGCTCACTGCACAGCAGTGACACCCTCGGCTCCTAGTTCTTTATAAATACCCATCAAATTTGACGCGTCATCAGGTTTTCAGTACCCTTTCGTCCAATAAAAACAGGCCATTTATTTTTTCTATCCCGCCATGGCTTCCGCGAGTCCCAGGGTTAAGATCCAGCTTTCATCCTTATGGACGAGTTTACGGATTCGCCGATATCGGCCAGTTGGCTGCATAGCAATAGGGTCACATATCATCTCTCGAACGTGCTTTGCACACAGAGCATTTATCTGAGGTCCTTTGGCGTCTAGGCAATGGAGGATTGGATGGAGTGATACGCAAATCGAGTCGGCGCTCTACTACAGCGTGCACGGGAGAGCGGTTTCCTCAGTTGACCTAGATGCATAATGAAGCAAGCCTTGTGGGGATCGAGCACGTCCTCAGGGCACAGAAGGAGGGACTATGACAACCCTTGCTCCACTCAAAGATCTGCCAGAGGGCGAGTTGCATGTCGGACTGGACGCCGTTTCGATCCGTCGCGACTTCATGTCGAAGCTCTACTTCGAGCTGGCCAAGTTTCCCGGGGTGGCGACGACCAACGACGCGTACTTGGCGCTGTCTCGCGCGGTCCGCGACCGCCTGTTGGAACGTTGGGTGCGCTCTGCGCGCACTTTCCTCGAAGAACGGCGCCGCACCGTGATCTATTTATCGGCCGAGTACCTGATCGGGCCGCAGCTTATGCACAATCTCGCGAACTTGGGCATCATCGACGCGGCCAAGGAGGCGATGAGTAGTCTTGGGCTTTCGCTTCAGGAGCTCGCGGAGCACGAGGAAGAGCCCGGGCTTGGCAACGGCGGCCTAGGTCGCCTGGCCGCTTGCTATATGGATTCGCTCGCGACGCTCAATATTCCGGCGATTGGCCACGGCTTGCGTTACGAGTTCGGCATCTTCGATCAGGAGCTCCGCGACGGCTGGCAGATCGAGCGCACCGATCGTTGGTTACGCTACGGCAATCCGTGGGAAATCCGCCGCTACGAGATCGAAGTGCCGGTTGGCTTTGGCGGCCATACCCGGTACATCGAGGACGATAAGGGGCACTCCAGGGTTCGGTGGGTTCCCGAACGGATCGTAAAGGGCGTCCCCTACGACACGCCCGTGCTGGGCTATGGCACATCCAATACCAACTTCTTGCGCCTGTGGGCGGCGGTGGCGGACGAGGAGTTCGATCTCGACGCCTTTCAGGTCGGGGCTTACTGGAAGGCCGTCGACGCGAAGATCGCGAGCGAGAACCTCACCAAGGTGCTGTACCCAAACGACGAAAGCCCGCAGGGCAAACAACTGCGCCTCGAGCAACAGTATTTCTTTGTCGCTTGTGCGCTATCCGACTGCATCCGCCTCTTGCTTCAAAACGGCACCATCGATGAGTTTGCGGACAAATATGCCATCCAGCTCAACGATACCCATCCCGCGCTGGCCGTAGCGGAGCTCATGCGGCTGCTGGTCGACGTGCATAGGCTGGGCTGGGATGAAGCGTGGTCGATCACGCAACGGGCGTGCGCCTACACCAATCACACCCTCATGCCCGAGGCGCTCGAGACCTGGCCACTTCCGCTGTTCGCTCGGGTCCTGCCCCGGCACTTCGAGATCGTCTATGAGATCAATCGCCATTTTCTCGAGGAAGTACGCGCCCGGTTCCCGTCCGATGATGCCCGCGTGGCAAGACTCTCGATCATCGACGAGCGGGGCGAAAAGGCGGTGCGTATGGCGCATCTGGCGACCGTGGCCAGCCATCGGGTGAACGGCGTGGCGGAGCTGCACTCGCGCCTCTTGCGGGAAACGGTGTTGCGCGATTTTGCCGAGCTGTGGCCCGAACGATTCACGAATGTTACCAATGGCGTGACCCCTCGGCGTTTTCTGGCGCTCGCAAATCCCGGCCTCGCAGCACTTGTGACCCAATCCATCGGAGCGGGTTGGGAATGTGAACTCGAACGCCTTTCGGGCCTCAAAGTGCATGCCGACGACGCCGGCTTTCGCGCCCATTTTCGCGAGGTAAAGCTCGAGAACAAGCGCGTGCTCGCCACTTGGTTGCTCGAACGCACCGGCTTGCGCGTGGATCCAGAATCGATGTTTGATGCGCAGTGCAAGCGCATCCACGAATACAAGCGCCAGCACCTCAATTTGCTCCATGCGATCTGGTTGCACCGGCGTATGCGTCGGGGGGACTACGCGGGCATGGTGCCACGCACGCTTCTGTTTGGCGGCAAGGCGGCCCCCGGCTACTTTCTAGCAAAGCTGATCATCCGTTTAGCGACCGCCGTGTCGGCCACCCTCAAGAAGGACCCGGCCACTTGGGGCTGGTTGTCTGTAGTCTTCATGCCCGATTTTAACGTCAAGAATGCGCAACGCATCTATCCCGCGGTGGATCTTTCCGAACAGATCTCAACGGCCGGGGCCGAGGCCTCCGGAACAGGCAACATGAAATTTGCGATGAATGGCGCGCTGACCATCGGGACGCTCGACGGCGCCAATGTCGAGATCCGTGAAGCGGTGGGTCCTTCGCACTTCTTTCTGTTCGGGTTGACCGCGGCCGAGGTCCAAGAGCGAAGGCAACGTGGTTACGATCCCGGTGCCGTGTTGGAAGCCGATCCCGAGCTACGCGAGTTGCTGGACGTCATCGAGAGCGGTGAGTACTCCGCAGGCGACACCGAACTGTTTCGACCCCTCGTACAGGGTCTTCGTACAGCGGACCCTTTCTTGGTGCTGGCCGACTTTCGTGCCTATGTAGAGGCCCAAGCACGTGTCGCCAAAGCCTATCAAGATCAAGAGGCCTGGACACGTTCTTCGATCTACAATGTGGCGGGGATGGGACGCTTCAGTTCGGATCGCGCGATTCGAGAGTATCTCGAGCGCATCTGGCACATCGAGCCGGTCAAGATCGAGTAGGGAAGGTCCACTGTCCTGCTAAGCCGGCTTTGCTGCCGGCGGTCTGGTGACCGTGGGATCACGACGCCGGCTCATCCTTTGCTACGGGCGTGAACCGCATCGGAGAGATGCCGCTCCGACTCGGTATTGAACGCCAGCGTGCCGCCGGCGACCATACCCGCCTCCGGGTCGTTGTAGACGGCGAGATCGAGTTTGTTCTCGCTATTGGCCACGATGGTCGAGACCACCGCGTCGCCGCTGATATTGACTGCCGTACGCAGCATGTCCATCAGCCGGTCGACGCCGAGGATGAGTGCGATTCCCTCGATCGGCAGCCCGACTTGCCCCAGGACCATGGTCAGCATCACCAAGCCGACGCCCGGCACGCCCGCCGTGCCGATCGATGCCAGGACCGCCATCGCGATGACGGTCAGATAGCCGCCGACTCCGAGATCGACCCCGTAGACATTGGCCAAGAACACCGTCGCCACACCCTGCATGATCGCGGTGCCGTCCATGTTGATCGTTGCACCCAACGGAACCGTGAACGAGGCGACCGAATTGTCCACTCCGATCCGCTCGGTCACGCAGCGTAGAGTGACCGGGATGGTCGCATTGGAACTGGCGGTCGAGAAGGCGAAAATCTGCGCCGGCCGGATCTTCTTCAAGAATACGACGGGGTTGAGCCCGGTCAATAGCTTGAGCAACACCATTAGCGTGACGAACAGATGCAGGAAAAGCGAGCTGATCAGGGTGAAAATATACGCCAGCACCGGCAGGAACAGGTCAATTCCCTGCTCGGTGAACGTCTTGGCGATGAGGCAGAATACGCCATAAGGCGCAAACGACATGACAATACTCACGATCTTCATCATCAGCTCGTTCATGTATTCGCAGGCCCGGGCGAACGGTAGCGAGGCCTCACCCAGCGACAGCGCCGCGATGCCGAGCAGGATCACATAGAAGATGATCTGCAGCATCTCCCCATTGGCAAATGCCGTGACCGGATTACTGGGCACGATATTCGCGAATACCTCCCAGACACTGGGCGCTTCCTTGCTTGTGACACCACCCGCATTGACGCCCGCCATGTCGAATCCCTGGCCGGGTCCGATGATCAGGGCTAGGACGATGGCCAACGCGATGGCCACCGCCGTCGTGCACAGGTAGAGTACCAGCGACTTGCCGCCCACACGCCCCAGCACGCTCAGATCGCCGATCCCCATCACGCCGCAGATCAACGAGAAGAAAACCAGCGGCACCACCAGCATCTTGAGCGCGTTCACGAACATCGTGCCGACCATGCCGAACAGACCGCCGACGATATATTCGTCGATGAACCCGATCGCGAGCATGTTGAAGAGGATGCCGACCAGGCAGCCCGTCACCATTCCGATCAATACCTTCGTGGTGAGCGACATGTTCTTTCTGTCGCCTTCTGTCGTTGTGGCCGTCGCCATTCCGATCTCCGCTGCTATTAACTGAAAGTCTGTCAGCCCGTGCCAATTTCCGAAGTATTTCCGCTGCGTCTTGACGCGAGACTACCATAAATTGGAAGCCGTTCTACACGGTTGCCGATTTTTTACACAGATTTAGGCAATTTCCTTCGTAGACCACGAAATGATTTCTCTTCGGCCTTTTGTGCGCGATCTATCGGCCGTGGCTTCATCCAGCATTGTCAGTCGCAGGAGATTGGGGGCTTTTGTTCGAGTCTTTCCCTAGGACGAATGGGTTTTCAGGAAAGCAGGGTGTCGAAGCTGCCGAACCGGCATGAAAATACCTACATTCATGATTTAAAAAAGAATATGTGATCAGACTCATCGTGTTGGAGTAGGGGGATACTGCTGCCGCCGCCATTCGGATTGGGGGAGCTCTCGCCATTCCCCCTCGACCTTCGGTTGTTTGCTCTGCGGTTCATCGAAACAGTAAATATGGGGGGAGGTGCCCACGGTACTGACATAGGTGATCAGACAGGCTTTGCGGTTGGATCTGTCGACAATCTTGCGCGCAATAAGATCTCCTTCCCGCATGCTGCTGGTCTGATCCAAACCTCCCTTTCCATCGCTTTTGGAGTGATAGCAAACCAGACTGGGAGAGGTCCCGCTGGCGCTCACATAGGCAATAAGGCAGGTTTGTGTGCTATCCGGGTCCACGATCCTGTGCACGTCGAGATCGCCTTCGCGTAAGTGACCGGTACGAACAATGGCTTCCTTGGTCACCATCTTGCTTTCATAGCAATCGATATCCGGAGAAGTACCCGGCCTGCTCACATAGGCCACCAGACACGCCATATTGTTTTCGTGATCCTTCAGTTTTCGCAGTATTAGGCTGCCGTCCTTGAGGTGTCCCACCTGGTTGATATTAGCTCGGAACCCCGAGACCGCATCATAACAGGATACCGCTGGGCTGGTACCGACAGTTCTTACATAGAAGGTCAAGCAGATCTTATTGCTTTCGAGATCCATGAGTGTGCGCACAACGAGATCACTCTCTCGCCATTTACCCGTTTGCACGACGAGAGAGGACTGATAATCTCCCGCCAAGGACATCATGGGTAGAGCGCATACCAGTAGCGCAAATAACCTATTCATACCGAATCCTCGTGCTTGACTTTGTTGATGACTTCCGAGATCAGATGTACGCCAATTACTGGCCTCTCAAGATCCGTTATCCTCGATTACGCCACGGCTTAACGAATCACATTGTACTCTTCACCTTTGCTTTCGCACCCAATAAGTATCTGATATCACCGGAACTTCTTTCAGTTTGAAACAGTCTCTGAAAATGTAATCTGGAACATTTGGGATAGTTGAAATAATGCTGGTTTGTGTCAAAATCTAATCACGCAGTAAATGTGGCGTAAAATTTACTATTATAGTGGAATCGTACGCAACAGTAATAGGCGGTCGTTGACTACGAAGATGAGTATTATCGACACCTTGCGCAGGAGGGTGGATTTGTCTGGCTGGCAAATCGCAGGATTGAATTCCGCAGTAGCTCACCCGTCTAAATAAGCTTAACTAATTTTGGTCAATGCAAGACAAGGCAAAATCGATGTGGAGGAATTGATACCGTGAGGAGAAAATCAATCGTTTTGGTAGCGGCTGCGGCGGTCCTGATCCTCGGGGAAGCGCCAATGACGAATATTGCCCAGGCCGGCATTTTTGACATGATGAATCCCTCCCGCTGGTTCAATAACTATGACAGAGGTAGGGATAGGGACTACTACTGGGGTCGGGGGTACGGTTATGGACCCGGTTACTATGGTGGTTGGGGCGGTCCTTACGGGGGTTATCCCGGAGGTTGGGGCGGTCCTTATGGAGGTTATCCCGGGGGCTGGGGCGGTCCTTATGGAGCTTATCCCGGCTATTACGGTTATCCGTACGGAGTGGCACCCGCCACGCAGAGTAGCGAAAAGCCTGCGCCGAGGTTACCTGAATAGAGGCAAATTACTTCTGTGGGGTTAGCGGACATCATTTCAATGGTTAACTCTCTGAATGAATGACAAGCAACGGGCCAGATTGGGCTGGATAATACGCTATGAATAAAGCTTAAGGAGGCAGATTTCATCTGTCGTAGCGATGGTAATTCTCGTCCGAAATTCAGGAAATGCCATTGTTGTTATCAAGAGTATGGAATTGACGGTTTAGAGATCAATCTCGCCGTCTAGCCTCTTTTCCAAGTGGGAAGGTCAACAAAGAATCCGAAATCCTGATGGTGACGATGAGAAAGGAAAGGCCCCTGGGAACCAAACGGAGCAGTAGCGAACTTTTTCGCTTTCATTAGACCACCTTATCCCACCGACAGTTCAGAAGTACTGAACCGAAACAGTAAAGAGCGTCTTCCAGACCGCTTAATACGCCGCAAACAACCCAAACCTTACAATCGGCCGATTCCCTCGGTGATCGAGCGCAAATTGAAGTTTGTAAAGAAAATTCTCTCATTGAATGCTGATATTTTTTAGCTGAGTCAAGGCTTGGCTTCGTGATTCGGGTAAGCGATCGCCTTGTTGTTGAATGAAAAGCGCCGCAATGCCGTTGGCATCGGCCGCTTTGAGGCCTTCTGTCTGGCCCAGGCAGAGCAACGCGGTAGACCAAGCATCCGCTACGATCGGATTGTGGTGCAGCACGGTTACCGATACCAAGTCATGGGTGACTGGCCGGCCGTTCCGGGCGTCGAGGATATGGCTGTAGCGCTTACCGTTGGCATCGTAATAGTGCCGGTAGGTTCCGGAGGTCATGATGGCGAGCGGTCTGTCGACTGGGGAGGTGATGATTTTATACAGCGTCTGCGCGCCGGGCAGCGGTCTTTCGACGGCGATGCGCCAGGGCTGTTTGTCCGGTTTGCGGCCCTTGGTTTTTAACTCGCCACCGATTTCCACCAAATAGTTTTGCACACCGTTGCGTTCTAAAACCTCACTGATTTTCTCGACGCTATAACCTTGCGCAATGGAAGAGATATCGATGGCGAGCTGTGCCTTCAGTTTGCGCAAATGGGTTTCGTCGACGACTTCCAGTTTATCCATGCCGACATTTTCAAGGGCTGCGGCAATCGCAGCATCGGTTGGGATCGTCAGATGATCCCCGTTGAATCCCCAGAGATCGAACAGGGGTTTTATCGTCAAGTCATAACAACCTGCACTGGCTTGGCTGACGCGCTGGGCAACGCGGACCAGCGCCGCGAAGTCGCGGCTTACCGCTTGGCTGTCGGTTGACGTTTGCGCATTGAAGTGTTCTATATTGGAGTCGGAGCGATAATTGGATAAATCTTTGTCGATCGCTGTAAGCGTATCGAGCACCTGTCGTTGTATCGTCGCATTATCGGTGGGCCGTTCCGACCAATAGGTAATATGATAAGTAGTTCCTTGCGCATAACCTTCTAATTGTTGCAGAGCTGGTTCGCCACAAGCCAGCAACAGCAAGGTGCATAGCGCGGCCAAGCAAACCTTTAGCATGACAGATGCCTCCTCCGTTACCGTTAGAATCAAATCGGCGCAATCTCCCGATCCGCCTGTTGCCTTCGATACCGTTGAAGCGTTGGACTCGACCATTCTCCGAAACACGGTCTCAGCTTTCTGTCCAGTTGACAAGTCCGAAATAGGCGGTAGCGATTACAGCGAGGCCGAATACGATCCGGTACCAGGCGAATGCAATGAAATCGTGGCGGCTAATATAGTGTAACAATCCCTTAACCGCGAGCAGCGCGCTGATGAAAGCGGCAACCAAGCCGCAGGCGAAATAAGCACCGTCCTGAGCCAAGCTAAGAAATTCCCAGTGCTTGTATAGATCATACAGACTTGCGATCACCAAAGTCGGAATCGCAAGAAAAAACGAAAACTCGGTGGCCGCTTTTCTCGATAAACCAAACAATAGTCCTCCGATGATCGTAGAACCCGAACGCGAGGTGCCCGGAATCAGCGCGAAAGCTTGTGCGATGCCGAGTTTTAAAGCGTCCAAACTGCTTAAGTCATCGACTTCAGTGACACGAATTTTATGCTCACGTTTTTCCGCCCAAATGATAACGAAGGCGCCGACGATAAAGGCTAGAGCGACCGGAATGGGTTTGAACAATACCGCTTTAATCTGATTGCCGAACAGCAGACCCAGCGTTGCCAAGGGCATGAATGCGATCGCTAGATTCAGCACAAATTTTTGGGCGGCGCGCTCTTTGCCAAGACCGGTGAGAACCGAGGCGATTTTAGCCCGGTATTCCCAGCAAATCGCCAAAATAGCTCCAACTTGGATCACGATCGTAAACAGCTTAGCGTTCTCGCCATTAAAATCGAGCAGATCGCCCGCTAAGATCAGATGACCGGTGCTTGAGATTGGCAGGAATTCGGTTAATCCCTCGACGATACCGAGAATAAACGCTTTGATGATCAATAGTGTATCCATAGTATGACAAGTACGCTTGTTCTGGAAAAATGAGAATATTAGGACAGCGGCGCATCATTCGATTCAGTCGCGACGCCCGGGTTGGAGAGTCGAATCAAAGGGTGTGGCCCTGTTGCATGCGTCAGCAATTTAGCTTAAAAAAGCATTATTTGTTCCAAGACATCCCAGGGTGAACCCGGTATCGGCAAGGAATCAGCGACGAGATTGTTTTTGAATACCCAGTTTCTGCATGCGGTAGCGCAAGGTGCCGGGTTTTAGTCCGAGTGCCGCGGCGGCTCCGCGGCGGCCTTCAATCTGCCAATGGCACTGCTCCAGCGTTTCCACGATATGTGCTTTTTGTACGGCGTCCAAGGTGCCGCTATCGGGGGTGGACGGAGTGATTTCAGGCGGTTGAGAGAGCACGATGTCGCTGATCTTGACGATCGGCCCCGTCGCGAGAATTGCCGCACGCTCCATGACATTTTGCAGTTCGCGCACGTTTCCGGGCCAGGAATAGCCCATCAGCCGATCTATTGATTCGGCGTCGATATCCCGATAGGTCCGCCCCAGCTTGCGGGCCATTCGTTCCAGAAAATGCCGTGCAAGTTGCGGCACATCGGGCCGACGGTCGCGCAGCGGCGGAACGCGAATGGGAAAAACGTTCAAGCGGTAGTACAAATCAGATCGAAAATCTCCCTCACTGACCATGCTACCCAGGTCGCGATTGGTTGCCGTGACCACGCGGACATCCACGTGGAGCGTGCGCGTTCCGCCAACGCGTTCGAACGATTGTTCCTGAAGCACCCGAAGCAGCTTGCTCTGGGTTTGCGCCGGTAACTCGCCCACTTCGTCGAGGAATAAGGTCCCGCCATTGGCGAGTTCGAAGCGCCCCTTGCGTTCTGCCGTCGCTCCGGTGAATGCGCCTTTTTCGTGGCCAAACAACTCGCTTTCCACCAGCTCGCTGGGCAGTGCGGCACAGTTGACGCAAATCAGCAGCTTGCCCTTGCGGGTGCTGTACTCGTGCAGCGCGCGGGCGATGAGTTCTTTACCTGTGCCGGTTTCGCCGACGAGCAGAACGCTGGCATCCGTGGGGGCGACCACCTTGATCTGTTCGACGACAGCTTGCAACGCGGGCGAATCGCCGATCATTTCGGCGAATCCCAAGTTACGGCGGTGCTCCTCGCGCAGGCTGATGTTATCCTGCTGCAGCCTGGAAATCTCCTCTTTAGCCTGTTGCCGGTCGGTGATATCGCGCAAGATGAGCGTATAGAGCGCTTCGTCTTTGAACGCGAGCGGCGACATCGTGACTTCGATGGGAAACTCTTCGCCGCCAGCGCGTATGGCCGTAATTCCTTCTGGCGCCCAGGCCGGCTCTTTCCCGTCCGGCGTGCCGTCGACGAATCGTCCGATGAACTGGCGGAATCGGCGGGTCAGAAACCGATCGAAGGGTTGACCGATTGCCCAGTCTGATGCGCAACAGAATACCCGCTCAGCGGCGGCATTGAACAGCACGATGCGATGTTCTTTATCGATCGTGATGATGGCATCGGTTGCGGTTTCCAGAATATTGGCCAGCCGGCGTTCGCTGCTTTCTACTGATTCTAACATCTGTTTACGCGCCAGCTCGGCGCCGGCGCGCGCGCCAAACACCTTGAATACCCAAAGCTCGCGCTCGGTGTAATTCATGGGTTTTTGATCAAAAATGGCCAAATGGCCCAACACTTCTTCGGCGGGTGTCATCATGGGCACGGCGAGGTAGCTCTCGATGCCCATCTTGGCGAGTTCCGGCTCACGTGGAAACTGAGATGCAACATTATTGGGGTAATACTGGATTTCACCGGCTAGCACTCCCTCACATACCGTGCCGTCCAGGTCGTACTCAAAGTTTTGTGCAATATCATCCCCATCCCAGAAAGCCAGCGTTTTTACCCGTTCCCGTGATCCCGCGAATTCAGACACGAACGCCCAGCGTACACCCATGGCTTGAGCCGTCGCGCGGACAAGTTCGCGGAAAAACGCATCCCCTGTAGCGGCAGCGGTGCCCTCGTAGATGAGACGGAGGATATCGTCTAGCGGTTCCCGATTGGGGGGGAGTTCCATAACCCTACTCGATGTGGATTTCTTATTCTGTTGTAAGCTGGAATATAGCACAGGGATGATGCAACCACCATCGAGAATGAGTCGCGCGCAGCACTGCATATACGCTGGCAAAAGAACCTACCGTTGCTTGCGCCTAGTGGGTGGCGGTCATTGTCCTAACGCTTCCGTATGGGTATATAACTGCGTTCATTATGGCCCGTATAAATTTGCCGCGGCCGGGCTATGCGGGTGTTCGGATCATCGATCATTTCCTTCCAATGGGCTATCCACCCGGCCAGGCGGCCCAGCGCAAAGACTACTGGGAACATGTGCAGCGGAAAACCGATAGCCCTAAGAATGAGTCCACTGTAAAAATCGACGTTGGGATAAAGTTTTTTCTCTAAGAAGTAATCATCTTTGAGGGCGATCTCCTCCAACTTCACCGCGATATCCAGCAAGGGATCTTGCTTCCCAAGCTTTGCGAGTACGTTCCTGCTGGCCTCCCGCAGAATCTTCGAACGCGGATCAAAGTTCTTGTAGACTCGATGGCCGAATCCCATCAGTAAAAAGGGATCGTTTTTATCCTTTGCCTTGTCAATCCACTTGTGTAGATCGCCGCCATCAGCGTGGATTGCATCCAGCATTTCGATCACGGCCTGATTGGCGCCGCCGTGCAGCGGTCCCCATAATGCCAGCACTCCGGCAGCGACTGTGGCGAACAGGTTCGCCTGACTGCTGCCTACCATGCGCACCGTCGCGGTGGAGCAGTTCTGTTCATGATCCCCATGGATGATCAATAGCTGATCGATCGCCCGCTCAATATCGGCGTCGACCTCATAGTCCTCCGCCGGAACGGCAAACATCATGTGCAGGATATTCGCGGGATAACTGAGACTGTTGCGTGGGTAGATCTTAGGCTGGCCGATGGATTTTTTGTAGGAAAATGCGGCGATGGTTGGTAGTTTCGCCAACAGCCGGTGAATGGAGATTTCGACCTGACGTGCATCGAAAGGATCGAGTGAGTCTTCATAGAAGGATGACAACGCGCTGACCACGGAGGATAGCAGGGCCATCGGATGGGCGTGACGTGGCCACACGTCGTAATACTGCTTAATGTCCTCCATGATCATGGTGTGACGGCGTACCGATCCGGCAAAGTACTCGTATTCTTGCTCGTTGGGTAGATCACCGTAGATCAGCAGATAGGCGACCTCCATGAAGTTGGCCTTCTCACAAAGCTCTTCGATGCGATATCCGCGATACCTGAGAATTCCCTGCTCGCCATCGATATAGGTGATGGCGCTTGTTGTGGAACCGGTGCTGGTGAAGCCCTCATCCAGAGTGATTAATCCGGTCCGATCCCTAAGTGTCCGAATATCGATTCCCCGTTCACCTTCGGTTCCGCGTACGATCGGGAATTCATGCTCGGCGCCTTCGACGCTAAGGGTAGCAACATTGTTCGACATGTATTTAGCCTCCAGAACACACGTTTAGATTAATCAACGCAGCTAGTCTTCGCGGTTATACCTTAACTTAGAGTGAGTGTATCGCTAGAAGTTGGTTATCGCGAAGAGGTTGTACTGCGTTGTAATACATGATCGCGATGAGCGCTGTCCCTTTGATAAAGGACCGGTTGACCATACTTAGGTGTTTCAGTACCGTGCCGTTTGTGAAAAAACAGTGCGATTTTGCTGCAACTTCATGCCTGATTGATAGACAAAAAAGTATGAGCAACGCTCTTTAATTCCTAGCTGGTTCAATCTGCAAGCTGGAACGAAGTTGGGGCCGTGGAACAAATGCTCCATTTCAGTTGCGCCAGAAGGCGGGCGCTAAGATCACAAGCACGGTGAAGATTTCCAGGCGCCCGAGGAGCATGGCTAACACGCCGAGCAGCTTGCCCGCCGAGCTCACCGATACGAAGGTCACCGCCACATCGCCTAGACCGGGGCCAAGGTTATTCATACAGGTGGCAACGGCCGAAAAAGCGCTTACCTGATCGAGTCCCGTGCCCATCATCAGCAGGGTTAACACCGCGAATACCACGATATACACGGAAAAAAATCCCCAGATAGCCTGACTCACGCGTGGTGCCAGCACCTGTCCACCGATGCGCAGCGAGCGGATTGCATGCGGGTGGATTAAATAGAAAATTTCCTGGCCACCTTGCTTGAGGAGTAGCAGGATGCGCGACACTTTGATCCCGCCCGCCGTCGAACCCCCACAGCCGCCGATGAAGCTGATGAAGATCAGCAGCACCGGAAGGAAACTCGGCCAGCGCGAGAAATCGGCTGTGCCGAAGCCGGTACTGGTGATCACCGACACGACCTCGAACAGCGAGTTGGTGAACGCCTCGTGAAAATGCCCATATTCTTTGAGCATCCATAGCATCGTCGAGATGACTATAAGTGCACTCAAAATGAACAGTAAGAAGGCCCGCACCTCCACGTCGCGCCAGTAAATTTGCAGGGAGCGACCCGCCAGAGCTCGGTAGTGCACGGCGAAATTAATGCCGCCGGCAAGCATGAACAACACTGAAATCAGATTAATGGGTACGCTATGGAAGTGACCCAGGCTGGCATCGTGGGTGGAAAATCCGCCGGTGGATACGGTGGCGTAGCTGTGCACCACGGCATCGAACAGACTCATGCCGGCGATCCAGTAACCGAGTGCACAGGTGACCGTTAGCCCCACGTAAGTCATCCAAAGCGATCGCGCGGTCTCTGCCAGTCGCGGTTTGAGCTTATCTTCTTTCATCGGACCCGGCGCCTCGGCCTTATAGAGCTGCATGCCGCCGATTCCCAACATCGGCATGATAGCGACCGCCAGCACGATCAGCCCCATGCCACCCAGCCATTGCAACTGACCACGGTAGTAGAGGACCGAGGGGGGAAGCGTATCCAGCCCGACGATGACCGTAGCGCCCGTGGTGGTAAATCCGGATACCGCCTCGAAAAAGGCGTCCACGAAGCTCAGATGCAGACTGATAATAAAGGGGATGGCTGACAATAGGCTGAGCACCACCCAGAATAAGGTGACAATGATGAAGCCATCGCGGCGCTGAAATTCACCCACTGCTCGACGGGCAGGGAGCCAGAATACCAATCCGGTGATATGGATGAGCAAGAAGGACAGGGCGAAGTGCATCACCTCACCGTCATTGAACCACAGCGACACCACCATCGGTGGAAGCACCGAGAGGCTGAAGATCATACACAGAAATCCTACGATTCCGAGTATTGCGGTGAGAGAAAGTAGCCTAGTCAAAGTATTAGCTTCTATCAGTTATTCAATGTGACTTTCGGGCGGTTTAGCCCTGCGCGTAGAGCAGGCTTTTTCCCAAGTTGCGGTCGTGTTCCTGCTCGGTATAGAGAAAAGAGAACCTGGGAAGCAGGGGAACGGGAAAAAATAAATCAATTTAGAAAATGTGCAAGTGATTTCGTCTTTATTACAAACTTGAAGCAAGCGAGTTCCTGGTTCAATTTCCCCGTTTCTTGTGGCTGAGATCCACCAGAAACAGCATCACGCAATACCTCACGATGAAAATAGAGGGTTCTGTTTGATTTGTATAATTTGATTTATTTTGGCACGGCATATTCATTGCTTTATAACACTCAACGTCCTCATCAACGAGGATTTGTGGAACTCTCAGGAAAATGAGGGGCTCCATGATAGTGAAACGTTGCTTGCCCCAATCGAAGTGCGGCGGGTAACAAGCACCAAGCACGATTTAAGGAGACATTTCATGAACAAGCATCCTTTCAAACAGCCTTTTATAGCTATCGGCTTGTTGGCGCTCGTCGGCGCCGTGGGCGCGCAGACCTATTACTCCCATGAACTGGCCCAACGTGTGGCGGCAACCGACTCCGAATCCAACCTAGAAATGATACCGGCACCCGCCGACGGGGCTTGGGATCCATGGGGCAGTATGCATGCCGACATGATGCGCATGCGTTCTCAAATGGATCAGGCGTTCGACAGTGTTTTCAACGATACTTTCAAAAACATTAATAAACTATCCGACATGGATGCCCAAACTGGCGCGGCTAAGCTCAGCCTGAACGAGCAAGGGGACAACTATGTGGTGAAGGCAAACATCCCCGGGGCTAAGGAGGGCGATATCAACGTCAATCTTAACGGGCGCTTACTCAGCATTTCTTCCCAGACACGGGCTAGTAACAAGCAGTCCGCGGATAACAATCAAGTTTTCCGCCAGGAGAGCTATGCCAGCGCATTCCAACGGGCTTTTACCCTGCCGGGGCCGGTGAAAGCCTCGGGGATGCACTCTCAATTAAAAGACGGTGTGTTGACGGTGACTATCCCCAAAGCCGCCTCATAGTCAAACTGGTAGATCAAAGGGTGATCGACGTCGAAGGCGTTGAGTTTGCCCCAGAAGGTCTCGCGTATGAATTGGTCGTTGTCGCCATGGCCGTATAGCCCCTGTTCGGTACCGCAGTAGAGGCAGGGAATGCCCTGAAGTCCGAACAATACGGCAATGCCGAGCATAACCTGCGGGTCGAACGTGTCGGGCCCGTCCGTATCTGCGCTACGAAACCGTTGTTTCATCTCATGATTGTCAAGGAAGGTGACGAAGAACCGTCCTGCCTCGCCGTGACTCGTCAGGGTATCACGCTGTACTGCTTTGCGGCGCTGGTAGACATTGATGACCGCGGTTGGAGGGGCGGGCCCTGTGCGACCTAGGGTAGCCGAAAGAGCAGGGGAAAATCCAGTGCCGCATCGACACCTAGGCGATCGTTGCCATCCCGGGTGTCACGACCGATGAACTCGGCAATGCGTTCCTCGCCGTCGAAAACCTCTCCATAGGAAAAGAAATTTTTCTTGCCGATGCTCAGAGCATATTGCCGCATCGCGTTGCCGAAGGTCTGGGCGAAGTCTCGTTCGATAGATTTCAAAGTATCGATTCGAAAACCGTCCATATCGTAGCGCGCGATGGCGTATTGATAGGCGAGGATCAAGGCGTTGCGCACGGGAAAGATCGGACCCTCGCGGACACCGGTTACGAATTCCTTGAGCGATTCGAAGTCACCGCTTTCCTCCCCACCCTTGTCTGTGCGGCGAAAGTAACTTTTGTGCTGCAATTCCGCCGGCCAGACCAAGCCGTCGGGCTCTCTTTGGGCGGCGGGAATGTTCTCGATGGCCGAAAAATCTGGGCGGGCTTGACCTATCGCATCGCGCCACTCGATGGGGCGGAGCTGTGAACCGCCTAGCGCGGTGGAACCGATCCCCTTATAGCCGAACACATCACCTGCGTGATTGAGCACAATGTCGAAGATCACGTACAGGCCTTGGGCGTGTGCCTCATCCACCAGCGCGCACAGCTCTTCCTCCTCCTTGCCCGGCGTCGAGGCGAATCTTGGGTCGGGCTGGAGAATATCCTGAATGCCGTAACCGTGGAAGGTGCCTTCGTCTGATTGGCGGTTATTCAGCACGGGTGAGAGCAAGATTGCTCCAGCTCCTAGTTCTTTGACGGAGTGCAGCCGCTCGCGCACGCCGTTGAACGTGCCACCTTGGAACCCGCCAAAACGTTTGTCGTAGGGCGTGCTCGCAGAAGGTTGACCGTCCGCCCGTTTGAATCGGTCGAGCATCAGAAAATAAATCCATACGTCCCGCCAATCTTGCGGTGAAGGGAAGGGTGTCGTTATGGTGTGACTTTCTGTGCCTAGTTTTACCGCACGCGTCGTTTTCGTCACTGCCTGGTCGAAGGCGGACTGAACTTGGGGATCGCTCAGTGAAAGTGTCATTTGTTGACTCCTTCATTAGTTAAAATGCATTTGCCTTTTTCGCGGTGAAATATGGGGTTCGTGTTGGTGTTCTGGGAGACGGTGGCTGCCAGCCGTCGCGTCGTCGCATCGTCCCCGAGATCCCTCCATTTTTGCTGTAGCGATAGCCGTAGGGCACTCGTGCTATGTTGCTATTACCAGTCTCGATACCGCGATGTAGTTATACACCCCGTGTTTGACCCTATTCAGTGGCATAATTCGCTCTAAGATTGTGAGATATTCACAGCTTTCCAAGGAAGCATAGGGAAACAACTAATAATTAGGGTGTTTGTGAGGGCGCAATGTGAGGCACTGTCAAATAGTGTCGTTGATTAACACCCGAGAAGCGCATCGCAATGCGCGTACTCGCGAATCGCAAACGTGAAATTCCGGTCTGGTGATAGTGGACGTCACGGCGCACTGGGACTAAGATCGTCAGCTTCCATGCCCAGCGGCGCGTGCTCGGGGTAGGTGGTTTGCTTAGGGTTTAAAGAAAACGTCCCTCGCGGGCGTTAAACGACCAGGGTGCAATGTATCGAATCGCGCAGCAAAGTACGGTTGCGTAATCGCTTACTTATAATTCATGCGTCAATTCTGCTCTGATCGGCGTGATCTCTAGACTGTACAGAGCACGTAGAATAGGCGGGAAAACGCGTTGAGAATTCACTGATAGGAGGACAACGATGAGTCAATATACTTTTTCGGTTGCTATGAATGAATCCTTCGAAACCGCGCTAAGCCGTACGGTTGAAGCACTTAAACAAGAGGGATTCGGTGTACTCACCGAGATCGATGTTCCTGCGGTGCTCAAGGAAAAGCTGGGTCTCGATCATCTGCCGTACAAGATTCTCGGTGCCTGCAATCCGCAATTTGCGCACAGAGCTCTCGACATCGAGCCTGATATCGGTGCGTTGCTGCCCTGTAACGTCGTCGTGCGCGAGGAAGATGGCGGGCAGGTAAACGTGGTCTTCATGGATCCCCACGCTGTCATGGCGATGGTCGATAATGCGGCCATCGCCGAGATCGGTGACGAAGTCCGGGAGAGATTGACGCGGGTGGCGCATGCATTGGAAACCTAGTTACGCGGAGTTAGTTACAACGGCGGCGACTGCGGTCTAAGCGACGGTGGGAATCGGTATGCTATCGATTACAGTAGATAATGACCCCGGTAAAGCCGCAGCGGCTTGGCTCGCCGCACGTATCCGCATCGCCGTTGCGGCGCGTGGACGCTGCACGCTGGCTTTGAGTGGGGGGCGCACGCCGTGGGCAATGCTCGCGGCACTCGCGCATGAGGATCTTCCTTGGGAACGGCTATGGGTGCTGCAGACCGATGAGCGCCTCGCCCCCAACGGCGATCCGGTTCGCAATTGGACACACATTCAGTCGATCCTGGCAGGAAAAGTTCCCGCCGAGCAATGCGTGCCGATGCCGGTGACCGTCGAGGATTCCGATATCGCCGCCGAACAGTACGCGACGGTCTTACAGCGGATTGCCGGTAATCCCCCAGTGATTGATATCGTGCACCTCGGCCTCGGCGCGGACGGCCATACCGCTTCACTACTGCCGGGCTCTCCACTGCTCGATGAAACCGAACGCCAAGTGGCGTTGACCGATGAATACCAGGGTTACCGGCGCATGACGCTGACGTTGCCCGTGCTCAAGCAGGCGCGAGCCTTGCTCTGGCTAGTTGCTGGCTCTGACAAGGCCGGACCACTGGCGCAACTGGAGCGCGGCGATGCAATGATTCCGGCCGGCCGGGTGCAGCATGATCAGGCGGTGCTATTTGCCGATGCGAATGCCGCTCGACTGTGCCACAGCACGAGTGCGCCGCGCAACGTGTTGGCAATTGACGTCGGCGGCAGCCATGTAAAACTGATGACCATGGCGAACCGCGAACGCCACGCGTTCGTTTCCGGTCCGGATCTCACCGCGGAACAATTCTTGAGCAAAGCGCGTGAGCTTGTGGCGGACTGGAGCTTCGACGCGGTGGCGATCGGGTTTCCAGGGCCGGTTAGCGGCAACCGCCCGTTGGCCGAGCCGGCGCATCTTGGACCCGGTTGGACCGAATGTGACTACTCGGAGGCGTTTGGTGTGCCGGTGCGCATGCTCAATGACGCCGCAATGCAGGCGCTCGGTGGTTATGCCGGGGGCAAGATGCTGTTTCTTGGTCTGGGCACGGGGCTTGGCTCAGCACTGATTTCCCGGCGGCGCATCGAACCGCTGGAACTTGCCCACTTACCCTACCGCAAAGAGCGTAGTTACGAAAATTATTTAGGTGCGGCCGGGCTGAAGCAGCTCGGCAAGAAAAAATGGCGCAAGCACGTTGCGCGTGTTACCGATGCATTACGCGCGGCACTCGTCGCCGAATATGTGCTATTGGGCGGAGGCAACGCGGAACACATAGACAAACTTCCAGAGCATTGTCGTCGCGGTACCAACACCGATGCTTTCGAGGGTGGGTTTCGCATCTGGTTCGAACCCGGCTGGGAGGTCGACTGAACGCAGAATCGTCTCACTTAAATCGGTGTCTGTATCGGTGGTCGAGGCAAACGTCAAAGCAGCCATCCGACCGGACATAAAGGTCGAGGCGTGTCAGCAATGTGATCGCTGTTGGAGTAGGGTAATTGCGTTGCCCAAAGCTCCTTTTACTGTCACAGGTTTCGAGTACACATCAAGGCCGAGATGGAAATTACGCTTACAACACCTGCCTTATTATTCCCAGCAATCGCACTGCTGCTTCTGGCATACACGAACCGTTTCCTCGCTATTGCTTCACGGATTCGGGACCTTCATGCGAGTTACCGGGGTAACTGCGATGAGCGTATTCTGGGGCAGATAAGAAACCTCCGACGTAGGGTCGTACTTATTCGAAAGAGGATTTAATTATGAGTAGCGTTTTTGATACCATAAGAGTTATAAATAGAATATATAAATATTGCAATAATTATCGCATATTTGATCCGCCTATAAATAAAAATAGTAATTCCAAGAGTATTGGAATACAACTAGAATTTCCGGATGAAATAACTTCAACAGAGAATAAAGTTATTTATTCATTGTGGAGGGAAGGTGATCAGTCGTTTTATAACCTTCAACTTCTCGTTGGTATTTCGCAAGACCACTTAGACACCACACTTAATACATTGCTTAGAAAAAAGCGTGTCTTAAAAATCCCCAATAGTGCCGCTACTCTAGGTGCAAAGAACCTAGGGTGTCTTTATCATCTAAACGCTGGTATTTAGCTATTTCCTACTCAATGCGGTTGTAAAGATACCTACATTTTTGCAGCCGCGAAGAATCTTCATTCTCTTTAGCACAAAGGGACCCACAGCGTGGAATTTATTATTTCTTGCATCGCGGTTTCGATAATAGCCATAATATCCGCTATGAGTGCCCGATTCGATATCGGTAAAGTACCTTGGACTGAACTAATTAAAAATTCAAAATATTTTGGTAATGCAAGAGAATACTTGACATGGATGGTATTGTGGGTGGTTTTTTCAAATATCCTGGCACTAATCCTATCCATAATACTTATGCTCATTATTGCGTTAATAGAATATAACAGCCAATACGATATTAGTTTTAATTCGCTAGCGACAATACCGCTTGTGACAGTTTTGTTATATCTGCTAGTAGTTCGAAAAACGCATCGCTCTATTCAAGAAGCATCGATACATCTTCCAAAAGAATACTTGTATCATGAGGATAAATTTAAAAAAGATTCGCGTATAGAAGAAAGATCAGAACACAAGCCGAAGAACTTTGGATCACATAGTACATTACTTTATTTTTCTCCGAATGTATTATCGAAGATATACTCATATTTTTATAATAGTACTGGCTCAATAATTGATGGTTGTGGCCTATTGCTTTATCATCGATTTGGTAAGGATATATTATTATCGTATCATGAGCATTGTAAGATAAATAACAAAGAATACTATGATAAATATATCAAACCACATTTGATATACGTTGATGCGATAAATAATAAAAATAACTTCGCTAATGTATTTTCCACCTTAATGTTTAGACTATACGGATATTACGGTGCGGAAAGCCGTTTAAAAAAATATGTAGTACTTGCTGCAAGTAAAATAACTGATGCAGAAATTGAAGAAAGAAGATCTATTCGAAAACTGCTTAAAAATCCACTAAAAGTAAAATATGAATATTGTGGTATAAGTTATAGCGGTCGATTAATCGACTATAGTCACCAAGGATTATTTTTAGCTACCAAGCGTCCTATCGATATTACGAACCCTATAACTCTATGGCTATCTAATAATCAAAAGATAGTAGGAGAAGCTCGGCACAAATACCCAAAGGTACATGGTCAGAAAGTAGCTTTTGGAGTAGGCATTAAAGCTTCTGGTGTAAGTAATTGGGATAAAATCACAAGACGATTTAGCTAAAAACTGCCTAAGGATATATTCTGAAGGAATAGGGTCACTCAATACCCGATTCGTTCAGATAGCAATAACCTGCTCCCCATTTATACTTCTAAAATCCCAGCTTCTCGCCCAGGCTGATTATCCCCATGACTAGCCCACCATGGGACCTCAAAATTCTCAACATCACTAGGAATCCCAACTGCTCCAAAGAGCGCCAATCATGAGATTTCAAACCGAAGACTCGTATCAATGAAAACTCAGAGAGCCGTTGATACTTGGCTGTTTGACGAAAAAGGGTGCTTATTATCACTAATCTTACAGGCATTAATTAAGTGGCTGCCGACTTTAGATCTTTTCCTTGAGAATAGGCCAAGCCGTCCTTACCACCCAAGCTACGAATACCAAGCAATTCACAAATTGAGTTGAAACATGCATAACAAAATTAAAATCGTATCAACCGTTTTGTTTGCGATGGTGGCCACAGTGATCTATTGGTACGTTCCCTCCGTACAAGACAGAGAAGGAACATTTACGGAGCGCGAAGAAGAAGGTTCGGTCAAGCAGAGGATCATGGCACGTACTCAACAAGAAATTGATATGACCAAAGACCCTAATCTGGGTTATGTTCCGTACGGAAGACTAACTGAGGCCAGAATTTATGCCCAAGCTTTGATTGCCAAATATCAGAACCAATATCCTGGAAAGACAGCTATTGCCGGCATCAACTGGACCAGCCGGGGGCCTATAAATGTGGGAGGCCGAACCCGGGCGATTCTCTTTGACCCCAACGATGGCACCGCAAAACGTGTTTTTGCCGGCGGCGTCTCCGGCGGACTGTGGAAGAACGAAGATATAACCTCTGATACAAGCTCCTGGTCGGTGATCGATGATTTTCTGCCCAATCTGACCATTTCTTCCCTGGTCTACGATCCCACTAACACCAAACTATTTTATGCGGGTACGGGCGAAGCCTATGCCGAGGTTACCCCCGGCCAAGGCGTTTTTATTTCTACCGATGCCGGTAGTACCTGGACCCAAATGGCCAATTCTTCCATGTTCAGATACATCTCAGAGCTGAAGATTAGAGTGGAAAGCGGTGTTCCAGTATTGTACGTGGCCTCTAAACGCAAATATGTCGGTAGGCGACTTAAGGGAGGCACGACCTATCTGGGGGTATCGGGCTTGTATCGCACAGCGGATGGGGGCAGCACCTGGACCCAGGTGCTGCCGAATAATGCAGATGGGGCCGGTAATTTTCCTGCTGTAGATGATATCGAAATCGATGCCAACGGTAATCTATGGGCATCGACCGGCGCGAATTCTCATAACGAAAAAGGAGGTGATATTTATACTTGTAGTACAGGTTGTGATTACCCCTTGAACTGGATTAAAAAATTTGATGCTATCGCCAGCGGCTACACCGATATCGATCGAACCGTTTTTGCGGTTGCCCCGAGTGATGCAAATTATATCTATGCGGTAGGCGGGGTGGATTTAGTAGGCAAAGAGGATATAGGGTTTTTTATCAAAAGCACCGACGGAGGTAACAATTGGTCCAGTCTGACTATCCCGATCAATTATGAGATATCGAATTGTTCGACTGTGCCTACTCAACATTTCACCAATGGGCAAGCTACTTATGACTTGGTGATGACGGTGCATCCTACCGACCGGGACTATGTGCTCCTTGGCGGCATTGACATATATCGCACTTTGGATGGCTTCAACAATACTACACACATCGGTTCCTGGTACGCGGGTCCTGCACCCTGCGACCGGGCCATTCATGCCGACCAACACGCTATCGTCTTCCGACCAGGTTTTCCTAATGAGGTGGTTTTTGGTAATGACGGCGGAGTATATTATTCTGCCGATGCAGGGAATACAGCCGTTACTGCGCCTAGCTTTAGCCACCGCGTGCAAGGCTACAATGTGTCTCAATGCTATGCGGCGGACATCAGCCCGGAGGCTGGAGCCGATGAATTTATCGCCGGTTTACAGGATAACGGCACGCAGGAATGGGATGCCGCCAACGGTGCCGTGACCTCCGAAGCCTATGGTGGAGACGGCATGATCTGCCACATCGATCAGGACGAACCTTTGATACAGATCGCCGCCTACACCTACAATGATTTCCATATCACCACCGATGATTGGGATACTAGTTTCTCGGTGATTCCCAGCGCAAGGACCGGCCGATTAACTAATCCCAGTGATTACGATGATACCAATAACATTCTGTACTCTGCCTCCGATACGGACAAGCTCTGCCGGGTTACCGGAGTAGGTGCCACGAATACCCTTGCTGACAGGATCGCTATCGGGGGAGATGCCTTAAGCGGAAAACAAGCGACGGCTTTCCGGGTAGACCGCAATACGCCGACTACCCTTTACATCGGCACCGATGAAGGCAAGGTATTTCGAGTGTTAAATGCCGATGGCGATTCATTGAGCTCCACCGATATCGGCTTCGGCCTGCCCATTGGTTGGGTCTCCTCTATCGATGTGGAAAAGGGCAACTCCAATCACCTTCTGGTCACCTTGAGCAATTTCGGCATCGCCAGCGTGTGGGAATCCCTCGACGGCGGCGCCTCGTGGACCTCCGTAGAAGGCAACCTGCCGGACATTCCCATTCGTTGGGGTACCTTCTCTCCGGTCAACGATGATCAGGTCTTTCTAGCCACCGATCTCGGCGTATGGTCTACCGATAATCTGGACGGTGGAAGCACGGACTGGGGCATAACCAATACCGGCTTGGCCAATGTGCGCTGTGATATGATCAAATACCGCGAATCCGACAGCACTTTGATTGTGGCCACTCACGGCAGAGGCATTTATACCTTCACGATCCCGGCGATCAGTGACAATTAGATCGCCATTTCCAGCCTGAAATCACGGGGTACTATGCCTATTTCGGGTACGAGCTTGCGCACTGACATCAACAGCCTGATCACGCTGACCGACCCATATCGACTACTGATCTCCACCACCCAACGATAGCCCTTTGCCACTAAATCCCGTAGCATGGTATAACCAATATCGGATACTTGATTGCTCGACTTCAGCAGTATATCTGTCCCATGCCGAGCCGGGGTAGGGGGCATGATCGACATTAAGGCTCTCGTCGATTATAGTCCGTATCAAAGACGTCTGCATTTTCCCTTAGGCAAGGAGTACCCAGCTTACCCCTTTGAGAATGATCCTCATTGTGAGTAGCCCTTGATTCATTTGAAAGAAGGGTGCCTAGTTCTTCTATCCTTATAACGAGAGAATGAGGATGACGTAGCAGTGGATCTTTATACGCGATAAGCAGCCCGTCCCCAATAAAATTAGCACCTAACCCGTCGGTGGGCTCACGAAAGTTATCCAACCTAGAGTGCTCAACCGAAGGCTGGTTTGCCAGGCTTCCGGCATGTATGAGCACAGGAACTCGATCAAACACATCGCAAAAACGCGATGATTCAGCCATAGCCCACATCCGGTTAAAGTTGCTATTGGTTTTGTTTTCCCTGTTATTAAATCATATCGCTCTCGCGGCATCTGATCGCAGGCCGCTAGTCGTTGTCAGCACGGCGCAATCAAAATCTATAATCAAGCAGGTCCCTCTCACCGGCACCATCACTTCGCTAAAGGTCGCCGAGCTGTCGACAGAAGTCAGCGGACAAGTCGAAACGGTGAGTGTCGAGGTGGGCGACCGGGTCGAGAAGGGACAAGGCCTGCTGCAGCTCGACAGGGAAATCGCACGGTTCACTCTACAGGGTCTACAAGCCGAAACCGAACGTGCGCGAGCGGAACTGGCCGATGCCAGGCGGCGCTATCAGGATGCAAAGCGACTTCGCGAGCAGAACAGCATCTCCCTTAATGAATTGTCGTTACGAGAAGCGGAAGTGGAAGTCGATGCCGCTGAACTGAAGCGACGGCTGGCTGAAGAACACAAGCAGCAGGCGCAAGTGGAGCGTCATAGCCTTAAAGCGCCCTTTGCCGGCGTGATCAGCGAACGTTCGGCCGAACTCGGTGAATGGATAGAACCTGGCGATGCGGTGCTGACACTCGTCGCAATCGATGAGTTGCGCATCGATTTTCGCGTGCCCCAGGAATTCTATACGCGCATCGATGAGCGAAGCACCCTCAGGGTGACTCTCGATGCTTTGCCTGGTAGGACACTGGTTGCAACCATCGGTGCGGTGGTCCCGGTCAGCGACCCCAGCTCGCGTACCTTCATTATGCATGCTCGAGTGGATGGAACCGTCATCAGGATGACGCCGGGCATGTCGGTTCAAGGACTGCTGCAGCTCGATACCGGAGAACAAGGTGTCGTCATTTCACGTGATGCCTTGTTGCGTTACCCGGACGGCCGCGTCACCGTGTGGGTGCTTAACCCGAAAGCAAAGCCACCGACCGTCGCGGAAAAGCGGGTCAAAACCGGCCACAGCTTCGACGGCCAGGTCACTATCCAGGAAGGGGTACAGGCCGGCGATGGCATCGTGGTGCAGGGCAACGAATCTCTGCAAGAAGGCCAGCAAGTGCGCATCCAGGGATCGGAATAGCCTGAGGATCATTACAGGAGCCGCACACCATGTTCGACGCGATCATTCAACGCGGTACGCTGATGACGGTCATTATCCTGATCATCAGTGTGCTGGGCGTGTTGGCGGCGCTGCGCATCCCGGTACAGATGATTCCCGATCTGGAAGTGCGCACCATCTCCGTGCGTACTGCTTGGTCCGGGGCGACACCGCAGGACATCGAAAAGGAGATCATCATCGAACAGGAGGAGTACCTGCGCAGCATTCCGGGACTGCAGCGCATCATCTCCTCCGCTTCCTTCGGCCGCGCTTCGATCGAACTCGAGTTCCCCTTCGGCATCGACCTCAACGAGACACTGATCCACGTGAATAACGCACTCTCGCAGGTGCCCTCCTATCCCATAAACGTCGACGAACCGCGCATCTATGCGACCTCGTTTTCCAGCAATTCCTTCATGTTTTTCCGCGTGGCGCCGCTGCAGGGCAACCCCAAAAACCTCAACATGGTGCTGATGCAGGATTTTATCGACGACCATGTCCGCACCCGCATGGAGACCATGCCCGGCGTGTCGCTGGTGAATGTTTACGGCGGCGCCGAACGCCAGATACAGGTGTTGCTTGACCCGGCCCGCCTATCCGAGCGCGACATCAGCATCGAGGATGTGCGCCGCGCCCTCACCGAGCGAAACCGCGATATCTCCGGCGGTGAGATCGAATCGGGCAAACGCCGCTACCTGCTGCGCACCGTGGGTCGATTCAGGGACTTGCAGGAACTGCGAGACTTGATTCTGGTGCGGCGTGGCGATTCGCTGATCCGCTTGGGCGATGTCGCCGAAGTGAGAATCGACCACTTCGAACTCAGTCGAATCTCCTACACCGATGGCGTCCCGGTCATCGGTCTGTCGGTGCGTCGCCAGGCGGGCTCCAATGTCATCGACATTAAGCAAGCGCTGATGCAGGCGATGGAGCTGATCAATAGGGACATCCTCAATCCCGCGGGCATGCACATGCGCCTAATCGCCGATGATGTCGGCTATGTCCAGGCCTCGATTAAAAATGTCTGGACCAACTTAGCCCTCGGCGCCGTACTCGCCAGCCTAGTCATGCTGCTGTTCCTGCGCTCCGCTAAGGCCACATTGGTCGGCGTGATAGGCATCCCCATATGCACCATTGCCGGATTCATCGGTCTGTTGATCACTGGCCGCACCATCAACGTGATCTCGCTGGCGGGCATTGCTTTTGCTATCGGCATGACGCTGGACAACGGCATCGTCGTACTGGAGAGCATCGAACACCAGCGTCGCAAGGGAATGGACCGGTTGCGCGCTGCCAGCGTCGGCGTGCAAGAGGTATGGCCCGCCGTGCTTGCCTCCACGCTGACCACCGTGTTGGTGTTCGTGCCCATCCTATTCATCCAGGAGGAGGCCGGGCAGCTCTATTCCGACATCGCCATCGCGATTTCGGCATCGATCCTGACTTCGATGCTGGTCGCCATCGCGGTCATTCCGACCGCCACTGCGCGGCTGGAATTCTCTACCGACGGCCTGCATGCTAGCGGACAGGCGAAAAATCTTCACCAGCGCGTGCTCGATAGCATCGATCAATTGATCAGCAATAGCCGTAACCGTGCCGTAATTATCGTCACTGTTTCATTGTTCAGTCTGGGCATCTTTGTGTATCTCACGCCGCCCGCGGAATACCTACCCGAGGGGGAAGAGCCTAAGATTTTCGCCACGCTGACCTCGCCGCCCGGCTACAACATCGAGACCATGGCCAGAATAGGTCAGGAACTGCAGGCTTATTTTCTGCCCTTTACCAGGCACTCCCCGCAACAGTTTGACAATGGCGAGACCGAGGTCCCGGCACTGGCCTATATCAACATGAGCATCGAAGCGGAGCGTATCCGTATTATTTCGCAGCCGAAAGACCCCGCGCAGATCAAGCCGTTAATGGATGCATTGCAGAAAAAATACAGGGAATATCCCGCCATGAGCGGTTTCGTAACGCGCGGCTCGATCATCACCAGCAATTCCGGCGGTACGCGCAGCGTCAACCTGGACATATCGGGTCCCAATCTTAGCGATATCTACGCTACCGCCCTGGCAGCCTATCGCCGTGCCGAGGAGGTGTTCGACTCGCCGCGCCTGCGCGCAGACCCTTCTACCTTGTCGTTGTCCCAGCCACTGATCGAGATCAAACCGAAATGGGCAAGGGCGGCGGAAGTGGGCATGACCACCCAGGACTTCGGCTACACGGTCGCCGCATTGACAGACGGCGCCTTTGTCGATGAGTTTTACTTAGATGACGACAAGATCGACATCTATCTGTACAGCAAGTCAGGTAAAAATGCCTCACTGGACAGCCTGAACCAGATATCGGTTTACACCCCGATCGGCGTAGTCGTGCCGCTGTCATCCATTGCCGAGATTCGGGAAACCGTCGACACCAACATCATCAGACGCGTCAACGGCCAGCGCACCGTTACCCTGAACATCATTCCACCGGAAAAAATCGCACTGGAAACCGGTGTGGGTATCGTGAAACGCGACGTGGTGGAGTACCTGCGTCGTACCGGCGCTGCACCGAGCAGCATCAATATAACCATCTCGGGCGCCAGCGACCAGTTGCAGGCGACCCGTGAGGCGCTCTCAGCCAACTACGTGGTCGCCATTATTATCATCTACTTACTGCTGGTCGCCATCTTTACGCACTGGGGTTACCCGCTTTTGATCATGACCACGATACCGCTGGGTGTGGCGGGCGGCATTCTCGGCTTGTGGATATTCAATCTGGGGGGCAGCTGGTTGCCGCTCATCGGAATGAACCCGCTTCACCTGTCCTTCGATATGATCGCGATGCTGGGCTTTCTCATTTTAATGGGCACCGTGGTAAACAATCCGATCCTCATCGTCCACCAGGCGATGACGAATGTGCGCGAGGAGAACATGGAAGCGTTGCAGGCCGTACGTGATGCTGTCGACACCCGCCTGCGCCCTATCGCGATGTCGACCCTGACGACGGTGTTCGGCCTGGCGCCGCTGGTCTTCCTGGCCGGTGAAGGCACTGAGCTTTATCGGGGTGTGGGCGTGATCGTCATGTTCGGTCTGCTGGGAACCGCACTCGTCAGCCTGACCTTCCTGCCGGCATTGACGGTGCTGATCCTAAAGTTTTCACGGCCCAAGTAAGCTTTTTACCCATCACGGGTGGGTTTTCAGGGGTAGAGATTTTTGGCCCAAACCGAGGGTTAATCTCACCCGCTTTGCTCGTATCTTCCCTGATACTCGCCCGCTTGGTGGGCCAGCTAACCCGGATTTCTCACCGTGGTTTTCATCATGCTGCAGATAGAAGCCGTGAGTGAAAATAGGCGTAGGTAGGAGAGGCGTGGGCTAGCTTATCGAAGTTGATTCCTTCAATTGAGCGCCTATTCTGTCCTTTTTTAAATCGGCCTGTCCCAGTGAACCGAAAGTTTCATGGTTCCAAGCAAAACCGCCCGTTAGCGCTTGTGCTGTCGATCAGGTTGGCCCATCCTTACTCCTTTGACCGTCGGAGAAAACAGATGCTCAGACCACTCGTGCTCGCAGCGCTGCTCACGCCGCTCTTCGCCTCAAGCGCAGCGACTGCCAAGACTTATCAGGTAGGTCCGATGCGCACGCAGAAGACACCGGGCACGGCGTTCATGTCTTCACTCAAGCCCGGTGACGTCGTCGAAATCGACGGTAACCAGATCTACGGTGGATTCACGGTCAGCGCCGTGGGCAGCGCGGCCGCGCCGATCACCATTCGCGGCATCAAGGCTGGCGGGAAGCGACCGGTGATCCAATCGAGCGGCGGCTTCACCGTCCACAACGACCTGGGCGCCCACCTCGTCTTCGAGAGCCTCGAGATCACCGGCGGCGACGTCTGCTACCGCCACCACGGCGCCGACGTCGTGCTGCGCGACGTGGTCATCCATCACTGCCGCGACGGTGTGCTCGGCACCGACGAGGGGTCGGGCTCGTTGACCATGGAGTACTGCGAGCTGCACCACAACGGTGAGGGGGACAACTACCACCAGATCTACATGGCCACCGACGAGAAGGGCCATCCAGGCTCGGTCTTCCGCCTGCAGTTTTCGTTCGTGCACGACGGCGTCGGCGGCAACAACGTCAAGTCCCGCGCCGAGCGCAACGAGATCTACTACAACTGGATCGAAGGCGCGCGCTATCACGAGGTCGAGCTGATCGGCCCCGACTCGGACCCCTGGGATCCGCTGGGCAACCTGCCCCCACGCGAGGACTCGGACGTGGTAGGCAATGTGCTCTACAGCAAGACCTCCGGCGGCTCGACCGTGCGCGTCGGCGGCGACGGCACCGGGGGCACGCAGGGTCGCTACCGCTTCGTCAACAACACCTTCCTGCTCACCTCGAAGCTCAGCGGTGCGGCGTTCCGCCACTTCCAGAAGCTCGAGAGCATCGAGGCGCACAACAACGTCTTCTACTTGATGGGCGGCGGTTCCGCCCGCGTAGCCTACCAGCAGGGCCTCGACGCCAACTACGACGTCCAGACTGGTGACAGCTACATCTGGAAGAACAGCAAGAAGGTGATCGGCGGCTCGAATAACTGGGTTTCCTCGGCGTTGACTGCCGTGCCGAGCGAGTGGACCGGCACGATCAAAGGCACCGATCCGGGCTTCACCGATCTGGCCAGCTTCAACCTACGCCCCAAAGCCGGCAGCCCCCTGATCGACAAGGGTGTTTCACAGACCGTCAGCCCGACGGGCTATGCGTTTCCCAAGCCATTGCCGCTGCCGGTCTTCCTGCCGCCCGATCAATCGTTGATCGCGCTGGGCAGTGCGCAGGCTCGCATGATCAACGCCGGCGGTGTCGACATCGGAGCCTTCGAGGGCGGCGGCGTCTCTCAACCGCCCAAAAAAGATGCGGGGACACCCCAGGGCGACGGCGGGCAGCCCCCCGCTGGTGATGGCAGTGCCGCGCCCGGCAAAGACGGTAGCGCTGCCCACAGCGACGGGGCGGTGCAGAGCGGCACCCGCCCCACGGGGGGCTGCGGCTATGATAGCACGCCCACCACGACCACCTTTGGCGGTCTAGCCCTCGTCCTGCTCCTCGCATTCCTGCTGCTGCGCCGCCGCGCGCGCAAATAAAGCGCTGGCTTTAGTATCCAAACAACTGATAGAGCACCCCCATGGACGGGGAACTCTGGAAGTCCCTTTAATTAGATACCCAAATAACTGTTCTGATTTACTAAAGGACAATAACAACTGCATGCGGCATGTTAATTGCTCAGTTTTTCCATAAGCAAAGCCCTGAGTTCTGGACGGTGTAATTTCTCCAGACTGTTGCCACTATTCATCAGAGGGCGTCTTTTGAATCACGAATGATTAAAGCACATCATAGACTTGCCTTAAATAGCTGTACCGAGAGGCCAAGCACACTCACCACGAGGTAAAGCTTTGCGGCATATCTCGATCAACGGAGGGCTCTATGCGTGCTTAAGACGGAGTGAAGTGTCTCTAAGCAGATATACAACAGATACTTCACAGAGCATAGCGTGTTAACGGAGAAAGCGATGTCGATATCATATCTTCATTCAGAGCCCGCGCGGGGGATATTGAATGTGTTGTCAGAGCAAGGAGTGGATATTCAAAAGGCTGTCTTGATCTATAAAGACAGTAATGGAGATATCTGCTGGCATGAATCTGACAATTTACCGGTCAGTGAAGCGATTCTATTGTTGGAAAAGGTGAAATTAGAACTGTTAACCAAAGACTAACAACCTGGACCTTCGAGACTTTAGATTATAGGGTCCGTACGGAATTCTTTACACTCGGGTCTTTTACCGTTTTATTCTTGTTACGAGATTATTGGCTTGGCTATGCTTCCATTGATGCACGATGGCGTATTGGAGTAAGGGCTAAGCGAGCGCGGTGTTAGAACTCGTGCATTTTTCGTAGAATGCGCCCGCCGCATGGCAATCCAAGGGTTTTGAGAAAAAATAACCTTGCCCACTTTCGCAGCGCAGCCCCTGCAGCAGGAACTTTTGCTGCGCCGATTCGACGCCTTCTGCAATGACCGTCATACCCAAACTCTTGGCTAGCGATACGATGGTTTTGATTATCGCCATACTTTCTCCACCATCCATCATACGCGAAACGAATGAACGATCGATTTTCAGTATATTTATCGGAAACTGGTGAAGATAGCTCAGTGATGAATATCCGGTGCCGAAATCATCGATACTCAGGGCGATATCCAGCGCCCGCAGCTGCGAGAAGATCATTGCGGCCGATTCGACGTTTTCCATAAACACCGTTTCGGTAATCTCTAGCTTTAAGCGTCGGGCATCGAACTGGGTTTCCTGTAGAACTTGTTCGATTAGATTAGTCAACTTCGGATCGGCAAGTTGTTTGCCGGAAAGGTTGACACTGACCGTTATAGGATAACTCTTGTCAGTAATTAACTGCCAAGCCCTTAACTGTCTGCAGGCTTCACGCAATACCCACTGGCCGATTGGGAGGATAAGTCCCGTCTCTTCCGCAACGGAAATAAATTCGGTGGGATGGATGAGACCGCGGCCAGGATGCTGCCAACGCACTAGCGCCTCAAATCCCTCCAGCTTATTCGCCCGCAGATCGACGATGGGCTGATAATGTACCTGAAACTCCTGCCTTTCGATCGCTTGGCGCAGATCGGTCTCCAATCTCCAGCGGGCCTGAGCGTTAGCCTGCATACGTTCGTCAAAAAGCTCATGGCGCCCTTTGCCGAGCATTTTTGCGTGATACATCACCGTATCGGCATCCCGTAACAGATCATCGGGCGACTCGTACCCCGTGGTGCTTGGAGCGATACCGATGCTCGCCGATATAAAGACCTCGTGACCGTGTAGATGAAATGGCACCGAAAGCCGATGTTGGATGCGTTCGGCGATCTGGTGGGTTTCGCCGATATCTTCTATACCATCGAGCAGGATCGTGAATTCATCACCACCGATGCGTGCAATTGTATCCTCTGGACGTACGCATTCGCTGAGCCTCGATCCGGTCTCGATAAGAAGTTGATCACCGACATGGTGCCCGAGGCTGTCATTGATCACCTTGAAACGGTCAAGATCCAAGAAAAGTACAGCAAATTTATAGTTGCTATATCGCCGTGTGCGCTGAATCGCATGCTCCAGACGGTTCATGAATAGTACACGATTGGGTAAACCCGAAAGTCTATCGTGTAGCGAGTCATGTAACAAACGTTGCTCCAATCGTTTGCGCGAAATGGCCTGAGCCAGCACGTTGGCCACATTTTGAATGAAATGCCGATCATTGTCTGAAAATATACAACGCTGCCTGCTAAAAGCACCCAGGATACCAAAGGGAGACCCCTCCTGATTCGGAATAACCACCATCATGCCACTGACGATACCGTGTTCCTTAAGCAACAAATGGGGAATAGATAATCCCAGCGAATCAATGTCTTCGATCACCGGCGGATTATCGTTGACTAACATCTTACGGGTTGTAGAGCTCGGTAATATATCGATACGAGCATGGCCTATACTGTCTTGCTTCCATCCCTTGGCTGCACGTAAGCGCAATGCGTTCTGCCCAGGTAGATACTCAAGCACATTGACGAACTCCATAGACAGTGTTTGTGCTACCGTTTGACTTGTGGCGTTCATGAGGGCAGCAATGTCAAGACCCGATAGCGCTTTCTGGCTCAGGCTTGCGATGGCCGCCTGTTGGCGAGCTCTCTTTTCCAATTCCGCATTGGAACTGCGCTGCTCACACAGATAGGCCATTGTCGATGCGACAACAAAGGTAGCTAACAAGAAGCTTTCAGGGATGATCAGTTCTAGCCATAAGCCTAGCGATGCGAAGGCGTACATCACGAAAAAAAAATAGGCGGCAGCGATTACCACCGAAAAGCCGATCCTCAATATCTGGCGTTTGAATAAAAAAATACTGTATGAGGTGCCAAGACAGAGAATCAGCGTGACGATGGCAAAGATCCAGAAGTTGGGGGGGGAAATGAATTGCCTTTGCAATAGGGTATCCAAGGCAGCCATGTTGATCAGTGTAGCGAGGGTTACTGTCGAGAGTGGTGTAACTTTAAGGTTTTGGATTCCCGGGGTTGTTACTGCAACGAATACGATCTTGTCCTTGAAGGTTTCAGGGGGCAGTCGGGGCGTAGCGCCTTCTTTCAGGCGCTTTATGGAATCTAATACTGCACCGATGGAGTAGGTGGAATAAGTTTTGTCCTCAAGAGTACCATGCCAATTGATAAGCATATCGCCCTGCGCTGTGACAGGAATCGACAGTGGGCCCATCTCTATACCCGAGCTAGCCAAGGTTACTGAATCGACCTTTAACAAGTGAAGGGCGATTGCGATAGAAAGTTGGGGTATTACAAAACCTTTAGCCTGGGCGAAAGGCAGAAGTCGTCGTGTAGTACCGTCTGCATCGGGAAATATATTGCTAAAACCCAGGCCTCGTGAGCTAAAAGCGAGCCCAGAAAACGGCAATTTGAACTCCTGGAAGCGTTTGACCCTCGCTCCTGGACTCACGGAAATCTTCGTTGCTGGCTGTGTTCCCATTAAGTGAATACCGGGAACGCTAAAAGCATCACCAGCATGAGACGAACCGTCATTGACCACATTATGCATTATGGAGGAGAGAAAGACGTTTTTGGCCACTCGGACTTCCTGCATAAATCGAGCGTCAGAATCCATCGAGTTGCCATTGGACTCGAGAAACAAGATATCGAAGACGATGACTTTCGCCCCTCCACGATTTAGATAGTGGACAAGATCTGCAAATCGATCTCGTGGCCATGGCCAGCGGCCATAGGCTTCGATACTTGCTTCATCAATCCCCAACAGTACGATGTCCTTGCTTGAATTTGTAGGGACAGAACAGCTTTCAAAACGATAATCGAGGGTTTTGAGTTCCAAATTCATGAACCAACCATACCCATGGGCAAGTAGCGCCAAAGAAAAGACACTCGTGCCTACCAAGGTGGCCGCAATAATCTTCTGCTTGGAGACTGAGACTAACACCGATTTATCGATTTTTCAGTCGTCAGTTATTAATGAAATTAACGAAGGTTTGCCAAGATTATAGGGTATGGGTGAAAAACGCTCTACAGATAGGAAAATAGGTTCTCATTCCTGCGTGTGCCATCGTTTGATTTCCCTATCCTTTCAGGGGTGTGTATAAACTTATAGGCCTATAGCGAGATGTTCTTATAACTAAACAAAGCGCCTATCCGTTTTAATGTAGAGCGCCTAGCTTGGAGTTGTCAAATTCTGTACCTTTTTATCAGTCTGTACCTTTTTTTTCTCAGGCGGTAAAAGCAGTTATTTTGTAACCAATAACGCAGGTTACGAGCTGCTAAACTATCCACACATTAACATCCAAGAAACCTTCGATAGTGGTTTTGATTTCACTCACTCCAAACGTGAGCCTATTCCCAGTGAGTATTAATGAAGGTACCAAAATGAGGGAAGGAAGGTGCATTGCCAGATCGCAAGGCAGTGCCTGGCTGACTGCAACTGTATTTCTGGCATTGCTGTCATCTGTAGCCTCGGCTCAAAAAAGACCTGGGCTTCATCCCAACCTCGAGCTACAACTGCTCTACGACGACAATGCCCGTGCCACTGTAGACGAACTCAAAGCGTCGGATGAGGTTTTTTTGTTAAACCCCGACCTGTTAGAGATACTGCTGTTCGGGAAACACCGCCTAGAGTTTGAATATGAAGGCAGTTTTGCGTTCTATTTCCATGACAGCCTGCTAAATTACGACGATCACCGACTCAAAGCGCAGGCGTTACTTGATCACTCCTACCGTTTGAACACCGAGTTTCAGCTCAGCTATCTACGCTCACACGATGAACCCGGAGAGACCAACTCTTTCCAAGAGGAACGAACTGAAGTAGATAAATGGCGGAACTGGGATATCCTGGGTAAGCTGTACTACGGACGTTTCGAAAGCAAGGGCCAAATCGTAGCTAAATTAGACTACAGCGTACAAGGGTACACCAACAACGATCAGGAATTTCGAGATAATGACACACTAACCTCAACCGGGACCTTCTTCTATCGCATCGCCCCAAATACTCGATTTTTGTTGGAGACCAGCATAGCAGACTCCCATTTTCCAAAGAAAAGCGCAATTGGGGCCAGTCAAAGCAACCAGGAGTATAACTACCTGACCGGCGTCACATGGGACATAACAGCCATTACCACGGGCACCTTTAAAATTGGTTACCAGGAAAAACAGTACGATAGCAGTAAATTTAGTAACTTATCAGGACTCACGTTCAGTCTGGAGGGTATCTGGGATCCCAATACCTACACTCATTTCACTTTCGGAGCGATTCGGGATGCGCGGGATTCGGCGCAGCAATTTTCCGGTGCCTATGTGAAAAATAGTGTTCAGGCGGATGTCCGACATAAAATAACACCCCGTACCGCACTGACTGGTAGCATAAATTATGGATTAGATGAATTCGACGATGTCCTCGGGCGCGAGGATACCCGTTGGGAACTAGGTTTTGGTGTGAGACACGAGCTACTACGCTGGTTGGAGATTGGTGCTGAATACAACTACAAAGTACGCGACTCTACGGAGGAAAACTTTGATTTTAAATCTAACAGCTTCATGGTCATGGCCAGCACGACATTCGACTAAATAGTGTCAGATCTGATCTAAACTTCTGCATTTTAACCTTTCGCTACAAACATTTTTAGATGTATGATAACAAAATTGTCACATTATAATATTGCCGCACGCAATTTCTGCAATGACTAAGGTGAAACAGGCAAATAATCAATTTTTTCCGCCATCTGTTGCGCGCGATGGTTGTGCTGCAAACGAAGCAGCAGCCTTGTAAATTGGTCAAGTATACCTGTCGTCCGGGTGATTCCGCAGGCTACACAAGCTTGCGGATCAATCAGGGACGAAGTAGTGAAATTACCGACTGCACTCGAATGAATCCTGGAGAGTCTAATACTCATCCATACATTGGGGCGTTCTGCGGTAGATGTCCGCTTTTCATCCTAGCGGTAATCGGGCTGGCTGTTGCCCCGGTGTTGGCTGATGTGTTGGACCAGTATCGCCTGGGACCGGACGATATCCTCTCGATCACCGTATTTGGAGAGCCTGATCTGAATCTTAAAGACAGCCGCGTGGCTGCAAACGGGCGTATCTCCTTCCCTCTGCTTGGGCAGATCTTGGTGAAGGGTTTGACCATCACAGAGCTGGAAGCCGAATTGACCCGTCGTCTTGCCGACGGCTACCTGCGAAAGCCCAGAGTGACGGTTACTATCAACGAATACCGCCTGGTCTATGTCAATGGAGAAGTAAAACGAGCGGGCGGTTACAGCTATCGCGACGGTTTAACTGTGCGCAAAGCGGTTACCCTGGCCGGTGGATTTACAGAGCGGGCGTCACCAGGAAAGATTACGCTGATCCGCGAGGACGGACACGAAAGCCCACAAAGAGTGGACCTGAACGACCGTTTGCGCCCTGGAGATATCATAACCGTTGGCGAGAGCTTTTTCTGAGAACGGTATGAACGAGCACGTGGCAGCGAAACCGACGTTTGCTGAAAACGGTAGGAAAGATGCCTTAAGTGAGCTTACCCTGGCAAATATTGAGGAACAAGGTCCTGATCTGGCCGAATACTGGCGGATGGTCAAACGCCAAAAAAGGGGCATCCTCGGCATCGCCTTTCTCAGCCAGCTTATCGGTACACTGAGCGCCTTCTCTCTCACACCTCTCTACAAGGCGGAGACCACACTGCAGGTTGATCCGCTGCAACCGGATATTGGTCTGAGCGGACAACGCGCAGAAACCCCTCTGATTGCACTCTTCTATGAAACCCAGCATGAAATCATCCAAAGCCGCAGCGTCGTCGAACACGTACTGGACAAGCTCAACTTGGTGAAGCAATATCAAACCGATCCAGATAAACAAGTAAGCAAATCGACCGGTGAGGACAAGGATCCCTCAAATAGGCTTGTACAAGTTCTGCGCAGCTTAGATGAATGGCTCAATTGGCGCACATGGATGACGTATGACGATAAGGAAGAGCCGGATACCCCAACGCTGCGCAATCTACTTATCGATGAAGTCCAGCGCGGACTGAGTATAAATCGTGGTAAAGAAAGCGAGATCATAAAAGTTAGTTATCAGTCGCCCGACCCAAAACAGGCGGCCACCATCGCCAATGCAGTAGCTGAAGCCTATATCAAGTTTGGCTTGACCTCTCGTTTGAGTGGCGTAAAGCGTAACGCCGATTGGTTGAATTCTCAACTCGAAGATCTGCGAGCCAAAGTAAAAGAATCGGAAGCGGCACTGAAAGCCTATCAACGCAAAGTCGGCATCGTAGACCCCGCTAATCAAGAAAAGCTTGCGAATGAGCGGCTCTCAAGCCTGACGGCAGAATTACTCAAGGTTCAGACTGCGCGCATCGATGCACAAATCCGATCGAACCAGGCGCGCAGCCTGCAAAGCACGACAAAGACCGATGCACAGTCGCTAGGTGAAGTGCTCAATAGTCCCACCGTGCGCACATTAAGTGAGGAGGAGAACAAGCTCGCCAGAAAAGTTCAAGAACTGTCCGAACGATACGGCGATAAACACCCGACAATGATTGCGGCCAAATCCGATTTACGTGAGGCCCGACGCAGCCTGCAGAAAGAAATCGCGAAAGTAGTCGGCAGCATCCGCAGGGAATATGATTTTGCGGTCACCCAAGAGCAAGAGATCCGCTCGCTCATCGAAACTCAAAAAGAGGAAATCAGCCGGCTGGCAGACGCGAGTTTCGAACTCGCCTTGCTCGAACGGGACGTCGAAAACAACCGCGAATTGTACGATTCGTTTTTGGACAAGCTCAAGACAGCCGGTGTGGCCGAGAAGTACGACGCAACCAACGTACGGATTGTGGATACAGCCACAGTGCCGACCGAGCCTTTCAAGCCCAACAAGCCGCGAATGATTGTGTTATCGGGCGTACTCGGTCTGGGTTTCGCACTACTCATCGCGTTGCTAAGAGAGCGTTTGGACAACACTTTCAAGATTACAGAGCATATCGAGGCAAAGTTGGGTATACCCGCGTTCGGCATTGTCCCCCTAATGCGTAAGGCCGACAAAGCCGATGGCTTCTATCGGCAGTTCATAGACAATCCCCATTCCGCCTTTGCGGAAAACATCAACTATATCCGCTCTGCTCTGCTGTTTTCTAATATGGACCGACCACCTCAAACCCTATTGATTACGTCAGCTACCAGCGGCGAAGGAAAAACCGTCCTTTCCATCAATCTTGCTGCAGCATTCAGCCAGTTAGGCACTACCTTGTTATTAGATGTGGATTTACGCAGATCGAATGTCGCCACACTGCTAGGCATAGAATCGCAGCCAGGACTCGCAGAGGTGATGACCGCTCAACTCCCGCTCGATACGGCAATACGCTGTGTGGGTAAAGCGGAAGATCACCTCTTCGTACTCCCCTGTGGATCCGCACCGCATAATCCGTTACAGCTGCTCTCATCGCAGTCGTTCCACGCCATTTTGGATGAACTGAGGCGGGACTTCAATCACATAGTAATGGACGCCCCCCCTTTACTCGCTGTCAGCGACGCAATTGCGTTAGGACATCTAGCCGACAGCATCCTCCTCGCGATCAAAGCCGAGTCCACTACGTATGATATGTTAGGCGAGGCGCTATCCAGGCTGAGCAAATCGGGCGTGCAAGCTACCGGCGCTGTCCTTTGCCAGGCAGACCCCCGCCGCATGAGCGATTACCTCAGTTACTACGACGTTAACTACGCCAAATACTATACCTATGTTTCCGAACAGAGCGATCAACCAGCCCGGCCGATTGACTCGGCAGCCAAGACTGCCTCAGATCGGGATGCACAGGAATATCCCGCTCAACCTGTTACATCACAGCACACTGCTCGCAGCGCGCGCCCTGTAGTTCATAAAGTTAGGAAGCGGGGCGCGGATCACGGCGTTCGCTCCGAGTCAACTTAGGTGTATTCCTGGGGACGCAGTCGGGACGACACCAATCCCAGCGCCAATACAAGGTAAAAATAAGCGGCATTTGCAGGGATGTAGAAATTGAACTCTACCCACGAATGTATCAGCAGAGAAACGCTGCCGGTAACACAAGCGAACAAGATACCACGAATAAAAGGATCGTGGCGACGCCAGAGTACCGCCAGCATCTTCATGACCGCAAGAATGAACGCGCTAAGGATTAAACCGTAACCGAGGCTACCCTGTTCTGACAACAATTCAAGATGGTCGTTGTGAGCATGACGTGTGAACAATAGGGTGGTCATCTGAGGATCCCTGTACATAGGATAGAGGTGAGGCCAATTACCGGCACCAATGCCAAACAGCGGGTAATCCACAATCATCTGAATTGTGGCTCGATTGAGCAGTGATCGGTTCGACTGCAAGCCCTGGGCTTCGAGCCTAGTGATGAAGTTTCCGATACCGAGCCACAATACGGCAACGAATACCAGCAATAGGATCCGAGGTATCATGCGAGCCTCCCTCGTCTTGCAACCTTTTATTAGAGTGGTAACGATTATGGTGATAAAGATGGTGAAGAACAGGGAAAAGATTGCCCCCCGTGAGGCAGAATAAAACAAGGCGGCAAACATTATGATGAGATAGATATAAAGCCGAACCTTCTCCTTCAGCAATGCATCCAACAAGCCGGACAACCTGATTCGCCAATTACTACGCCGGGTGGAGTGCCAGTTTAGCCTTATGATCATGCCCAAAGTGGCTGGAATACCGAATTCCAGTAAGGCACCGAAGTGATTAGGGTTCGCATAGCTTCCCGAAGCGCGTTTGCCCGCAGCGACACCACCCAGGTGGAAGTCGACCAAGGCCCAGCATGACTCCGCCAAGGAAACGTAGATTATTACATAGACGAGGTGTTCGGCCCTTTTCCTGGTATTCGTCAGCACAAGCACCAGAAGAAAAACAGAGAAATAGCTTGCCGATTTGAGAAACTCGCTCAGTGTGAGCCCGGGATCAAGGCTTAACGTGAAGAATTCCGTTTCGTTATCGGCGATAGCGTAGCGATAGACCTGCTCAGTTGCCGGACTCAGGAACCCGATTACATTCAGCGGCAAGGGCAAAACCTGCAACAACTGATATACCAGCGAAAAACTCATTAGCAGCAGAATGATTCGGTATGGCTTGAGAATGCCCGCTGCCTTCGACGGGATCGCAGCGTTCAGGAACATCCATATCGACAGAAAGCCTAACGAGGCAGCTTCAAGAATACCCAGAGCCAACGGGCTAGTGCTCCCCAGAGAAATAGGGCACCATATGATTAATACAAGCAAGCCAGTATAAAGCCACTTGTCGGGTAGCTTGGATGCGCAGCCTGAACTCATTCCGCAAGCGGTGTAGGACGTCTATTGGCGAGCCGATTGTTCAAGTACTCGATATCTCGATCATCGCTTAAAAGCGGGCGCAGACGCTCGGCCCACTGGTATAGCAGCGCCGTTTCAATAACGAATCGGGGATCATGCCGGAGTAGATAATGAACGGCTGAAAGCAGCTTCTGGCGTAATCCATCCTCAAGACGATCCCAGAAAGTAAACCCCATTCTAACTACGATATGAAGTACGAAAGGCTCACGAGGAGCAAATATCAGGGCTTTGTCAAGAGCGGCAAACATTTCTTCGCCGACGTCTCCACTCTTCCATTTTGCTTCGGCAAGCTGAGCCCACACGTACCCCCAAGCGGGCCGTAGCCTGAGAGCCTGGTAAAAATATGTAAATGATGGGTCTAACTCTCGTTGTTTACCCGACTGCCCTGTGGCTTCCTGGGCACGCTGATGAGAAAAATAGGCCTGGTAATAGGGATACTCTGCATTTAAGGGATTCCATATTCTGGCTTCTGCAAGCCGCGTCCAGCCCAGTTTCCACTCTTCCTGACTCACAGAAGATTCCAGACCCTCATATAACTTGGCAACGGCATTCGACTGCAGGTTATCAGCCAAGGACCATATCATCGCCCAAACCGCTAAGCTGGCGGTCAGAATTCCCGCCAGCAACCAGCCTATCCTGGACAATGTGTAGCGCTCGAATTTCAATGAAAGTGTTTAGCTAGAATCCTAGGCTAAGTGGCAAAATTTGCCTGCGTAAAATCAAGTATAGCCATAATTAATGGAGTTACGCGTGTAGAAGAATGCGCTGAGCGTAAATCAGTGCAAAGCGGGATACGTAAGGCGCGGTTCATTCTTATCGTTTTCGATAACCAACACTGCTATGTGCGAGGGCAACAGGCTATATATCCCGCGAAACAATGCATCATGAGTAGACCTGTCCTCAATGACTATTGACTAAGCGTAGGCCTATCCGTTACCGAAAGTGATCGCACGATGGCGATTTTCGGAGTACTGAACGGGCTTAGTTTGCCCGATTTATCGATACTTGCCACCCTGGAATAATACGTGTTAGGTGGCAATCCTGGATGGCTTTTGGGTAACTTGTAATGATCGGTCGCACCCACTTTTACGTCAAGAATGATGTCTCTGAATGTCCAGTCCCTGGCTACTTGTAGACGGTAACCACGTGCCCCTTCTACCGGCTCCCAGCGGAATTCGGGTCGTTCTCCATCTGTACTATCTTTGTCCTCGGTATCTTTGGCCACAGGGGCCCCTGGAGGAATATCTAGAGTGAAGTTGAAATCTGAGTTAAGGCCCTCTAGACCCAATTCGTCCATCGCTCTCACACGCAAGACATAGCGACCGTTGGGAAGAGAAGCTAGCGTGTAATTGGGCATTGTCAGCACCGAGTCGATGATCAGTGCTGTGAGTGCTCGATCTTTGGCAATCTGGATCCGATAGTTCTTCGCACCATCTATCGCCGGCCAGCTAAGTGTTGTAGGCAAACTTTCTATGCGCGCAGGCACGCCGGCAAGATCCGGCTGTGCCAGCAGTGCCCGGGGTTCTTGCAGCGGTTTTCCGGCCTCCGCGACAACGCCGTAACCCGCATTCACCATCCGGCTATTCCCTGCGGCGGCAACCTCGACAACACCTTCGATGACTTCGCTCAGGGAAATATGTCGTTCGCTGTTCGCCTCCACCCGAAACTTTGTTCCGCGCACTGAGGTAACCGATTCTGGAGTGATAATTTCAAAATTGGGAGGCGGTTCACGCGCGGAGGGCACCGCAGCCTCTCCCCTGCCTTGCTTGAGCCGAACACGGGTTTCCACCATGATGCCACCTGCAGAAATCTTCAGCGTATCCAGCACCACCTCGGTTTGTGCTTGTAACACCAAGATCGAGCTATCGGCGAATTCCAGCGTTATGTTGCTATCCGGCCCGGTACGGATGCGATCACCTAAGCCGAGTACGTCCCCCTTTTTCAAACGCTTGGCCTGCTGGTGTGCGCGACGGAATACCTGGGTGTCTCCTCGGCTATGTACTACCTTGACTTTTGCGGGTTCGGTTTTTAACCAAGCCGTGGGAACGCGCAATTGCGTGCCGGGTTGTAAGGGCTTGGGTTCCGAGATGCTGTTGTATCGCAAAAATTTGTCATAGTAATTCAAATCCTTCAACAGATTGGCGCTCAGGAACCAAAGATTATCTCCCGGTTGAACGACATAGACCCAGTCCTCGGCAGCGCGAGTCACAGTCGACCAGCTATAACCCCATATCAAACAAAGAACGATTAGCCAGCCTAAGAGGGTATTATGAGTGATGTCTTTTTTATACCTCGGGTGCGAGGCCTGATATTGCAGTGTGTACACGTCGCGGGGATGCTTGCACTGATAAGAAATCCGAGAGATTTAAACGTGCGCCGGCATATGCCGAATACGCTCTACGCAAAGTACGCCCTACAGTTTCCTTCCAAAAGACCGGCGTTGCAAGAGAATACCTTGCGGCAGCAAACGACATCGGGAGTCCAAATGCATCCAACGGCATTGACTTTGGATTTCATGTGCTGGTCTTCCTCCATCTCGGCAGCCGCCGAGTCTACAGGAGCCAGCCAACTTTTCACCCTGACGAGCCCTGGGTGATGCAGCAGGCTCGAAACGTCACCCCGTGGCTCGACGACCACGGCATCGAGGCCAACTACCTCATCCACGACCGCGATACCAAGTTCACCCAGCAGTTCAATGCCTTCTGGTGGACAATACCGGCTCCTTCTATTCGGCTAGCCACGTCACCGACTATTTGAAATCCCTGGGGTACCGGCTGTGCAAAAACTCGGTGGTCGATTGGCTCGCATGGTTCGAGGACGCCCAGCTGCTCTTCAGCGTGAACATCTTTTCATGCTAGGCAACCTGTATCAGCGTCAACCCCAGGAAGGTCTACTACATCGACCACGCCCTGGTGACCTCGGTCAGCTCGGGTATTCTCACCAACCGCGACAGCCTGCTTGAGAATTTCGTGTTCTCCGCGCTGCGCCGGGTCACGCCGGAAATCTTCTACTACAGGACAAAGACAGGCCGAGAGGTGGACCTTGTTGCGCTGCTACCAACAGCGCCCGGTGATGAACGAGCCATATTGCTGATCCAGGTCTGCACCTCGCTGGCCGATCTCTGGGTCAAGCAGAGCGAGATTCGTTCGCTCTCTGGAGCCATGGTTGATCTGGTGGTGACGGAGGGGACGATCGTTACCTGGAGAGCCGACGAGCAAATCCCCGTGGGCTTCGGCACCATCCAGGTCATACCCGTCTGGCGGTTTCTGCTTGAGATGCAGCCGCGAACTTAAAATAGCGTGTGGTCTTATTTTAAGTCTTTCTGTCCACGCATAAGCGTCATGTCGCAAGCCATGTCGCAAGTTAACCACCGCCATGCTGGTCCATCACCTGACGGCCCTTGTCGGTCAGTCGGTATTTCTGCTTGCTGCTGCGCGGCTTGTCGGGGATGGTCATTTCAATCAGACCGACATCCAAAGCGGGGAGCAGATAGGCCTTGCGAAAATGCTCATCGTCTTTCAGCCCGAGCGCCTCTTTGATCTGTTGCCGGGTCATCTCGCCGGTAAGGACCGAGAGCAGTCGGACTTCCGGGGTGACTTCCGTGCGACTTCCGGGGTCGAGGTAGTCACCGTATCCAAGATCATCCGCAGCATGAAGGCGATGAAGGGTGCGGAGTCAGTCTGGCCTGTGCTCTCTCGCAGGGCCTGGTAATACTCGGCCTGGTGCTCGAAGATCAGGCTTTCCACCGGGATGTCGGCAAACAGAGGATTCCAGCGGGCAAGAATCAGGCTCTGCCACAGCCGCCCCATGCGGCCGTTGCCATCAGCAAAGGGGTGAATGGATTCGAACTCGTAGTGAAAGACCGAGCTGGCTATCAGCGGGTGCGTGTCGGCGGCGGCCAGCCAGCCGAACAGGTCGGCCATCAAATGGGGCACCCGGTCGGCGGGCGGGGCCATGTGGATCATCTGCTGATCCGCCATCACTCCCACGCCGCCGTGCCGGTAGATTCCCGCATCAATGATCTGGCCGGACATCAGAATCCGATGCGCCTCCAGCAGGTCCGTTTCCGCCTCGGGCTTCCAGCTGTCGAACCGGTCGTAAGCGGCCAGGGCGTTTTTCACCTCCTGCACCTCGCGGGGCGGGGCATTCACGCCCCCTACAATGTTGCAAAAATTCCGCTAGACTTTACCGTAAGTATCGCACGCATCCGGTTGAAAGGTCGCTACGGTGAGGGGTTTGGCGGCGCACCGCTGCGAACGCCTTCAGCAAGTCCTGGCATCGCAATCGGTGATGGGGGTGAGCGCCATGAGCAAGCGGAAACCAACGGCTCGGCGAGCGCTGGAGGTGACGGTCGTGTTTGAACCCAGCCGATTATCTAATGACCACTTGGTCGACGCTTATGCCCAAGTCGTTCCGCCGTGCTCTCACCCCTTTATAGGCCCACGCCACGTGGTTGGAGGCGCCGATACCGATACGGAGATAATGGCATCATTGAAACAGAGAGGGCGGTCATGAGACCCCTACAAGCCGCCTTATATGCGCGCGTCTCTTCGGATCAACAAGCGCAGGCGCAAACGATCCAGAGTCAACGGGTCGCCTTGAGAGCAAGGATTCAGTCCGACGATGCTGTGTTGGGTGCCGAGAATGAATTTATAGACGAGGGTTACAGCGGCTCGACGTTGATCCGCCCGGCGTTGGAGCGCTTGCGCGATGTGGTGGCCATCGGCGGTATCGACCGGTTGTACGTGCACTCACCGGACCGGTTGGCACGCAAGTATGCCTATCAGGTGGTACTGGTCGATGAGTTGCAACGCGCCGGGGTAGAGGTGATATTTCTCAACCATGAGTTAGGCCGCTCCCCGGAGGATGATCTGCTGCTGCAGGTTCAAGGGATGATTGCCGAGTATGAGCGCGCCAAGATCCTGGAACGCAGCCGCCGCGGGAAGCGGCACAAGGCACAGACCGGTGTTGTGAATGTGCTATCTGGGGCGCCCTACGGCTACCGTTATGTCACCTTAGCGGAAGGTGGGGGACAGGCCCGGTATGAGATCTGCGCGGAGCAAGCGCAGGTCGTGCGTCAGGTCTTTAGCTGGGTCGGGCGACAACGACTCAGCATCGGGGAGGTCTGCCGGCAATTACGTCAGCAGGGCACACCGACGCGCACGGGCAAGACGTGGTGGGATCGCACCAGCGTCTGGGATATGCTCAAAAACCCGGCCTATAAAGGCCAAGCCGGCTTTGGCAAAACCCGCGCCTGCGCGTGGCAGCCGCCGCTTCGGGCCCAACGCGGTCATCCCCTGCAGCCGCGCCGTGCTCGTTCGAGCTATGACGTGCCGGCAAGCGACTGGTTCATGATCCCGGTGCCCGCGCTTGTCGGTGAGGATCTGTTTGCCGCCGTGCAGGCGCAGCTCGAAGAAAACCGCCGCCGAGCACGCACCGGTCGGCGGGGGGCGCGCTATCTGCTACAGGGTTTACTGGTGTGCGCCTGCTGTGGTTATGCCTATTATGGTAAGGCGCTGAGTCCTAGTGCACGAAAAGGGCATCCACGCGATTATGCCTACTATCGGTGCATCGGCAGCGATGCGCACCGTTTTGGCGGGCATCGCCTGTGTTTCAATACCCAGGTGCGAACGGATCGCTTAGAAGAGGCGGTTTGGCAGCAGGTCTGCCAGTTGCTCGAAGATCCCCAACGCCTTGGGCAAGAATATGAGCGTCGCTTACAGGCGGCACAGGCATCGCCGGAGGAAGCCGAAACGGCGGTGGTAGACAAGCAGATTAACAAACTTCGTCAAGGAGTCGCTCGGTTGATCGACGGTTATACTGAAGGCTATATCGACAAAAACGAGTTTGAACCGCGAATACGGCGCTTTAAAGAACGGCTTGCGGCTTTGGAAGATCAAGCCCAACAATTGCGCGAGCACAGCCATCTGCAAGCGCAATTACAGCTTATCATCGGGCGGCTTGAAGAGTTTAGTGCCAAAGTGCAAGCAAGACTTGGCCAGGTAGATTGGTACGAGCGTCGGGAATTGATACGAACCCTGGTAAAACGCGTTGAGATTGATCAAGAACGAGTCAACGTTGTGTTTCGAGTAGAAGACAGCATGGGATCAACTGGAAATAGTCGTTTTTTGCAACATTGTAGGGGGCGTAATGACCCGTTTGCCCTCCAGAATCGCGGTGATCTGCGCTTCGCTCAGAGTGTTGCCCTCGATGGCTAGCGAGCCGTGAATGGTGCGGATACGGTTGATGCGTCGCAGCCGCAAGGCTCTCGCCTGGTCGGTGAGCACGGTCAGCCGCCCGATGGCCTCGCTGATAGCGGCGACCCGGTTCAGGATCTCAGGGGTAATGGTGTAGGGTGGCTGATATTTCATGTTGCCTCCCTGGCTGCTTGAAATGGTGCAATCCATTTCGCGATTTGTCGTGATACCCTTCGGGCTGTCGCAGCGCCTGTCATAGCTCTGTCACTGCTCGCTTTCGTAAACCGTGTCGCGCAGTGGCCCAGCTCAAAACGATGCCAAGCAGAACGCGCCCGCTCGATGCGGGTGATGGCCTGGGTCATGCGGTTGGTGATAGTGAATCTGGGAGCAAGGGCATGGTGTGGCTCCTGATGAACCACGAAAAGCACGAAAGGTACGAAAAGGGACTACCACGGAAAGCACGGAAGACACGGAAAGGGATGTGATTCGATACCGGTCGTTGCTGCGGTAAATGGTTTTCCCGGTACTGCTTTCCTCGTGGGCAGTGGACGGGCTTAAGGTAAGTTGAGAGAGGAAGAATTGCGTTTTCATGCCGATGGTCAATCCTTTACTGACATGTCATCCAGCGACATCAATGTAAATCGTGGTCGACCCTGGCCTACCTGCATGACATTCAGCTTTATGTCTACCGGCCTATGCAGCCATTCGCGATTTAGGATGTCGGGATTTTCGATGGCGGTATCTACTTTGCCGCGAACCAGCCCCTCCTGGTCGAGTAACTTGAATTCGAATGTTCTTCCAGCGGGCAGTACGCCTTGGAACTCTCCGTGATAGCTCTCTTCTCTCTCCTGGATGTTGTCATCCCGAAGCCGTGCAGTTGACGCCTTTAGTTGTTCATAATCTGCGTAGCGGAAGATTCGATCCCCGAATTCTAGACCGCACCACGCCTGCTGCTGAACCAATAGGTCGAGAAATTCATACACTTTTTTGACGGCTCTTGGATGTATCTCTTCGATAACCTCGGCGATATCATCGTCGCTGCCCTCTGCCGCAAGCCGGAAAAGGGTCTCGATTTTTTTCATGGCCTCTTCGGCTTTTTCTAACTCAGGGAACAACGTTTGCGGCTGGGCGGGCAACTCAAATTCAAAACCGAATGATCCTATAGCGGTTCCGGTGATCAGCAACTGATTTCTGTCCTTGTTGGGTATTGGGCCGATATGCCGCAAACCCTCGCTCAACCCTGCCGCGACCACGGCAAAGGCATCTGAAAAAGCGCCTGCGGCTTTGGCTCCAAAATCGGCGGATATGCCGTGACTGCCGAAAACCGGTCTGCCTCTGAAGGTGAGCCGCGCCTTCGGCGCCTCTTTGGTTTGCGGCAATGTTGCCAACAGTTCCCGAGCATTTTGCATTCGGGCTTCCAGGCTCAACCGCTCAATAACATTCTCTTCGGGGATAGCGGCGAGCAATTCTTCCAGCTCGCGGATTTCCGCGGTAACGGACAGATGTGTTTTATTCATGACACGCACCTCCGCTTATATTCAGGACCGCGCGTGCGTCGGCATCCTGTGATGGGTCCAGGTCTACCTGAACAAATCCCTTCCACAAACCGTCGCGGCGATGCGACCACATGCTGTACCAATAAGAAATACTTTGAACCTGCCGCGCATCAACCGGCTGCCCCAGAACGCTGAAATAGCCATCAACTGCGTAGGTCTCTTTCAGATGCTTCTGATCGAAGAGCCGCCCAGCTTTCTGAAGCAGTGATCTCTGATCTTCGCCTGATGGCATGTCGAAAAATGTCACGACATCCATATCGCGCGGGTGACGGCTTTCCAGAATCTCGATCTGTTCAAGAAAACTACCATCCAGCCACTGAAAACCGGAGACAATGCCCAGGGCATGCAATTTCCCGCGAAACCGGAGCAAGCCGTCCAGAATCGCCATGCGTTCACGTGAGGTGGTGAACCGGTCCACAAAAGCGGTCAGAGTGACCCGGTAGGGTGAACGCGCCGGACTGCTGCCCGGCATCTCCGGCCTGACCGGCGGCAGCACGCCAGCACTGTTCCATTGTGGTAAAACTCCTGTAATCATCGCGCTGTCCCCTCCATTATTGGCTGTTTTATGCTCGATTTACTAATCGCTATTCCGCTTGCATCAACCGCTTTCAGACGTTTACGCCTCTCGCCTGTTCCGCGGTTCATTGCTTCCGTGCTTTCCGTGTCTTCCGTGGTTCCCAAAACCGGCAGCGGCACCCGCGACAGATCCAGCTCACCCTTGAACGCCTTCTGGCTCAGTGCACCATACAAGGTTTCCAGGTCGGTCAAGCTTTGTTGGTAGCGGGATTTGATTTGGTCGATCTGTTTTGTGATCCGAGAAAATTGAATCCGAATATCATTCGTCGGCTGAATTACGGTAATTTTCTTGAGATCCTTAATGTTGACCCTTGGCGCGGCACCGCCGCCAACCAGGCCTTGAAGTTTTGTCTTAAATGATCGTGACTCAAGTAATGCCCACAGGAAATCAGCACTATTTTCTTCACTAGCCTTGAAAAGCATTATTCGCTGCCCAAGGCAGATTGATTCGCCCCCTAAGATTCTCGCCGCATTACCTAGACGGCCGCCTTCTCTTGAATAAACAATGTCTCCGATTTGAGGCGTATAGCGTTTGATCCGCTCTTCATAGATATCCCGTCCCACATGAAGTGTCTTGCTCAAATCCAAATAGCCATCAACTATGTCGCCAGAACGCACGCAGTAATAGCCGGTCTTTTCGTCGCTATAAACAGGAGTGCTGTGTGGACAATCTATTACCGCTCCACAAAGCTTCTCAATTTCGGCAGTGTCCCACCCCTTCTCATTCCGCACGGGATCACCAAACATCTCCAGAAAGACGCTTTTGAGCAGGTCGTCGAGTTGTTGCAGGTGTTGTTTGCGCCGGGCGATCAGCCCTTCCACCTTGCCCAGCAGATGGGCAATGCGCTTTTGGTCGTCAAGAGTGGGGAGGGGTACTTTTATGCGTTCGACATCCTTTGGATATAGATGAATACCTTTTACGCAGCTTTTTAGTTTTTTCCTTCCTAGCGGTGATTTCAGAAATTGATTTACATATGCAGGGTCAGCTTCATTGACTCTAACGATTAGCCATTCACCCGTCGCAATTACCCCTTGTAACTTACTGGGAACAAACGCACTCTTGTTGCCCACGTATTCACTATTATGGGCGGCGTTGAGGATTATGGTGTCTTTCGCTCTTAGCTTTTTCTTTGAGTACTTTTCAGTAAAAAATCTGGTCAACATAGGATTCAAAATAGCCATGAAAATGACCATTCTCATCAATGTCTTTGATTTTAAGAATTGGCAACCCTCTGACTGCGCTGCTCTGCCTTTGGATGGGAGTTTTCCCATTAAAGGCTTTCCCGAATGAGTTAATAGCTTGATACTTCATCCAATCATCCCCCGCAACTCCAACAACTCGCGTACAATCCCGCTCTGCACTTTGGCCAGGTCAGCGTCTTCCACTTCGCCCACTTCCTCCTGAAGAAGCCGCTCCAGAATCACCTCCGGCTTTTCATACTCCACCTCTTCAAACACATCCTCCTTGTAGCGAGAGAGCGACAGGTCATACCCCTCGGCCTCAATATCAGCGCGCGGCACCATAAAGCATTTCGCGGTGCGGTCGGTATCGGTCTCTGGATTGCGGGCGTGGTATTTGGCGACGATGTCCTGCAAATCGCCATACCCCTCCTGCTTGGTGCGCTTGTCGTCCAGCGAGTAACCATCGGCCTGCATCTCGTAGAACCAGACCTGCTCCGTTGCCGGTTGGGTGACCTTGTCCTGCGGTCCCCAGACTTTGGTGAAGAGCAAAATGGCGGTACTGACTCCGGCATAAGGTTTGAACACGCCGCTGGGCAGGGTGATGACGGCCTTGAGATCGCAGCGCTCCACCAGCATCTGGCGCAAGTGTCTTGAATGCCTTCGCCGGAGCCGAACAGCACCCCTTGCGGTACGATGACGCAGCCGGTGCCGCCCTTTTTCAGCAGGCGGTAGAGGTTCTCGACAAAGAGCAGCTCGGTCTTGGTGGTGGAAAGGGTGAGGTTCTCGTTGATGTCGCCCTTGTCGATGCTGCCGGTAAAGGGCGGGTTGGCCATGACGATGTCGTATTCGGCCTCTTCGATGTAGCTTTTGCTGAGGGTGTCCTTGTAGTCGATCTTGGGCTCGTCGATGCCGTGCATCATCAGGTTCATCAGCCCCAGGCGCACCATGGTGCTGTCGATGTCGTAGCCGAAGAGGGAGGCTTGCAGAATGGCCTGCGCCTTTTCGGTGAGACCCGCCGCCACCGAGGTGCGGACAAAGCCGTCCTCGTCGGGCCGCAAATCTTTTTTGCCTGCCTTTTTCGCCAGCTCGGTGACGATGTATTGATAGGACCCCAGCAGAAAGCCGCCGGAACCGCAGGCCGGATCGGCGATGCGGTGGCCGAGTTGCGGCTGCACCAGGTCGGCCATCAGCTTGATGATGTGGCGCGGGGTGCGGAACTGGCCGTTCTTGCCGGCGGTGGCGATCTCGGAGAGGAGCATCTCGTAGACATCGCCCTGGATATCCTGAAAGGCCTGGCCCTTCTCCTGCGAGTCCTTCTCCATGATCTCGAAGATCTCGTCGATGGTCTTCACGGCCTCCACCAGCAGCGCCGGTTTGGGGATGATGAACACGGCGTTCTTCATGTGGTGGGTGAAGTTGGACTCGGCGCCGTTCATGTCCTTGAGGAAGGGGAAGACCTTGCTCTGCACATGCTGGAGCATCTCCTCGGCCTGCATGCGCTTGAACTCGCTCCAGCGCAGGGTGCGCTTGTCGATTTCATGCATCTTGGCATCAACCTGGCGTTTGTCGGTCTCTTTTTGGGTGTCGTCTTCCCTTGCTTTAGCGCGGTATTCCGGCGGTATCCATTGCCCTTCGAATTTGGAGGTGTAGGCCTCGCCGGTAAATTCGGCATCGGCCTGCTTTTTCTGGTCCAGCTCGTCGAGACGCTTCATGAACAGCAGATAGGTGATCTGCTCGATGGCGGTGAGCGGGTTGGAGATGCCGCCGGACCAGAACTTGTTCCAGAGCTGGTCGATCTTGCTTCTGAGTTCGGGGTTGTTTTGCAGCATGTGTTGAATTCCTTATGGGTTGTTGTGCGCCGTCAGGCCGCCAGGCGCTCGGTGAGCTGCAATATTTCGTTGATCTCCGCCGGGCTGAAGACGCCGCGAATCCCCTGCGGATGAATCACCGTAAACGGTGCGTTGATGAGGTCTTTCTTTTCGACCTTCTCGCGCTCGATGATGTAGCCCTTGAGCAAGTTCAGGAATTCCAGCTGGCGGCCGGACAGGTTACTGTGTTGCCGGATGAACTGGTCGAATGCCTCGCTGACCGTCTCCGGGAAGCTCTTCAGAATCTCGATGCCGAGAATGTGGCGAATAAACTGGATAAAACGCGCCTTGCGGTTTTTGTAGACCTGGCGCAGCAGGTCTTCGGTGATGTGGGGGTGCTCGGCATGGAGCAGCTCGGCCAGCTCAAAGGCCTCGTCCGCCGAGACATCTTGACCGTTCTTGAGCTTTTGCAGGATGGGATTGTGCGCGGTCAGCTCCGCGATCATGGCCTCGACCATTTCGCGGTAGCGGCTGATGCTGACCGATTCGTGCTGCGGGCCAAACTCGACCCATTCCTTGTTATGCAGCACGTCGGTGAGATCGAGGTTCACCGGGCCGGGGCCGGTCGGCTGCTCGCGGAATTTCATCAACTGGCCGAGACGGGTGTTCAGCTCGTCGAGGGCGTCTTCCAGCGCGTTGGCATCGCTTTTGGCCCAGTAGTGGTGGGTCTGGGCGGTGCGAATCAAGTCCTCTTCGGCTTTAACGAAGTTGACCGAGAGCGGCAGTTCGCTGATCTGTTCGACGATGCCTTCCTTGAGGGTTTCGGCCTTTTCCTTTTCCTCGCCCAGCCTGGCGAGTGAATACTCCAACAGGTCGCGCTCAAAGCGCATGGCTTTGAAGTCGGCCTCAGAGACGGTGCGGAACAGCGGCTTGATCTCGGCGCGCAGGAATTCCAGCCGCTGGTGATTCAGGGTGATCCAGAAGTTTTCCTCTTCGAGCCGGGCCAGTGCGCCGGCCGCCTCCTTGATGATGACGGAGCTTTGCGGCAGCTGGCTGATCTGCTGACGCAGTTTGGTGATTTCGCGCTCGGCAATGTGCGCCTGCGCGAGGTCGATGGCCTTTTCGATCTTGTCGAGACGCAATCCGACCAGCCGCACCGGCAGGGGCAACTGGGGCTTGAGCTCCTTGCCCTTGGGTTGCAGCTTGAAATATTCGAAGTTGTCCCAGCAGTCGAGGATCAGGAACACCTCTTTTTCCGTACACCAGGGCTTGGGCTTGCTGGTTTCCAGCAGGCGGGTGCCGCGCCCGATCATCTGCCAGAACTTGGTGTAGGAGTAGACCGGCTTGGCAAAGACGAGGTTGACGATCTCGCGCACGTCGATGCCGGTGTCGAGCAGGTCGACGCTGATGGCCACCCGGGGCATGTCGTTGTTGGTAAACTGGTCGAGCAGGCCGCCCTTGCCGTAGACGCGGGGGTCATCGGAGACCAGCACCTTGGCCAGCTCACCCTTGTACTGCGGGTAGAGCTTGTCGAAGATCTCTTCGATGCGCCGGGCGTGGGCCTTGGAGGAGCAGAAGAAAATGGTCTTGCCGGGCAGCACGCCGTTGGGGTCCTTGATGCATTCCTCCATGAACTCCTTGACGATGAGGGTGTTGGTGCCCTTATTGATCACCTGCTTTTCGAGCTGCGAACCCTCGAAGTTGATCTCTTCAATTTCTTTGCCTTCCAGCAGCAGTTTTTTCTGATCTTCCAGCGAGATGGTGCGCTTGCTGATCCCCTCCACCTGGAAGCGGGTCTGGATCTTCATCACCTGGAAGCTGCACAGATAGGGCGGTACGTTATTGACCGCCTCTTCGAAGGTGTAGGCAAAAGTGGGAATGCCGTCCTCACAGTGGAAAAGCTGGAAGGTGTTGTGGTCAATGATGTCGGTGGGGGTGGCGGTCAGGCCCAGGGTGATGGTCTTGAAGTAGTCCAGCACCTCTCTGTAGGTGTTGTAAATGGAGCGGTGGCTTTCATCAACCACGATGAAATCGAAAAAGTGCGGCGACAGGTGCTGCGACTCGTCCCGGATGATGTTGAGCATGGTGGGATAGGTCGAGACGTAGATGCGGCGGTCCTTGGCGATGAGCTTTTCGCCGACATTGGGCCAGCGCGGCTCATGGGGCAGATGCTCCTTGAAGGCGGCCAGCGCCTGCTCGCGTAGCGCGATACGGTCGACCAGGAACAGCACTTTCTCAGCATGGCCGGCACGCATCAAGGCGTCGACCATGGCGATGCAGGTGCGGGTCTTGCCGGTACCGGTGGCCATGACCAGCAGGAAGTCGCGTTTTTTCTGTTCGATGCCTTCGAGCACGGCGCGAATGGCCCGGATCTGATAATCGCGACCAGCTATCGCGGTGTTGATCAACTCCTGAGTCAGAGGCTTACGGTTGCGGCGGATATACTGGAAACGCTCCAGGTCGTCGCGAGTTGGAAAGCCAACCACCTTGCGCGGCGGGTAGTTATCCAGATCCCAGAAATAGATGTCGTGGCCGTTGGTGTAGAAGCAGAACGGCAGCTCGCCACCCAGTTGCTTTTGGATGTTGTAGCAATACTGTTTGGCCTGCTCGCGGCCAATAGCGGCATCCTGGCTCGATTTCTTGGCCTCGACAACGGCCAGAGGTTTGCGGTCTTTGCCGAGCAACACATAGTCGCTGAACTGATGGCCTTCGTAAGGCGTGCGTGGTTCGGCAACACTCTCAGGAAGCGGGGTCAGGATGTCGAACTCCTCGATGACCTGGGTGGGGTCTTTGACATTCCAGCCCGATTGTGCCAGCTGGTTGTCAATCAACTCCGAGCGGGTTAAAGCCTCAGTCTTGGTCATGCTCCAACTTTCCCTGTTTTGCCATCCTGGCGCAGAAATTTTCAAACGTTGCTTGCGCCAGCTTCGATGGCACCGTCTTGCCGTTCTCCCAGCGGTTGACCGTGGCGAAGCTCACCCCGAGGGCGTGGGCCAGTTCCTCCTGGGAGAGCGCCAGCTGCCGCCGTACCTCCTTGACCGTTTCCGGAAAGTTTTTGGGTTGGTGGATCATGGCCCTTGGACATCTCCAGCTGATTTGACCAGGCGCAGCAGGCCGGGCGCGACGTTCCACTGATGGCCGTCGTCGGTGGCGACGCTGATGGTCTTCTTGTTGAGGCGCAGCACGATCCCTTCCAATGTTCGACCATCGGGGGCCTGGAAGCCGACCCGGCCGCCCTTGGTGAAGCTGGTCATCAGTGTGGTGGCGCGGGCCTGGGAAATGAGCTTGAGCCGTTCGACAATCAGCCGGTTGAGAAAGAGCAGGTCTTCTTCATTCAGTCGCTTGATTGCCTCGACGGCGGAGACTCGGTCCACGATCTTGACGCTGCCGGGTTTCATGACTGCGCCTCGTTTTTCAGCGCCTTGAGCAGTGGCAGCAGTTCGGGCATATCATCCTGGATAATGCTCCAGAGTGTGTCGTCGTCGATGCCCAGGTAACCATGGATGAGCTGGTTGCGGGTGGCAATAATCATCCGCCAGGGGATTTCGGGATGGGCGGAGCGAATCTCGTCCGGGATGCGGGTGGCTGCTTCGCCGATCAGCTCCAGGTTGCGCAGGGTGGCGTCGTAGGTCGTCAACCCGCTGGCCCACAAAACTGGCCTGGTCGAGGCCGTCTGTGTAGGCAAGTACCTTCCCCGTAAATTTGATCATGTCCTCGAGATGAAAACGCCATTTGCGTTGACTGGCATCAGACATCGACCCGCTCCTGTTCGATGTAAGGGCGTAGCTCAGGCCGCAGGGTCTGCAAGGTGACCAGATCGACTGGACAGCCGGGGAGATCCTCCAAGTAGAACTGCATACCGAAATAGCGTTTGGAGGTGGCCGGGCCATCGAAGGCGGCCAGGATATCGACGTCGCTGTTGCTGGTTGCCGCATCGCGGGCGATTGAACCGAAAAGCGCCAGCCGCGTGATGCCAAAACGGGCTTGCAGCTCCGGCTTGCTGCGGGCTAGCAATTCAAAGGCGCGTTGTTTATTCATTATCAGTCTCTCGCGGGCTCCTGCTATTTCCTCTTCGGGAGCCTTTCAATCGCCTGTAATTACAGGACACTCGAAGGCCATTCACCAGTTTGTCGGGAATGGACTCGAACCGCCTTAGCGGCCCTGCAACGCGATTGGGGCGCATAAAAGCGCCCCAGAAATTCATACGGCAATATAACATTTGCTATGCGACGTGCAAGATGAGATTCACGGTTTGTCCGACGTTTGGTGCTGAGTCCTGGTTAATAAGCCCTATCGACGCCAACACGAAAAAATTTTTACGCTTCGCCATCCATGTCTTCGTGGCCTTCGACCCGCATTGCGAGTGTCGATTTGAAACTGCCTGTCCCTTGGTGTCAACGAAAGAAAAACCGGGTATGAAGGATTTCCAGAAACGGGGGTGAACGGGCTTAGACCGTCTGTCGAGAACAAGCGGAGTAAGTCGCGAATAGAAATAGAAAAACGAACCCACCAACGAGGCGGCGACTACCGAACAAATGTGATAACTTTATGAATTTATGCGAATAAATTGTTTTAAATAAGTAGAGTTGCCCCCAAAGTTGCCCCCACGTATTGCATGTCACCGGCGATTAATGGGCATCTTTAGGCTTAGTGATTTATTGCTAATTGGCAGAAACTATATTTAATTACAGCTACTTTATACGTTTGTACCTGCTGATAACGAAGTAGTCTGAAGTTGATTTCACAGACTGGATGTAGGTTTCACCAATCGCTAAGATTTCTAGAGCATCAGCTCCTGGCTTGCCTATGGCTCGAATAACCGGTCCTCTACCGAACGACAATCCCTTGGACGGGTCAGACCATAGATCTCGCACAATGCTATAGACTGTATCATCTGGCCTTACTTGTTTCTTGTTGAGATCGTATACCCGAGTGCGAGTGATGGTGTCTCCTTCGATGTAGTAGGTGACCTCAAACTGGCCCTTGGATCGCTTCATCTCTCCATTGGCATAGAAATAATTTTCGATTTCCTGTGCAGTGAGAGTTTCATCTGCCAATGCATCCTTGCAAGTAAAAAGCGATACCAAAAGTATTAGTAATAGTGGTCTGATCATGTTGCCCTCTAACATAAGCCAAGCTCTTCCAATTTTTAACGCTCTATACAATCCGCTTTCGCTGCTAATAGCTGTGCTATATCTAGTATTTTTCTTTTTCATATTCATCGGGCCAAATGAGATTTGAGAGATACTTTGGGTGATCATCATAATTGACCTTTATGTTACTTAAGCTAAAAACTACATTCGCTGTTACATCAGCTCTAATGTCCATTTAATTCAATACCGACTATCACAAATAATCTTCAGTCTCGCACTTTATATTTTTCTGAAATTGCCTGAGATTATGAAGGGCGCGACGTTTTCCCTCTAGTGTCTTCGGGCCAGTGCTTAACCCACCATGATATTTACACCGACCATTCGCTAATGCCTTCGCCTGGCAAGGTTTCCCATCATATTTTCGTCTTGCACCACAGCGAGGCAGATCCTTGCGCCGTGGTTTATCCGTCATACGATGCGTCTTAGTTTTAGGCTCATACCAAATCCGCATCGAACCCCTTATCGCGCGCTCGTAGTCCTTAAGCCTAAGGGGTTTGCCATCCCTTCCTCTGGTTTCTTCCAACACATCCAAAGCTAGCATTAAGTATTCATCCTGGTCTTTTTCTATAGCCAGATTCGATACTTCATTTAATAATTCCTCCTCTTCTAATAAGCGTTTGACCTCTTCTGAAAGTTTGTTCTCAAACCCTGTCACACTTGTTTCCTCAGTAATCTGTGGATTGTTTCGCGCCTCACACTAAGTCGTTTGGCTACTTCCGTTTTGCGGAGACCTTTAGCCAGTAGTTTACGGATATGCACACATTTGGCCTCTGTTTTCGATCTTTCTCTAGCAAGGTATTCGCCCCGGGGAAGCCTAGTCCTTGCTGGTTCTTCAAGAAGTAACCGTTGTTGGGTTTCAATGAGATCATAGAGGATTCTGTTTATCATCCTAATAGTCACCTTTTGTAGTGAGCAAACTCAGAATTTATTTAACCCTGGATGTCCCGGGCGGTCGTGGTGGTCGCGGAGTCGTAGGCAGGTCATGGGTTCCCCACGAAGTGATCGCCCCGCATCAGGGCGACGGTGCGCAGTGAAAACCGAAACGCGCGGCGGGTGAGAATACCCTCGGCGAGGTCGGCCAGGTCCAGTTCAAATTCCGCCAGCGCTGCGCGTGGATCGATGCCCAGCAGCACAGCCTCGCGGGTGACGATGGCGATCGCTTGGCGGGTTTCCTTGCTGGAAACCGAGGAAACTTTTTGGGGGTTAAGTTTCCTACCCAGGAAACTCGAAGTTTCCTCAAAGTTTCCTTGTTGGTTTCCTTCTGAAACCGCTAAAACCGCTTCAGCATAGGCTTTTAAGCTATACGGTTTCCTCATGGTTTCCTCGGCGGTTTCCTTGAGACTCAGAAAGTTTCCTAGTTTCCTTCCCTATATACAGAGAATAGGAAACTTTCAGCCGCCCTTGACTCGTTTGATCAGCTTGGAAACATAGCCTTTCGATAATCCCAGCTCCTCGGCAATGTCTTTCTGGCTCACATTGTCATGCAACAAATCCTTGACCTTGTCTAGGTTGCTGTCATCAATATCTTGCCACGCCCAAACTTGAGCCCCGTCTTCCTGCGTGGTTAATCGCACGGCCAGCGATTTGGCATCGTCGCCAAACACGAGCCTTGGCTTGGTAAAGTGAACTTCAAACTCGCAGCCGTTCTCAGGGCTGTAGTCGCACGGATGGCGCAAGTTAACAACGATGTCCAGAATATCCTCGCGGCGGCTGGTGCCTCGCTGCTGGCCGCCCTTGCCCGCGTGGTGGACAAACAGCACACTTCTACCCTTAGCGCGCTGCACAATGGTCCAATCTTGAATAATAGTCCAGGACTCACCCTCGTTTTCGCGTCCAGTGCGGCAGAGCGTACTAAGATTGTCGGCGATAATGAGATCAGTGCCTTCTAAATAGGGTTCTAGCGCTTGCTGGTCCTCGTGTCGGGATAGGTCCAGCAAGCCCCGAGTAAAGTCTTGGAATTCCGGGTTTAGAATTCTGAGCGGCTTTTGCAACGGCTGGTCGCTAGCCCTGACAATTTCGGCTAGCCGCCTTTGCATTACTGCGGCGCTCATTTCGCCGTCCAGATACAGCACGCTCTTAGGCTCATCTGCTTCCCATTTCAAAAAACTTCCGCCACTGGCCACGGCATAGGCGACATTCAGGCAAAAATAGGTTTTGCCAACGCCACGAGGCGCAAACACCATTGCCACGCCCGGACTAGGCAACCACGGACTGAGCAAGAATTCTTGCGGTTTAATTTCCATCTGCAGAAAAGTCTCGACATCGAATACGCAAAACCGTTTTAGGTCGGATTGTTTCGGTTTGGGCGCGCCGCTTTCTAGTTCGCTGGATAATCTCTTATCCGTTGCCAAGCTCTCGGCTTCATCAAAGCTCAGCATGATGCCTCCCCGCCGCATTGCCCTGGGTCAACGAAGAATTCATCGCCGACGCTGCCGACGACAAGCTCAGCGCCATCCCTTCGTAGTGCTTTCTCTAGTGCCTTGTAGCGCCAGACTTGATAGTCAACACAATGAACAATCACAATGCGGTCGTTAGCGGGCCAAAGCAGATCGGCGGGCTCTTGGCCGATATCAAGTGCTAGGGTGGATCCGCGACCATTTTTGCGCCAATGCTCCACGGCACGCGGCCAGCATCCACGGCCAGCAAATAGGTTGATATAGGGTTGGAAATGATTTTGAACGTCAGAATAAAAGGGGGAAAGAGCCTTAGTCTTCATGGTGCGTGACTTCCTTTTCGAATAGATGGCGATGCATAGCCACATAGCGCGCTCGCATCGCAGGGGGCAAGGGTACTAAAAGGCTATCTCGAAGGGGTGGGTTCCATTTTTCAGGATAGGGTGACTCCGAATCGCCCCTCTGGCCTTTCCACAAGGTAAGAGGGGTGATAAATGCTTTTATATGGGGTTGGGGTAGGTAAAATTACACGCGCTTTTAGAGCTTTCCAGGGCCGACGGGTGCCAGCCAGCGCGGCCCTTTTTGTTTGTATCCATTGGGCTTCCCTTCAATTCACAGCCTTGCGGCATTGTTCAATCTGCTGGTTCAACCAGTCGGTGATTTCTGCCTCAACCCAGCCAACGGCACGGCCACCGAGAGATACGGGTTTCGGAAAGCGGCCTTCAGAAATGCGCAGATAGATCGTGCTGCGGGAAAGCCCGGTGCGAGCTTTGACGGTAGGAAGTCTTAAGATTGCGGTAGCCATGTTTGCACCTCCATGGACGTTGTTTGGATCATGACCACAGTATGATGAGTGCTAATATGGAAATGGCCGCATGCGGTAATCAGAAAACCGCATGCGGTTATTACATCGTCATTTATGGCGAGATTCCACTGCGTTTGGGAGTTCCTTGAGTTTTCTCCCTATAGTGTCATCGGAAACAGGCGCACCGATTTCTTCGGTTAGTTTAGCTATTTTATGTGCTGCACCTTTCGCTTCTGTATCTATTCTACATCCCTTGCACAGAGCAGCGATGATCGTTAGTAGTGTAATGCGTTCGTTTGGGTGTAAGTCTTTTGGTTTGCTTTGGTCCTCTCCTTCACTCAAACGCCGCTGGAATTGTCATAAAGCGTCTGACTGGATTACTAGGTTGCTGGACTCCGGCAATTCGGTTGCAGGTTGGTACTTCTCAGCTTCAGAGCGTTCACGAATCCGCTCAAAATGTTCCCTTTTTACCTCCTCACTTTCAGATTGTGAAATCCATATATCAGACTTTCGTTTTAGCAATTGGTAATGCTTTCCCTCGCGGCGCAGGAATATACCGTGCTCATGATTAGGGATTACTGGGTAGTTTCCCATGAGCTTCTTGTAGTTAAGGCTAAGTGTTAGGCATTCACCTCCGATCATAGTCTAGCTCATACACGCCCTTAAGCTGCTACCGGCTCCATTATTGTTTCGTCAGGGTCTCCATTGTTCTTGCAAGCTCTTCCCTTCGCTCATAGATTAAGTTAACGGACAAGGTGAGTTCTTGTATTAAGTCCCAATTGCAGGATATCTTCAACGGTTGCGGTTTCGTCTAGTAGGTTGGTTAGGGATTCGCAGCCTCTTCTAATGAGAGGTATTTTTTAGGCCTGAGTAGTTTGTTCATGTGCGCCTCTTCAACGCTAGCCCTTCAATAATGGGGCCTAGCCAGGCCGGTGAAGAGACACCGGCTTTTCGGGAGCTACCCTAGGCTAGGCGAACGCGTTGGAATATCGCGAAGCGATTTCCCTTTGGACACTGTCGCAACTGTCGCTGTCGCAATGCTCCTTTACTTATCCATCCAATGAGTTCGGGGAGTGCGTGTCGCAATGACAAGACGCTCCTCATTGATATTGTCACCTTGCGCTATCTTAATAACCGAATCTTGATATCCGTCAGAATAGGCCAATGTTGCTTCGCGCTTTGCTGACTTCAGCGTGGTGGCTTTGCATTCTTTTCAGTATCCGGTTTGATTGCTGGTTATGTAGTAATTAGCCATTGAAGAGACTCCTAAAGATTCGCTTCTAGCGAAGTCTGTTGTACCCTCCTTATGGGAATGATCTCTGCACCTGCCTTCAGTTTGTCGAGGTAATCCGCCCAGTCCTGCATCATCTTGCGCCGTTCCGGTAAGTGAGCCGTGCGGTTGTAGGCACGCCGTTAGGATCGCGTACCGCATGGGCAAGCTGGTGCTCGATGAAGTCGGGGCGGAAGCCCAGTACTTCATCGAGAATGGTTCGCGCCATGGCCCGGAAGCCGTGGCCGCTCATTTCCTCTTTAGCGATTCCCATGCGCCGCATAGCAGCAAGAATAGCGTTGTCACTCATGGGGCGGGATGAGCTACGTGCACTATGGAAGACATAGTGGCCGCGTCCGGTGAGGGGATATAGTTCTCGAAGGATTTCTACGGCTTGGCGGGAGAGAGGGACGATGTGTTGGGTATCGGTTTTGGTGACGGTGTAGCGCCACTCCGCTGCATCCAGATCGATATCTGCCCATTTTGCATGACGCAGCTCTCCGGGACGAACAAAGACAAGAGGGGCAAGGCGCAGCGCACACCGTACGGTGAGGGTGCCTTCATAGCTGTCTAATGCCCTCAACACTTCAGAAACCTGCTTAGGTTCAGTGACAGAGGCAAAGTGTGTTCCTTTGACTGGAGGTAACGCCCCGCGCAAATCACCCGATGGGTCGCGTTCGGCCCTTCCTGTGGCTACCGCATAGCGGAAGACCTGCCCGCAATTGCCGAGGGCGCGGTGAGCGGTTTCCAAAGCACCCCGCTGTTCGATTCGGCGGATCACTTCAAGCAGTTGGGGAGCGGTGATTTCGGCAATGGGTTTGCCGCCAATCCAGGGGAAAATGTCCCGCTCCAATCGGCTGATAATTCGATCACCATGACTGGCCGACCAGTTGGGGGAGTGTTTGGAGTACCATTCTCTCGCTATCACCTCGAAACTGTTGGCCGCGCGTTCAACTTTTGCGGCCTTCTTTGCCTTCCGGTTCTCGCCGGGATCGATCGAGTTTGCAAGCAGCTTGCGCGCATCATCCCGCCGTTCGCGGGCATCTTTCAGAGACACATCGGGATAGACGCCAAGGGAAAGCCGTTTCTCCTTGCCCCCAAAACGGTACTTGAAACGCCACCATTTGCCCCCGCTGGGGGCTACTTCCAGATAGAGCCCACCGCCGTCGAACATTTTCTTGGCCTTGTCGCCGGGTTTTACATTGCGTAATTGCGGTATCTGTCAGGGGCATGGGGGCAACTCCTTGAGATGGTAACTCACTTGCCCCTAATGTTGCCCCCAGTTAGGCCTCGGATGTCAATGGATCGCATCAGCCTTAGGTAGACCAAGTCTAGCAGTAACTGTCTGAATTAAGTTAATAAAAAAGCCGTCTTGAGACGGCTTTGGATATTGAATTGGTGGAGGCGGCGGGAGGCTGACCTCCACCAAAAACTGTTGTCGGATGATTTATAACTTTTTGTTTATAAAGCTAATTATTTTCGGTGGTGGTTCGGTGTTTTTGTCAAATGTACCACTCAATTGTACCACTAGAACGTACCGGAAAGTGTACCACCCGGCTGCGGTTAGTTTTAAGGTTTTTACGACCCTGTCGGTACATCAAGGATTGGCCCAGTTAGGTTCCTTATCCAGGAATTTAACTGGGCGATTGCGGTGTGGAGCGAGTGCGTACAGGACCCTCCAATAGAAAGGCGTAGAGCTTACCGTTTTACGAAACTGCATAAGAACTAAAGCGATCTGAATTCTGCTCCCAGGGTTATGCCGAATGCGATATATCGCCACAAGCTCACGTTCGTCACGGACATTAGAGCCCGTTGGAAGCGGTTGGAGGAATACTTGGAGAATCGGGGTCAGACTATCCTCGACCGTCACGGAAAGTCTACGGACAACCTTGGACTTCTGTGCACTGGGCTCGGCAAGAAGTCAGGATCGAAACAGCCGCAACATTTGGTTGCCACCTTTTTGAAGCTCATACTCGACGGTTACGATAGTGCTTTTGATGCCCTTGGAAGCCGTTGCTTCTCTGACGGCCGCTAGGTGTGGCGATACGTGCTGTGCCAGTGTTAGCAGCGGAAAGATCCTGACCTCGTCGGCGACTCGGCAGAGTTCAAGCGCCGAGGTGACGTGGAAATCCTCCGAGTAAAGATCGGAGTAGAGAAGCAGAAAATGCGAGCACAAGGCGAGTTCGAATTCACCGTCCCGAAACGGTAGATCCGGCAGCGCAGCGATCCGGTATCGTCCCTGCTGACGTCCGGTTTCGTAGTCGGCGAGGAACTTATCCATCACCAGGCACCGATTGCTACGTAGAGCCTCGATGTTCCGATGGTACTTCCACGTCCAGCAATCCGGTCTTGCCTTGACCTGGTCGAGCACCCCATCTAGGCTTTCCTCGAATCGGTGCTTGATTTGTTGCCCCGTGAACTGGTAGATAGGGTCTATCGAGACGACGGAATAGCCGTCAGCGGTCATCTCGGCATTGAAACTGGCGGGTCCATCGCCGCAGCCGAGGAATCGTTTGCTAAGGTCCTCCTCGGAAAGCTTAAACATCAACTCGTACTCTCGCCGGGAACGGCCAAAGGGAACGACTCGGTCAAGTAACATACTCATGGGTTCTTGTACCTTGGTGCACGAGGCAATCTTTCATTTGTCGGTCAGGTGGCGTCTGTGATCGTCGTTCGGATAGAACGCCTGGAGGATGTGGTGGCGATCTATAGGATAAACAAAGAAGTATTCGGAAGGAAAGCCGAAGCGAAACTTGTGGACCGATTGCGTGCCACCGGACAGCTCATCCGCAAAGCGCCTTGCCGATGACATTCGATGATAAACCTCGCTGCGCCTGGTTGGGCAATGATGCGTTGATGTTGCGCTATCACGATGAAGAATGGGGCGTGCCCGTTCATGAGGATCGGAAATGGTTCGAGTTCCTAGTGCTCGATGCGTTTCAGGCAGGTTTGTCATGGAAAACCGTACTTCACAAGCGAGAAGCATTCAGGCAGGTCTTTCATGGCTTCGATCCCGAGCGGGTTGCACGGATGTCGGAGGCAGAGATTGAGAAGGCGTGTCACAATCCAGCCATCATCCGCAACCGCCTGAAGATTCGGGCCGCCGTCAACAATGCCCGGGCTTTCCTAAAAGTACGGGAAAGCCAGGGTACGTTCGATTCCTTTATCTGGTCGTTCACAGATGGCCAGGTGATTCATAATGCATGGAAGGAGCTGCAAGAATTACCCAGTTCCACACCCCTTTCCGATGCAGTGAGCAAGGCCTTAAAAAAAGAAGGTTTTTCATTTGTGGGAAGCACCATATGCTATGCCTTCCTCCAGGCTGGGGGCGTGGTCAACGATCATGTGATGCATTGTTTCCGGCACAAGGAATTGATCGATGGTTGACTGGGTGAAACAATCCGATTAGGAGAGTGGCGTTTACCTACGGTCCCGTGAGGTCGTTTGTTTAGCGATTATGTGTTACTGAAGCGATGCGTGAAAAAGGCAAAATACTGCTCGTCTACGATAAACAATGTCCGGCCTGCGATAATTATTGCCAATTGGTAAGAATAAGGAAGGATATCGGAGAGCTCGTGCTGGTTAATGCGAGGGATCAAAGCGATGTACTCAAGGAGATTACCGAGATGGGTTGGGACATTGACCAAGGCATGGTTTTGAAAATGGGCGAAGAACTTTATTATGGAAGTGATGCAATACACGTACTCGCTTTGATTAGTAGCCGATCAGGAATTTTTAATCGGATCACTTATTGGGCATTCAAATCGAAGACGATTTCCAAGTGGATTTATCCGATATTAAGATTTTTCAGGAATATGCTGTTAAAAATCCTTGGCAGAACGAAGATCAACAATTTAAACAAGTCCAATAACGAAAAATTCTAAAAACACATAGCGAAGTGTTCTTTCGGCTTAGGCGGCTGCTTTGCGAAACAGTGAACTAAACCGCATCCCTAACCGAGTCCCTAGCTCTTTGAACCGATCTTACAATCCAGGCGCTTTATGGAATCGGTTCAACATCAGCGCCAATACCGCTGTGAGCTGTTCAGCGAATCGCTCTCACAGAACCCGTTCCTCCTCAGAAAAGTCCTGCTCTTTATCGATTTGCTCCTAAAGTTCTTCATGGTGATCTAAAGTCGATCCACAAATTCGTGTAAAATACTCATCGGCATCATACCTCCCACAGCCATTCTCCCAATGGCCTTTTGCTTTCGCTTGGGAGCGTATGGTGCCACCTTTTACCCTACATAATCGTCATATTTTGGGAATGTACCCCACGCCTCTAGCCAGTCCGCTTACGACAATAAAACCCAAGGGCTGGTCTACACAACGTCTGACGTACGCAACACAATCCTCTTTTATCAATGAGTCAGTGGCCCGCACCGGGGCCACTGACTCCAACAGCCATTTATACGTCATGCTTCGCACAACATATGAATGCTTGGCTGTTAGCACCCCGAGTTACCTACAAAACTGGAGATGCTTGTGATGAGTAATAAAGATAGAGGTGACGATCCAGAACCTGATTGGATGAATCCTGCGAATGATAGAGAAACCCCTTATACTGATGAGGAAATAGAGGCCTTTGTTGAAGATTTTATTCTTGGTTTAGATGATCTAGAGTGGGAATCAATGAAATCAGAGCTAGGTGAGAAAGAAGCAAGGGAACGAATAAAAGCCGGGATTGTAAAAATGGATGAAAGAAACCTAATAAATATATCACCAAAAGGGCCGGCACATTAATGTATTCATCGAAAAATTGGATGCCGGCAACTCCACCGATGTGCGGCGTTACTACTACAGAATAGTCGGATAATGGCAAAGGTAAAAAGGAAGCTCACACCCGAGCAAAAACGTGCGAAAAAAGAGGCAAAAGCTGAAAGACAGAAGAAGTATATGTGGGTCTTTAGGAATGGAAAGCAAGTCAGAGTTGAAAGACCGAAACTGATAGATGGCATGCATGTAGATGAATACATACGACAAAATGCTGATCCTATATGGCTTCATCAGAATGAAATGTGGGAATATATTGAGACCGAGAAAGGTGAAGATCTTTTTTGAGTTGATAGTTGGTACGTTGAATAGCGGTGCTAACAAAGGCATCAAAATCAACGTATTTTTAAATACGTCATTGCAGTGCGCACAAAAGAATGGACAAGTTTTACCGAGCTTATAAGGATCCAATATTTAAATTGACACACGGTTAAAAATCAACTTCGTTGGAATGAAAATGGTTGAAAACAATTTTGCCCAGGAACTCATAGACAAAATGAATTTTGGTGCTGGAAGCCTTTCCCCAATTACAAAAGGGCTATATTTCTCATTGACAGATGCCTTTTTGTCTCATGGGAGAAAAAATGAAATTAAAAATATCATTACTTAAACTATCTGAAATTCTGAGAATAGAAAATAAAAGTCAATCTGAGCTGAAATCAATAATTGAAGATGCATTCAGTGAAATTCATGTGAATACTTTTACAAAATATCAATTTTCCTTTGATTATAAAAATGACGATCAAAATCTATGGTATGTTTCTTTGATCGATAATAAAGAAAAAATATAGCTCTAATTAAAAGAATGGCTTTAAATAAAAATAATATGTCGTAATTTTATGGTATTTAGCATTTCTCGTGAGAAATTTCTTATAACAAAGCTATGAACACGGACGCAAAAATGCTGGCGTATTTTTACGCTTTCTTTGTTATGGCTATTGTTATTTAGTCTTGACTTGTTAAAAAAATAGGTATAGGAATTATGGCTAAAAGAAAGAAGAGAATACCCAGAAAAACGAAGAATAAATCTAATATAGGTAAAAAGGATATTACGGAAGCTCCTCTCCCCAAAATCCTTCACAATCAGGATATACCTGTATATGATTTTCTTAAAGACCACGATTTAAATACAGAGTGGGGTATTGGAGAATGCTTAAATAATTTAATATATAGTATAGAAAGAGGGTATTTTCTCCGATGGGAGGCGGTTGTACGTAATGAACAGGGATTGCCCCTAACCAAGAAGCAAGAGGAAGCTTTGGATGAACTAATAAGTTTTTCCGACGATGAGGATGAATTGATTTTATACATTGATGGATTGGAGCGTCCAAGTGAACCTTGGTATGAAACTATCAAGAAAGTTGTTCCGAAATTGATACTTGATCCTTTTACAACATATGAAATCTATGATGAGATCTATCATGAAGATTGGTCGAGGTTAGTGGAATGTCTTGAAGAACATGCCCAAGATCTATCCTTACCGAAAGGCATTATTTCTCCTGTAGAGGTTATCCCCGCTGAAATTCGCCATCGCTTGTGGCTTCAATATTGTTTTGATGTACTCAGTGGATTAGGTCAGGAGGAAGAGTTGACCCTTGAAAACGAAGATCAAAAATCCTGGCGGATTGAACACTTCATTGACGCTTTGAAAGAATGTAAAGAGAGTGTCAAATATTATGATTTGACCATAGAAAAGCTCTTTGAATTGGTAAAATTGCCACCGAAGGATGAAAAAATATTGGTTGAATCAATGTTAGAAAAACTAGGGATGGAATCCGTATCAGAAAAGCTCCATGACGTATTATAGGTTTTGATAATGCGACATAACAAGCTCATCAACTCGGGTAGCAAAAGCACCTCTCGTTTATCATTCTGCTTTTTGCTAACCGTTATGGGTTGCGTTAAACACCAGGTAAATTTGCACACAGACTATGAACGAGAAAATAGTTTTATGCAATAAGATTGCATCGGCTCTTTCCATGCTGCCAACATCTGATTGGAATATTTTGGGCGTGAACATTGAGATAGCCGACGGCACTACTAATAGTCCAATAGTGAACACTATAAGCTTTTCTCTTAACAAACAGTCTGAGCATGTAATATCTAAAGATATCTCCCTTCCAATAGAAATAGAGGATATGTTTATACGCCTTAGAACCTTAATGGGAGAGAGTGAAGGGAAAAAATGGGATGTCTGTGATATTAGCCTATCATCTGAAGGCAAGTATCACATAGACTTCTCATATAGCGGTGTAAAGAGACTTGTGGGTGATTTTGATCGTGGGTCTCAGTTTAGATTCGATGATGATCGCTCAGAGTACGATCGAAGATATAGCGAACTGCATGGTTAACAAGTAAATGCACTCGGATTGCAATACCCTCCGCTTCGCTCCAAGCACTGCAACCGGTGATTTTAGGCGTTATCTGCTGCAAAGGTGATCATAAAAATGACAAACAACGATCTTCATAGAATTGCAGAACAATATCTTGATTTATTATTGAAGGCAGAGATTGAGAGAGATTATGGCAAATATATGAAGAATTTCAGTCTCAGTATTGATGATTCCTATACAAAAGAGAAGTTTTCAATGGCTCTTGATAATATGTCAGATGAGATGGGAGCTTACCAAAAACGCTACTACCTTTGTGCTCTGAAAGATTTCAAGCCGGGTTGTACACGCTTCGTATGGAAGGTAGTTTTTGAAAAAGGCGAAACGATTGTCGTGGTCGGAATAATCAAAGAAAATGATACGTACAAGATTAATGAACATTACTATTATTGAGACCAAAGTCGGATAACGAAATTTCCGGCCGACCTCCAGCAATTCCCGGCGAGATTTGACAATAAGGCCTGTACAACGCCATTTTTGAAAAAAGCCATACGGAAACTAAAATTTAAACCCCTTGTACAACAATGGCTTGAGGCATGAGCGGGAATTGCTGGCCGACCTCGCACCTTACTGTCCAGAGATACGTACGTTAGGAGTTCACATGGTTTCTTTTGGTCTAGATTACAGTCGTTCAAGTACGGTTCAGGACCAAATGTGGTGCTTCTTAGTCAGAATTACCGAAGAAGCAGTCTCAAATAGGGAATCGGTGTCCAGGCTCCTTGACCTCGGTTGCGGTACGGGGCTTAGGACGAGAGACTGTTTTAGGGTCTTTTCTAAACTCCGGCAAATTCTTTCGATAGACAAAACCCCAGAGGCTCAGTTTGACCACAAGTGACCCTAAGATACTGCGTAAACTTGATCGCATCATTGGCGAAATGCTTGCGAATAACTCGCCGCCCTTTGTCCGATTCCACTACAACAGGCTTCTGACAGAATCAGGCGACGAGGATTTCGTACGTGTCCAGATGGTTATGGCTCTAGTGACTGAAATAGCCGAAAATCAAACTGAAGAACTGAATGAAAAAAGGTTCGAGTCGTTACTCCAGCAATTGCCTGTTGATGCACTAAGCTCCTTCGCCTAATTAGCGATTAACAGAGAACACTCCTTCAGGTCGCCACAAAATTGCTAGCTAAGCTCTCATCGGTCGAGCAATCGGATTATGTTCACTGGATTAAACTCTCAACAATAATACCGGCTTCACCCCGTTTTCAGCCTATACTTCGGTTCTAACGCATCTACGCTCACACTAATCACTCTTCGCTAAATTCTAGCTTGAATAGAACGATAGCTGGATCAAGATATGCTGAATAATCGCTGATACAGACCACAAGCGAAGTCATGGGATACATTAATCTCAAGAATCCCTATCAAATCATCAACACCTTGCCATTCTCCTTCAACCAACTCTTACATTCGGCGTAATCAGGAAACACCCGCTCCACGCACTTCCAAAACTCCGGACTGTGGTTGTGGTGGTGCAGATGGCAAAGTTCGTGGACCACCACATAGTCCACGATCCGGTTCGGTGCGATGATGACCTTCCAGTTGAACTCCATGTTGCCTTTGGTGCTACAACTTCCCCAACGTCCCTGAGAAGGTCCTGATGCCCACGGACGAAGGAGACACCTGCACCACCTTGGAATACCGCTGTACCTTCTCCCGTAACTTTCTCCAAGGCATGTGCCCGGTACCACTCGGTTAAGGCACTCCTGCACGTACTGGTCCCGCTTCTGCACTGAGGGGGGAACCTGCACCACGAACCTGCCATCCTTCAGCTTCACGGACTTCTCTGTACCGGATTCCACCTTCAGCCGATAATTTCGTCCCAGATAGGTGAAGCACTCCCCGCTGACGTACTCCTTGAGCTTCGGTGGTGGTGTTCCCTCTGCAGCAGCAACTTCTCCCGAATCCACCGTGTTTTCCGGTTGACCAGTGCTTCCACCTTGTCCTTGCTGGTGGACTTGGGCACCACCACGGAAACCTTGCCTTCCACGATTTTCAGAGTTGCGGTCTTCCTGCGGTTGGTGCGGATGACTTCGGCATCGAATCCCTTGCCGTGAATGACTTCACCGGCCGGGGTGGTCATGCCTTGAACTTCACCCTCGCCAGTTCCATAAAGCGATCCATCACCGCCGTCCGCAGCGGCGGGTCATCGAACGACGAATCCACGATTCTGCGCTTGATGTTCTTCTTCATCCGCTTGACTTCGTCCTGCTTCTTGAAAAAGTCCACGATGCGGGTGGCTTCATTCAGCAGGGCTACGAAATCCTTGGTCACTGCGATGACTTCCTCATGGGTGGCTTCGTCCATCGATTCGTTGTTTCGTACACGGGCAATTTCGGCCATCAGGATATTGTGAAAGGCAAACTGGGTCTCCGATAGACCCAGGTCTTGAGCTTGCTCCTTGTGATTCTTTTCGATGTTGCCCCGGAAGTCCAGCAGCCGTTGCACCAGTTCGTCCCAATGCTCCTGATGCTTCTCGATGATGGCTTTCAGCTTGTCGGATAGGGATTTATAGTACTCCGGGTCATCGTCCAGATTCACGTCAATGTGGTGCTTGATGGCGTGTTCGATTTCGGATGCCTTGGCACGGTCCGACTTGTGTTCGTTGAGCTTCTTCTTGAAGTCCGCCGCCAACAGGTCCACGGGAGGAATTTTCGGATCCACGCCGGTGGCACGAATATGTTCGTCAATCAGGAGACGGACCTTGGCACCCACACCCGCAAGGTCAAGCTGAGAGTCCCGGTACAGGTTCTTGGCACCGTGGTTCACCTTGCCTAAGAACCTCAGATCCGCCAGATACGGTTTTGCCGCCGGGTCCGGCATGATGATGTCCATCTGCTTGGCAAACCGCTTGAAGTCGATCTCAAACTGCTGGCGCACGTCATCGTCTTCCAAAGCCAGCACGCAGGCATCGATGTCGTTCGGGTCCACTTTCTTGAAGTGCCGCATCACCCGGGTGTGGGTGGCCTTCAGCTTCGGAATCTCGTCCTTCAGGTCCTTCAGGGCACCGGCAACGTCTTCGGTGCTGAACATCTCCAAGGCTTCGGTCAGGTAGTCGCTGATAACCCGTAGTAATCCACGATGAACCCACGGGATTTGCCGGGATAGGTGCGATTCACCCGGGCAATGGCTTGAAGCAGCGTGTGTTCCCGCAGCTTCCTGTCCAAATACATCACCTGACAGACGGGGGCATCGAAGCCGGTCAGCAGCATGTCCTTGACCACAAGGAAGCTCAGCGGGTGCTCGGAGACGGGCTTCTTGAAGTTCTCGATGGCGAGTTTGTGCTGGGTCGGGTCGGTGTATGGGGTAAAGAAAGTTTCGTCGTTATGGTTACCGGAAATGATGCATTCCGATGGTGGGGCACCCAGTTCGTCCAAGGTCTCCTTGTACAGCACCGCCGCCCGTCGGGATGAGGTGACAATCATGGCTTTGAAGCCGTTGGGAGCAATGTGTTCCTTGTAGTGCTTCAGCAGGTCGATGCAGACCCAGCGGATGCGTTGCGGGGCTTCCAGCACGGCCAGTTCGGTACCGTACTTTCGCTGAATAGCGGCTTTTTCCTCGTCGGACTTTTCGGAGAAGTATGCTTCAAACAGCGTGTCCAGTGAGTCTCCGGTGACCTTGGTCTGTGCCTCCCGGCCTTCGTAGAGGATCTGCACCGTGGCACCGTCGGCCACCGCCTGTTCAATCGTATACTGGTCGATGTACGAACCGAATTCGTTGTGGGTCTTGCGGGACTTAATCAACGGGGTGCCGGTGAAGGCGATCTTCGGGGCATTCGGCAGAGCGGAATTGATGGCGACCCCGAGGGTACCGTACTGGGTCCGGTGGGCCTCGTCCGCCAGCACGATGATGCGATCCGATTCGTTGAGTACCGGGAAGTCGAAATTTTCTTCCCCTTCCTGAAATTTCTGCATCATGGCGGTCACCAGGTCCGAAGAGTCCTTCTGCAGCAATTCCTTTAGGTTGGCTACGGAATCGGCATGATAGACCGTTTCTCCTTGTGCCCGGTTGAAGGTGCTGGTTAGCTGTTGGTCCAACTGGGTCCGGTCGGTGATGAACACCAATTTGTAGTCCCGAAGGTCGGGGTCTCTACGGAGTTTCAGGGCAAGGAAGACCATCGTCAGGGACTTGCCGGAGCCTTGGGTGTGCCAGATGACGCCCCCTTTCTCCTTGCGGGTCTTGCCGGTCTTCAGCCGGTGGATGGTCTTGTGGACTGCACGGTACTGCTGGTAGCGAGCCAGTTTCTTCACCGTCCGACCGTCCACGGTCTCAAACACGGTGAAGTTCTGAATCAGGTCAAGGAAGTTCTTCCGGTTGAAGAGTCCCGCTATCAGCACTTGCTGAGAGTTCACCAGACCATACTCACCGGGTGGGTCGGCCACCTTTAGCTCTTCCCCGTAGACCGGCTGGTTGGCCGCATCCGGCTGAAACTGTGCCGCCACTTGGTCAAGGGTCAGCGGGTACGGGTCCTTCCACTCCAGATAGTGTTCCATTCGGGAACTGAGGGTGCCCACCCGTGCCCGGTCCCGGTGGGTGGAGACCATGATCTGGTTGTACCAGAACAGCCGCTCGGCCCCTTCGTCTTCATGCGGCTGTCTGCGATTGGCATAGCGCAGCAACTGGTCGATACCGGCTTCCATCGGGTTGGTGATGTAGGGCGACTTGCACTCAATCACCGCCAGCGGCAGGCCGTTCACGAACAGCACGATGTCCGGGATGATGTTCTGGTGGGGTCCTTCCACCTTGTACTGGTTGACGCAGAGGAATTCGTTGTTGTCGGGGTTCTCAAAATCAATGATTTTGACCGTCTGCCCCTTCCTGCCTTTGCCCAGGTCCTGCTCCACGCTGATGTACTGCACCAGCGTTTCCCAAAGGGTCTGGTTGGTCTCGATCAGCGTAGGATGCTCAACGCCTTGGAAGCGAAGATCCCGCACCACCTTGCGCAGGTTTTCCTCGCTGATCCACGGGTTGATTCGCCGGATGGCGGTGGTCAGCCGGTCTTGCAGTACCACATCCCGGTAGTACTGCCGTTCGGTGGATGATTCCGGGGACAGGTCGGCACCGGGGACATAGGTCCATCCCAACGCTTGAAGTTGCTCAAGAGCGGGAAGTTCTACCTTGTCGTACTCATCCGGCTGGAGCATGGTGTGTCACCTTAACCCTGACCTTGCCGGTGAGAAGGTCTTGCATGAGGGCTTTCTTTATATTGTTAAGACGAACTCAGTTTGTTTGCTTTTCGTGATTTCCAAGTCGATTTTCAACAGAAATCCTGATCGCTATTGATTCTTGCTCTTCATTGGATGGTAACGGAATCAGGAATCTCTTCCAAATTCTCCGAGAGTGACAAGTGAGTTGCAGCATTATCAACGGCAGCTTTGTCCGCTTGTGTCCTGCCTACAGTGCTATTGAGAAACTGACAAAACATATCGCTGACTCCACTAAGTCTCATTCTTGGGTTGAATTATTGCAATATGACGCTGGAAGCTGAACAGACAATTCATCGACAAACAACAGAAGTATTTCCATAAATGACGCCTACTGCCACTGTGTAAAGAATGATCTCCCTTTCTCTGCCTTTCTTCCTTTTGACGCAACTTCATACACGGCTTCAGTTATTCGGGCAGCGTTAATCCAATGTATCTCTTCGTCTTGAATACACGATATATACAGGAACGGGATATTCCCATCAGGAGAAGTCTTGACTGCTTGATGCAGTCCCGTCAGTTATGCGTTTCCGTGATGACTGTCCTTTAAGCATCTCAATTTCCACTCCTTCGGAATCCTGCCAACCGGACTGTCCTTGAACTCCGTGTGACCGATGCCCTTGGTCAGCAATTCCTGCATCATCCCTTTCTTCAGGTCTTGCAGCTTGCCGATTTGTGCTTCGGTCTTCTCGATGACTTCATCAACCGAAGTGAGGATGGATGCGATTTTTTGTTGTTCGGATGATGGTGGTGTCTGAAGTTCGGACTCTTTGATGAGAGTGCCGCTCAGATTCGGTTGTCCCGAACCTTGTACCGCATTAAGCAGAGAAGCGGCATTCTGTTCCAAGGCATGTAGGAGAAACCAATTGTCTGCTGCTCCAGGTCTTCCCACGACAGCAGATATTGCTTGGTTTATTGTTGCGTCAATCTCAAGCATTGCCACCTTTCCAGCAGTGGCACCATACATAGCAACCAAGACTGAACCTTTGTCCACCCACCGTGTACTACTATTCTTTATTGCATCATCTGAGACATGCTCTTCTGTAAAAGTTATTCGTTTTCTATTCACTTCCCCAGATTTGACCCACGGATTGCTGCCGTCAAAATACTCTGGCTTGTTTCTTGATGGGGTCCCACCAGCAAA
>CAVSWL010000006.1:0-244217 GCA_963731655.1 uncultured Gammaproteobacteria bacterium | reverse complement strand
AATGGATGGAGTCCACCTCAGTTAGTCAACACCACGCCTTCATGAATGCGACTGGCCAGCGGCACACAGCGCGGCTGTCCCAAGGGGTCCACGTGCCAGCAAGCCCAAGGCCTGAAACGAATGTCCGAAGATATAGGCCGGCTTGGAGTTGTTCTGCGAGCTTTGATGCAGCTTCTTGACCGCAGGCATCTTTTTGCCCTCTTTGGCCACCTTCAACCCGTCACCGATCAGCACCAGGCGGTTGCCCACGCGATAGGGCGTGAATAACCTCAGCACCTGCTCGGTCCATACGCCGGTCAGCCCCTCCAGATCTAGACCCGAGGTATGAAAGACGTGCAACAGGCGCCGGTAGACCTTGGGCTTTAGCCCCAGTACACGCACAATACTGCTCGCACCCGCCAGATCCGCTCGAATCGATAGGCCCGCCAGCACCAGGCTCATCCACAGAAAGGTGCGACGTCGAGCGCAGGCCCCGCGTAGCTCTTGAACACAGCGAAACCAGGCCAACCAAAGCGCCATGGTATACTCCCAGGGGTCAAATGCAGATGCCCCGTAGGGTGATGTTTTGCGCGAAAGATTTCAATCACTATCGATCCCCATGAGTCGCTCAACACGATGGCCATCTTGAGCACGGTGATTAGGGTCGCGGCCATCATCTGGGTCATTGCACAGTTGTTGACCACTCGCAAAAGAGCACGTCAGGGTGAAATCGTCGTTCCCCCATTGTTTGCGGCGACACTTGTTTTTACCCTGTTTATTCTCGTTGTCTGGATCATGGGCGCCTCCCCGCTGCACCTGTTATGGCTGTTTCCGCTGAGCTTTGTGCTGGGAATCGCGATACTGTTTTTCCCGGCAGTTCAACTGCTGGTCATGGCATGTCACTGGCTGTTGGCAGGACTTAAGCGTCGCCATGAATCCTAGCCATTCCAGGGCGAGCGCATTTAAATTTTCATGAAAAGATGACCTTAGCGCGGTAGTTATCATTCCAGGCGGCCTTGCGACGCTTTTTGGCGAGGCTCATGGAAGAGGCTTCACGTTCAAACAGATTCATGCAAAGGTGACGAATGCTGGTCATAATCGCCGGGCCATGGCCTTTACGGATACGGCTGGCGTCATCGCCAAAAACGACATCCAATCGCCAATGCAGAGGATTCTCGACACCCCAATGTCCCCGCACCGCAACGGCAAAAGGCTTGGCCTGGGCCGGGATCGAGTTGATGAAGCGGAAGATGTCAACCTCTTTTAGACACTTAATTTTCAATTAATGTAGATTTACAGACTTCTTTGCTGCGGTTAAGGTTGGAAAATTGACGCCGTTTTCAGTCTCAATACTGCCGTCCTCTCGATAGATGGGGTTAATGGCAACCACCTGCGGAGGCCGTTTAATTTTCGGTTGACCATGAACGAATCGCTCCGGGTGTTCCTTGAACGCAGCACTCATGACCTGATCGCGTTGCACGGCCAGCTCCCGATAACGTTGCGTAAACACTTGCTCGGGTGTAAAGCCCGCCAAGGCGCTATGATGATGGCTGAAGTTGTACCAATCAAAGTAGTCCTGGCACCACCGTTCAGCCTGGGCATAGTGATCAAAGCGTCCTGGGTAATCGGGTTGGTACTTCATGGTTTTGAATTGGCTCTCGCTGAAGGCGTTATCGTTGCTGACCCTGGGGCGGCTGTGACTGGCGGTGGCGCCCATTTCACCGAGTACATCCAGAAAGCCACGGGCGATCATCGGCGAGCCTCTATCCTGGTGGATAACCCGAGATTGAGCGGCATGGGGGTAGCGCGTCATCGCCTCACGCATCAGTTGTTGTGACAAAGCGCTGTTCTCCTTGCGCGAGAGCATCCAAGCCAGGACAAAGCGGCTAAACAGATCGATGATCACATACAGCGAGAGATAGACGCCGCGCGGCTTCAGAGCCAGCTTGGTGATATCCCATGTCCAGACCTGATTGGGTTCGGTCGCGACCACTCTGGGCATGGCGTGATGCTGTGCTGGACGCTGTTGGCGTCGTTCACCGCTTTGTCTTTGCTCACGTAACACGCGGTACAGGGTGCTGACTGAACAGAGATATTGGCCACGTTCAAGAAGCGTCATGTAGACCTGTGGTGGGGGCTGGTCGCAGAACTCATCGCTGTTGAGGGTGGCAAGCACCTGTTCTCGCTCCTCAGGACTCAAGGCGCGTGGTTGCGGAGCCTTGGGGGCAGAAACCTTCAGGAGGCTTTCTACCGTGGCCTTTGACACCGATTGGCGTACATAGAGGCTACTGCGATTGACGTCCAACTGTTTACAGGCCATGCTCAGCGGTAAATGCTCAGGCTTGTGTTCCACAATAACGTTCATGCGTCGCCTTCGTTCTGCTGGTGATCGAGCATCGACAAGGCTTTTTTTTGGAGCGCTAGGCAATCATCTTTAAGCTGTAGCTGATGTTCAAGACGCTTAATCTTTTTCTCCAGCTCGGCGATTTTGCGCTGCTCCAGTGTGAATTTGGGTTTAGGCCCAGGCGCTGTTTGGGACAAGGATTCCACGCCGCCTTGGTCAAACTCACGACGCCATTGTTGGATTTGGTTGTAATAAAGCTTCTCACGACGAAGCAACGCACCCAGTTCGCCGTGCTGACACGCATTGGCTTCCTGAACGATGCGCAGTTTGTACTCAGCGCTAAAGGGACGACGCGTGCGCTTCTCAAGAACTGGGTCGGGTTTGACTTGGCTATCAGGTACAGTATCGGTTACTGGTTTTGGCATGACTAAAAGGTCCACTGCTTTGGCGCCCTCAAATCTATGTTAACGTCAGTTCGACGTAACTTACACAAGGATTGGCAGCTGATCGGCCGAGGTAACGCGAAGGTTGAGGGAGGGCTTTTTGTCCTGATAGGTGTAGGCGATAAGACCGGCGATCAAGTTGACCATGAAATTGAAAACACTTCGATGGCGGGTATGCTCGATCTGAGAGATATTCTTAAGTTGATCGTTGACCGTCTCGATGAGCGCGCGTTTGCGTGTGAGCAGCTTGTCCATTAAGGGTATAAGTTTGTTTTTCATGGTTTTTTTCAGCTTGGTGATGATCTGCACCCCGCGGCCAAACAACAACTCGAAGAGTTTCTGGGAGATGTACCCTTTATCGCCAAACAGTTTACCGAACAGGTCACGCGTCATATCCGGCACCGGCGTGCGGTCATCGACGTTGGCTGGGGTTAGCTTGACCGACAACAGCTCGCCTTCGTCGTTGATGATCAGATGCAACTTGAAGCCATAAAACCAGCCCACCGAGTTCTTGCCCCATTGAGCCTCCTCCGCAAACAACTGGGGCGAATGGGCCCGTTTGGGATGACAGACGATGATCGGCGTCGAGTCGATAAAGCTAATACCGCTGACGCGCCCTTGACGGCTATGAAGATAGCTGCACAGGGGAATGAGCGCCGACGGCATTAACTCCACGAAGCGGTTATAGCTGACTAAATCTGGAAAGGCCCGGTGCAGATGTTTCATGACATAGTCCATATAAAAATGCTTGAAAGTCCGATAGTTCGAACTATGAAAGGCTATGATAATCGTCATCACTTCGCTCAGCGACAGACTCGAGTCTCTGCACCGCTTGACCTCGCCGGCCTGAAGGAGTTGTTCCTTCCACAGCGGTTCAAACTCGGCGTTGAAATCATCGACATCACAAAAGACCTGGTCTAAATCGATCATCACACCCGCCTCCCCATTCGTGACACACTGAACCTATTAGTTTATCGCCTAGGATAATCGGTGTGGAGCACCCTTCTTACGTCGAACTCACGTTATGTTATCTCTGAAAGTGATTGTCTAGTCATAGGTTGACACAGAGGGGAAGTAGCGCTGCTCAACGGTGCGTGTATCACCTTGCAAACATTCCCGTTCCACCCTACCGATGCTGCGTAAGCCTTCCCAGTTCTGGACGTCGGGCAGTGTGCGCAGCTCTTCGGTAATCCAATAACGCCGTATTTCGAGCCGGCCATGATCTTTATCGATTTCCTCTAGGTAATCGTGCGCGACCCCCGCAAACTGATTGGCTTGAGCCACGGTGAAAAAGTCTTCGACGGCCTCATGCAGCGCTCCCTGGTTGCCTTTGAGCCCCAAGACGTAATGGCCTCCCTGATCAATGATCTGTTTTGCAATGGCGCGTTGACAGCCCATCGCATCGAGGGTCACAAGGCACCCTTTGAGCTCCAGCAACGCCAGCAGTTTCGGTATCGCTGTAATTTCGTTGGATTTCTCATCTGTGGCCTCTTGGCCTAGCACCAGCCGATTGTGACAGGCCCAAGCACTGACCATGTGCAGAGGGCTGCGGTGGTGTTTGCGATCGCGCGAGCCTCTCGCTGTCTTGCCATCGATGGCAATCACTTCGCCCCCCGCTTCCTCCGTCAGGGAATGAGTCCAACTCATAAAACACTCCCGGAATTTTGGCGGTGAGACTCGGCTCAGAACGTAGGCGATACAATCGTGCGAGGGCACGCCGTTCTCCAGCGCAATATACTGGCGTAACCACTCGAGTTTTTCTTTGCCAAACTGCTCAATCGCCTCCCAGCCGTCAGCACCACTGGCCACGGCGCAGACGGTCAACACTATGATATCGATTAACGCATGACTTTTATTGCGATCAATACGCGGATCTTCTAACGAGGCAAAATGTTCAATTAGGTTCGCAGTCACGAGAATCTCCTATGGGCTTTCTCGTGATAATCTCCTATCTTATTTCTGGACAGTGCCAAGTTCTCAGGCTGAATTTCCCTTTGCTTGAGATCAACAGATGCAGTGTTAGATGACACGTTATCACCGAAATGAATCTGCCAATGGTTTTGTGGAATGGCTAGGATTCATGGCGACCCTTAAGTCCGGCCAACAGCCAGTGACATGCCATGACCCGCAGTTGACCCCTGGGAACAGCAGCACGGCGATTCCCAGCACGAAGCTCAGAGGAAACAACCATAACAGGTGCAGCGGGGAGGCGCCCATGATCCAGGCAACGAGAATAAACAGGATAAAAACAAGTGTCGCCGCAAACAATGGGGGAACGACGATTTCACCCTGACGTGCTCTTTTGCGAGTGGTCAACAACTGTGCAATGACCCAGATGATGGCCGCGACCCTAATCACCGTGCTCAAGATGGCCATCGTGTTGAGCGACTCATGGGGATCGATAGTGATTGAAATCTTTCGCGCAAAACATCACCCTACGGGGCGTCTGCATTTGACCCCTGGGAGTATACCATGGCGCTTTGGTTGGCCTGGTTTCGCTGTGTTCAAGAGCTACGCGGGGCCTGCGCTCGGCGTCGCACCTTTCTGTGGATGAGCCTGGTGCTGGCGGGCCTATCGATTCGAGCGGATCTGGCGGGCGTGAGCAGTATCGTGCGTGTACTGGGGCTAAAGCCCAAGGTCTACCGGCGCCTGTTGCACGTCTTTCATACCTCGGGTCTAGATCTGGAGGGGCTGACCGGCGTATGGACCGAGCAGGTGCTGAGGTTATTCACGCCCTATCGCGTGGGCAACCGCCTGGTGCTGATCGGTGACGGGTTGAAGGTGGCCAAAGAAGGCAAAAAGATGCCTGCGGTCAAGAAGCTGCATCAAAGCTCGCAGAACAATTCCAAGCCGACCTATATCTTCGGGCATTCGTTTCAAGCGCTAGGCTTGCTGGCACGCGGCCCCTTGGGACAGCTATGCTGTGTGCCGTTAGCCAGTCGCATTCATGAGGGCGTGGTGTTGACTAACCGCGACCGGCGAACACTGCTGGACAAATTTGCTTTGCTTTTTCTGCAGCTCGTGGGTCACATCAATGCCCCCACCGTGCTGATTGTCGATGCCTATTATGCCAGCCGTAAAGTGCTGCGACCTCTTCTCGCCCAGGGCCATCATGTGATCACCCGCCTTAAATGCACCGCCGTGGCGTATTACCCCGCGCTGCCACCCCAAATACGTCGTCGGGGTCGTCCTAAGGTGTATGGCGATAAAGTGCGTCTTCGCGATTTGTGGCGCGCACGAGCCAAGCAGTTTATCGAGGCACCCAGCCCCGTCTATAGTGAAACCGACATCAGGTTGCGCTATTACACGATCGATCTGCTCTGGCGACCCATCGGACAACTCGTACGCTTTGTCCTGATCGAGCATCCCACGCGCGGGCGCTTAATTGTGATGGGTACCGATCGATCACTCAGTGCCTTGGAGTTGATCGCCTGTTACGGTTATCGGTTCAAGATCGAGGTCGCTTTCAAGCAAGCCCTGCATACGCTGGGCGCCTATGCCTACCATTTCTGGATGATGACCATGACGCCGATCGCTCGCCGCTCCGGTAATCAGTATCTGCATCGCAAATCCAAACCGTACCGCGATCACGTACACCGTAAACTCGCCGCCTACCATCGCTACGTCCAGCTCGGTTGCATCGCCCAAGGGCTGCTGCAATATTTGGCGTTCTATTTTCGTCGTGATGTATGGGCGCATTTTCGTAGCTGGCTGCGGACCATGAATCCGGCTCAACCACCTTCGGAAGCGGTGGTCGCTCAGGCACTGCGAAATACGCTACCTGAATTTCTCTTGGATAACCCCGATGAGCATGACTTCAAGAAATTCATCCTCGACAGAATCGACTTTGAGCGATGCCCGCATTTACAGTTAGCTGCATAATCTCTCAACGGGTAAAACTTGGCACTGTCCAGTTATTTGTATTACGCAAGTTTATATGCGCTCGCCCTGCTAGCCATTCCACAAATGCATTGGCGGATTTAATTCTGTGATAACGTGGCATCTAACACTGTATCTGTTGATCCCAAGCAAAGGGAAATTCAGCCTGAGAACTTGGCACTGTCCAGTAATTAGATAGAAGTGTAAAACGAATGTCTTGAGGATGACGCTAATGTAACAAATCTTTATACATATGAATATGACTTTGAACTTGCTGGCCAATACTATATTCTGTTGTCGCTATTTCACGGCATTTTTGCGCTAAATAGGTGCGGTGTGATTCGTCTTCCAGTAGTTCTAATATATGTTTTGCCAGTTGCTCTACATTTTCCGGTTCTACCAGACATCCGGTAAGTCCCGGTCGGACTAGCTCAGGAACTCCCCCTACGTTGAACGATACCATAGGAGTACCGCAAGCCATGCTTTCTTGTAGCACGAGAGGTAGATTATCTGCACGTGTCGGAAGTACAAATAGACTGGCTGCTGAATAGGCGATGGCTTTTAGATGGTCGTTACGTACGTACCCTAGATCTAAGGTTTTAATTCCCACAAGATCAGAAAATATCTGCCCACCTTCACCTAGTGTTAGCAAAACCATATCTTTTTTTAAGGACTGTGGTAAAGATTTTAGACTTTGAAGAAGCAAATCGGTGCCCTTACGACGGTCGTTGAGTTGTAGAGAGACAAACATTAACACCTCACTGCATTCTGATATGCCTAAAATTGTGCGACATTTTCCTTTATCAAGCGGTCGATAAACATTCAAATCCAAACCATTTGGAATGTTATGTATCGGAAATCTTTTAAGTAAACTTTGTTCCGAAATTTGTTTGAGCCAGTTACATAACACCACAACTGTTAAGTGTGAATGTTTGTAAACCCAATTCTTTAATTTCCATTCCAGTCGTGTATTATCTCGTTTTATCGCAGGATGTGCTTCTGGATAGGGACATTGTCCACAACCAATTTTCCAACGTTCGCAATCATAACTATAGGAACAATGTCCTGTGAGTGGCCACATGTCATGAAGCGTAAAAACGGCAGGTTTATGTTTTACCAACTGTGGTAGGGCGAGATAATTAAAATATCCGTGGGTCCCGTGAAAATGCAATATATCAGCGCGTCGATACTCCTCCATACCCATTACCTTGAAACTCGTAAGATAATGAATATCGTTTAAACCGAGTTCGTAAGTTACTTTACCAAGAATTGATTCAACACTTTTTAATATACTGGATCCAGGGATAGGCTTAGAAAAAGCTGAGCGTGTAGTCTTGCGTCCGCATAGTATCCGAGAATCTACACCCGCATCCAGTAATCCTTGGTGAAGGCGTTCCATGGCAACCGTGCCTCCGCCTCCACCAAGGTGGTCACTTGAGTGAACGTGAAGGATGTTCAATTTATTCTACTCGTTTGAATTTTAAGCTTGGTTCTGAATCCTTCAATTTCTTCTTGGGTATAAAAATGCTGTACCTGTTTCAAAGCGTATATGGCATCAATATATGAATTAGGTAAAGATACAGTGTTCTTAAATTCCTTATAAGCGGAAGAGTATTTTTTGTTTTGCGCTATGTTCTTATTGATAAGCGTAAATTTTTCAAGTCCTAGAAAATGATAAAATGCTTCACTGACACATTGGTTAAGATTTTCAAGTTTTAATAACAATACATCAGCAATTTCTCCATGATAGATCTCATATCCTTTAGTTTTTGGAAACGTACTGGCGTAAACGTCGATACCAAATACTGGTCTCAACTCAAGATCAAACCAGTTATTGAAAATGCAATCTGGTGAATACTGTTCGAGAAATAAGCTTGTGAGTTCTTTGATTTCCAATTGTTTGTTATGGTAACGTTCATATACATTTTCTACATATAGATCTACAATTTGGAAAAACGAAGAAATATTCTGTGCAACTGGATCTCTAACCAGGGTAATGACTTTCCATTTTTTTTTAAGTTGACTGGCTTTTCGTTTTCTACTTCTATGTATTTCTTTTTCCAAATATTGGCTAATTAGCGCGTTTTTACTCCTCTTAAAATATTGCCTGGGTGACAAATTAATACGCACTTCAGAATGCTTTCGATGAGCCGCGACGAGTGCATGTACGTGAAAAATAGGTCTACCTAAGTTCAATGATTCTAAAGACGTAACAATTGAGGTGGAACCGACTTTGCCCATTTGAAATACTATAATAGGGTCCCTCTCTCGCAAATCCGTAAAGAGGATTAAAAGAGTATAATATAGCTTCGCTAAATAATAGTTCCGGAGAACATAGCGCTCAACGAATTGATTGTTTATCCCAAATGGTTTGAAAGTTGCGATATTCACAACAATTGCACAATACCTAGCTATAGTGAGAGACTGAAAAATATATAGGAAAACTTATTATATAGAGTCAGAATTTTGCACCAAACTCTACTACCGGATACACTTATTCACCTGAGATATCGACACGGCAAAGCGCAAGTTGGCATTACTACGATTTCATAATTGAAGTTTATTTCGAAAGTGTAAGGCATGTATTGTTCTTCATTTCGTTTCTGTGATTTCTTGTGTTTGAAATCTTCTTTAAGAACTTTTCTATGACGCATTGGTTAGAAGAAAGTATTGGTTCAGAGTTGCCGAGTCTCCCAGTGTAATTGAGGTCGGATTGCGCCAGATAGATACCCGGCAAAATCACCTCTTGTGCTATCTCCCTCCATTGTGTCGATCACTTGAAAAGCTACGGCTTCCCGTTTACTAAAGTGGAGAATATGCGATTCCCATCCCCTCATGGCGGGTCCCACATAAATTGTTCCTTCGTTAAGGAGATTTCCAGGTATCCAGGCCGTACTAGTATAGCGACCTACAGGACGTGGGCGATTACGCCATTCTTTATTTTGATCATGGGCGGTACAGAGTTTGACACCTTCGTCATTAAATATATTGTAATAGGGCATTAATAGGTGCCCTTCTTCGAGTACTTCGTACTCCATTTCCATTCCGACAGGTTTGCGTATATCTACAGCAGTACACGTGTTTTCGTTCTCATCCTTTATGCGTACTGATCGCAATCGAACCGTACTATTGCCGGGGGCATCCATAAGTTCAGGCCATTCTCTTGCCCCGGAGATTCCCTGACCAGAGTGCAGATAAGAGTGAACGACTTCATGTGCTACACCGTCCATGAGCAAACTTCCTTCATTCAAGAGTATAACGCGTTCGCAAAGCCGTGTAATCGCAGGCATGCTATGCGACACGAATAATACGGTGCGCCCGTGTTGACCTACATCTTGCATCTTATTTAAACATTTTTTTTGAAAATTCGCGTCACCAACAGCCAATACTTCATCAATGATTAAAATTTCCGGTTCTAGATGTGCTGCAACTGCAAAGGCTAGGCGTACCCTCATTCCACTGGAGTACCGTTTTACTGGAGTATCTAGGAATTTCTCTACACCAGAAAACTCCACGATTTCATCAAATTTCTGAGTTACTTCCTTTTTGGTCATACCGAGAATTGTGCCATTTAAATAAACGTTTTCTCGACCGCTGAGTTCTTGGTGAAATCCTGTTCCGACTTCTAATAGACTGCTAATTCGCCCACGAATTTGAACGCGTCCCCGCGTCGGAGGCGTAATCTTGGCTAAGATTTTTAACAGTGTAGATTTACCAGCTCCGTTGGTCCCAATGATACCGATCGCTTCACCTATCTTTACGTCAAACGATAAGTCTTTGAGTGCCCATAAAACAGATGAATCGTTGGTGTCATTCGGGTTGTCAATGACATCACGAAAGTCATAGAGTGAACGGTATTTGCGATAGTTTTCTAAGGGGCTTTTGACAAACTTAATTAGCGTTGTACTCAGGCTGTCCTCACTAGACTCTTTAGATCCTATCCTGAAGATTTTACTTATGTTTTCAACTCTTATGGCAGTATCTTTAGCAATCATCTCAAAGAACACCTATATCAACTTCATTCAAAGCAATCACTAAACAATGTGGTGAATAACTATCAACTCGGGAAAAAATTCGAGCAACTGTCACATTTTTTTCACATCAAAAAGACTAGGCTTGTGAGTTGTGCTATACCAATTCCATTAAGCATCAGCAAATCTAGCCCTATTTATTTTTTTCCCAAGAAATCTTTATGTTTTTTAGCGCGCATCTAAATTACATCGACAAAGACTCGTTCCAATTTTCTAAAATACATCGCACCGCTTACTAATATTATTATAGCTGTCAGCATCCCGGGAAGGATGTAAGTCCAGGGCATAGATAGTCCAAGCAGACACGCGCGGTAACCTTCAATCACACCGACTATTGGATTGAGTGAATAGAGTATACGGTACTGTTCAGGTATTTGGGACGCCGAGTAGAGAATCGGTGCTGAGTAAACCAAGAGGCTGATGGCAAATGGTATAGCAAATTTTACATCACGATACCGAATGGCCAAAGCGGATAACCATGCACCGATACCAGTCGGTATAGACATCATAAATACTAGCAATACAGGTAACCATATGAGGTTCCAGGTAGGGGCAATGCGATAGTAAATCATTACACCTAGCAGCAATATCAAGGAGATAGCGAAATCTATGAGTTTGGAAAGTACTGGTGTTAGAGGATAAATCAACCGGGGAAAATATACCTTACCGAGCATAGCCTGACCGCTTACTAAACTCTGGCTGGATAATGTTAGTGCTTGCGACATATACGTCCACGGAATAATCGCAAGAGAAGAAAATAATGTGTATGGGATACCATCTGTTTCTAGTTTAGCGACTTTGCCAAAAATCACGGAGAAAATTACGATCTGTATAAATGGATTAAGTATTGCCCAGGCAAATCCTAAGATAGTCTGAGCGTACATGACTTTAACATTTCTCCATGTCAGGAAAAATAATAAATCCCGGTAGTCATTAAGCTCTTTAAAATCGATGACTTCCCAACCACTTGGCGGCTCTATCACCGCGACGGACGTTTCTTTTAAGTCTTGTATCATTTTGGCGGTCTATGCGATTGTAGCTACTTATTGGGATCTATTCAGAACGATTTCCCGGCGTACCTTAAAAAAATGGTGGCGTCTAAGAGACGCCACCGCTACTACACTTTAATTTATAAACAGATTCTTTGGCTTACCGGATTGGCTTTCCAATTCTATTGTCGTGCTTTGGGCTGCATTGTGTCTATGCTACTGCCGCGGGACTTCTATTCCCAGCAAAATAGCTGTTTTGCTCTGTTCTTAGCTTATCGCACAAGCGTCCAATAGGAAGTTCTACGTCGTCGTATGTAAGCACACTGTCCTTTGAAATATCCCGCTTCAGACGGCAGCCTTCGGCAAGTCCCATAGGCAGCAGTGCCTCACGGATTACCACTTCCGATTTTTCGGCTTGACCATAAGTCATGTAATAACCCATGCCATCCAAAGTCTGATCACACTTTAAATCGATTTTTGCGGTTGCAACCACATCTACGCGCGGTCCTCCAATTGGCGCAATGGTGGCGTCACTAAACAGAACTGCACGGGCTATAGTAGTTGGAACTTCAAAATGGCAAAGATGGTATGGAGTATAAAAACAATAAAACGGTCCTTCCCCCAATTTATAGAGATTTAAATAGTGCTGCTGAGTAGGATGATCATGGGTACCTAGAACAAATACCCCCGGTCCTGGTTCTGCGCCGACCACATAGTCAACGATACCGTCGCCTACTAGCAACGACTCGGCGGGATACCAATTAGGCGCTTCTTTGATTGGAGTTCCAGATGGTACAGTAGGTCCATACATTCCTCGCTTAGCCACGGTCATGCCCGTTGCGTTGGCTACAATAGCCTGCTCAAAGGAGATTTTGGTCCCGTCAGCAAAGGATGTCACCATATGTGCTTTTTGCTTCCATTGACGTGCAAACCCAGCTTGAGTCGTTGGATTACGATAAGGATCTTGTAAGCCTTTGATATTACCACATAGCACTGGTTTAACACCGATACCTTTAACAAACCGAAAAAGATTCATAATTACCCCAGGCTGGTCTCCATCCGCATTGGTATAGACTACCCCCGCTCGGTCTGCGTGGGTTTTCAGTATCGGGCCTATCGTACCATCTAATTCCGCATTCATTAGAATGATGTGTTTGCCATGTTCTATTGCTTTGAGAGTGACCTGCGCGCCGAATTCTATGGCACCAGTCACCTCAATAATGGCATCGATCGTACTAGCTTGGCACAATAGCAAAGCATCTTCAGTAATCGCTTTGTGACCCTTTGAGATTACCCTATCAAGCTGTGTAACCGAGTCGACTATCTCTACTTCTGCTTGCCCGGCCTCACGATAAGCTCCGACTCGCTCCCTCAAGTGAGCGGTTAGATATCGCCACTAGATCCATTCCCGGAACACAAGTGGCGATTTGTAATGCAATCCCACGTCCCATGAAACCAGCCCCGATCATCCCGACTCGGATCGGCTTGCCTTCGCGTTCTCTTTGCTGTAACGCATTATCGACAATAATCATGCTAACTCCTTAGACAATGAGTAATAATTTAAGGAACCGTCATCCCCAATGCGTGTTTATGATTGGAAATCTTCCCACGCAGCATCCTTATCAGAAATTATGCTGACCGGCAACGGCCACTCGATGCCAAAGGCGGGATCGTTGTATCTCGCCCCCCTTTCAGCGCCTGGCGTATAGAACTCAGATACTTGATAGAACACTTCGGTCTCATCTTCAAGCGTTTGAAATCCGTGGGCAAAGCCTCGCGGTACAAATAATGCCCATCGATTCTGAACGGTGAGTTCTACGCCAACCCACTGCCTATAGGTAGGTGAGCCCGGGCGTAGGTCCACAATAACATCATAGATTGCACCTCGATAACATCGAACTAGCTTGGTTTCCTCGTAAGGCGACACTTGGTAATGCATCCCTCTTAGAGTACCTTTGCGTAAATTAAAGGAAAGATTAGCTTGTGCGATGCGACTTTCCAGTCCCAATTTTTCGAACTCTTTTTGACACCAGGCTCGCGCAAAAAAACCGCGTTTATCTTCAAACTGTTCCAGTTTAATAGTAAAGGCGCCTTTCAACGCTGTTTCTTCAAAAATCATTATCTATTTACTCATTGTTGATTTTCTCGATGCTTGGCTGGAGCAGTTTAACCTTGGCTACCATGTAATCTAACTTATCCATTCGAGTTGTTCATTTATTAGACCGTGCTCCCGCAAATTAGATAAGACCTTTAACCTTATATAGTTAGAGTTTCTGAAATTAGTATCATTAAATGCCATTCCCACTAACCCATCACGTAACTCTGCGATTGATTGCCTGAGATCAATTTGAGGCAAGTGATCTGGTGCCAATTTTCGGTACTGACTAAAATCAACTTGATACGAACGCTTATCAGGCTGGGCGTCCTTGTTGATATCGATTGCAACATCGGGCATGAGTTCTCTGACCGTTTCTGCAAGATCACGAACCTGATAGTTCCATTCGTTACGCCCCACATTGACTGCGAGAAATGCCCCGCCGGTTGTTGGCTGTCGAACAATCGCCCAATCAATCGCTCGCGCCATATCCTTAATATCAATCAACGGGCGCCATGGAGTGCCATCACTTAATATTGAAATCTTTTTAGACGCAACTGCTGCAGCGACAAAATCATTCAACACTAAGTCTAACCTTAAGCGGTTACTCATCCCGCATGCAGTGGGAAATCGTAAGCAGGAAATAACGAAATGCTCGTCAGCTAGTTCTCGAATAGCTTGTTCTGTATTGATTTTCGATTTGGCATACGCTGTGAGCGGATTCAGTTCTGAGGATTCGTTTCTTGCCGATCCTTCTGCATAACCGTATACACTGCAACTGGATGCAAATACATAGGCTCTGACCCCTGCTTTTTTTGCTGCTTTTGCCAAGCTCACGCTGGATTCATAATTAATTTGTGCGGTTACCTTCTCGTAAGCTTTTCCCATTGGATCATTTGAAACCGCCGCTAGATGGACGACTGCATCAACATCATTTAGTAGCTGAGACGGAAGTTTTCGCACGTCCATAAAATATTGGATATTGACTAGCCTTTCAGGTAGAGTCTGGACCCCGGTAAGGCAATGACCAAAAAAGCCCATATCTACACCAATTAGGGTAGCTTCGGGATAGGTTTGACGTAAGCGCGCTAACAATGTTGGGCCAACATATCCCATGTTACCGGTAATTAGGATCTTCATAGTACGTCTACTCATATTAAGTCTAGTTTTGTCTCTTCTTTAAGTTAGAGATTCGATGGCGCCGGGATAGCGTTTTTTTGCATTCTCGCATAAATCTACGCCTTTATTTATTTCAACGAAGAGGTGTTCGGCTGCTATTTATACAAATCGTTATAATAAATTAGGTTAACAGCCGTATGTGCGAGAAATCCATGGTTTTCTCTACTGATTTTTCGCGCAAGAAAGCTAGATTTCTACTCCTCTACTCCCGGAGTGAAAAATTTAAGTACTTCTAACTGAACTTCATATATGTGCAAGCCCTAAATCCGACGAATCACCATCTATATACAGCACTGCTCACTGAAATGAGGACTAAAACGGCTGATCAAATCTGTATTCCAACGCTACGGCTAGTTGTAACTTCTGGAGACGCCAGTCCGGGTGCTAAGGGTTCAGTGATGTCACCATAGTTTCCAAGGTGCCTTGCCCTTTAACCAAAGATCCTCTAAAGTATTCTTGTCTCTTAATGTATCCATAGGATGCCAGAAACCATGGTGTTGATATGCCGCCAATTGCTTGCGTTCTGCGATCTGCTCTAGAGGTTCATTTTCCCACACGGTTGAGTCATCTTTAATGTAATCCATAATTTGGGGCTCGAGAATAAAATAGCCTCCGTTAATCCATGCATTGTCGCCTCTCGGTTTTTCTCTAAAGTGATCAATCTTGTTCTGATCTTTAGCTAAGCTAAATGCCCCAAACCTCCCAGGAGGCTGTACGGCGACCAAAGTTGCCATTACATTTTGGTTTTTGTGAAATTCGATAGTTTGGGTGATGTCCACATCGCTGACTCCATCACCATATGTTAAGCAGAACGTTTCCGAACCTATATAATTACTTACTCTTTTGATTCGTCCCCCTGTCATTGTTGAATCTCCCGTATCGATCAGAGTGATGCGCCAGTCTTCAGCCTCGTTTTGGTGTATTTCCATTTTATTCTGCTTAACATGAAACGTTACGTCCGAAGAATGAAGAAAATAGTTTGCGAAGTATTCCTTTATCACATATCCCTTATAACCTAAACATATTATAAAATCGGTTATGCCATGGGCAGCATAAGTTTTCATAATATGCCACAGTATAGGTTTACCTCCTATCTCTACCATCGGCTTAGGGCGTATAGCAGTCTCTTCAGAAAGTCGTGTACCCAATCCGCCAGCCAGAATAACAGCTTTCATAATGTTCCACCGTTGAGAGTTATGATTATCTTAAATGCGTGTTGAGACTAGCGTTATTTCATTCTAGGGATCCCTTAAACCAGATCTACTTCATTCTTTTTAGGAGCAATCTAGGAATCTATATATAAGTGCTATTCCTTAGTTTCTCAGATGCACACTATTTAAAACTGACTCTGTTGATATCTTTTCCCAAGTTAATTCGGAGGGTTTCGTTTCTAATGTAATCAGGGCGTAAACCTCATGAGCCGACTGTTTCATTGCCTATCTTCTTGATCATGGTTGCTAAAGCAACTTTGCTCAAAATGCCCGAACCAGAAAATTAATATCAATAATACTTGCAGTCTACAGTAATCGAACCCAATAATGCTCTTATAGGTGAATCCTAGTGACAAACACTGCTATGCTAACTAGTTAAACGTGGGGTTAGTAGTAATAGCCATGACTAGTTACTGGTTCGCTTGACTTATTTAGCACAGCTCCAATGATCTCCGTACCTTCTAGGAGCTCTATAGCTTTAATAAAAAGCTCCGAACGTGACTTCCCATCTTCAACAACAAGCAGTACTGTATCTAGGTGAGGGGCAAATGCCAATACGTCATCACCAACATGTACGGGCGGCAGATCGAAAAGCACTAGTCGAGATCTATACCGTGATTTTAACTCCTCAACCAAATGTGCCATTTTGGGGGATGCTAATAATTCTGATGCATCATAAGTGGATTCGTTTCCTGGTAGTAACACAAGGCGATCGATATTGGGATGAACAAGTATTTCTTCAACAGCCACATTTGATTGCAAATAGTCATACAAGCCCAATTCCGGCACAAATCCTAAATATTTATGTATGCTTGGTCTGCGTAAGTCTGCATCCACTAGGACAACGGTATTGTTCTGTTGCATGGCAATGGCTAGTGCTAAGTTGATCGCTGTCAACGTTTTGCCTTCGTTTTCAGCTAAGCTGGTAATCCCTAAAGTTTTCCAGTTATTTTGCTGCATCCTCTGCAAGACACGGGTACGCAGCACCTTGTAGGAATCAATGATTCGTTTATCATCGATCCCTCCAATAATAAGATTGTCGCGCAGGTGTTGGGAATCCAGGGTAACAGATCGCGTAGAGGTATACGTAATATCGTCTACAGATTGCGCCTGCCATCTCGTATCGGGGCGGCGGCTTTTTCTCGCCATTTCTAGGGCTCTTGAGATCTTGTCCATTTCAGAATCCAATCAGCTCATTTACACAATAAATTACTGGCTAAGCACGTTTTTTCTTGCCCTTTCCTTTGACTTGTATTAGGGGAATCACTGCTAAGGGCGGCGCTTGGAATACAGCGATTATTCCTCTGGAGCCTCTGATTGTCTGGTCCAGATATTCTGCAACTGAAACAGAGCCTATCCCCCCACTGAAGGCTAGGAATCCGCTAAGTAATGCAATTCCCAAACGGTTTGGTCTATCTGGCAACCGTGGAAGAGTTGCGGGTTGAATGACGGTAAAACGCTCAGCTTGGCTTCCTGACTCCAGCTGTTCAGCAAGCCGCGCGTGTATTTGTTTATCTTTTAACTCATTATACTTTTTACGTGCATTTTCATAGTCTCGCGATAAAACATTGTAATCTCGTTCCACGGCTGGAGTTTGATAGATACGCTTCTCATACTCCTCCAGTTTAGCCTGCAATTGAGTCAATTTCGATTTTTCCGCTTTTAAATTGCCTTCGGCAGCGTCCAACTGAGTCTTGAGTGCCACATACTGTGGATTATCGGGGGCAACCCCAGTTTCTTGTGGCGATATCGACGCACTTATTACCCGAATTTTCGCTTCGGCTGTAGCGATTGCTTTGCTGAGTTTCTTTACGTCTGGATGCTCCTCAGTGTATTTTTGGCGGGCTTGAGACAGTTGCGATCGTAATGTTGCAACTTGCGCAAATAGTGTGCTAATACCGCGGTTACCTCCGGTCTGTTGTTCTAAAGATCCAATTTCACGCCGCATTTTTATTAGATCGGGATGATCAGGACTATAGATGGATGATAGACGCAGATACTCGCCCATCAAAAATCTTAATTGCGCAATGGGGGATAATATTGCTTTGCCATCGGCTCCAATCGCCTCTAAATTGGGTTTTGTGATCGCGAGTTCAGCGCGCACGGAGTTTATAGTATCCTCCAGCGAACGGATCCGAGTTTGTGATTGGTCAATCTCTCCCTCCGTCTTTTCGTATAGACGTGTGTTCATGTCTCTCAGTTCTGGTAACCGATCTCCTTCCCGCTGTTTAAATTCAGCAAGCTTTGCTTCAAGCGCAGAAATTTCTTTGCTTAGTCGCTGAGATTCAACTTCAAAAAAGCTTTCAACTTGAGCGGCTTGTTCCGAACGCGACTTGCGATTGGCTTCTAGAAATAAGGTCGTCAATTCATTGGCTATTGTTCGGGCAACTGTTGGATCGTTTGCCTCGAAACCTATGGTGAAGGCAATCGTTGCCGTACTTTGTTTCCCTGTTCCAGGGTCGTTCGTTTTGACATCCACCATCTCTACAAAAACACTATCACGTATATGTTGCACAATATCCGACTGATTTTCCTTGGTTCGTTCCCCTGGGTATAAATTTTGCTCCTCTGCAATTTTCCATAAATTTTCCCGGGTTAAGAGGCGCTCTGTGATAGCTTTAATACGTTCCTCTACAAACCCAGTTACCGTGGTTTGCACTAGGTCAGCGGGTATTTCCTGTCTTTCAATTAAGATGGTAGCATCTGAGCGGTAAACCGGTGGAAGACCAAAGGCTAGACCGATACCAGCAATCAAAATTAGAATAAAAGGTAGAAAAAACTGCAGCTTTCTCCTGCGCAATATACGCAGGAAATCGCTGACTTCCAGCGTTTGTTGTCGGCCTATCTGAGCCACTAAACTCTCCTAAAGATTACTGTTGACCAGTCCATTCCCTATTTTCCCAATTCAGTGGGTGGTTTATATATTAAAGTCAGGAAGGCTGAATTTCCTTCCGCCGAATCTGGTTCGCCAAAATCCTTTTGCCGTTGATACTCATACGATGCGACGAGTGACCAGGCTTCCGCTAGAGTCCAGCTTAGGGACGGCTGAACTAGAAGAGAACGACGATTACTTGATGATTTCTGTGAACCGATGGACTCATTCTGAAAAACTCTAGTAAACAATGAAACGGAGACAAATTCTGTCAATTTACGCACAATCTCAAAATTTAGTTCATCGTTTAGCACTTGGTCCCCAACACCACTTGGGGACAGATTGTGCTCCAAGTTAACATCAAACGTTGTAAGTCCGGTTTTCTTAAAAGCATTCAACCGAGCAACATATCCAGTATCACTCGTTTCGCTGTCTTGCCCTGCATTTCCACCTGATACATCGAATACGGTATAGCGGCCACCCGCGGTTAGGGTAAAACTCATGGTCTCATCAAATTCGTGCCGGAGCCCAACTTGCAATTGGTAATTATCCGTCGTTCGCTCCTGATCCCCTTCAAATCGTTTCTCCGATTGAAATCGAGATGCAGCCAAGAACGAGACAAGTTTGTCTTTCTCGGTGAAGGGGGCGGATAGCCTCCCAGCGATACCGTGGCGACTAAAGTCAGCCGATTTACGACTGTCAGGTAGATCATCAGGATTATCAAAGAAGGTACTCAGAAACTGGTAACCGAGCCCCATTTGCCAACGTTCCGTCAGCTTGTAGGTAAACGAAGGTCTCACGTCAATTCGTTGTCTTTTTACATCCTCGCCAAACCCTTCATCAACAGAGCCAGGAGTGGGGGGTACCTCGGGGTCTTCCACCAGACCGGTATCAAGAGCACTGGCATTCACGGCTCTAAAGATGGAATCTTTAAAATATCGACCTCTAAGATTGAGATTGCTGCGTTCTCCCTTCCGCGTTAAGGCAAAACCCGATACGATTCTCCGAGGTACATCGTCAGAAAGCCTCTCGGTATCGCCCCAATCTTTTATGAAATCCAGACGTATCAAGCCAGTTAATGTGGTCAGGTCAGCATATCGGGCAAGCTGTAAAGTAGGGGAAAGCTGTGCTGAATAAATTTCATCCTGGTCCGCCTTATCTACTTTAAGCCTGGCGTTATCTTGGTAGCTCCCTTCTAAAGCGATCGAGGGTTCTAATTGCCATGCTGCAGCATGTGACAAACAAGGTAGCGCGCAAAAAAACGCTGCCCAAAAGATCCGTCCGATGGCATATAATACTGAGTTTATCGTGTTATACATAAGGGTACACTCATTTTTTATCTTAATTAATAGACTATGCTCAGATACTAACCTCGGCGTCGTTAAATGTCTTGCTAACAATTAATGAACAATAACGCTTTTCGTCTTTATGCGTACCAGTATATTTGACTAGAGTTGTAAGGATAGCTGTTTATAAAAACTCTGACTAAAATCACAGATTATCCATTAGGATACATTCCAACGCTAGTCGATGGTATGAAACTCGTGAATGAGCGTATAGGAATCTAGATAAAACTAGGATCTTCGTACCGAACTCCTCAATATCAATCAAGCTCTGAGAACTTCGTAAGGCTAAGTTACGTTGAAGGTTTAATAAATATCGTCCCAAAGGGGAAGAGTCACTTGGCTATTACTTTAAGAGATGTGTCTCGCCTCGTCGTAGAAAATCTTGTCCAATCGCTCATGCAAGGGATTCCTTGCCTCTATAGCTACCTTCCACGTTACTGTATATACTGCGTCTACGCGTGCCCGTAGTCGAGTAGATGATGTTACGAGGTTCAGTAGTATGCGTATCGCCCCGCAGGCATTCTCATTGCTTATTACATAAACTATTCTATTTGAGGGTGTCGGGCAAGGAGCGAAGGGCTTTGGTAATAATATAAGCTTGGGTCGTTTCTAGTTCTGCTCGCCATCCAATTCCTCATCTATAATTCCTACTATCAAATTGAAATGGGCCAGGGAGTAGGAAAGTCCTCGATCACGCCATGAAGCGCTTTTGGTCCATATTTTGACTACAGAGCGCAATCGTCCCTTGGCCTCGGGTCAGGTAAACTCAGTGTCCTTTAAAACTTTTTTGTCGTGATGATCAACTGCTGATGGATTTGAGCAAGTATATATCATATATTTGCTCTATATTTATCTGATCAGCGAACGCATATCACTTGGTCTGAAAACATGACCTTAGCGCGGTATCATCATTCCAGGCAGCCTTACGACGCTTTTTAGCGAGGCTCATGGAGAAGGCTTCCCGTCCAAGCAGGTTCATGCAAAGGTGACGAATGCTAGTCATCATCGCCGGGACATGGCCTTTACGGATACGGCCGGCCTCATCCTCGAAAACGACATCCAATCGCCAATCCAGGGGAAGTTCGACACTCCAATATTCCCCGCACCGCGTGGGCAAAATGCTTTGCTTGGACGGGGATCGAGTGGATGGAAACGTTGCTCAAGGGTGTGCGTCTCGTCTTGCAGACATTCGTGTTCCATCAACCCGATGCGACGTAAGCCTTCCTGGCTTTCGGTGTTGTGTGGGTTCCTAAGCGCTTCAGCCATCCAATAACGCCGTATCTCGAGCTGGCCATGATTATTATCGATTTCCTCTATGTCATTGTGCGCAACTCCCCCAAAATGATTGGCCTGAGCTACGAAGAAAAAATCTTCGACCACCCCATGGAATGCGTACTGGTTGCCTTTGAGTCCTAATCCGTCATCGCCTCCCTGATCAATGATCAGTTCGGTAATGGCGCCGACCGTTAAATCAATGATATCGATCAATGCATGAAGATTAGTCGCGATAAATATGCGGGTCGTTTAACGAGGCAAGATGTTCAATTATGTCGGGAGTCGGGAGAATCTCCTAAGATACTCACTTCTGATAGTCTCTCAGCTCATTGGTTCTATGCAAATTTACCTGCTCTCGCCCCGTTTATCTTTGCTCTTCAATAGCCAACCAATGAATACTTGCATTATAATGATTCGTTTCCCGAGTTGGAGAATGGATTTGTTGAGGCGCATAGAGGGGTGGGTAGCTTATACTCGGGAACACAAATGCGTGACTACTCAGTCCGTTTCTACTGGCGCTTCTATATAGCTGAATAGCTAGTTGATTCTTTGAATAAGAATTCGCATGGTTAACTAAAATTGCGATAGATCAAAACGACCACGAGGGGCGACTGATGCGTTTGTTCCAGTCACACAATTTTATCTTCATCCGATGCGTTGAATCCTTCGATCACTAATGATGGGGTGTCCGGATAAACCCTGGAAATCAGTCTGGACTTCTGACTTTCTGATCATAAGATATGGTATCGAGCCACGGGCTCAGGTACAGATACGTCCCTTTTGTACGGGATCTATGTCTAATAATTTATAATGGTATTTTAACTTAAAAAATCTAAGGGGAGGTTTGTTATGTCCTTTGACCTGATCCCGGCAGCCATGGGAGTTGTCGGGCTAACTGCGGCTTATTTTCTCTACCAGTTGGTATTGCGCTACCCGACTGGTGAAGGAGTGGTTGTCGAAATAGCGGAGGCTATTCACACGGGCGCGATGACGTTTATGCGTCGCGAATATACTATTCTCTTCATATTTCTCGGCCGTGCTGACTGTCGCGATCTGGATTTCCGATCTCGGGGGAAGTACGGCCTTTGCCTTTGTGGTCGGGGCGGCATGCTCTTCAGCAGCAGGCTATATCGGGATGTACACAGCTACACGCGCTAATGTGAGAACGACGGTAGCGGCTCACGAATCGGGGGCCGATACCGCTCTGAGCGTAGCATTTTTCGGAGGTTCGATTATGGGCCTGACAGTGGCGGCCATGGGGCTGCTGGGATTGGGAGTACTTGTATTTATTATTCGGAGGTGATCCACATACGGCGCATGTCATCCATGGTTTTGGCATGGGGGCGTCCTCCGTGGCGTTATTCTCCCGTGTAGGAGGGGGAATTTTCACTAAATCCGCGGATGTGGGTGCCGATCTGGTTGGGAAAGTAGAAGCCGGGATTCCTGAAGATGATCCACGCAACCCGGGTGTAATCGCCGATAATGTGGGCGATAACGTGGGTGATGTTGCCGGCATGGGTTCCGATATTTTTGAATCGTATTGCGGCGCTATCATTGCCACTATTGCAATTGCCTCAACACTAGCTACTCCAGTTGTAGAACGTTTGGGTGAGCGCCAGACATTGATGTTTCTGCCCTTAGCTCTCGCCTCGGCGGGGCTTCTTTGTTCGATGTTGGGCATTGCCCTGGTTAAAGTAGCGTCGCGTAAATCTGCAGAGGTGGCGTTGCGTATCGGCACCTTTTCAGCCGCGGTAATTTTTATTGGGGCTGCTTATCTAGTCATTACGGCGCTGGATGTTAATGTCGGTGTGTGGATTGCCGTGCTCAGTGGTGCTGTTGGCGGCATCATCATTGGGTTAGTGACCGAGTACTATACCGCGGGAAGCCCTGTGCGTAAAATCGCTAGCGGGGGTGAGACTGGTCCGGCTACCGTGATGATCGCGGGGCTGGCGGTGGGGATGGAGTCGGTCGTAGTGCCTATTTTGAGTATTGCGGCCATCATTTTCTTTGCCAACCAGTGGGCCGATCTTTACGGTGTCGGCATAGCGGCCGTGGGAATGCTGGCGACAGTGGGTATCACTATGGCCATCGATGCTTATGGTCCCGTCGCGGATAATGCCGGGGGAATTGCCGAGATGGCGCAACTGGGACGTAAGACTCGAGAGATTACCGATAAATTGGATGAAGTGGGCAATACCACGGCTGCCATAGGGAAGGGTTTTGCTATCGGCGCTGCTGCCCTGGCGGCGTTGGCTATCATTACGGCATTTCTGGCCGAAGTAAAACAGAACCATCCCGAGGGCATAGTTCTGGCGCTGAGTGATCCTGCGGTGTTGATCGGTTTATTCATCGGGGGTATTTTCCCGCTGCTAGTTTCCTCGCTAACCATGACGGCGGTTGGAGATGCGGCTTTCGAAATGATTAAAGAGATACGCAGGCAATTTCGCGAGATACCCGGATTGTTGGAAGGTACGGCTAAACCGGATACCGTACGATGTATTGAAATCGCCACCAACGCTGCTCTACGGCGCATGATACTGCCCGGAGTGCTGGCGGTGATCGCTCCGGTGATCGTGGGCTTTGGCTTAGGCCCCAGAACCTTAGGTGGCATGCTCGGTGGAGCGCTGTTAGGGTGCGTATTATTGGCATTGACGATGGCCAATGCCGGTGGTGCATGGGACAATGCCAAGAAATATGTGGAGCAAGGTAATCTGGGTGGCAAGGGTTCGGATACGCACAAGGCCGTGGTCGTTGGTGACACCGTCGGCGATCCCTTCAAGGACACCTCCGGGCCCTCCATGAACATTCTCATCAACGTGATGGCCATCGTGAGCTTAGTGATTGCGCCATTGCTGTAATAAGAATCAAATAAAAAGAGTCAAGCAAAATCGTCAACTTTAGGCAAATTAGAGTTTGACCGGGCAGGGAGGGGCTACTCGTCCCTGGCCCGGTAGCCTTGACATCTCACTCAATGGTATAGCTAGCGAGCTGACGCAACTCGCGCACCGCCACCGATAACATCGCAATATCGATCTTGTTGGCTGATTTCAGTTCGGTAATGATGTTTTGGTAACGTATGATGCGGTGTTGATTGCTATCAAACCATTCCGCGACTCGGGTGCGAGTAGGTTGTGCTTCCGGAGTTAGCTGCATGAGATGCGTGGTCAGGGAACGTTGCTCATTGTTTAAATCATCACGTAGTAAAGAGCGTATGTTTCGATGCCAGTGGTTTAAGCGCGGCAGTTGACGGATTTGGTTGTTTAGCCAATAAAAATCTAAGGCAACACCCAGCTCAAAATAGGTTTGGGCAACCTGGATGATGTCTTCCTCAGTATTATTCGCTACTTCGGTGATGTCCAGCGCTGAGAATAGCCAATCAAGCCCGGCAATGCGCTGAGCGAGAGTCGTTGGCACGTTTAGCCGAGTCAGATTGTTCGTTCGAGTTTTCAACAATCCCCGTTCTTCACCGTGCAATAACTCCCCTAATCGTTGACTAATAATCGGTACTTGATCTGCGAATTGCTCGATTGTGGCGGTGACGTCGAGCGGTTGGCGCCGATTGCGTAACATCCACCGTGTGGACCGGTCCATTAGGCGCCTGAGTTCGCCGATCATTTCGATTTGGATTTGTGCTGCCGTCTGATTGTCCAGAGCCTCGATGGAATTCCAAAGGGTTTGGACCTGGAAAATTTCCTGTCCTGCCATGTAAGCCCGCACGATATCAGCGGAGCTGCTGCCCATTTCTTCCTGCATGCGCACACAATAGGTGGCACCCATGCGGTTGATTAGGCTGTTCGTTATAAACGTGGCGGTGATTTCGCGTTGCAGCGAATGTTCGCTCAACTGCAGCGTAAACCGATTGCACAGTGTCTCAGGGAAATAGTCTTGGATTGCTCGGGATAGGTAGGCATCCTCAAAGATGTCAGAATCCAGAAGTTCCTCATATAATCTGAGTTTGCTGTAAGCCAACAACACGGCGATTTCCGGGCGGGTTAGGCCGGCATTTGCGTTCGCACGTTCCGTTAGCTCTTTATCGTTGGGGAGTGCTTCCAAATGGCGAATCAGGCGCCCCTCTTTTTCGAGCAAGCTAATCAACTGAACATGATCACTGAATAAATGCCCGGCTTGATTTGCGGCTGTGCTGACCGCTTGAGTTTGCAAGTAATTATTTTGTAACACCAGCTCCGCTACGGCATCCGTCATCTCGGCTAATAATTGATTGCGCTGCTTGAGGGTCATATCGCCATTTGTGACGATCCGATTGAGCAGAATCTTGATATTGACCTCATGGTCAGAACAATCCACGCCACCGGAATTGTCAATGGCGTCGGTATAGACCAAACCCCCTTGTCGGGAAAACTCAATGCGTGCTCGCTGGGTGAGGCCCAGGTTCCCGCCCTCTCCGATCACGCGGCAACGCAGTTCCGAGGCATCGATTCGGACATTGTCATTCGTTCGATCCCCTACATCAAGATGGGTCTCGGTCGATGCCTTGACGTAGGTTCCGATACCCCCATTCCACAGCAGATCCACCGGAGCTTGGAGGATAGCTTGAATTAGCGCATTAGGTGTGAGTTTGTTAGCTTCGACGCCCAACGCCTGGCGGGCTTCGTCGCTGAGCGCAATGGATTTTGCCGTACGGGGATAGACGCCACCGCCTGGAGACAGACGTTGGGTATCGTAGTCGGCCCAGGATGATCTAGGTAGGTGAAATAGGCGTTTACGTTCCTCATAGGCGCTGGCGGGAGCAGGGTTTGGATCGATGAAAATATGCAGATGATTGAACGCTGCGATTAAGCGAATACGGGAGGATTGCAGCATTCCGTTGCCAAACACATCACCCGACATATCACCGATGCCCGCCACGCTGAATTCACTTTGTTGGGTATCAATGCCCAGCTCACGAAAATGTCGTTTTACAGACTCCCAAGCCCCGCGTGCAGTAATTCCCATCTTTTTATGATCGTATCCATGGGTACCCCCTGAGGCAAAGGCATCCCGGAGCCAAAAGTTATAGGATGCCGCCACTTCATTGGCGATATCCGAAAAACTGGCAGTTCCCTTGTCGGCGGCTACTACTAAATAAGGGTCATCATCATCATAGCGAACCACAAAGGGAGGAGGTTGTACCGTTCCATCCACAAGATTGTCGGTGAGATCCAGAAGACCGCGGATAAATGTTTGATAGCACTGTATCACCTCTTGTTGAATTTCATTCCGATCACCACTGGTAGGTAGCTGTTTGGTGACGAAGCCTCCCTTGGCGCCAACGGGTACGATCAGGGCATTTTTAACCATCTGAGCCTTCATTAAGCCGAGGACTTCGGTGCGAAAATCTTCGCGTCGGTCTGACCAGCGTAAGCCTCCGCGTGCGACCAGGCCGCCACGCAGATGGATACCCTCCATGCGTGGAGAGTAAACGAAAATTTCAAACTTGGGGTGTGGCAACGGGAGCTTCAATAACAATGCGGGGTTGAGTTTGAATGAGAGGTAGTCTTTGCTCGGTTGGGCGCCTCCAGGTTGATAATAATTGGTGCGCAACATCGCGCGAATCACCGCTAAGTAGTAGCGTAAAATACGGTCTTCGTCCAGACTGGCGACATTGTCTATGGCCGCTTCGATCTCTTCCTCAAGTTGTTTAACTTCGGATTCTCTGGACGATAGCTTTGGGTCGAAGCGGGTGTTAAATAGTTCTACGAGCCGCCGGGCAATGGCAGGATTATCCGCCAGACTCCGCTGTATATAGATTTGGCTATAGAGCACCCGGGTTTGCAAAAGGTATTTACAAATGGCCCTAAGTACGATGACCTCACGCCAGTGTAGTCCAGCTACGAGTCCTAAGCGATTAAAGCCATCATTCTCTATTTCTCCCTGGCACACCTTGGCAAAAGTTTCCTGAAAGATGTCTTTAACCGCCAATACCTCATCTTGCAGATCATGGGCGGGGGTCATATCGAAGGCGAGTATCCAGAACGACACATCGCCACGAGGTTCGATGATATAAGGCCGTGCGGCCAGCACCCGCAAGCCCATACTTTCCAATATCGGTAGCACATCCGAGAGCGCCATTGGCCGATAACGGCCAAACACTTTGAACCGTAATAGCTTTGTTGTGGCCTCCGGCGGTTGAAAGAGATGCATGGCCAACGAGGTACTATCGCGTAGCGATTCCAGGCGCTGGATATCTTGCACGGTCGTGCGGGCGGAGTAGTCATCCCTATAGGCGGCAGGGAAGGCTCGTTCGTAACGTTGAATCAGCTGGTTCCCTTGGGCTTCGCCGTAGTGTTCATGCAGTTCTGTGTTTAACTTATCTGTCCATGATTGCATGGTTTCGAGCAGGCGCGATTCAATATCTTTGATATCGTATGCTACCCTCGTTCCTGGAGGGGTTTGGATAATAAAGTGCACCCTCGCTAATACGGATTCACTGAAGTTAACATCGAACTCTGGATTCTGACCCTCGAAAACCTCAAGAAGAACATCTTGCATGCGCAGTCGCAGCTCGGTGGTGTAGCGATCACGGGGAGTGAATAATAGGACGCTGACGAAGCGTTCATAGGCGTCACGTCGCACGAACACCTTCAGGCGTGGGTGGTCTTGCAACTGTAATATCCCCAATGCGAGTTCAAACAACTCGTCTTCGGTGGCTTGGAACATTTCATCCCTTGGCAGGGTATCGAGAATATGGCGCATTGCTTTGCCCGCGTGCCCCCTCGGAGAGAGGGCTGCTCGCTGAATTACTTTGGTCACCATCTGCCGCAGTATCGGAATTTCGCTGGGTAGCGTATCGTACACCAGGGAAGAGTAGAGGCCGTGAAAGCGCCATTCTCCAATCACTTTTCCAGCCTCATCGAAACGCTTGATCCCGATATAGTCCAAGTGCGCGGGACGGTGAACCGTTGAGCGCATGGTTGATTTGGTTAAGATCAGCAGAGTAGGTGCCTTTGCCAAGTCCTGTAGGTGCTCCGGAATATGCGAGACTTGCGATGGAATGCTGTCCCGAAAAATGCCCAATCCTGATCCCGGAATCAACTGAAGGATTTTTTGCCCGCTCTGGGTGCCCAGTTCATAGGCCCGGAACCCTATAAAGGTAAAGTGATGGTGTTCTATCCAATGCAAAAAATCCAAATTTTCCGCCACACTATCCGCGGGTAGAGGCGGTGTATTGGCTACGATCTCGGCGATTATTTCACCGACTTTCGCTTGCATTAGTGGCCAGTCTTCAACGACGGCGCGCACCTCTTCAAGCACCGTTTCGAGCTCTTTGTGTAGAACGGTTAAGAGTGGTGAATTGGTTTGCTGATCGACCTCAAAATGTAATAGCGCCTCATCGATAATATCCGTCCCTTGCGCCACGGCATTTAAGGAGTCGAGCAACTGTCCGGTGTGATCACGCCGGATGTGCATGACGGGATGGATAATAAGGTGCACAGTCAATGCATGACGTAGCAACAGCATTTTCACCGAATCCACAAGAAACGGCATGTCGTCACAGACGATTTCTATTACGGTATGGGGCGATTGCCAGCCGTGTTGCTCATAGACCGGGTTGTAGATACGGATCAATGGCTTGCCGGGGGTACGTTGGGATGCCAACCGCCAATGGTTAAGCACCGCGCCATAAAGATCTTCACGAGCAAGGTTAGCCAATTCATCGAGTGCAACACCGGCATAGTAGCGGTAAGCAAAACGCATTGCTGAATCGGCAAGGTGGTTTGGCAAATGGGCCCGCAACATTTCTCCAATTTTTTCGATCGTATTGTGTTTTTGTTTGTCAGCGGGAGTTTTCATAAGACGCCTCGTTGGAGAAAGGGACTCTGTCCTATTTCATTTATTATGACGTGCAAGATAATGATGTTGGGAACAGAAGTAAATGAATCTAAACATACCCGCGCAGTTGGTTTTTGATCATTTCTCAATGTGTGGGTTTCCCAATGGTTTGCTCGTTTAATGGGTGTGACCATTTTTCAAATGTGAGGTATGCCTTGAGAAATTCCGTTGGCTGATCTGGCGAGACAATGAATATTAAACTCGAAAAGACGAGTTCGACGCGGTTCATGTCAATAGCGTAAAATCACACTGTAGGGCGAACTAGCCAACTTAACCAAAATGTCATATAGCACTCACGCACCCATCACTATTTCCGGATAGACTGAGAACAAACCGGCTATCTGCTGAGGTCTCAGAATTTGGGAGCGCGCGCGAAGGGGAAGCTCGTGGATGTGGCTGGCAGGTGTTAGAGCCGCTATATTGAGAAGTATGGCGTGTTTCCTACGTGATATTCAACTTTTGGGACCTGCAAACGGCCAGAAGCATTCTGATACGCTAGCGGCTGTTGGGAGGGATTATTTCACAAGCTTAGAGCCGAGCACTACTCACCGAACGGTAGCAGAAGATTTCGCCGACCCGATGCCACGCAAATTCTTATTACGTTATCTACCACCTGCCGCACAAGTTCGCAATCACTGGCTACTAAGCTGGTTGGGTCATCGTTTGCATCACCCACGGCTATGGCATTTAAATCGCCGTTCGGTAGCCGGTGCGGCGGGTGTTGGTCTGTTTGTCGCCTTTCTGCCCTTACCCTTTCAAATGGTATTCGCGGCATTGGGAGCGCTGTGGTTGCGCGTCAACCTGCCCTTGGCTGTTGCCTTGATATTTATTACGAATCCACTCACTATGGGGCCAGTTTACTATGCTTGCTATAAGCTAGGCGCTAGTCTGTTGGGTGATGCTCCCATCGAAATCGGAAATAGCTTTCGGCCTAGTGTCGAGTGGCTGTTCGTGGAAATTGCCACCATTTGGCGGCCGCTGCTAGCTGGGAGTTTAGTGATTGGTGGGATTAGTGGACTTTTGGGCTATTGGATAGTGCAGCTGCTTTGGTGTGGCTATATTCGGTATAAACGCGGTAGCTTATTGCGTGTTCGGGCTCGGCGTTCATAACGTCACTCAAGGCTCTGATGTGCGTCGCTTTGAGAGTTACGTTCTAGTAATCTTTTCGCTTAGAATTTTATGGGTGGCCACCGTGGTCCCCGTCTTTGGAGGAGGCGATGCCTATGATCAGGACAGCGTATGCTAAAACTCTTTGCAAATGCTGAAACACATGCTGTTCGCACGGCGATCATTACTCCTAAGGGGCGTTTCACTTACCAGCAACTTCTAGACGCTTCGGCGTGCATCGGTTCGTTACTCCTTAACGGTGCGGCCGATCTAGCGCAGTCCCGCATTGCCTTTCTCGTTCCCCCCGGCTTTGAATATGTGGCGACCCAATGGGGGATCTGGCGCGCGGGGGGTGTTGCAGTCCCCATGGCGTTGACTCATCCTCCGGCTGAATTAGATTATCTAGTGAACAATGCTCAGCTTAGCGCGGTAGTCGTTCACCCCGATTGGCGGTGTTCCTTGGAAGGCGTGAATTTGCAGTCAGTACGCGTTTTGACTACTGATGTAGCGATGGGTTCGAATGCGGGTTCTTTACCCGTTGTCGACAAGGCTCGTCGCGCGATGATTGTCTATACTAGCGGTACCACGAGCCGCCCGAAGGGAGTTGTGACCACCCATGCGAACATTCAGGCCCAAGTGGAGTCCCTAATCGAAGCCTGGGAATGGTCAGCGGAGGATCATATACTCAATGTGCTGCCGCTTCACCATGTCCATGGAATCATTAATGTGCTGAGCTGTGCGCTATGGGTAGGAGCGATATGTGAATTCATGACTTTTGACAGTGTGAATGTTCTCGGCCGTTTCGTTCGCGGCGATTTAACGCTGTTTATGGCGGTGCCGACGATCTATTCCAAATTGATTTCCCAGTGGCAACGTTCGGCTCCATCCGATCAAGAGGCCATTGCTGCGGGCTGCCGTGCGATGCGCTTAATGGTATCCGGTTCGGCGGCGCTTCCAGTAAGCGTATTGGAACAATGGAAATCCATTACTGGGCATGTGCTCCTCGAACGCTATGGAATGACGGAGATCGGTATGGCGCTTTCCAATCCGTTGCACGGGGCACGCAGACCGGGATTTGTAGGTCATCCCTTGCCGGGGATCGAAGTCCGCCGGGTCAACGAATCCGGAGTGCCTGTAACCATCCCCGATGCTCTTGGAGAGATTGAAGTGCGCGGCCCAACGGTCTTTCTGGAATATTGGGGAAATGCTCAAGCCACACAGGCCGCGTTCCACGACGGCTGGTTTCGCTCGGGAGATGTTGCCGTCATCGAACGCGGCATGTATCGCATTCTCGGAAGAATGAATGTGGATATCATCAAGACCGGCGGTTACAAGATCTCCGCTTTGGAAATCGAGGAGATCATGCGATTACATCCGGCGATTTGTGAATGCGCCGTTGTTGGCATTCCCGATGAAGCGTGGGGTGAGCGTGTTGCGATGTGTATTGAGAGTGGCGCAGGTGAGCCGACTCTTGACGAGTTGCGCAACTGGGCTAAGGCACATTTAGCCCCCTACAAGTTGCCCACGCGCCTATTGGTCGTTGACGAATTGCCCCGGAATTCGCTCGGCAAGGTACACAAGCCAACGGTGAGGCGGCTATTTCAAGATAGTCATTGATATTGGGCGCCCCACAGCCATTCAACCGAACTGCCAACGCAGCGAAGCGAACGCCGCACCGCTGCCCAAGCGGCGCCCAATTGGTTCCAACTCGGGGCAAGCGGACGCAATTCGAATCAGAGGATCATGGCGGATCGAGCCCATGCATGATTGTACATATTGAGCTCGGTTACCGACTTCATGCGGTAGTACATGATTCCTTCCTGGTCGCCTATATAGAATCCGGTGTCGACAAGTTGGTAGGTGAAAGATTCTACACGAGCCCGATCAAGCGTTTTGGCTATTTTATTCTTCTTCGCGGTTACGGAAAGTATGCAATCTTTAAGGTGAGTTAGATTCTTGTGATAGAAGGCGCCAATGTTGCCCGCATCATTGAGACTGTCTAGGTCGAGCACCCGCAGGTCTGCGATGATCAGGCGTGGAACATGGATTTTAGTTTCCGTAGAAGTCACATAACGGCAGAATTGGCAGGGCCCAAGGGTGGTGACCACGACGGGCCGAACCGGGCACATCTCCTGGTATATGTAAAACTCTTTTGTTTGTGGAGGTACACCCTCCAGAAACTCGGCTTGCAAACACAGAGAACGGCCGTCTCGGGTCACTAGATAAAGATCTCCAAGATTGGCTAGCGGAATCTTTTCCAGGGTACGATAGATGGAAAGGTAGACGGAGTTCTTTTTGCGATCCTCGCCCGAAGCAACACACCTGTCCTCAGCGTACTTTAAATCGAAGGAGTCACTCAGTGATTCCATGTTTTTAACTTCAATGAAACTGTGGGGTTCCGAAGAGCCCCGATGAGAGGCTGTGGCCATGTAGGCACTGAACGCGCCTGCGTCTAGCTCCGAGGCGATCAATGCCTCGATGGGAAAAACAGAAAGATAATAATGAATGTTCATGAGCTTTATCCCCTCATTTGTTTGAGAGCGCCACCGGCGATATCAATCGCCTATTGGCAAATGTTTCCTTGAGACCTTTTGCGAAAGACTCATTGGTGCCGATCCTTAGGCCGCGGTGTTGAACCCTATAGTTGAATCTTATGATAGAAAGGGCACCATCAAAAGTGCAACCACATTTAGAATTTTAATCATGGGATTAATCGCCGGGCCAGCCGTATCCTTATAAGGATCGCCAACCGTGTCACCCGTCACGGCTGCTTTATGTGCATCGCTGCCCTTACCGCCGAGATGACCGTCTTCGATGTGTTTCTTGGCATTGTCCCACGCCGCCCCACCCGTGGTCATGGATAGCGCAACAAAAATACCGGTAAGAATACTGCCGATTAAGAGTCCACCCAATGCGACCTTGCCCAGTAAGATGCCTACGAGCAGGGGAGCGACTACCGGGATCAGTGCCGGTACCAGCATTTCTTTGAGTGCAAATTTTGTAACGATATCAACGCAGGCGGCGTAGTCCGGCTTAGCCGTCCCCTCCATAATGCCGGGAATTTCATGGAACTGGCGTCTTACTTCGGTGACCACCGCGCCACCCGCATTGCCCACCGCAGTCATTGCGACCGATGCAAACAGGTAGGGCAACAGCCCCCCTAGGAAGAGTCCGATGATGACATACACATCCCCGAGGTCGAACCGGATGCTCCCCTCCGCTCCCTGAAGCGTGATTTCATGCACGTAGGATGCGAACAGCACCAGTGCGGCAAGCCCCGCGGAGCCAATTGCATAGCCTTTGGTAACCGCTTTGGTCGTGTTGCCCACGGCATCCAGAGGATCCGTCACGGCACGAACGGATTTGTCCATGTCGGCCATTTCCGCGATGCCGCCGGCGTTGTCGGTGATCGGGCCGTAAGCGTCGATTGCGATCACCATCCCGGTCATGGACAGCATCGCCATGGCGGCCATCGCTACGCCATACAAGTGCGCAAAATGATAGGCGGTAAGGATACCGAGGCAAATTAGTATAACCGGTGCGGCCGTCGCCCGCATACCGACGGCAAGGCCGGCAATGATCGTGGTTGCATGTCCGGTGATCGAGGCTTTTGCAATCTCCTTCACCGGTCCATAGATACCCGTATAGTACTCGGTGATTATCACAATGAGGGCGGTTAGCGCCAGCCCTACCATCCCTGCTAAGAAGATCGCATTGGCGCTCACGTCTGGGAGTTGATCCATCAGCAGATGCGCTAGCACATAAAGGATGATCGCAGCCAAAATCGCAGAACTGAACATACCCTTATAGAGCGCCCCCATGATGTAATTGTTTTTACCCAACTTAACGAAAAATACGCCAATCATGGAGGCGATCATGGAGGCCGCTCCGATCGCCAGAGGGAATTCCGTGGCCATCTCGTGCTGCGGATATACGAGATGGCCAAGGAGCATGGCGGCTACGGCGGTCACCGCGTAGGTCTCGAACAGGTCTGCCGCCATGCCGGCGCAATCGCCGACGTTATCCCCTACGTTATCGGCAATCACGGCTGGATTTCTGGGATCATCTTCCGGAATACCCGCTTCCACCTTGCCGACTAAATCGGCGCCAACATCCGCACCTTTGGTAAAAATTCCACCCCCTAACCTTGCAAAGATCGAAATGAGACTGCCCCCAAATCCGAGGGCGACGAGTGCCGTGACATCGTGGGTTAACGTGTAGTATCCGGCGACCGCCATAAGGGCGAGACCGGCAACGATCATGCCGGTTACCGCCCCACCTCTGAAGGCAAGCGCTAAGCCCGCCGCCAGCCCGTTTTTTGAGGCTTCGGCGACGCGTACGTTAGCGAGTACCGAGACACGCATACCGACATAGCCCGCAAGGTACGAGGCCGTGGCTCCGATGAGAAATCCGAAAGCGGCAGTAGCGCCTAACGCGAAATATAGAATTAAAAAAATGACACCGCCCGTTATAGCCACAGTTTTTAGCTGACGGTTCAAGTAGGCGATTGCGCCGATTTTGATCGCATCGGCAATCTCCTGCATTCTTTCATTGCCTTGCGGCGCACGCTTGACCGCCCCGGCTAGCACGATCGCGAAGAACACGCCCGACAATCCCACCAAAGTTGCGATCAAGGGTAGATGTGATGTGAGAGTCTGCATATCTGAAATCCCCATTAATTAATGAGTTAGAATTCCATTAGCGGTTTTAAGCTCAACCTCCAAATACCGGCGCACACAAAGCTGTCCGAACAGATGGGGTCTTGTTGTTCGAAGGGAATAGATCGGAAAGCACTCGCAGCCAAATTTGGATTGTATGATGCTCTGCTATAGCGAAGTTTTGCCATAGCCAAGCTGCGCGCCAATGAAATATATCGTTTTTATATCGCCAGCCGGATGGTTTCGAATTGGGAGGGCACCGGCTAGCTCGTGCACCTTTACATTGTGCGCCAGAACTTCGGGTTCATCTGCTCAATTTTTGCGGGTGATGGTATGGGGAAGAACTTGGTTTCGTTTTGAGAAGCGAACATAAACCCATGGCGAAAGCGCTTGTAGGGAATTTGTTCTAATGAGCTGTCTAAGCTCAAGCCTTTAGTATTTTTTGCTTCAGCCGTATTTTTTAGCTCATTGATTGCATCCCGCAACTTGGAAGGGTGGAGCCCGGGTACGGGTGGGGCCATTGTCGGGCGGGCCTCGAGATCAGCTAAAAATTCATCAGTATCCAGCTCGATCTGGGTATAGAACAATTTAGGCGCGCCTTTGCCATACTCGGGATCGGTAATGTACTTACCGAATTCGGCAAAATTGAAGCTGGACATCACCAGCATTCGGAGAGGGGCGATCTCAGCAAATATCCTAAGAAACCCGATGTGGTGGGTTTTATCATAGGGTGCGTCCTTTAAGCCGATGCAATATCCCTCCGGGGTCGTGAGGTAGAGTGTCTTGATGGCGCTGAAATCGATGTGCTCAAGGACCCGATAACAGGAAATGAACTTGGTCGCCTTGGGGCGACCATCCGGATGGGGCTTAAGCGCCGCTAGCCCGGCTTCCATATTGAAATACGGATTGCGGAAGTTGATATCCAGCTCAGCGAATATCACCTTCCCTTGATAATAACGAGTCGTTCCCGAGCCGTAGTGTTTAGCGAATTCTACAGGATCAACTTGAGAGGTAATCAGTGCTTGATTCGGTGAGAGGATAAGGTACAAGTGATTTTGATATTCCATCTTCGATATGCTCTGAGTGGACTTATAATCGTTTATTGTTATGTTATTGTTAGTTGAAAAAACAGGGCAGTGTATTCAGTTAAGCTGCTTAATGATAGTCAATACCCTGCTACATTTCAAAGTATTTTGGCGTTTGCGTGGAGATTGCTTGCCTCGGTTCGTCATCCCCAAAAACTCACTTTGTATAAGACAAGCTTGATGTTTGGTTTATTTAACAAACTGCGTGTCCGCGCGCTGGTAATTGGTGTTTGTCAAGCAAAACAAGTCCTCCGCCCGGCACGTTCAATCGACTTAGATGGCTGCGGACGATCCTCGGTATACGGTGACCCCAATGCATCTTAGATTTGAATTTGGTTCTTCTATGGACTAAAGTACCCGTGAACAGCATGTTTGTGGAGCAATCCCGCAAAAGTTAGGGCCGCTTACACCATTAGCGCACGATGTTATATCCCTAAATGCTGTGATAACACCTACATAAAAATCAATCCGAGTGTTCGATAAAACAATTCACCACTGAAGATGAGGAGAAACCTATGTTAGGACTCGAGGATAAAGTCATCGTAGTCACGGGTGGCAACCATGGTATCGGTGCAGCCATTGTCGAAGTGCTAGAAGATTTTGGTGCCAAAGTAGCTTACAACTACCGCAAAGAGCCGGGGCCCAGAGGCTCTTTGGCTGAGAAGGTCGATGTCACCGATGCCGCGGGTATGGCTAAGTTTATCGACCGGGTCGAACAAGAGTTGGGCCCGATTTACGGCGTGGTGCCCAATGCTGGTGTCATCAAAGATAATCTCATTACCCGAATGCCCGATGAAGATTGGCATTTCATCCTTGATGTTAACTTGACCGGCGCTTATAACACGGTTAAACCCGCAATGCCCAAACTATATGAGCGCAAGGAAGGAGCCATCGTCTTTATTAGCTCCTTGGGTGGTCAACGGGGCAACGTTGGTCAGGCCAATTATGCGGCGTCTAAAGCCGGCGTGATCGGGTTGTCTCAGACTTTGTGTTTGGAAAGCGCGCGTTATGGTGTGAGAGTCAATGTTGTGGCTCCCGGCTATACTGCGACTGATATCATCAAGGGTATTCCCGAAAAGGTAGAGCAAGTTCTCCTCAAACAGATTCCTCTGCATCGTTTCGCAGATCCTAAGGAAATGGCTTGGGTAGTCGGTTTCTTGCTTTCACCTATTGCTTCAAGTTACATCACGGGTCAAGTCATCGGTGTGAACGGCGGGCAATATATGGGGTGACGCCGGCACGTGTTGAACTATCGAGTTAGTGACTACTTGGTGCAGCGGAATAGTGCTGCACCGGGAGTTTGAATTGGCCAGTTGCTTATACCCGTACTCTTACCTTTTCCAGTAGATAGATGAGGCGTTTGGCCGTGTATTGCTTCAGCGAAGTGTAACTGCGGCGGCATCAACAGGCCACGCCGCGTTGATCTTTGAGCGGATAGCTCAACAATCAACAATATAATTAAGTTTCTATTTTCCCTAAAACGCTCAAAGTCCTCGCCCTCGTTGTACAATCCCGCTTACTTAACGCAATCTGATGACCCTGTGAAGCGCCTTTGTGGGATGTTCTTATATAGGTCAAAGATACAATCGAAATGTTAAGCCCCGATCCTGCGCATTGGGGTGTGGCGTGCATACTCAACGTCTACTCATCACGGAAAACTACTTAAGCTCCGGCGTTCATGATGAAGGTGTGAATATAGCCTAGCCTACGTTCTCCGGAGGGAGGCATGATAGTATGGTTTTCCATGAATGAATCAGGCTTGAATTTTCCATTGACGGGGAGGCGGAAAGAGATTCCTCCTCAATCTCAAAATACCGCTATCAACCGCATGAATACCCGCAATCATACAAAACATAAAACGCATCCTCTCCGGCCCCTTAGGGTCGTAGCTTGCGGTGGGATGCGCGGTCCATCTTAAGGCGTATAAAAGTGCTAGGCATCGGATTTGGTGATAAATAGTATGACGAGCAATCAGCAGACTCGCCCTGTAATTATCCACGGTCATTTCTATCAGCCGCCGCGGGAAAATCCATGGCTCGATCGTCATTCAACGACAGCCCTCAGCCAGACCGTTTCATGACTGGAATGAAAGAATCTATCACGAGTGCTATCGTCCTAATGCCTTTGCCCGTGTTCTCAATGGGCACGGACGCATCCAGGATATTATCAATAACTACCGGTATCTTAGTTTTAATTTTGGGCCCACTTTGTTCTACTGGTTGGAACGTGAACATCCCCATGTAGCTCAACTAATAATCGAGGCCGATGCAGATAGTTACCGCCGGCTTGGTCACGGTAACGCATTGGCACAGGTCTATAACCATATCATCATGCCATTGGCTTCACTGCGAGATCAGCGTACGCAAGTTCGTTGGTCACAACAATTTTTTCGAGAGCGTTTTGGTCGGGATCCAGAAGGTATATGGTTGGCGGAGACGGCGATTAATCGCACCACGGTAGAAGTGCTTATTGAAGAAGGAATTCGTTTTGTCGTCTTGTCGCCGCAACAGGGTGCCGCGATCCGTAGGATCGGCGAACAGGAGTGGCAGGCTCGACCGGGGGGTAGCGTTCCCCTTGGGCAGGTGTATCGGGTGTTCAGTCACTCCGACCCCAGCGGATTTCTCGATATCCTGTTTTTTGATGAAGGGCTTTCGCGAGCGATTAGTTTTGAACGAATACTGGAAAACTCTTCTCAACTGGCGAAACGGCTGAAAGAAGCCCCCGGAGGAGACGGCGTTGCATTGGTTGCGACCGACGGCGAAACTTTTGGGCATCACAAGCCATTTGGCGATATGTGTCTGGCCAGCTTTTTTAGCAGCGAGGCCGGCTTACAGGGTTTACGGCCCGTCAATTGCGGGTGGTATGTTCACAATTCACCCGCGGAATATGAAGTTAAACTGACCAATGAAGAAGGGGAGGGCACAGCGTGGAGTTGTGCCCACGGCGTAGGACGGTGGTCACGCGATTGCGGTTGCAGCACAGGGGGGCCAGCGGAATGGAGCCAAGCGTGGCGAGCCCCGTTGCGGGCGGCATTTGACGAGCTGCAAAAGAGCGTCGATGCGGAATTCGAGCGCGTGTGCGCGACATTCCATCTTGATCCTTGGCAGTTACGCGATGATGCGGGATGGCTGTGGGATCATCCCGGAATAAATAATCTAGAAACGCTTCTTAAACAACGCCCCGCAGCCATCTCTCTGAGCGATGAAGATCTGCGATGGCTCCTCCGACTGATACAATCACAGCGTTTTATGCTTTATTCGTACACGTCATGTGCTTGGTTCTTTACCGATGTGACGGGAATCGAAACCGTTCAGAATTTGCTCTATGCCGGGCGGGCTTTGCAATTGGCGTTGCCCTCCTCCGAACGGGACGCAGCGATGCAAAGGCTCTTATCTGCTCTATCCAAAGCCAAAAGCAATCTGCCTCCTCAATCGGGGGAAACCCTGTTCGTCGAGAATGTTCTACCGCGCCTACGTCATCTTGAACGCATCGCTTTCACCGCCGTAGTTCAGCGGTTAATCGCTACTAGCGAGGATGATTCGCCGGTATTCGGCTGGTCGGTAAAATTTGAATTGCCGAATGAACGAAGTCCGCGTTTTTCTATCGCTGTTGTCGTGGCGAATGATGCAACGGGTGAGCGTGGAACGTTCAACCTAGACATCACCAATGATGACGGTCTTGATATTCGTGCGGAAGTTACCCGAGCCGATGTGACGCACGAAGCCTGTTCCCTCGGTATAGGCGATTGTTTCGGTGAATGGTTGGAACATTTGGATGAACTTTATATGCGAGCCTACACGACGGATATCACCGACTATTATGCCTCTCACCGACAAATACTGAGGCGCTTGATCGATATTTTAAGTCGCCTAGGACTACCGGCAGTAGGCGGGCTTGAACATATACTTGCGGGCTCGATCGCTTTTGAGTGGAATAACGCCCTAGAATTAGTGCAGCACGAAGCTGCCGTTTCCCAGAGTGTAGAGAGCTTGCGTAAATTAGCCACAATTGCCGAACAGCTCGATCTCAACCTAGACAAGCGCCGTGCGGGAAAAGTGTTTTTAAGGGTCGCAAACATATTGCTTGACTCCATTATAGACCAAGACGCAAACACCGATGAATTGGTGCAGCTGATCGACTTGACCGACGAATTGCGTATCCCGCTGTTCGTGGCTGTACTTGAGGAGCGCGTATTGCAATGGGTGCGAACTCATCCAGAGCGTGCGGGAGAAGAATTGGTATCGCGGCTTAATATCAGTCCGATGCAGTTGCAATGAGGCAGACCCGGTTGACCCGCTCCGTCTCGGTATAAACGCTATCGACTCAACCGAGATTCGACCAAACAGTAACAGTCCCCTATCTTCCTCGCCGTCCAGACTATGGCTCGTTGTGCCGTCCAGCTCTTGGCCAAATGCGATACACTATCTATTACGCTACCACAAATTATTGCGAGCTTGAGTAGCCGCTATTGCGTCATACAATTTTTAAAAAACGCTCGGAGGGGAACTTGGGACAATGAGTCAATTCGCCACAGTAAACGGTATTCGATTGCACTATTTGGATTACCCGGGCGATCACCCCACGTTAGTGCTCATGCCAGGCCTGACCGCCAATGCACGCTCTTTCAATGGTCTCATCCGCGCCGGCTTGAGCCCTCGCTTCAGGGTTTTGGCTCTGGACCTGCGGGGGCGGGGATTGAGCGAGAAACCTGCGAGCGGATATCGCATGGTGGACCACGCCAACGATGTGCTGGGACTATTGGATACGCTGGGCTTGAAACAAGTCGTACTCGGAGGTCACTCCTTTGGTGGTTTATTGAGTTTTTATATGGCCTCCAAATATCCCGAATATATTTCCAAGTTGATTATTCTAGATGCGGCAGGGTCCATTCATCCGAAAGTTATGGAATTAATAAAACCGGCTCTGGATCGCCTCGGTAAAGTGTTACCGTCGTGGGATGCTTATATCAAACTCGTCAAACAAGCCCCTTATTGGGCTGGCTATTGGGACGATGATGTTGAGAACTACTACCGCGCGGACGTGCGGATTAATGCAGACGGTACCATCCAATCCCAGTCTCAGCCTGAAGCTATGGTGGAAGCGATTCGATGTGCGTTGGATGAGCCGTGGGACGAGCATATCGCAGCAATCCAACAACCGGTTTTGCTTCTCAATGCGCCGGGCCCCTATGGGCCCGTGGGTACACCACCGTTATTGCCCCGTGAAAATGCGCTGGCTACTGTAAAAGCGCTGGCAAATGCGCGTTACGTCGAAATTCCCGGAAACCATGTCACTATGCTGTTCGGCGAAGGGTCGAAACAAACGGTTAGGGCTGTCACGGCGTTCTTATGAACGCGCACGCTGGGGTTTATAGCATGAAGGGTTGCTTGGGATACCGAATCGTTTTCGGCTAGAGTACAAATCTCACATTTCCCTATCCCTCGAAGGCAGGAACCGAAAAGCGCGGATTAAATTATCTAGTCGCTTCGGTCCATTCAGGCAGAATTTCTATGAACATTGGCTCACTCCTTACCCGGCATGCACGTTACCGTCCTGATCACTTGGCGGTGGTGGTCGGCGACCATCGCCTGAACTGGCGAGCGTTTAATCGGCGCGTTAATCAGGTGGCGAATGTTCTGTCGGAAATGGGTTTACGCAAGGGCGAGAAAATTGCCATGATTTTACCGAATTGCCTGGAATTGCTGGAAGTCTACTGGGCAGCGGCTAAAATCGGCGCCGTAGTGGTTCCGCTCAGTCCCCTCTTGCGCGGCCAGGGTTTAACCACGCTGCTGCGCGATTCCGATGCCGTAATGATCATCACCTACCCCGCCTATATCGATATTTTGAATCCTCTCAAGCCGGAACTGCCGGCTGTCTCGGCCGAACGCTACCTGCTAACAGACGGTGCTCAAGTGTCCGGATATCAGGACTATCGAGAGCTTACGAGTCATGCCGACGATGTCGAGTCAGATGTTGAGCTCAGTGCGGATGATCTTTATAACATCATGTACAGCAGCGGTACCACCGGATTGCCCAAGGGGATTATGCATACGCATCGCATTCGGGCTATGTACGGTATGTCTTTCGCTACGGCGTTTCGCATCGCTGCGGAGAGCACCGTTCTGCATACCGGATCGTTGGTCTTTAACGGTGCATTTGTGACGTATATGCCCGCTTTTTTTGTAGGAGCGACTTTCATTCTGCACCGTGAATTTAATCCCTTGGCATTGATTGAAACGGTCTGGCGCGAACGGGTGACGCACATCATGCTAGTGCCTTCGCAAATTATTGCGCTGCTCAATACCCCCGAATTTTCGGCTGAAAAATTACAGTCCTTGGAAATGATGGGTTCGATCGGCGCGCCTCTACATCGAGAATTCAAAGAGCAATTGCACCGGTTGCTACCTGGCCGCTTCTATGAACTCTATGGCGTGACCGAAGGTTTTGTGACCATCCTTGACAAGATGGATGCCGAAACTAAGCTCAATTCCGTTGGGACACCTCCGCCTTTTTTTGAGGTGCGAGTCGTAGACAGCAAGGGGCGTGAGCTTGCCGCGGGCGAAGTCGGCGAAATCGTCGGACGCGGGACCATCGCCATGCTGGGATACTATAAACGTCCCGATCTGACAGCGCAGACAATCGTGCAGGGTTGGATTCACAGCGGCGATCTGGGCTATGTGGATAAAGACGGTTTCCTCTATTTAGTGGATCGTCAGAAAGACATGATTATCTCTGGGGGAGTGAATGTCTATCCCCGAGATATTGAAGAGGTTATCGTTCAACATCCCGCCGTTCGAGAAGCGGCTGTGTTCGGTGTTCCTAGTGAAAAATGGGGCGAGACCCCACTGGCTGTGGTAATCCTGCAGCCGGCCCAGACTCTAGCGCCAGATGCATTATGTGATTGGATTAATCAACGGGTTGAAGCGCGTTATCAACGCGTCTCCCAGGTGGTAATCAAAGAGGATTTCCCTCGCAACGCGGCGGGCAAAACACTCAAGCGTGTTATGCGAGATGAATATTGGCGCGATCATCAGGGGAGCATCAGCGATGAAATTTAACACTACCTACCGATACAAACAAATTCATCCTACGGTATTTATCGGCGAGGGATCCGTCATTGTGGGTGATGTAACCCTAGGCGAAGAGTGCAGCGTTTGGTTTAATGCTACGCTGCGAGGTGATACCGACCCCATCAAAATAGGGCCGCGAACAAATATCCAAGATGGCGCCATATTTCATACGGATCCTGGTTTCCCTGTTGCCATTGGAGCGGGGGTAACCATTGGGCATGGAGCGGTGGTTCACGGGGCGGTCGTGGGTGACAGCACGGTTATCGGCATGCGTTCGGTGATATTGAACGGAGCCGTGATTGGCGAGAATTGCATCGTCGGCGCTAATGCATTGATTACCGAAGGCAAAATTATACCCCCTGCTTCATTGGTTCTCGGCAGTCCGGCGAAGATCGTGCGTTCGCTGAGACCTGAAGAGATTGCTCACAACCGGCATGTTGCAGATGTCTATGTAAAGCGCGCCAACGCCTTTAAACTGTCTGCCCGTTGTTAGGAATCGAGTTGTTGCCCAACTGTTGTGGATAAGTATTAAAGCTATCTCTGACTTGGGGTATCGGTTCCGGGCGTCTCGACGCTCCGAGCCGCCCGGATAGCTTATGAATCCCCTTCGTATCTGAATGAGATGTGAACCTTGGCTCGGTAAGCCGTTATTGCTCCGTTCTCAATTTTAACGTCGAGATCATCTACCTCTGCCACGCGAAGTTCCCGCAAGTGCTGACCTGCCTGGGTTATCGCGCTGCGCACGGCCTCCTCCCAAGAGGTGGGGCTGCTGCCAATAAGTTCAATGACCTTATAAACGGTATCAGCCATGACATGCCTCCTTGCTCAGTTGAATGTTGTTATGAGTTGGGCGATTCCAATCTATTGAGCCGCATCCCTTAGGAAAGCAGCCGATGGATTGAGAATAACCCCACCTCTAAACAAGATAGATCATTCCCTTGTCAGTTGCCTGTGCACTGGCTGGTATGCTGGCCTAATTTTAATTAAACCTTGATCGGTATCAATAAACTTTCGATCAATTAACTTTGGTCAAGGCTCATTATCACCTGCATTCTCACTAGGTGACTGCCCCGCGTCCGGGTCATTGGTTTCGTCTGCAGCAGTAGGTTTTAGCGTGTCTAGCCATTGTTCGTCCAACTCGGGAAGTGCGGGTAGGGTTGTAGGGTCTTCGACTAAGGGCTTAAGTTGATCGTGTAATGATTGGCAGAGCTTGTATAAATCTCGGTATTGATCGACCAACTTGGAAGCGTTCTCCAGGGTTGCTTGCATTTCTGTCTGGCGTTGTTCTAGGCTTAGTTTTTCTTTACGAAGCGAGCGGGCATAACTTTCCGATCGCTTACGTGCCGTTGCCTCATCCATCTTCTGCTTTTTCAGCGCCTTAAGCTTTTTGACGACATTTTCGGGAGTATCCGCTAAAGCCAGATTGATCGCTTTAAGTGATTTTTGTTTCTCAGTCAGCTCCAGCTGGACTTTCCTCAACTCTTGAGCATTTGCTATCCGCCCCATCTCCAGTCGCTCTTCGGTGGCTTGAAGAGCGGTTAGTGCATCCGTTTTAGCCATCTCCGCGGTGTGCAAAGCTTTTTGACTCGCGACCACTTTTCCCTCCATCGCAGCAATGGCATGCGCGGCCTGTTCCTGTGCGTTCTTAACGGCGATATCTGCCTCTTTAGCCCGTTTTATGGCTCTATCAAGCGCCGCTTTGAGCTCCGTGGTGCTGCAGTTTGGATCTAAACCCAAAGCCTCGGTAGCTGCCCCCATTAAGACCTGCTTGCTTACGGCAAGGTCTTTCCACACCTTCAACTGAGCTTCTAATTCCAGTTGAGCCACTCGGTTCTCCTCATTTAAGTATGATTTTACACGGAGGTATTTTAGCTTAAAAGTACGGCTCGAGTAGCTAGTTTCCTTGGCGATCGCAATAAAACTCGACTGGATAACCGTTGTGTCCCGGATGGAATGTTCGGTAGTGCACTCACTGCTTTCTCAGATGGAGCACAATAAATGTTGCCTATGTCTTTGAATTCGTTTCGTTGTTATCGAAGGCCAGCGTAGGGCGCAGCCGCGGAGTTGCGCTATTCGGATGGAAGCCTAAATAACCAACATCAGAAACTCCGTCGCCTTCGTTATCTTTGGTTTGTTAGATTTCTCAGTTGATTTCACCGGCATCAGGAATGATGCCGCGAGGGCGTAATCAATTGTTGATTCGTGTGGATTTGTTGGTTAATCTTGTAATAAAGCTAACTAAAGGATAAACCAGGAAGGAATTAAATTAAGAAAGCATCAAATGCGGTATAGGTGAGTCGAGTTCGTAGTGTCGATGATGTTGCAATGTCTGAACGTGTCGCGACATTCTTAATTTACACCACGATTCAAATTGCAATAGTTCAATCTACTATGAGGAATCCTCTCTATCAATATGTGCGGATTGCTCACACGATACTAACTGTCGTGGTCGTATGATTTAATTTCCATTGTAGATTTGAGTGAGTCGAGTACAACATAAAATCCCAACCGAATGAAGTTCCCAACCCGTTGGAAATAGCTGTTGGGGCTAAGGAGTGAGTTGCAGCCAAACTCGTTTAATCGAGTTACCGGTGGATTTTCCTAATCCACTGTTCTCTCAGAATTGGCTTTAGGAGAAGAAAATGCCATGGTGGCCCAATTCTTTAAGATATCTATATCTACCATTTTCTGTGTACTTATCATGCAGGCTGTTATTTCCTGCGGGTATGTTGACAGCGGAGGAAAAGGTGTCAATGATCCTCCCGCTGTAACCACAGGGGATGACCAAGTCGTTGACGAACAGGCTTTCGTGGAACTCAACAGTTCGGTCGTTGATGATTTCGGGAGCAACCTAATTTACCGTTGGGAGCAACTTAGCGGACCCAAAGTTGAGTTGCAAGGCGCCGATGCCGAGAACGCCACCTTCCAAGCGCCTGTGGTCACGGTGCCCAACAGCCCTCTGGTGCTCTCATTCCAGCTCAATGTCACCGATAATTTTGGAGCTACGGGCTCGGGAACGGTAAATGTCACCGTCCGCGCGGTAAACGCTCCACCCGTGGCTAATGATGATGTGGCCACCACGGCGGAAGATACACCGACTGTAGTTAATGTCATCGATAACGATAATGATGACGGTGATGTCGATGGCGCGGTCAATCCGCAAGGTATTGATGTCGTTAGCTCCCCCTCAAATGGCACCGCAACGCCTAATGCTGATGGCACGGTAACCTATGCCCCCGGCCCAAATTTCTTCGGTTCAGATTCGTTCCAATATACCGTAGCCGACAATGAGACGGTTTCGTCTAATGCGGCCACGGTAACAGTTACCGTGATTCCTGTTAATGACCCTCCAGTAGCCAAGCAAGGCTCACTGACTACTCTCGAAGATCAATCAGCCACCGGTACACTCAGTGCCGCCGATGTGGACAGCGCGTTAAGCTTTTCAATCGTCAAGAATGGAACTAAGGGTACCGCGACGATAACGGATTCCGTTACGGGTACCTTTATCTATAAGCCTAAAAGCAATCTCACCGGGAACGACACGTTTACCTTTAGCGCCTCCGACGGAGAGTTCGATGCCTCGGCGGAGGTTTTAATTACGATTACCCCGGTAAACGACGCGCCAAGATTTAGCAGTAAGCCTGTGACCTCGGCGACGGTGGGCGAACCGTATGCATATAACGTCTCGGTTACAGATCCCGATATCGGCGACACATTGACGATCACAGCACCCACGTTGCCTCGGTGGTTGACGTTGCAGGCTATGGGTGACGGTAAAGCCAAGCTCAGTGGAGTTCCGGGAGTGGGAGATCTGGGCAAGCATCAGGTTAAACTACAGGTGACAGATAATGGTAATCCATCTCGAACAACTCTGCAGATGTTTACCATTAATGTACTATCCGCTAACGATCCCCCGGAATTCACCAGTTCCCCTGTGCGATCGGCCACGGTGGGTGTGGCCTACGCCTATGACATCGTGGCTACCGATCCGGATACCGGCGATACCCTGACGATCACGGCGCCGGTCAAGCCTGCCTGGCTGAGTTTGACGCCGGTAGGGAATGGTCGGGCGCGTCTGAGCGGCACACCCGCGGTAGGCGATGCGGGCAGCGTCAACGTAGAACTCCGCGTTACGGATAACGGGACACCGGCTAAGAGCGCGACACAGAAATACAGCATTGAAGTCAGTGCCGCGAATAACCCCCCGAGTTTCACCAGTTCCCCTGTGCGGTCGGCCACGGTGGGTGCGGCTTATACCTATGACATTGTGGCTACGGATCCGGATACCGGCGATGTACTGACGATCACGGCGCCGGTCAAGCCCGCCTGGCTGACTTTAACATCGACAGGAAACGGTCGGGCGCGTCTGAGTGGCACACCCACAGCGGGTAGTGTGGGCAGCGCCAATGTAGAGCTACAGGTAACCGACGACGGAATACCCGCTAAAAGTGCTGGGCAGACATTCAGCATTAATGTTACGGGGGTCAACAATCCGCCGGTCTTTAACTCCCAACCCGTTACTTCGGCACAGGTGGGTGTGGCTTATGCCTATGACGTCGTAGCCACCGATCCGGATACCGGTAACGTTCTGACGATCACGGCGCCGGTCAAGCCCGCCTGGCTGACTTTAACATCGACAGGAAACGGCCGGGCGCGTCTGAGTGGCACACCCACAGCGGGTGATGTGGGCAGTGCCAATGTGGCGCTACAGGTAACCGACGACGGAATACCCGCTAAAAGTGTTGCGCAATCATTCAGCATCAATGTTACGGGGGTCAACAACCCGCCGGTCTTTAACTCCCAGCCCGTTTCCTCGGCACAGGTAGGTGTGGCTTATAGCTACGACATCGTAGTCACCGACCCGGATACTGGTAACGTTCTGACGATCACGGCGCCTGTCAAGCCCGCCTGGTTGACACTGGTTACTACCGGGAGCGGTACCGCACGCATTAGCGGTACTCCCGCGGTTAGTGATGTGGGGTCCGCTTCCGTGAGCTTGCAAGCTTCTGATAACGGCACGCCGACGCAATCGGTTACCCAGAATTTCACGATTCAAGTCACCGAAAACGATAACGCGAAGGACTTGTCTACTGCTCGTTCTTTAGCCCGGGAGAATACAGCTTGCTGGTCTACATTGGCTGACCGAACTTTGGTCGCAAGTCTCGCGAACGATCGGTTTCCTTCCATGGCAAGCTATGCCATAGTGACAAATGGTGCTAAGGGAAATGTTACGATTTCCGATTCCACGACGGGACAGTTTGAGTATGCCCCAGACCCTCTCAGCGCGCGAGGTGTGGATAGCTTTGACTTTCGTGTGACGGCCCCCGAGCAAGCAGCCGAAATCCATACGGCAAAGGTAGTTTTTATTCCTAGGATCATGTTACTGGGTGATTCGATTACGGCGGGCGTCACGGATGGAGCAAATGATCAACCACCGATTGGTCAGCGCACGGGATATCGAAAGCCATTGTATGATGCATTGGTCGCGGGAGGGTATCAATTCGATTTTGTGGGCAGTCAGCTGACGGGAGCGAATGTAACTGATTTCGACGCCGACAACGAAGCTCACCCTGAATGGAGCGCAGACGAAATTGCTTACGGTCGAAGGCTGGATGGTTCTGAGGGTATTTACGCTTGGTTAGAAAAATATCCGGCTGACATCATTTTACTTCATATCGGGACCCACCAGCTCAATTCCAATCCGGTGGGTGTACAAGCTATCCTAGATGAACTTGAACGCTGGGAACGTAGCCCAAATGGCCATCCGGTTACGGTCTTGGTTGCACGAATCATTGACCAAAATCCACTTAATCCGGACGTTTCGTCGTTCAATACTAACCTTGGGGCGTTAATTCAAGCGCGTACCCATGATCCGAGCCATGCGGATGATTTGCTTATCGTTGACCAGCATGCAGCGTTGAATTATCCCGCTGATCTATACGATGAAATACATCCTAAACAAAATGGCTATGCGAAGATGGCAAAGGTTTGGTTTGATACATTGTCGAATCCGCAAACCGGATTACTATTTAAATGCCTCTAATCTCTATCGATTCATTACAATTGCACCTTTATCAGAAAGAATATGTATTTAGTTAATTTTTTCCACGATACAAAATGGATTTTGCCACTTTTAATGCTTACTGCCTGTGGGTTTGTTGATAGCGGTGGTAAGGGCGTGAATGATCCCCCGGTGGTTACCGGGGGAGATCAGGTTGTCGACGAACAAACTCAAGTGGATTTGAGAAGTTCGATTACTGATGATTTTGATAATATCAAATCTGTTGAATGGACCCAAGACAACGATGGCACCCCGAGAGTTGAATTAAACGTCACAGGCCCCAATAACGAAATCGCCACCTTCATCGCGCCCGAGGTAAAAGTTCAGGATAGTCCCTTAGAAATGGGGTTTACGATCACGGTGACGGATAATTTTGATGCACAAGCTACCGACCATTTTAAGGTAACGGTCAATGCGGTGAATAGCAATCCTGTTGCGGCCAACGATAGCGCCACCGTCGATGAAGGCGGCACAGTTAATATTAATTTAATTGCGAACGATACCGATGCCGACGGCACAGTCAATGGTTTAACGCTCACTATTGTGTCACCACCGAGTCACGGGAGTGTGACACCGAATCCAGGTGTCGAAGGTGGGGTGATCTACACGCACGATGGCAGTGAAACCATCACTGACAGCTTTAGCTATACGGTCAATGATGATGAAGGTGCGGCTTCCACCGCGGCCACGGTCTCTATCGCAATCACACCAGTGAATGATCCCCCTGTAGTGGTTAACGATCGGGCCAGCACAAACGAGGAGACACCGGTGGTGATCGCAGTATTGAATAACGACAGTGATCCCGATAGCACGATTGATCCAGCTACGATTTCCATTAAAAGTGCTAGCCAGGGAGTTGCCATTCCAAGCACTGATGGCACGGTGACCTTCATACCGGCAACGAATGTGGATACCCAGGGTTCTTTTAAGTATACAGTCAAAGATGAGCAGGGCGCTGAGTCCGCACAAGCTACGGTAACCATTACAATCATTCCCACCAATGATCCACCCGTTGCGGCGAACGATGTAGCGCAGACCAGGCAAGGGCAAGCGGTGGTAATCGACGTGCTCGCCAATGATTCGGATATCGATAGCAATCTCAATCCTGCAAGTGTGGCTATAACAGGTGGACCGAGCAATGGTACGGCCACTCGAAACCCTGCCAATGGCAACGTAACGTATACACCTGTAATTACGTTCGTGGGAACTGATTCGTTTACTTACACTGTAGCGGATAACGAAGGAGCTACTTCGAATGTGGCGACTGTGACGATCACGGTGGCCGCCAACAATCCACCGGCAGTTCAGCCTGATCAATATACGGTTAATTTTCCGCAAGCTCTAGTCGTCGATGTTGAAAACGGGGTCTTAGCCAATGATACCGACGCCGATGGGGACCCATTGACCGCAGCGCTGGTAACAAATGTAACCAAAGGTGGTTTGACGCTTAACGCGAATGGTTCCTTCAGTTATACCTATACGGGAGGTTTACCGACTGATAGCGACAGTTTCACGTACAGCGCCAGTGATGGCAAAGCTTCTTCGGTGGCTACGGTAACGCTCACGATCACGAGTGTGCCGAGCAGCGCAAAAACGACCCAGACCGCATGCTGGGCTACAATTCAGTCACAACCCGTAAGCGGTAGTTTAACGGATGAGCAGGCCGCCCCATCATCCACCTATAGTCTGGTCACCGATGGCGTGAAGGGATCGGTGACACGCCTCGATGCGGCGACCGGTGAGTTTGAATATCAGCCTGACCCTAAGGCTAAGCGAGGAGAAGATATTTTCAGCTATCGAATCGAGGATCCGCAGCGAGGCGTATTGAATAAGACGGCACGCATCATTATTGGGCCAAACATTATGCCGTTGGGAGATTCAATTGCTGCTGGGATTACCGATGCAGCCCAGCAGCTGCCATCTCCCCCCCAGCGAGGCGGTTATCGAAAGCCTTTGTATGATCGCTTGCACTCCGGAGGTTTTCGAATAGATTTCGTAGGTAGCCAAAAATTTGGTTTTAATCTCGATCAATTTGATGCGGACAACGAGGCTCATCCGAACTGGACAACTCAAGAACTCGCCTTCGGGCGCAACGCTGCGGGGAACGACGGTGTGTTCGCCTGGTTAGAGGCTCATCCGGCGGATATCGTCTTGCTGTATAGCGGTACTCAGGAATTGAATACCAGTCCTGACCAAGTGAATGTGCTCCTCGATGAGATCGACCGTTGGGAAGCCAGTGCGAACGGTAACCCAGTGACCGTGGTGGTAGCCCGTATTATCGACCAATCCCCACATAACCCCGATGTGGAAGTCTATAATGATCAAGTGGCGGCGCTTGTTCAGGATCGGATTAATAACCCAGACAATCCGGCCTTTCCGGATCGGTTAATCCTCGTTGATCAATTCAACGCGTTGAGTTACCCGCAAGATCTCTCATCGGATGGTCTCCATCCCGATGAAGCTGGCTATGGTAAAATGGCTCAAGTATGGTTCGACGCTTTGGTTAATAATGTTCTACTGCAAACGTGTCCTTGAATAGACTAATTTTTCACGTTGCCCGTGGAATTTTGTCAGAGTAACTCAACTCACTATTTGCATATGGCTATTACCGCAAAGTAACGAGGCAGGGACAAAAGCGAGTTTTTATTTAATCTAACCCACTGGAGAAAGGACTTGTCCGCGGCCTATGGCGTAGTATTGAATACCCATTTGTTTCATGAGTGAGGGGTCATAAAGATTGCGGCCGTCAAAGATGATGGGTTGGGAAAGCTGGCGTTTAATCAAGTCAAAGTCTGGGCTTCTGAATTGATTCCACTCCGTCACTATGGCCAAGGCATCGGCGCCTTCGAGCGCTGCTTCCGCGGAAGACATGAGTTCGAGGTCGGTACGACCTGGATAAAGCCTCCGGCATTCATCCGCTGCTGCCGGATCATAGGCTTTCACTTTAGCGCCGCTATCCCAAAGCTTTTCCATGAGAACCCGGCTAGAGGCTTCGCGCATATCGTCCGTATTGGGCTTGAAGGCCAGTCCCCACAAGGCGATTACCTTGTCTGCCAGATCACCTATAAAATACGTGTTTATCTTGGTGAATAGTCGTTCTTTTTGACGATTATTCACGTTCTCTACAGCATAAAGCAGTTCAGCCTGATAACTGATTTCTTTCGCAGTGCGTTCCAGTGCTTTGACATCCTTGGGAAAACAGGAACCACCATAGCCGCAACCCGGATAGATAAAATGGTAACCTACCCGCGGATCAGAGCCGATCCCGAGGCGGACTTGCTCGATATCCGCTCCCAATTGCTCTGCCATATTGGCTAGTTCATTCATAAAGCTGATTTTGGTAGCCAACATGGCATTCGCGGCATACTTCGTCAATTCCGCGGAACGGATATCCATCGCCATTACTCGATCATGGCTACGATTGAATGGACCATAAAGAGCGCGCATAAGCTCAGTAGTTCGAGGATTGTCGGTGCCAATTACAATCCTGTCTGGTTTCATGAAATCTTCTATGGCGGCCCCTTCTTTTAAGAACTCGGGGTTTGAGACCACGTCGAATTCAAGTGTGAGTCCTCGATGTTTAAGTGCTTCGTGTACTGTATTCCTGACTTTATCTGCTGTACCAACAGGCACAGTGGATTTATTAACGATGATGCGATACTCAGTGAGTTGCTTCCCGATTTCTCGAGCCACCGAAAGCACATGGCTTAAGTCTGCCGAACCATCTTCATCGGGAGGGGTGCCCACCGCGACAAACTGGAACAAGCCATGGTTAATACCTTCTGATGCGTTGAGTGTGAAATCCAAACGCCCCGCCGTGATGTTGTCCCTGATTAGATCATCTAATCCGGGCTCATAGATGGGGATATGTCCATTTTTGAGCTTGCCGATTTTCTCTGGATCAATATCAACACAGAGCACAGAATTGCCCACTTGAGCCAGACAAGCACCGGTAACCAGGCCGACGTAACCCGAACCGTAAATAGTGACTTTCATAAGGTGATTTTCCTATAAGCCAAATTGATTAGCGTTTGGTGCAACGTTTTTTAGCCAATTATAAATAGAGTGTGGCAGCGGGACGTCAACGGCTGATTTAAATCCTGTGTTCAGCTGTATCTTTATTGATAGCCAGAGTTGCGGGCATGAGTTTTAATAAACAGTCGTAATACTGTCCCGGCGAATTAAGAGGTCGTAGTGGTTAGTAATTGTATTGGATGGTTGCGCGTATTGGAGTGGCGGTGCGGATTATAACTTACATCGATAGTAGTTAAAAAAATTATTCCTTAGTTTTTAGTGACGTAGACCGAAGCTGGTACGTATGATATGCAGGTCACCATTGACTTTTCAATACGTTGGGCTGATAAGAGGCCCTAAGCGGGCATTCTGGTACGAAGTAATCGAGAGGGGTGCGTAATAAGAAGGGCTTTTGTGAATCATGGTTGACACTCTTGTTGAGCTGGAGCACAATTACCCGTTTTTGGAGGGGTTCCCGAGCGGTCAAAGGGGGCAGACTGTAAATCTGTTGGCTCAGCCTTCGGAGGTTCGAATCCTCCCCCCTCCACCAGGGTAGTTGTGGGCCGCCTTTTGTCAAGCGGGTGTAGTTCAATGGTAGAACCTCAGCCTTCCAAGCTGATGATGGCGGTTCGATCCCGCTCACCCGCTCCATGATGAGATTGGCTAGTGAGGGATATTTATTGTATCGATATCTTTAGGCACAAGCGATCCTTACATTCCTCAGTCTATCACGTATAATTCGATTCTGATTTTTATCTGTACGAAAAGCTCAATCACGGTGTTAGCCGGTTGCCGGGTGAGTTCGGTTATCGCTTTGGCTAGGCCCATATAGCTCAGTCGGTAGAGCGCTTCCTTGGTAAGGAAGAGGTCACCGGTTCAAGTCCGGTTATGGGCTCCAACTTATTGAATTTAGAGCGTTGTTAGTGTTGTGGTAGCACAACTGGGTTGAGGTTGGTTACAGCACGAGATTTTATCAGTATTTATTGGTTGCTGTAAGTGCAATATTTGTTTGTGCTTTGAGAATATTGTGGGAATAGAGAAATGTCGAAACAGAAATTTGAGCGCACGAAGCCGCACATAAACGTAGGGACGATAGGTCATGTGGATCATGGGAAGACGACATTGACGGCGGCGATGACGAAGGTACTGTCGGAGAAGTACGGAGGGGAGTTCCGAGCGTTTGATCAGATAGACAATGCGCCGGAGGAGCGGGCGCGGGGGATCACGATAGCGACGGCGCATGTGGAGTATGAATCGGCGCAGCGTCACTATGCGCATGTGGACTGTCCGGGTCATGCGGATTATGTGAAGAACATGATTACGGGTGCGGCGCAGATGGATGGAGCGATATTAGTGGTGAGTGCGGCGGACGGGCCCATGCCGCAGACGCGGGAGCATATTTTATTAGCGCGGCAGGTTGGGGTTCCGTACATTGTGGTGTACATGAACAAGGCCGACATGGTGGATGATGAGGAGTTATTGGAATTGGTGGAGATGGAGATTCGGGATTTGTTGTCGAGTTACGAGTTTCCTGGAGATGACACGCCGATAGTAGTGGGTTCGGCGTTGAAAGCATTGGAAGGGGATGAATCGGAGATTGGGACGGGGAGTGTGTTCAAGCTGGTGGAGGCGATGGATGAGTACATACCGGAGCCGGAGCGAGCGATTGATGGGGATTTTTTGATGCCGGTGGAAGATGTGTTTTCGATCTCGGGTCGAGGGACGGTGGTTACGGGTCGAGTGGATCGAGGTCGGGTTAAGGTAGGCGAGGAAGTGGCGATTGTGGGGATACGGGAGACGGTGAAGACGACGTGCACGGGCGTGGAGATGTTTCGCAAGCTGCTAGATGAAGGGCGAGCGGGGGACAATATTGGGGTATTGTTGCGGGGGACGAAGCGTGATGAGGTGGAGCGTGGGCAAGTATTGTGTAAGCCGGGGTCGATCACGCCGCACACCAATTTTGAGGCGGAGGTGTATGTGTTGTCGAAAGAGGAGGGGGGTCGGCACACGCCGTTTTTCAACGGCTATCGGCCGCAGTTTTATTTTCGCACGACGGATGTGACGGGGTCGGTGGATTTACCGGAAGGGATTGAGATGGTGATGCCTGGGGATAATGTGAAGATGACGGTGAGTCTGATTGCGCCGATAGCGATGGAGGAAGGGTTACGCTTTGCGATTCGCGAAGGTGGGCGGACCGTCGGCGCCGGTGTGGTGGCAAAAATTATTGAATAACAAAATTGTGTAAGGCTCGTTCATAATTTGTATACAGAATTAGAATGCAAGGCAGGGTCACTCGAAGCGATGAGTTTTGTGCGTGACTCTATAAGCTAAGTTTGGTATGCGCGTACGTCACCAGTACGTTGATGTTTATTAGGCCAGTAGCTCAATTGGCAGAGCAGCGGTCTCCAAAACCGCAGGTTGGGGGTTCAAGTCCCTCCTGGCCTGCCATTATTTATATTCTATTCATGTTCTGCGAAACGTAGGTAAATGGCGGGAAAGACAGCGGTACAGAATACCGGATTCGATACGATGAAACTGGGGGCGGCGGCAACGCTGCTTCTTATCGGTGTGGGTGCGTTCTACTATTATGAGGATCAGTCTCTACTCTACCGAACCCTCGGTCTGCTTGCCCTGCTTGCCGTGGCGATCGGCGTTAGCTCGGCAACCGAGAAGGGGCGATCCCTCTTGGGGTTCTTGCAAGAATCCCGCAACGAAGTCCGCAGGATGGTGTGGCCGAACAGGTCAGAGACAGTGCAAACCACATTAGTTGTTTTTGGAGTGGTCATACTTGTTGGCATCTTTTTATGGTTGGTGGATATGTTTTTAGGTTGGGGTATCCGCTTTGTGATTGGTTAGAGAGGTTAACAATGGCGCTGCGTTGGTATGTGGTTCACGCGTACTCTGGATTCGAGCATCAGGTTAAACGATCGCTAATGGAGCGGATTCGACGTTTTGGTATGCAGGAAAAATTTGGCGAAATCCTCGTGCCCATGGAAGAAGTCGTGGAAATGAGAGAAGGCCAAAAGAGGCGAAGCGAGCGAAAATTTTTCCCCGGTTATGTGTTGGTGCGAATGGAAATGGATGAGGAAACTTGGCACCTGGTTAAAAATGCACCTAAAGTGATGGGGTTTATTGGTGGTTCTTCAGATAAGCCCGCCCCAATCACTGAGAAGGAGGCTGAGTCGATCTTGCAGCGTATAAAGGAAGGAGCCGATAAGCCAAAGCCGAAGGTCTTGTTTGAGCCGGGTGAGGTTGTTCGAGTTACAGACGGGCCTTTTAACGATTTCACCGGGGTAGTAGAAGAAGTTAATTACGAAAAAAATCGTTTGTTGGTTGCGGTGCAAATATTTGGACGGTCGACGCCAGTAGAACTAGAGTTTGCACAAGTGGAGAAGGGATAAGTTGCTCGCTGGCTGAAGTCCAGCGAGAGGGCATGCTTTTCATAATTTAATAAGATGTGTATCTCTAAGAAAGGCCGTCGGGAACTTCTGACGTTTACGACGTGACTTAGGGCTACCTATCAATCATCAATCAATATTCATTCGCTGTAAGGGTCTTGCAGGGGAATAGAGTTGTTGTGGTAGTGGTATATTGGTGGTCAGTAATGTAATTGCTTATCGGAGGGGCTAATGAGTGGTGGATTTTGTGCCGCGTTGGAATGGGGATTTGAGGGGCACTTGATTGAGGGCCAATCTAACTATCTTCGCGCAATTTTCTACTAATCCTGCAGTGAAGTTTTATGATGGGTATTACGAAGTAGTTAATTGGGTCGGGCAATATTAATAGCGTTGTTCGATAACGGTTACCTGTATTGATTGGCAAGTAAACAATGCCGAAGATAGACTATTTTGTAATGCGATCAATACGGATCAGTCGCCAGGCTAATCATCGAAATGCAGATCGATTTATACGCTGCAGGAAACCTTAGCCTCGATTCTATCCTCTCTTAAAATCCTCTCGGAGGCGTGACATACGAGCCTTAAGGAGTAATGTATGGCAAAAAAAGTGGTCGCATATATCAAATTGCAGGTTCCTGCGGGGCAGGCCAATCCGAGCCCACCGGTGGGGCCTGCGTTGGGTCAGCATGGCGTTAATATAATGGAGTTCTGTAAGACCTTTAATGCCCAGACCCAGAATAAGGAGCAGGGTATGCCTATCCCTGTGGTAATTACTGTTTATAGTGATCGCAGTTTTACCTTCATTACTAAAACACCGCCGGCTTCCGTATTGCTAAAGAAAGCCGCGGGAATTGATAAAGGGAGTAGTACTCCGAATACTCAAAAGGTAGGCAAAGTGGATAGAGAGCAACTGGAAGAAATTGCTAAAACCAAGATGCCTGACCTCACTGCGGCCGAGTTGGAGGCTGCTGTACGCACGATAGCGGGTAGTGCGCGCAGCATGGGATTGACGGTTGAGGGGATTTAGTATGGCGCGACTTAATAAGCGGATGAAGCTCATTCGTGAAAAACTAGAAAGGGGCAAGTTGTATCCTGTGAATGAAGCCTTAGCCATGGCGAAGGAGCTTGCATCCGCCAAGTTTATGGAATCGGTGGATGTGAGCGTGAACCTGGGGGTTGATCCACGTAAATCAGATCAAGTCGTTCGTGGTTCTACTGTCTTACCCAAAGGTACAGGAAAAGTGGTGAGGGTGGCGGTATTCGCTCAGGGGAGCAATGTGGAAGATGCAGAAAATGCTGGGGCTGATATAGTGGGTATGGAGGATTTGGCCGAAGAGGTAAAAAAAGGTAATCTGAATTTTGATGTGGTGATTGCGGCACCGGATGCCATGCGTGTCGTAGGTCAGCTAGGACCGATTTTGGGGCCCCGTGGGCTCATGCCTAATCCGAAAGTGGGTACCGTTACCGCGGATGTTGGCCAAGCAGTCAGAAATGCGAAGGGGGGACAGGTGCGCTACCGCACCGATCGAGCCGGCATTATTCATTGCAGTATCGGGAAGGCGAACTTTGAGATTTCCGCCTTGGAGGAGAATTTACGGGCTTTGCTCACGGCTCTTATCAAAGCCAAGCCGGCCACTTCCAAGGGGATATATCTTCGCAAAGTAACTGTGTCCAGCACTATGGGCCCAGGGGTAACAGTGGAGCATTCAGGACTAGTAAACTGAGATTCGGCTACAGGTTGTCTCACATCATGATCCGTCGTGAGCTGATTTGATCGACTGGCAATATCAAGCAAAGCTATTGGTGATAGAGCTTAGGTCAGGATAATCTGATTTATGCCTTTTGGCTGTATCTATAAAACTCCGGCGGAGTAAGCTGAGTCCATTATTCAAATTATAGAGAGTGTATTGTGCCGTTAAATCTACAAGACAAAATGAAAGTAGTGGCTGAAGTGGCCAGTGTGGCGGCGAAAGCTCACTCAGCGTTCGCTGCTGAATACAGCGGTCTGACGGTGAGTGAGCTAACCGACCTAAGAGCCAAGGCGCGCAATAGCGGGGTTTATTTACGAGTTGTAAAAAATACATTGGCGCGTCGAGCGGTCGAAGGCACTGATTTTCAGTGCATGCAGTCCACGTTCACTGGGCCGTTGATTTTGGGGTTTTCACAAGAAGACCCCGGTGCTGCCGCTCGTTTGGCAAGAGATTACTCTAAAGATAACGAAAAGCTCAAAGTGAAATTCTTGTCGGTCGGTGGGCGTTTGTTGGGAGCCGAGGAAATTAACCGGTTAGCAAACCTGCCCACACGAGAGCAGGCGGTCAGTATGTTGATGGCGGTAATCAAGGCACCGATCGAAAAATTGGTTCGTGTCCTCGCCGAACCGCACGCTAAACTCGCTCGAACCCTGAGGGCTGTACAAAATCAAAAACAGACAGGGGCTTGATTTAATTTAGAGTTGGGATGGTTTTTCTCAAGTTTTTTACGTTTGATTTAGGAGTGATATGATGGCTGTAACTAAAGAAGAAATCTTGGAGACGATTTCCAATATGACGGTGATGGAAGTTGTTGACTTGATCTCCGCTATGGAAGAAAAGTTTGGAGTATCCGCAGCGGCTGCCGTTGCCGCTGTCCCCGCCGCGAGTACTGCGGTTGAGGGAGATGCGGCCACCGTGGAGCAGACTGAATTCGATGTTGTTCTCAGCAGCTTTGGGAGTAACAAAGTTCCAGTGATTAAGGTCGTACGCGCCTTGACGGGGTTGGGTCTTAAGGAGGCGAAAACGTTGGTGGAAAGTGCGCCTTCCGTGGTGAAAGAAGCGGTGTCCAAGGAAGAGGCGGAAGATATCCGGAAGCAGCTAGAGGAAGCAGGTGCAAGCGTAGAGTTAAAGTGACTCCCCTAATTGCATGCTAGCACTAACGGTATTCTCATAATGGAGTTTACCGGTATCGCTATAAATTGTGAAAAACAAAAAAGAGTATATGCCTCCCTTAAGATTAGGCTGTTACAACGAGTCAAATACCTTCTTAGGTGCGAGAACACTGCGCTGCTATTACGGCGGGATGAGGCATAAGAGTATTCCTCTCCTATGAGCACGCTGACTCGATTTGCTGGCGGTTAAGGGGCGCGGCTGTTTTTGTGGGGTGTGAGTTACCTTCGCTTCAAGCCTCGAATTTCGGGGAGCAGCGTGGGTGGTTTAGTTTTTTGATATTGAGGCACTTATGGCATATAGCTACACCGATAAGAAACGCATCCGTAAGGACTTCGGTAAACGTCCCGAAATTTTGGATGTGCCGTATATGTTGCAAATTCAGCTGTCATCCTATCGCGAATTTCTCCAATCCGATACTCCCCGCGATGCTCTTGCGGAGAAAGGATTGCACGGCGCTTTCAAATCCGTCTTCCCGATTGTGAGTTATTCCGGGCACGTACACCTCGAATATGTCAGTTATAGATTAGGTGTGCCCATCTTTGATGTCAAGGAATGTCAGTCACGGGGAATGACTTATGCGGCGCCGCTGCGAGTCACACTGCGATTAGTCATTTATAACAAAGATGCACCTCAGGGTGCGCAGAATATTAATCAGGTCAAAGAGCAGGAAGTTTATATGGGCGAGCTGCCTTTGATGACAGATAACGGTACGTTTGTTATCAATGGTACCGAGCGCGTAATCGTATCACAGTTGCATCGATCCCCCGGAGTGTTCTTTGACCATGATAAAGGTAAAACGCATTCTTCAGGAAAACTGTTATATTCTGCTCGGGTTATTCCTTACCGGGGTTCTTGGTTGGATTTCGAGTTTGACCCTAAAGACTGTCTGTTCGTACGCATTGACCGCCGCCGCAAACTCCCTGCAACGATTCTGTTGCGAGCCTTAGGTTTTGATACCCCGCAGATATTGGAGATGTTTTTTGAAACCAATACGTATCATCTGCGCGATGAAATATTCAGTCTTGAGTTGATTCCAGAGCGCTTGCGAGGAGAAATCGCCAACTTTGATATCAAGGCCAATAACAAGTTGATCATTGAGGCTGGACGACGTATCACCATGCGCCAAATCAAGCAACTGGAAGATACTGGTGTAAAAACACTCGATGTGCCGGTCGACTATTTGATTGGCAAAGTGATCGCTGGCGATGTTGTTGATACCCAAACCGGTGAATTATTAGCTCAGGCCAACGATGAAATTACGGAAGATCTATTGGAAAAGATCAGACGTTCTGGAATTGATAAATTTCAGACTTTGTATACCAATGATATCGATCGCGGACCTTATATCTCTTCAACGCTGCATATTGATCCTACCCGCACTGAATTGGAGGCGCAGGTGGAGATTTATCGGATGATGCGCCCAGGGGAACCTCCCACCAAGGAGGCTGCTCAGAACCTGTTTCATAATCTGTTCTTTACTGAGGAACGCTACGATTTATCGCCAGTAGGACGCATGAAATTTAATCGCCGCGTAGGTCGCGAACAGATCACCGGCCCAGGCACGCTTGACAAAGAGGATATCCTCGATGTGATGCGTGTGTTATTAGAAATTCGCAATGGCAACGGGATTATCGATGATATCGACCATCTTGGGAACCGCCGTGTGCGATGTGTGGGAGAGATGGCTGAGAACGTGTTTCGTATCGGTCTTGTGCGGGTTGAACGCGCTGTCAAGGAGCGCCTAGCCTTAGCCGAATCTGAGGGATTGATGCCCCAGGAATTGATCAATGCCAAACCGGTTTCTGCGGCAATCAAAGAATTTTTCGGTTCGAGTCAACTGTCCCAATTTATGGATCAAAATAATCCATTGTCTGAGATAACGCACAAGCGGCGAATTTCTGCTTTGGGTCCAGGGGGGCTTACCCGCGAGCGCGCGGGTTTTGAGGTGCGCGATGTTCATCCCACTCATTATGGGCGCGTGTGTCCGATCGAGACCCCTGAAGGTCCGAATATTGGTTTAATCAACTCCTTGGCTGTGTATGCCCGCACAAACGAATACGGTTTTTTAGAAACCCCCTACCGAAAAGTTGTGAATGGTAAAGTTACCGAGGAAATCGAGTACTTGTCGGCCATCGAAGAAAGCCAGTATGTCATTGCCCAAGCTAATGCAACCTTAGATACTGACGGAACCCTAGTCGATGAATTGATATCGTGTCGCCATTTAAATGAGTTTGCGTTATCGACACCGGATAAAGTGGGTTATATGGATGTGTCTCCTAAACAAATTGTCTCGGTAGCGGCTTCCCTCATTCCTTTTTTGGAGCACGACGACGCTAACCGCGCATTGATGGGCTCCAATATGCAACGCCAAGCTGTACCGACTCTAAGGGCCGAAAAACCGCTAGTAGGTACGGGTATAGAACGCGCGGTTGCAATCGATTCTGGTGCTGCCTTGACTGCTAAGCGCGGCGGTACGGTAGATACCGTGGACGCTAGTCGAGTCGTTGTTCGGGTAAATGACGATGAGGCGGAGGCGGGTGAGCCGGGTGTGGATATCTATACGCTGACCAAATATACGCGCTCAAATCAGAATACCTGTATCAATCAACGTCCTCTAGTTCGACCTGGAGATGTGATTGCGCGTGGAGACGTGCTTGCTGATGGCCCTTCCACCGATCTGGGTGAATTGGCCTTAGGGCAGAATGTGCTGGTGGCGTTTATGCCTTGGAACGGCTACAACTTCGAAGACTCTATTCTGATATCGGAGCGCGTGGTTGAAGAGGATCGCTATACTACGATTCATATCGAGGAGCTGGCATGCGTAGCTCGAGATACTAAGCTGGGGGCTGAAGAAATAACGGCAGATATTCCCAATGTCAGTGAAGGCCTGCTCGTTAAATTGGACGAATCGGGTATCGTCTATATCGGGGCTGAAGTCAAGCCGGGAGATATACTGGTTGGTAAAGTTACGCCTAAGGGCGAGACGCAGTTGACACCGGAAGAAAAGTTATTGCGGGCGATTTTTGGCGAAAAAGCCTCCGATGTGAAGGATACCTCGCTGCGCGTCCCCTCGGGAATGGAAGGCACGGTGATCGATGTGCGGGTTTTTACCCGTGACGGCATTGAAAAGGATAAGCGTGCGTTACAGATTGAGCAGTCTGCAATTCAGCGAATTCGAAAGAATCTAAACGATCAATTACGCATCTATGAAGATGACATTTTTAATCGAGTAGAGCGGTTGTTGACTGGCAAGCAGGTTGAAGGCGGGCCGAACGATCTTAGTTCGGGTGCCAAGGTAACAAAAAACTATTTGTATCAGCTGGAGCGCAATCAATGGTTCGAGATTCGTATGCGCAATGAAGAGGTTAATATCCAGCTAGAGGCTTTGGCTGATCAGTTGAAGACTCAGCGTGAGCAGTTCAGCGCGCGATTGCTTGAACAACGAGAGAAGCTCAGTGCAGGCGACGATCTAGCGCCCGGTGTGCTAAAAATGGTTAAAGTTTATCTGGCCGTAAAACGCCGGATGCAACCGGGTGACAAGATGGCTGGGCGGCACGGCAACAAAGGGGTGGTCTCCATGATTGTTCCGGTTGAAGATATGCCGCATATGGAAGATGGGACTGCCGTGGATATTGTACTTAATCCGCTCGGTGTGCCGTCACGCATGAACGTTGGCCAAGTATTGGAGACCCATCTCGGGTGGGCAGCGAAAGAATTAGGGGCAAAGATAGGCCGGTTGCTCGATGCAAGGGCCGAGATCGCTGAGATACGCAGTTTTCTTGAGCAAATCTACAATCAAGGCGGCTCCAAGAGAGTCGATTTAGACGATTTTAATGACACAGAGTTGTTGAATCTTGCTCGTAATTTGCGTAGCGGCGTGCCTATGGCAACACCGGTTTTCGATGGCGCCAATGAGAGCGAAATCAAAGAAATGCTTAAAATTGCGGGCTTACCAGAGTTCGGTCAAACGACTTTATTTGACGGGCGTACGGGTGAGGCATTTGATCGGCCTGTGACTGTAGGGTATATGCATATGTTGAAACTCAATCATCTTGTGGATGATAAGATGCATGCACGTTCAACGGGGCCCTATAGCCTGGTTACCCAACAACCCTTAGGAGGGAAAGCCCAGTTTGGTGGTCAGCGATTTGGGGAAATGGAGGTTTGGGCGCTGGAGGCCTACGGAGCGTCCTATTCTCTTCAGGAGATGCTTACGGTCAAATCAGACGATGTCAATGGGCGTAATAAAATGTATAAAAATATTGTCGATAATGATCACCGCATGGAGGCGAGCATGCCTGAGTCGTTTAACGTGTTGATGAAAGAAATCCGTTCGCTCGGGATTAACATTGAATTGGAGCAGGATTGAATACGCAATTCAGCTCGCGAACAGAATCCTATCTCAAAGTCCAGCCTATCCTTACGCATAATTGCGCCCACCCTAAGGGGGTGATCAAACCGTGATAGTGGAATTCATGCGGAAATTGCTTCAAGTTAGCGCTCGCTGGCTGGGAGAGTTGAGGTATTAAGCTTGTCTTACACAATCATGTAAGCGAGCGTCTATTAAACAGGCGGCTAGCTCGCGATGATGGAAGTTCCAGTATTGGATATCGTGAGCAATGCGTATCAGGATCTAATCCTTCACTCACGCGCTAGCGGCAGGAGAGGTAATGAAAGACCTACTGAATCTGTTAAAACAGCAAGGCCAGATAGAAGAGTTCGATGCAATTCGTATTGGCTTAGCGTCTCCCGATATGATTCGTTCTTGGTCTTATGGCGAAGTCAAAAAGCCGGAGACGATTAACTATCGAACCTTTAAACCGGAACGGGACGGGCTTTTTTGCGCCAAGATTTTCGGCCCAATCAAAGATTACGAATGCCTATGTGGGAAGTACAAGCGGTTAAAACACCGCGGCGTCGTCTGTGAAAAGTGCGGCGTGGAAGTGACGATGACCAAGGTTCGGCGCGAGCGGATGGGACATATTGATTTGGCTAGCCCCGTAGCCCATATTTGGTTTCTCAAATCGCTTCCTTCGCGCATTGGACTGCTGCTCGATATGACGCTAAGGGATATCGAACGCGTGCTGTATTTCGAGGCCTATGTTGTCGTTGACCCTGGCATTACTACTCTAGAGCGTGGCCAGTTATTATCCGACGAAACCTATCTCGAGGCGATTGAAGAGCACGGCGATGAATTTGATGCCCGGATGGGGGCTGAGGCTGTATACGAATTATTAAAATCGCTTGATCTTGATTCAGAAGCGATGCGTTTGCGGACCGAGCTATACGATACCAAATCCGAAACCAAGCTGAAGCGTATTGCGAAACGTCTTAAACTCGTCGAGTCATTCATTGGGTCGGGCAATCGGCCTGAGTGGATGGTGCTGACGGTCCTACCGGTTCTGCCCCCAGATTTACGCCCACTGGTCCCGCTCGACGGTGGTCGATTCGCTACCTCGGATCTCAATGATCTATATCGGCGTGTTATCAATCGGAATAATCGTTTGAAACGATTATTGGAGTTGAATGCCCCGGACATTATCGTGCGTAATGAGAAGCGCATGCTGCAAGAATCAGTCGATGCTCTGTTGGATAATGGTCGCAGAGGTCGGGCAATTACCGGCACCAATCGTCGTCCACTCAAGTCCTTAGCGGATATGATTAAGGGGAAACAGGGGCGCTTTCGGCAAAATCTATTAGGTAAGCGTGTAGACTATTCTGGCCGTTCCGTGATTGTGGTGGGACCCACCCTAAAACTGCATCAGTGTGGGTTGCCCAAGAAAATGGCATTAGAACTGTTTAAGCCGTTCATCTTCAGTAAATTGCAACTTCGAGGCTTGGCTACCACCATTAAAGCGGCTAAAAAGCTGGTAGAGAAAGAAGGGACTGAAGTTTGGGACATTCTTGAAGAAGTAATTCGTGAGCATCCCGTGATGCTTAACCGGGCCCCCACCTTGCATCGGCTTGGTATCCAGGCATTCGAGCCGGTATTGATTGAAGGTAGGGCCATCCAGTTGCATCCTCTCGTGTGCACCGCTTTTAACGCTGATTTCGATGGGGACCAAATGGCCGTACATGTCCCTTTGTCCATCGAAGCTCAGCTCGAGGCTCGCGCGTTGATGATGTCAACGAATAATATTCTTTCGCCTGCGGATGGACAGCCGATCATCGTGCCATCGCAGGATATCGTGCTTGGTCTTTATTACATGACTCGTGAGAGGATCAACGTCGATGGCGAAGACATGGTCTTCGCGAATGTCAGCGAAGTGCATCGGGCCTATGAAAACCGAGTCGCAGGTCTCCACGCACGAATCCAAGTGAGAATCAGAGAAATGCAGTTCGATGAAAACGGTGAGCTGCAGGAAAATATACGAAGGGTGATTACAACGGTCGGGCGTGCTTTGCTCTCGCAGATCTTACCCGAGGGTTTGTCCTTTGATCTTGTCAACAGGGACCTCAATAAGCGCGCGATTTCAAACTTGATCAATGAGTGTTACCGGCGAGTCGGCTTGAAAGAGACGGTCGTTTTTGCCGACCAGCTGATGTACACAGGTTTTTACTATGCGACCAAAGCGGGCATCTCCTTCGGGGTGGCCGATATGGTGGTTCCCACGGAAAAAGGCATGATTCTGTCTTCGGCTGAGCAGGAGGTTAAGGAGATCGAAGAGCAGTACGCCTCGGGACTAGTGACCAAGGGTGAACGCTATAATAAAGTAGTGGATATCTGGTCTCACACCAATGATCAAGTTGCTAAAGCGATGATGGCCAAATTGGGTACCGATGAGGTTCAAGATGCGGAGGGCAATTGGGTCAAACAGACATCATTTAATTCGATCTACATGATGGCGGATTCCGGAGCCCGGGGTTCAGCTGCTCAGATACGCCAGCTTGCCGGGATGCGGGGACTGATGGCAAAACCGGATGGATCCATCATTGAAACTCCAATTACCGCGAATTTTCGCGAAGGACTTGACGTATTGCAGTATTTTATTTCGACTCATGGAGCGCGAAAAGGGCTCGCAGATACGGCGCTAAAGACTGCTAACTCAGGTTACTTGACGCGTCGTTTGGTTGATGTGGCACAAGACGTAGTCGTTACGACGGAAGATTGCGGGACGGAAGAGGGTATCTTGACGGCGACCATTATCGAGGGTGGCGATGTGGTGGAACCCTTGCATGAGCGTGTGCTAGGCCGAGTGGCGGCTGAAGACGTGGTTTCTCCCGGCACCAAGCAAGTGGTTATTTCAGCGGGTACTTTACTTGATGAACAATGGGTTAATAAACTTGAGGGTTGGGGTATCGATGAAATTAAAGTGCGTTCGGCGATCACCTGCGAATCCCGCTTTGGTGTGTGTTCCGCATGCTATGGCCGAGATCTGGCTCGTGGTCACCAAGCCAATGAAGGAGAGGCAGTGGGCGTGATCGCGGCCCAATCCATTGGCGAGCCCGGTACCCAGCTTACCATGCGTACGTTTCATATCGGTGGAGCGGCAAGCCGAGCGGCCGCTACTAGCAACATCACTGTCAAGTCAAACGGTACGATCCGGTTACATAACATTAAGCTCGTCAAACAAATTAGTGGAAACAATGTCGCTGTATCGCGCTCGGGTGAATTGGGTTTGATCGATACCTATGGTCGGGAGAAGGAACGTTACAAGGTGCCCTATGGTGCTGTGATATCGGTGAATGACGGTGATAGCGTAGAATCTGGGCAGATCATTGCGAACTGGGATCCCCACACTCATCCGATCATCACAGAGGTCGCAGGCATTGTAAAGCTCATTGATTTTTATGAAGGCGTTACGGTTACCAAACAGATCGACGAAGTTACGGGGCTCAGTGCCACAGTGGTCACTGATCCGAAATCTCGCGGCTCGGTGGGTAAAGATCTGCGACCGTTGGTTAAACTTGTGGATGAATCCGGCGGTGATCTCTGTCTCGCGGGGACAGAAATTCCGGCACATTACGCTCTGCCGCATGGCGCGGTGGTTAGCCTGATGGATGGTGCCAAAGTGGGCGTGGGAGATGTCGTGGCACGAATCCCTCAAGAGTCTTCTAAAACCCGCGATATTACCGGTGGTTTGCCCCGGGTAGCCGATCTTTTTGAAGCGCGTAAGCCGAAGGAACCGGCTATTTTAGCTGAACAAACAGGGACTATTAGTTTTGGGAAAGAGACTAAAGGTAAACAACGTCTGATCATTACCGCCGATGGGGGAGAGATTACGGAAGAATTGATTCCAAAATGGCGCCATGTCAATGTATTTGACGGAGAATATGTAGAGAAAGGTGAGGTGATTGCAGATGGCGAGCTGAATCCACATGACATATTACGACTTTTGGGCGTCACCGCTTTGGCTGACTATCTGATTCAGGAGATTCAGGATGTGTACCGCCTACAGGGGGTAAAAATTAACGATAAGCACATTGAGGTCATTATTCGGCAAATGTTGCGAAAAGTAGAGATAATCGATCCCGGCGATACTAAGTTTCTCAAAGGAGAGCAAGTTGAACGCACTCATTTAGTTGCTGAAAACGAACGCATGATACGGGATGGTAAACAGTTTGCTGAATATGAGAATATATTATTGGGTATAACTAAGGCTTCTTTGGTGACAGAATCATTTATTTCCGCAGCTTCCTTTCAGGAAACAACCCGGGTGCTGACGGAAGCGGCTGTGCGTGGAAGTCGCGATGAGTTGCGTGGTTTAAAAGAAAATGTCATCGTGGGTCGGCTGATTCCCGCAGGTACAGGGCAAGCATATCATGACGATCGCCGGAGGAAGCGTGAAGCCAGAAGATTGGAAGTCGAGATGCCACTGGAAAAGCCGGTTCAAGCTGAGGCGCCAACACAAACAGAGGCGCAAGATACTGGGACACATGCGGGGTAACGAGGCTGCTGTCTAAGAAGAAAAGGAGATAATTTTAATCCTGAGCTAAGTTAGCAATAGGACGTCGTGCGGGCTAGCAGTTTTTCGTGGGATCAGATATCCAAGGTTAATTCGTATCCGTTTAGTTGTAGTGTAAACAAAAATAAGACGTCTTACGCGGTCACCAAGAGAACACACATGGTGTAAGCGCTTGACAGATGCCTATACACTTCCTAAAATCGCTCCCCAACACGACAGGCCGGCGTAGATCGGCCTGTCGTTCATTTTTGGGGGGTGTATGTCGAACTTACTGACGGTTAAGTAACCTTATAGGCGCGTCATATCGCCATCCTCCAAAAGTAAAAAGCTGCTATTAGTAGTGTAATCGACCCTTAGTGGGCAGCGCGTCGCCCATAAAAAATGATATTGGACCTTGTATACTTTTAATGTCTACGATTAATCAGTTAGTGCGCAATCCCCGGAAGCGTAAACGAGAAAAGAGTAGTGTTCCTGCGCTGGAATCCTGTCCTCAACGACGGGGTGTTTGCACCCGGGTTTACACGACGACTCCCAAAAAGCCTAACTCGGCTTTGCGTAAAGTTGCACGTGTCAGACTGACAAACGGGTACGAAGTCACTAGTTATATCGGGGGGGAGGGACACAATCTGCAAGAGCATTCCGTCGTGTTGATTCGCGGAGGCCGGGTGAAAGATCTCCCAGGTGTGCGTTATCACACCATACGAGGAAGTTTGGATACTCAAGGTGTTCAGAATCGTAAACAAGGTCGTTCAAAATATGGGAGCAAGCGTCCCAAGGTTTAATGATATAACTCCGCAAGCGTATCCTAATGTCTAGACGAAGAGAAGTTTCAAAGAGAGTCATTCTTCCTGATCCCAAATACGGTGATCTGAAGCTGGCTAAGTTTATTAATACCGTCATGAAGTCCGGGAAAAAGTCCATTGCAGAAGGAATTGTTTACGGAGCTTTGGATAACATAGGCGAAAAAAAAAGTGGGGATGCACTGGAGGTGTTTGGTCGGGCATTAGATAACGTGCGTCCCACGGTTGAAGTTAAATCGCGACGTGTTGGTGGGGCGACTTACCAAGTCCCAGTTGAGGTGCGCGCAGTAAGGCAGATGGCGTTAGCGATGCGTTGGATTGTTGAGGCTGCACGCCGGCGGGGCGAGAAATCGATGATTAATAAACTTGCTGGAGAATTGATGGATGCGGCCGAGAACAAAGGTTCGGCCGTTAAGAAACGCGAAGATACGTTGCGTGCGGCAGAAGCGAATAAGGCTTTTGCGCATTACCGATGGTAACTGATTTAAGGAATTCTCTGTGCCTCGTAAAACACCCATAGAGCGCTACCGTAATATCGGCATTATGGCGCATATCGATGCAGGTAAAACAACGACTACCGAGCGTGTGTTGTTCTATACCGGTATTTCTCACAAGATTGGGGAGGTGCACGATGGGGCGGCAGTCATGGACTGGATGGAACAGGAGCAGGAGCGTGGCATCACGATCACTTCCGCAGCAACGACTTGCTTTTGGCAGGGGATGGATAAGCAATATCCTGAATACCGGATCAATATTATCGATACGCCAGGACATGTGGATTTCACTATTGAAGTGGAACGCTCTTTGCGAGTGTTGGATGGGGCTTGTGCCGTATTTTGCGCGGTAGGTGGGGTTGAGCCACAATCGGAAACGGTTTGGCGTCAGGCTAATAAGTATAAAGTTCCCCGTCTGGCATTTGTAAATAAAATGGATAGAGCCGGAGCGGATTTTCTGAGAGTCGTCGAACAGATAAAAGGTCGTCTTGGCACCAACGCCGTGCCGGTGCAATTGCCGATCGGGGCTGAAGAGAACTTTGAGGGTGTGGTCGATCTCCTACGAATGCAGGCGATCTATTGGAATGATCAAGATCTGGGTGCGACATACCGAGCCCAGGATATCCCTGATGAACTCGACGAGCTCTGCCATGAGTGGCGAGAAGCAATGGTGGAGTCGGCTGCAGAAGCCACTGAAGAACTAATGGAAAAATATCTAGAGGAGGGTGACCTGTCAGAGGATGAGATCCGTAAAGGATTGCGGATCCGTACATTGGCGAATGAAATAGTACCGACCCTGTGTGGTTCTGCATTCAAGAATAAGGGGGTACAGGCGATGCTGGATGCCGTTGTGGAGTATCTGCCATCACCCACTGATGTGCCCCCAGTTCAAGGGATTTTGGATGACGCTGAAGCCAGCCTAGCGGAGCGTCGAGCGACTGATGATGATGCATTTTCAGCGCTGGCTTTTAAGATTGCAACGGATCCTTATGTGGGTACACTTACATTCTTTAGAGTGTACTCGGGTGTGCTGCATTCCGGAGACACCGTGTATAACCCGGTAAAAGGTAAAAAGGAACGTATCGGTCGCATCTTGCAAATGCATGCGAATTCTCGGGAAGAAATTAAAGAGGTCCGCGCGGGGGATATCGCGGCGGCTGTCGGCCTAAAAGATGTCACCACAGGTGAGACGTTGTGCGACACCAGTAATATCATTACCTTGGAGCGTATGGAATTCCCGGAGCCGGTGATATCTGTCGCTGTCGAACCCAAGACCAAGGCCGACCAAGAAAAGATGGGTATTGCCTTACAGAAGCTTGCTCAAGAAGATCCTTCTTTTCGAGTTAAGACGGACGAAGAATCGGGGCAAACGGTGATATCTGGAATGGGAGAATTGCATCTGGATATCATCGTTGATCGGATGAAACGTGAATTTAAAGTAGAGGCGAATGTAGGAGCGCCTCGTGTGGCTTATAGGGAATCTATTCGTAGGGCTGTTGAGCAGGAAGGACGGTTCGTACGTCAATCCGGTGGCCGCGGTCAATACGGTCACGTTTGGCTACGCATAGAACCAACCGAAGCCGGCAGCGGTTATGAGTTTATTAATAATATTGTGGGTGGAGTAATTCCTCGTGAATACATACCCGCAGTCGATCGCGGCGTACAGGAACAAATGAAAAACGGTGTGGTCGCTGGCTATCCTGTAGCCGACGTTAAGGTGACGCTTTATGATGGTTCCTATCACGAAGTCGACTCCTCGGAAATGGCTTTCAAAATAGCCGGATCAATGGCTTTTAAGCAGGGTGCGCAAAAAGCTGATCCCGCATTATTAGAACCGATTATGAAAGTAGAAGTCGTTACCCCGGAGGAATACATGGGGGATGTGATGGGTGATCTTAATCGTCGAAGAGGCATTGTTTATGGAATGGAAGATGCTCCAGCGGGAAAGATTATACGCGCTGGTGTACCACTGGCAGAGATGTTCGGTTATGCAACCGATTTGCGTTCTGCGACTCAGGGACGGGCGACTTATTCAATGGAATTTGAAAAATATGCTGAAGCCCCAGCGACGATTGCGGAGGCGGTGATTAAAAGGGCCTCATAAAATGGGGCGGAGAGTCGTCCCTGGTTATATGGTCACGAATTGGCAACTCCTAGAAGAGGTAAGTAAGCTGTGTCGAAACAGAAATTTGAGCGCACGAAGCCGCACATAAACGTAGGGACGATAGGTCATGTGGATCATGGGAAGACGACATTGACGGCGGCGATGACGAAGGTACTGTCGGAGAAGTACGGAGGGGAGTTCCGAGCGTTTGATCAGATAGACAATGCGCCGGAGGAGCGGGCGCGGGGGATCACGATAGCGACGGCGCATGTGGAGTATGAATCGGCGCAGCGTCACTATGCGCATGTGGACTGTCCGGGTCATGCGGATTATGTGAAGAACATGATTACGGGTGCGGCGCAGATGGATGGAGCGATATTAGTGGTGAGTGCGGCGGACGGGCCCGATGCCGCAGACGCGGGAGCATATTTTATTAGCGCGGCAGGTTGGGGTTCCGTACATTGTGGTGTACATGAACAAGGCCGACATGGTGGATGATGAGGAGTTATTGGAATTGGTGGAGATGGAGATTCGGGATTTGTTGTCGAGTTACGAGTTTCCTGGAGATGACACGCCGATAGTAGTGGGTTCGGCGTTGAAAGCATTGGAAGGGGATGAATCGGAGATTGGGACGGGGAGTGTGTTCAAGCTGGTGGAGGCGATGGATGAGTACATACCGGAGCCGGAGCGAGCGATTGATGGGGATTTTTTGATGCCGGTGGAAGATGTGTTTTCGATCTCGGGTCGAGGGACGGTGGTTACGGGTCGAGTGGATCGAGGTCGGGTTAAGGTAGGCGAGGAAGTGGCGATTGTGGGGATACGGGAGACGGTGAAGACGACGTGCACGGGCGTGGAGATGTTTCGCAAGCTGCTAGATGAAGGGCGAGCGGGGGACAATATTGGGGTATTGTTGCGGGGGACGAAGCGTGATGAGGTGGAGCGTGGGCAAGTATTGTGTAAGCCGGGGTCGATCACGCCGCACACCAATTTTGAGGCGGAGGTGTATGTGTTGTCGAAAGAGGAGGGGGGTCGGCACACGCCGTTTTTCAACGGCTATCGGCCGCAGTTTTATTTTCGCACGACGGATGTGACGGGGTCGGTGGATTTACCGGAAGGGATTGAGATGGTGATGCCTGGGGATAATGTGAAGATGACGGTGAGTCTGATTGCGCCGATAGCGATGGAGGAAGGGTTACGCTTTGCGATTCGCGAAGGTGGGCGGACCGTCGGCGCCGGTGTGGTGGCAAAAATTATTGAATAACAAAAGCCTTGGTATTCTTCGAAAACTATCCACAAAGGTCGAACCGCTGGTCTAGTAATACGCTTAGGCTTTGAGAAGGTTTAATTAAATGGCTGCCAATCAAAATATACGCATACGGTTAAAGGCATTTGACCATCGGTTAATCGATCGATCAGCTACCGAGATAGTGGAAACAGCTAGACGAACTGGGGCTCGTGTCAAGGGCCCAATCCCGCTGCCTACTAAAAAAGAACGATTTACATTACTGATCTCGCCGCATGTAAATAAAGATGCGCGCGATCAGTATGAGGTACGCACGCATAAGCGGATCATGGATATCATTGACCCTACGGATAAGACGGTCGATGCATTGATGAAATTAGATCTCGCGGCAGGTGTGGATGTGCAGATCAAACTCAATTAATGTAATCATTTGCGTCTTGATGGAGTGCCCGTCGAAAATGTTAATATTTGCTTACAGTATGCCTGGCGAACTAAGGTGATCGTCATGGTGGGAGGCGGGAAATCTAGTTTTTTTAGCTAATCCATTCTATGTTCATTGAGCATCCTAGATGCTTATGAAATGTGTTCGTGGTCGTATAAGGTGGCTGATTTCATGCACAATGGTCGATGGTTATGGGTGGAAGTTAGCATGGGCTAATATGCGTTCCTATCAGTCTTACACGTTAGGAGCATGCGGTACGCAGATCAGAAGAAAGTGGGGTGATCTAACTTTTTTATTTTATGGGCAAGTCTCACTTTATTGCGACTTGTCCATAAAAAATTTAACGTTGGATCTCCCGAATTTTTAAGCTTGAAGTTATGGAAGCTATGGCTCCAGAATTTATATGGGGTCAATGGATCTATGATGGACGATTCGATCGAATCGTTAACATCTGCGGAAAAAATATTGTAATATTTTGGTTTCTTAGCTAGAGGAATTCTGTATAATTCGCAGTTCCCCATGGCTTTTTGCAAACCGATGAGAGGGGCGGTGGTTGTGTGGTAACCAGTAATGCCCCCGCCGGTGTTTACCATGGGCTCCGATGTGTTACCTGCTCATCCTGTATAGGGCTATGGAGTTCTAAGTAGCCGAGCAAACTTTGTTGCTCGATACTCCTAACGTGAAGGCTATTTGGTAGCACGCCCTGCATGTAATTAACTGAGTATGATTAATGAACCCTTTAACGGGCGTATCGTAAGATATTGCTCAAGCGAGGAGTGTTAACGTTTATTGGCAAGGTAATATTTGGTTGCTTTGCGGCGAGGTCGGTGATATGGCGATGGGGTTAATTGGGCGAAAGTTAGGAATGACCCGTATTTTTGCGGAAGATGGTACCTCCATCCCTGTGACTGTCGTTCATGTGGAATCATGTCGTGTTACCCAGATAAAGCGGGAGGAAATCGACAAGTACCGGGCGGTGCAAGTTACCTCTGGATTTAGTAAGCCTTCACGAGTCAATAAGCCGATAGCCGGCCACTATGCGAAAGCGAAAGTTGAAGTAGGCCGGGGATTGTGGGAGTTCAGGCTCGACAAAACCGATGAAACAGATATCGAGAAAGGGTCGGAGCTGGGAGTGGAGTTATTTTCCGCAGGCCAACGAGTTGATGTCGTGGGTATCAATAAGGGGAAAGGATTCGCGGGCGCCATTAAACGGCATAATTTTCGTGGGCAGGATAACTCACATGGGAATTCCCTGTCGCATAGAGCTCCGGGGTCTATCGGTCAGAATCAGACACCTGGCCGGGTATTTAAGGGTAAAAAGATGGCTGGGCATTTAGGCAATGTGCGCACCACCGTGCAGAACCTGGAGATCGCCCGTGTAGATGAACAGCGAAAATTATTACTGATAAAAGGGGCTGTCCCAGGTTCTCGTGGAGGGAATGTGGTGGTGAAGCCCGCTACTAAGGCGAAAGGGTAACTCGTTATGGAGCTTCACCTTGAAAATTCGGATGAGTCGATCCCTGTTTCTGAACTCGCTTTTGGGCGAGAATTTAACGAGCCTTTAGTTCACCAAGCGGTTGGCGCCTACCTATCTGGAGCACGTTTGGGGACCAAGTCACTAAAAAACCGTGCCTGTGTACGTGGTGGGGGCGCTAAACCCTGGCGTCAAAAGGGAACCGGTAGGGCGAGATCAGGCTCAATTCGCAGCCCGCTTTGGCGTGGTGGTGGGGTAACTTTTGGGAGTGGGCAACGTAATTACCGGCAAAAGCTCAATAAGAAAATGCATCGTGCCGCGATGCGATCCATTATTTCAGAACTTTTACGGCAGAATCGCTTGCTTGTGGTGAGAGAATTTACTGTAGAGACGCCAAAAACTCGCGACTTGGTTAAATCACTGAGCAATTATTCGTTTGAGTCGTTGTTAATTGTTTCCAGCAGCGTCGACATGAATTTGTATCTAGCCGTACGCAATCTGCCTAAAGTCGATGTAGCCCAGACTAGCAACTTAGATCCTGTTAGGCTCATTCGTTTCGATAAGGTGATGATGACTGTGGGCGCTATTAAACAAATCGAAGTGTGGTTGACATGAACAAGAGTCGTTTAATGAAAGTGCTGCTTGCTTCGCATATGTCGGAAAAATCAACTTTTGCTGCGGACAGTTCTAATCAACATGTGTTTCGCGTTGTGTCTGACGCCACTAAAGGTGAAATTAGGCGCGCTGTTGAAATGCTTTTTAGTGTCAAGGTTACCGCTGTGCGACTAATGAATGTTAAAGGTAAACGTAAGCGTTTCGGTCGTATCGAAGGCCGCCGTTCGGGTTGGAAAAAGGCTTACGTTAGGCTGGTTGCGGGTGATGATATCGACATCGCTGGTATGGATTAGCGGGAGAGATAACTGATGGCCGTCACGAAGACAAAGCCTACATCACCAGGTCGACGCTATTTGGTGAAGGTTGTTGATAGGCAACTATATAAAGGAGAACCCTATCGACCTCTTCTAGATAAAAAAAGCGCTACAGGTGGGCGTAACAATCAAGGTAGGATTTCTACGAGGCACCGCGGTGGCGGCCACAAGCAACGCTACCGGATTATCGATTTTAAGAGAGATAAGGATGGGGTGAGTGCGCGTGTCGAGCGCATAGAGTACGATCCTAATCGAAGCGCTTACATAGCGTTGATACTTTATGCAGATGGTGAGCGGCGATATATCATTGCCCCGAAAGGTGTTGGTGTGGGAGCGGTCATCATGTCAGGGAGTGAAGCTCCAATTAGATCTGGAAATACCTTGCCAATGAATAATATCCCAGTGGGATCGGTAATTCATTGTATAGAAATGAAGCCAGGGAAAGGAGCGCAGATCGCTCGCAGTGCGGGGACATCGGCGCAATTGGTCGCTCGTGAGGGGAAGTATGTCACGCTCCGGTTGCGTTCGGGAGAGACCCGAAAGGTGCTCACAAACTGCCGAGCGACTGTTGGAGAGGTGAGTAAATCTGAACATAATCTGATTAAACTCGGTAAGGCGGGGGCTAAGCGGTGGCGCGGGGTCAGACCCACGACGAGAGGTGTGGCAATGAATCCCGTAGATCATCCGCATGGTGGGGGTGAAGGTCGCACTTCCGGGGGGCGCCATCCTGTTTCCCCCTGGGGAGTTCCTACAAAGGGGTTTAAGACCCGTAAAAATAAACGCACGGACAAGTTAATCGTGCGTCGGCGCAGTCGTTAGACAATAGGGGATAGTAGTTTGCCTCGATCACTAAAAAAGGGCCCATATGTCGATGCCCACTTGATGAAAAAAGCAGAGCAGGCGATTGCCAACAATGATAAGCGTCCAATAAAGACTTGGTCTCGCCGCTCCATGGTAGTGCCAGAGATGGTGGGTTTGACCATTGCTGTTCATAATGGTCGTCAGCATGTCCCTGTGTTTATCACAGAGAATATGGTTGGGCATAAATTGGGTGAATTTGCTGTGACCCGTACTTTTAAAGGGCATGCGGGTGACAGAAAAGCTAAAAGATGAAGCCGACTTGTTAAAGATTTACTCATCACCTTAGGAAACCAGATGGAAGTTGCAGCGACCTTAAAAAATAGCCATGTGTCCGCTCAAAAATGCCGGTTAGTTGCCAATCAAATCAGAACCTATCCGGTAGAGCGTGCTCTGCAATACCTGGAGTTCAGTCAAAAAAAATCTGCAGCCATTATTAAAAAAGTATTGGAATCGGCTATTGCCAATGCTGAACATAACGCTGGGGCGGATATTGATGAGCTAAGAGTCGCAGAAATTTATGTTAATGAGGGATCGCGTTATAAGCGATTCCGGGCCCGAGCGAAAGGCCGGGCGAATCGAATTATCAAACGTGCGAGTCATATTACCGTTGTGGTTGCTGATTAATAGTTATTTCACCTGTTATCAAATTTTAGCTTATGGGTCAGAAAGTTAATCCAATTGGATTTCGTTTAGGGATTGCCGCAGATTGGACTTCCAAATGGTATGCCGATGGTAGAGGTTACGCGAAGTTCTTGAATAATGACTTAGAAGTCAGAGATTTCATCAAACGCAAATTGTCGCAAGCATCTGTCAGTCGCATACAGATTGAACGCCCAGCTAGAGCCGCGTTTATCACCGTCCATACAGCGCGACCGGGAATTGTTATCGGGAAGAAAGGCGAAGATGTTGAAGCCCTGCGTCGTCAAGTCGCCGAAAGGATGGGGCTGCATTTAAATAATGTAAAAATAAATATTGAAGAAATCCGTAAGCCGGAGATCGATGCGCAGCTTGTGGCTGAAAGTATTGCCCAACAACTCGAAAGAAGAATCATGTTCAGACGTGCGATGAAGCGAGCGGTGGGTAACGCCATGCGTCTAGGTGCCTTGGGGGTGAAGGTGAATGTTGCTGGACGGTTGAATGGGGCCGAGATTGCGCGTTCAGAATGGTATAGGGAAGGACGTGTTCCTCTGCAAACGTTGCGTGCGGATATCGATTATGGTTTAGCCGAAGCGGTGACGACATACGGTGTTCTTGGTATCAAAGTATGGGTCTTCAAAGGAGAGATATTCGATCTTGAGAATAAGTCCCAAAAACCAGTAAAAGAGGCGAAGCGGGCCGCCCATTAGCAACTAGGAGTCTAGTATAAGATGCTACAACCAAAACGAACCAAGTACCGTAAGCAGCAAAAAGGACGGAATCGTGGGATAGCCACTGTTGCCTGCAAGGTTAGTTTTGGAGAGTACGGACTTAAATCGCTGGAGACCGGTCGAATTACGGCGCGCCAGATCGAAGCCGCCCGGCGAGCGATGACACGATATATCAAACGTGGCGGGAAGATATGGATTCGCATTTTTCCAGATGTGCCAATAACCAAAAAGCCTTTAGAGATTCGCCAAGGCAAGGGTAAGGGTAATGTCGAGTACTGGGTTGCTAAGATCCAGCCAGGACGTATGCTATATGAGATGGAAGGGGTGACCGAGCCTATAGCCCGCGAAGCTTTCCGCTTAGCCGCGGCAAAGCTACCCATAAGAACAACCTTTGTTTCTAGAACGATAATGTAGAGGCGGATGTTGATGAGAGCAAATGAAGTGCGGCAGCAGTCGGGTGAAGAATTAAATAAAGAGCTGGATGCTTTGTTTCGTGAACAATTCAACTTGCGCATGCAAAAAAGCCTAGGTCAAGCGTCACGTCACCATCAATTTTCGAGAATACGCAAAGACATCGCACGCATTAAAACGATTTTAAATGAACGTAAGCGCGTGGGTGATGGGGAATGAATGAAGTAGCAAAGATGCAACGCACTCGTATTGGGCAGGTGGTGAGTGACAAGATGGATAAAACCATCACTGTGGTGACAGAACGACGTGTGAAGCATCCCGTCTACGGAAAATATGTTCGCCGTTCTACTAAACTACATGTACACGACGAACAGAACGAGTGCCATATTGGCGATACGGTAATGATTAGGGAATGTCGACCGCTCTCCAAGAGTAAAGCGTGGACACTCGTGCAGATAGTTAATCGCGCACAGGTCTAACCGCGCAACCTTAAGATTAGGATGGATTGTCATCATGATTCAGATGCAAACGGTGTTGGATGCGGCTGATAACAGCGGCGCTCGCAAGCTGCAGTGCATTAAGGTGTTGGGAGGTTCGCATCGCCGTTATGCTGGGGTGGGTGACATTATAAAAGTGAGCGTGAAAGATGCGATCCCGCGTGGCAAGGTAAAAAAAGGAGAGGTTTTTAATGCGGTGGTGGTGCGTACGGCTAAAGGAGTACGCCGACCAGACGGATCGGTGATACGATTCGACCGCAATGCAGCGGTATTATTGACCAATCAGTTACAGCCTATCGGCACACGCATCTTCGGTCCCGTTACACGAGAGCTGCGTACTGAGCGCTTTATGAAGATCATTTCATTGGCTCCTGAAGTATTGTAGGAAAGTTTTTAGATGCGCAGAGTGGAAAAACGAAGATGAACAGAATTAGAAACGGTGATGAAGTCGTCATTATCGCGGGTAAGGATAAGGGTCGGCGAGGGACTATCACTAAGGTTTTTCCAGATAATAAAGTGATTGTTGAAAACTTAAATATGGTTAAACGGCATCTTAAACCTAACCCGGCGAAGGGTATAGCGGGTGGCATTATGGATGTTGAAATGCCCATTCATGGCTCCAATGTCATGCTGTTCAATCCGGCGACGGGAAAGGGTGGGCGTATAGGCTTTAAGTTTTTAGAAGATGGTCGCAAAGTTCGTTACTTCAAATCGACGCAAGAAGTAGTGGATATCAAGTAGTAGAAGTTAATGCGTGGTTTGTAATGGCTAGATTGCAAGAATATTATCAGAATACCGTACACAGCCAATTGATGGGGCGATTTACGTATAACAACGTTATGCAAGTGCCTCGTCTGGTCAAAATAACATTGAATATGGGGCTGGGCGAAGCCGTCGGCGACAAAAAGATCATTGATCATGCGTTAGACGATATGGGTAAAATCGCCGGACAAAAGCCCATTGTGACCCTAGCGAGAAAATCCGTGGCTGGGTTTAATATCCGCGAAAGTTGGCCCATCGGCTGTAAAGTAACTTTGCGGCGCGAGCGTATGTTCGAGTTTCTGGATAGATTAATTAATATTGCAATTCCGCGAATTCGGGATTTTCGCGGACTAAGCGCTAAAGCTTTCGATGGGCGGGGTAACTACAGTATGGGGATATCTGAGCAGATCATCTTTCCTGAAATTAATTATGACAAGATCGATACGATCAGGGGAATGGATATTGCCATCACCACCAGCGCACATACCAACGAAGAAGGGCGGGAGTTGCTTGCTGCATTTGGTTTTCCGTTTAAACGATAGGATGAACTGATGGCAAAGATATCGATGATTGAACGGGAAAAAAGGCGTGCCCGTATTGTAAAAAAATATGCCGCGGTACGTTCCCGAATTAAAGCAGTGCTCGGAAATGCACAAGCATCCTCTGAGGAACGGCAGGAAGCGATGCTGCAATTTCAAAAATTACCGCGCAATTCCAGCCCAGTTCGACAGCGTAATCGATGTGCACTTACTGGGCGGCCTCGTGGGTATTATCGTAAATTTGGTCTTGGGCGTAACAAACTCCGAGAGGCAGCGATGCGCGGTGATGTCCCTGGATTAATAAAGGCCAGTTGGTAACAGAGATGGTTTGGAGGGCATAATCCATATGAGCATGAATGACCCAATTGCCGATATGTTGACACGGATACGCAATGGCCAACGTATTGGTAAACTCGCCGTATCCATGCCATCTTCTAAGCTTAAGCACGCGATTGCTAATGTTCTCAAAGATGAAGGCTATGTTCAAGATGTCGCAATAGAGTCGACAGGGAATAAACCTCAGCTCACGATCACTTTGAAGTATCATCAGGGAATTCCAGTGATAGAGACCATAAAGCGTATTAGCCGTCCGGGGTTACGTGTTTATAGTGGATCAAAGAACTTTCCCAAGGTTATCGGTGGCTTGGGGATAGCGATTATTTCTACCTCACAAGGCGTGATGACCGATAAAGTCGCCCGTGAAGGCGGGCATGGTGGTGAAGTGGTGTGTATTGTAGCTTAGATGGATGGAACATCATGTCAAGACTTGCAAAAAAGCCTCTCAAGATACCCGCCAACGTTGATATAAAACTCGAGGGCGGCAAGGTGACGGCGAAGGGTCCAAAGGGCCAATTAGATTTGGCAGTCGAAGGTGGTGTTCAAGTTCATCGGGAAGGGGATACGTTAGCCGTAGGTACTGATGGTGATAAAAGTTTTGCGATGGTGGGTACCATACGCTCATTGCTCGCGAACATGATTATTGGGGTTAGCCAGGGTTTCGAGCGGAAACTTGAGCTTGTTGGCGTTGGCTATCGGGCCCAGTTACAGGGTGACAATTTAAGTTTAGCTCTAGGTTACTCCCACCCTGTGAACTATGCTGTCCCTCAAGGTGTTACTATTCAGACGCCGAGCCAAACGGAGATTCTGATTCAAGGTGTGGATAAGCAGCAGGTTGGTCAGGTGGCTGCGAATATCCGTGCGTTTCGCGCCCCAGAACCCTACAAAGGGAAAGGGGTGAAGTATGCAAATGAACAGATCATGCGCAAAGAAGCGAAAAAGAAATAGCTGTCCATTGAGGTAGCCCTGTTGGATAAAAAAAATTCTCGATTACGACGTGCTCGTCGAGCTCGTGCCAAGATACAAGAGTTAGGAGTCTATCGGATCTCTGTCCATCGAACGCCAAGGCACATTTATGCACAAATTGTTTCGCCAAATGGTTCGGAGACTGTGGCAAGCGCCTCTTCACTGGACAGCGAGCTTAGAAAAGAACTCAAGTATACAGGGAATGTGGCGGCCGCTAGTGCGGTGGGGCGGGCGATTGCGGATCGTGCGAAAGCCAAAGGTATAATCAAAGTGGCGTTCGATCGTTCCGGATTTAAATATCATGGCCGCATAAAGGCATTAGCCGATGCGGCACGAGAGGGCGGGTTGGAATTCTAAAGGAATTGAGATGGCATCGATCGAAGGTTCGAAGATTAGTGACGGGCTTCAAGAAAAGCTGGTGGCTGTTAACCGCGTAGCCAAGGTCGTGAAAGGTGGGCGGCAGTTCGGCTTCACCGCGCTGACGGTGGTGGGTAATGGAGATGGCCAACTGGGTGTGGGTTATGGCAAGGCTCGAGAAGTGCCACTGGCTATTCAAAAAGCAATGGAGAAAGCACGCAAGCAAATGCTCCGTGTCCCGTTAAAAGAAGGTACGCTGTATTACCCGGTAGTGGGGCGGCACGGCGCGGCGAAAGTGTTTATGCAACCCGCTTCAGAAGGTACGGGAATTATTGCCGGTGGGGCGATGAGAGCTGTATTTGAAGTGTTGGGTGTACGCAATGTGTTGGCAAAATGTATCGGATCGCGTAATCCCGTCAATGTGGTCAAAGCAACATTGAACGGATTATTAGCTATACAGTCACCGCAAGCTGTCGCCTCTAAACGGGGTAAAAGTGTAGAGGACTTGCTAGACCAATCTGCAAGTTCGAGTTAATCATCTATGCCTAAGCAGTTAAAAATTACCTTGGTGCGCAGCCTTAATGGTCGATTAGAATCCCATAAAGCCTGTGCTCGAGGCTTGGGTTTACGTCGTATCTCGAGTTCTGTAGTCGTCAACGATACACCGGAGAACCGAGGCATGATTACTAAGATCCAGTATCTGCTAAAAATAGACAATGCCTGAAATGAGATTGAATGCCCTTCACCCTAGCCCTGGTAGCCACCCTAAGCATAAGCGCGTGGGTCGCGGTTCCGGATCAGGTACAGGCAAGACCTGTGGTCGCGGACACAAGGGGCAACGTTCCCGCTCTGGCGGTTATCACAAGGTTGGATTTGAGGGAGGGCAGATGCCCTTGCAGCGGCGTCTTCCCAAGATCGGCTTTCGCTCCAGAAAGCGAGGGGAGACGGCGGAGCTTCGCTTACATGAATTAAACAAGTTAGATCAAGATATTATCGATATTGATGCGTTGAAAGCGGCAAATTTGGTACCCGCAAGCGCGAAGCGTGTCAAGCTGATTGTGTCAGGCACTTTGGGGAAAGCAGTGGTTCTCAAGGGGATTGCGGTAAGCAAAGGCGCGAAAAGTGCGGTCGAAGCTGTTGGGGGTAGAATCCAACCAGTTTCGGACGAGGCCAATTTATAAATTAAGGGTTATTCGGTGGCATCACCTAATTCAGGCCTTGCGGGATCATTTGGGAGTCTGGGCAGAATTACCGAACTGCGTCAGCGCCTATTGTTTGTGCTGTTGGCGTTGGTGGTGTATAGGATCGGTTCTTTTATCCCCGTTCCGGGCATTAATCCGGAAGCGATGGCGCGGTTTTTCGATCAGCAAAGTGGAACAATCCTGAATATGTTCAATATGTTTTCAGGAGGTGCGCTTCGAAGGTTAAGTATTTTTGCGCTAGGGATTATGCCCTATATCTCAGCCTCTATCATCTTACAACTCATGACTGCGGTTTTACCTACGCTGAAGGAATTAAAAAAAGAGGGCGAATCCGGAAGGCGCAAGATTACTCAATATACCCGCTATGGTACGGTAGCTTTAGCAACTTTTCAGGCCATAGGTGTCTCGGTGGCATTGCAAAACCAAGGGGTGGCGATTAGCCCCGGTGTCGGATTTATATTTACAGCCGCCGTGTCGTTAGTCACAGGGACTATGTTTTTGATGTGGCTAGGTGAGCAGATTACTGAGCGCGGAATCGGTAATGGAATTTCAATCATTATTTTTTCGGGCATCGTTGCCGGATTGCCGGCGGCTGTAGGCGGCACGCTGGAGCTGGCAAATACCGGAGAATTGTCAGCGGCATTAGTGATCTTGTTGTTTGCCGTGGCGATTGTAGTGACGGGAGTGGTGGTCTTTGTCGAGCGAGGGCAGCGTAGGATTACCGTCAACTACGCTAAACGTCAGCAAGGCCGCAGACTCTACGCAGCGCAATCCAGCCATCTGCCCTTAAAATTGAATATGGCTGGCGTAATCCCACCGATTTTTGCATCGAGTATCATCTTGTTTCCTGCCACCCTGGGGCAGTGGTTTAGCCGAATGGAAGGCATGGGATGGCTCCAGGATATTTCTACGGCATTGGGGCCGGGCCAACCCTTATACGTAGGATTTTATGCGCTCGCGATAGTCTTTTTCTGTTTTTTTTACACAGCGATAGTATTCGACTCGCGTGAAACCGCCGATAATCTCAAACGCTCAGGAGCATTTATCCCAGGTATTCGGCCTGGAGATCAGACAGCGCGTTATATCGACGGTGTAATGACAAGGCTGACAGCGGTCGGTGCTATCTATATCACGGCTGTATGCCTGCTGCCAGAGTTCCTGATTTTATCTTGGAACGTGCCTTTTTATTTTGGTGGAACATCCCTGTTGATTATTGTCGTGGTGGTGATGGACTTCATGGCTCAGCTTCAAGCTCAATTGATGTCGCATCAATATGAAGGTTTGATGAAAAAAGCTAATTTGAAAAGCTATGGCAAGGGTGGACTGCTTCGTTGAAAATTCAGCGTATTGAAATAGTATCCACAATCAATAATTAACGCTTATACAGTAGTTGTTTAAATGAAAGTTCGCGCATCGGTAAAAAAAATCTGTCGAAACTGCAAAATTATCCGGCGTAAGCGCGTGGTAAGGGTAATCTGTAAAGACCCAAGACATAAACAGCGTCAGGGATGAAATTAGATCTATTAAACAACAGCTTGCACTACGTGTACGCTTCTCTTCAGTTTCTGGGAAAATAACATGGCCCGTATCGCAGGTATTAATATTCCGGTACATAAGCATACTGTGATTGCATTGACTTCGATTTATGGAATTGGCCGCAAACAAGCCGCTAAAATTTGTCAGGCTGTGGGGCTAAGGCCCGATATTAAAGTGAGGGACTTAACTGAAGAACAGGTGGATAGTTTAAGGGCGGAGACCGCAAAATGCGTAGTGGAAGGTGATCTACGCCGAGACATATCCATGAACATCAAGCGGCTCATGGATCTGGGATGTTATCGTGGACTACGCCATCGTCGTGGATTGCCCGTTCGTGGTCAGCGTACCCGAACCAATGCGCGTACACGCAAAGGACCTCGTAGGCCAATTCGAAAATAGATTCTTAGGAATTCAACTGAATAGGCGCCTGTGTGTCGCCGGCTGGATATCGATGATAGCTACAGTTGGATTTGAAATTTGAGACTAGCACTAACTCGATCAAGGGTTTCGAGATCCATATCGCGATATCTTCGTGTTTTCGAGCGAATAGAAATCAAACCACAATTCACCGGAAAGGTTTGCGCCTTATGCAGACAATAAGGGATGCTTAGTCGCTTCTCTGGAAACACCGTAATCAATGGCTCACGGTTCACCGCAGCGAAGTCATTGGGAAGTTCAACCCTATAATATGTTGGAGTAACATCAATCTCTATGGCTAAGGCACCGGTACGTACCCGTAAGAAAGTTAAAAAAGTGGTGTCCGATGGGATAGCCCACGTTCATGCCTCATTTAACAATACCATCGTTACCATTACCGATCGCCAAGGTAATGCATTGTGCTGGGCAACATCCGGGGGTTCGGGGTTTCGGGGGTCGCGTAAAAGTACGCCTTTCGCCGCCCAAGTGGCGGCCGAACGCGCGGGTAACGCGGCACTGGAATACGGTATGAAGAACCTTGAAGTTAAAGTGAAGGGCCCAGGTCCTGGAAGAGAATCCGCGGTGCGTTCCTTGAACAATATTGGTTTCAAAATCGTTAACATTTTTGATGTGACTCCAATCCCGCACAACGGTTGTCGACCGCCAAAGCGGCGTCGTGTCTAGCTCAGGAGATCAGAATGGCTAAATATTTGGGGCCGAAATGTAAATTGAGCCGGCGAGAAGGTATGGATTTGATGCACAAAAGCCGTGCTCGATCCCTTGATACCAAATGCAAGCTGGATAAGATTCCTGGGCAGCATGCTGACCGCCGTACACGCTTATCAGATTATGGGCTACAGTTGCGTGAAAAGCAGAAACTACGGCGTATCTACGGTGTATTGGAACGTCAGTTCGGCAATTACTATAAAATTGCGGCGAGAACTAAAGGTTCAACCGGTGAAAACCTGCTTAAATTGCTTGAGTGCCGACTGGACAACGTTGTTTACCGCATGGGGTTTGGCCTTACACGGAGTGAGGCTAGGCAGCTTGTAAGTCACAAAGCGATAATGGTCAATGGTAAGTCGGTGACGATTCCTTCATTTCAAGTTGCGGCGGGAGATGTTGTCTCGGTCCGGGAGAAATCCCAAAAGCAACTCCGTATCCACGAAGCAATAGGTGTGGCCGAACAGTATGGAATTGTCGATTGGCTTGAAGTAGATCCTAAGAAAATGGAGGGTACGCTTAAAGCGGTTCCCGAGCGTAGCGATCTTCCGCCGGATATCAATGAATCTCTAGTGGTCGAGCTTTACTCTAAATAATCCTTTTTATAATCGAGTACGTCACGGAATGGGTATTGGGTCAACCTTAGCTCTGTTCAGGTGCATTGTCGCGGCAAAGGTGGATCCGTAGTTTGAACTCTCCCTGCAATGAATATTTTTTCAGATATCATGGAGAGCCTCCGCATTGTTAAATGTAATTTTGTATCCTTTCAAGATTAGTTCTAATACACGTCTAAGTATACCTTTCACCTATAAGATTTATCCGATTCGAGGTAGAGTACATCGCCGAACACCGTTGGTGAGGGTATTAAATCAATTCCGAAATAATGATTCTGCAGAACGACAATTGAGGTCTTAAGAGTGAGTAATGCAACCGAATTATTAAAGCCTCGACTCGTACACGTTCAGGAAATAAATGACAAACGCGCGAAAATCATCCTTGAACCACTTGAGCGAGGTTTTGGACATACGTTAGGGAATGCCTTGCGAAGAATACTATTATCGTCCATCCCTGGTTGCGCTGTTGTCGAAGCGGAAATCGACGGTGTACTGCATGAATATACTACCATTGAGGGCGTTCAAGAAGATGTTGTCGATATCTTGCTCAATCTCAAGGAGCTGGCAATACGCATGCATAGCAAAGATGAAGCTGTCTTAGTGCTTCATAAAACAGGACCGGCGGTGGTGACAGCCGCGGATATCGCTGTCGATCACGATGTTGAGATTGCCGATCCAGATCATATCATTGCCCATCTGACGAAGGGAAGCGAGCTGAGCATGCGAATGAAGGTCGCGCGAGGACGGGGTTACCAACCGGCTACCGTACGGCGTTCGGAAGACGATCGATTCATCGGAAAACTTCAACTTGACGCCAGTTTCAGTCCTGTTCATCGAGTAGCCTACAGTGTGGAAAGCGCTCGTGTAGAACAACGTACCGATCTGGATAAACTGATTATCGATTTGGAAACCAATGGTACGGTAGACCCTGAAGAAACCATTCGCAGGGCGGCGAACATTCTACAAAACCAACTTTCGGTATTTGTCGATCTCAAAGCTGATGAGCATGCTGAGCCCGAACGTACGAAATCTGAAATTGATCCTATCCTGTTGCGGCCCGTGGATGACTTGGAACTGACAGTACGTTCAGCCAACTGCTTAAAGGCGGAGAATATTCATTTCATTGGGGATTTGATACAACGCACTGAAGTGGAGTTGCTTAAAACGCCTAACCTGGGTAAAAAGTCGCTTACCGAAATCAAAGATATTCTCGGTTCGCATGGGCTGTCTTTAGGCATGCGCTTGGAGAACTGGCCGCCGCCAAACCTTAAGGATGAACACTAGTTACTTACTTCAATGCCATTGTATAGGGGAATAATTTATGCGGCATCGTCATTCAGGTAGGCATCTCAACCTTACGAGCAGTCACCGCAAGGCCATGATGAATCATCTTGCGGTGTCGCTGTTTCGCCATGAAGCCATTAGGACAACCTTGCCCAAGGCTAAGGAATTGCGTCGGGTGGCGGAGCCGTTGTTGACCCTGGCCAAGCAAGATAGTGTGGCGAATCGCCGCCGTGCTTTTGCCAAGCTGCGGGATAAGGCGATTATTGGTAAATTGTTTGTCGAGTTGGGACCTCGATTTCGTGATCGCCCAGGTGGTTATCTACGCATTTTGAAAAATGGTTTCCGTGCCGGAGATAATGCGCCGATGGCCTATATTGAGCTTGTTGACCGGCCTAGCCCCGATCAGGCAGCCTAATATTGGAACTCAGATGAAGAGGGAACCTTACCCACCCAACCTCTCGGACTAGAGATTGGTCGGCACATAAGCTGTGATTGGATAGATATTCCTATCCTTATAGACAGCACGGGCGCAAAACGCTACGAACTCCTTTCAATAGCGATTTTCACGTGGCCTATGATCGTCCTATTCACCGATTTCGGTCTTGGAGGCCCTTATGTGGGGCAAATGAAGGCTGTGCTCTATCGCAAAGCTCCAGGTGTCCCAGTGGTGGAGCTATTCGCGGACTTACCTGTCTTTAATCCACGCGCAACGGCGTATTTGTTACCCGCTTATATCGGTGAATTTCCACCAGGGACCGTGTTTCTATGTGTTGTCGATCCTGGTGTAGGTTCTTCACGTAAGCCTGTGATCGTTTATGCCGATGAACATTGGTTTGTGGGGCCGGATAATGGCGTGTTTCATGTCATCTGCAAGCGCGCACTCAAGCGGCGTCGTTGGGAAATCAATTATCGGCCTCGGGCGTTGTCTTCGAGTTTTCACGGTAGAGATCTATTCGCGCCGGTAGCCGCTCGCTTGGCCGTAGGGCGGGAAGTTCCAACTGAGTTATTGGATGCTTACGATGCTCCCTGGGATTCTTGGCCGGATGATCTCTTTGAAATCGTCTATCTCGACCATTACGGTAATGCGATGACCGGTATACGGGCCTGCCAATTGAGATTGAGTGATCAATTGATTCTAAAAGAAAAGAAGCTGCGATTTTACCGGATTTTTAGTGAGGCTCAAACGGGAGAGCCATTCTGGTATGAAAATGCCAATGGTTTGGTGGAAATCGCGGTAAAAGAGGGCTCTGTTTCGAATCAGCTACAGTTGGAAGTTGGGGATCGTGTCGATAGACAAAGGTAGAAAGTTTTGATGTTACTCGGCGTTTTATGCAGCAGCATTGTGGGAAAGCCACGTACACCTCAAGTGTGAAGCTTTCGATGCTTGTGTTGCGGCGTGTCAAGTACGGATCGTAAGTATTGACCGGTGTAGGAGATTTCAATTGCCGCGACTTCTTCGGGCGTGCCGCTAGCGATGACTTGTCCGCCGCCGCTCCCCCCTTCGGGGCCCAGGTCGATGATCCAATCAGCCGTTTTAATCACATCCAGATTGTGCTCGATTACCACCACGGTATTCCCATGAGCGCGCAGCCGTTCGAGTACTTTGAGCAACTGCTCAACATCATGAAAGTGAAGGCCCGTGGTAGGCTCGTCGAGAATATAAAGCGTTTTGCCGGTTTCCCGTTTGGATAATTCACGGGAGAGTTTTACCCGCTGCGCCTCGCCTCCCGATAACGTCGTGGCGCTTTGCCCAAGAGGGATGTACCCTAGTCCGACATCGATAAGAGTTTGTAGCTTACGTTTTACTACCGGGATGGCATGAAAAAACACGATGGCATCTTCCACGGTCATTTCCAGTACTTGATAGATATTCTTCCCTTTGTAGTGAATACTGAGCGTTTCACGGTTATAGCGTTTGCTCTGACACACATCGCAGCTTACATAGACATCCGGCAGGAAATGCATCTCTACTTTGATCATGCCATCGCCCTGACAGGCTTCACAGCGTCCCCCCTTGACGTTGAAGCTGAAGCGACCTGGTGCATAGCCGCGGGATCGGGATTCCTGTGTGCCAGCGAAAATCTCCCGTATTGGAGTGAATAACCCCGTATAGGTGGCTGGATTTGATCGCGGTGTGCGGCCTATGGGGCTTTGGTCAATCGCCACAATTTTATCGAAATGCTCGAGGCCTTCAATGGTAACGCATTCGGCTTGGGGAAGGTTGGCCCCATTGAGTTTGCGTGCCATGTAGCGATAGAGCGTGTCGTTAATGAGGGTGGATTTGCCCGATCCGGAAACTCCGGTAACGCAAGTAAATAAGCCAATGGGTATTTCCACATCGATGTCTCGGAGGTTATTACCCCGAACGCCACGTAACGTGAGTCGCTTTTGTGGATCAAAAGGCGTTCGCTGAGCGGGTAGCTCTATTTTACGGACCTTAGCGAGATATTGTCCGGTGAGCGAGGTCGAACTCTGGCTAATCTCTGCAGGCGTACCCTGTGCTACGACCTTGCCGCCGCGCACCCCGGCTCCAGGCCCCATATCGACCACAAAATCAGCGCTGCGAATGGCTTCTTCATCGTGTTCGACGACAATGACGGTATTGCCTAGATCCCGCAAGGATAAGAGCGTATCCAGTAACCGTTGATTATCCCGCTGATGCAAACCGATGGAAGGTTCATCCAAAATGTACATTACGCCGACCAGCCCGGCGCCGATCTGACTGGCTAAACGTATCCGTTGAGCCTCTCCCCCCGATAGGGTCTCTGCACTCCGATCGAGGGTTAAATAATCCAATCCGACATTGACCAAAAAACCTAGACGTTGCAGGATCTCGCGCACAATTTTTTCGGCCACTTTGCCTCGCTGGCCCGGGAGATCCAGTTGCTCAAAAAAAGCCGCAGTATGTCCGATTGGCAACGCCGTGACGGCAGGAAGACTCAGGTCTTGAATAAAAACATTCCGGGCCTCAACGTTTAAGCGCGTTCCTTGGCATTTGGGACAGGACCGCGAGGTTAAATATTTAGCCAGTTCCTCACGCACCACATTGGATGCGGTCTCCCGGTAACGGCGCTGCATATTGGGTATAATCCCTTCAAATGGATGGTTGCGGATTTGCGGGTGCCCATTGCTGTTCAGATAGCGAAAAGCGATCGATTGCTCACCACTGCCAGTTAGGATCACCGATTGCACGGTGGGTTCGAGAGTTTCGTAAGGCGCTTCGACATCAAATCCATAGTGCTCCGCGAGTGATTGAAGCAGTTGAAAGTAGTGCGGGTTCCGCCGGTCCCACCCGCGCACGGCACCACCTGCGAGACTGATTGTGGGGTTGGTGACGATACGTTCGGAATCGAAAAATTGGGTGACGCCAAGCCCGTCGCATTGCGGGCAGGCCCCCATCGGGCTGTTGAAGGAAAATAGCCGAGGTTCCAATTCGGTGAGGCTATAACCGCAGAACTTGCAGGCGAATTTGGAGGAGAACACCAGATCATCGTTTTCGGCTTGGTCCATGAAATCGATGATTGCCAGTCCATCCGCCAAGCGAAGCGCTGTCTCAAAAGATTCGGCTAATCTCAATTCGATGCCTTCACGTACTTTGAAACGATCGACCACCACTTCGATGGTGTGTTTACGCCGCAAATCCAGGTTCGGCATCGCATCCAAATCCATGATCTGATCATCGATGCGAGCGCGGATAAATCCTTGCGCGCGTAAGTTGCCGAGTACCTGCGCATGCTCGCCTTTGCGTTCCTGAATAACCGGGGCCAGCAACATGAGCCGAGTATCCGGCGGCAGGGCGAGCACCTGGTCCACCATCTGGCTGATGGTCTGCGAGTCCAATGCGAGCTGATGTTCGGGGCAGCGAGGCGTGCCGGCGCGGGCATAAAGCAGCCGCAGGTAATCATAGATTTCGGTGATGGTTCCCACGGTCGAACGGGGGTTGTGAGAGGTGGATTTTTGTTCAATCGCGATGGCCGGTGATAAACCTTCGATGTGGTCTACATCGGGCTTCTCGAGCCTGGCTAGAAATTGCCGGGCGTAGGCGGATAGGGACTCCACATAACGGCGTTGGCCTTCGGCAAACAGGGTATCAAAGGCTAAAGATGACTTGCCGGAGCCAGACAGACCCGTAATGACGATCAACTGATTGCGCGGCAAGTCGAGGTCGATGTTTTGTAGGTTATGAGTACGGGCGCCGCGGATTTGAATGGTGTGCATGGATTTCACGCCGATGGACGAAACTTGGTACTATACTCCGAACCGTCGGGACAATTGAACAGTTGGAAGGCGCTTTAAGCAGCGGGTTTTAAATTAGAAAACTTATCGGGGCTACGCGGGACCGTGTTGCGTGGTTTGCGGATGACGCATTTTACGGGTGATGTATTTTAATGGTAGTTAACCTTTTGTTTGTAGGCTGATACTAAGATATGAATCCAGAATTATCAAACACTATGACGTCCCAGGAGCGTCGGGCTACGCTGTCGCTAGGTGCTATTTATGCCACGCGGATGCTAGGTCTTTTTATGATCCTCCCTGTATTTGCGCTTTATGCCGAACATCTGCAGGGTGTCACTCCGATGCTCATCGGCTTGGCTATCGGGGTCTATGGACTCACACAGGCCCTGTTACAGATACCGCTCGGAATGCTTTCCGACCGCGTCGGGCGTAAGCCAGTGATCGTGGGAGGTTTGCTGGTATTCGCCTCAGGCAGTATGATTGCGGCGACCTCCGTTTCCATCTACGGCGTGATTGCGGGGCGGGCATTGCAGGGATCAGGAGCGATTGCCGCGGCCATCTTGGCGTTGGCGGCTGATCTTACCCGTGAAGAACACCGTACCAAGGTGATGGCGGTCATTGGACTCAGTATTGGCACCTCGTTTTCGCTGGCGCTAGTGCTGGGTCCAATTCTGGATCAGTGGCTTGGTGTGCCGGGTATCTTTTGGTTGACCGCCTTGTTGGCACTGGGGGCGATTGGGATTGTGCTCTTATTAGTGCCTCAACCGATCAGTTCGCGATTGCATCGGGACGCTCAAGTGCTGACCTCAGCGATCAGCCAGGTGCTGCGCAATCCTCAGCTGTTGCGTTTGAATTTCGGGATCTTCGTGTTGCATATGGTGCTGACGGCGAATTTTATTGTCATTCCCCGGTTATTGCGCGATGGGGCTGGACTGGCCGTTGAGCAACATTGGAAGATCTATCTACCAGTCATGCTGATATCCTTTGTATTAATGATTCCCTTTATTATTTTGGCGGAAAGATACCGTAAGCTGAAGCCGGTATTATTGGGTGCGATCGGGCTTCTGGCGGCCGGTGAGTTTATTTTTGCTGTGACTAGCCACGGGCTGCTTGCCATGGTGATCACCATGCTGGTATTTTTCGCGGCATTTAATTTGCTCGAAGCCAGCCTGCCTTCTCTAGTCTCCAAGTTAACCGCGCCCGATATCCGGGGGACCTCCATGGGGGTCTATTCTACCTGCCAGTTTATGGGCGCGTTTGTGGGCGGCGCCGCCGGGGGCACATTGCTGCAATTCACGGGTCCTGGGGCCGTCTTTCTCGGAAGTGGCATAGCGATCCTTTTCTGGTTTGTGGTGAGTTCAAGCATGGCGAACCCTAAAAACCTCAGCAGCTATCTTTTAAGAGTGGGACCGCTCAGCGTAGAGAAAGCGAATGCTCTAGTGGATCAGTTAATGCGCGTGGCGGGAGTGGCTGAAGCCGTCGTGGTTCCAGAAGATGGGGTTGCCTATCTTAAGGTGGATCGTAAGACATTGGATGAAAATCGCTTGCGTGAACTTGCCGCACCAGCGGCGTAAAATGAGTCCTGCATTTATAATCATCTCGAGGTATGGCACATGGCAAGAGGCGTAAACAAGGTCATTTTAATTGGTAATTTAGGGCAGGACCCGGACGTCAAGTATATGCCGAGTGGATCGGCAGTGTGTAACATTACTGTGGCTACAACCGATGCATGGAGCGATAAGAATACGGGAGAGCGGCAGGAGCGTACCGAATGGCACCGCGTCGTGTTGTTCAGGCGTTTGGCCGAAATAGCCGGGGAATATCTGCGTAAGGGCTCAAAAGTCTATGTCGAGGGGCGACTGCAGACGCGTAAGTGGCAGGATAAGAATGGACAGGAACGCTATACCACGGAGATTATCGCCAACGATTTGCAAATGTTAGACGCACGCGGAGGCGGCGCCGCAAACTTCGATGCGCCACCGCCCGCTTTCCCGGACAGCGAACCCCGCCCCCAACCGTCACCGCAGCCTACTTCGCCTGCCGACGACGATTTCGATGACGATATTCCATTTTGAGCGCTTACAATTCATCTTGATGTCATCGACGAACTTAGTTACTGGCGATCACGAGCAGCACTCCCGCATTGAATCATTGGCGAGGCATAGTCCATGAGATTAATGATCACGGGTGGAGCAGGATTTATCGGTTCGGCTGTTATTCGGCTGCTGATCAAGGATTCAAACCACAGTATCCTAAACATCGATAAGCTGACCTATGCGGGAAATTTAGATTCTCTGGCAGAAGTTGCGGAGAATCCTCGTTATCGTTTTGAGAAAACTGATATCGGCGACCGCAAGTCTTTGGAGCGGCTCTTCCAGGAATATCAACCGGATGCCGTCATGCATCTGGCGGCGGAGTCCCATGTGGATCGTTCCATCGATGGGCCGGCGGATTTCATCGAGACCAACATCGTTGGAACCTATACCTTATTAGACACGGCGTATCGTTACTGGAATACGCTGAGTCCCGAATCCAAATCAAGGTTTCGGTTCCATCATATTTCCACCGATGAGGTCTACGGGAGTCTCGGCAAGACGGGTAAATTTACCGAGGAATCCCCTTATCAACCGAACTCTCCCTATTCAGCCAGTAAAGCAGCCTCCGATCACTTGGTGCGCGCTTGGCACCACACCTATGGCATTCCTGTATTAACTTCGAATTGTTCCAATAACTACGGTCCCTATCAATTTCCGGAGAAACTCATACCCTTGATGATTCTCAATGCCCTTGAGGGTAAACCTCTGCCGGTTTATGGTCGGGGCGAAAATGTGCGCGATTGGCTGTATGTGGAAGATCATGCTCGAGCACTGTACCAAGTGCTCGATCGAGGACAGATTGGTCAAACCTATAATATCGGGGGTCATAATGAAATGACGAATCTGGAGTTGGTGAATAAACTTTGTGCCTTATTGGACGAGTTGCGGCCGCAGGTGTCCGGTAACTCTTATACCTCGCTAATAAGATTCGTACAAGATCGCCCAGGTCATGATCGACGCTACGCCATCGATGCGACCAAGATCGAGAGAGAATTGCATTGGAAGCCTGAAGAAACTCTGGATTCGGGACTCAGGAAAACCGTCGAATGGTATCTCCACAATCCCGCCTGGTGTCGGCGAGTGCAGGATGGGAGTTATCGGCGAGAACGCCTGGGCTTGTCCCAGAGGACTTAAGCTCGGGAGCGCCATCCATGTCGCCAACTGGTTAATTTTAGATAACGGGGCCAGAAACAGGGTAAATGCTACCTACAGAAAGTACAAGGAGATCAAGTAAATTCCTTTGATTTTACGTGTTACGCGGGTATTATTGCCGCGAACCGTCGGCGCGTCTGTTCTTGGTCGTCAAGCGGGTCGCGGTACAGCACAAGGATCGTGACAGTTTCGCGATAGGGGTACGGCAACATACCGGCAGATGGCAGGCTGAAGTCGGGTTTGCCGGGCACAGCTGTTTTTCAACTCATAGGGGACCGATCATGAAGAAATTAAAAGTAAATCGTACTACCGGTGTGGCACTTGCAATCGCTGCGGCAGCTATGCTGGACGGCTGCGCGTCCTATGGCACGGGGCAATCGGCTGTTGCTACCACCCAAACCGACCTTGCCCATTGCTATGGCGTGAATGTCTGTGGTGGCCATAACGACTGTAAAACAGCGTCCAATGCCTGTGCGGGCCAGGGGAGCTGCAAAGGAACCGGCTTTGTCTCCATTCCTACGAAGGCCTGCGGGGACGTGGGTGGCACAGTAAAAGACGACTGGCGGGGGGAGGTGGCCACGGCCGATCTGGTTCAGTGCTTCGGTGTCAATACGTGTAAGGGTCACAACGACTGCAAGACCGCCACCAACGCCTGTGCCGGTCATTCCAGTTGCAAGGGAGCGGGTTTCGTGAAAACCCCATCTAAGGCCTGTGACGATATTGGCGGCGGTTCAAACGACTCTTAAATTATTCAGAAGTAGCGCCGCTAACGCGGTGCTACAGCCGGGTAGGAAGGACATAGGAGTGGGACATGCCCAAGTCCTTAGCAGCTGAACCATTGCCTGCATCGAACCCACAGGATGAATATCCCTACTTGGGATTCGGCCTGGGGTTGCGGGTGCCGCATTTCGATTACATTGTGCGTTACCGGCCGGCGGTGGACTGGTTCGAGGTGCTGTCGGAGAACTTCATGGTCGAAGGTGGAAAACCGCGCTATTACCTGGAACGGGTGCGCGAATATTACCCCGTGGTAATGCACGGGGTATCGCTTTCCATCGGCAGCACCGACCGGCTGGATCTTGATTATCTGACCAGACTCAAAGCGCTGGCGGCGGCCATCGAACCGCAGTGGCTGTCCGACCACCTGTGCTGGACCCGCCATGAGGGCATCAATAGCCATGATCTCATTCCCCTGCCGTATAACGAGGAAGTCCTCCGCCATGTGGTCGACCGGGTGCAACGCGTACAGGACTATCTAGGCCGGCAGATCTTGCTGGAAAACGTGTCGAGCTATATCACTTATCGCGCCTCTGAGATGACCGAATGGGCGTTTCTAAATTCGGTGGCGCATCAAGCGGATTGCTTCATTTTGCTTGACATCAACAATATCTACGTGAGCGCGCACAATCATCGATTCTCACCCTATGATTATTTGGAGGGAATCGATCTGAACAGGGTGCGGCAGTTTCACCTGGCCGGCCATTCCGTCAGCGGCGACTATCTGATCGACACCCACGACCACGACGTGCCACCGCCAGTGTGGGAGCTCTACGCCGATGCACTGGCGCGCTTCGGCGCAGTCAGCACCCTGATCGAACGCGACGACAACATCCCACCGATCGAAATGCTGCTGGAGGAACTGAGCACAGCCAGGGCAATCGCCAAGCGGACCCTCCCCGCAGCAGCCGCGTTTCGGGCCAGCTGCTGATGAGCGCCGGGCTGCGTGAGTTACAAACGCAGTTTATTCGATACATGCTGGGGCAAGCACACCAACTCGATGAGTACATTCAACCCGACGACACGGGTGCGGTTGAGACACGCCTGAGTATCTACGCTAACGCATACCGTGTCCGCCTGCGGCAAGCCATCGAGACCGACCACGAAATTCTTTGGCGCTACCTGGGTGACGAGCTGTTCAGTCGGGTGGCCGAGACTTACATCGCAAGGCATCCGTCCTCTAGCCCCTCATTACGCCACTTCGCCGATGGGCTACCGGAATTGCTCGCCGAAAGGGCCCCCTTTAATGAGCATCCGGAGTTAGCTGAACTAGCGGGCTTTGAACGTGCGCTAATGGACGTGTTCGATGCGAGTGATGCCGAGCGTGTTGGTGTGGATGCGCTGCGCGCGATTGAAGCCGCCCAGTGGCCTACTCTTAACCTTCGGTTTCATCCCAGCGTGCGAATTTATAACACGCACTGGAACAGCGTCGAGATTTGGAAAGCGCTCAAGGCGGATCACCCGCCGATGCAAGTACGCCATCGGCCAACCCATTGGTTGCTGTGGCGCGGAACGTCGCACCTATCCGAGTTTCGCCCCTTGCATGCCGAAGAAATGACCCTACTCAGCGCGGCGCTAGACGGCGCCAATTTTGCCGAGCTTTGTGAATGTCTACTCGAACACCGGTCTGCCGACGCGGTGAGCGCCACCTTGCTTGAATATCTTGTCAGTTGGCTGGAGGCAGGCTTGGTAAGCGCCCGGCTGTGTCCAACAGACGGCGGTCGCCCACGAAAATCGGGCGATCGTCCCTGACCTGACAAAGGATTAGTTCTCACCTCCCTGTCAAGTGCTACCGGTACAATGTCTGCAGGGAAGAGCTATGGCACCGGTGGCAGTAAGATCGGCAACGCCTACCTGAAATGGGCCTTCAGTGAGGCGGCCGTGCTGTTTCTGCGTGGTCATCCGCAGGCACAGGCCTGGCTGGAGAAGAAAGCCCATCAGCACAATAAGGCGAAAGCGCTGACTATCCTCGCCCACAAGCTGGGCCGGGCGGTCTATTTCATGCTCCAACGCAAGGTGACTTTCAATCAGGAACAGTTTTTAACCGGTTAAGGGAGTCGTGCAGGCCGCTCATCGTCTAACGGAGTCGATACGCAAAAGCCAGTAGGAGTCCGTCGCTCACTTTAGTGCTTTGACACTTCGCTTCTGTCTGTTGGCGCGGCGTGACAGCCAGGGCGCTTTGATTAGCGCCTGCACGGTCTCCCGCTTACTAAGGGTGCTGTGTTTATTGGGAACGGCACCTTCCCCGAGCCTGAAACTAACTGGATGGCCTCTGCCAAGCCAATGCGCTTTTGAATAGGCCGGTATAAGGTTAACTGAATGGGTTTCTAGTAGCCGTGTTGCCTGCAGTATAGAGGCAGCCAGACTCTCGATAGGTGTTTGGGCAGAACCCAACCTTGAAGCCAAAGCAGAAACCCCTGGACACAGCTAATATTCTCTTTGATTTTTAAAGAGCAGTTATTCTATTGCCTATTGACAGGGAGGAGGCTCATATGTGTTAACTGTAATGCTAATATCGTGGCACATAGTTTATAGCACCCTAACGTGATAATTATTCGGAGTGGCCCATTCATGGTATACATCTTCGACGTAGCCAACCAATTCAGATTCGGGTAGATCGCTTGGAATTTTTATATCATTAAGCATACGCTTCTTACCTTCATTTCCTAACCTGAAAGCATGCCATTCTTCATTGTCTCGAATGATTTCTACTATCATTCTTCCAAAAATATCTAGTTTCATATTTACAGTTAACGTTGCAATAAGCGGCGCGGAGCAGCAGCGCTGCGAAGCGTCCGAGTGAGTGAAACGAACGACTTAATTGCCTGGTTGGACGGAGCCGCTTCGCGGAGAAGGGCTCCGAAGCCCAATTCAGACGAAGGTGAATGGCCGATACAAAGCTACCTGGACTCGGCTCGTGCCTATCCCCGTGGCGTTCGTGGCACTGGGATCGTCGGCATTGTGCCAAAGGGACGTTGCCGGTCCCAGTCGGCGCTTCGCAGCAGGTCCCTGGTAACTTCGTCTCGTCGACCCACCATAAACAGAACCTAAACCCATCCGATGAGGTAGTCTCCTGCTTGTGCAATTCGGCGAAACCCGCTAGGCTTCGGACATGGATTTTGTTGGCAAAATTGCATCTATTTGTTTTTACAAGAAAATCAGCTTCAAAAAAGATATTTTCTATCAGACCTTCCTCTCCAGGTTGTCAAGAGCTTTTTTGGCTCCCCTCGCCCCGGCGTCCTTGATGCTCCCTTGTTTCGCCTAAACGGGCTCGTCCAACAAACGGTTCAGATCGTGGCTCGCTGCACTCGCACGATCTAACCTTATTCGTTGGGCACCTGTATGCTACTTTCTCTTCAATCCGAGAACTTCGATCAAGCCTGGGTGGATGCGATAACGAGTTGCAGTTGCATCAAATCTCGTACGTGGATCGCGATAGCGAAAGAAGTACTCTGAGCCGCCAAAGCCTCGGCCACCAGCCCGATAAAAACCGATGAAGGAGAACTCGTAAAGTCGCTCCAGGGCTTGGCCCGCATCAAGTGTGCAATCCGAATAGTGTTGGTTTAACGCCTCGGTGAATTCATCACGCTCAAATTGCCACTTACCGAGTGCGCGCATGAGATCCAGATAACGTTCGTAATCTGGAAGATGCTTGTGGACCTCGTCATCAATTTCCTTGACCAGATACTCGCTGTATTCAGGTCTCGCGTTATGGACGTCGGCGTTGTCAATCCGATCTAGGTCACTCTTTTCGTCGGTGCCACTCCGAATGCGCGCCTTATACTGTACAAGAGCTTCATTCGCGAACTTGATCATGTCCCGCGGGCGGAGAAAGGTTCGATCTCTCATATGTTCGTATTTCGATTGATGACCAGGCATCTCCCTTTCTTCGCTTACCACTTGTTCCCAACCAATCTGGGGATCGGCATCATCGGCTAAGAGTATTTGAAACCGCCGTTGCATTAGTCCACGCAGAGTCCTATTGGTCCGTTGCGTATCCCACTCAATTACGGAAACGTAGTTCTCCGTCATCTTGTTCTTATCTTCGAAATGCAGAACCTCGTAGATGTCATCCCGTAGAAACACCGTACAGAACAGGCTAACTCCAGCCTCGCGGGCAGCCAGATTGATATCGCGAGCGGCTAGGAGTAGACCGATGAGGCGGTTGGCATACTCATCGGTAGTCCGGTCAAATCCAAGATCAAGTTGATCAAACGCGATAAAGTACTTGTGCTCAGGGCTTAGGCAGCGAAGAACTGTCCTCAAGAAAGCAGCATTGACTTCAGTCACAATCGTCGGGAGCTCAGCAACCGGGACCGATTCCGGAGAAATGCTCGCCTTGAGAAGCTTCCAGTCAAGTTCGAAGTGCGGCCTTAGGCGGAGCGCCATTATAGGGCTAAACGTTTGTGTTAAGTCTGGATCGCGGCTTCCATAAGTATCAACTACAAATGCTTCAAGACGAACCATTTCTTCCATGCTCTGATCATTGAACGGCAGCGACTGATCCTGATTTAGCGCGATCTTTGCGGCTGATAGAAGAATTAGGTACTTCCAACTATGAGTGTATTTGTCGAAGTCTGGGATGCCAGCCCGCGCCTGCATCTCATGATGGTGCCACGGATAGTCAGAAAATGTATGGCCGTACGAAAAGAAGGTCGGATCTCGAGTAGTAATGATCTTTTTGAAGATGGCCGTTTTCCCACTTCCTTTTCTGCCGATAACCATGTGTCGTTTCAGTGCCAGCACAGACTCATACGCTTCATGATCCTCGAATGCTCGGAGAAGCAAGTCATCGTTATCGGCATCCGTTCCGCCAAAATCCTCGACTTCTACTAGTGCTTTCATCAATTTCTCCTTAGTGCCCAACCATTGATTAACAGGCAAATTTGCCCTGATAATATGATATTAGCTGGGTTTTCGGGCAGTTTTGCCCGATGCGTGTTATCAGTGTTTTCAAGGTATCTCCACGGAGGGATTCTATGGCGGCCTCGAAGAGAAATCCTCAACCCAAACTCCTTGGATGAAGTGTGGCAGGTGCTCCGTTTTCGCCATTACTCTATTCACACGGAACGCTCCTATCTGGCATGGATCGTCCGATTCATCCGGTTTCATGGTATGCAATCGCGCGCCGACCTTTTCCCCGCCGAACCCAAGATCGATGCATTCCTGACTGACCTGGCAATGCAGGGTAACGTCGCTGCCGCTACGCAAAACCAGGCCATAATTGCGCTGGTGTTCCTCTACAAACAGGTCCTCGACCTTACCTTGGAGGCCCGTATCGATGCCGTGCGCGCCGACAAGAAGCGCAACGTCCCCGTGGTCATGTCCCGTGAAGAAGTTGCCGCCATCCTCTCGCTCATGGAAGGAACCGCCCAAGTAGTGGCTAAACTGCTCTACGGGAGCGGCTTGCGGATCATGGAGGCCATCCGCCTCAGGGTCAAAGACATCGATTTTCAGATGAAGCGACTCACCGTACGTTTGGGTTAGGGGAATAAAGATCGCTTTCCAACCTTTCCCGCCAGCCTCACCCCTTTGCTCCAGAACCACTTCGTTGGGGGCAAGACTTTGCATCAGCAAGACCGGGTGCAGGGACGTGGCGCGGTCTATCTTCCCCATGCGCTGGTTCGGAAATACCCCAATGCCTCCAGGGAATGGGGTTGGCAGTATGTTTTCCCGGCCCGGCGCCTTTCGGTAGATCCTCGTTCCGGAATTACCCGACGCCATCATATCGTCCTAGCGTCATCAACAAAGAGATCAAGGCGGCCGTGTCCGCCGTACCGGTCTGACGAAGCAGATCAGCGCCCATACTTTTGCCATTCCTTTGCTACGCATCTGTTGCGGTGCGGTATCGACATACGCACCATTCAACAATTGCTAGGACACCAGCATCTTGCCACCACCATAATCTACACTCACAGCTTGCAGCAAGGCGGACAAGGCGTCCCAAGCCCGCTGGACGATCTCGAAGTTTGACTTTCTTGCAGGGTCTGATGAGGATTAATCACGTATTCCTTTTAAGACCTTTACCGGATACCAAGGAACCAAAAACACCTTTACCTTCATGAGGATTACAGAATAAACACACTTTGACCCCAAGTCCATTAGATCAACAGCCATTCATAGGCGGGTAAACAATCCTTTACCCTGCCATCGCCAAGAATTCTTCATGACGGCCGCCACGGCTTCGCGCGCAAACCGCACCCGTAGCAGGTCGGCAGCCCCGAAATGCGCTGCGCCTTCTAGTTTCCATTTTTCTAGAATTAGCCTAGTTCAATAATCGTAAGGGCGAAGGGTCTTTTAACTCTGCTCTAGCCGGGGGCAAGTGCATCAGACCTGGAATGGGTTCTAATCAATGGCCGTAATGATATTGCGTCCCGCCTTTCCGCTTAAATAAGGCTTGCTCGACGATGAGCTGATCCATAAACTCAGCTTGGTCCCTCCAAAAAAGCCTTTGAGAATGTTCTAATACTAATAAATTCGAATCGACCGGTGGGTAAGAGGATTCCTTATGAAACGGCAAGTAACACTTGGGCAGTATATCGGAGTGAGCGGCTTACGGGCGTCTCCTGAAAACGTGCCACTTTCCAATGTGGCGAAAGCCGTATTGACTTGGTGGACCTGGGGTATCGTCCGTATACTCTGCCTGCTCGCAATGGTAGTTCAGGTCCAAGCGGCGGAGTCGCCATTGTTGGCCAAAGCTAAGCCCTTGTTTCAAATCCTTCCCGAAAGCATGGCGACGCCGGAATACCCAACGCCGGCGGCACGGGTCGCGCTTGGCCGCCGACTCTTTTTCGATCCCCGGATTTCCCAAGACGGTACCGTGAGTTGCGCGATTTGTCACCGTCCCGGCCTGTATGGCACCGACGCTTTGTCCACGTCAATTGGTGTTGAGCATCGCTCGAATGCCCGCAATGCCCCCACCGTGCTCAATGCCGCGCTCCAGTTCAAATCCCACTGGATTGGCGATCGTGCGAATGTGGAGGAGCAGGCCACGAGATCGCTGATCGGGCACGCCAGCTTTGGTAATCCGGATAATGACGCCGTCATCCGCAAGCTTAAGGCATTGGGTTACGCGGCCGAGTTTGCGATAACCTTTCCGGACGAACAACAGCCGATCAATCCGGAGAATTGGGGCATAGCTATCGGTGCTTACGAACGCACGCTGGTGACACCATCGCCTTTCGATGCTTTTCTCAAAGGGGATGCCAAGGCATTGACCGCTCAAGCGCAGCAGGGTTTAAAAACCTTTATCGATACCGGTTGCGTGTCGTGCCACAATGGTGTGGCCATCGGTGGTTCTACCTTTCAGAAATTTGGGGTTTTCGGTGATTACTGGAAGGAGACCGGAAGCCGGTCGATTGATGAGGGGCGTTTCAACGAGACACAACTTCCCGCCGATAAGTATTTTTTTAAGGTGCCGAGTCTGCGCAACGTGGCCATGACTCCACCGTATTTTCATGACGGTTCCGTCGCCACACTGCCACAAGCGGTGCGTATCATGGGGAAACTACAACTCGGTAAAACACTCTCCGATCAAGACGTCGCCGACCTGGTGGCTTTCTTGAACAGTTTGACGGGTGAGTTGCCTGCGGCGTTCGCCGCCGAACCGGTGCTGGCGCCACGAGCTTTTTCCGCGGCGATGTCTGAACCACCGGTTGTCGCCCAATGAGACAACACCTCTCATACAAAGAATCGATCTGAGAGGGTGCGAGAGGGGTACAATGTAGGATAAGCTTTAGTGAGAACACGCGGTTTACCCAGGGAGGACCAACATGAACCTGCGCGATCTGAAATACATCATCACCGTGGCGGAGACTCGCCACTTCGGCAAGGCTGCGGAACGTTGTTTTGTAAGTCAACCCACCCTAAGCAGCCAAATCAAGAAGCTGGAAGAAATGCTGGGTGTAACCCTCTTTGAACGCACCAAGCGTTCCGTGGAACTGACCCCCATTGGTGAAGCGATTATCGAACATGCCCGCAAAATAACGGAGCAAGTGGATGCCATGGTGCAATTGGCTCAAGCCCACCAAGATCCATTATCGGGTCCATTGCGGATCGGCGCCATTCCGACCTTGAGCCCCTATCTGATTCCCTTGATTCTCTTGCCGCTGAAGACGCAATATCCTCAGCTCCAACTGGTGCTCAACGAGGAAGTAACCGATATGCTGCTCAGGCGTCTACGCGATCACGAGATCGATGCCGCTCTCATTGCCACAGCGGTCGATGAAGCGGATCTCGAGGCGCTCGACCTGTTTGATGAACCCTTCTGGCTTGCGCATCCGCGGAATCATCCGCTTTATACCAAAGAAAAGATCACCTACCAGGATTTGGAGCAATTGGATCTGCTTTTGCTGTCGGAAGTACACTGCCTGGCGCAACAGGTGATGACCATTTGCGGACGGGAATATCGGCAACAAGAGGGCGCGATGGGCGATCTCAAGGCCGCCAGCCTCGAAACGCTTTTACAACTGGTCGGTGCCGGCTTCGGCTCCACTCTGGTGCCGGCCTTGGCCACCCGAGGCTCCTGGATGACCGACAGTGGCATCATCGCCCGCAAGCTGGAGCTGCCCGACACCTACCGACGCATATCATTAGCCTATCGCCACAGTTTCCCTCGCCGAGAAGCCCTGGCGGCCTTTGCGGATGTTATTCAAGACAACCTGCCTAATAGCGTAAAGCGCATTGCGCGCAGGTAAGGGAGGCTCAGCCTAACCCCATTCGTTGGCGGTAGGCTAAAACCTTCCTTTCCTTTTTACAGTCCTTTCTGCTGTTCTATCCCTGTTAACCCCGCGTTAACCGCTGTTCCGTTACGCTACTTATCCAATACGCCGGTTCTTCTACTGAGTGTTTGACTAAAACGCTCACGGTATCTGGAACTCAGCCATGATCTGGCCGAGTTTATTAACGCGGTAAACGGGATCAGTTACGTATGCGATTAGGGTTTAAATTCCTGCGTATTTTGCCATTGTCGGCGGTTTTACTGAGCGCTTGCAGCGTCCCCCAACGGACTTCCGACTATCCTGCCCAGGCCGCGCAACAGCTTGACGAGGTACCCATCTGGTCACAGGCAGACAACGCAGCGCCGACCGCCTATCTGAATCAACTGATTCACTCCGAATTGCTCGATGCACTGCTTAAGGAAGCCTTGACGGCCAATCCCAGTCTGCAACAGACACTGCTGACATTGAAAATCCGCCGTGCCGAGCAACGTCAGACCGAGGCGGAACGCCGGCCCTCGGTCGAGGCGGAGTTCACAGCGTCGAAAGAACAAGGCAGCCGTGATAGCTCTACCGGCAGTTTTATCGTCAGTTGGGAAGCCGATCTCTGGGGGCAACTGGACGACAACACGCGTGCCGCGGCTAAGGATGTGGCCACGCAGCGTGCGCTCTACCAGGCGGCCCGCGATACCTTAGCTGCGGAAGTGATAGAAAGCTGGCTAGGTTCGATCGCCGGGAAACGGGCGATCGATGTCGAGCAACGGCGTCTGGAGACCCTGGTGCAGAACGAGCGGTTTATTTTACAACGCTACCGCAACGGCTTGGGCCCCCTGGAAGATCTCGACAGCGCCCGCACTTCGGTGGCCAGTTCACGCGCCACGTTGGAGGAATATCGGGAATCCCTGGCTCAACTGGAGCGTGCGTTGCAAGAGCTCCTTGGACGTACGGCTAGGACCGCTATCGACATTCCCTCCGGTTATCCTGAAGTGGGGAGGCCCCTGGCTGGTCTGCCGCAACAGACATTGCAACGGCGTCCCGATCTGCAGGCTGCTTACCTGGCCATTGAAGCTGCGAATCTGCGTATCTCCGTAGCTTATAAAAACTTATTGCCCCGCATCGACATCCAGGCGGCTTTGACCCCGATGATCGACTCACCGCATACCGCCTTGTTCACCGATCCGGTGTGGTCGTTGCTGGCGCAACTTACCGCGCCGCTGTATCAAGGCGGCCGGTTGAAAGCGGCCGTGAAAATCGCCGAACTGGAAACGGCCCAGGCTTATCAAGCCTATCGTGAAACCTTGCTTACCGCGGTTACCGAAGTTGGTGATGCGCTGGGTCAAGAACGAGCGCTGTCCAAGCAAAAGAACCATATCGAGATGGCTCTCGCCAGTGCACGCAACAATCTCGCGCAATATCAGCGCAGCTACCGCACCGGACTGGTCAGCGTGCTCGATCTGCTCACCGTGCAACGGCAGACCTACGATCTCGAATCTCAATTGGACAATCTGATCTACCAACGCCTAGTGAACCGTGTCGATCTCGGTCTCGCTCTCGGACTTGGAATCAATCTGGAAGAACACGAATGAAACGAAAACTCTCGCAAGGATTGATGTTGATGATCGCCATGGCCGTCTTCTCGGTTGTGCTTGTCTTCAACTATGAGCAGATCCAAGCTCAGACCGAACGTTCGGCAACTCCCGAAAAGTCGAAGGTCCTGCCTCCTGATGTTCGCACGGTCACCGTCCATCCCGGTCAATATGAATCGCAGATCACGGCTTATGGCGAAGCGAAGGCTCATTACGAGCTGACACTGACGGCGCAGGTGGCGGGCCAAGTCGCCGCTTTAGTCGATGATTTCGAGACCGGTCGGCGGGTGAGCAAGGGGACGTTGCTGTTCAAGCTGGAAGACAGCGACTATCGCGCCACCGTTACCCAGGCCGAACTCGATTTGGCGAATGCGCGGCTGGCTCTCCTTGAAGAGGAACGACAGGGTGCACAAGCCAAGGCGGAATGGGAAGCCTCGGGTATGAAAGGCGAACCGGATTCCGAATTGGTGCTGCGCCGGCCTCAATTGCTCGCTGCACAAGCGGCGGTAACCCATGCCAAGGCCGCTTTGGCCAGCGCACGCAAAAATCTCTCTCAAACCCGCATCACCGCACCCTTCGATGCGTTGGTGGTCGAGCGTAATGTCGCGCCTGGCAGTTTTGTGCAGGCCGGCACCGAGGTGGCTGCCCTCTATAGCACGGACCGGGTGGAACTCTCGGTAGCCCTCCCGGCGAACGACTGGCAAAATCTTCCGGCCGCGGGCACCCTGAGCAGCGGCGCATGGCCGGCCACACTAACCGGTGTGGAAGGCGGGCAGCGCTGGTTGGATCCCATGATGGTGGTGGAGGTCGATGAAGGCCGATTGCAGGCTTACGGCTTGTCCCTGTCGGATATCGAAGCTGCGATAAACGAGGGTTCATCCAACACCATGACCGCGGTATTGCGCAATAAGCACATCTACCTGCAGTTACAAGCCTCGGAGCAAGCCTACCGAAAAGCTGAATTCGCAGCGATACCGTTGATCAGTAGCAAGGATGGCCGACAGCTTGTGCTCGGCGATGTCGCCAACATTCGTGATACCTATGACGATGGATCTTCGGCCCTTTCCCGGTTTAACGAAAAAAATAGCCTGGCGCTTCAGGTTATTACCACTGGCATGGACGATATCACCGCCAATATCACTATGACGCCGTACTTCTGGATCTCAATCTCCCTCGGCTCGATGGGTTGAGCGTGTGTCAGAAATTGCGCGCCGATGGTAATGATACGCCGATACTGATGCCGACCGCCCGCGATCAACTGGAAGACAAACTGAACGGTTTTAATTCCGGAACGGATGACTATTTGGTCAAGCCGTTCGCGTTGCAAGAACTGGTGGTCAGGTTGCGAGCGCTGGCTCGGCGGCGAAGTGGGCAGATGCAACTCCTGCGCTGCAGCGACCTGGAAATGAACCTGAGTGAACGAACCGTCAGTCGCGCCGGCCGGATACTGAAATTGTCACCCACGGGCTGGCGGATACTGGAAGCGTTGCTGCGTGCCTCACCGGCGGTGGTCTCTCGACGCGCTTTGGAAGAAGCGGTGTGGGGTGATGCGATACCTGATAGTGACCCCCTCAAAGTGCATCTTTTCCATTTGCGCAAGGCAATCGATGCTCCATTCCCAACCGCGCTATTACATACCGTGGCCGGACATGGTTTCGTTTTGAAAGATAGCCAGCATGAAAGTACAGATCAGTCTTAAATGGTTTGTGGCCTTAGTGTTTCTGTCCCTAGTAATCCTGTTGGTCATCGGTTATTCGTTTTTATCTGCTCAGTATTTCATCCGTGGTATGGACAACATTGTCGCCAGCAATATGGAGCAGATAGCCCGTAATTATTTCGAATCGCGAAGCGATCCACAGCGGGAGCATTACCAACTTTTCAGTGGTTACCTAGTTGTCCGACAGTGGCAAGAGTTACCCCAGGGAATACGACAGGTATTTCAACAACCGCCTGCGATATCGGGGGAGAGCTTCAAACGGACGGATGGTGATTGGCCTCAGCCACCTAAAAATATCTATTTCCTTATGCGTTATGAACATCAGGGAGACACCGTGTTCATCACGCACAGCATGTCACCCTCGACCGTTTCGAAGCTGGTGGATCGCAATGCGACCCAGAGCAGAAACACCTTGTTCCTCGTCAGTAGTCTGAGCGCCCTGATTCTGATTATAGCGATCTGGCTGCTCTTGCGGCGTGTATCGCAACCCGTGGCGGCACTGGGTCGATGGACCCGCTCCCTTGATTCTGAGAAACTGAGCCAACCGCCGCCGGATTTCGCTTACGTGGAGCTCAATGCACTAGCGGAGCTGATCCGTACCAGCCTGTCCTCGGTGCAACAGAGTTTGGAACGCGAGCAGCGGTTCCTGCGTCATGCCAGTCACGAATTACGCACCCCCATCAGCACTATCCGCAGCAATATCGAATTGATGCGTAAATTGCAGGAATGCGATGATCACCGGCTGGATTCGCGTCAGAAACAGGTGTTCCAACGTATCGACCGCGCCAGTCTCACCATGCAAAACCTAACGGAAGTCCTCTTGTGGTTAAGCCGGGATTCGGTCGAAGCTTTACCGGAGCACGTTGTGTCACTCGACCGATTGGTTCGGCAGTTGGTGGAAGAATCGCGTTATTTACTCAATGAGAAGAACGTTAGTATAGATTTGGTGACCCAAGCTTGTGAAATCACACTGCCGGAAGTCCCAGCCCGGATAGTACTTGGCAATTTGATCCGCAACGCCTTCCAACACACGGTGAAGGGATTTATTGTTATCCACCAGCAACACAACCAGGTTGAGATTCTCAACGAACATCACGACGAGGAGAATAACAATTCCGAACTGGGCTTCGGGTTGGGCTTGCAACTCACCCGTCAGTTAACGAACAGACTGGGATGGTTTTATGTGAATGAGGCCGGACCACAAGGACATCGGGCGGCAGTGTCATTCTGCAGTGGAAATGATAGAAGTTAGGCCATCGACCGCAACGACAAATATAGCATCGTGTGTGATTCGATTCCAGCAACACCACCATCGGCTTAACGAACGAACTCGATGAAACGAGTTCTAATTTACCGGCTAGGCTGGTCGGAAATCAAAAGTGAGTGTCAGAGTTGGCCAATGAACAACTTCGTATAGGTCGCACAATTTTCCGTGAGGAAAAAAGCGAGGTTCGGTATAGTGTAGCGACTTCAGGTGGCGAAGGTGTCTAATATGAATCCAGGTATATTTACCATTAGGTAGAGAACCCGAAGCCGAATGGGGGTAAGCGATGACGATGAAAAATGAGAGAGATCCGCTCTATGAGGAAGCCGTATGGCTCATGCTTATGGCCAGGAAGCCATCGATCGCCCTGCTTCAAAGGCAACTGAAAATCGGATTCCTGAGAGCTGAGCAGCTTAAACAGGACATCTTACGAATCGGTGTCATATTTCAGGAAAAACCGCAAGGCGGGCTGGAACGCGGATTAGAGGATCGCGATGCCCGCCAGGCGCTGCGAATGCCGAACTTGGACGAAGCGACTTTCGGAAGAGAAAAGCCGCTCGACCTCAGCGATTATAAATACGAATTGACGAGAGAAAAATATAAGGCATTCGAGCAGGATATGATCGAAGCCTACTTGTTTTGCTGCAAGTACCATTTGACGGTGGCAATCTGGCTGGACTACTGCAACCTGACCCGACATCGCTACGGGGTCCTGGAAGAGTATCGAATTACGTGGCCAGGAGCGCCGATCTGACAGAAGCCTTTCGTAGGATGCATTGCTCAGGGACTGCATTGGTATACGCTTTGCGCACCGACGCCACGCCTAGCCAGTACATCGATTGGTTACGTTGGCTTCGAGCCGAATCGTTCCTCTGCCGTTTAATGCGCTTGGCCTCATCTCTAGGCTAGGGTTGTTAACTAATCATTTGAGCGTACTGAGAAATGCTTATCCGGCCGAATGACCGGAGCAGATGCTCGGCTACACTAAGGCCTTCAATCCCTTAAGCGGTAACACCTTAACAACCTTGTGGGCCGGTTTGGCTTTAAACACGGTTTCCTCACCGGTAAAGGGATTGATTCCCTTGCGGGCTTTGGTGGCCGGTTTTTTAACGACCTTGATTTTGAGCAAGCCGGGTAAGTTGAACGCGCCGGCTCCACTCGGTTTAAGCTGCTTAGCGATGAGCCCGTTGAGCGCGTCAAAAACGGCATTGATTTGAGTTCGACTCAGGCCCGTGTCTCCAGCAATATGAGCGAGTATTTCCGTTTTGGTGGGCGGTTTTTTCACGGTTTCTGCGGTGGTTTTTTGGGTGGCCATGCATCACTCCTGTTAGTGGGATTGAACGGTGCAACGCGCCGTACGATAGCACACCGTTGTAGCACGGGAGCGATTGTAGCCAATATTTCACTATAATTTGTACTAAATTACCGCTAAAGAGAAGCTTTTCATCAAACTCACAGCGTTAAAAACGACATTTTATCGATCCGCGGGTAAAAACACATCGCGCACGGAAGATGCTGATTGCACGAAGCAGTTGATTAGGGTGGCACTCAGACCGGTTCCCGCGGCTGAATTGATCCGGCCAGCCATGATGACGCCGGATTGTTGCGCCTCATAAAAACGGTTTTCCCAGGTCTCAGGATCTTTTTCTGGAACAGCCAACGCACGAGCGATACGCCGCTGAATTGCGTCAATGAGCGCTTGGCCCGAAAGGGAGCGCTCGTTACCTTTGGCGTATTTTTCGAGGATGATTTCCTCGGAGGCCAGTTGTAGAGATCGTTTCATCGTTCGCTCGTTCTCAATCAAGGAGCAAACCTCCGTCGGAGATAAGTCATCCGTAAGTTTGGTGTGTCTCGCGAAGCTAACATGGATAATGTTTAATGGATCTTACCGTAGTTTATCACTTACATACTCATGCTCGCTTTACACTAACAGCCCTGTGGCATTTTACCTGGTCCTTGTCCTGATCATCGTGCGCAACAGATTGGCGCAGGGACTGACGCCCCCATAACGTCTGGATCGCTAGAGACGAGAACGAGGGTCAAACCCAGTACCTTACGCCGCCTTATTCCAATCCATAGCCGAGCGTTTCGCTGCTGCGCAAAATATCCTCGAAATCTTGGAGTTCCCAGGTTGGATTTTCAAAATCATCCGGCTCCAGGAAAGCGGGTTCGGAACCCGAATCGTAATAAAGATTGTCGGTGTTGCTAAACATGGCTATAGGTCTCCGTATACTACCCCTGTTGGTTGAAATACAGGTCCTGCCCCAGATTCAGCATTAGTAGGCTGAGCACGAGATGGCTAGCGATGCCGACGCTTGCTTATTCCTCGTGGGGACTTACCTATGGGTTGAATTGCTGGTGAACCGCTAGCTCGTGCTCCATAAAAGTCGGGTCGATTTCAATACCCTTCGCTGGGTGTGATGCGAGATTCCGCATGGCGATTCAGCAGGTGATCCATGCCCTTCATCGGGTACTGAGCAGTATCTGTGCCAAGCTTTGCTTGACGTCGAGAAATGTCAATAATCTTCGGTAGTTATACGGTTTATTGGATAACCGAACGGAGTGGCGTCACCTCGCCGAAGGATCGATAGCCACGAATTGTCGTGGATCCTTTAAATAGTGAAGGCGCTGGCGGCAGATGTCGTTGTTCTGCCCCCTTGTATTTAGCCGTGTTTCAAGCTGCAGTCCGCGCTTCCTCCGTATCGAACCCGCTCTTGGTTTTGTATTCGTCTTTGATGCCCAGGTTATGGAGGAGCAGCCGCAGGCTGGAGCCGGTGCGAGCTGAATCAGGAGACTTGGTGGTGGCGATCTTATCCCCCCAGGGCCAGCTCGGGGACGATCTGGCTCTCTCTGTCGGTCTACAGTATTGACGGAAATACCAGCCCCACTCGCTGAGCTCAATCGAAGAGGCTATCTAAGCAGCAGGTACGCAATGGCGGGCATTACCAGAAAGGCCAGCAGTGTTTGCAGGGTGATGATCGATGCCATAGTTTCGGAGTCGCCACCCAGTTGCCGCGCCAGGATATAGGCGGAGGGCGCGGTGGGTGTCATGAAACAGATGGCTAATACACCGGCGGCAACGCCGCTCAGGCCGGTCAATGCAATCAGTGTAACGGTGGCCAAGGGCTTAAAACCAAACTGTACCAGGGACGCGACCAGGATTGGACGGAGGTGGCCGTGTATCTGCTTTGGCCGCAATGCCGCGCCTACCGCCAGCAGGCCGAAGGGCAGGGCGGCACGGCCGATGATTTCCAATATCTCCCCGCTGGGAGTGGGCAAACCGATGGAGGTCAGATTCAGGCTCCAGCCTATCTACGCAGGCGATAATCAGGGGATTGCCGATGAGGTCTCCAATGAACCCCCTTCTGCTGCTATTCGCCGTGCCCCAGATCGACAGTACCGAAATGCAAAGCAAGTTGATCAGTACGATCATGAAACCAGCAGTCACCGCGCCCATGGCGAGTCCCCTTTCCCCGTAGAATGCTTGGCAGAGAGCCAGCGCGATATAGGTGTTGAAGCGAACGCCTCCCTGAAAAATCGAGGTGAAGGTTGTGCCGGCACTGGAGGAAAAAAGTCGGAACCAAATGACGAGAATGCTACTGGAAAAAAGGAGCACTGCCGCGACGACCCCCAATATCTCCAGCCAAGGAATGCCCGCCAGATGCTGTCTACCCAGGGAATGTATCAGCAGCGCGGGAAAGAGCAGGTAGTAGGTCAGCCGTTCCATGCCGGCCCATGAGTCATCCGGGATGAATTGGATCAGCCTCAGACCCAAGCCAAGCAGAATAAGGGTCAGGATAGGAAGCAGGGCGATAAGGATAGGGTACACGTGGGTGGTCGTTTCGGGTAGCGGATTTTATACATTGCCTAACTCGAATGTCCTAAGAATGGTATCCGAGATTGGTAGATCATTGGATTCTGTTGCCAACTCTTTATGAATCTGTAGGGATACTCCACCCGCAATGCTTTCCCTTCGGGCGAAGTCGTTATTTAGCGCGCGGGCATGAGACATTAACCCCACTAAGCGGCTAGTACTGACCAAGTGTGGAAATGCCCTATGTAAAATCTCATTGTCTCTAAAAACCAATGAGTAAAAGGCTATTTTTCTTACTGAGTAGATCGCTAGTAGCTGCGATAATGATCTTGTTTTAGTGACTACCCCAAAAATTGCGGATAGTTTGGGTAATCCCCAAACTATCCGTTGCACTTAAATGCATCCGGCGATCATTCGCCCATGCTCGGATCGAGTTTCATCGCCGACGTTATTGCGATTGCGTAGCGAACGATTAATAGCACTTACCACGGCCTGCAAAGAAGCGGTGACGATATTCGCATGCATTCCAATCCCAAAATAAGCTGATTCTTTATCAACACGAACTTCTACATAGGCTACAGCTATGGCATCGGCTCCCAAGCCAGTGGCATGTTCGCGATAATCTACCAGTTGTATGTCAAAGCCATACTGGCGTTGAAAGGCTTGTACAAAAGCATCGATGGGGCCATTACCCTTCGCGCTGATAATGCTTTCCTGGTCGTGTTCGCGAATGGTGGCCGTTAACCGACATACCGTATCCTGGGATTCGGGTGAAGTCCGATGTTCAACGACACTATAGGGATTGGTTATGCTCACATATTCTCGGCAAAAAGCCGACCACAACTCGTCGGCACTGAGTTCTTTACCGGTTTTATCGGTAATGCATTGCACCGTTTCGCTAAATTCATATTGCAAGCGCCGCGGCAGATTAACTCCATAATAGCGCTCGAGTACGTAGGCAATGCCGCCTTTCCCGGATTGGCTGTTGATGCGGATCACGGCCTCATAACTGCGCCCCACATCTGCCGGATCAATGGGTAGATAAGGGATCTCCCAAAGTTCACTGTCCCCCGCCTTACGGGCTGTGAACCCCTTTTTAATGGCATCCTGGTGGGAACCCGAGAATGCGGTGAAGACTAACTCGCCGGCATAAGGATGGCGGGGGTGAACGGGTAGCTGATTGCAGTACTCCACTTCACGGACTATGGCATTTAAATTGGCAATATCCAGCCGTGGTGCCACACCCTGGGTATACATATTCAGCGCCATAGTCACCAAATCAACATTCCCCGTGCGTTCTCCATTACCAAATAACGTTCCCTCAACCCGCTCGGCACCTGCCATGAGTGCAAACTCGGCTGCGGCAATGCCGGTCCCGCGATCATTGTGAGGATGTACGCTTAGCACAATCGATTCTCGCTGACTGATATGCTGGCTGAACCACTCGACCTGATCGGCATAGATGTTCGGAGTGGCCATTTCCACGGTTGCTGGGAGATTGATGATGACTTTATGCCGTGGCGTAGGTTGCCAGACCTGCACAACGGTGTCACAAATTTCTACGGCAAAATCCAGTTCCGTACCGGTAAAACTTTCGGGCGAATATTGAAATATCCAACGGGTCTCTGGGTATTTGGCCGCGAGTTCTTTCATCAACCGGGCGCCCTGGACGGCGATATCGATGATACCCGATCGATCAAGCCCGAAGACCACTCGACGTTGTAGGGTAGAAGTAGAATTGTAGATATGGACAATAGCCTGTTTTACCCCTCTCAAGGATTCAAAAGTGCGGCGAATCAAATGCGCCCTTGCTTGAGTCAATACCTGGATCGTTACGTCTCCGGGGATCAAGTTTTCTTCAATTAAAGTGCGGATAAAATCGTAATCCGTTTGCGAAGCTGCCGGGAAACCGACTTCGATTTCTTTAAATCCCATTCGGACTAACAGTTCGAACATACGGCGCTTTCGATCCGAGCCCATGGGCTCGATGAGCGCTTGATTCCCATCGCGTAAATCGACACTACACCAATGGGGCGGGTGGTCGATCACACGGGAGGGCCACTGTCGATCCGGCAATTCAACTGGGGGAAACGGGCGATACTTGTTCCTAGAGTTGAGTGACATAGTTTTTTCTCCTCTATGCAGGTTCGAAATAACGTTTTTAATTGGGGTGGTATTCGTAGCGACTAGAATACGGCCGCCAGACGGCTACTTACTCAAGTTTTGCTTATCAGGAACCGCGATCGCTCAACGCCTGATGAGTTAAACGAGCTAGATCTGACGACCGCTAGGCAGTCGCTGCAGAGGAGGTGAAACAATTCGAAGTGTTTCGGAAGGGAGAATAACTAGTAAAATACAGGAACAGAGAGATTTTGATTGACTGACCATGCGATACAATCCCAGAAAAACAATTGATCGGAAACAACTATAACCCGGCGCTCCTAAGAGGCCGGGTTCGTCAGTCGCAGACCGAAAAATCGTTGTAAGGATTGTTGCATCATAGGATACACTCTAATTCAACACGAATCGATGAGTCAATACCCTGTTGCCTTATTAATGGTTAGATGATGGAGAGTAAACTGATCGGGGTTCATGCGGCGCAGGCATTAGCGACCTGCTCGCGGGTGTAAAAATGGCCATCGCGAAGAAACCCGGCGATGATACTGGCTTTGACCTGAATTACTCGATGGCGCGCATTGCGCTTCAAAATCCATGACTCAGGCAATCCGTCGAGTAAATGCATCGGTGCCGGCCGACCGTCGGCAAATAGTGAGCGGCAGCTTTCGCCGGTGTCCGAGTTGTGGAATGCAGGAACGTAACCTAGCTCTTTGCATCCTGAACTTACACCGCGCGTACCGCGAAACGAGTCATTCTGGTCGTCCAAGACAGATTGTGTAATCACAGCATTCATCAACCGTCCCCCGCTTGATCAATAAGCATGTTACACGTTCCAAAGCAACATCAGTGCCACAAATCAATAATATGGCCGATATGAGCTTGTAACACATTGTATTTTAAGGTATTTGTAAAACGTTGATTAGAAATTCACGGTATGGGGAAGCTCATTTAAACCGCTGGAACTGCTAAATATTTGAGACTTCTTCCGAAATTTCGTGATCAATCTGCGAACAGTCGCTAGGTCGGCGGTGAGCAAAATTTTGTGATTTAATAAAATTTAATAAAATCAACCACATGGATGAGTTAGTTGCAGACTGATACGTGCGATGGTAAGGGGGGAGAATGATCTCCTGTTAAACTCTCGGAGAAAAGTGACAATAGAGACTTTCACGGCTGATTTTCAGATTATTTGTCAGAAAATGACAATTGAGGTAACACACAACGATCTAATTGGCACATGAAGCCTACGACTCATGCCACGATACCGCTCGGCCTTAGCATGGAAGTTGGGGGGAGGCCGTTATTATTTCTTGCACTTAAGGTACTGAATTCACTAATCTTCTATCAAAATTGATAAGGCAGTGTTTACTTAAACTTCATGGCTCAGCGTATGCCCCTGAGTTCAAAAGGAAATACTCTTCTTTGATGTTGTTTCATCTTGTGGAGTTATATGGAGAGTAACCATGGGGTACAGCGGTGTGCCTGAGTTTTGATTAATTGAAATGTTTATTTCTCGTTACACACCTTGTTGCATCACCCTATCCTCGCTGACCACCGGTGTTAGTGCTGTTTCGGGAACCTGCAACGTCCGGCCTTTGAAATGCACATAGTAATGTACGCCACCCATTGTATTGCGCAACACTTCAATCACTTCTCCGACCTCTCCAGCAGGCACGACCACTCGCCCTTCCATGGCCAAGGCCAGCGTAGCGCAAACTTTTTCCCGGGATTCAAACCGGCTTTCTATCCAAGGGATATTCACCGCAATGAGTTCCTGCTCACGGCACCCCACCAAGCGTCCGGACGTTAAAAAGTCCACAGAGTAGATGATCTGGTCTTGTAGAAAGGTACCCACATTACGTACAAAACCGACGCTTCCGCGCCGTGCTAGCAGCGCCCCTTTAGCAATTCCAGGGTAGGTGCCATCATTGTGAATATTTCTAATGACACGTACCTCATCGCCATAATCGTAACTAGGTTGCATCTGCGTACCTCACTTCAACGCGCCATCCATAGGGCGATTGTTAATCGATTCTAAAAAGCCAAGACGTATTCATTTAATTACGTCAAGCGGCCACCGGTTGAGGTTCATGGGTGTGGCAATCTTTAGGACATACCCTAGCGCAAGCCTCACAGCCAATGCAGTCCATCGGATTGGATAGGCGCATTACCATAGAGGTGTCGTCGGAAAACCCATCATCATAGTCATCTTCTAAATCGGAGTCCTCGTCTAATTCGCGTTCGACGAGTTCAAAGACATCCCGCGGACAAACTTTGTAGCACCGTCCACACCCGATGCAGGTTGTTTCATCTAACGCCACAACAAATGCGGGTGTCCACGTGATTCCTCCCCGAGTCAGTCCGGTGATCAGTTCACTACTCGTCATCGCACTCATCAGCTTATCTCCACGATTTTTTTTATGGGTTAAATTGTGTTCTCCGTTAGGCAGAACGGCTCAGCTATACTCCTAGGCCAAATTAGGAGCGAGTTTCATCAAGACTGCTATAGTTAAGGCGAAATCCACGTTCAGCAGATCTTTATACCCGCGAGACAGGTCCACCGCTCCAAGCTCGGACTTTTAAATAAAGCGCTGAGTTACCTCAACCAAACCAAAAAAACCATCATAAAAGTAAGCCTCAAAGGGAGCGTCCCCCCTATCATTAGGCGTGCTAATAATCGACCGGCACCTATTCGATGTATTCTTCAGCCGACTGCCCGCGTGCCAACATAAACGGTTGCAGAGTGTTGTCTGCTGTATTTCTCGCGGCGAGGTAGCGGACCGTAGCTAAACCGGAAATTAAACCCCCTCCTGCCATCAGTGCGGTCAATGCCTCGTTGTGCGACAAGGCGTTCATTGCGCAAGCAGAAACCAGCATGCTCAAAAGCGGTAATAGATAGAGTAAAAACGTGCCTTTAAGGAGCGCCGTTGTTCTAATCCCTAAGACAACTTCATCGCCTACGGCAGCATTCATGCTTTTAGGTACGCGAATGTAATTCGCTCGCTGGCCGAAAAATGTTGTAAGCGTCGATACCCCGCATCCTCTGTGCGTTGCGCAGTGGGTGCACGCGGAATTGATATCGGGTTCCGCCCAAATGAAATCTTCTTCAACCTTGATCACACGACTTGAGACCGTAATAATCTGCCTTGTTCCATCTACAACTGGAGTCCTATTTAAGCTTACAGGCTTAGGCTGCTGCTTTTGCAACTGAACGCATGTTGCCCGTCGGTTCTCGGTGCATGGATTATTCATCCCACCCTTCCGCTTCCATTTTGTCGAAACGATCGAGGTCGGCGGGCGGCCCGCCCGACCTCGCCTTAATCCACCAGGGTGGAGGCGAGCGACGTAGCTGCGAACGCAAATCCGCGATGAGCCGTGTAATCGGTGTATTGATTTCTACCTTCAACGGTTGAATACCAGCAGCCAATAATTGATGGATCGCCGAACTCCCAACAGCTTGGCAGTAAACCGCGGCGCACTGCCGGAGCATTTCTAATTTTGCGGCCAGTTTATCTTCGTTATGATCCTGCCGATGTTCACTGAATTGCGTTGCCTCAACTAGCTCGGCATGTTCTTCGTCCACAGTATAGATAGCGAAACAACGCGTCGCGCCGAAATGCTGATTGACGTGCTGCAAATCATCGGTTGCAAAAGCGATACGCAACGGCCGACTCATGATGACACCTTCTTCAGTTTTACTGCCTACTAATCGTAGATGACGTTGCAATCCCATTTTTGTCAGCCTCGTTAAGATTACATGTAAACGGACTCTGTTTATAAATGGAATGATAGGGCTTAATCTCGTGACGATTTTGTCCCTCTAAAAGATTGGCAAGATCGAACAGCGCCTGACGGATGCCGCGATAGCCAATCCACGTGCGTTGATATCCGCCCAACAGGTCGTACTGGGGAAAGCCGGCCCGCACCAATGGTACGCCCAGCCGTCGCGCAGATTCGGCGGCATGCGAGTTGCCAATTATCAGCTCCGCTCCTTCGGCCTTGGCAATATTCTCCAGATCCTCAAGATCGCCAATCTTGACAGCGCTCGAGGGAACCTTTGTCAGCACGGCCGCAGGAACAGGAGAGACGGCGGCAACCACTTCCGCGCCCATGGAAGCGATCAGCTCACTAAAAGCGAACAGCAAGTCAGGGTCCTCCGCAATGGCTACGCGGGACTGTCCAAGTGTAAAGTGCGTATCCAACATGGCGTCTTGAAGTTGGCTGCGCTGACGTTCTAATCGAGAGGGAACCTGGCGTTTAGAAAGCTGATGGAGTGTATGGATCAGATTATCGACAGCTTCCAGGTTCAATAGATGGGCAAAACGAAAATCGGGTACACCGGTTCGATGTTGCAGCAAATCGGCCGCTTCATTCAGTGAGGATCCTATCACCAGCGTCGCCTCCGCTTGTCGGAGATTTGTAAAGACCGAAACGGGGGCGCCCCCTAGAGTCGTCGGGCTGAAATCACCCGCATCGAGGTGTCCATCCAGTGAACTCGCGATGTCGGGTACAACTTCGGGTTGCAATCCAAACGCTTCAATGATTTCCTTGAGTTCTTCCACATCGCCCGGAGTGAGCATTGCGCTAGCCAAAACGTTAACCTGCCGGACCTTTGGAGCGAGTGGGTGATTCGCTGTTTTGGCCTCGGGCACAAGCTTATCGATCATCGCCTTGACTGCCTTGGCGTAACCGGTTTCTAAGCAACCAACGAAATCCGGAGTACTCACGGGAATGATGCCGATTGAATCATACTGTGAGTGAAGCTTACGGAACGCTTTAACAAGGCGCCCAATATCTGAGCCTTGCGCCTCCGATAACCCGGTGCTTAATAGTCCGATTACGTCGGGGTGACTTTTCTCGCAGACCGTTACTAAAGCCTCGATCACGTTGTCATCGGCCCCCATCACCGTGCTGACCTGATCCATCGCACTGGTCTGCATGGGGATGGGCTCACGGAAATGACGCACGAAAAATACTTTGGCAAAGGCGGTGCAACCTTGTGATCCGTGTAAGATTGGCATGGCTCGGTTCAATCCCATGAACGCCAGCGTTGCGCCTACCGGTTCACTCGACTTCAGCGGACTGACCGAGAGTGCTTTATTGCGTTTTACAATCTTAGCCACGTCCGGCCCCTGCCACGCTGTCCGGTTTAGAATCGGTGGGTTGGACGTGCCAGGGCGCCGGGCACCGTACCGCTTCCCATACGGGACTCTCCAAGGTGAGCGCCAATTGCCTTACGAGTTCCAACATACCTTGATAGCCTTCATAGCCGAATTCACGCTCTTGATTGATATCCAGAAAGGGTAAGCGTGCTTTGAGTGCGGTATACATGTTGCGACCTCCGGCAATCAGAATATCGGCGTGATAGCTTCGCACGATATCAAGCAAGGCCCGCGGATTGCCGTCTTCGATCATATGCGCCTCTTCACCCATCAGTTCCCGTATTCGCGCTTTGTCATCCTCCGTGGACTTGCGAGTGCCGGTCGCGATGACCTCCATACCTATATCCTGCAATGCAGAGATCACCGACCAGGATTTGACTCCCCCGGTGTAGAGTAGGACCCGTTTGCCCTGCAGGCGCTCCCGCCAGGGTGCGAGCTCCGTGTGAATTCGCTGTTCCTCACGGGCGATAAGCGCCTCGGTGCGCGCGCTCAGATCGGTGTCATCCAGAATTTGTGCGAAGCGGCGTAGTGCAGTGGAGGTGTCGGTAATACCGTAGAAACTTCCCTCGAACCAAGGGACGTGGTAGCGCTCCTCAAGCTTGCGCGCCACATTGATCATGGCCTTGGAACAGACCATCATCGTAACTTCGGCACGATGCATGGTTTGCACCTCCCGATAGCGCGCATCGCCGGAGAGCGTACACAACACCCTCAAGCCAAGTTCATCCAGTAATGGCAATACGTGCCAGAACTCCCCGGCGATGTTGTACTCGCCTACCAGGTTGATGTCATGGACTTTGATGCCTTCGCGCTGATACTGAGGTGGAACGGGTTCGGGTTCCCGGGTGCCCACGACATGATTGAGCATGGTCTCACCCGCAATGCGATTGCCTAGATTTTTAGTGCCATAAAAGCCCGCTGCATCCACCGGTACCACGGGTACGCTCCAGCGCTGTTCGGCAGCCTTGCATACCGCGGCGATGTCATCCCCGATCAGTGCGGGTACACAGGTGTTGTAAACGAAGACCGCCTCGGGATGATAACTGTCGATCGCCTGCTTGATGGAATGAAATAGGCGTTTTTCACTGCGCCCCATGATAATGTCTTGTTCGCTGAGATCGGTGGTCATTCCCAGGCGGTAGAGGGTGGGGCCGGAAGAACGTGTCCCGCGGTTATCCCAGGAACTTCCTGCACAGGCAATTGGACCGTGGGTGATGTGGGCGACATCGGCAATGGGTAGCAACGCAATCTGGGCACCGTCAAAACAACAACCCCCTGCCGTGGCTCCCGGTTTGAGCCGCGCACAACCGGACTTGGATTTCTGGTTATGATCGCAGGCTGGTTCATCCAGCAGGGCGTTGATCTCTTTGGCTTTCATGGGACTCAAAACTGTCTAGAAGATTGCCTAATACCGCATTGCCAAAGAGTGGTGCAATCCCTGTACCAGCATATATCTCTATGATTATATTGCTAAAATTCTCTTATCCTATGTGGCAAACGCGACAACGCGAAGGCCATTGCACGATATGAGACAAAGGTGCTGTTCAGCTCAATCGGTTATCCGCCGCTCGTGTATTTGCCGTCATTTTTTGCATGGGAAGACATCCTGGCTCATAGTTATGGTGTTGCCGGGACGGGCCGGATTCCTCGTGCCTAGTGCTTTACTAGCAGACCGAGATTCAAGTTTTCAGCGAGCTTGCGCCACCTTGATCGGAGCGTTGTCACGCGCAGACCGCTTGCGTTTTTCTTTTTCCACGGTGGCCAAGGCGCCTACGGCGACGGTAAACAGATCCAATGCATCGAAGTCTTCCTCTTTAGCCGGTGTTAGGGCAAGATCCGTGTAAGCTGAGTTGTCCTTCTCAACACGGCGGCAGATGAGATAGTAGCGCCAAATCATTGCGGCGAAGCGCAGATGTTTGCTGACGATTTCCCAGGCGTAACGCGAGTAGAACAATAGAGGATTTTCCAGCGGCAGACCCGGCCGGCGATCGTGCCGATATTTACGCCGAAACCATCCGGCCTCCAGAGGATGAATGCCCTCGAATTTCACACTTGCGTAAAAGGCCAATACCTTTTTCATCATTCGGCGGGGATTCATGCCCCGAGTCTTGGCCCGTCGCAATAGCGTCTCTACGTGTTCCGGTGTAGCGTAGACATTCCAAGCCCGCCGATAGGTTTCCTGTAGTTCCTCTCTGGACATGAGGGGGTGATCGGTGGTGACGTGCGTCACATCGTAATTGTTCATGTCCGGGTCCATGGGCACGCCCTGTTCGTAGAGGCGTTTGTGGTCCGCCGATCCCGGCAGCGGGGTGAGGATAAAAAATTCCAGGATATCGATCGGTAGCTCACGCTGGATGATCTGAATATCACGCACGATGCTCTCTGGAGTGTCGTTGGGAAAACCCAGGATATAACCTGCATAAGTGGTTACACCCACACTCTGCCAAGCCTGTAACATGGCACGGTATTCAGTGATCCGGTTTTGGCCCTTGCGTGCCGTATTCAGGGAATCCGGGTTAATGTTTTCAAGCCCGATAAACGCCCGATTTACACCGGCTCGCCCCGCCTTTTCAATGAAACCATGGATCTTATGGCACATAGTGTCGACTTGTACGATGATCTTTATCTCTAAGCCTTGCTCTTCGCGCAGATAGATCAATCGATCGAAAATCTTTTCCCAGTCGTGATTACGCGCAAAATTATCATCCGTGATGAAGAACCCATGGATATTTTGGGCGACATTCTGACGCACGATACGCTCCACGTCATCGGCGCTGCGGTAGCGGGATTTGCGTCCTTGAACATTGATGATGGTGCAGAAGCTGCACAGAAAAGGACAGCCCCTCCCAGCATCGAAACTGGTCCGTGGCCCCGCGCGCCTAAGCTGTTTGGCGGGCAGGAAGGGAGTAGGCATCCCTTCCAGAGACGGCAGGTCGTCCATGTAGTTATAAAGCGGTTTCAATTCGTTGTGGTAGGCCGCTTGGAACAGCGCCTCAAGGTGGTCTTCAGCCTCGCCAGCAAATAACGAAACCCCTAGATCCATTGCCTCCTGCAGATCCGCTGGGACTTCGGGGAGCATAGCCAGGCAGCCACTGACATGAAATCCTCCGATGCAAACCTGGATGCCAAGTTTCAGGAACCGGCGGGCCATATCCATGGCTCTGGGAAACTGGTTGGATTGCACTCCGACCATGCCGATCAGTCCTCGCCCTCCATCTCGTTTTATTTCGCGCGCGATCCTTGCAATCTTGATGCGAGTATTGGTTTCGTCGTAGGTACTCAGTCTGATCTCGACCTCCTCACCCAGCACTCGCCGGTCGGCACAGTCCAATGCTAGGCCGTAGAGGGAAGCCAGAGTATTGGATGGAATATGGGATTTCGCCCATTGAATTACGTAACCCTCATCGTCGTAGTGCGATGGCTTTATCATGACGAAATGGAAGATCTTTGGGGCTTTGGCAAGATTCATGATTTCTCCGGTACCTCGTGCGTAGGGCGAGAACTTTGGATGGGTGGCCTGATACGGCATTTGTTGGTCGCTACACTGGTTGTGAAGCGAGTTAAGTTGGGGGTGCACTGCCCTCAAGCGTCGGGTTTCTCAACTGGACAGGGTTTACCACTGGCCACACGGTTTGGTCAGGCCGCAGACCAAAATGGTCGAAGGCAGGGCAAGTAATCGCTCTCGCCTTATCCGGGCTGCAGCCAAGGTGCTGGAGGCGAGGCATCTCCAAACTGTTCTGCTACCTGTGCCGTCGATAAGTTTAGTCTTGATAGAAATTATTCCCGGCTGGGCGTAACGGGAGCCGCGCCACACGATATCGGTGAGTGCGAAAAATCTGCTTTTCTATTTCTTTTAGGTGAACGATCAGTCGGAGTCGATGGGGCTGTTGACGATATAAGGGGCGAGTAAGTATAGCAGGGTTTTCGACCAGATTGACAGGAACAGTTTCAATCTGTCCCCTGAAAGCAAACTGAGAACAGACTACAGCCTGTTCATCTTCTCTTTCAAACGGTGCAACTTCAACAGGGTGCAACACAACGCATATAAGACGATGAGAATTAACTGCACTACGGTCGTACGATCCCACACCGATTTAAATAAAAGGCTACTTCATCCCGGCTGAGGGTGTTTCCGCCAGCGTGCTTTGGTATTGCCAAGATTGATGTAGAGTTTCTAGCTGGAGGCTCCCACCCAACTCCAAGTTAACAAAAACTGCTGTGGCAAGAATCCTGCATAATATCGGTTGTTACTGAATTATCCTACCGGAGCCTTAAGCGCGGCGCTCAGCCTATAACTATGAGCATCGTGGGGAAAGCCTGATTCAACATTCCTTAGGCGCGTACAAGACAAAGCCGTCGAAAGGGTACTTTTTCTATCAAATTCATTGCCTACGAGCTCGGTTTATACGTGATTTTTTGTATGGAATTGCGCTTAGTATGGTGTTTTTTTAAAACGAGCTCCGATGAAAATTTAGTCAAATTTGAAGGTGTCATTCAGTCATCTTGTCGTGACGGTTGTGGCGAGTCCGATAATACAGAATGCGCGGTTTGAACTAAATGCCACAAACAAAGGGTCCCAACGAACGAATGCTCGCTATGAACAGTAGATCTAGAAAATGGATTTCGAACGATGTCATTCGGACGGCGTAAATTGCGCTTAATGTCATCATGCGGACTTAGAAGCGCTGAACTATCGAAGTTTTTCGAAAAATTCACCTCGTACTAACCATCCCGGTACTTTCTCTATCTCGGCAACGGAGTTCAAGATATGGCAATGAAAAAGGTTGAAGTCACTACTCTTACTTTTCGAGATGGTCCGCAATCGACAGGTTTGTGGGACGACTACTTTCGGCTCTTTAAAAGTGCTCTTCAAGAGTGGCGATTCGGCAGGGAGGGCGACGCGATAGAAAAACTAAGCAGACTTGCGCGGTTAGTTAAAGAATCTGGGTTCTCCGGAGCGGAAGTTTTTTGGGGACAGTCATTCCAAAAATACATGCTTGCCAAGATCAATCCGTTTGAAGCTATGGAATTTTGTCGCTATCTATTCGGTAATGAGTTTCTGCTCAGTGGTCTCGGACGAGGCGTTAATGCGGCAGGTTTTCGTCCCTATGGTCAAGATGTCGTCGACACATTTGTGGAACGATTCGCCGAACGCGGCGGCGTGGTGGGCAAGAAATTGATAAAGATGCGGATATTCGACGCACTCAATAACCTCCAAAATTGTGCGTCAATGATTTCCGCCGCTATTCGGAACAACCGAAAAGCGCAAGACGCGGAAGCGAATAATAGTCTTCCTGAAGAACAGCGTGGGGAGGACTGGCAAGAGATGCCATCCGTAAAATTAATTCATATAGAGGCAGCGCTCTGCTATCAGCCGGAAAGGGAATATAACAACGAAACATTGTATTCAGACGAATACTACATGGAATACGCAAAGAAATTGATCCGCGCTGCCGAAGAGGCCGGAGGGGAATTGGATTCTCTAGTCATCAAGGATATGGCGGGCCAATTGGATCCAGCAAGAGCCGCTCGCTTGGTGCCGAAGCTCACTGAATTGGGGTTACCTGTCTATCTTCATACCCATTGCACGAATTACAAACAGGCAATCGAAACCATGAGAACAGCCGCCGATCATGGAATCGCCGGAGTAGAAACCGTTGAATGGCCACTATCCGGAGGGACAGCCCATGCCAGTGTTCGAGATGTGATTAAGGGAAAAGAACAGCTATTTACCGCAATAGACCAGGATAAACTTTCGCAATTGGAGCAGGAACTGGAATCATTGTTTGGCTCCAAAGCCGAGCTGTTATCCCAGGAAGGAAGTCCGAAAGCTAAGCGCCTCGACCTGCGTATAGACGAACCGTCGCGGCTCGAACTCTGGGCATTGGGCATTCCCGGCGGAGCAATGGCGGCCGTGATGAATCTGTTGCAAAAGGAAGTCTGTGTACACAAAAAACTCGAACTAAAAGAAGCGACCGCTGTGTTTGCTGCCGAGTTGAAACACCTGCAGAACAGAATCGGCTGGGTTCCCCTGGTAACCCCGATGGCGGATATCGTCTATACTCAGGCTATATTTAATGTCATTAGCGGAAGAGATAGGATCGTTGAACACCGTTATGCCAAGATGGTTGTCGGACTCTATGGGGCACATATCAACCACGCTACCGGGGAAAGGGTGTCCATCGATGGTGATACTGTAAAAGCGGTACTCGACTACTGTCGGGGGGTACAACAAGCAAACGCGAAAACACCCTCGTTTGGGCAATCCTATCCGAAACCAGTGGTGGAACGGGAACACAGATCTCCAGCGCTTGAAATGAAAAAGGCTCGCGAAGCGCTACACGATCTACTAATGCGAGCCGGATTCGACATCAATAGCCCTGAAGCCGATGAGGCGATCATCATGAGTCTAATGGAGCCTCCCGCCTCGAAAGCCGTTACCGAACACGTTCTATTGGAATCAGTGCAGGAGAAAATACAAGAGCTCCTCCACTCTCTTACTAACAATCTATTGGATACTGATGTACAACCGACAGAGGACGTCCTGCGGACCATAGAAAATTATGGTGGAGCAAAACGTGCAGAAGCGGTTGTTACGCATTTAATACAATCAAAGAGAGATTTTAACGAGATTTTAAAGATTATTTCGATCGAGGCGAAAACCTTGCGAAACATAACGCACACACATATGGACATCGAGGATGTGAAGGGGGTGATCACACGATTCACCAGTGCCGTTTTAGAAAATAAGTATTTGAAAAATCATGCTCTTATGCATGGGGATAATGAAAAACTGCCATTTGGCCCCGAAAACGGGATCTACTATCTGAATAATGACGTTGATCCGTATTCCTTAGAGGCGAGGCGATTACTCCAACAACAATGGCCACGGGAATATGAAAATAGGAGCCTCTTCAATGCGGTTAGAAACAGAACTCCCTTCGAAGGGAATTTAGTCAACTAAATTTTACTCAGCACGGGAGTGCCAACATCCTCCAGTTCGAGCAGGCCCAGAAACGCTTCTTGAAGCAGTGGCGCATCGGATATTGATAAAGTTCTATGAAAGGCTTTTTTGGTGTTTGAACTAATTGAACAGAGTGGCAAAATGGAATCTAATCGCTTTGGAATTGAGAGGGTAAGTATTTGTGTATCGGCTTTTAATATCATGGCTCATGCTAGCTTTGGTAGGGTGCCAGCTATCCCTTCTGTCGGAACAGACGAAGACCGAACAACTTCGTGTCGGTTCTATACTGACCCTGCATCATAGGCTAGCAATAGAGCCCCACACTGCTCACGTCTATCTGCAACATGGGAAGCGGGTGAGCGGTAACAGCGTCTCACGTGTCTACCCAAGCTGTTCGTTTGAGGTCAACGATGTGAGCGAAAAACCCCAGTTCATTGAACCGGGGCGCTTCCGTATCCGCAGTTTAATTTACTATCGCAGGCCTTTCGGCCTAGGTCAGAGGAATACAAAGCTCTTTGTGGCGGGACCATATGTGGGTGGATTATCGGATAATAGCGAAGAGATCGATTTCATCACGGCCATGAAGATTAAAGCGGACGAGGATGGAACTGAAATCCGAAACTTCAAGTGCAAAGTCACCTCTGATTCCTTGGGCCGGTTTCTAAGCCTGGCGGAAATTCAAGAAGTGCTCGGTGAGATTGCAACGATCAGTCCGGCACAATGATCACCATGCGATCGCCGTTGAGGCATTAACGATACGCACAGGGATGTTGTTCTGCGCAGCTAGAATCCATTATTTCAGTACCTTGCTGCTGGAGCGCACAAACCCCACTGCGGACACTATTTACGACGATTGCGTAGAACAACGTCTGATATAGGGTCCAAGAAAGAAATTACGCTTAGTGTCCCGCCATGGGTCACGCGGCCTAAGTAGCACTCGTTTGCGAGACATTTGAACGCTCCAAAAAGCCCTTCGGTTACCCTCGTCATGAGAGCCTGGTTCGAGGTTTCTGCAACATCGCTGGAACGGTGATAACGGGGAATTCGAACAAAGGCCATAGCGGTAAGCATCATAGCCCGATCCACCGAACCTTATTCTTGCGATTCTATCTCACGACGAAATAACTCCAGGAGTCCATTGCGCGGCGGCTTTTCGCAGAGTAGATCGGTAAATCTGTTACCGCTGCAGCGATTCGCTAACAATCGATGAAACCTGTGGCAAAGATGCTGGCGACAAAGTAGACAACTGTTTCGATAAGCGCGAAGAATTTATAAAATAACTTAATCTAGAAAATGGGGTCTCCACTTAGCTGTACTATACTCAACATATTGTGGAGGGTTTATACGAGATCGATCTTCTTGCAGGCAAGGACTACCCAGGAAGTTGGCATGAGTTCCAAGTGTGGTTTCCTAACGATGACGCCTGTAGACATTATTTAGAGCGGCTCCGTTGGCCAGACGGCTTTGTATGTCCAGCGTGTGGGCACAATAAGGCATGGCGGAGTTCCGGACAATTGTGGAAGTGCAAGAAGTGTAGTCGCAGAACATCGGTCACGGCAGGCACCATTCTGGACAAGACGCGAACACCTCTCACAATAGGGTTTGCCGCTGCTTGGTACGTCACCAACCAGAAGCTCGGGGTCAGTGCGCTTGGTCTTCAGCGCGTGCTGGGCTTCGGGAGTCAACAGACCGCTTGGACAATGCTGCACAAGTTTCGGAAGGCGATGGTCCGGCCAGGTCGCACTAAACTGGTTGGAGAAGTCGAGGTTGACGAAACGTATGTTGGAGGCCCCAGCAAGGGCGGCAAACGGGGTCGAGGCGCGGACAAAAAGTTCATTGTGGTCATTGCCGTTGAGCTACATGAGCCAAAGGGGTACGGTCGTATCCGAATGCGCTATGTGCTCGATGTCACGGCGGCCAGCCTCGTTCCATTTGTTTGCCATGTTGTCGAAGCGGGTTCGCTTGTCCGCACTGATGGATTTACTTCCTACGACTCCCTATCGTCGCACGGCTATAGGCATAATAAGCTCATTCTCTCGACCAGCGATAGTCCAGCCCACGTGTCAATGCCTGCAGTCCATCTTGTCGCTAGCTTGCTCAAGCGCTGGCTTCTGGGAACACACCACGGTTCTGTCCATAGCGCACATTTGCAGGCCTACCTCGAAGAGTATACGTTCCGTTGGTTTTTCTACTGTTAAATTCTCCCCCACTTTCCAGATGCGCTACTTCCGCAACCGGCGCAACTCGCACAGGCGTGGTCTACTCTTCTACCGCCTGCTCCAGCAAATTGTGGTTACTACCCCGGAATCCTACAAGGCAATCGTGGGCAAATAGCGACCTACTATATGTTGTAGAGGGTACAGCAAAGTGGAGACCCCATTTTGCGCAATTTAGCCGAACTGGAAGCGCGCACCCTATTCAGAGAATATCAGCGTAAACCCACCACCCAATTCCCGGATTTAAGCGAGCGGTTAAGTCGCGTGATCAATCATGCCACCGACGCCATCATTACGGCGATAGATGCATTGCATGCAGCTTATCCGGCGTTGGTCAAGCAACTTGTGTGGGGGTATTTACCGAAATCTCTGCACGAGCACTGTGGCCAGCTAGTATTCGAGCGTATCCCAACGGCCTACCTCAATCGAGTCATCGCCTCCTCGCTCGCTAGTCGGATCGTTTATCGTGAGGGGCTTGATTGGTTAGAATCGATGCCCGCGGAAGCTATCGCACCACTGGCTGAACGTTATCTAGTGGAAGAAGCGAGTATAAAGGCTTTAGCATCTAAGGTACGCGCTTCACAGCTGCCCAATCGTGACCGCATCGCCATGCTATTAGAAGCCGGTGGTGTAGCAGCCGCGTTCAATCCGCAGGAATAATATAGCTAAAAAGTAAGCGCCTAGTTAACCACGTGTAAGGATATCGAATTTTAGGGTGTAGCGAAGCAGAATCAAGTATAATTCACGAATGAATTCAGCGACTTCAGAGCATGTTGATCAATAAGTAGAACCGCCGAACGAAGTCGCCGTGCTCAAGGACGTCATCGCGCGGCAAGCGCGCGAAATCCAGCTTCTGCAAGAAAAGCTTCATTACCTTCTGCATCACCACTTCGGCCGCAGCAGCGAACAGGGAAATGCCGACCAAGGTGACCTGTTCGAGTCACCGATAACCGAGACGGGCGACAACACCTCAATCAGGCAGCGGCCACGGGCGGATCATTGGCGAAGGCCTTCACGTACCTGAGTAATCAGTGGGACAAGCTGACTGTCTTCGTCCAGGATGAACGTTTGCATTTGGACAACAACCGTGCCGAGCGGCACATCCGCCCGATCGCCAATGGCCGGAAATCCTGGTTGTTTGCCCGCAGTCAAAAAGGGGCGCATGCCAGTGCCGCCTGGTACTCCATCGTCGAAACGGCAAAGGCGAATGGTTTGGAGCCCTACCACTATTTGAAGCGGCTGTTCACCGAACTGCCGCGCTACGTGCAGCAGGGAAAGAGTCTCGACCCGTTGTTGCCTTGGAACGTTACTCCGGAGCAAATCAAAGCGCCTGCCTCAGCACCGGGTTAACTTGGTGCTTACCGTTGTTCTTTAAGACTATGATGACTGAATTATCGGTGCAAGCCATCCCGACACTTGCACTGTTCAGGGAGGAGGAATGTGTCGCGGTGAAACGCGACGGCGGCACACTGGAAGAACTGAAGCGGTGGCTTGCAGAGCATTGTGAAGTGATTTAGACACCCCAAACGTCACTCAGGTGATCTGGATGGGCGGCAATCTCGAAGTATAAAGGTATGAAGCATCGCGGCATGCCCATGCGTCGGACGGATCTTCGCAACTACCCGGTCTTTCCGTTCTTCGGACTCGGCTTCCGGGCAGGTTTTTTCTTGTCATTGGGCTAGGCTGTTTCATCCCTATCGCTCGTCTTGAGCTTCGCCCTGCCTTTCCGACCCTTCAGCCGCTGGATCTCTGTTTTTAGCTTCTCTCGGCCCCTATTGTTGCTCTATGATGATAGAAGGGCTTTTCAACGAAAGGGGAGTACTCAACGGGGGCTATATCAGAAAGAAACAATGGTGCGAGTAGCGCGCCATTTACGATTCAATTTCGGACCATCTATAAATTCCCTTAAGCGGCCTTTTACCTGGGAAAATGAAAAGCCACAAAAATGTAATCTAAGTCAATGCCTAATTCACTGTTCTTGTAAAAAGACGAGAGCCCGATGCGTTGCGTGAGCAAATACCTCGACTCGTATCAATATTCCCCAAACGACATAGAACCTGCGATTGATGCCTATTGAGACCAATCTAAATGGACCAAACCGAACAACAATTCCTCAACGACCTCGACAAAAAACTCTGGTCGTCCGCCGACAAGCTCCGTTCCAACCTCGACGCCGCCGTCTACAAACACGCCGTACTCGGCCTCATCTTCGTCAAATACGTCAGCGATGCCTTCGAAGAGCGCCGCAAGCAACTGCAAGCCCATTTCCGCGACGAAGAGCCACGACTACTACCTGGGTGATGACGAAGACCTGATTAACGAAGAGTTAGAGATCCGCGACTACTACACCGAGAAAAACGTCTTCTGGGTGCCGGAGCTGGCCCGCTGGAAAACCCTGCAAGACAGCGCCAAGCTACCCATCGGCACCGAGATCACTATCAAGAACGGCAAGACCACCCGCTACAAGATCACCTCGGTCGGCCGCCTGATCGACGACGCGCTGGATGCCATCGAAAAGGAAAACCCCAAGCTCAAGGGCGTGCTCAACAAGACCTACGCCAGCCTGCAACTGGATGCGGCCAAACTCGGCGAGCTCATCGACCTGGTCGCCACCATTCCGTTCCACCATGCCACACTCGGCGCCAAAGACATCCTCGGCCACGTATACGAATACTTCCTCGGCCAGTTCGCCCTGGCCGAAGGCAAAAAAGGCGGCCAGTATTACACCCCCAAGGCCATCGTCACCCTCATCGTCGAAATGCTGCAGCCCTACAAAGGCCGCGTCTACGACCCCGCCATGGGCTCCGGCGGCTTCTTCGTGCAAAGCGAGCGCTTCATCGAAGAACACCAGGGCAAGCTGGGCAACATCTCCGTCTACGGTCAGGAATCCAATCCCACCACATGGCGCCTGGCCGCCATGAACATGGCCATCCGCGGCATCGACTTCAACTTCGGCAAGGAACCGGCCAACAGCTTCACCAGCGACAAGCATCCGGACCTGCGCGCCGATTACGTCATGGCCAACCCGCCCTTCAACATGAAGGAATGGTGGGACGCCAAGCTCGAAGGCGACCCCCGCTGGCAATACGGCATCCCGCCGAAGAACAATGCCAACTTCGCCTGGATGCAACACATGCTCTACCACCTGGCGCCCAACGGCAGCATGGCCCTGCTGCTCGCCAACGGCTCCATGAGCTCCAACACCAACAATGAAGGTCAAATCCGCAAGAATCTGCTGGAGAACGACCTGGTCGAATGCATGGTCGCGCTGCCCGGCCAGCTCTTTACCAACACCCAGATTCCTGCCTGCATCTGGTTTCTAACGAAAAACAAGAAGGCGAGGAACGGGTTCAGAGACAGAAGCGGTGAGGTGCTGTTTATCGATGCCCGTAACATGGGTTATATGAAGGATCGGGTGCTGCGCGATTTCAAACCGGAAGATATCCGTAATATTGCCGATACCTATCATGCCTGGAAGGCGGAAGAGCAATCCCTGACTGTCGGTGACGAGACTATTCAATACGAGGATAAGGCCGGTTTCTGTAAATCCGCGTCACTCGATGAGATCAAGCAGCACGACTATGTACTTACGCCTGGTCGTTATGTTGGTGCTGTTGAAGAGGAAGACGATGGTGAGCCTTTTGCAGAAAAGATGGTGCGTCTAACTGCGCAATTGAAAGAGCAGTTTGAGGAAAGCGACAAACTGGAAGACGAAATCAAGAAGAATTTGGCGGGGCTTGGGTTATGAATTTTGATTGGCCAGTTATCAGATTGGGAGACTGCTGCGAATCGATAATTGAATGCAGAGCGCATATACGCCAAGAATGCTGTAGAAAACGGCATTCCATTTCGTGCGTCGAAAGATGGTATATGAGAGAAGCGACTTGGTGACTTTAGATGTGATATTAATTTCAAAGGAAGACTACGGAATAAAGAACATGAAAAGGAAATAATGGCTAAAGAGGAGATGCTAAATTCTGTTAGATGGTCTAATAGATCAGGGCGACAGTAGGTGTTGTCCAAGATGGTAGTGAAGATTGTTTAATTCAGAAGACTTGGATTATTCGATGCTAGATTAAGAGAAGTTATAAATACAATTCATGTTTTATGCGTATTGGTTTAAGTCAAGGTTTGGATCAAATGGCTTGAAAATGTCGGGACTGATTGGATAGCCAGGAGTATTAATCACTGATCGATTCAGAAAGTTAGAAGTACAGTTGCCACCTTTGAAGTAGCAAAATAAATTGCATGCGATATTGAGTAGCTATTGACGACAAAATCGAACTCAACCGCCAAATCAACCAAACCCTCGAACACATCGCCCAGGCCATCTTCAAATCCTGGTTTGTCGACTTCGAACCCGTCAAAGCCAAAATCCAGGCCAAACAAAACGCCCAAGACCCCGAACGCGCCGCCATGTGCGCCATCAGCGGCAAGACCGACGCCGAACTCGACGCCTTCCTGGAAGCCAGCACCCCCGAACAACGCCAACAACTCACCGCCACCGCCGCACTGTTTCCTGATGAACTCGAAGATTCCGAGCTTGGACCGATTCCAAAGGGGTGGGGCGTAAAGCATTGATACGATTACAGTGTATCAAAATGGTGGCCCTCAAGAATATCGTACGGAACACGAACATGATTATCTGCAGGTAGTTAAGATTGCTATTGAAAAAAGGGGTGGCTGATGGTTTAGAAAAGGCGTCAAGGAACACAAAGCCAGAATGCATTATCTGATAATGGAGATGTTGTTTTTTCCTGGTCTGGATCATTAATGGCTGATATCTGGTGTGAGTAAAGCGGCACTTAATCAGCCAGTGTGTTCAAAAGTAACTTCAAGCAATATCCAAAGTGTTTTTTCTCTTTTGGATTAAACACCACTTAGAAATATTTCAGGGATCGCAGCAGACAAAGCAGTAACTATGGGACATACTAAAACGCAGCCATCTTAAAGAGGCCTTGAGTGTTATTCCTACTAATAGTTTGTTAATGATCGATCTAGTAGGCGATCTTATTGAAAAGCAGATCGAAACACGCCTGGATGTATAACTTTGGAAAGTCTCCGAAACTCACTCCTTCCAAAACTCCTCTCCGGTGAAATCACTCTCGATAGCGCCCAATCAATAACAGAGGCGGTGGCGTGACCATCACTCCTGAACAGATTGATCTTTGGCGCAGTGTCCATTCAGAAACACAGAATCTGGAGTTCAAAGAGGCTAAAACGCAATTTGATAATAAGAAACTGTATAAATATTGCGTTGCTATCGCCAATGAAGGGGGAGGCTATCTAGTACTCGGTGTATCCAATAAACCGCCGAGAAAAGTTGTTGGATCGCGGGCATTCAGTGATCCAGTAGCAATGGCGGCGAAGCTTTTTACCGCCGTTGGTTTCCGGGTAGAAATTGAGGAGATTCAACATCCAGATGGGCGGGTAGTGGTTTTTCTGATACCTCCTCGGCCGAAAGGTACGGCTTACCATTTTGAAGGCTCATATTTGATGCGTTCCGGTGAAGAGTTGGTACCGATGAGCGAAGACCAACTCAGAAAAATATTTGCGGAAGGACAACCAGATTGGCTTGAAGGTATGGCAAAGCGGGGATTGAGTGGCCAAGATGTTATTCAGTTGCTTGACACGCAAACATTTTTTGATTTGTTGAATCTTCCTTATCCTACTGATCAAGTAGGTGTGCTTCAGTGGTTAGAATCAGAGAGGCTCATTCAGTCAGCTAACGGCAGTTACTCGATCCTGAATATTGGCGCCTTATTATTGGCTAAAAATCTAAGAAGTTTTGAAGGTGTTCAACGCAAGGCTGCACGAGTTGTGGTTTATGCTGGTGATTCAAAAACGCAGACCGAATCCGACCTGACGGGAGAAAAAGGTTATGCGGTCGGCTTTAAAGGGCTTGTGCAGTATATGATGGGAAAGTTACCGCAAAATGAAGTGATAGAGGATGCTATTCGCAAGGCGGTAAAACTGGTACCCGAAGTGGTTGTTCGTGAGTTGATGGCGAATGCATTGATACACCAGGACTTCAATTTCACGGGGACCTCGCCAGTTATTGAAGTCTATGCCAATCGTATTGAGATCTCTAATCCTGGGGAGCCTGTTGTGCCGGTCGAAAGATTTATCGATGGCTACCAGTCGCGCAACGAGCGACTTGCAAACTTAATGCGTAGATTTGGAATTTGCGAAGAAAAAAGCAGTGGTATAGATCGAGTTATCGAGGCCGCTGAATTGCTTCAACTCCCTGCCCCGGATTTTCTGTCGGAATTCCAACGAACTGTCGTCGTGATTTATGGCCCTCGTGACTTCCGCGATATGGAGCGTAGTGACCGTGTACGTGCCTGTTATCAACATTGCGTATTGCAATGGGTCCTAAGGAAGAAGATGACTAATCAATCTCTGAGAAAGCGCTTTGGGCTATCCGAGCGAAGTGGGAATACTATTTCACAGATTATCTCTACTGCAGTTGAGCAAAAGTTAATTAAAAATGACCCAAGTGCCCCAGACTCAAGGAAATACGCTAGATACATACCAATATGGGCATAGCTTTTATTTCATTTATCCTGCCGCATTTCTTTGTAATGCATCGTAATTTACTGTTTTATAAATATATTCTTATTTCATCGCAACCGGAAGCAGTGAGACTCTCGTGATTTCTGAAGACCGGCTCGAACAACTCTGCATCGACTGGTTCCGTCAAAGTGGCTTCGAGTACGTCTTTGGCCCGGATATCGCTCACGATGGCGATGCTCCCGGGCGAGTCGATTACCGCCAGGTGGTATTGACGGGTCGGCTGCTGGATTCAATAAAACGTATCAATCCCCAAATCCCACAGACCGCCCTCGAAGAAGCCGCCCACACCGTCGCCAAACCCGATCATCCCTCGCTGATTCAAAACAACCGCGCTTTTCACCGACTGCTTACCGATGGCGTCAAAGTCCAGTTCAACAAAGGCGATCAGAAGAAAACCGACCATGTCCAGCTGATCGATTTCCAGAATCCCGACAACAACCAATTCCTAGTCGTCAACCAATTCACGGTGCAGGGTATCAAGACGAACCGCCGCCCCGATGTGGTGGTGTTCATCAATGGATTGCCGATAGCGGTGATCGAGCTGAAGAACCCGGCGGATGAAAACGCGGATGTGTGGGATGCCCACAATCAGCTCCAGACCTATAAGCAAGAGATCCCGGATCTGTTCGTCTTCAACGAGGCCCTGGTGGTCTCGGACGGCATCACCGCGCGTATCGGCTCGCTGACCGCCAACAAAGAACGCTTCATGCCCTGGCGCACCCTCAAGAACGAGAACGACAAGCCCCTGCTGGAATACGAGCTGGAGAAAGTTATCCGGGGCTTTTTCGATCCGGGAGTTGTTCCTGGATTACATCCGCTATTTCGTCCTGTTCGAGCAGGACGGCGATGAGGTGATCAAGAAGATCGCCGGTTATCATCAGTTCCATGCCGTGCGCGAGGCGGTGCGGGTGACGGTGATTGCTTCTCAGTCTCCCGAAAAATGGCAGGCCGAGGATCGTGCAACCTATGGCAAAGAAGTCGAGCCCGGTTCCCGCAAGGCGGGGGTGGTGTGGCATACCCAGGGCTCGGGCAAGAGTATCTCCATGGTCTGTTACGCCGGCAAGCTGTTGCAGCAGCCGGAGATGAATAATCCCACTCTGGTGGTGGTGACCGATCGCATGGATCTGGACAGTCAGCTCTTTCAGACCTTTTCCGCCGCCAAGGACCTTTGAAACAATCGCCGCAGCAGGCGGACAGCCGGGAGGAACTGCGCGATCTGTTACTGGCGCGGCCCTCGGGCGGGATTATCTTCACCACGGTGCAGAAATTCTCGTTGCTTGCGGATGAAGAGACCCATCCGCTCTTGAGTGAGCGCGGCAATATCGTGGTGATCTCGGATGAGGCCCACCGCAGCCAGTATGGCCTGAAAGCGGTGCTGGACCCGAAGACGGGCCGGTACAGGTTCGGGTACGCCAAGCACATGCGCGATGCCCTGCCTTATGCCTCGTTCATTGGCTTTACGGGCACTCCCATCGCCACCGAAGACAAGGACACCCGCGCGGTGTTCGGTGACTATGTCAGCATCTACGACATTCAGGATGCGGTGGACGACGGCGCGACGGTGCCCATCTACTACGAAAGCCGTCTGGCCAAGCTCGATATCAACCAGGCCGAGATCGAGCGACTCAACGAAGAAGTAGAAGAGGTCGTCGAGGACGAGGAAGACGTGGTCACCCGCGAGCGCACCAAGGGAAAATGGGCGGCGCTGGAAAAGCTGGTGGGTGCCGAGGCGCGCATTCGGGAAGTCGCCGAGGATCTGGTCAACCATTACGAGACCCGTACTTCGGTCATAGCGGGTAAGGCCATGGTGGTGTGCATGAGCCGGGATATCTGCGCGCAGATGTTCCAGGCCATTACCGACCTGCGCCCGGAATGGGCGGGCACGAGGATTAACAAAGAAAAGGGCATTAGCGAAGACGCGGGCTATTACAACCCCAAAGACGGAGCGGTACGGGTGATCATGACCGGGAGCGCGTCCGACAAGAAGGCCCTGCAGCCTCATCTGTACAGCAAGGCACAGAAAAAGGATCTGGAAAAGCGCTTCAAAGACTCCTGCCGATCCACTGAAACTCGTCATTGTCCGCGATATGTGGCTCACCGGATTCGATGTCCCCTGTCTGCATACCATGTATGTGGACAAACCCATGCGCGGGCATAACCTGATGCAGGCCATCGCCCGCGTGAACCGGGTGTTCAAGGACAAACCCGGTGGCCTGGTGGTGGATTACATCGGTATCGGCAATGAATTGAAGCATGCCCTGAAGACCTATACCGAGGCCAAGGGCAAGGGGAGCCCCACCAACCGGGCCGAGGAAGCTTTTGCCGTGCTGTTGGAGAAGCTGGACATCGTGCGCGGCATGTTCCAGGGCTTCGACTATAGCGCGTATGAAACCCGGGCCACGGCGTTGCTGGTGCCCGCCGCCAACCATGTATCTCGGACTCGAGGACGGGAAGAAGCGCTTTCTCGATAACGTACTGGCCATTACCAAGGCATTTTCGCTCTGCAGCACATTGGATGAAGCCGCCGAACATCGCAAGGAGATCGCCTTCTTCTCGGCGATCAAATCGGCCATCATCAAATCGACCACGATCGACAAAAAACGTAGCGAAGAAGAAAAGAACTCGGCACTGAAGCAGATACTGGACAATGCCATCGTTGCCGAAGGCGTGGCGGACATCTTCGACCTGGCCGGTCTGGATAAGCCGAACATCGGACTGCTTTCCGATGAGTTTCTGGAGGAGCTGCGGCACCTGCCCAGCAAGAACCTTGCGGTGGAGCTGCTGGAGAAACTTCTGCGCGACGAGGTGCGTTCCCGCACCCGTAATAATGTGGTTCAGGAAAAGAAATACGGCGATCGGCTCCTGGATACCCTGAGAAAGTATCATAACCGGGCGATTGAGACGGCCCAGGTCATCGAAGAGCTCATCGACATGGCGAAGGATTTCCAGGAAGCCATGAAGCGGGAGGAAGCTCTGGGCCTCAATCCCGACGAACTCGCTTTCTACGACGCTTTGGCGAACAACGAGAGCGCCGTGCGCGAACTGGGCGATAATATACTCAAGAAAATTGCTCACGAACTGACAGAGAAGCTGCGTAGAAGCACGACTGTTGACTGGCAGGTGCGGGATAGTGTGAGGGCAAGGCTTCGGAATTTGGTTCGTATTACGCTGAGAAGGTATAAATACCCGCCCGATAAGCAGGCTGAAGCGATCGACCTGATTATGCGCCAGGCGGACGTGTTATCCAATGAGTGGTCGGCGGAACCCGCCTAGGTGTGGAATCATCCCTCGCTCAGCGATTTTGCTCTCCACTACATCCAGATACTTCCTCCCAATTAGCAGAGTTCATTCTTGGTTTTACAAAATTGGAAAATTACCATAAAGATAGGGCAAAGGCGTTCCTTTGTCTAAAAAGAATTTAGGCGCGCAAAACGCACCTTACACCAGGTACGTTATGTCTCTACTGAAGCTTTCTTCGGGTTTTGTTCTCGCCGCGATGGTCTCGGCTCTCGCCTGGCGTATCGGTGCACTGAATAAAAAAGGAGGGGAATAGGTAGTGATAAAGACGTGTCAGCCTTATCAAGCAAATGTTGCAATTTCCGCTTCTTTAGCGATTCAGTATCTACGTGTCATTGGATTCTAAAGCGTGAGATCTGTTCTTTGAGGGTTTGTGACAATTTGGACAGGGTCTGACAGGCAGCCGAGGAACTGGTGCCCTTGTCGACGACGGAGTCCGTGAGTTGCATGACCGAGTGCAGGCTCTGGTCAATCGTTGCCACAGCCTGGCTTTGCTGTTCGGCCGCAGTTGCGATGTGTGTGTTGTACTGACTGACGCGGCTGACCGATTCACGTATTTCATCCAGCGTGGAGCTGATACGCGTGGCCTGTTTCGCGGAGGCGATGGCGACTTCTCGACTGCTTTCCATGGCGGCGGCCGCTTCACGTGCTCCGGTTTGCAGGTGTTCGATCATGCCGTTGATTTCTTCGGTGGAGTCCTGCGTCCGCTTGGCCAAAGTGCGGACCTCGTCCGCCACCACGGCAAATCCGCGCCCCTGTTCTCCGGCCCGGGCCGCCTCGATGGCGGCGTTCAACGCCAGCAAGTTAGTTTGCTGTGCGATACTGCGAATCACATCCAGTACCGTGCCTATACCCTGGCTGTCCCCCTCCAAGCGCTGCACCAGCTCGGCCGCAGCCACGACCTTGCGGGCCAGACCGTCGATATGGCTGACTGCGTCCTTAACCACTTGGTTACCGGCTGTTGCAGCGCGGTCGGCTCGGGAGGTGGATTCGGCTGCACGCAAGGCGCTTTCGGCCACTTCGCTGGCGCTGGCGGACATCTCGGTCACCGCGGCCGCGGTTTGCTCGATCTTCGTGCGTTGCTGCTCGGTAAGTTGTTCTGCTTCGCCGGTGGTCATAAATGCGGTTTGGGCAGAAGCGGCGACCTCGGAGAACGAGTGGTTGACGTCTTCCATTATGGTCTGAATATGGGAAATAAACTGATTGAAATGCCGGGCCAGCAAACCGAATTCATCACCGTCATGTACCTCCAGACGCTGGGTCAGATCACCCTCACCACTGGCCAGTTCACGGGTCAGATTCAGCATATGCCGGAGTGGACGCATCACGATGCGGCTAACCAGGAATGCCAATAAGGCCAAACTGGTGATCAGGGAGGTAATGGCTATGGTTATCCCCACCACTAGACGTTGCCGGATGAACGCATCCAATTCGTGGTTACTGTAGGCTAGGCTCAGAGTGCCTACGCTGGTTTGGTCCTTGCCGGCTAGAATCGGTACGGTGATGAGGCTATGAGTATCGGTGTCCTGGTAGTGTTCGGCTGCCGTATCCTTCGAGACATTTGCAGCGGTCAGGTCGATATTGGGCAGGGATTCCGAGTGGTACTCGCTCAGAACGGCTCCTTCTGCATCATAAACTATAAGGTCCGAGATCGGTGACTGTCCTTCTTCTATTAATCCGGCGTAGGCTTTTCCGGCCATTTCAGCCTTGCGCCAACGCACCGCGCCACTCAGGTTGCCGGCCAGCAGGTCCAAAGTGGCCATGCGCGCCTGTTTTGCCTGCTCCAGAATATCTTTTCGTAGGGCATAGCTTTGCTCCGCGATTAGTCCGCTGAGTGCCAGGGTTACTACTACGGCAAGCCCCAAGATCAGGCGCATACCAACCCCCGGTTTTAATGAAAACAATTTCATCCGGTTTTCTCCCTCAAGAGGTTCTATCCGTTATCATGGATGATGGCGGTAGTTCCTATCAGATCTGCTGACTATAGGCCGTCAATATATACAGCCACAGTAGTAGCGCCGACCAGTTCACCATTAGCTGGGAAGTGCTTTTCTATTCATGAAGTTCTCTCCGGGATTAGGGGAATACTTACCCAATATTAACGGCGGCGAACAACAATACTTAAGTGTGACCTAGAGACCCTCGTCCTAAGAACATGGATATAACTTGTCCCTACGAGCTGCATGAGGGAGGGTATTGAAAATTAAAGCATGTAGGGCTGTGCCAACCAGTCCTGAACGAGCTGTTGATCCGTTTCGGGAAGATAGGCGTATCCCCTGCGATGGTCTTCAATAACGGTTTGAGGCAAGTCGCTGGATACGTGATCGCGTTTGAGTAGGTAAAAGTACCACGCCATGGGATAGCCGATTTTGCGGTCGAAATGTCTGATTTGGTTGGCAAGGCGGGATCCTTGAAAAGCCGCGGTATCTTCTAGGTGGGGTATGGAATGTCGATAGCAAGATTGTGGAGTCATGGAATAGCAGTGTTCATCATAGCGACCGATGTAGCTGTGGAGTTCGAGCACCCAATGATGGCAGAATCGGTGATGGTGAGCGGCGCTGCTGCGGTTCCAGTCCTGCAAAAACCGCCATAATGTCTCCGAGAGCATCCTTCGTTCTCGTAGCGACATGAGTAAGTCCGCCATCATTGTCAACCGTTTTAGCTTGTACCGAGGGGCTCCCATAGGCCTGTTTTGTTCCATGGGTTGGGTAACCGGGTCAATGAAGTCCTCTATATCCACAGGAAGCCTATCGCCATACAGGGGACGGTCTAGCAGTTCTTGAGTCTCCTCTACTTCAATCTGGACAAAATCCTGGGCCTGGGGTCCCATTGGCGCCACGATATAATGTACCTTGCCATCGATCCGAGTTGCGAAAAGTCCGGCTTTGCGGCAGTACTCGAGTAAACCGGCAAAATCATTCTCGCCTTCTCGGTAGGCCCAATGCACCAAGTCGTCGGTTACCTTATCTCCGTTAGCGGTAACCACTCCCCCGGTGCGATACCAACCTTCCTGTGACCATGGCACGGAAAACGGAATTTTCGGATAAAGGCCACCGAGCGCCGTGAGCAGTGATCGGTGGGCACGATCGGGGAATGCACGTCCGGCAGATCTTGGCGATTTGCTCTTGATCTAGAACGCCTGCCGTGTTATCCAAATTCGTTACTCCAGCTTCCGGTGGCATGAGTTTTGTCTCAAGCGAGCGTCAGGAATCATCCTCATCCATTACGGCTGCGAGCACGACACCCGTAGCGATGTTGTGGTCCGTGGTTAAGCGCAGACAGTGCTCACGTCCATCGACTAAATAGACATTAAAAGCGCTGCGTTTTTCCACCGGTGGAACCTCCTCGATGACATCCGTGTCCAGGCAATAGGTAAAGTGAAGCTCGGGATAGACGCGACGTAAATGGCTCAATAATTGCCCATTGATCTCCTGATGTTCCACCCGTTGCACAATCTGAGCAAGCTTTGCGTTAGAGATCACAGTTCATTTTCCTCCATCGCGGCGTTGTCATCAAAATGAAAACGAACGCGATCTTTGGCCTTAGCTCCCATCACTTTCGCCAGCCAAGGGGGCGGGTCACCTGCTAATCTTTGTTGCAATTCTATCAGGATGTTGATCGCATCCGTCTCCTGTGGCTGCTTGATTGGCAACAATCCGGCTTTGACGACCTTGGCGGCAGCCGGACCACCAATGGAGTTCACATAGAGCAGATCACAATCACGAATCATTTCGGCGCGATGGCCGTTTTTCTCGTCCGTTGATTGAGCTTCGTTGGCTGAGCGCACATCAATCAAACGAAACTCCTTCGGTGAAACCTCATAGATCAGAAACCGTGCACAGGAGCCAAAATGACCATCGATCCGCTCACCCTGATTAGAGGCACAGGCCACACGCACTGACCCCGCCAGTGGCTCATCTAAGTAGGGTTCTGGCTGAGGCACCTCTTGCATGGGTTCGTACTCTATTTCACCGCGCAAGCAGTGCCTGACCTGTTCGAGAGCCGCATCATCAATATCCTCGAATTCCGCTCTGAAATTTTGCTTCAGATCTTTAAGCTGGAGTGACTCAAGCTTGGAAACGGTCAATGGCAAACCCACCGTATCGACGAGCACAGCCATAAGATGCCGTATATCAGAACCCGGCAGCACTTTGGCCGCCAGGCCGATACGCAACGCCAATTCGGGGGTTAATGCGTGTTTAGCCATTAAAGCTAAGCCTTCTGCAGGGACTGAATACAGCCAGGGATCTCACAGACTGCGGCGCACTGGGGTTCGTCAAACTCCCCTTCGCATTCAGTGCAGACATCGGGATCGATCTGGAATACGATTTTTCCCTCGGTGATGGCGCCGGTAGGGCACACTGGCGCACAATCGCCGCAGGAAATGCATTCTTCGGGGACAATGTGCATAGCCATAGTTCAACTCTCCAATGGATGTTATAGGTTATTCAAAGGCGCTTCGCGCGCAAGCTAACCGGCAACTTCGGTGGTGATTCCATGGGCTCGATATAATAAGATTGGCCATCACTCAGTTTGAGTTCTCCACCCCAGCGGTCGGGCTGGTCAAATTCCAATGAAGTGATGGTTTCTTCCAGATCCTTCTTGGGCAAGTAAAACACCAACCCGCCCGAATCATCCCTACGTATCATCACGTTTGCCATATTCTAGGGTTTCCTGTTAAGCCGCACGCGAGGCAGCCGGTCTAACGGACTAAGTCATAATTAAAATCAGTGGCTCCCATGCTACTCGTGTCATCATCGAGACGTTCCAGCACGGCATTGACCAGCGTCTTGAGAATATGCATCGCGCCTTCGTAGCCAAGCGTGGTGTCACGATGCAGATGGTGCCGATCAAAAATGGGAAAGCCGATGCGGATGAGGGGTACTTCGAATTCCTTGCCCTTGTGTAGCGTATCGCGTTGAATGAACTTCCCATACGAATTCCCAATCATGAAGTCCGGTTTATCGGTGAAAACCAGCGAACGCATGTGCCATAGATCTTTACCGACATAGACAGTGCTGCCTTGTCCATAGGGCGATTCACTCAGTACTTTCTCCATTGCTTTCTTCCAACGCTTATTGGCGTGGTGACAGAGAACGTGGACAGGTTCCGCGCCAAGTTCCAGCAGAAAATGCGTCATACCCATCACGAAATCGGCATCGCCCCACAGGGCAAATCGCTTACCGTGCAGCCAGGCATGGGAATCGGTCATCATGTCCAACAAGCGCCCGCGTTCTTTCTCTAAGCTAGCAGGAATCGCTTTACCGGTGAGCGCGGAGACCTTCATTAGAAACTCATCGGTCCACTCCAAGCCCATGGGTATGTTGATCTCGCTCGCGGGTTGCTGCCAGACGGATTTCACGTGCTTTTTGGTCTTCACTAGCTGCCAGGGTTGTAACAGCAGCGTGTCGATAGCGTTAGGGGCTTGTTTAACCTCGTTTTGAGTAGTTCCTCCGTCGTACATGCGATACTGGCCATCTGCCGGTGTATCGAGTACTTCCGACGGATCGCATAACAAGGAATAGTCCACTCCCATCTCCCGCATCATGCGGTGCATGACCCGGTAGTTGCCGAGGTAGGTCTCAAACCCCGGCACAATGTTAATCTTGCCATTGCTGCCAACAAGCTTGTCTTCCATGTTATTCAGTGTGAAACAACGCAATACCCCTTCGAACATATTGTCCCAGCCGGTGGTATGGCTGCCGACAAAACTGGGTGTATGGGCGAAGGGGACTGGGAAATCAGCCTCGATGTGACCTTCCTTCTTGGCATTGTTGATAAAGGCATTGAGATCATCGCCGATGACTTCCGCCATGCACGTCGTGGAAACCATCACCATTTCCGGTTTGTAAAGTGCTTTGGCGTTCTCGAGGCCATCGAACATGTTTTTCTGGCCACCAAACACCGCGGCATCCTCCGTCATGGAATCCGACACGCAGGCGATGGGCTCTTTAAAATGGCGGTTGAAATAGGTGCGAAAGTAGGCGACACAGCCTTGGGAACCGTGTACGTAAGGCAAGGTATTTTTAAAGCCCAGCGAACATAATACCGCCCCCAGAGGCTGGCAGGCCTTGGCTGGATTGATGGTCAACGCCTGGCGGTTAAAGTTGAGCTCCTGATATTCCTGGGTTGTCGTCCATTGAAAGACTTCTTCGATGCGCTCATCGTCGTAAGCTTCCTCGGAGCGCGAGCGTTTTTCATCCAGAAGCTTTTTATAGTCCTCATCCCGAAAAAGGGGAAAACTGGGTTTAATATTGGCCACATCTTGGCTCATGATTGACTCCTTCCCGCGCCACTCATCTGTGGACTACGGTATGTCAAAAGGTTAAGGTTTGTCCGGTTTGTCGGGGCGGGGTTCCCAGGACCATAAGGAGCTTGCCGTTCTGCTATCCCGCCTGTTTCCAGGGAGCCTTGATCTTATTCCAACAGGGATTGTTGATCGTCATGTCCATGTCGCGGGCGAAGATGGCAAAACCATCATAACCGTGATACGGGCCCGAATAATCCCAGGAATGCATTTGGCGGAAGGCGATACCCATTTTCTGGAAGATGTATTTTTCCTTAATTCCTGAGCCGACCAAATCCGGACGCAGCCGTTTAACAAATTCTTCGAATTCGAATCCGGTGACGTCATCATAGAGCAGCGTACCATTACCCATTTCCTTCAGTGTGCGATCGTAATCGTCGTTGTGAGCAAACTCGTAGCCGGTGCCGATGACCTGCATGCCCAGGTCCTCATAAGCCCCGATGGTATGGCGTGGACGCAGACCACCCACGAAGAGCATCACTTTACGTCCTTCAAGGCGCGGGCGGTATTTCGCGATCACCGCATCGCATTGCGCCGAGTACTTCTTAATCACCTCTTCGGCCCCCTGCTTGATTTTGTCGTCGAATAGACTCGCAATTTTGCGCAACGACTCGGCGATCTTCGTAGGGCCAAAGAAGTTGTATTCAATCCATGGAATACCATATTTCTCCTCCATATGGCGGGAAAGGTAATTCATGGAGCGATAACAGTGAATCAGGTTCAGCTTAACTTTGGGGGTAAGCTCTATTTCAGACAATGAACCGTCACCCGACCATTGCGCCACCACGCGCAATCCCATCTCCTCGAGCAAAGAGCGGGAGCTCCAGGCATCTCCACCAATGTTGTAGTCACCGATAATGGCGACATCGTAAGGTGTGGTCTCGAAACTCTGGTCCTCATCGCGAGCCGTGAGCACCCAATCGCGAATGGAATCGTTGGCGATGTGATGACCTAGGGACTGAGATACACCGCGAAAACCTTCGCAGCGCACCGGTACGATGGTTTTACCATGCTGATTGGACTTTTTCTTGGCCACTGCTTCGATATCGTCGCCGATCAGCCCGATGGGACATTCGGACTGTACCGACACCCCTTTATTCAGGGGAAACAGGGTTTCAATCTCATCGATAATTTTGTCTAGCTTTTTGTCGCCGCCGAACACGATGTCCTTTTCTTGGAAGTCCGAAGTGAAGTTCATCGTAGTGAAGGTATTAACCCCCGTCGTGCCGATGTAATAATGGCGGCGGCCGGCGCGGGAATACTGCCCACAACCCACGGGACCGTGGGAGACATGGACCATGTCTTTAATCGGACCCCAGACCACGCCACGCGAACCGGCGTAGGCACAACCCCTAATGGTCATTACCCCTGGCAAGGATTTGCGATTGGAGATAATGCAATTTTTAGATTTTTCCAGCTCAGGGTCATTGACCGTAAGATGTTTAGCCCGATCTTTCTTGGCCTTTTCTGGATAGACTTCCAAGACCTCTTGAATGAGGGCTTCAGTCTGTTCGCGCGTCATCGCAGACATTGTGGTGCTCCTGTATACAGTTCAATTACGAGTGATAGGCTAAAGCTCAAGGAATTTCACCATCAGGCTAGCCGCGTCTAAGCAACCGCCGTCGCAGACGCATTTTCGTCCGCCGCCGTCTTACCGATGATGCTCTCATCTTCTTCCTCGAGAATGCCGAACTCCATCAGCAGCTCTTCCAGTTCGTCCATCGTGATCGGCGTGGGAATGACGTGTTTTTTATTTTCGATGATCTTGCGTGCCAGGGTGCGGTATTCCTCGGCCTGATTACAAGTCGGATCGTATTCGATGACCGTCATACGGCGGATTTCGGCACGCTGCACCACGTTGTCCCTTGGTACAAAGTGAATCATCTGAGTGCCCAGTTTTTCGGCTAGAGCTTCGATGAGATCGGCTTCACGATCGGTATTACGCGAATTGCAGATTAACCCTGCTAAGCGAACGCTACCGGTCGTCGCATATTTCACGATACCCTTACAGATGTTATTGGCCGCATACATGGCCATCATCTCGCCCGATAAAACGATATAGATCTCCTGCGCCTTGTTTTCACGGATAGGCATGGCAAAACCGCCACAAACCACGTCCCCTAAGACATCGTAGAATACGAAGTCTAGATCCTCCTCGTAGGCCCCTTCTTCCTCTAAAAAGTTAATCGCGGTAATCACTCCGCGTCCGGCGCAACCCACGCCCGGCTCGGGACCACCCGCTTCGACACATTTAACATCACCGTAACCCGTTTTAAGCACATCCTCCAGCTCGAGGTCTTCCACACTGCCCTGTTCAGCAGCCAGATGCATGATGGTCTCCTGAGCCTTAGAATGTAGAATGAGCCGGGTGGCATCGGCTTTGGGGTCACAGCCGACGATCATGACTTTTTTGCCAATCTCGGAGAGTCCGGCGACTAGATTCTGAGTCGTGGTGGACTTACCGATACCGCCTTTACCATAGATGGCACACTGTCTTATGGGCATATTTCCATCTCCTGATTGAACAAGTTTAATAGCGTTTCACTCCTTGCAGATACAAAGCCTATGCCACCATGACAAAATAAATTTAACAATCTGTTTTATAAAGTTATTTTGATACCCGAAATGGGGTGGGCGCGTAACAAACGCTACAAATAACCGTAAGCCGTGAGATTAACTACAATTGCTAAATGATTGCCTAAATGACTGAGATGCAGATTCAGGTGTGGCGAGTGGGGGAGTTGGAGGGGATGATGGTGCGGCGAAAGCCGATTTCTAGCAGAAAAACTCATGCGAATCTACTGACAGGATCTTTTGGAATCTTCCGCCTTGTCCTGAGTAGAGTAAAATCATGCACCTAAAGTTCATTCGCTACGCTGTATCTACTGTGGCATTTTACCGGTGCCGCGGGGTTGCACTTCGAATTCTGAACTGAAGCATTTTAATTGTTGCCCAAACAGAGGTATATCCCTATTGAGAACCCATCTATGTTGAAACTAATTGTATTGCTTGTACTGACAATGACGGTGGGGTGGCGGAGTGTTGAATCCAATGCGGGAGCCCTCGAATCTCCAATGATCGAGTTTTCGGCGGATACGCTGGAGACGCGGTCTAACGGTGCGCGGATGCTCGGGAAGTTGTTTGTCGGCAATCACGCCTACCGTAGGGAATTTATCCAGGCAGGCAAACCCATCATTGAGATCGTCAAGCAGCGGTCTTCGAAGCCACGAGTTTGGATACTATTTCCGGATGAAAAAAAATACTTTATGCGACGTGACGGCGTGTCTCCCAATGCCTTTGATCAAACCAAGACCAAGGCCACTAAACCGTGTAGAAATCTAAACAAAGAAGTGAGCTGTAAAAATTTGGGTGTTGAAATACTTAATGGCCGTGAGACCGAGAAATGGGAGTTAAAGACCACCCATAAGGGACAAACACTGAGCACAGTGCAGTGGTTAGATCGAGTTCGAGGCATGATGATAAAGCAAGTTTTTCCGGGAGGAAGTTCCGAGTTTCGTCTGATCGGCAGGGATGAAATTGCGGGTCGGGAAACGGAAAAATGGGAGCAAATTCAGAAGCAGGATCTTAGTCAGAAAACGATAATCTCTGTTTATTGGTATGATCCAGTGCTTAGATTCACCCTGCGTGAAGAACTCCCCGGGGGCGAGGTGAAGGAATTGAGTAACATCCAGCAAGGCCCACAACCCGAGTCGTTGTTTGAATTACCTCAGGGATATACCCAAAAGTCGATGCCAAAACGGCAACCAGGGAAGTCAAACGGCACTCCCGGGGTGGTTCCAGGGCGTTGATTTTCGCCCCATCATTCCTCAGCATTGAGGCTAGGGTGGCTCGGACCATCTGTCCCGGGGGGGAGCCCTCCGATCTAATTAAACCCGGCTGCGCAGTATCGGAGGCTTTTTAGAAATGCTAGATTGAAACTAGCCGCTCAATGTTTTCCACGAAGCTAGGTATGGGTACCGGATATCGAAGCGCATCGCAAGCCATCTTGAATGAATCCAGTAGTAAATCAATACATACCTTGTACACCTGTCAGAGGCCACACAGGGTCCTTATTGTAACGAGCGTTTCACACCTCGGAGACCGAGTAGCTGTGATTGTAACCCTTATATGAAGCGCCATGACGACGCCGGCCGCCACAATACGCTTATCAACTACACATTCGCAGATCCTCACTACAGCGATTGACCGGATCAATCGGGTCATACTGGGTAAAGATCATCAAATTAAGCTCGTGCTGGCGTGTCTGATCGCGCGTGGGCATGTGTTGATCGAAGACCTGCCGGGGGTGGGTAAGACGACATTGGCGCAGACCTTCGCGCAAGTATTGGGGCTCGATTACCAGCGTATTCAGTTCACCAGCGATTTATTGCCTGCCGATGTGCTCGGAGTATCAGTCTACGAGCGCAACAGCGGTCATTTCCGCTTCCATCCCGGCCCCATATTTTCTCAGCTTATTCTGGCCGACGAAATCAATCGCGCTACTCCCAAGACGCAGAGCGCATTGCTCGAAGCCATGGAAGAGCAACAAGTCACCATCGAAGGCGAGACCCGCGTTTTACCTCAACCCTTTTTTGTCATTGCCACTCAAAATCCTACGTCTCAGGCCGGGACTTATCCTCTTCCCGAGTCTCAATTAGACCGTTTCCTCATGCGGATCCAGCTCGGTTATCCTGACTACGAGGCGGAACGGGAGTTACTTCGAGGAAGTGACCGCCGGGAACTGGTCCCTACTATTAATCCCTGCTTGGATGGGGAAACGTTAATTGAAATTCAGCGACTCGTCGCCAAGGTTCGGGTAGCAGACGCTTTACTCGATTATCTTCAAGCGATCCTGGGGTACACACGCCGAGCGGATTTATACCGCCAGGGCTTGTCGCCTCGAGCCGGTGTGGCGTTGTTGCGCAGCGCTCAGGCCTGGGCGCTGCTCAATGGTAAGGATTATGTCTTGCCGGAAGACCTGCAGACCGTGTTGGCTCCCGTCGCGGGCCATCGGTTACAATCGCTGCGGGGACACTCTCATTCTACGCAATCGCTGATCGCCCAACTGATCGCCGAAGTACCCATTCCCTGATCCCGATCCGCGGCGTGATGCTCTCCCTCGGCATTGAGTCACTGCAAGCGGCCTTAGGGCTGCGTTTTATCAACTGGGTGACTCGCCATCAACGTGTGGCCTCCCATGAAATTACGCTGCATAAACGGCGAATATATATTTTACCGACGGCATGGGGCTATAGCTATGCGCTAACCCTGTTGCTGATGCTTCTGGGCGCCATGAATTATAACAACAGCATGGCGTTTGGACTCACCTTTCTACTGGTGGGATTGGGGCTCAATGCCATGTGGTACACGCACCGTAACCTGCTTAATCTTGTGGTCCGAGCGGAAGGCGCGGCGGCGGTTTTTGCAGGAGATACCGCCGAATTCAAGCTAGGTATTATTAATAACTCCCGGTTTGACCGCCATGCCATTAAGGTGCAGTGGTGCGATTCCGCTGCGGATCTCGTGAGGGTTAATATAGGGAGAAGAACATCCGCGCTTTTAAAGCTGCCCGCTTTACGTCGCGGCATCCTGAAGCCGGGACGATTTAAAATTTACAGCACCTTTCCTTTGGGCTTGTTTCAAGCGTGGTCCTGGTTGGAGTTCGATATGGCTGTGGTGGTCTATCCCAAACCGGTGACGCTTCAAGGCGATCCTCCCCATGGGGCCGGCGAGTCCGACTGGGCGGATCGAGGCCAAGTTAGAGGCGATGATCTCGATGCACTGCGTGATTATCGGGTCGGTGATCCCCCGAAACACATCGCCTGGAAGACGTGGGCGGCCACCGATAAATTGATGTCCAAGGCGTTTGCCAGTTGCGATCATCAGGAGCTCTGGTTGGATTGGGATGCGTTGAGTGGAATGCAGGACGAGATGCGTCTTTCCGTGCTGTGCGGATTGCTGCTGGCCTGGCAGCCCGAGCGGATGCGTTATGGGTTGCGATTGCCATCGAAATCGATATCACCCGATGTGGGAGAAGATCACGATCGGCGTTGCCTTCGGGAATTAGCGGTCTATGGGCTTCCCAATGGCTCCGGCGCTCAGGCCGAGTGATTGGAGTGCGTACGAGTTCATGAACCGGCAGGCTAGGCGTTTGAGTGCATCGCACCAAGTGCTTGAACGTGGCAGTCTCGTCTCGGTATTGGTTATTTCCGGCATTGGAATTGCTGCGCATCTGGCGCATGTGCCGATATGGATTTCAATTTTCTCGCTCTTTGCCCTGGCATTGCGTTATGCCGCCGTCAAATTTGAGTTTGCGCTCCCCTGGCGAGTCTTATTGATGTTCGGGCTATTTGCCGGTGTTGGCGGTGTATTGCTCCAATATGGAACGTTGCTGGGACGAGATGCAGGGATCGCATTGCTGATCCTTATGGCCGCCCTCAAGGCAGTGGAAACCCGTCATATGCGCGATGCAATGGTGGCGATCTTTTTAAGCTATTTTGTACTGTCCACCCAATTCTTTTATACGCAGAACATCGCCATAGCATTGTACAGTTTTGTGGTCAGTATGGCGATCACGTCCATTTTGATTCAGCTTAATCAAGGCAATGAAAAATTTACGCTAAGCCTTCGTCTCAAGTGGGCCGGGCGTATGCTATTGCAATCATTGCCTCTGATGATCTTATTGTTTTTATTATTTCCCCGTCTGAACGGTCCTCTTTGGAGAATGCCCGAAGACTCGAATGTGGGCGTCAGCGGTCTTAGCGACACCATGACTCCCGGGAGTATCAGCCAGCTTATTCACTCCAAGCGCATCGCTTTTCGCGTAAGCTTCGATGATCCGATTCCACCGATGAGCCAGCGCTACTGGCGGGGACCCGTACTGTGGAATTTCGATGGCAAGACCTGGCGGCCACTCGCGCGATTTCAGTCTGAGCGTGGTAAATATTCAGTTACCGGCAATCCCGTGCACTATAAGGTAACCCTCGAACCGCACCAGAAGCGTTGGGTGTTTGCCCTGGAGATGCCGGCGGGTCAGTTATCAGCAACTCATCTGACCCCCGATTACCAGTTGCTGGCCCCGACACCGATACGCGATCGCCGTGAGTTTCAGCTCACGTCCTATTTAAACTATAGCTTGGATCCGGAGCTATCGGCGGAAATGCGTGCTCATGCCCTGCAACTACCACCCAATGAAGCCGGATTCAAGGCGCGTCGGCTCGCTGCCGGATGGCGCAAAACCGGATTGCAAGGTAATGCCCTCATCCAAAAAGCCTTATCATGGTTTGCGGCGTTTCCCTTTAGGTACACTTTGACTCCGCCATTGCTCGATGGCGATCCCATTGACCAGTTTCTATTCGATACCCGTCAGGGTTTTTGCGAGCATTATGCGAGTAGTTTCGTGTTTCTCATGCGCGCGGCAGGCTTACCGGCCCGGGTTGTGACAGGTTATCTGGGGGGAGAATGGAACCCTATCGGCCACTATTTGCTGATCCGCCAAGCCGATGCTCACGCTTGGGCGGAAGTCTGGTTAAAGGGACGGGGCTGGGTTCGTGTCGACCCCACCACAGTGGTTTCCCCCGATCGAGTGGAAACGGGGGTTAGCAGCGTGATCGGTTCCGACGCCTCGGTACCGTTATTCGTACGTGCCAGTTACGGCCGTTCATGGTTCAACCAGCTGAATTTTGTGGCCGACAATATCAATTATCAGTGGAATCGCTGGGTGGTCGCTTTTGGACCGGAACAGCAACGCGCATTGCTCAGGAAACTAGGTGTTCGGCAACCTGGCTGGGATAGTCTGGTGGTGCTGTTAATAATCGGCTGTGCGGCCCTGGCGAGCATATACTCACTGTTGTTTATATGTAAGAACAGAAAGTCGGAGACCAACGACCCTTTGCTGAGTGTTTATCGCCGATTTTGCGAAAAAATGGCCGCCGTGAAATTGCATCGCTTAGCGCATGAGGGGCCCATGGACTACGCCCATCGTATAACCCGTGCCCGTCCGGATTTAGCCAGGCAGGTGATGCAGATTTCGAAACTTTACTGCCGCCTGCGCTACGCGAACGATGGCCGTCTAGGAAGCCTGCCGATGCTTAAAAAACTTATCGGCGAATTACGCTTATGATCTAGGCTCCAGCGGGCAGGGTCAATTTGAAGTCCAATAGGCGCCGATCGCCAAGGGATCATTTCTTCATTCTAGGTCTGCCTTTAGGCAAGGGTCTAACGCGTCGGTCAGTCATGGCCTGTAGCCGGTCTTTAAACTGGTCATCGCCTAGCGCCCAGCCCTTGTTGGTTGCCTCTCTGATAGCCTCAATATCGATTTTAGACAGACGAGCCCTAAATAGCCCTCGGTAGGCGGTTTGTCGGGCCTCAATGCTGCGCCCGAGTTTACGATAGAATTTATGCGGGGCTAGCAACGGGCTCTTCTCACCCAAGGCATTGTACTTGTAGCTTGACCAAGGATAGGATTTAGGATGATTCGCGAGTTCGTGGCGTACTGGATTGAGTTCGATATAACGCATGCACGTCAGCAGATAGGTTTTAGAATCGATAATCGTCGCTTTATACCGCGAGTCCCATATGCTGCCTGAGCTTTCGAAGCTCTGATTATAGTATTGGGCGTAACGTCGGCCAATCGACTGCAGCGTCCGGGACAAACTCTGCTTGGCCTCAGGGGTAACCAAGAGATGAACGTGGTTCGGCATCAACACATAAGCGTGGATTGCACACCGATAGCGCGCCGCCGCATCTTCCAGACAACCGAGATAAAATTGGTAGTCCTCCGCGTTTACAAAAATATTGGCATGGTTTTTACTGCGGATAATCACATGTTGAGTCATTCCCTCAACGAACAGTCTTGGCAATCTGGCCATAATCAACCTCTCTACGAGTCCTTGTGGTTGGAAATGCGTTTTCGCTTCACAGGTAGTTCGGTTTCTGTCCCTAATACTCAAGTAAATCAGTGCCCAACTGCAGCAAAATCCGGATAAACGCGCATGATGTGTCTATCGTCGCGGCATAATGCGAGTGTCTGGACTCTGGGGAAGGACTCAAGCATCCAAGCCACTTAGTGGCAATAAAGCGAATACTTTAAGCCGCTGTAACTGGGATACGCCGCCGAGCCATTAGACGCTAGCTATGGTGCTAAGCGGTTATTTAAGAAACTGTCTGGAGAAATTTACGGAAGTAAGGAGCTGAAAGAAATTTAACCCTAATGCGAGCCGATAATGGGGGTCCAGGCGGACCCCACCGTGCTTGTTTTGTAGTATGCGGCTATTTCTGCTTGTGGCAGGTTGTGCAGTTTGCGGGGTCCTTCGTACTGAAGGCGGTGTCGCCGTTGTGACATTTACCACAAAACTTGCCCTCATTCATTGCGGCCATCGTCATCTTGGCCGTGCCTTTTTTCTGCTGAAAAATACTGGTGTGGCAATCCGTGCATTGCAATCCCTTTTCCATATGGATTTTTCCAGAAAACGTTACAGTGCCCATTGGATTGTCCCAGGTGAGTTCCATGCCTGGAGGTACCGCTAACGCTGTACCCAATCCCGTGAGAAGAAAAAAGCTCACAATTATCCAGACCCATGCTTTCATTAGTGTCTCCTCGTTCCTAATCTAGTGACGTTATTGTTCTACGGTTTCTCGACCACAGTTGGTTTAGACTTCAACCGATAAAGACAAAGAAGAACCGTTCTCACTTTCCTGCATGGCGCGGCGCCCAGCTGCCGATACTCGTTATATTTTCCGTAAGAGGAAAAGCATTTAGAGCGGTTTCCTTGTCCCGCTCTTATTACCACATTCAGTAGTAAAACAAAAGCCTGGTACATTTCTCATCCGTGCCATGTTATGAGCTTTTCAATGACTCATACACGCAGTCGCAGTGTTGTAAATCCTTGCTATAGACTTGGTTATGGTTCGTCGTTACGCCTCGCACTTGAGTGATTCAGGCCGATTATCTTTTGATACGAGTAGGGCGGTTGAATGCATCGGCTTAGAATTTGGTTGAACTACGTGATAGTCTCAGCGATCCTGTCGCGAGCGATTTCTGGGCCTAGAGAATGAACTCGGAATAGCGATGTGTTGGGGTCGCTGAGAGCTACTGCTGAATAAATTATGAGTGAAGAAGTTACACAGCGTGAGGCGTTACGGGTGCTCACTAAATTAATGATTTGGGTGGCCGTAGCCGGCGTATTTTGGATAACTTGGGGCTATCTGACCCATTCAGATAACCCGGGCCTTCATTCGGTTGCTGATATCGATCTGCGGGGATTGTCCCCGGGCGACTATATGGTGGTGCGTTGGAATCAACGAAAACTGTATGTGTGGCATCGTACCAAGCCGATGTTAGCGCAATTAACCGGCTATGAAGATCAGCTGAGTGATCCCGATTCATTACATTCGCAGCAGCCCGGGGCGGCGAAAAATTATTACCGAAGTGTGCAGCCGGATTATCTTGTTGTATTCGCCAGGAACGAGCTGCAGGGTTGCGATGTGCTAGCCGAGCCCGCGACGCTGAAAAATACCGCTGTATCCCCTTGGTTCGGCGGATTCAAGGCCACTTGCCAAGATGTCTACTTCGATTTGGCGGGCCGCGTATATCGTCATCATGATCAGCATCCTCAAGACACCCCGGAGAATCTTGTGGTTCCACCCCACCAGATCATCGGTGAACGACTGATTATCATGCAAGAGTAAAGGATACAATGTCGGGTATTGAGGAGCCGTCCTTAGAGACAGGGGTATTGGTGGCAGGTATTTTTTCCTTCGCGGGTTTAGTGCACGGAACCTTGGGTCTGGGGTTCCCCATGATGGCCACCCCGTTGCTGGCAATGATGACCGATATGCGCAGCGCAATTCTGATCACTTTGCTGCCCACTATGGCGGTTAACATGATCAGCATTATTAAAGGTGGAGGGTGGCGAAACAGTATCGGAAAATACTGGCCTCTAGCCATTTACGTCGCTGCAGGTAGCCTGCTGGGTTCCTATTGCTTGATCGTTTCCGATCCTGCTCCTTTCAAGCTGCTCTTGGCGGCGATAATCCTACTTTATTTGAACATGGAAGTTTTAAAGATCTACCGCATAGCCTGGATTGAAGCTCACCTGCAAACCGCATTACTGCTGTTTGGTCTGACCGCCGGATTTTTGGCCGGTACGGTCAATGTGATGGTGCCCATACTGATTATTTTATTTCTTGAGTTGGATGCGCGCCCTACGGCAATGGTGCAGGTATTCAACATGTGTTTTTTCGCTGGGAAAGTGACTCAAGCCGGTGTTTTTGCGCAGCAAGGTATTCTGACGGGGAGTCTATTCGCGGCTACAGTGCCTCTTGCCGCGCTGGGAGTGTTGACCCTGATCTTAGGTATGGCACTGCGAGCTCGGATATCGGCGCAAATCTATCACCGTTGGCTCAGAAAACTCTTGTGGGTCAATGTCGCGGTGTTGACCATTCAATACTTCCACCAAAGCTGATCCATTCGCTGGCGGATTTTCCGGCGCTAAATGTGGCCGCAGGGAAAGTTGCCTTAGAGATGATAACTAGCGTGTCTTCCATTGTTTATAGGGATTTTTCATCAAGGCGGCGTTATAGTATTTTGGGTCTCCGGTGACTTCAGCACCTAACCAGTCGGGTTGTTCAAAATTTTCATCTGTCGCATTGAGCTCAATCTCAGCGATGATAAGCCCCTCGTTATCGCCGCGAAACACATCAACTTCATAGAGGTGGCTCCCAACGGGGACGTAGAAACGCATCTTGTCGATTACGCCTGGTTCGCAGAGGTCCATTAAATGGGTTGCGTCACGGATGGAAATTTCCTTCTCCCATTCATAACGGCTTGCTCCTGATTCATCACTCGGCCCTTTGACCGTGATAAACCCTCTATTGCCCTTGATGCGAACTCGCACCGTGCGTTCGGGGGCAGAACACAAATAACCCTGGGTTATCCGTTCCGAGTCCGTCGCAAACCGGGTGAAATCACCGTTAACAAGAAACTTCTTTTCGATTTCGATCGCCATGAGCTAACCCCCAGAATTTACCTTATAGAATATTTTTGAACACCTTTACGGTCATCCATGGCATGGGCTCAGAGTGTACACGACCGTACGCCAACGAGTGGTAGATACCACGGTTGCCCCTTACCGCTGGCCCTCAACGCCCTAGCTGAGCGTTGCTCGCTATCATAATAGAATACCGTTTAGACAGCTTTATGCCGTTTAGTTATCGGTCGAGTTTAGATATAATGGAGTCAAAGTTACGAAGCGACCTAAAATCCTCTCAACCTGGCACAATCCGGCGCCAAATGTGGCTAAAATGCTCAGTTACTCCCGTGTGAACGGCGCTTGTTTTGACGGTCATCCCGCCCTCCGCTCATTGAGCCAGCAGAGCTTTTCACCAGACGAAGTTGTCGCCAATTATCGCTAAGTCATACACTAGCCTGAGAGGTATAGCATCATAGCTCAAGAGCCTCCACTCCAGTGACAGCGTAATCAAGTAGAGTAATTTATGCGGCGTGTTGTGTTTAATCAAAAAGGTGGTGTGGGAAAGTCCAGCATCGCAGCGAACCTTGCCGCGATCAGTGCCTCCGAAGACATCAAGACATTGGTTGTGGATCTCGATCCCCAATGTAATGCCAGCCGTTATTTGCTGGGAAAGGATGTCGAGGTGGGTGATGTCAATATCGCCAGCTTCTTCAAGCAAAGCCTTTCGTTTCGCCTAAAAGCGGCTGATCCCGAGGATTTCGTCTGGACGACGGTGCATGACAATCTCTATGTTCTCCCAGCATCGCCCGAGTTGAACGAGCTGCAGAGCAAGCTGGAAGCCAAGCACAAAATCTTCAAATTGCGCGAGGCGTTACAAGCGATGAATGCGGAATATGATGCAATCTATATCGATACACCTCCCGCCTTTAATTTTTTTACCTTATCCGCTTTGATTGCCGCGCAAGGTTGCCTGATTCCCTTTGACTGCGATGATTTTTCCCGCCAGGCTCTGTATTCCTTACTAGAAAATGTAGAGGAAACCCGGGCGGATCATAATAGCGAATTGCATGTCGAGGGCATCATCGTCAATCAGTTCATGACCCAGGCCAATCTACCGGCGCGGTTGGTTAACGAACTCAAGCAGGAAAATCTTCCCTTGTTCGAGACCAAGTTATCGATTTCGGTCAAGATGCGTGAGTCGCACGAACAATGCAAGCCGCTGATCTATCTCGCGCCCACTCATAAGCTGACGCGGGAATTCGTCGCGCTTTTTCATGAGCTCAATAGTTCTCGATAAATTTAGTTCTCGATAACTTAGGCATCGTGTAACTGCTCGGCTTGGTTTGCGATCCACCCCCAGTGTTTCCACGCTTCACTGGGAGACACCACCGCAGGACTTCGATTAGACCTGCAGGATCCGTTCTATACGATTGTGCATTACCCCATAGTACAACAGCGGAATCACCACCAGCGTTAGCAGCGTCGATACGAATACTCCAAAGATCAGCGAAATGGCCAAACCACGGAAGATAGGGTCATCCACGATAAAGAACGCGCCTAACATAGCGGCTAAGCCCGTGAGAATGATCGGTTTGGCGCGCACCGCTCCTGAGCGAATTACCGCCGCCTCGAGAGTCATTCCGGAACGGATCTGCTGATTGATAAAATCAACCAATAGGATCGAATTGCGCACGATGATTCCGGCTAAGGCGATCATGCCGATCATGGACGTGGCGGTGAATTTAGCGCCTAGCAGCGCGTGCCCCGGTAATACCCCGAGGAGGGTGAGTGGTATCGGCGCCATAATGATCAAGGGGATCAAATAGGAGCGGAACTGAGCGACCACAAGAAAATAGATCAGGATCAAACCCACGGTATAGGCGATGCCCATATCGCGGAACGTTTCATAGGTTACCTGCCATTCACCATCCCATTTCAGCCCATAAAGATAGGGATTGTCTGGGGGATTGATCAAGCACTGAGCTAAGGCTTCGTTGAAATTTAATGGCAGATGTTTCAGCTGGTTGTAAATATCGAACATTCCATACAATGGACTATCCAGCTTACCGGCCATATCTCCGGTGACAAATACAACGGGTAACAGGTCCTTATGATAAACCGTATGTTGCCGGGTGTCTTCGATGACCCGGACAATCTCCGAAATGGGGACCAATTTGGCCTCTTGACCGCGAAGCTTAATCGCTAATACCCGATCGATATCCCCTTTGTCGGCCACAGGAAACTCGAGCCGGATGGGAACCGGATATTTTAAATTTGCGCCATGAATATGACTGACATCTTCGCCGTTGAGCGCGGTATTGATTGCGCTAGCCACAGCCTGCTGGGATACGCCGAGTAACGCCGCTTTTTGACGGTCCACTTTCACGATGAGACGTTTAGACGGAAACTCCACGCTATCATCCACGTCCACGATATCGGGTGTGGTCTCGAAGAGCGCGCGAATTTTTTTTGCGAGGCTAATCTGGCCCGGATAATCCAGGCCGTAGATCTCGGCGACCAGCGGCGACATGACGGGAGGCCCCGGCGGAACCTCGACAATTTTTACATTGGCACCGTATCGATTGCCGATGACTTGTAGCGGCCCCCGCAGCGACGATGCGATTTCATGGCTTTGTTTATCGCGCACGTGTTGGTCTAGCAGATTGACTTGGATGTCGCCGACATTGGAGCCGCTGCGCAGATAGTATTGACGCACCAACCCATTGAAGTTGATGGGCGAGGTGGTGCCCACATAAGCTTGGTAATCGGTAACCTCGGGAACGGTGCTCAAGTAGGCGGCGAGCTCGTTGATGACGAGCGCAGTCTGCTCTAAGCTGGTGCCCTCGTCCATGTCCACCACGATCTGCATTTCGGATTTATTATCGAAAGGGAGCATTTTGAGTACGACGAGCTTGGCGACCACCAGTGACAAGGTGAGGGCGATCAGCACCAGGATCCCGAAGAACAACACACGGCGTCGGCGGCTTCCAGCGCTACCGGATAAAAAAGGGGTTAGTAACCGGGTAAACGTGGCTTGGAGCGTCTCCGCAACGCTCTCTTCGTTGTGGTGGTGGCTAGCCGGTTGTTTGCGTAAAAACCGATAGGTCAGCCAGGGTGTGATCACAAAGGCAACCATCAGTGAAATCACCATGCCCAGGCTGGCATTGATCGGAATAGGGCTCATGTAGGGACCCATCAAGCCGGTCACGAAGGCCATGGGTAAGAGGGCGGCGATAACGGTAAATGTCGCTAAAATCGTAGGGCCGCCCACTTCGTCCACCGCTACTGGAATGGCATCGAGCAGTGACTGCTTGCCCATTTGTAAATGGCGGTGAATGTTCTCGACGACCACGATGGCGTCGTCCACCAGAATGCCGATGGAAAAAATTAAGGCAAACAACGAGACTCGGTTTAGCGTAAACCCGTAAGCCCAGGAGGCGAACAAGGTAATCGCCAGGGTGACACCAATGGCCGTGCCCACAATCAGGGCTTCGCGCCAGCCCAGCGCGATCAGGACCAGAATAACTACCGCCGAAGTCGCGAAAATCAACTTATGGATGAGCTTGCCTGCCTTGGCATCGGCAGTGACACCGTAATTTCGGGTAATGGTGACGTGCACGTCGTCTGGAATAAAAATGCCTTTGAGCTGATTGAAACGCTCGATTACTTCGTTGGCGATTCGCACCGCATTGGTCCCGGGCTTTTTGGCGACGGCTACGGTTACCGCCGGGAATTGCCCGGATGCATCGATGTGCTTATCGGCGGCTGCCGGCCCCGTACCAAACCAGGTATAGGTGTCGGGGGAGTCGGGTCCCTCTCGTATTGTGGCGACATCCGCTAGATAGACCGGTTTTCCGCGATTCACCCCGATGACGAGCTCGCCGATTTCTTGGGCATTGGACAGAAAATCACCGGCTTGGATTTGAATCTCGCGATTGTCGGCTACGAGTTCGCCGGCCAGGGTAGAGGCATTGCCCGCTCGCAGCGAGCGGCGGAGATCGTCAAGCCCGATGCCATATCCTGCGAGCTTTTGCGCGTCCAGCAGTACGTGCACGACGCGATCGGGTCCGCCAACGGTGTAAATATCCCGAGTGCCGGGTACCCGTTTGAGCTCGGCCTCGATGGCGTGAGCCACTTGACGGAGTTCATGCCCACCTCGGTTGGGGTCTTCGGTCCAGAGTGTGAGGGTGACGATGGGCACATCGTCGATTCCCTTGGGTTTTACAATCGGTTCGCCGACCCCCAAATTGGCCGGTAACCAATCTCGATTGGAAAAAATTTTATTGTATAGGCGCAGAATGGCATCCGTGCGGTTCTCGCCGACCTCGTATTGCACCGTCAATACCGACAGCCCGGGCCGGGATACGGAAAACACGTGTTTGATGCCTTCGATCTCGGAAAACACCTGCTCGGCGGGCGTGCTGACGAGATGTTCGACCTCGCTGGCGGTTGCTCCCGGAAAGGGGACGAAGACATTCGCGAAGGTGACATTGATCTGTGGTTCTTCTTCGCGTGGGGTTACCATGATCGCAAATAGCCCCAACAACAGGCCTCCCAAAGCCAACAAGGGGGTAATTTCCGAACGTAAAAAAGTTTTAGCGATGGTTCCTGAAAAACCCAGTTTATAAGAACCCAGTTCGTGCTGGCTCATGGCGTTTTCTCCTAGTGCCGCGCTTTAAGATAAGCGCCGGCCAGGATGGGTTGCAGTGCGATCGTTTCCCCTTCTTTAAGTCCTGCCAGCACTTCGGTAAAGCCGGCGTCGGTGCTGTGCCCGGGCCGAATTTGCCGCAGGCTGACGCGTCCCTCGGAGTCCACTACGTAGACCCCCGTCACCTCGCCGCGATAGACCACGGCGCCGGTAGGCACCACCAGCTGCTGTTTCTCACCGATCACAAAAGCCACTTTGACAAACATCCCTGGAAACAGGCCGTTAACCCCTTGGGGAAGCTCAATCCGAGTATCGAAAGTATGGGTTAGATTATCGGCATAGGGAAAGAAAGTCAGCTTATTGGCGGCGATAATCCGATTGTCTTTATCCCCTAAAAGAACACTTGCCTTGCCAATCGTGCGAATGGAATTGATGAGATTCTGCGGCACGGCGACGGTGACGCGCAGCTTCTCTAGCGACAGTCCGCTCATCAGGGGCTGGCCCTGTTGTACGGATTCCCCGAGTTCCACATGGCGCTTGGTTACGATCCCACTGTAAGGCGCGCGCACTCGGGTACGTTCCAGCTGTTCCTCGGCTTGGGCGAGGGCAGCCCTGGCGGCATTCCACCGAGCCTTCGCAGCCTCCAGTTCAGCTTTTGCGTTGTCAAATTTAGATTCGGAGACCAGCTTTTGTGCGAAAATATTTTCGATCCGTGTATACTCGGCCTGTGCTTCTTTGAGCCTTGCATAGGTTTCCTCTAAGGTAGCCTTCGCCCTGTCATACTGGGCACGTTGATCCTTATCCCGTAACCGCACGATCAGCTGATTTTTTTCGACGAATTCATCGACGTCATACAGTACTTCGACGACTTGTCCGGAGGTTTGCGCCGAAATCGTGGATTGCTGAACAGCATCGACTAAGCCATCGAACTGCTGTTCATTTCTCACGGTCTGGACGATCGCTTTGGTCGTCTTGAATGGTACCTTTAAGGCCAACGCTTGAGACGAGAAGGCTAGCGCTAACAGGCTACTGAGAGTAATAAAACGAAGCATCGATTGTGTCCTAAAGAATATTAGAGAAATCTAATATATTGGTTTGCGCCGGATTATTCAAGTGCTTGGTGGGATGGGGCAGTGCCGATGAGAGATAAACGCGCGATGTGATGAGCACCGAGCGAGAGACGAAGAATCAATGTAACGAAGAAGCCACCATCCCCTCGGGATGGTGGCTTCCACTCGATCTAATCACGGGTAAGCAGCTGGCATGCTATGCCGCCTTAGGCTTTGCCGGCGTCACGGGCGCAGCTTCGGCACCCACCTTCGTCGTCTGTGAAAGGAAGTCAACACCCACCCGGGCGACCGCTGTGATGTCGGACAACACGTGCTCGCTGAAAGCCCGCAGCATGTCCGTCTGTTGGAACATGAAATTCTGAAGACCGTCAGTGTCCTTTGCTCAGGTCGAACAGGTCCTTGCCGATGGGGCCGCCGGCGAAGGCGCGCATTTGTACGGCGAAGGTGGCGAACAACGCCGAGAACAGGATCAGGTCGCTCAGAATGTAGAGCCAGAAGCCGAAAGCCTGATCCTCCCGTGCATCGTGGTGATCTATTCCGCCCCATGGTTGGTGTCGATTGCGTGTGCGTCTTTGGTCATGGTTTGCACCTGCAGAACGGGTACGGGTTTAGGGATGGTATCGGCCAGTTGCCGAGCCCACACTTGTTCCAGGGTCCGGCGGCGCTCGCTCTCGATGCGCTCCACCTCGGAGGCGGGTATGATGTATTCGATGTAATCGGTGAAGGAGGAAGCGATCACGGTGGCTAATATACCTAAGGCGAAGCCGAAGGCCAGCCACCAGATGTGCCAGATCATGGCGAAGCCGCACAGGAAAGCGAGGATGTCGAGCGCAAAGCCAATAGTGTGGCGCAACAACCGAAGCTAGTCGCTTGGGTCATATTGTCCTTTAGATGTTCTCGCTTGGTGATTTTCAACTAACACCGGTTGCGAATTTGCACAAAGCAGGCAATCCCCTGGTATGTCCATATGTTGCATGTATTTCAATTGACGTTAACGAAGCTTTGGTTCGGCCAGGTAGAATACGATTGTTGAGGAATCGTAAACGCCCTGCGTTAGTCACAGGATGTGACTTTCAATAAAATAGTTGTCAAACCGGCTGCAAGCTCGAGTGTTACACAGACGTGTTGTTCAATGATGCTATCCGCATGAAGAAGACCGCTGCCCTAGACAATGCCTACCGGGTGCTTAACGCCGCTGTGATGCGCTACCGGGGGCAGCCCGTCGGTACGATGGCGGCTAACGATCCCAATGCCCTAGCCGCGGAAAACTACGGCGAGTGTTTCATCCGTGACTTTGTGGTGTCGGGATTGGTCTTCCTAGTCGATGGGAAGGTGGATATTGTGCGTAACTTCCTGTTGGCAACGCTTGAAATCACCGAGCAGGAGCGTTCGGCTCCCGAACTTTCTATTCACCCTTCGGTGATGCCGGCGAGTTTCCGTATTATCGCCGATGAAGATGGGAGCGCGCGCATAGAGGGCGACTTCGGTGATCGCGCTATCGGGCGCGTGGCGCCGGTCGATGCCATCCTATGGTGGACCATCTTGTTGTGCGCCACCGTGCAGGCCTCCGGTGACGGGACCCTCGCGGCGCGCCAGGACGTGCAACGCAACCTCAAACGGGTTCTTGGACTTTGTGCCAACGAGACGTTCGAAGTGTACCCCACCCTGATGGTGCCCGATGCTGCGTTCATGGTAGACCGCCGATTAGATGTCTATGGCCACCCGCTGGAGATACAGGCCCTGTTCTACGCCGCTTTGCGCCGTGCGTTACACTACGTGGCGCCTACCGCTGAGAACCGCCAGCTGATCGCACTCGGCGAGCAGCGGTTGCAACGGCTTCGTAGCTACCTGCGCCTATTCTACTGGCTCGATCTGCAACGGCTGAGCGAGATTCACCGCTTTCCAACTGAGGAGTTCGGCAATGGGGGTGTCAACATGCTCAACATCTATCCGGAATCGGTCCCGGAATGGCTCATCGAGTGGTTGCCGGACGAGGCGGGTTACTTGGTGGGCAACTTGGGGCCCGGCCGTATGGATTTTCGCTTCTTTGCCCAGGGCAATTTGCTGGCGATCCTGTTTGGGCTTGCGACTGACCAGCAAGCGGCGCGCATCATGGACCTCATCGAGGCCCGTTGGTCCGACCTGGTGGGCGCCATGCCGCTCAAGCTCTGTTATCCTGCGTTTACCGGTAGCGCGTGGCGATTGCTTACTGGGAGTGATCCTAAGAACGTACCTTGGTCTTACCACAACGCCGGAAACTGGCCGGTGCTGTTGTGGAGTTTGGTTGCCGCGGCCCTGAAGAGTGGTCGCCGGAGGCTCGCGGAACGCGCCTTCGCGCTTGCCGTCAACCGCCTGCCGCGGGACCAGTGGCCGGAGTACTACGATGGCAAGTGGGGGCGCCTTATTGGCCGCCGCGCCAACCTCAATCAGACCTGGTCCGCCGCTGCTCTTATCTTGGCTCATAAGTTGCTGGAAGATCCGTCGCTATTATCGTTACTACCTGAATGAGCAGACTCATCATTAGGGGTGTAAGCCAATCGGTCCAGGCCGCGCCAGAGCGGATGCTATGCCAAATCCACAAAATGCCGCCGCTAACTAGAATACCCGTCAGGAGTAGCTCGGTGATCCTAGCCATGAAAAGAGGCGCGATCACGCCGATCGAGCCGAGCGCGATCAATACGATACCGATCCAGAGCGAATGAATGCCGAAGCGTTTCACAGTGTCGGTATATTGAGTTTTCGCACTGAATAGGAGGGTAGCGATGGCTTGACGCCGTCCAATTTTCTGAATTACCGTTCATTCTTATTGAGAGCCCGTCAACCATTGCCAATCCGAAAATTCGGGCCGGTCGAAACCCTCGGTGTAGGCGAAGCGCTGGCATTCGAGGATCGCGTCCTTCATATGTTCCTTCACGTGCGCCCCGGCAACGCTGAGCGCCGGTACCCGGTCGATGGCGTCGATCACCAGGTTGAAACGGTCGATCTGGTTGCGGATGGCCAGCTCCATCGGGGTATTGATGTTGCCCTGCTCCTTGTAACCGCGCACGTGGATGTTGCGGGTGTTGGCGCGCCGGTAGGTGAGCTTGTGGATCAACCAGGGATAGCCGTGGAAGTTGAAGATCACCGGCTTGTCGCGGGTGAACAAGCTGTCGAAATCGGCGTCGGAAAGGCCGTGTTCGTGCTCGCTCGCCGGCACCAGGCGGAACAGATCCATCACGTTAACGAAGCGCACCTTGAGCGCTGGGAAATGCTCGCGCAGCAGGGCGGTGGCCGCGAGCGCCTCCATGGTGGGTACGTCGCCCGCGCAGGCCATCACCAGGTCGGGTTCACCATCCTGATCGCTGCTCGCCCACTCCCAGATGCCGATGCCCTTAGTACAGTGCACGATGGCCTGATCCATCGGCAGGTACTGCAGGTGCTTCTGCTTGTCGACGACGATGATGTTGATCTTGTCGGTGCTGTCCAGGCAATGGTCCGCAACCGAGAGCAGACAGTTCGCGTCTGGCGGCAGGTAGATGCGCGTGACCCGCGGGCTCTTGTTGGTGACCAAATCGAGGAATCCCGGGTCTTGATGGGAAAAGCCGTTGTGGTCCTGCCGCCAGACGGTGGAGGTTACCAGGATGTTCAGCGAGGAGACCGGCGCTCGCCAGGGGATTTCCAGCGATTTCTCCAACCACTTCGCATGCTGGTTGAACATCGAGTCAATGACATGGATGAAGGCCTCGTAGGAGGCGAAGAAGCCATGCCGGCCCGAGAGTAGATAGCCCTCAAGCCAACCCTCCAGGGTGTGCTCGGAGAGGATCTCCATCACCCGGCCATCGCGCGCCAGGTGCGAGCCGTCGGCGTCCTCGGGCCGGATCTCGGCCATCCAGGCCTTACCGCTCGCCTGGTAGATGTCGTCCAAGCGGTTGGAGGCGGTCTCGTCCGGGCAGAAGAAGCGGAAATTGTCCGGGTTGGCATGCATCACATCGCGCAGCAGTCGCCCGGTCGGGCGTGTGTTCTCTTCGCTGGCTTCACCCGGCCGCGCCACCTCGACCGCGTAGTCATGGAAGTCGGGCAGTACCAGCGCCTTGCGCAGCAGGCCGCCATTGGTTACCGGATGGGCGCTAATCCGCCGCGGTCCCTTTGGGATAAGCTCGATCAGCTCTGGAACGAGGCAGCCGTCTTCGGTAAACAAGCGCTCGGGCTGGTAGCTCTTGAGCCACGACTCCAGTTGACGCAAATGCGCGGGATCGCGGTGCGGGTCCAGGGGAATCTGGTGGGCGCGCCAAAAACCTTCCACCTTGTGACCGTCGACCTCTTTGGGGCCGGTCCAGCCCTTGGGGGTGCGCAGCACAATCATGGGCCACTCGGGCAGGTCTTGCGTACCCTCGGCGCGGGCTCTGTTCTGGATTGCACGAATCTCGCCCATCACCACGTCCAGGGTCGCGGCAAGCACCTGGTGTACTGCCTCCGGTTCATCGCCTTCAACGAAATAAGGTGCATAGCCGTAACCGCGCATCAGGCTTTCCAGGTGCTCATGGCTAATCCGCGCGAGCACGGTCGGGTTGGCGATCTTGTAGCCGTTGAGGTGCAAGATGGGCAGCACGGCCCCGTCCCGCGCCGGATTGAGGAACTTGTTGCCGTGCCAGGCGGTGGCCAGTGGGCCGGTCTCGGATTCCCCATCACCGACCATGCAGGCCACGATCAGCTCCGGGTTGTCGAAAGCCACGCCGAAGGCGTGGGACAGGCTGTAGCCCAGTTCACCGCCTTCGTGGAGGGAACCCGGCGTCTCCGGCGTGCAGTGGCTGCCGATGCCCCCCGGGAAGGAGAACTGCTGGAAGAAGCGCTTGATGCCGTCCTCGCCCTGGCCCTTGTCCGGGTAGATCTCGCCATAGGTGCCTTCGAGCCATGCCTGAGAGAGTACCGAGGGCGCGCCATGGCCGGGACCGGAGATGAAGATCATGTCGAGGTCCTGTTCGCGGATCATTCGATTCAAGTGCGTCCAGACAAGGGTCTGGCCTGGGTCCGAGCCCCAATGGCCCAGTAAACGCTTTTTAACGTGCTCGATTTTGAGCGGCTCCTTGAGCAGGGGATTATCCTTTAGATACAGCATGCCCGCGCAGAGGTACAGGGAAGCGCGCCAGTAGGCGTCGATGGTCTCGAGCTCTGAGGGGCTCAAGGGATTGGGTGCGTCTTCTAGTCTAGTCATGATGATTTACCTCACATCGTGTTCGTTTACAAAGGGCTGAGAAGCGAGATAGGTCTTGAGCGCCCGCGCCCTGAGGCGTCCACCGTCGGTCAGAGGAATATCGGTGCGGCCGGTGTGTCGCAGGCTCCTGGACCATTCGGTCTCGCCATGGCGCACTAGCCGGAGCTCGGCGTTCAGTGGATTGTTCAGCGGCTCCTGCAGGTGAATCTGTTGAATACTCATGGACGGGCCTGCGGGTGCACACGGGTACCCAGGACGTGGAGGAAACTGCGATGACGGGGCGCCGTCCGGCGGAAACGGTTGTATATTGAGAGCTTAGCCAGGTCTTCTATGAATACCCATGCCAGACAATAGACCCAGATCAGGCCAATGTATGACCAGGGGATGGGTTCTATCAGTATTCCGAACCCGGCTATCAGCGCGGCGATAATCTGGGTGCCAAAGATGGCTCCTATAAGCAAGGGGGCGGGGAACGGTCGCGACAGCATCGGGCGGTTCGTGCGCGCCACGAACAGGGTCAGGTGACCCGCAATTGATAGTTTGAGAAAAATGATAGTCTGAATGACTGTCATTGGAAGAACCAACCAGCTCTTCACGATGATGAGCAGCAGGAAGGTTTCACCTACACCGATAAGGCCGAGTAAGGTTGCCAGTGTCAGAACCCGATGCATTTGCCAGCGTACAGGGCGCGGATCCAGCCAGGTGTTGTCCAAGGCTATGGTCATGATCGGCAGGTCATTGAGTAAGGCTAGCAAAATGATCATGATGGCGGTGATCGGATAGGTATTAAATGCAAGCATCGCCGCCACCATAAAGATCATGATGCGTATCGTTTCCGTGATGCGGTAGATCGCATAGGCATTCATGCGTTCGAAGATACGTCGTGCCTCTTCAATGGCATGGATAATGGTGGATAGTCCTGGCGCCGTGAGGATAAGGTCGGCGGCGGCGCGGGCAGCGTCGGTGGCGCCGGAGACTGCAATGCCGACGTCTGCCTGTTTGAGGGCGGGCGCGTCATTGACGCCGTCACCGGTCATGGCGACCAGGTGGTTGCGTTCTTGCAGGGCCTTCACGATGGCGTACTTGTGCTCGGGGAAAACCTGTGCGAAACCGTCGGCTTTTTCGATGCGCTCGGCGGCGTCCAGCGGCGGCCGGCTACCGTCGCCGTCGAACAGTGCTGTGGCCGGCTGAATGTTTCTGCCCATTCCCAGTTGATCGGCGGTTTCGCGGGCGATTGCGGTATTGTCGCCGGTGACCATCTTGACCTTGACGCCATGCGCTTCTGCCTGCCGAATCGTTTCTTCGGAGTCCTCGCGCGGCGGGTCGAACAGCGGCAGGATACCCGCGAACTGCCAGTGTTGGCCGTCATCCATGCGCGCCACACCGAGCGTGCGATAACCCTTGGCGGCTAGGTTATCGATGATCTTGCCCGCGCGATCGGCGGTAGCCGGATTAACCTTGCTCAGCTCGAGGATGACCTGTGGTGCGCCTTTGGTGACTTTGAAGCGTTGGCCGTCGGGGCCCTCGATATACGCTTCGGTACGCTTATTTACCGGGTCGAAGGGTACGAAACGGGTTGAGCTGTAGGGTTCGAGTGCACTTTGATCGGTCAGACCGGCGATGACGGCCAAGTCGATGGCATCGTTGTTCTCCTCCCTGGAAGCCAGCGCCGCGGTAACAATTAGCTCCTGTGTATCGGCCGCTGCAAAGACTTCAGGTTCACCTAAGGTAAGATTGTTCTGCGTGAGTGTACCTGTTTTGTCCGAGCACAGAATATCGATGCCGGCCATCTCCTCGATCGACTGCAGGCGCGAGACTATCGCCTTCATTCTGGATAGCACCTGCGCACCTACTGCCAGGGTCACTGACAGCACGGCAGGCATCGCGACGGGAATGGAGGCTACTGTCAGGATCAGCGCGAACTGCGCCAGCTCAAGCAGAGGGGTGCCGCGGTGCAATTGCACAATAATCAGGATCGCGACCAAGCCCAGGCTCAGGTAGATGAGATAGTCGCCGATAGCCAAAACCGCTTTCTGGAAGTGTGACGGCGCACCGGCACCCTCCACCAGTTTGGCGGTGCGTCCGAAGAAAGTGTCGCCGCCGGTGGCGGTGACCAGCGCGACCATCTCGCCCTGTTTGGCCACCGACCCGGAGTAAGCGATCTCGCCCGCCTTCTTGTCTACCGGTAGCGACTCGCCAGTGAGCGCGGACTGATCCACGCTGAGATAATCGCCCTCGATGAGTTTCGCATCCGCAGGAATGATATCGCCCAAGCGCAGGCGAATGACGTCGCCGGGCACCAACTCGGCCGCATCGACTTCGCCCCACTGTCCATCGCGCCGCGCGCGCGCCTTGAGCGCCAGCTGACGCTTGAGCGCTTCCAGCGCATTGGCGGCCTTGAATTCCTGCCAGAAGCCAATGACGGCATTAAAGACCAGCAAGACGAGAATGATGACGAAATCGGCCCAGTGCCGGACCAGTGCAGAGAGAATGGCGGCGATTTCGATCATCCACGGGATCGGTCCCCAGAAGTAGCCCAGAAACTTCATCAGCGGGCTGACCTTTCTCTCCTCGAGGGCGTTGCGGCCGAACTTTTCGAGACGCGCCTGTGCCTCGGCCGTAGCGAGACCCTGCGCCGAACTTTCCAATTGCGTGAAAAGCTGGTCGGTGGAGCGTTTTTCCGCGTCTTGGCTGTCGATGTTCTTAATCATGAGTGTATCCCACTAAGGCGAGATCATGCCGTTTTCGAGATAGGCGTCTGCGTAGGTGAACACGATCTCGGGGTTTGGATGTACTGTGTCGTCATCGTGTGTGGATTGGAGCCTAATGAATGGCCTTCCCTTCGCAAGCCGTCTGGAGATGGCCTGCGCATGCCTGGTTTATCCGCATAACATATGCCAGCTCGAATGCCCGATGGATTTTGGCAAGGAATCCCGCAGCGATCGTCGACGGGTGAGACTCCGGCGGGGTATATTGCGCAACAAAGGTTGGAATCAACCAACTACGATGGCTTGTATAAAACAGGGAAACGCTCCGGACCGTGCGGCTGGCGTGCGCCGGAATAGGAGTTAACAGGCGCGAGCAAGGTATTGAACAGGCATGGTTCTGGCCGCCCTCGGCTCCTGGAGTATGTCCTGGTATAACCTAAACATCAGTCCCGACTGGATCGTCTGGCCGGGTATCGAGCAGGGCTTAGGGATGGGGGCGATCTTCGTCCCCCTGTCCTCCATGGCCAACGTAACCTTGGCTCCAGAGCAGGCGGATGCCGGTGCGGGACTATTCAACCTGGTGCGCACCCTGGGTAGCGCCACGGGGGTGCCTATCGTGATTACCTGGTATACCCGCTTCGGCCAGGCGAACTGGAATCATTTGGGCGGACACATCGACCCGTTTGCGGCAACGTAAAAAATCCCCCGGTTTGTTGTGCTACCGGGGGAAGGGGGGTACTGCAAGGAGGATGATCGGGCTGCTGGAATGACAACCCGTAGAACATCAATCGGCAGGCGGTACGAGATTGACGTTGGCGATGTCCACCGTGTCCGCTAGCAGGGCTTCGATGTCTACCCGGCGATTGGGCGCCAGGCAGCGGATGAGCTTGCGCTCGTTCTTTATGCCGGGACAGCTAACCAGCGGTTTGCTGCTGCTGTTGCTCAGGGCTTGGACGCGATTTGCCGGGATACCTTTGGTTACCAGATAGTCCTTTACTGCTTGGGCCCGGTGTAGGGCGAGCTGCTCGTTGTAGGGAGCCGGGCCAATCTGATCGGCGTGCCCGGTGACGGTGATGCCGTGAATCATATCTACATTCTCGACCGAATTCACCACGGCGTCCAGATCCGCCTTGACCTCGTCGCTGAGCTTGACCTGGTCGAAGCCGAAGAACTCAGCATCATCGACCGCAAACACGATCCTGGATTTGCCTTCTTCTACGACGAGTGTCGGCTCGGGGCACGTGGGCATGGAGTCCTTCCAGGCTCGGGAATGCACGCAGCCACTGTTTTCCGTTCGAACCGGCTGACCTTCGGAGTCGGTAACATAGGGGTTTTCCCCGCCGGCGTGGGCGAGCGAGGCGGTGGCCAGGGCGCCCAGCAGCACGGCGGTGGCCGTTGTGCTGAGTATCATGTGTTTTGCAAGTGTCATGGCTTTATCTCCTTATACGGGTTATTGTCTCGGTTTACCCCGCGCGCGGGGGCTTAATTGGTATGGAGCAAATCCAGTGCCTAGCTAATAACATAATGATTATCATTGGTAAAATATAGGTTATGTGGGTGGTTGCCGGATGTCTTGGGGCATCTGGCCTGGTGAATTTCAACCAGTGATGGCGGTTGCTACACTGGGTTAGACGAATGCCCTTTCCACCGTCCCCGCCAATCGCTCTTAGCCCGTCTTTGGGTCATTCGACCGAGACCATCGCCATCCAACAAGCCTCGGCGGAGGTAATCGAGCCAAACGGCGTGGCCGGCGGCGGTCACGGTTTTTATAGGATTCATGATCGATTCCTCTGGGAGGATTGCAGATAGATTTTGCGATAGTCAAAAACCGTTCCGAGCCGGAAGAAGCTCCGGGGGATATTGCCGCTGCCACCATTTAGACTAGTAACTGGGTGATATCAGCCGGCGGGAAATGAGGTAAATCAACCGATGAACCGAGTCCGAATGCGACGTTCGGTTGCCTAGTGCGGATTATTTATTGGCCTGGATTCTGCGTTCAGACGGTTATTAAGAGGAACTAGTGATGCACAGACGGGTAGTGATTAACGATGGTTTAAGGGGCTGGCCCGAGCGTATTTTTTTCGGTTTCTTCATTGCTATCTTAGCCATACTCGGGTTGGCCTTCGGCGTGCTGATAGTGGGACTGGGGGCGGCGGCCGCGCTCGGACTGACAGCCCGCGCCTGGTGGTTGCGGCGGCGCTTGGAGCGCGAAGGTGCGCATTCGCACGCCTCGGTCATCGAGGGAAAGTACCGGGTATTGGAACGCCACACAGACGCACGGAGTGGTGGCCCACATGCCTGATTGGCACGGCTGGCTATACATGCTGGCTGAGTTGGTGGTGATCGTAAATTCGCCGTTGGCTGTGTCCGCGTTCACCGCACTTCCCGGTGGTGAGAATGCGGTGCAGCGGCACGCCACGGCGCAACGCGCTGCGTTGACCGTCATGGCGGTGCTTACTGCTTTGGCATCGAGTGACCAAACACTATTGCGCTTGTTCGACATCAGCGTGCCGGCCTTTCAGATGGGTGGCGGCATTCTCGTCACGTTGCTGTGAGGTGAAAACTAGGACGTCACAACAATGAGTCCCCTCCGAAAAGTCCTTCGGGAGATGGGATCCCTGCAAGGCGAGTGGTAAAATAGCGCGGAGCCACCGAGTTTCCAACAGAGCACCAGCGACGATGTTTCGAGCCAGTCCTGACAGCAGCCAGATCGATCTGTTCAGCAACATCGAACAGTTTTTGCGCGAGCGTGACCAAGCAAAGCTCAATGATGCGGATGCATGGCACAACGTTTTCCTGGATCAGGTTACCAAGCGCATTCCCGAAGAGCGCTTTAGCGCGCTTTTCGATGAAGAGAACGGTCGCCCGAACGCACCGATTCGCTTGCTGGTGGCGATGCTGATTCTCAAGGAAGGCTTCGGTTGGAGCGACGAGCAGTTGTTCGAGGCAATCCACTTCAACCTGCTGGTACGGCGCGCACTCGGATTGCTGAATCTCACCGACGAAGTACCTGTCGAGTCGACCTACTATCTGTTCAAGCAACGGTTGTATCGCTACCAACTGGAGACGGGGATCAACCTGCTCCATGAGGTGTTTCAGGAGCTGACCCGCGATCAGGCCAAGCGGCTTGGGGTGGTAGGCGAGAAGCTGCGGATGGATAGCACACTGTTGGATAGCAACCTAGCCGCCTGCACGCGGCTGCAGCTGATCATTGGGTGCTTGCAAGCGTTCTGGAAGAGCCTTACGGACGAACGGAAGGAGCGCCTTAACGAAGCGGACAGAGAGCTTTTGGATCGATTGTGCGCCAAGCGTCCGAGCCAGATCATCTATGGGCTGGACGAGACGACCAAGAAGGCCTGGCTAGAGGACTTTGGCAACGTGCTGCTGCGGCTGCACCAGACCTATAGCGTGCAGAGCAGCCCGCGCTATGAGCTGATCGAGCGGCTGTTGCTCGAGCAGTACCAGATCGAGGGCGAGGAGCAACGCGTCGAGCTCAAGCCAGCCCAGGAGATCAGCGCCGATTCGCTGCAGTCCCCCCATGACGAAGACGCCGCCTACCGCAAGAAGAAAGACGAGACGGTGCGGGGTTACAGCGCCAACGTGACCGAGACCTGCGAGGAAGAGCTCAACCTGATTGTCGACGTGCAGGTCGAGCCGGCCACGGCGGCAGACAACGCGTATTTGAAAGCAGCGGTTCAAAACAGCGAGGCCGTACTCGAAGGCGAGGCCCAGGAAATCTCCGCCGATGGGGCCTACTACAGCGAAGCAAACGAGACGTACGCAAAGGAGCAGGACAAGGAAATCCACTACACCGGTTTTCCGGGTAAGCCAGGGCGATACGACTACGAGCGAACCGAAGACGGCGTGGTGGTCACCGACCGTGAGAGGGGTGAAACGCAACTGGCCGAGGAATATAAACCGGGGCGCTATCGCTTCCGCGTCGAGGGCAAATGGCGCTACATCACAGACAAAGACATCGCTACGGCGGCCTGTCGGCGGCGAACGGAAGATCTGCCACGAGCGTTATTCAACCGGCGCTGCAATGTCGAAGCAACGATCTTTCAGCTCTGTTACCACACCCACAAGAAAAAGCTGAAGTACCGTGGCAAATTTCGGGTCCAGCTGTGGGCTGTATGCCGAGCCGCGTGGATCAACATGAAGCGAATTGCGAGCCACCAGACGAAACAGGCCGAGGCGATCGCTTGATCGAGGGGTTACGCCCTAAAATCACGACCCAGCCTCTACGATCTTTCATTCCACCCCACAGACCACCTGGAAGCCGCGTTTTTCCATCTCCGGTTGCGGGAAAATCCTTTCCGAACACTTGACAACTTGCGTGTCTTGATCCTCAGCCCCGCTGTCGGGCTGGGTTGCTGGAAGGGGGTTTTCGGAGCGGACTCAACATAGGGGATTTTCGATGGAATCAAGGTAGCTGTTATCCCTATGCCTAGTTTATCTGTACCAATACTAGCTACAATGAACCAATGCGCCACATTAGAATTTTCCCACCATCGCAAAACGAGTCATGTCGCCACCACGCCACGAGGATTATTTGAAGGGTTTGAGTAGGGCTGCGGCGGCGTGATAAAAATGTTCCGCTAACTGATGATGACGATGAAACGAAACAATGGCGTATAACGTGAGCCTCACGGCCCGGGTACTGCACGCGACCCGGGAAAAGCTGCGCTACCGGGTGCAGAAGTAGGGGCTCAAGACGAGCAATTAGTTCGAGCCAGGAGAATACCATGATACCCACGGACACACCCGGTCCTCCTCCATACGCCGACCACGCCAAGCAACTCATCCTGCGCGACGTGCTGGCCATCGACCGTACGCGGCTGGCCAACGAGCGTACCTTGCTTGCTTGGCTGCGGACTTCCCTCATGATGCTGGTCTCCGGCGTTACTCTGGTCAAGCTGTTCGAGGGGATCCTGGTGATGGAGGCCACCGGATGGCTCCTCATCCCCATGAGTTTTCTGACAGCGGGCCTGGGGGTGCGCCGTTACCTTCGCACGAGCGCCTTGATCGAGGCCGCAGATTCAGATTAAAGCCGACTGGTCCGTATCCCCCGGCAGCCTAGTAGCTTCGGCTCATTTCCGCCCATCCTGGTCAAGCGTAGAGTTACACAAGAAAAAATACATATAAAACAGTAAGATGATAGCATGGTATGTAACTTCTCATTATCCGCAGGTAGCTGCCCGATGAATCAGCTCGGATAGACGAGGAATCTGTGCGGCTCCAGATAATCGATCTCGGAGATAGTGCCAGAAGGATAGGCCGTGTTTGCGACAGGTTTTTTTCAGACTCGCGAAGGTATCGCAGCTTTTTCGCCCCGCTTCGCTGCGGGTGCTGCCACTGATTTTTCGTTTTTTAACGTAATCGCGGATATCCTGTTCGCTGAGGTTGTTGTGAAGGGGAATCCAGGGTTTGTCTAATACTTTGAGCAGCTCCTGCTGGTTGTCCTCCAAACGCTTCAAGGCCTGGTTGAGGGTCGCATAACAGGTTTGGGTGCGACAAAGTTCTTCAAACCTGGCGCGTATCTCGTCTGCCTGAGCGGGTTGCGGATTGAGTTTGTAGTCCTTGATATCGGCGTAGAGTTGCCAGAGCTGTTCGCGGACCCAATTGACGGCTTTCTCATGGCCCTCATTGAGCGGGATGAGCCGATTGATGACGCGCTCGGCATGGATCCAACACAAGGCATGGTCAAACACATTGAATTGACCCGCATCATCACTCATGATCACCAGATCGCGGGGGATGCCTTGCGCCAGAAGTCCCCCGATGAGGGCCCCTTCAGTGACGATTTTTCGATGGCGTGAACGCGTGATGCCTTGGGCTGTCAGCCAGTGATCCCATGCGTCCTGATTATCGAGATCGACCTGCACCGTGTTCAGGCTGGCCTGAAGTCGTTTGGGCAGTTTTTGGTGGGCCAAGTACTCCAACGCCCCCGCGTTGAGCACGTAGCGGCGTTCAACCCCTTGACTCAAGCACTCCAAGAAGTTGACTCGACTCTTCGATTCTGTGCTGGAAAACCAGGCAAACAACTCATTACCGATAGGGGTGCAGTAACCACTCTTGGCCAATAAAGACTGGAATATATCTTGCCTACTACAATTTGCTCAAAATTCCTGCCGCCCTTTCACTCAAAGGGCAACCCAATAGATCCCGCAAACGTTAGCTAATGAATCCCTATTTTCCAGTATTTCTTGACTTTTTGGCCTAACCAGGTGACAAACTCAACGCCACTGAGTCGACTAGATGGGGCTGGCGGCTTCGGATCAGTCGTCCCTGATTCTTGCGGTGGGTTGCCCCGACTGCCCGGATCGTCATCGTCTGGGCCTTCCTGGCGATCTAAAATCTGTTGTTTCCGCTAAAGCTCCAACAGTGCGGTAATCATCATGGCATAAAATTGAATCGTCACCCCCCTCTCATCGTGTCGAATGAGATGAATGCCTTTCAGGGTACGTTTCAAAAATCTAAACAACAATTCGATTTGCCAGCGGTAAGCATACAGTAAAATGATTTGAAAGGTGGTCAGGTCACGGCGGTCAGTGAGCAGGTAGTAGGCTTCTTGAGCGATGTAAAACCGCACCAAGCGATAGAGGGCCCCCTGCGGGTCATTGTCATAGCGGATCAGCTCATCCGTGAGCTGCGAAAACAAGCCTTGGGCCTGCGTCGGTAGCGAAACCGGCAAACTTTCCACCACCGTGAGCACCAGGTTGGTCTTGGTTCGAAAGATAAAGTGGGCTTGCGCTTGACATACCTCATGGCATAGCTGAAAAGACATGTAACCGCGGTCGGCGATGTAGGTCACGCCCGAGGCGACCAGGGTCTGAAGCCATCGCGCTGCTGAGTGCCATGTCCACCCAGAAATCGACCGGGATCATCCGGTTAAGCTCAAAACACAGATGCAGTTTCAGCGCCTGATGGTTGGTGGTGTATTCGGCCCACACATGGAGCTGATGACGGGAAAGAGCGAGCCATCAATGCAATACAAGGTGCCCATGGCCGCCTGTTCGGGAAGGGCCTTGAACGAGACGCTGGACAACAGATGCTGGAACACCGCCTGAAACAGGCGCGGGTTAAAAGCGTTCGAACGCGTCCTGACAGGTGCTGTAGGGTACCGGACGCAACCCCAATTCCGGGGTCAGAAGACCGGCGTTGAGCCGCGTCTTAATGAGCAGTTTCAGACTCGCCGTGCCACTCACAAAGTAGTAAATCAACAGCCGAAAAAAATCCTCATACTCGTACTTTTGATTGGGCGGCTCGGGAACTTGGTGGTTTTGTTCCTTGACAAAGGCCTCTACGGGCTCTAAGAGCTTCTGGAAAACCGTCGGTTGCTCAGCATTGACTAACGGATCGGTCATTTTCATAAGGACAGCGCACCTTAATCTAACAGTGAACGTGAATCACTATTAAATTAAACCACTAAATTAGCTTACGGCAATATCTGCGCCGGTCTTTATTGACTCTTGCCCGCATGACGGGCAGCGGTATCGTCGGTGTGTAAGACTTGCGATACCGCCAATCAACGCTCGAATTTCAGCCTTCTCCTCATGAAATTCATCCAGTTTCTGGGTGAGTAAATGACTGAGCTGTCCACTGGAGATGTCCACGCCCAGATCGCGCAGGAACTCCAATAACAGAGGTTGGGTGACATGCTGATGATGATAGTGGTACAGGATGAAGCTGTGCAGTTCTTGCCCCCAATGCCCATCACGGATGCCCGCCGGGAGTTTGCCGGTCACATAGCCGCCGTCTGCGGTTTCATATTGAGCCAGGCGGTAACGGGTATTGTGTAGTTGGATCACCAAATCCTGTACAACAACATCCCGATAACCTTTGAATTCACTGCCATCGGGGACGACATCCGGTTCGATGATCTCTGTCTTATGAATGGGGAGTTGTTCGGTTTTTTTACGTTTGGGACCTTTCTTTTTTCCTTTACCCTCGTTTTCATCCTGATTGCCCTTGTCATCATCGCTATCCGTTTTTTTGTCCAGGGTGCTGGGCTTAATTTTCGGTTTAGTCGTTTCACCCTTGAGTTTCAGAATCTGTTGCTCCAGCTCCTCTATCTGCTTTTGCTGCCAAGCAATCAGCTCAAGCAACGCATCCACTAATGGGCTACGCTCGCTCTCGCTAACCTCTGGCATTGAAGGTTTAGGGGATTCCATTAGGGTAGTATAACTAGATTTTTAATGGGGTACCTGTGGATAATGAGAAGTTACCAAATCGTCAGCTATGCTTTTGTGCAAGGTGGCTTTTTGCATCTGGTGCTGAACTTGTACGCGCTGTGGCTGTTGGGCATCCCCCTGGAGCGCCGTTGGGGATCCATGCGCTTTGGAGCTACGTTTTGCATGAGCAATACAAATGGGCATTTAGATATTGCATGCGCCTGCCTTGAGCGTTGACAGGTTAAAAGGTCGCCTCATGGCCGATCGCATCCCAGTACTGATCTTCAGCGCGCTGGCGTTCAAGCTGAATTTGGGACTGAAGATCGCCCAGCAGTAATTTAATGTCACTGGCGTGGGGGTCGACCTTGTCGATCAGAGCCTTCGTTTCTTCCGCCAGTGGCGTCTCACCGGGCGTATTACTCAGATTTTTTTTCGCCTTCGCCAGATAGTCGAGTACTTTTTGTTTCTGCTCAGGACGCAAACGCGGTCCACTCGCTAGTACGTAGGCACGGACCACGTCGTTATAGGCAGTCAGCAGACTATGCGCCGGTATCCGAGTAAACCAGTGTAACGTCGCTAACGCGCTTTGTACCGCCTCTAACGTACCTGCCCAATCCGGCTTTGGAAGGCTTGCGGTGGCCCATGCGGCGTCCAGGTCCCGCTTGACCTTGTCGAGGGGAAAAGCACCAAGGCTGTATTGTAGGGATGATGTGACGACATCGAGCTGCGCCGATGCGGTCTCACGATCTCCTTTTCCAGCTGCCGCCTTGCCTTTACCAATCGCCTCTTTGGTCTTGGCGCGCACCGCTTCCGGAGCATAGACTAGAACCTCATCGATCTCTGTCTCTACCGGCACCCACAGATCAGTGTCCAATGCCTTGCGCGTATCTTTGAGATCATTACGGATCACCCGTAACTGGGCATCCAGCGCCATAAGCTGAGAGGGGAGCCGCAACCGATGGATTGTGTCCCGGGCCTCCATGAGTGATACCCGCAGATTGGTAGCCTCTTTGGCCAATGCAGCCTGGCGTGCCTCCTGCAGATCAGCATAAACCGATCGGCCCAGCGACAGCAGTAATGGATCATAGCTCAACTGAACGCCATCATCGCCGACAGTGAATAATCCGTTATATTCCCAGGCCGGAGTGGGCTGCCATACGCTACCTCTACCGGCAGAATCGGCTACGCTTTGTGGTGACGACATGGTCAACATAGCCGCCGCGACAGGCACCAAGAAAAGTGTTTTGCGTACTGGATTCATTGTTCTGGTCTCCTTGTGTTCGGATTCGTGTCTACAGCGAGCCTTTAGCGACAGGGCGATCATGCTGAGTTCCTTCGTTCAAGCGGGTCAAAGCGCGCTCGCTGCTTTCTTACCTAAATCCGGGGCGCTCGCAAGCGCCGTTATTGTCTTTTCTGCTATTGTTTCTTCTACAACGAACGGATCATGCCGCGCATTTGCTGTTGAAGTTCGAAGTACCTCGCCTGCTTCCCTTGAGCAGGATCGGTGCTCAGGTCCTTGATGGCCTTTTGCATTTCGTCGATCTTCTTTGCATAGGTTTTATCTCCTTATACGCTACATAGAAAACTGTGCGGGCAAAGCCTCTCGTACCTTTAATCAGAAATGAACAAACAACAGACTAATGTTGGATGTGGCCGATTGTTAGCGCCAAAACGGTCCGTATTGGACAGGCCGGAGCTAGCTTAAACACGCAAGTGGGGAATATTCTCCACTTCAGGGGGGTGGCTTTGCACCACGTGATCTTCGCTCTCACTGGCAACCTTTTGTTTTGCTGCGCAAAACGTCGCTGGCGCGTTTATTGCCCTACTTTCGATAGGCGGACAATCGCCCCATCTGCTCTTGGAAATCAACAGGACTACTCTTCATGAATCATTCGCCCGCAACCCACCCGCAGCCCAAGCCCACTCAGCAGCCCTCGGGAGGTGTGAATATGTGGTGGATACTGCTGGCGTTTCTGTTGACCTGGAATATCGTTGGTCTGTTTTCCAGACCATCCGAACCCCCGGTCGTTACGTTGCCCTACAGTGTGTTCATTGATCAAGTGCAACACGACAACGTGGCCGTCGTTCGCATTGTTGGCAGCAAGATTGGGGGCACGTTTATTCATTCCGTTCGGTGGCCTCCCGCGCAGAAATCGCACGCGGCGAACCCCAATACGACCCCGCGAACACAGGCTGCAGATCAACACGCCTCCGATCAACAGGCTTCCTCTTCAAGCACCGCAAATACATCATCGACATCAAAGGCTGAGCCTGAGCAGCCGCTGCGTAAACCACCGGCTGGCTGGCCCTTCGACACCCACAGTCAGCTCAAACCGGCCGACTATGAGGCCTTTCTGACCACTTTCCCCGAAACGGTCGGTGACCCCCAATTGTTGCCGTTGCTGGAGGCGCACGGGGTGCAGATCACGGCCGACCAGCCCAGCAAACCCTGGTTGTCTACCCTTTTCATGAATGTGTTGCCCTTTGCCTTGCTTATCGGCTATTTCTGGTGGATGGGTCGGCGCGCAATGAATCAGCAGAGCAGTGTATTCGGGTTACGGAAAAGCGGTGCAAAACGTTTCGACAGTCAACGAGTACATATTTCTTTCGCCGATGTTGCGGGTGCCGATGCCGCCAAGCAACAGCTTCAAGAAGAAGTGGATTTCCTGCGTAATCCGGAAAAGTACCATGCGCTGGGAGCCAGAATTCCGCGCGGTGTCCTATTGGCAGGGCCACCCGGAACCGGCAAGACCCTGTTGGCGCGCGCCGTCGCCGGTGAAGCCAAGGTGCCGTTCTTCAGCATCAGCGGCTCGGAGTTCGTTGAAATGTTCGTCGGCGTCGGTGCCAGCCGCGTACGCGACGTCTTCAAGCAAACCAAGGAAACCGCGCCTTCAATCCTGTTTATCGATGAGCTCGATGCCGTCGGGCGGCGCCGCGGGGCGGGACTGGGCATGGTCAATGACGAACGTGAACAGACCCTAAACCAGCTGTTGGTGGAGATGGACGGTTTCGACGCGCGCGAAAAGGTGATTGTTATCGCCGCGACCAACCGGGCGGACGTACTGGACCCCGCACTGCTGCGTCCGGGCCGGTTTGATCGGCAAGTGATCGTGGGCTTGCCCGATGCAAAGGGCCGCGAAGGAATCCTGCAGATCCACACGCACGATATCCACCTCTTCGAGGATGTGGACCTTAGGGTACTCGCCAGCATCACCATCGGCATGAGCGGCGCCCAACTTGCCAATCTCTGTAACGAGGCCGCCCTGATCGCCGCCGGCAAGGGGCGGGATAAGGTGCACCATGTGGACTTTGAGGCCGCTCTCGACAAACTCGTGCTGGGCGATGTTCGGCCACTGGCACTCGACGAGAAAACACGCCGCGTGATTGCTTACCATGAAGGTGGTCATGCCTTGGTCGCCTGGCTGATACCGGGCGCCGACACGGTGCACAAAGTGACCATTGTGCCTCACGGTCAGGCGCTGGGTGTTACCGAACAGCGTCCGGGTGCCGATCAGTACAACTTCCCGAAGAGTTACCTGCTGGCGCGGATGGCCGTTTTACTGGGCGGGCGCAGCGCTGAGGAGTTGGTCATGGGCGACGTGACCACCGGCGCCGAGAACGACCTGATCGAGGCCACCCGCCTGGCGCGGCATATGGTGATGTCCTGGGGGATGAGCGAGCTGGGTCTCGCCGCCTATCAAGACAGCGCGCAGGAGCGCTTTTTGGGTTACGAGTTGGGGCGCGACCGCGGCCCTAGCGAGCGCACCGCTGACCGGATCGACCAGGAAGTCCACCGCCTGCTCGAAAAACAACACGAGGTCGTAACGACCTTGCTCACGCGGGAACGCGACAAACTCGATCGGCTCGCTGCCTGTCTACTTGAACAGGAAGTCGTGAACCACCAGCAGCTGATCGACCTGCTCGGTCCACGCCCGGAACCCCCTGACCAAGGGACTGAACCCGCGCATCACCCGCCGGATGACGCCCGGATCGCCGCCTATCGCGACACCGGGACCACCACCCATTTCGCATTTCAGCAGGATCCACAATGATGGCCCCAAGCAGCGTCTGATCGCCCGGTGATCATCGTGCTGTTCGGTGCTATGTTCCTTGAGGGTATCGGCATCCCTGCGCCGGGACTCACCCTGCTGATTGCCTCCGTAATCTTGGCCAGTCGGGGTGAGATGTCTATCGTACCGGTTGTAGGTTTGGCCGCGATCGGGATTCTGACGGGGAGTCAACTGTCCTATTTCATCGGCAGGAGGGGTGGACGTCGGTTGCTATTGCGGATTGGACTCGTAGATCGTCACCACTTGCGACGGCTGCACAGTCTGTTTGAACGCTGGGGCGCCGCGCTGCTCGTGGCTGCCCCCTTTTTCGATGGCACGCGGCAATACGGTTCACTCGTGGCCGGAACCGCCGAGGTGCGCTGGCACCGATTCACGCTTTATAACCTGGCTGGGGTGGTCCTGTGGATCGGGGTCTGGAGCATCGCAACGGAGGTACTTGGCCATCATCTGGAACCGGTTCTGGCGCTGGTGCATAACAGTGGCCCGTGGTTATTCGGCACCGTCGTGTTGACGTTACTGGTTTTACTCGTCTATCGGCTTATCCGCTAACATTACGTACCTTAAGTTCGCAGGCTCCGCCAGGCACGAAGAGACCCCGTTCACAGCGGCTGGCATAATATGCGTCGACAATTAGCGCAGTGGGGACATTGATGTGGCTAACGAGATCCAGAAAAAGCCGTGCGAACTTGTCCAGCAGGATCCGCTGGTGACTGATAGCAAACACCACGCCTTCATGAATACGGCTGGCCAACGGCACACAGCACGGGTGTCCCAAGGGGCCGCGTGCCAGCAAGCACAAGGCCTTAAACGAATGCCCGAAGATTATGGGTCGGCTTGGAGCCGTTCTCCAAGCTTTGGTGCAACTTCTTGACCGCAGGCATCTTCTTGTCCTCCTTATGAGTGATTCATTTGGTCAGTGCTTGGTCGAGCAGCAATGCTTTGGTCCTCGGACTGAGGTAGACTTCAGACACTGAGCGATTGCCCAGAGGTGCAAGGTCGGTTCGTGGTGCGATGCTTCAATAAACCGGTGCGAACAGCCCTATTCAACGAGCCGTACTCCACTATGATTTACCCCACGATAATCAGGGCGCTTAACTGGCAACTTAGCGCCTAACCGCCGTGTATCGAACATTCCGTAGTGAACATACGAATTCCGACTTCCATTCTCCAACTGACCTTAATAGGTTTTTTGGTGGTTTCCTTGCCTTTAATTCTGGCTTTGATGATCGCTGTGGTTCAAGTCGACGGCTTGGCGGGAAGAGGGCGCAAGGTGGTTTTAGATACGGCCCAAACGGTGAGGGCAAGTCGTATAATCGTCGAACAGGTTACGGCGATGGAACGCACTGTCAGGCAATTTCAGGTGTTGCATGACCGCAATTTCTATCAGATCTATAAGGATCGGCGCGCTGAGTTCACACAAGCCGCTCATGTGCTGTCCGCATTGGACCTTAGCCCCAGCGCACGTCAACAGCTCGAGCGCCTCATACAACTTGAGCAGGACCTCTATCTCAGTTTCCAACAGACCGTGGGCGATAAGGGTGGAACAGCCAAACCTCTGGCGGAGTTCCCACCCATGGCGGAGGCGGCGCACACCCTAACTTACGAGATTAGTCAATATATTGCTGGCGACGCCGATGATGTGCGTCGCCAGGCTCAGCGGGCTAAGCGGATATTGCTGATTCTTGCGATACCCTTGATTCCAATCACGCTGATCTTAGCGGCAACGTTTACGGTGCTGATTACCAGCCCTTTGAGGCGCATCGATCACGAGATTCGACGCTTGGGTTCTGGTGAGTTTTCTGAGCCTATCTCGGTCGGGGGACCCCAGGATTTGCGTGAACTGAGCATTCGGCTCGATTGGCTGCGGGTCCGGTTAAATGAGTTAGAAGAGCAAAAAAGATCTGTTTTGAGGGACATCTCTCACGAGCTGAAGACACCACTGAGTGTCATCCGCGAAGGCGCAGAATTACTCAACGAAGAGGTGGTGGGATCACTAACCCCGGAGCAGGCGGAAGTGGCGGCGATACTGCGTGACAACAGCATACAGTTGCAAAAACGCATCGAAGATCTGCTGAAGTTTAATGTAGCGATCTCCCAGCCTTCGAAGCTGCACGTTGTTCAGTTGCAATTGGATGACACCATTCGCGGAGTACTGGCTGATCACCGCTTGATTTCACTATCCAAGCAATTGGCGATCGAAGAAAAACTGGCTGCGGTTGAAATCTGCGGAGACCGCGAGAAAATTAAAACCATAGTGGACAATCTACTTTCGAATGCGATTAAATTTTCGCCGATGGGAGGCAAAGTCACGGTAGAACTTGTATCCAATGATAATGTCGCAGTAGTGAACGTGCAGGATGAAGGACCGGGCATCGATTCGCAAGAACGCCATAGAGTCTTCGAGGCATTCTATCAAGGTCATGTGAGCGCGAAAGGTCATGTGAAGGGCACAGGCTTGGGGCTTGCGATTGTCCAGGAGTACGTAAAGATGCACCATGGAAGGGTTGAGATACTCGACCAAGATAAGGGCGCTCATTTTCAGCTGTCCCTTCCGTTAATACAACCATAAGTGACCTACGCATGGGACGTTGGCGATTCCGTTCGAAAATTCTCTGGATCTTGTGCTTATTGAGTGTCTTAGCCGGATGTGAAAGCGGTTGTAGCTGGGGAACACCGCACCGGAAACCACAGACCGCCTCTCGAGGGATATCGCAGGCGGGCAGCGAGAGCCTGGACATGTTAAATTATTATGCCTGGATTCAGCAGCTGAATACCCTGGCTCGTCTACAGGAGTATGAGCGGGTAGCCCATGAATTCGATACAGATAAGCATAAGGCGCAGGGCGATGCGCTACGCTTGTCGCTCCTGTTGAGCCTATCCAACGAGCCGTTCAGAGATGACCAAAGAGCCCAGAAATTGTTAACCCACTATCTTGAGACAACGGAGGACGAGGTCGGGGACAATCGGGCATTTGCGTTGTTGCTGCTGGATGCATTAAAGGAGCGGGAGCGGCAATCGACGGTCGTTGGGAAACTGCAGGGCCAGCTTAATGACTATAACCGCGTCAAGGACGAGTTAAGAAAAGAACGCGAGCTGAGACAAAAAATGGAAAAACAATTGAATCAACTAAAGGCGATTGAGGAGAGTTTAATTAAACGGGAAAATCCGGTGGTTCGACCTTCACGGGAGACGCAGCTTGATGATGGAAAAAGCTAAAATCCTGCTGGTCGATGACGATCCAAGCCTACTTAGGTTGCTATCCATCAGGCTTGGGGCCGCGGGTTTTAGTGTGGATGCTGTGGATAGTGGAAAAAAGGCTTTGGGGCGTTTGGCGGGATATCAGCCTGAGGTGGTGATTACCGATTTGCGTATGGATGGGATGGATGGGATGGCGCTGTTTGAGAGCATTCACGAGCACTTTCCAGCGTTGCCGGTCATTATCCTCACCGCGCACGGCACCATACCCGATGCCGTGGAGGCCACCCGCCGTGGTGTGTTTAGCTATCTTACCAAACCCTTTGATAGCAAGGTTCTGCTGACGAATATCGAGGATGCGATCCGCTTGGGTGGTAAAAGTGCTCGCGCTGCGCCGTCCCAGGTTGGAGATGAATGGCGCCAAGAGATTATTAGCTGCAGCGAGATCATGGACGAGTTGCTGAGACAGGCCAAGCTGGTGGCGGAAAGCGATGTTAGCGTATTGATTCAGAGCCAGAGTGGCACCGGTAAAGAGCTTCTGGCCAAGGCGATCCATAAAGCGAGTGCCCGCAAAGATCAGCCCTTTGTTGCGATCAATTGCGCCGCGGTGCCCGAGACTTTGCTCGAATCCGAACTGTTTGGCCATGCCAAGGGCTCATTCACCGGGGCGACTCAAACCCATAAGGGCCTGTTTCAGGCAGCCGATGGCGGCACGCTCTTTTTGGATGAGATCGGGAATATGCCATTGATTTTTCAAGCAAAATTGCTGCGGGTATTGGAAGAACGGGAAGTCCGGCCAATCGGCTCAACTCAGTCCCAGAGGGTGGATGTTCGCGTAATTTCGGCCACGCATGTGGATATGGAAACCGCCGTGACGGCCGGCGTGATGCGTGAGGATCTCTATTACCGCCTCAATGTCGTCACACTCGAACTGCCCCCGTTGGCGCAGCGGCGCAAGGATATCCCCTTACTGGCCAACCATTTTTTAGTTACGGCCACCCAGCGCAGCCAAAAAAAAATCAAAGGGTTTTCTCAAGAAGCGATGGAATTATTGATCGCGGCACCTTGGCCCGGAAATGTGCGACAACTGCTGAATGTGGTTGAACAAACGGTGGCATTGTCAACCAACCCGCTTATTTCCGCCAAATTGGTGGATAAGGCGTTACGGGGTAAAAGTGGTCAGATCATGTCGTTCGCGGAAGCCCAGGAGCGGTTTGAACGGGAATATCTGGTCGAACTATTGCAGATAACCCGAGGGAATGTAACGCAGGCCGCACGGTTGGCAAGACGAAACCGTACGGATTTCTATAAATTGCTCAACCGGTTTCACCTCGATCCGGAGATGTTTCGCAAATCTTCGGACTAAGGAAAGAGGCTGCGGCGCAGCGCTCGTCGGCCTTGAATCCAATCTTACACCACGGAACAGTGCGTTCGCTCCCGCTACCAATAGGCATGTAGCGTGCTGTTTTCGATTTTGTGTTCGAATTGATTGAGCGGGCGGTCACCGATGTCGATACATTCGCCTGTAATGGCATCGAATTTCCAATTGTGCTTGGGACAGGTCAGCTGCGTGCCGTTCAAGGCCAAATGAGGAATATTCGTGACTTGGTGAGGACAGCGGCTGTCATAGACACGCAATGTCTCGTGACTTCGGTAGATGAAGAGACTTCGGCCATCGCAATCCCGGTAGCTGATGCCTTCGGAGTCCAAATCATCGAGCGGAGCCACCTTGTGCCAGGAGGGTTCGGCAAACAAGTTTTCAGGGCGGAACTCCGGAATATCCATGTCCAGCAATATATCCACCGCCCACACGATTTTCGCGAGCCCCAGGGTGGGGAATGCCATGAGTAACGCGTCGATGACCTCATTTGCGCTGGCGCCGTTGCGCAGTGCCCGAGTCAAATACTGCCGAAACCCGGCTTCGGTCTGTACATCCACCTTGGTGATTACCGATATCAGATCACGAGTGCGGGGGTCGAGGTGTTTCCCGGCTTCTTTCAGGAACTTGAAATACGGTTTAATGGCATCAGGGCGGGCGGCTATCAGATAGTTCAGCGCGTTGCTCACAAGTTTTCTCCAATTTTAAGCAATCAATCCAGCGATGACGGCGATTTTGGATGGTTCCACGCCGACACAGCTTGCAGGTCAACATATTTAACCATAAAAATATATAACTATATAATAATAAATGGGGTGTTCCAATTTCAATGATTTTGCAAGCGCTAAAGCAGCCTCGCGGGATTCTTATTGCATTATGCAACCTAACCAGGCACCAGCGCGGCAATGCGATCCCAATGTGCGTTCAGGGCATTTTATGATCAATCGTGATCTTCACGGTCCCGCCCTGAGCTACTGCGACCGGGTTGACTTCGCCGTAGAAATCGCCGCTTTGCGGCATGGCGTTACCGGACTTTGAAACACGCGCACCCACTTTTACTTGCGAATAATTCGACAAGCGCATACCGGGCGCCATGGCCATTGAATCGTCTAGAGTCACTTTCAAAGGAAGATCTTTGACCTGCTTGCGCACTACCGCCAAGGGCATGGGAGGGCCTTCGGTCGCCTGGGCAAAGACAAACAAGATATCGTCCGGCGAGGTTTGTTGGTTTAGGGCGGGATCCAGAGTGATGTTGACCGTCAATGCCTTTTGAGCAGCCGGACTCGGTGTGTCGGCGAGGGAAGCCTCGGCTTTTGCTTCCGGGGCGGTTGACGCCATTGTTGGCGGCTCATGGGGGAGGTTGCCGCGCTGCTCCGCTTGCGCGATCAGTTGATTAATCTCAGTTAAGGAGTCCGGATCATCCTTCAGCAAAGGCGCGAGTTGGTGCCAATGAGCCACGGCGGATGTGTAATCACCCTGCTGACTGGCGGCCATACCGGCCAACCACAGACCCTGGGGTTGGGCGGGGTTGAGCGCCAAGGCTCTGTTGATTAATTCAAGCGGTTTACCTGCTAGCTTGCCATTGTGCACCATCGCCAGGGCATCCGCATAGCTGACTAAGATCTCGGGTTGGTCGCCGGTCAGTTCGTGTAGTTTCTGATACGCTTCGACTGCCTCGCTATACCGGTTGAGCGCCATATAAGAACGCGCCAGCATGTACCACCCTTTAGGATTGTTGGGTTGCTGCTCGAGTTTGGCGGCAAGCATGGCGATCATTTCTTCTAGGGAAGGTGCTTGTGCACCTTGAGCGGGGTGTCCCTCTGCGGCTAAGCCCTTTTCAGCCGGCGACGTGGAGAAGAGACGGTTTGTTCCAAATTGTTGATAGAGCATAATCGAGGTTGCTGGAATCGCGAAGATCAAAACAACAATGGCCCAGCGACCACGCCTTTCCGACGTTTCACCGCTCGCATGGGAGGTTCCCGTCAAGTCATAGAGCAGCTCTTTCTCCAGATCTTTTCTTGCCGCCGCATAGTCGTCCGCATCCAACTTGCCGTTATTCAGGTCCGTTTCGAGCTCGGCCAGTTGTTGTTTGATCAAGTCGATATTGAGCTGCTCCGTGCTGATCTGAACACGTTGGCTCTTCTTGCTTATGAGCGGCAGCAAGAAAATCAAAGCGAGCAGAATCATGCCGCCGGCGAGAATCCAAAATAGGCTCATCGTCCTTGCTCTCTGCTGGTCGGGAATTTACCTAGAACCTGGTTTATTCGCGCTTGTTCTTCCTCGGTCAATTGGGTTTCTACCGACAAACTGCGCCGGTGTATGCTACGGTAGAGTGCAAAACCAGCAAGAATGAACAGTGCAAAGGGGCCGAACCAGAGAAAATAAGTGGAGGGTTTTAACGGTGGATTGTAAAGCACGAAATCGCCGTAACGAGCGATTAAGAAATCGATGACTTTTCGATCGCTTTGGCCCTTGGCCATCATCTCATAGATTTCTTTACGCAGATCGCCAGCCAGCTCGGCGTTCGAGGCCTCCAGGGACTCATTCTGGCAAACCAAGCACCGCAATTGTTCGATGAGGGCGCGGTAACGTTGTTCGCTCACCGGGCCACTGAAATCAAAGGACTCCAGATTGGCATGAGCCGTGGCGCTACTGAGCAGCACGAGGATCGCAGTTAAGCGCAAGAAGCTCGGTTTCATCCTTTCGTTGATATCATGGTGGATTGCAATTTTTCGATGGCGGGGAGGAGCTGCTGTTGCATGACTTCTCCGGTGATCGGGCCGATGATCTTGTCGCGGATGATTCCCTGCGGGTCAATTAGAAAGGTCTCCGGTGTACCGTAGACACCCCAATCGATACCGATTCTCCCATCGCCATCAAAGGCATTGGCAATATAAGGATTTCCATAGACCCGCAGCCAGCGTTGGGCGTCTTCGCGGTTGTCTTTGTAATTCAGCCCGTAGATCTTGACCTTGCCCGTGTTGGCCAGGGCTAGCAATACTTCGTGTTCCGCGCGGCATGAAACGCACCACGTCGCCCATACATTCAACAACGCTACGCTACCTTTGATATCCGCGTTGCTGATCGTGGCTTGGGGACTGTCCAAGCGCGTCAGCGTAAACTCTGGCATAGGTTTACCGACAAGGGGCGAAGGCACTTTTTTGGGGTCCAGATTCAGACCGATGGCGAGGAAGACGACCACAACGGCGAACAACCCCGCAGGAATGAGATAACGTGTCATTAGCTACTTTCTTGGGATGCCAGGGTTTGTGTTAGACGATCAGGGACGGTTGCCTTGCGGCGCAGAGTCATGCGGTAACGCCGGTCCGAAATCGCCAGTAGGCCGCCCAACGCCATGAGCACCCCGCCGAGCCAGATCCAGCGGACAAAAGGTTTATAGTAAACGCGTAGACTCCAGGCTCCACTTCCGAGAGGTTCTCCCAAGGAAACGTAGAGATCCCGGGTTAACCCGGCGTCAATGGCCGCTTCGGTCATGGGTTTAGTTTGGACTAAATACATGCGCTTTTCGGGGTGCAGCACCGTAACGTGCTTTCCTTCTTTGGAGACGTCAAACTGGCCCCGATGTGCGCGGTAGTTCGGTCCCGGCGTTTCGGTTACACCCTCGAACAGGAACTCATACCCGCCCACATCGATATGTTCTCCTGGGGACAGCTTGATGTCTTTTTCGATGCCATAGATGGACACAAAAGTGATCCCAATGGCCGTTACGGCCACTCCCAGGTGGGCGAGCACCATGCCGTAATAACTTCGGCCTTGACCGGCAAAATCCCGCCAAATCGCACCCCATGTTGTTTTGTGTTTAAAACGCTCCCGCAGGTTGATCAGGTGTGAGAGCAACAGCCAGACGGCCAACCCAACGCCCAGGCTCACCCAGAGCGAGTAGACGCCATAGATGGGCAAGGAGGCCGCGAGACCCAATACGATGCTGATCGAGAAAGCTAACCATAGCTCACGCACCAGCTCCTTTGGATCATGCCGCTTCCATCTCACCCGCGGGCCGATACCCATCAACACCAACAGCAACGGCATGAAGCTGAGAAACATGCGGTTGAACCAGGGAAAGCCCACGGAGATTTTTCCAAGCCCCAGAGCATCGTAGATTAGGGGGAACAAGGTTCCCAATAAAATAAACGCGGCGACGGTGACCAGGATCAGATTGTTGCCCAGCAGAAAGGTTTCCCTGGAGACCAGATCGAAACGTCCTCCCCCCATCACCGTAGGCGCGCGCCACGCATAAAGCAATAACGAACCGCCGATGACGATGCCCAAAAAACTGAGGATAAAAATACCTCGGCTTGGATCGGTAGCGAAGGCGTGTACCGAAGTCAACACCCCGGATCGCACCAAGAAGGTGCCCAACAGGCTCATGGAAAAGGCGCCAAGCGCCAGCAGCACGGTCCAACTCTTAAAGGCTCCGCGTTTCTCTGCTACGGCCAGAGAGTGGATCAATGCGGTGCCGACGAGCCAAGGCATGAAGGACGCGTTTTCGACAGGATCCCAAAACCACCAGCCGCCCCAACCGAGTTCGTAGTAAGCCCACCAGCTCCCCAGGGAGATGCCAATGGTCAGAAAGACCCAGGCTGTGGTGGTCCACGGGCGCGACCAGCGTGCCCAGGCGGCGTCGAGTTTGCCCCCGATGAGCGCGGCGATGGCGAAGCTGAACGCGACAGAGAACCCCACATAGCCCATGTAGAGCATGGGAGGATGAATGGCCAAACCCGGATCCTGCAGCAGCGGATTCAAATCGCGTCCCTCCATTGGGGCAGGAAATAGCCGCTCGAAGGGGTTAGAGGTCAATAACATGAACAAAAGAAAGCCGATGCTCACCATGCCCATCACCGCGAGCACCCTTGCCAGCACTACCGCGGGCAGATTACGGCTGAACACGGAGACGGCGAGTCCCCAGCTACTCAACAGCAGCACCCACAGCAACAGTGAGCCCTCGTGTGCGCCCCAGATTGCGGAGAACTTGTAGATTGGTGGCAATTGCGTGTTCGAATTCTCCGCGACGTAGGCGACGGAAAAGTCATCGGTCTGAAAGGCATAGGCCAGAGAGGCAAAGGCCATCACCAGAAAAGTAAACTGCCCCCAAGCCATGGTGCGGCCTAGGGCAATCCAATTGGAGTTTCTGGTGAATGTTCCGGCGAGGGGAAAGCTGGATTGCACAATAGCTAAACATAGCGCAAGGATCAGTGCAAAATGTCCGAGTTCAGGTGTCATGGTTGTTGAACTCCTGGTGAACTGGCATGAGATTTCTTCTGTTGAGCGTCTTTTAAGGTGTTGGCCACTTCCGGCGGCATATAGTTCTCATCGTGCTTGGCGAGCACTTCCTCGGCCGCGAAGACGCCGTCGCCGCGCAATCGCCCCATGGCGATAATTCCTTGTCCTTCTCGAAATAAATCCGGAAGGATTCCTGTATACACGACTTTTACGGATTTAATCGTATCGTTCAAGTCGAACTCAACGGTGAGGCCATCGGCGAGCCGCTTCACGCTACCGGGGGTGACCAATCCACCCATTCGGAACGGATGATCGGGAGGCGCCTTACCCGCTACCACTTCGCTGGGGGGGTAATAAAACATGAGATTTTTGTTGAAGGCGTTGATCGCTAGTGCGGTTGCAATGGCGACGCCCACGACCATTAACACCACGAGCACTAGACGTTTTTTCCGAGCGGGTGTCATTTATCGCTTTGTTCCTCTGGCATTCGTTAACCCGGAAGCTCGGGTTAGTATTATTAATTTAATCCGGTTTATCGTTTTGCTGTTGAGAGCCGTCGTCGTTTTCTTTCGCAAGTTCGGCTGAGCGGCGTTCCCGGCGATGTTTGCGCGCAAAATCCGCGAGCAATTTACTACGATGCCGCATCGGTGCCACCAGATTAGCCATCAGCACCACCAGGGCGAGACCGTAGGATGTCCAAACATAGAAGGCGTAGCCCCCCATGTGCAGAAATTCTGTAAGACTCATTGCACCTCCGGGAGTTCCCTGACCCAGCGGCTATTCCGTTCACGTTCAAGCACTTCGCAACGCGAACGCATCAGCACCACGGTTGCGTAGTACAGCTTGAATGCCACGGCCATGATCAGCAGCGGCACGAGCATGGTCCAATGGATGGAAGGTGCGCCGAACTTGGTGACGGTGGGACCCTGGTGCAGCGTATTCCACCACTCCACAGAGTAATGGATAATGGGGATGTTAACTACACCGACGATCGCCAGGATGGCCACGGCGCGGGCGGCGGTGCGTTTATCCTCGACCGCATTGTGCAACGCAATCACGCCCAGATAGAGAAACAACAGCAACAGCTCGGAGGTGAGCCGGCCATCCCAGACCCACCAAGTGCCCCACATGGGCTTGCCCCACAACGAACCGGTCACCAGGGCCAGAAAGGTAAATGAGGCGCCGATGGGTGCGCTGCTGATCGCAATAACCTCCGCCAGTTTAATGCGCCAGATCAGGCCGATCGCGGCGCTGATGGCCATCACCACATAAATGAACAACGACATCCAGGCGGCGGGAACATGAATGAAAATAATCCGGTAGCTCTCCCCTTGTTGATAATCTGGGGGAGCGACTACGAGTCCCAAGTAGAGCCCGGCGACTAGCAACAACGCGCAGGCGACGCCGAGCCAGACCGCGAAGCGGCCGGCCAGGGTATAGAAATACCGCGGTGACGATAATTGATGGAAGAATCGAATGATCATAATCAACTTAGACTGATGCGCAAAGAGGCCGCCGTCGCCACAGGCGCGAGGCTCAGGGCGAGCGCCAACATAGCGCCCAAGATGGAAATTTGCGCGGTTACCGGAATACCGGCCGCCGCCGTTTCCACTGCATTGGAGGCGAATATTAACACCGGAACGTACAGGGGCAAAACCAGCAAAGAAAGAATGATCCCTCCCCGGCGTAACCCCACCGTGAGGGCGACGCCCACGGCTCCGATCAGACTGAGAATCGGTGTGCCCAACGCTAATGTCAGAATCAGCACTAGAATGGACTGACCCGGCAACATGAGGAATACTCCCAATAGGGGAGCAATGGCCAGCAGGGGCAGACCGGTGACCAACCAGTGGGCCAGTACCTTAGCGATCACAAGCAGGGATACCGGATGTGCGCTGAGTAAAAACTGCTCCAAGGTTCCATCCTCGAAATCCGAGCGAAACATGCCATCCAAAGCCAGCAGCGAGGCTAATAGGGCGCCCACCCAGATTACACCGGGGGCCACGCTCCGCAGCAGTTCGGGATTAGCGCCGATACCCAGTGGGAAGAGGGTGGTGACGAGCACGAAGAACAGCAGTGGATTGGCGATTTCGGATCGGTGACGCAGTGCCAGTATCAGATCTCGTCGGAGGAGCAACAAGAAGGCTCGAGTGAGGGATTTGGAACTCATCGAATAACGCTCATCGGGATAGATCGATCCGCTGTACCGAGGCGGCGTTCAGGTTCACTTTATGGTGAGTAGTCAGCACCAACATGCCTCCGGAAGCGATATGTTCGTCCATAATGGCTTCAAATAAATGGATGCCGTGGCGGTCGAGCGAGGTGAAGGGTTCGTCTAGAATCCACAGGCGGGACTCGGTGATCAACAGTCGTGCCAAGGCTAAGCGGCGTTGCTGTCCTGCCGAGAGATTATAAGTGGGGATGTCCTCGAAACCGTACAGACCGAAGCGTTCTAATACGTCCGCATAACTGTTAGACGAGTTGGCCCGCCCGAGCGCATGCGCCATGCGCAGATTTTCCTCGGGTGTCAGATCTTGTTTTATTCCATCGCGATGACCGACATAGGTGAGCTGCTCATGAAAATCTGCCCCCAGTTTCTGGATATCCGTGCCGCACCACGCCACAGAGCCGGCATCAGGCAGGCGGATACTGCACAGGATCCGTAACAGTGAGGTCTTGCCGCTGCCGTTACGCCCTTCGAGCAATAGGGTTTCTCCGGCGGCAACGGAGAACGTTAAATCCTGAAACAGTACCCGGTCATCGCGCACGCACAGGAGTTCCCTCGCTTCAAGGCGATATTCCATGGCTTGGGATTGGCTTGGGTTCGACATCCTACTGGGTTTGCTTGTCTGGTTTTAATTGTCGGTGTTCCCTCGACGGGATTTTCCTGTTGGGGTTTCGCTATCCTTTCGCGCTCGCATCGCCCGAATAATTTATGAGTTAGTGTGGTCTAGTTGCCCGGGGTTCACAAGATCTTAGGTGAAATCAATGCTTTTTTCGTCAGTTTCAAGCCAGAACCTCTAAGATCTCAACTCAGACTGACTTCCGGGGGAAAATCGAGGCCACATAATATGACTTTCACCGTTCAGTCAAAGCCCGCTAAACTAGGCCGATTGTTAATACCGCTTTAGGTTTCGATTTGCAACCCGTATCCAAAAGCTGTAAGACAGTCTGTCGGTGTTTCACCTGATTACCGAATGCCCGATTAACTCAACCTTGAAAATCCTAAATATCGAATCCTTGATCAGCTTGACAAATGAGTTATCGCTATCCCCGTACCCACGCCCCTAGCCGACAGCGCGCCGATTGGCATAATGCCAAGCGATTGTTGCCCCACCTGTGGGGTTATCGGGGCAGAGTGTTGATGGCGCTCTTGAGCCTGGTCATCGCCAAGCTAGCCACTGTGGGTGTTCCCTTAGTGTTAAAGCAGATTGTGGATGCTCTGGATCACAGCAAAGGGCAAACCGTGTTGTTACCCATGACGCTGCTGATCGCCTACGGCCTGCTCAGAATGACCACCACACTATTTAACGAGTTGCGCGATGCCGTGTTTGCTCGGGTGCGGTTCAGCGCCATGCGCTCGCTTTCATCCAAGGTATTACAGCATCTGCATAATTTGTCCCTGCGCTATCATCTGGATCGGCGCACCGGGCGCATCGCCCGGGACTTGGAGCGGGGAACCCTCAGTGTCAGCTCGATCCTCAATTATCTGGTGTTCAATATATTACCCACGGTGGCGGAATTTATGCTGGTCGCCGTGTTATTGCTCGGACAATATCCCGCACGATTCGCCATAGTCACGTGTGTCACCGTAGTGATTTATGTATTTTTTACCCTTACCGTGACTAACTGGCGCATGCACTTTCGCCACACCATGAATCGCTTGGATTCCGAGGCCAATGGCCAGGCCATTGACAGCCTTATGAACTACGAGACCGTAAAATACTTTAACAATGAACGGTTCGAGATCAAGCGCTATGATCAAACGTTGCACGCCTGGGAAAATGCCGCTGTAAAAAGCATAACGACGATGTCGCTGCTCAATTTCGGTCAGGGTTTTATTATCGCCATAGGCACCGCGCTGATCATGGTTTTCGCCGCACAAGGCGTAATCAACAAAACCTTGAGCCTGGGAGACTTGGTATTGGTCAATGCGCTGATGCTGCAATTGTTTATGCCCCTAAATTTTTTGGGCGTGATTTACCGTACGCTCAACTATGCCTTTGCGGATATGGATATGATCTGGAAATTGCTGGATCAGCAACCCGAGATTAATGACCGGCCGGGAGCGGCAAGGCTTGACGTGAAGCAAGCGCAGGTGCGATTCGAGCAGGTGAATTTTGCCTACCAGGCTGAGCGCCAGATCCTGCATGATCTCAGTTTCGAGATCCCTCCCGGACGCAAGCTTGCGGTTGTTGGGCCCTCGGGCGCGGGAAAATCCACGTTAGCCCGCCTATTGTTCCGTTTCTACGATGTGGATGAGGGCAGGATCTTGATCGATGGCCAGGATATTCGTGACTGCTCTCAGGAAAGTTTGCGGCAGGCTATTGGTATCGTGCCTCAAGACACCGTGCTGTTTAATGAATCGATTTTTTATAACATCCAGTACGCCAACCCTCAAGCGGATTCTGCGCAAGTCGAGCGGGCGGCTCGATTGGCCGATATTCATGATTATATCCAGTCGCTTCCACAAGGTTATGACACCGTGGTCGGTGAGCGCGGTTTGAAACTGTCGGGAGGAGAAAAACAGCGTGTGGCGATTGCCCGCGTGATTCTCAAAAATCCACGTATTCTAATCTTTGATGAAGCCACTTCCAGCTTGGATTCCCGTTCCGAGAAGTTCATTCTGGCCGCGCTTAAAAATGTCTCCGAGCGGACCACCACACTGGTGATCGCGCATCGCTTGTCCACGATTGTCGACGCCGATCAGATCCTGGTGATGGATCAGGGACATATTGTGGAACACGGCACGCATCGGGAGCTCCTGGCCCAGCAAGGCTTATATGCTCATCTGTGGATGCTGCAACGGGAGCAACGCGCCCTCGAAGACGAAGCTGATATGTTGGAAAACGAGTTATTGGAAAATTAAAGCGTGGCTGGTGGGTAGCGAGGTACGCTGCTTTCAAGCACCAGATAATCCAAAGCTCGCAACGAATAACCACTCGATTGCCACGAAGTTTTTACTTCAAATGCCGATGATTGTGGCTAATGTGTAAAAACTGGGATCCGATCGGACTATTCAGAACACACTACTGAGTCCCGTCATTCACCCAGATCGGCCTCTCGATCTCTTCGAAACAGCCTTATTCCGCCCGACACCCCAATTCAATCCGAATCAGCTCCAGAACCGATAATCTCCCGCGCTCGCCACCGGCTCGACACCTCGAATTTCGTCACAATGATTGGCAAACAGCCCCTTCAAGGGCTACAAACCCTCGAGTTCGCACCGATGGCTTTTGTGATTGACAACGCCGCGGTCTTTCAGTACGTTGCCGGTTCATAAAAAAGGTCTTTAATATTTCTTATTTACGATACAATGCGCTGTACACGACGGTTGCCAAACTCTTTGATGCCGGCATCAGCGAATTCGAGATGAAGGACCAGGTGGTTGCGGCCGGCGCGCGCTGGTCCGACTGGCCGGCTTCGATGAGGAAATCAGGCGCAATTTGAACCGCGCTTATCTGGAGATCGAGGCAGCCGCATTCTAAATTCATTCCTGCCCTGACGGCGGGGTACAACACAACGAGCGAGGTGTCAGAAACACGCCGCGACACGGGTCACGATCGCACGGAAACAACACCCAACGATCAGCCCCGACACCATTGGAGGAAGGTTCATGACGCTCTCTCAGAGCCTAGCATCGGTACGTGCACGTGCCTTGTCTGCGCGGTCGACATGCGTCCCGAGTTCGAATACTCGGTATTGCGCATCCGAGGCGCGGTGAACCTCCTTATGACCGACGTTCGCTTTCCGATGCTTGCCTAATTACGCAATCATCGGTGAGCAACACACCACAACAAAAAGAGGAGGACCACCATGTTGGAGATCATGCAAGACATTACCAAAGCAAACGCTAATTTGATGCGCTACTGCGTTGCCCTTACGCGGGCGTCTACCCATGAGTTCACGGAGATGGGCGAAAGCTACCTTCTGGCCGCCCAGATTGCCATGCAGGCATCGCTCACCAATCCGATGAGCCTGGAAGAGACCATGGAGGTGCTGGTCCACAAGAGCAAGTTGATGGAAAAGGGAATGGCCGCGACCAGCGAAAAATTGCGGGACGCGGTTTGGGACCAAATCGGTGAGGGTATGCAGGCCTTTCTCAACTCGGTGCTGAAGCAGGACGGTGAGAAGATCTCCGGCTATCTGCAGCGCGAAGCCGAGATCATGGAGGCGGTCGCCGGCTTCCACGAGGAGATCGAGAAGATCAAGGACGAATTCGGCTTCCAGTTCAATACTTCGGACTACGAGCTGGTCCACGAGACGGACACCTTCCTGTTGTACCAGGTCTTGCCGATCAAAGAAGGCGTGAAGGTGCGCGACGACCTCAAACCCGTGCTCCTGATACCGCCCTATATGCTCGGTGCGCACATCCTCGGATTCCTCCCATTCGAAAACAAGAGCTACGCTCACGCATTCGCGAACGAGGGCATCCCGACCTATGTGCGTATCACCAAGGACATCATGACGACCGAGGCGGTGCAGACCACAACGCCGGAGCGGGACTGCCTGGAAACCGCCGAGCTGTGCGCCAAGGTAGCCGAGAAGCACGGCCAGAAGATAACCCTGAACGGCACTTGCCAGGGCGGCTATATCAGCCTCATTAATGTGCTATCGGGTAAACTTCAAGACAGCTGCGACACACTGATCACCAACGTGGCGCCTATCGACGGCACCTACAGCGAGGGCGTCGCCGGAATGCCGGTCATGCACCACGATTATCTCACCGAAACCCTGCCCAATGGCAACAAGGTCGCCAACGGCTTCTTGCTCAGCCTCGGCATGCGTTTCGTGGCAATCGACAGGGAAACGCCTCTGATTAAGGTATTGAATCAGGCGTCGCTCCACAAAGCGACCAACCTGAACCCGGGCAAGACCACCGCCGCCCTGTTCCGTTGGCTGCTCAAGGAGCGGGTGCACCTGCCGTTCGACATTCACAACATGAGCTCCCTGACCTTCCAGGAGCCGATCGCGGACAACGGCGATCTACCCGTGAAGCTCTTCGGCGAAACGCTCAACGTCAAGAAGCTTGCCGAGATGAATATGTACTGGTATCAAGACTATGCGCTCAAGGATGACCTGGTGACGCCCAAGTGCGCCACGGGCGCGAACAAGCACCTGGAAGGCACCGGCGTCGTCGAGTCCGTACCCTTTCCCGCCGGTCACGTGGCGATCCTGAGTAGCCCGTACAACAAGCGCGCACCGGTCAACGGCGAGTTTCAGGGCAAGGACGGCAAGACCTACCGTGGTCCGGTGAAGTTCCAGCTGGATATTTCCGGGAAGCCAAAGTCACGCCGCGCCGCCAAAGCCAAGAAGAGCAATGCGTAGGAAAGCCGGCGCACCCGGGGTTTCACCCTAGGCGACGGCTGCAAAAAGAGGCCGTAGCGGCGGGTGAAACGACGCGTTACCGGGAAGATTCGCGCCGCATGCGCTCCTTCTCTGATGCCGGAATCCAAGGCCGGGGGTTGACGCCTTGCAGACCCAGTTGAGTTTCGACGCTAAACGCTTTCGCAAATGCCGTACTGATTTTGGCCATCCGGGCCAAAATCAGCGGCTTGTATGGACTCCCCCGATTTTGCAAGAAGAGGCCTGACAAGCGTTTAGGTCCTCAGTGACCTCATAGCTGATCCCGGATGAGGTGTACTACAATGTGCTCCAGCGCGCTCTTTCGATCAGTTCGCAACAGCCTGATATTACACGCACACCCCAAAACCCCGTTCCCACTCCCGACCCATCTTCCCCCAACTCCTAATAAATTTTTGATTTTATTAGAGCGGTTAATGGGTACGAATATTCTAAGTCATTTATTTTTAAAGATAATCTTTGGAAGATGGGTCGGACTGGCGCGAGCGAGTTATTACCGAGAGGCGGAATATGTGGAGAGTAGGGAGAACTTGGAACTGATACGGCTAATTGATGAGGAATATACGCGACATCCATCCCCCCGGGCCACATGCGCCCAAAGAGCGATCTGAGCACCGCGAAAACACCCGATTACGCGGTGAAGCCATTTCGTGGATGATACGTTGACAGTATCTTCGGCGTATGCCCGCGCGAAGCCTAGGCTTGAACGGACTGAAAAAGCATGGCAGCTTAGTGTTCATCCCAGAGAAAACCCACTTCAATCCCGGAGGAAACCAGGCAATGCCATCGATTAACAACGATTTGATAAAAATCCTGCACAATGTCCAACGTCCCGGTGATTTCTATGCCACCGGCACGGCGGAGATATTCGCGCCGCGGCTGGAAATCGAGGGTGTCGGGCGTGTTGCCTTGCCGCTTTTACCGGCGCAGGCCGAACAGATTGTCGCAGCCGCGGAACGTGCGCCCTATGGACGTGGAGAAGAAACCGTGGTGGATATCGAGGTGCGGCGCACCTGGCAGGTTGACGCCGGGCGAGTTGTGATCAGCGGTAAGCATTGGCAGAGTGATCTCGACGCTCTCGTCGAGCAGGTTGTCACGGCGCTGGGGGTGCGCGGCAAGGTCAAGGCCGAACTCTATAAGTTGCTGGTATACGACGAAGGCAGTTTTTTCGTCCATCACCGCGACACGGAAAAGGCGGCCGGTATGTTCGCGACCTTGGTTATCGTGTTGCCCTCGAACTACAGCGGTGGCGAACTGGTGGTGCGGCACCAGGATCGGGAAGTGATGCTCGATCTATGCCGGGAAGATCCCGCCGAAATCGCCTTTGCAGCTTTCTATGCCGACTGTGTGCATGAGGTGCGGCCCGTTACTTCCGGTTGCCGCTTGACACTCGTGTATAACTTGCTGCGCCCGGCCAAGCAAGCGGCGCTGCCCAAGCCGCCTGACTACCGCGACGAGCAGACGCAGGTGGCGGCCCTGCTGCGGAACTGGGCGGATGGCTTGAGCACGGAGGCCGATGACGGTGCGCCGGAAAAGCTCCTATACCTTTTGGAGCATGCCTACACCCCGGCGGAACTCGGTTTCGATACGCTGAAAAACGCCGATGCTGCGGTGGCCGAGGTACTCGTGGCGGCGGCGGAGCAGGCCGACTGTGAGATCTATCTGGCCCTGGTTGCGATCGAAGAAAGCGGCGGCGCCGAACATACCTATTACGGCGGGCGCGGGCGCAGAAGATATTGGGATGACGAGGATGACGAGGATGACGACTTCGAGATTGTCGAAGTCTACGACCGCAGCGAAACCGTCTCGGAATGGCGCCGGCCGGACGGCAGCCGGCCGACTTTGGCGGCCTTGCCTTTCAGCGAGGATGAACTCTGTCCGCCTAATGCTTTCAAGGACATGGAGCCTGATGATGTGAAATTTCACGAGGCAACGGGCAATGAAGGGGCGTCGTTTGACCGTACCTACAGCCGTGCGGCCATGGTGATCTGGCCCCGTGCGCGGCGGCTTGCGATTCTGAACCAGGCGGGCCTCGATACCACCCTGCCTTTATTGGGCGAACTTTGTCAACGCTGGGAAGCCGAGGGCAGAGATTTCGACGCCCCTCTATGGCGCGACGCACATGCCCTTGCCGCTTATATGCTGCGTGACTGGCCGTCGACATACGGTCGCGGACGCTCTATTAAAAAGCCTGAAAGCAGCGCCTGCGAATTTCTCGGCTATTTGTACCGCTTGCGCGACAGCGAACGCATCGACGCCTTTTGGGCAGCGGTTGTCCAGACCGGCTTCCGAGATAAGGAAGATAGCGCTGCCCTGGTGCAGGCCGCGGAACTGCTGCCGTGGCCGCGCGTGGTGGCTCTTCTGGAGAATCTGATGAATTCCAGTGCTGAAGTGGCGGCGGGCGCTTGCGCCGCACTGCTGGCCCGTCTGAGCGCTGCCGGACAGGGGGATGCAAGCGAGCTTAGCCGGGCGGCTCAGACCCTGCTCGACGTCCTGCCCGGCGATCCGGCGCGTCCTTCTCAGCTCGAGCCCTGGGAACGGTCCAAGGTAGACGTGGGTCTGGTGATTGACTTGATGACAGCCCTCAGCGCTATCGACACCGCCCTGGCCGAACGCGCGTTGCAATATCTGCTGTCCTACCCTGGTACCTATGACATGGATACCGTGCTGGTGCCTGCCGGCGTGCGGCTGAGCGAACTGCCGGCGAGCCATTCGCTGCCTGCGGTGGAACGTCTGCGCGCCACTGTCCAAGCGCACCTGGGCGCACGGGTTGGTGAAGTTCTGGAACCGCCAGCCGACTGGCAACGGGACAGTCAAATTAGCTGCAATTGCGCCTATTGCACCGAACTGAGCGGCTTCCTCGCCGATCCGGGACAGGCTAAGTGGCGCTTTAAGGGGGCGGAAGCGAAACGCCAGCATGTCGAACACTCCATTTGGCGCGATCATTGTGAGGTGGATTGTACAACAGACCGCAGCAGTCGCCCCTACATCCTGGTCTGTACCAAGAATCAGGCCCGTTACGAGCGGCGTGTCGCGCAACGCAAGCAAGACTTGGATAACCTGGCGCGGCTGGAAGCTCAGTGATGCAAACTATTGCCGAGTTTGTTGCAAATTTCCATTGAATAGTACACGACAATAATGATTTTTAAACATTAGTTAGTGCTTATACAGTTGGCCCTCCTTGTCAGGAGGGCCATTGCATCGAACGATAATGCAAGCTTTTCAGTCCTATTAAAAGGCAAACCAAGTTATCTACCCAACGTTAGACTTGATGAAGAAGACCGGCGCCTCTAGACTGGTCTGTAACGAGTCTGTTTAGTTGAGTGAGTACTATGGACAGAGGTCGGTGCCTTTGAAGCGAAGACACATCTTCCCAAGCTGCTGGAACAGGTTCAGAGAGGGGGAAGCTTTGTGATTACAAAACACGGCCATCCCGTGGCCGAACTGATCCCTTGACGCAGGTGCGTAGAACGGACCCTGCTTGCTAGCATTGAAAAGTTTACCCAGGCTTGGGGAAATTCCGTGGTGGGAGTAAAATAGATGGCCCTGATAAATTGAGCTTAGCTCCTCGTCAGGCAAAAGCGAACAAGTGTTACCCCGCCAGAGTCAATTAAAAGTTAAGGTTTAAACAATGGATATCGGTGGTTGCGGCTCCAGCGAGCCCTTTGCTTTGCGTGTTTTAGGGGACAGTATGGCCCCGGAATTTTATGATGGCTGCGTTATCGTCATTGACCCCAGTGGAGTGGTCGAAAATGGTTCCTATGTATTCGCCGTCTACGAGAACGAGTATATCTTTAGGCAGTTGGTGATTGACGATGGGCGTTATTTTCTTAAGCCGTTGAACGAGGGCTATGAGACGCTGGAGATCCCAAGTACGGATGCGATTCAGGGTGTCATTGTGCAACGGGCGGGAATCCGGCGCCACCAGCGCAAACATTATATTTGAACCCATTTGATGAGCGTCCTTATCATGCGCTCGATTTACTAAGCCAGTTTGGTAGGTGACCGTAAAAATTTCATGAAGACCACACAACTGACCTTGTTTCATCCCAACGATACCCCGATCGACTTGCAAGCCTATCTCGCTTGTGCGCTAACCGGATTGGACCGAGACCAGCGGTCATTAGTGTTTCAGTTGTCCGATGTCATATCGCTGGTTTGTGAGAAGCAGGGTATTTCGCTTTATGAACCCACTCAGCATACCGATCCTCTGAATCATCCGGATTTGGACGATGAGGCGGTATTTCGTCAGAATCGGGAGCGTGTCCATAACTCGGACCTCCTGATCCATCTGGCTCATTTTCCCAGCACCGGCTCGGGGCAAGTGCTGGAATTTGCGTACAGCGCGTTATTACCGATGATCATTATTTCCCGAAGCGACGATACCATAAGCAGGATGGTAACCGGGATCCCCACCTTTAAAATCCATATCCGCTACCAAGACCCCGTCGAACTCAGAGAGCTGTTAGACGATTGTTTAGAACAAATCAAACCGATCGTTCGCGAGCGCAAGCTGGCTTTTGCGGAGCATAGCACCCGCATCGTGGGCCAGCGGATACGGAGTTTGAGGGAACAACAAGGTTTGACGCGAGAGGCGGTGGCCGCGCACGTCGATGTGCTGACGGAAGCGGCGCTGACGCAGATTGAAGAGGGCAGTGATCAAGCGAGCAATCCTAGCCTGATGCAGCTACGTCAGATCGCGGTGATATTAAAAACCACGGTGGCCGATCTGGTGGAGCCCGATATGGGCGGTCGGGTTGTCGGTTTCCTAAACGAGTGGTTGGATGGCCGGCAGGCGGCGAGATATTCAGGCATTAGCCAAAAGGACAGCAGAAAAATAATGCGCAGAATGCTGCTGAGGGTCATCGATTCATTAGAGAAAGACTAAATCCCATCGATTCACCGCGAATGTTTATCGGCTTGTGATGATTCACATCGAATGAGCACGATGCAGCTTCCAGAGATCGAACCGCTGGTCACCCGTTTGCTTGCGAAGAGCGAGACCGATCATCCACCGGTTTCCGTTGCCAGGATTGCGAAGCTATGGCCCGGATTGCAGGTTTCCGTGGATGACATCGATGGTGAGGGCTTTATATTGCATTTGGGCAAGCTCGGTGGGCAGATCATGGTCAAGAAGGATACGAAGTTCGAGCGCCAGCGGTATTCCATTGCCCATGAGCTGGGGCATTGGCAACTAATGGAGTATGGCATTCCATTGAATTGTAGTACGGCCAAAGGGCGAGATTCCAAGATCGAGACCTGGTGCAATCGATTTGCTTGTTCGCTGTTAATGCCGAGACAATGGGTTAAACAGGAGCTTCAAGGTGTTACGGGGCTGGAGCTGGTCCGGCGTATTCTTTCTTTGCCGGAAAAGTATCGGGTATCGAGGGAGAGCACCTACATCCGGGTCGCGGAGGTGAGCGTAATAAATCTCATCGAGCTTACCCAGGAGCGGGAGCAGTGGCGCAGCCAGCACTACAAAAGTCGATTGTTGCCCATGACGTTATCGGCTTATGATCAACAGCTTCGAACGGCATTGACTCATCACCATTCCAGCGGCCATTTCGATTTCAAGGACCATAGCCGAGCGCTTTACACCACGGTGCGCAAGGACGCCAAGCGACACCAATGGCTGGTCGCCGTTGTGGTGAATTGACGGGTCCTATTCCACCGGAATTCGATGCAGGTGTGCCCAAGGCTGTTTGGGAGATTGTGTAAGCTCCCATCTCTTCGATTCCTTCGCTACCCTCGGTCATTCCGTGACAGCCTGGTATACATTGAAAGAACAAGTGGCTCGGTGTCGATCGGAGTGCGAAATTAGGGGTTGAGTCTCAGGCCGAGTCAAAAATTCTCGGCGGATGTGGTGATACAAGCACGGGCATTATCAGGAATGAACTTTAGAATAGGCCACGGTTACGATGTGCATGCGTTCTGCGAAGGCGATCATATCATGCTCGGCGGCGTCAAAATCCCTTATTCTCGGGGATTGAAAGCGCATTCCGATGGGGACGTATTGATCCACGCCCTGTGCGATGCCTTGTTGGGAGCGTCTGCTTTAGGCGATATCGGACGGCACTTTCCCGATACGGACGAGGCCTACCTCGGGGCGGATAGCCGCGTGCTGTTGCGTCACGTCGTTCAGCTACTGGAAGGGAAGGACTATAAAATCGTTAACGTGGACAATACGATAATTGCCCAGGCGCCCAAACTCGCGTCCCATATCGAAGACATGTGCAACAATCTAGCCCATGATTTGGGTATAGACGTAGATAACATCAATGTTAAAGCTACCACTACCGAAGGTTTGGGCTTCACGGGCCGCAAGGAGGGCATTGAAGTGCACTCAGTGGCGCTGATTATGAAAATAAGTTCTTAAGCGTCGATGCCTTCAGCAACGGTGCTTATAGGATGCTTTTGGGATGTGCGCTTGGTGACCGTCAGTCAAATGGGGCGGCCAAGCTTTTTTCACGCAGACCCACGGATATTAGCCTATACGGGAATATTCCGTGGGCCTGCGAAGGCATATTACAAAAGTTCGACTGCAACTTAGCGCTGATATCCACTTGGCGGTGCGGAATACCCTTCTTGGGGAGGTTGTTGCGGATACCCCTGTGGGGCTAACTGCCGACTCGACCCGCCAGGCTCTCTGCCGCTCTGGGATTGCATCGGGTCGATCTTGTGGTAGTCCGGCGGCACTTGAAATAGCTCGGGTGAAAGCGCTTGACTGGAAATGCTTGCCAGGGTCATTCCGGCACCTTGCTTATTGCTTACTTTCACGGGTAGGCCATCCACGTGGTCGAACATCTCCATCTCTTGCTGTGAGGCGGGACTAGCACCGGCCGCCGAGGCGAACTCTTTTTGGACGTCTCGTTGAAAGGCAAACATTCCTTGCAGCGTCTGGTAGTCATCCTTGGATAATTTTAATGATTGAGGGCTGGCAATGCAGGCTTCCCCAATTTTTTCTGACCCCATATAAGATTCATAAACGACACAGCTGAAGCTATTGATAGATTGTGTCCTATTGGTGTTTTTGGTGGAAAATTCTGGATGGGAGGGAGGCGCTTTTGGAGAGCTGCCGATGCCCATATGCGCCATCTGCTCCTCCATTTTCTTACGCTGGTCTTCTGGCATTTGCTTTAACCGCTCTTGCATTTGCGCTTCCATCTGCTTTCGCATGGCTTGCATGCGTTTGCCTTGTTCCTGAACGGTGCTCTTGTCCATCACGACGTAGCTCTTTTCCTTGGAATGCAAGGCAGTGAAGGACTTGGTTTGATCATCGTAGATCATCAAGGCCTTGCCTTGGGGCGATGGCGATTCCATCCTCACTTTGCCGCCACTGATCATCACGATGTTCGGTTCCTTTCCCTCGCCTAGATCATATTGAAGTGTGGTGTCGGCATGGCTTGAGGTATATGCCATAGCCAATAAGGCCACGCTCGAGCTTAGTATCGATCTGCTTAACATTTACTCCTCCTAACTATTGCAACATTCCCCACTGGGCCGGATGACGGATTGCGGGGGGATTCGTCTAAGTGACTGTCAGTTACGATGATGTATTGCCTTCACCGAGGATCTCGGTCAGGATTATTTTATGGTCTTCCGCTGGCAACCTGGGGCCGAAGCGGGACACAATCCGCGCGGCGGCGAGGCTCGCGATCTTGCCTGCGGTGGCATACGAATGGCCATGCGTGATGCCGTATAAAAATGCACCCGCGAACATATCACCTGCGCCGTTGGAGTCAACCGCCTTTACCGGAAAAGGGGATATACTCAGTCTCTGCTTGCCGTCATAGACTACCGCGCCTCGCGATCCCAGCGTAACCGCGTAAGCATTGGCGACCTGGGTAAGACTCTCCAGGGCTTCATCCAAGTCATCAGTCTCGGCCCAAGCTAAGGCTTCGGCCTCATTGCAGAATAAAAGATCGACGCCATAACCGAGCATCTCCCCAAGTCCGTCCCTGAAATACACCACCATGGATGGATCGGAGAAGGTTAAAGCCGTTTTAACCTCATGCTCTTCCGCGATTCTTTTAGCTTCAATGGCGGCTTGGCGTGCGCTAGCGGAACTGACCAAATAACCTTCAAGATAGAGGTATTCGGAATTGCGAATCGCCCGCGCATTGAGTTGTTCCACCGATAGCGACTCGGTGATGCCCAAATAGGTGTTCATGGTGCGTTCCGCATCGGGGGTGATCATCACCAGGCATTGGCCGGTGGTCCCCTCATAATGGGTGCCGTTGATGTTGGATTCAACACCGGCAGCGCTAAGATCGTTCGCGTAGAATATGCCGGTTTCGTCATCCGCAACTTTGCAAGAATAATACGCATGGCCACCAAAATAGCTGACCGCGATGATGGTATTGGCCGCCGAGCCTCCGCTGGCCCAACGGCCATTTCTATGGTCTAAATTTGCGAGTAATTCGATCTGGCGCCGCTCATCCACCAGTGTCATATGCCCCTTGCCGATCCCCATGCGCTCCAAAAAGTCATCGTCGACTTCGAGTTCCATATCCACCAAAGCATTGCCCAGACCGTAGACGTGATACTGCTTCATTGATGATCTCTTAATTATTGCTGCTTCACAACCGCGATGCGGAGTTTCAATCCGCAACGTACTGACTGGCCGTCCACCTGAGTTCTGGGATTCGAGTTGTGGGATTTTTTTCTAGTATTTAAAGGCAACAATCCACTTCCTCTCGGCGAATCTGTTAGGACTGGATCGCTACGGATAGGGTTATTCATTCTGAAGTGCGAAGATACCACAATCGGAGAGGTTCTAAAAACTTTGGTGGACTCCGCCGGCCGAAATCGATTTCTCTACTGTGGTGCTCCCTTACGATCGTGAGTCGTTCTCGGCGCTTAATTTTGTGAGCACCGAGTGAACGGTCGCAGCTGAAAACGCACGTTCCGAATCAATGGTTATACAGAATTTAAGTTCCTCTGGGGTCAACGGATGTTGTGTTTGGTCTTGCTGGTATAAGACTTCTATACCCGCCTCCGAAGGGTCTTGGCCCAAGCGTGAACGATTTAGAACCCGCCGCCGCAACGTGGCTTGACTGGCCTCAAGTGCCAGAATACGAAACGGCACCGCCTGTTTTCGTGCAAGCTCGGCGAAGGGCATGCGATGGGTGCGCTTGAGGAAAGTCGCGTCAATCAGCACCGTAAAATGGGCACCTAAGATGGATTCAGCGAGTTCGAGTAAGCGCTGGTAGGTCTGTTCGGTTGCTTCTGCGGTATAAATGCCTGCATCCAGGGCCGCATGGGAGTGCTCCAATGGCTTTAAACCGAATAGGCGTTTGCGCTCAACGTCCGAGCGCAGCCAAATCACACCCGCATGGTCGGCAAGCTGCTGGCTGAGCGCCGATTTTCCAGATCCGGAAAGTCCGTAGGTGATCATGAGCGCGGCTTGGTGTGGCCGGGTGTAGCGCCGGGCGAGTTCGATGTAGTCCTGATAGAGCTGTAATAACTGTAGGCGCTCCGCTTCAGTCAGATGGACTTGCGAGGCGCGAATGGCGTTCACTTTGGCCCGCACCATGGCGCGGTAGACCTGATAGAAACGCAGAAGTGGCAGACCGCCGTAATCGCCCGTCGCCATGAGATAATGATTTAATAGGTGTTGGCTCAGTTCAGGCGCGCCGCGATCATCGAGATCCATCACCAGGAAGGCCAGTTCGCTGACGACGTCTATCCAACGTATATGCTCGTTGAATTCGATGCCGTCGAAAATGGTGATTTGATCGTCAACCAGCGCGATATTGCCCAGATGCATGTCTCCGTGGCATTCGCGAATGAATTTTTGGCGTTTACGCGCGTGCAACAAGGGCTCGAAGTGTTCGTGTTGCGCCCGTATCCACCGTTCCAGGGACGGCAAGGGTTGCAAATAGAGGTCCTCGGAAAGCTTCGCGCGTAGGGTTTCAAAATTACGCTGCATGGGTTCGAGCACAGCCGCTGGTGTGCCATAGGACGAATCTTCGGGCGCGATGGCGATATCCGCATGAAACCGGGCCACTCGATGGGCTAAGCGCTCTATAAACTCGTGGCTTAATTGCTGGTGTTGGATACGCTCGCTCAACAAATCATCCTGGGAAAACTGGCGCATCTTAACGGCGAACTCGATCGCTTGTCCCTTTCCATCCATCATGGGGTCATTGGGGAAAGCTGTGATCGGTACAATCTGTAGATAGATTTCCGGCGCCAAGCGGCGATTCAGGCGTAGCTCTTCGCGGCAAAAAAATTCGCGGCGCGGGAGCGTACCGTAGTCGACGAAGCCGAGATCCAGCGGTTTCTTGATCTTATACGCAAACGGGCCGGTTAACAGTACCCAAGAGATATGGGTTTCGATGACTCTGATCGGTGTGATGGTGGTGTGAACATAGGCTTTTGGACTACGCAATGCTTCAACCAATCGCTCGACACGCTGATACTGCTCGGCGATGCGGTCTTTGTTTTTAAGGAACTTGACAGACATTCATTAAACAAAACAGGCAGGTCAAAGATGAACAAGTGTCCCGAGCCGGCTTCCAAGTTCGTGGGGCTTATAGGTTTGACTAGCCTCTCACGCTACAATAGATGGCCGCATTGATTTGTATCAATAAGGCAGGGGGGTATTGGTTGATCATACCCCAACAGTCTAGGCATCGGGGTCGATGATCACCTTAGCAATTTGCCCATCGCTTCGTCACCGCTCAATGCGTGGCTAAATGGGTGCGAACTCAACTCAGTAATGGTCAGACACAAAACAGCGAATCGTAAGCGATCCTCATCAAGGCGTCAAAAATCACCGAATAAGCGTACCGGCGTCCAGCGATCACGCGTTGCACTGAATTTACCCATGGCGGCGCTGGCGTTGGCCGTATTTGCTTTTGCTGCGGTGTTAGCCTACGCCGTTTGGCTGGACTTAGAGATACGCCAGCAATTTGAGGGTCGGCGGTGGGCGTTGCCGGCACGGGTATTTTCCCGTCCGCTTGAACTCTATGCCAGTAAGGCCTTGCCCCCTCAGTCCTTGGTCGATGAACTCAAGTTACTGCGCTATCATTCCCGCAATCCGGTCGATGAACCCGGTGAGTACCATCGCAACGGCAATAACGTCACCGTATATACCCGAGGATTTCCCTTTTGGGACGAGGTGGAACCCGAGCGTTTGTTGCGCATTGGCTTTCGAGATAATCAGGTCGAGGGTGTTTATGACGATGCGACCCATGCCGATCTGGGCGTGATACGCCTTGAACCCGTGCCCATCGCCAATATTTATCCGACTCACAATGAGGATCGCATGCTGGTGCAGATGAGCGAGGTGCCACCCTTGTTGATTTCGGCGCTTCTCACTGTGGAAGACCGTAAATTTTTTCATCACCGGGGATTGGATCCCTATGCCCTGGCGCGCGCACTGCTGGCTAATCTCAAAGCGGGCCATACGGTGCAAGGTGGCAGCACCTTGACTCAACAGCTCGTAAAAAATTTCTTTCTGAGTAATGAACGCACCATCCGGCGCAAGTTTAACGAAGCGTTGATGGCTTGGTTATTGGAGTGGCACTATAGCAAGCAAGAGATCCTCGAGGCCTATCTCAACGAGGTTTTTCTAGGGCAGGATAAGCAGCGCTCGATCCATGGGTTTGGTCTGGCGAGCCAGTTCTATTTCGAACGCCGCTTAAGGCATCTGCGGCCTGAACAGATCGCTCTGCTCGTGGCGATGGTGAAGGGGCCTTCGTATTATGATCCGAGAAGGCACCCGGAACGAGCCAAGCAGCGCCGGGATTGGGTATTGGACACGCTTGTTCAACAGGGTCAACTATCCCGCGAACAAGCCGAGGTAGCCAAAGCACGGGGGTTAGGCGTATCCCCTAGGGCGCCCTCCGGCGTGACGCCATTTCCCGCTTATTTACAATTGGTGCGCAAGCAGTTACAGCGTGACTACCGTGAAGAGGATCTGCGTGACGAGGGGCTGATGATTTTCACGACGCTGGATCCTCAGATCCAGCTCAAGGCCGAAAGAGCCCTCGTGGCCCGGCTCAATCGATTGGAAAGACCACGCCCCGCCTCGCGGCGTGGGCTGCAAGGTGCTATGGTGGTGACTGATATCGAGAGCGGCGAGGTTCTTGCGCTGGTGGGTGACCGGAATCCCCGCTTTGCCGGTTATAATCGGGCCTTGGATGCGCGCCGCCCCATTGGTTCGTTAATTAAACCCGTGGTTTATCTGACGGCCCTGTCACAACCCCGGCAATACAACCTCGTCAGCCGCCTCGACGATGCCCCGTTCGCATTGAAGTTGAGCAATGGCAACGAGTGGGCACCGCTAAACTATGACCACGAATACCACGGTCAGGTCTCGCTGCAGGATGCGCTGGTGCAATCCTATAATGTTCCTACCGCCCGCTTGGGTTTGTCCCTTGGCATCGATCGGGTGACGACTATGTTGCGTAAGCTGGGTCTGGGACGAGACGTCCCGCGTTATCCTGCTTTATTGTTGGGCGCGGTTGAATTATCTCCCTACGAAGTCAGTCAGATTTACCAAAGCTTAGCCTCGGGGGGCGGCTACCGGGTTCCACTGAAGGCGATCCGCGAGGTGGTGACCCGCGACGGCAAACCCTTGCAGCACTATCCTCTTAATCTGGAATATTCGGTGGATCCGGCCGCCGCTTATTTAATCACGGCGGCCCTGCACGAGGTCACTCAGCGGGGTACCGCAAGTCGTTTGAAAATTCTGTTAGCCCATGGTCTACGGGTAGCTGGAAAGACCGGCACCACCGATGACCTGCGCGACAGTTGGTTCGCCGGTTATTCGGCGGAGCATCTGGCTGTCGTATGGATTGGTGAGGACGACAATCGCCCGACAGGTCTGACCGGGGCCAGTGGTGCCTTGCCCGTGTGGGCCGATCTGATGGATTCGATACCCACCAAGGGTCTGGATATGGTACAACCCGCCAATGTCGAATGGTTATTGGTCGATCCGGTTTCCGGCCTGATCGCCGACCCGTCATGTCAGGGCGCCGAATGGATACCGTTTATCAAGGATTCCGGCCCCCGAGATCCGGCTCCTTGCGCCCGGGGGATTAACACCACGATGAAGAGTGCCTTGAATTGGATTACCGGGAAATCGAAAGATTAAGTGAATGAATCTTAGAGCGCGATCCATGCACTCCAACGAGTGTACCGGCCTGATCGGTCGGAAAATGAAATGCGGCCAAACTCGCACCTCAACCCAGCGTGTTGCGCTTGCGCTGCTGGTCAGCCTATTGATTTCAATGGGTTGCGCCCCACGATTACCCCCTAGGGGGGCGTCAGTTCCGTCCCCAAAGCCTTCCATGCCCTCTTCAATGCCGCAACCCACCATCACCCAACAGCCGTCGTCATCCCCTGATGAGACGCTGCAAACGGAAGCCATCCCACCGAAACCCGTGGCGGACTTGCTAGCCAAAGCCGAGACCGAGCTCCAAGCCGGCCAGCTAGAACGTTCCACCGCCAGCTTGGAACGTGCGTTACGCATCGCGCCCAAGACCGCCGTGCTATGGCAGCGGTTAGCTCAGGTCCATCTACGACAAGGCGATGCCCGGCAGGCGGAAGCCATGGCGATGAAGTCCAACAGCTTGGTTTCGGCCGGCTCCCCTTTGCTCCGCGAGAACTGGGAAATCATCGCCGCCGCGCGTCAACGACTAGGCGACGCAGAGGGGGCGCGTCACGCCGCAGAGCAAGCCCGACGTGCCGCTTCCGCTCGATAACTCGGCACGCATGAACAGAGTATCTAACGGAAGCGAAGCGCCTACGGTGACCGCCTCAAGCAACGGATTCAACTAGGTGGCGCGCGTCCGCGATCTGCTGGGTAGCCAGGGCGCTCTAGCAGAGCATATCCAAGATTTTCGGGTGCGCCCTCAGCAGCAGCAAATGGCCGAATGGGTGGAAGACACCTTATTCGATTACGGCAAGCTGGTGATTGAGGCGGGCACCGGCGTGGGTAAGACCTTTGCCTATTTAATCCCGGCCTTGCTCGCGGGACAGAAAGTCATTATCTCCACCGGCACCAAACATCTGCAGGATCAGCTTTACTACAAGGATCTGCCGGTGATCTGCCGAGCCCTGCGTCTAAGAATCAATGCGGCCCTGCTCAAAGGTCGGGCTAATTACCTGTGTCTCTATCGGCTAGGACAAACCATCGAAGAGGGTGGCACGAACGCTCACGGCTTTGAGCTTCAAGCGGTCCGGGAATGGGCTCAGGTCACGAAAACTGGGGACATAGCGGAAATGACCGAGGTGGCTGAGGATTCCTCTCTCTGGCCTGAGCTCACCTCCACGAACGACAATTGCCTGGGGGTTGACTGTGCGTTCTATGGGCAGTGCTATGTGCTCAAAGCGCGACGGGCCGCCTATGATGCGGATATGGTGGTGATTAATCACCATCTTTTCTTTGCCGATCTGGCGCTTAAAGAAGGGGGCTTCGGTGAAGTTCTGCCGAGCGCCAATGCGTTTATCCTGGATGAGGCCCACCAGTTACCCGAAGTGGCCTCCGCGTTTTTTGGCACCAATTTGGGCAGCCGTCAATTACTGGATCTAGGGCGGGATACGCTGCTTGAGCAACTGACCGATGCCCCCGAAATGGTTTCGATCCGCGACTACGCCGAAGAGCTGACCACCGCGGTATTGAATTTTCGACTGGCGCTCGGAGCGGAACAGCAGCGCGGCCCCTGGCACCCCGTCCGGCAAAGGTCGGAGGTCACGGCTGCCTTGGACCAACTGGAACAGAGTCTGGAGGCGCTGGGAAGCGTGCTGGAGCCAATCAGTGAACGGGGGAAAGGTTTGCAAAATTGCAGCCGGCGGGTCCAGGATCTCATCGCTAGTCTGGCACTCATGCGGGATGATTCGGGAGAGGGCGTTCACTGGTTCGAGACTTTTCGCCGTGGCTTTATCCTGCACCATACGCCCCTGGAAATCGGACCGGTTTTTAGCACCTTTACCCACAGTTACCGGTGCGCGTGGATCCTGACTTCCGCGACGCTTTCGGTGGATGGCCGGTTCGCCCATTTCACCCAACGCTTGGGTCTGGAAGACGCGCAGTGCGTGAGTCTGGATAGCCCCTATGACTACGAAAACCACGCCTTGCTGTATCTCCCTAAAACCCTACCCGATCCACGGGATCCGGACTACACCCGCTATGTGGTGGAAGCGGCGATACCGATCATTCAGGCCAGCGGCGGCCGCACCTTCGTGTTGTTCACCAGCTATCGCGCCTTATACTTAGCGGCCAAATACTTCAAGGGGCGCTTGGATTATCCGCTTTTCGTCCAGGGGCGCGGCCCGCGCCGCGAACTGTTGGAACAGTTTCGCAACGCGGGTAATGCCGTATTATTGGGGACCAGCAGTTTCTGGGAAGGGGTCGATGTGCGGGGCAGGGCGTTGAGTTGCGTGATCATTGATAAATTGCCTTTCGCTTCGCCGGGCGATCCGGTGATGCAGGCCCGGCTCGAAACCCTCAAAGCGCACGGCGGCAATCCCTTTATCGAACTTCAGATTCCGCAGGCGGTCATCGCCCTAAAGCAAGGGGTGGGGCGCTTGATCCGGGACGAACAGGATACCGGCGTGCTCATGCTGTGTGACCCTAGATTGCTAACAAAACCCTACGGAAAAATATTCCTTAATAGTCTTCCGAAGATGCCGAGGACAAGCGATCAGTCCATCGTCGAGACCTTTCTAAAGGCAATCATGACGGAACAGTAGATCAAGTCGGGGCCGGACCTATGTGTGTTGCTCGCTTTTTTTCTTGATATAGAGACTATATTGATGACTGAAACACGATGTGACATTTGTGGTAGAGACGGAGTGCAAGTTCGTAGAGTCACAAGAAGCTATGGCAAAGGAAAACATCTTCTAGTAATAGAGAATGTCCCTATTATCAGCTGCCCTCATTGTGGAGAAAGTTATATTACAGCTGAAACTATGCATGAAATAGCGCGAATTAAGCTACATAGAAATAGTTTTGCGTCGGAACGTCCCGTGGCTGTAGCAGAATTCCACTGTAACGAATTGGGCTAGTCGGGTAAGGGTGGATTTTGGTGCGCATCTCGTCTCAATGTTTGCAGCCGCTCGAGTCGTACACCAGCGCAGACAGAATTCCAGTTTGGTGATCGAGAAATTGTGATCGAAGATTTCGGAGATAAAACCGTATTCTATAGCTAAGCCTTTCTAAGAAGTATCGAAATGAGTATAACAATCCGAAAGGCAATTGAGCAGGACGCGGAACAAATCTATGAACTGATTTGCGCATTAGAGAATACAAGATTTCCAAAAGAAACGATTATTGAACTATTTCAGCAAAATCTCATTGGGGAAAATATCGGTTATTTTGTTGCCCAATTAGATGAAAAAATCGTGGGCTTTGGAAGTATCTATATAAACAAGCTACTTCATCACGGCGGGAAAGTTGCGGAAATTCAAGAGCTGGTCGTGGAGCAGGATCACCGGAACGAAAGCATCGGCAAAATGCTAGTCCGCGAAATGAATGAATGGGTTCTAAGACAAGGCATCATTCAAATAGAGGTGACATGCAATCATTCGAGGGTCGACGCACAGCGGTTTTATAGAGCGAATGGTTTTGTGAATACCCATCAAAAACTCGTATTTATACATGAGAAAAATTGCTGAAGGCACCTTGTAATATCATCTAAGCGTGTAAATACAACCGACCCTCCTGCCTGGCTGTTGATTTGCGTCAGATGTGCGCATAACTTCACCCAGGTGCACCACGATTCTGGCCGAATGGGAAATCAATGATTAAGCTCAATAAGGAACGATGAGGATCGATCTGCATCCATCGCGTAGAATCTATGCAAAAAATTGGTGCCCTACCAGACCCATATCAGCGCGGATCTGATATATGGTTTTCGTGGTAGGCGTGTTCAGGCCGTTTCCGCGTAATTTGTCCAAGAGAGAAGCAATCGCTAGGTTCTAAAATGCAAGGCACATCACTGCTTATTTGGGGCATGATCTTCGGGGCCATTGGCCTCGGATTCTTTACCTATGGGAAGAGGCAAAAGGCAGTCGTTCCGCTGTTTACCGGAATCGCTTTATTTGTATTTCCCTATTTTATATCGAGCGTCTACCTGCTTGTAATTGTTGGGGTTGGTTTGGTCATGTTGCCTTATTTTGTCAGACTATGAGCTGTGTCTAAGCGTTCTAGAAAAAGTTAATCCAACCGAAATATCAAGCGCGACTCTCCCCCACTGAAAACGACGCTTGCCGATCAACTTCACTAAGTTCTGAGGCATGGGGCAGCATTACAAACAATTTTATCATCGTGGATGAGGAGTTTAACGAGTGACATCGCGCTTAACACAGACTGTTTAAAAGCCTCGCTTTTAATTGCCCTCCGCGCTACACATTCCAGCGTCGGATTAGGATCCACGTTCGGCAGTATAAAAGGTTTAGAATTAGTGGAATTCTGTCATGAGAACATCGAATGCATTTCGAGGTCCTAGGAAAAATAGAGAACATAGAAATCATCGCGGTTGGAGGCAACATCCGCGATATTATTCGCCTTCGAAAACGGTACGGTTCCGGTAGATGGAGGAAGCTCAAAGGTATTGCTATGGTAAAGCTTGAAAACGGTAACATTCATACCGCTGAGGTGCACTGGTTCGAAGCGCATGGTATCGGCAAAAGGAAAATGAAGATTAAGAGATTATTGGGTTAATAATGATGGGACAAGCACAACCAAAAATTGAGTTTGCACTCTGCATTGAAAACAGCGATTGTGATGATCTGGAGAAGGGCAAGGTGTACCAGATTCTTGCGGATGATACCGCGGCGCGGGAAGGTTATTTGCGTGTAGTGGACGAATCTACAGAAGACTATCTTTATCCGGAATCGTATTTTGTTCTCTTGGATTTACCTAAGAAAGCTCAGGATGCGCTCTTGGTAAAGGCCTAAGCATTGAATTTTGCTCAACATTTATACGGTAGCGAAGTAGAATTCGGTGAAGGACGACCCGCATCAATCGCGTGGAATCCATGCCAAACATCGGGTTTCCGTCAAGCCCAATTCTGCAAGCGGTTTTAAAACAGCTTCTTATAGTATTGGCGTCCGTGGCGGGCGCAATCAGATAACCATCCACTTTATTTATCCATAAGAGAAGCAATCGGTACGCTTTAAATAGGGTTCTCCCTGCCAATTGCCATCATCCTCATACGACTGGGCCGTACAACGGCGACGATTGTGCTTCGCCCCGGCGGTAACCCTGAATGCCGAACTTGATATTTACTCTGCGCCGTTTATAATGACTGACTGTACAGTCAAAATAAAATCATGGCACCGAAAATCGTCGATAAAGTAGCTAAACGGGCGGAAATCACCCGAGCCGCGGCGGAAGTCTTTGCCCGCAAAGGCTTTCGTGGCGCGCTCGTCGAGGAAATCGCCGAGGCGGCTGGAGTCAGCAAGGGTAGCGTCTACGGTTATTTTGAGAATAAAGAAGAGCTGTTCTATGCCACTTTCCAGGCCTTTCAGGAAGGAATGGTGGCGGAATGCATGGCGGCGATCGCGGGGCAGGGAAGGGTGCAGGATAAACTGAAGAGCTTTCTGCTAGTGAGCATGTCCCAGTTGCAGACCCATATCGAGTTGTTTCCTCTCACTTTGGAGCTGTGGGCCGCGGCCAGTTCCGGTTCTGCCCGGGAGCGCTTTGGGGTGGTGATGGAAAATCTGTATCGCGAATTCCGCGCCTTGGTAGCGGAGCTGGTGCGGGCCGGCAAGACCAATGGAGAATTTCGCGCCGACACGGATGTGCAAGCCGTGGCCGCGTGGCTGGTAGGGGGGCTGGATGGGCTCATGCTGCAGTATTGGTTTGATCAGTCCCTAGATATTCAAAGCTGGTCTGAAAACTTTCTATCGCTGGTATTGCGGGGAATTACCCGGGATACCGATCATGGAGAAAGCAAATGAAATTCCGATTTTGGTTGATACTGATAGGCCTACCGACACTCGCTCTGGCGAGCAACCCCGATCCTACCCAATTGATCAAAAAAGCATTCGACAACTGGCGCGGTAAAACCTCTTTTACGGAAGTCTCCATGACCGTGCACCGCCCCGATTGGGAACGCACCCTGGCCATGCAATCCTGGACCCGAGGAGATGACGATGCACTGGTACGCTTCATCGAACCGGCCAAGGATGCCGGCAACGCGACGTTAAAACTCGGCGATACGATGTGGATTTTCAATCCGCGCCTGAACCAGATTCTCAAATTGCCCGCCAGTATGATGGCGCAGTCCTGGATGGGATCGGATTTTTCCTACAACGATTTGGCCAAGGCCAACGAGGTGCTTACGGATTACACTCACAAGCTTATAGGCTCGGAAGTACAGGACGGCCATACCGTGTATGTGATCGAGGCGTTGCCCGAGCCGCTGGCGGCTACCGTGTGGGGCAAACAGGAACTGCGTATTCGCGATGACGGCGTGCTGCTGGGGGAACAGTATTTCGATCAGGATATGCGGCCGGTGAAAATCATGCAGACCCAGACGGTCGCGCAATTGGGTGGCCGGCCCTATCCGGTGGTCATGACCATGCACAAAGCCGGCACCAAGAACAAATGGACCCGGATTCATTCCGAGCAAGGCCGGTTCAATTTAAACATTCCCGCCGTGCTGTTCACCCAATCGAATCTGCGCAATCCCCGCCGTTTTTCGTTGGATGGGAGTGACTGATGCTGGCCGGACTGGCTTGGCGAAATCTATGGCGCTACCCGCGCCGCACCTGGTTGAACGTGATCAGCATTGCGTTTGCCTCGGTGGTGATGGTATTTCTGCTGTCGTTTCAACTCGGCACCTACGCCACCATGAAAGAAAACGTGCTGCGGGTATTGGATGGTTTTGCTCAGATACAACCGCCCGGATACCACGACAGCCCCGACCTGAAGAAACTGATCCGCGACCCCGATCCCCTGTTGGCCCAAGCGCAATCCATCGCCGGCATCGACGCGGTAGCACCCCGTGCCATCGGTTTCGTGATTCTGGCCAAGGGTGAGAAAAGCGTGGGCGCGGAGGTGGCAGGGGTGGATCCAACCCGAGAAGTCCAGGTGTCTAAGCTGAATCACAGCATCCGGCAGGGCCGCTATCTGCAACCGGACGATGGCCCCGGTATCGTGTTGGGAGCGGCGCTGGCACGCAATTTAGGGGTAAAAGTGGGCGACTCTGTCACCCTGCTGGGGGAAGCCCTGGATGGCAGCATCGCCGCGGATGTGCTGACCGCGACCGGCATTTTCGCCACCGGCACGGCGGAGGTGGACCGCCAGTTTGCGGAAATGCCCTTGCGGCGGTTTCAGCAAACCTTCGTCATGGGGAAGGCCGTGAATCTGCTAGTACTCTCTGGCCCCACCCTGAGCGGTGTGACCCGTGCCTTGCCCGACTTGCGTAGTAAAATAACGGGCAGCGGCATGGAGCTGTACTCCTGGAAGGCGCTGCAGCCCGGCATGGATGCGGCCATCAGCCTGGATCTGGATACCTCGATGCTGTGGTATGTGAGTCTGGTGGTCGTGGTGGCGTTTATCGTTCTGAACACCCTGCTGATGTCGGTGCTGGAGCGGACCCGGGAATTCGGTGTGCTGCTGGCCATTGGCATGCGCCCCTCTACCCTGGGATTGATGATTTGGCTGGAACTGATTCTGCTGGCGTTGGTAGGGCTGGCCCTGGGGATGGGCATCGGCTCTGTGATCACCCTCACGATCGGCCATTACGGGGTGGAGCTGCCGGGCGCGGAATCCATTTTCGCCCAATGGGGGCTGCCGGGGCGGCTGTTTCCACGTCTGAGCCTGTTAAGCCTGTGCGCCGCTCCGGGCGCAATGGCGGCCTGTATTCTGCTGGCGGGCATCTTTCCTTACCGGCGGGTACGTAAGCTTGAGCCGGTTCCGGCGATGAGGGCAGTATGATGCGGGTGCTGCTGATTCTGTTTCCCTTTGCCTGGCGTAATCTGTGGCGCAACCGCCGCCGCACCCTGATCACTCTGTTGGTGGTGGCGGTGGGAGTGTGGTCAATCTTAGCGTTCAACGCCATCATCCGTGCTTGGGGCGATAGCTCTCTGGCCGGCAGCCTGAAAAACATGACGGCCGAAGCCCAGCTGCACGCACCGGGCTACCGCGACGATCCGGATATGCAGCACCATTTTTCCGTCCCCACCGGTAAACTCGAACGACTGCTGAATTCCTCCGCTATTGCCGCCTGGGCACCCCGGATTCGGGTGCCCGCCATCGTCCAGAGTGAATACGAAACCCTGCCGGTCACCCTGGTGGGCATGGAGCCTCGGCGGGAAGCGGGCGTGTCCTTTATCGCTGGCGCTGTTAAACAGGGCCAGATGTTGAAGAATGGAGACGATGCCGGTGTACTGCTCGGACGTCATCTAGCTCATAGATTAAAGACCACCGTCGGCAAGCGCATCGTCATCATGGCCAACGATATCAACGGTAAACTGCGGGAACGGGGTGCGCGGGTGAAAGGCATCTATTCCGCCGAACCCAGCATCGAGGACAGCTTTCTGTTCACCGGTCTCACCTCGGCCCAGCAATTTCTCCATGCCCCAGGCCAGCTTTCCGAGATCGCCCTGATGACAACGCCATCCACCACACTGGCACCGCTGCTGAACCGGCTGCGCAACGCCGCGCCGGATCTGGAGGTGGCGGATTGGGCCCAGCTAGAACCGATGACCAAGGGAATGCATGATCTGACCGAAGGCTTTATCTATGTGTGGCTGTGGGTGATGTTCGTGCTGATCGCCATCGGCGTGGTGAATACCCAACTGATGGCGGTATTCGAACGCACCCGGGAATTCGGCTTGTTGCAGGCGCTGGGCTTTCGCCCCAATTGGATCGTGCTGGAAGTGATGCTGGAGGCGGTGCAGATCATCGGTTTCGGCGTGATAACCGGCGCCCTGGCCGCGGTGCTAACCGTCTATTCCCTGCGAAATGGTATTTCCTTGGAAGGTTTATCGGCGGGAGCTGATTTTCTAGGTATCGAACGGGTGTTGTATCCGCGCCTGGAAGTCCGCGAGTTTGTCACCACCATTGCCGTTATCTGGGGCCTTGGTGTGCTCACCGCGCTCTGGCCCGCGCGCCGCGCCATCCGCTTCAATGCCATCGAAGCCATGCGTTCAACCTGAGAAAACCCACATGAGCATGATTCTGGAATGCCGCAACCTCATCAAACATTACCACCAAGGCGATACCACGGTGCAGGCCCTGCGGGGCGTGGATCTGAGCGTCAACAAAGGCGAATTCGTTTCCATCTCCGGCCCCTCCGGTTCCGGTAAAAGCACCCTGTTGCATATTATCGGCAGCCTGGAACAACCCAGCGAGGGCGAAGTGATACTGGACGGTGAATCCCTGGCAAAGGAAACCCGCCGTCAGCTCGCGGACCTGCGTCTTAACCGCATCGGCTTTGTGTTCCAAGCCTATAACCTGATTCCGGTGCTGTCCGCCGCAGAGAATGTGGAATTTATCCTGCAACTACAGGGAGTGGACGCCAAAACGCGGCGGGCAAGGTCGTCGCAGTTATTGCGGGAAGTGGGACTGGAAGGAATGGAAGATCGCCGCCCCAGCCAACTTTCCGGCGGCCAGCAACAGCGGGTCGCGGTGGCGCGGGCGCTGGCCAGCCATCCCGCCATCGTGCTGGCGGACGAACCCACCGCCAACCTGGATTCGAAAAATTCCGATGAATTACTGGCGCTGATGTCGGCTCTGAATCGGGAGTCCAACGTCACCCTTATCGTCGCCACTCATGATCCCCGGGTGATCGCCCACACCCGCCGCCATATCATTCTTACCGACGGCCGCATCGATAGCGATCAGACCCTGGCGGCCTGATGCGCATTATCTTTCTACTTCTGGTTCTGCTGGCGACGACGTCTGCCCGCGCCGTAGGATTCAGCGGCCGCTTCAAACTCGAAGCCAACTACTATGACGCCGGTGCCGATACCCCGGAGGCCGCCGTGGGCCATCAATCCAGCAGCGATCTCGCGGCGCAGTTGCGGCTGGAGCTGAATCAGAGTTTCGGTTCCTGGGGCATCGAGGCCGCCTGGGAGTTGGATGGCCGCTATGGCAGCGCGGTAGAACGGGACACTGCCGTGTCGGCTGCCTTTCCATCATTAAACCTCAGCGTAGACGAAAACGATTACTGGGATCTGGAAGGCAAACTGGTGGATAGCAACTCCACCCAAAGCATCCAACGCCTGGATCGCCTTAGCCTGGCTTACACTCAATCGGATTATGTCGTGCGGGTGGGGCGTCAGGCCCTCACCTGGGGCACGGGTTTGGTCTTTCATCCCATGGATCTGGTGAATCCGTTCGAACCGGTCGCTAACGATACCGCCTACAAGCGCGGTACCGATATGGCTTACGGCCAGTGGCTGTTGCCGGACGGTTCCGACATTCAGCTCGCGCTGGTGCCTCATAAGCAGCGCGACGCCACGGATCCGGACGCCGATAAAGGCACTTACGCCCTCTACGCCAATCTGTTCGGCGCCAGCCTGCAATGGAATCTGCTGCTGGCCTATGACCGCACCGACACCGTGCTAGGTGTCGGCGCCAGCGGGCCGTTGGGCGGCGCGGTGTGGAATCTGGAACTGATTCCCACCTACCTGCAGAACGACGCTATCAAAACTTCCGCACTGGTTAATTTCAGCTACTCTAGCACTTTGCTGAACCGCAATATCGACAGCTTTGCCGAGTATTACCACAATGGGTTCGGTGAATCCGACAGTGAGTACAGCCTTGGCCAACTGAGTCCAGCTTTGCTGACACGACTGCAACGGGGTCAGCTATTCGTCACCGGGCGGGACTACCTGGCTCTGGGTACCACCTGGGAATTGACACCGCTATTGCAATTGATTCCAACCCTTATTTTCAATCTGCAGGATCAAAGCAGCTTGTTCGATACCCAGATCAACTGGTCTCTGAGCGATGACACCGCAGTCAAAGCCGGTCTGCGCTTTCCGTTCGGAGATAGGGGTACGGAGTTCGGCGGACTGGAACTGGAGCCTGGAGGCCAGCTCTATCTGGCCCGATCCACTCAGGCGTTTGTGCGGCTGGAAGCGTATTTCTGAATATCCAGTATCAGAACTGACCCGTTTAGGGCCAAGGTGGTCGTCCGAGTCATGCCGTGTGATCCTCGGGTGTTGACCAAATCTAAACGATGTTTTTTTGTTTTCCTTAAGACACTCCGCGAGAAAGACGGAAACTATCCTGTTGGAAAGACAGAAAGTTTCCGTATTAATACGCAACTTTAAAAGGTGTAATCTACTCTAAATGGTGCCAGCAACACTCAGATTTGTAATTAAAATGACCTTTCGAATATTGCGATTATTGAACTATGCTAAATGAGGAAAGATGGAAACTATCCGTGTTTTAGCATGATAGTTTCCAGATACTCAATGTTAGGTTTTCAGGAACCATCATGCGCGACCTACGGTTTGTTGCTCATCTAGATATTCTCGGCATGTCATCAATCGTGGAGCGCGATGCAGATGCTGCATGGGATTTGCTGACAGACTTGGCGGCGGTAAGAGATAAAACCTCTAGCTACGAACTTGAATTCCTCGAAACCAAAGAGCGGATAGCCATTTCCGAAGCAATACGCTCAGTCACATTCTCTGACACGATATTGCTCTTTACGAAGGGTAGTTCTGATACAGATTTGCGCTGCATGATCGTATTGGTTACTGAAATTTTTCACAAAGCCTTGTGCAAGTGCGTTCCGATTAGGGCAGGCATCTCTTTCGGGAAGTTCTATTTCAACTTCGACAAATCAATGTACGCCGGGCCTGCGCTCATAGACGCCTATCGCATCGGAGAGTCCGCCCAATGGTTGGGAATTGCTCTGTCTGAGTCGGTGAAAGAAAGGGCCATCGCTTTGAACATGACCACGGGTAAAAGTAAGGTTATCGTCCCGTGGTCATTACCAGTCAAGGATGGGACAAAACCTTGCTCAGTAATCAATTGGCCAGCCGTCGTAGCACACGATTTCACTGTCGCTTCACCTTTGTCTGTAGAGCAGTTCTACCAGCCATTTGTGAGCACCTTTGGTGCTCTTGGAGAATTACCTCCTGAAGTGCAGGCCAAGTACCGTAATACTATTGAGTTTCTCAACGAACATCTCATCCGTCATGCCAAAACCTAACATTCCAATCCACCGGACCGCCGGCAAGCTGCGCTTGCCTCCGTCCGGTGATTTTCAATGTTAGAGTTCCGAGAGAAATATGCGTATATGCAAAAAATTAGCGAGCCCTGCCCAGACAGTGATTATCTTGGTGAACAGGCGAAACTGATCTTGTCGAGTCTATTCCGCATGACTGGCAGGAATTTGGTCGATCCCGGGCTATCTGATAAAGATCGCTATCGGTCTCTCTTCGAGGCGCCATTTTGTGTCGTCTCACACAATACCGAAGCTGACCCGGTCTTTAATTACGGCAATAAAGTCGCCCTGGAACTCTTCGAAATGAAATGGGATGATTTTACAAAATTGCCATCGAGGTTGTCAGCGGAGCCGAATATAACAGAAGAAAGAGAAAAATTGCTCGCGCGTGTACGGAAATATGGCTTCATCGAAGACTATAAAGGTGTGCGTGTATCTTCTTCGGGAAAACGGTTTCTTGTTGAAGATTCCATTGTCTGGAACATGATAGATGAAAATGGCACTTATCGTGGGCAAGCGGCCGTTTTATACAAATGGTCAACACTTCAACTATGTGATTGCCCTAACCAGGCGCTCAAACCGATGCCTGCCGGCACGGTTTAGCTCGGCGTTGGGAGTCTGAGATAGCTTCGAGTTTTAAATGAAAAAAGAAGAGATCGAGAAAATTGTTCAAGCACGAGTAGAAGATGCTCAAGTGCTATATGAATCATCTAGATATGATGGCTCAGTATACTTGTGTGGATATGCAATTGAACTTGGGTTAAAGGCGAGAATTTGTAGGACATTGCAGTGGGATGAATATCCAACCTCAGGCAAATATAGCTCTTTTAAGACTCATGATTTAGACGTTCTCCTACATCTTACTGGTTGTGAAGATAAGGTTAAGTTAAAACACTTGGCAGATTGGTCTATTGTGGCTCAATGGAATCCCGAGGCTAGATATAACCCCATAGGTAGTGTTCAGGACACTGACGCAAAAGATATGCTTGAATCAACAAAGGAGCTTCTGAAAATATTATGAAAGAACTAGCAGAGAAGCTTCGTGATATAGAAATCGACCTAAGCAAAGAAAATGGCGACTTTGAGTTATTCGCTTTGTTCTTGCGTGAAGATGCTCCAGATAAGTGGGATTTAATCATTTCTTCCGATTGGGCACGTAAAGATAAAAAGGCAGCGCTAAATTCAATAGTCGCAAAAATACAATCTTCTTTAAGCACTGAAGAAACGGTGAAATTATCACGAATAATTATTCTAAATAAAGATGACGCCGCATTAAACGCACTGCATGGTGCCATGCATGTTGAACATGGTCTTTCTGAAATATCCGATAGCAATTTCTTTGGCCTGGCCATAAAACATGCGTATCTTATTACATCAAAACGTGCAAACTCATAACAAAGCGCTGCTAGGGACAAACCTACGCTGCGCTTTGGTTTGCCCCAGAGCGCTGCGTTAGAAGGCGATGAAACGATGTGCGTGAAAGATGCAATCACGAATTTCACGGGGTACTTTCGACAACAGATCGATACGATTGTCGGCCTTACTCGCTCTAGGATATCCGAGGGACAGCTCGGACTGTACCGTAAGACGCTGTTGGTTACGCTCCTGGACTGCTTGGCTGGTATTCGCTTTGACAAGAAAAGCTATCCGGAGCTGACGAAGCAGAATCGGCGCAATAGGGGACAGACCACGTTTTCTGACACGATGTTCAGATTAAAACGTGGTCTGTCCCTTATTGAACGTGTGTCCCTTACTGAACGTGTGTCCCTTACTGAACGTGTGTCCCTTACTGAACGTGTGTCCCTTACTGAACGTGTGTCCCTTATTAACTTTCCCTTATTAACGTGTGTCCCTTACTGAACGTGTGTCCCTTACTGAACGTGTGTCCCTTATTGTATGCACACTGAAGGCCCATTTCAGGTAGGCGTTGCCGATCTTACTGCCACCGGTGCCATAGCGCTTCCCTGCAGACGCATTGCTTGCATTTGACCAGACGGGCATAGGAGGCGAAGTCCAGGGGCCACAGGGGACAGGCCTTACATTTGACAATTTGTATTTCTATTGATAGCGTATCCAGATTCCAAGGCAGGAGGAAACAAGATGGCCAGACCGTTAAGAATTGAATTTCCGGGTGCGCTGTATCACATCACGTCACGTGGTAATGCTCAAAACAAGATTTACCTGAATGATGTCGACAGGCATGAGTTTCTCCATCTTGTGGATCAAACTGTGAGGCGATTTGACTGGTACTGTCACGCGTATTGCCTGATGGACAATCATTATCACCTCCTGATCGAAACTGGTACGGCGTCCTTGTCCAAAGGGATGAAATTCTTGAACGGTACCTACACCCAGTGGTTTAACCGAGCTCATCGGCGGGTAGGGCATGTCTTTCAGGGGCGCTACAAAGCCATTCTGGTAGAAAAGGAAAATTATCTGCTGGAATTGGCCCGCTACATCGTCTTAAATCCGGTTAAGGCGCGGATGGTGCGTAGCGCCAAAGACTGGCCGTGGAGCAGCTACCGTGCAACGGCAGGTCAAGTCGCACCCCATGCCGGTCTTACGACAGACTGGCTCCTATGCGTATTAGGAAAAACACGAAGAAACGCTCAGGAAGCTTACCGCACATTCGTGGCTGAAGGCCGTAATCAACCGTCTCCCTGGGGAAAGCTTAAAAATCAGATCTATCTGGGCAGTGATCGGTTCGTTGACGACATGCAATGCAAGTTGGATCCGGAACAATCACTCAGAGATATCCCCAGAAAACAAAAGCAATCGCCGCCGAGACCATTAGTCGAATATCAGAAAAACGGTGTCGATAGAAAAACTGCGATGGCAAAAGCCTACTTGAGTGGGCACTATACATTGGAAGAGGTTGGTGCACATTTTGGGTGCAGTTATGCAACAGTCAGTCGCGCTGTAAAAGCTTATGAGAATATTATGTAAAATGTAAGGCCTGACCCTCTACTCTTCGTGACCCTCTACTCTTCTGACCCTCTACTCTTCCTGCTCAATCTTCGGCGTCCAATTACGCTGCGTATCTCAAAGAGCGGCGCGCCGGAAATGCGGTTCATCAGCTCGCTTATGGCCTGAGGAACATTCCCTGGCTCAAGGAGCGCGCTCAGGCTAGTGGAAGAATGGCTGAGTTTGCGAAGTTACTTCACAACCATGAAGTAACGTCTAAGAAGCTCGAAGTGGCCTCCAAGCAAGTGGTCCGCAGGAGCGTCAAGAGTGCGCGAGCAACGTAAGCCCAACCCAGCAGTCAACCGGACCTGCGCGAAAAGCCGCGCAGGCCGGTTACTTCTACGTTAGCCTACTGATATCAAATTGAATAATATAAACAATACTTCTACACAGATTAATTTGTTTGAATTATTCTGTGCACAAGGATTTTTCTCTTGAAAGACTACTTTATAAGTTACAGTCATTTGGATGAGAAATGGGCAGAGTGGATAGCATGGGAGGTTGAAAATCTTGGTTTTAGCATAATTATGCAAAAGTGGGATTTCACGCCTGGGACGAACTTCGTTTTAGAAATGCAATCTGCTGCTGTGAGTGCGAAGAGAATAATCCTTATTTTATCTAACAATTTCCTTAAGTCCAATTTTACCGGACCAGAATGGGCGGCATTCTTTGCGCGAGACCCGGATGGCAGTAAACGGTTCATATTACCAATAAGAATTGAGGATTGTACTCCGTCAGGATTATTAGGGCAGATCATTTATTTACTGGACAGTGCCAAGTTCTCTTATGAAAAGCGATCACGCCGCTAATTGTAATGGCGGGCATCGCTCAAAGTCGGTTCTGTCGAGGATGAATTTCTTGAAGTCATGCCCATCAGGGTTATCCACGAGAAATTCAGGCAACGTGTTTCGCAGTGCTTGAGCGACCACCGCTTCCGAAGGCGGTTGAGCCGGATTCATGGTTCGCAACCAGCTACGAAAATGCGCCCATACATCACGACGAAAATAGAGCGCCAAATATTGCAACAGCCCTTGGGCGATGCAGCCGAGTTGGACGTAGCGATGGTAGGCGGCGAGTTTACGGTGTACGTGATCGCGATAGTGTTTAGGTTTGCGATGCAGGTACTGATTGCCAGAGCGGCGCGAGATCGGCGTCATCGTCATCATCCAGAAGTGGTAGGCATAGGTGCCTAGGGTATGCAGCGCTTGTTTGAAAGCGACTTCGATCTTGAAACGGTAACCGTAACAAGCAATCAGCTCCAAGGCGCTGAGCGATAGATCGGTGCCCATCACGATCAAGCGCCCGCGCGTGGGATGCTTGACCAGAACAAAGCGCACGAGTTGTCCTACGGGTCGCCAGAGCAGATCGATCGTGTAATAGCGCAGCCTGATTCCGGATTCATCATAGACGGGGCTGGGGGCTTCGATAAACTGCTTGGCTCGTGCGCGCCACAAATCGCGAAGGCGAACTTTATCGCCATATACCTTAGGGCGACCCCGACGACGTATTTGGGGTGGCAGCGCGGGGTAATACGCCACGGCGGTGCATTTAAGGCGGGTGACCACATGATGGCCCTGGGCGAGAAGAGGTCGCAGCACTTTACGGCTGGCATAATAGGCATCGACAATCAGCACGGTGGGGGCATTGAGGTGACCCACGAGCTGCAGAAAAAGCAAAGCAAATTTGTCCAGCAGAGTGCGCCGATCGCGGTTAGTCAACACCACACCCTCATGAATGCGACTAGTCAGCGGCACACAGCACAGATGCCCCAAAGGGCCGCGTGCCAGCAAGCCCAAGGCCTGAAACGAATGCCCGAAGATGTAGGTCGGCTTGGAATTGTTCTGCGAGCTTTGATGCAGCTTTTTGACCGCGGGCATCTTCTTGCCTTCCTTGGCCACTTTCAGCCCGTCACCGATCAGCACCAGACGGTTGTCCACTCGAAAGGGTGAGAATAGCCTCAGCACCAGCTTGGTCCACGCGCCGGTCAGCTTCTCCAGGTCTAGACCCGATGTATGGAATGCGTGCAACAAGCGCCGGTAGACCGTGGACTTAAGCCCCAGCACGCGCACGATGCTGCTCACGCCCGCCAGATCCGCTCGAATCGATAGACCCGCCAGCACCAGGCTCATCCACAGAAAGGTGCGGCGCCGAGCGCAGGCCCCGCGTAGCTCTTGAACACAGCGAAACCAAGCCAACCAAAGCGCCATAGTATACTCCCCAAAGTAAAATTAACGTGCACCAAAGGGTGAGGTTTTGCGCGAGAGATTTCAATCCCTATCGACCCCACTCAGTCGCTCAATACCATGGCTATCCTCAGCACGGTGATTATGCTCGCGGCCATCGGCTGGGTCATTGTACAGTTGTTGATCACCCGCAGAAGACTGCGCAATGGCGAAATCGACGTTCCCCCGCTGTTTGCGGCGACACTTGTTTTTAGCCTGTTTATCTTCGTTGTGTGGGCCATGGGAGCTTCCTCGCTGCACCTGGTATGGTCGTTTCCTCTGAGCTTTGTGCTGGGAATCGCCGTGTTGCTGTTCCCAGCGGGCCAACTGTTGGTCATGGCATGTCTAGGGCTGTTGGCTGGACTTATTAAGGGTCGCCATCAACCCTAGTCATTCTACAAACTCATTGGCGGATTCACTTCTGTGATAACGTGCCATCTAACACTGTATCTGTTGAGCCCAATCGATGGCTAATTCAGCCTGAGAACTTGGCACTGTCCAGTACTACACTATATTTTAATTTTTCATAAGTGGGCATGAATAGAATTGGCTCTTTAACAGTTACGTCATGCGTTCCTTCTAGTGCCTCGAACGTTAGAAATTGACCTGTTCCTAATTTACCAACCGATTTACCATCAAAATAAAAAAATGGCTTCTCTGGGTTTAAGCTATGAAATGATACATCAGTTCTATAAATATACACCTTAGCTAGTTTGCTCTTATCCCATTCATTTAATACTTCATAAGTTGGACTGGATGCGCAACCACCTATGAATACAGCGATAAATAAACATATAAATTTTGACATGCCACCCCCTCTAGTAATTTTATTACACATAACTAATAATGAACCCCACATGTGTCCAATATTCCTGCCGTATTCGTGTCGTGTATCCAGGTTTGCATCTGTTTAACTCTTTGAATCAACATGACTGTAACCCAGATAAGGGGGCGTATATTGCATGGAGCAAAGTGGACATAGGGCCGTGTCAAAACACTACAGCCACTAAACGGAGAAATCTACATTCACTGCGTTCGACGTTTTATTTAACTCCGCAAACGGCGCTATACGCTAGAACTCGGGAAGGTCGAAATAGAGGAGTTTCTGAACTACTCTAACGGTATAGCTACGGCTGAGGTATCAGAAATGGTTTGGTCAAGAAGTATTTCTATGGTACGCATTGTCACGGAAATACGGAAGGAGCTTATTCAAAGAAGCCATTGAGTTTACCGGGGCACGAGTATTGCTTTTGCCACTTTATTCCCTTGATTTCTCACCCATTGAGCTAATGTTGTCGAAGCTCAAGCATACACTGAGGAATAAGGCGGCTCAAACCCTGTTGGAGGCATTTAAGACTTTAACCAATTATGACTTCGAGGCGTGGTTCGTTGAATGTGGTATATGGTCAGTTAATATGAAAACCGCTGTAAAATCGTTATTGACATAACTGATGTAAATGTATTTGTGTAACACAATGCATCGTTGAATCAATCAATGCAGTATAATTAGAAGATAAGGAAATGAAACAAGGACACAAACAGAAAAGGAAATCCCAGAAATTTCAAAATCCGAACGATGCTATTTTGGCAGAATCGTTATGGAATCATGGAAAAAATAAGGAGTTGGTTTCTGTCCTCCCAAACCTGAAATTCTGGTAGATAAATATCTCAAATTAACTCCCGAAATGACCTCGGAGGACATGGGAATCCATGACAGAAAAGATTTCGATGAACCTGGTCTAGTCGTTTAGTCATATTTGCTCCGGAATAACAAAACGAGACTTGCCTGCGTCGGGATGTTTGCCTTTGAAAAAACAAGATCGGACATTCAATGTCACTATCCTGCAACCTGAATATTAAAACTGGATCGGGACTTTGCGGATCGTAAGTTCGATGTTACTCCTTATCAGAAAATGCTGGTGTTTATCCTGGCTAACTGCCAACCGACATCGGTATATCCCTGGTTGATCAAGCATCTTAAAAACAAGGTTGATTTGCTTCCGGTGTTTAAGATGCTCGATTAATGATTACCCGTAATATTGATGTAAACCAAATCAAATAGAGGTCACAAAGACACAAGGAGTGTGCTATGAAAAATACAAAGAAATTGATCCACGAATTAGTGGAAAAGGTAGATGCTGCGGCTAAATTATACCTGGAACGGGAAAAGGTGAACCTAGCAAGCCGTGGGCTTACCGGGATTGAATACCGGGATTTCGTTGTAGCAGAAAATGCCGTTTTGGTTTTCGTATGCGATCAAAAGGAAATAATAGCCGTTGAGTTCGATAACCTGCAGAATCCGACATTCAAAGAAGTCGACGAGGTACCGCAATGCATTTGCAAAGCCGATGTGTTTCGGGAAACGGTGACCAGACTATGTGGTGATCGGATAAATGATTTGTTCCCTCAAGGCTGGGACGAAGATTTGATGGTCATGTTTTCGGCTGGGGAGAACCAAATATACGTCAAGACCAAGGAGAAATCTTTTGAGTTTAAATTACCCGGCAAGCTTGCGAAGTGGCTGACTAGAGTAGCCATTATAATGCTGATGCTCACAACGTTGGGATTATATTCCGATTTGCTGCTTTCAAAGATGGACACGCATATTGTGGCTCATCTTTCCGTTATGCTATCGATACTATTTTTAGGTTTGTTTCTTAAGCTCAAAGGGACGAAGCCAGCCGAAGATCGTGTTGTTGAAGATTTACACGAGACTGTTGATGCTGAATTCTAATTAGTATGCATCATGCGTCACCGATCGGACATAATATAGCCGGTCATTTCCAGCTCTATAAGTCGGGGAAAAAAGTTTGGATAAGACCTTTCATTCCTATGCGCCAGATAGGCTAAGGCGAGGAAAAGATATTGTGAATCTCTCGCTCGGACAGAGGTCTGAATATAGCTTTTACCGGCTTTGATTGCTTGTTCAAAAAAAGCGAATTTTGGCTGCGACATTGAATAACCTCCATTGAGAAGTCGCTTTAAAGCGACATTTAAAGGTTGTCGTCAGTGGAGGATAATTCTTAAGAGGTGGCCGTGTAAAAGGGAAGCGTTAGGGATTTGCCGGTTCAGAACTATTCAACGGATTTGGTCTGCATTGATGAGTAAGAACGTGGATTCTTCGATATTTAAACACCGAATTCGGGGTAAAAGCTTTCCCACCCTGGCTTTTGAAGTCCGATAGAGCCCTGGAAATCGATGTCGGAGCTGAGATGTAATAGTGTTATTACCGAGGGAAACTGGCGGACTAATTACCAAGCGACTTTGTCGTATCACGGTATCAGCAAGTAGCTTTACTGGCAACATACCTATCATCATCAGATGGCAGCAGACAGGGACTTTTTCTTCTGCAACCTCAGCGCACAGGTTTGCATGTTTTCTCGCAGCCAGACGTTTCGTACCCCGGATGCGCTGAGTTCAATTCGATAGTGCTTCCTAAGTTGATTGGAGACTTGGACCTGCCCAAGATGAGGATTATCCAGCGAGAACTCGATGACGGTATTCGCGATCTCACGGTCAGTACGATTCTGGTGGTAATGGTCATCGCGAACCTGGCGTTTTAGGCTTTGTAGGCCGCCTTCCTTGATCAGTTTTCTGTGCCTGTAAATAGTGTCGCGCGAAACACCGCTAAGACGGGCAGCCTCACTGACATTTCCAAGTTTGTCGGCAAGCTCCAGGACTTCAAGTTTTTTCTGGACATCCAGATCGAGCATTGAGGGTTTGGTTGGCTCGATGACCTCGGATACTGCCAGATGCCGCCCCGCGAAATAGGCGACAAACCCATCATCATGAGCAGTACGGATTTCTATTTTCTGGTTTGCGATGGAATGCTTCAGCGGCGACTCAATGAGGTAGAACTTATTGCCATAACTGAACGTGTGGTCGCTGCGTATTTTGCGGTAATCCTTGATGACGAAGACATCATCCAGATCGATGTGTTCAGGAACAGGAGTAAATTCCGTTTCTCCGTTGTGAGGAACGACTTCGATGTGGTCGCTCCAGAATGATGGGATAAACTCTTCCTTCAGGTATCGATTGGCGCTGTCCATATCCTGCATGTTATTGAGTCTAAGTTCAGGAACGAGCCTGTCCTGGAAAGTGTCAAACGAGCGTTCAATCCGACCCTTTCCCTGTGGAGAATTGGCAAATATAATCTCTACACCTAACTCCTCACAGGCTCGCCTTACTTGTGAGAAGTTACAACGCTTCGGTCCACCAAAGATTCCAGCCTTATCAACGTAGAGTGCTTTGAACAGACCTTTTTCTGCGATGGTGTCGCGCAACACCTTCAGGCAGCCCAAGGTGGTCTCAGATTCGAAGAACTCTGCATGTACCTCACTGGTCGCGTCATCAATAATCGCTATCAAGCAAGATTTCTGGTTCCCAAACCAACGATGCGTACTGCCGTCCATCTGAAGCAATAATCCGGGAGACTCCATGCGTTCTCGTCGTTTTCTCACCTGAGACCGTCTGCGCTTGGCACGCTTAACATGGTGTATCTCGTGAGCCCATGATCTCAAGGTTTCACGTTTTACCCGAATACACTCGTTTTTCTCCAACAACTCCGCAAGGTGAGTGAGATTCACATCAAAGTATTTATCCTTGATCAAGCTCTGAACAGTACGTTTAATTTCATCACAGGATTTATTAGAAGGCGATTTCCCGGTATTCTGGTGAACAACGAATTGAATACCAACCTTTCGATATTTGCAGAGATAGCGTTCAATCGTTCTACGTGATCGATTCAGCAGCTTCGATGCATTGACGATATCAATTCTACCTTCAGCAACCTTGGCAACAATGTCGACAGTGAGCTGTGCTCTGGAATCCATTGTAATCATCCTCTGTAACCCCTGAACCTTAAAAAAGGCACAAAAGTTCACTGATCAAATAGATCCGTCAATCTCCCTCGGTAATTAATTGCGACAAAATCGCTTGGTAGTTAGAGGACGACAAAGTCGCTCGGTGTTAACAATCTGAGATGTAATAGTCGGGATTTGAACCTACATACATTGTCAGATTTGATCGAGTTACTATCGAAAGTGGACCCTCAATAGGCGCCAAATTTGGTGTTGTGAAGGGCTCAGACCGGATAACAGCCGTCGTTCGAGAATAGGAGTTTATTTTCTGCTTTGCAGTTGTTAGCTACCTCACAAACAAGCCGATGGTCGGTCACCAATTTAGGAACTTCAAGGCATACATTGCCACAGTCACAACTCCTCGGGATGGCTGAGTTGTCATTTTAACGTGGGGCAAGTTCTTATCTGACTGATTACTGCCATCGCAGCAGTGGCACCCTGAAGTTCATTGCTGCTATTGAGGATCCCATGGTGATCGCCAGGATTCTCGCTCATGTCGGCTTGCCCACCAGAGCACCACCCCAAGTGCCTTCACCGTCTCTCGACCTCTGCGAAATGGCCTGACTCCATACCAACACCCCAAATCAGGGCGGTTCAGCTCCAGAACCAGCAATCCCCCTGGGCCGCCGCCTACTCGGCACCCAAATTTCTCGTCACAATGGTCGGTAAACAGCCACCTTCAAGGGCTACAAGCCCTCGATTTCAGACCAATGGCTCCCGTGATTGACAACTCTGTAGCCTTTCAGTACGTTGCCGTTTATAAAGAAAATGGTGTTTATTTCTTCTATTCACGAGGATGTAGACAATCAACTTCCGGAGCCGACTAACGTGGTCGCTTATCTACGGAACTGATACAACGTCGTGAACGACTGGGTGGATTGCTGAGTTTTTATCATCGTGAGGCCGATTGAGTATCCCGTTGCGATTATTGGACCATAAACCCTACAGTATTTTTGGAGAGAGGTAATGACCAATACAGTTCAGTATGATAGTGCTCTTGCTGACACGTATGATGCAGCAAAAGCCGAACATCCACTTAATCATGTTATTTACGAGACATGGCTTGGAGAGCTTGGAGATATAGCGGAAAAACGTGTTTTAGAGTTAGCCTGTGGTACAGGTCATGGGAGTAGGCTGCTTGCGAAGTACGGTGCCAGCGTGCTTGGTGTTGATATATCTAGAGAAATGATCTCACGTGCTTTGGAAGAAGAACTGAGAAATCCAATGGATATTTCTTACTTAGTAAGTGATGTCAACGATCTTAACCTAAGTGAACGGTTCGATATCGTTGCTCCTTCATTTCTGTATCATTATGCAAGCACCAGGGAAGAACTTTCCCGTTTGTTTGAACTCACGGCAAAGCATCTTGTTCCTGGTGGTCGGCTTGTTGCGCTGAATGCTACTCCTGATGGCATTGTCCCGAAAATGAAGAATTGCGGCCATCGAACTGAATGGGAGTCAGATAACGCTCAAGGTGAAGGCGCTAGGATTCGATTGTATCTTATGGACGAGGAGGGCCAAGATTTGTGTAGTTTCACGTATTACAATTGGAATCAAAAAACATACGAAGACGCACTCCGAGCACAAGGGTTTATAGATATTCGCTGGGTCATTCATGATGTGCCAACAAGACTTCGTGCTATATATGAGAACTGGCATGATCTTTTAGAACACAATGCGAGTTTAGTGTTGTCTGCAAGAAAGAAGTCTTAGTCATTTTGTTTCTTGATTACCATTAATACTCCGCCATAGATAGGATGATACACTAACTACAATAATAAGCGGGAGTCAAGAAAAGCCATGAGCAGAAACATGATCCAGTTCCAAAGAGCGGACATTCACCTACAGGATTCGACTGGCAGCAGGGGGTCGATCATGGCCTATCACCTCGCAGTACTCGAGTGACCGCCTTGCGGGAGTAAGGGCGCAGACAAATTGAATCTGACACTGTTTATACGGTTGTGTTTGGGCTATTACAATTGAGCATCTCGTGCTCTGACCGAGGCAGGAGTATAGCGTTAGGCTGATTTGATGGCTTCTTGAAAAAGTCGAAATTTGGTTTCAGGTATGCTTCATGGTTCACTTTTGGTCGCTTTAAGGCGACCTACTACTTACATAGACGGCGAGGTAGTATCAAGGATGAGAGTGATCTAGAACATGGTATTTCGGACGGGACGTTCAGTTCCGGGTGAGGGATAAAATGAGCCAATGGGTCCATAATGCCACATTGAGGCTCATGAACTCGTGGCTGAAGGAAAAACTGATGGAAAGGAGTTCTACGGCATTCAGTCACCAGCGAGGCCGTCTAATTACAATGGGCTACTGAGTACAACGTCTTATTTAGTCTTGTATATTTTCTGTACAACATCTTTAAACCAGGGTGGTTTCTGAACGATGACGTAAATTAATATTAACGCTGTAATGGGTATAGGTATTACAGCATCAACAACTCCCAATAGGATCAAGGTTACAATCAATTGAGTTTTAATTTTCATAATCGGGATACGGGCTTTATCAAAAATATAAAGTTTCTTTCATTTATCCAGTGCAACAAAATCCAGAATAATTTAACCCGCTGGAATAATAAAATCCGATGCAACACCTACACCATCGGGTGCTGTGAAGGTTCTGATCCCACGAAACCTGTATCTGCTCGCCCAACAAGCTCTCATACGAGTCGCTATCTCTGAGTATCCCGAAACAGCTTCAGGGCATAACCTAGTACGAAAGATAGTAACCACCAAGGAATTCTCCTAATATACTTAAAGAGAGGTGCGTACTAAATTGGTCTTCTAAAATAAAAGTAGTAGGGTGGATGTTGAACCAATATGCTGGCCAATTATAAATAGTAGTGCTCAGCCGCAATGCATTATCAAATGCGCCGGGTATTGTCTTCAGGGTAAGGATATTCCATATGTCGAGCCGCTGCCCTCCCAACCGATTTCCCATAGTATCGAGTGACCACCCGTAGCGCCATATCAATACCCGCTGAAATACCAGCCGAAGTTATGACGTAACCATCTTCGACAACATGGAGACCGTCCTCCACGGTCACATTTGGAAAGGATTCCCGCATCCAATCCAATGAACGCCAATGCGTCGTAGCATGCTTGCCGTCGAGTAGACCGGCTTTGCCCAGGAGCATAGCGCCGGTACAAACGGAGGCTAGGGTTTCCACTTTGCTACCCCGTTCCGCTATCCATGAAAGCAGACGATCGTTATAGATTTCCTTTCGGGTACCCCATCCCCCCGGTACCACCAAGATATCGAGAGGTGGGCATTCGGTGATGCTCACATCCGGGGTGACACGCATACCACCGCTGGTCTCCATAGGCTGCTGACGTTCAGCCACCAAGAACACTTCAAACGGCGAAGGTTCTTCCCGGCGGCGCTCTTCATGCAACCGAGTGACGGAGAAGACTTCAAATGGTCCACAGAAATCGAGAACCTCTACATCGGGGAAGATAAGAATACCAACCTGTTTTTGGTTAACCGTGTTTTCCATAGGAAGCGAGTCGGAAAAAGGGTTAGTGTGATGATTAATAGAGAAAAGAAAGTGAGTTTGTGGCTGACACCATTTCCGCCATTGGAAGAGATACTTACCGATTCAGTAGCACGATACCTCATCGGGCTCAGAGCGGGTAGGAGTATCGACTACACTACTTTCGGCTCAGTCAGGACGGAGTAGAACTCAGAATCTGTAATATGAAAATTGATTATTTTACGTCGTCTTCCGGGTTTAGAATCCAGGCTTGAGGATGTTTTTGAAAGCCTATGTGAGGATAGTACTCGGTTGCTGCCGGGGCGGATAGAAGAATAAGTGTACACTTAGGTCCGAGGTTTTGTTTGGTTAGCCCGATTAGCTGTTTTCCTATCCCTGTTTTTTGATATTCATCGTCTACAGCCAAATCGGAGAGATAGCAACAGTAGTGAAAATCAGTAACGGACCTGGCCACGCCAATCAGCTTTCCCTTGTCCCACGCAGTGATAGTAAGGTCTGCGTTTCGCACCATACCTTTCATGCATTCCATGTCCCCAACGGGACGCCTTTCTTCAAGTTTGGATGCCTTCAAGACAGCGACGAAATCTTCAGTGGTAATAGCTGCATTGATTTTATATTCGATAGTGTTGGTCATCGAGAAGTGTCTGTCCTTACACTGAGCTGACAAAGATCGCAGAGTCTTTTACCTGCTATCCATCCAATGTAGTAGTTGAAGTACCGATCTGATTCAATAGGCCGAGGAGATCGCCTAAAACCCATATTTTCCGAATCCCGGTATCGGCGAATTCAAAGAAAGCGACGCCTGCATAGGAGAATTTACGTTCCATGGGTTCGATACCGAAAATAGTACCTTTATGCGTACCGGTATATGTCAGGCGGGCGACGACTTTATCCCCCTCGGCGATGAGATCATCGATCTGATTGTGGAAATCGGGAAATGCTGATCGAATGATGTTCACGTACTCGATAAAACCTTCGTGCCCATACTTTTGAAGTCCGATAGAGCCCCGGAAATCGATGTCGGGGCTGAGAATCAGTGTGGCTTCGTCCTCATCCCAACGGTTCCATACAGCATTATAAAACCGTCTGACTACCGATTTATTGGTTTCAACGTTCACTGTAGAACTAGATCAGCAAGGCTAGTCAGGGTGTACAAAAGTTAGCTCTGATTCAGTAATGCTGAGCGACAATCAAAAGTCCTCTAGATCGAGTTTTTCAAATGCTCGGTCAATTTCTTTTGTTAGCTCCCGATCCAGTTCAAGAATGAGATCAAGGTCCTTGGAAGTAAAATTCCCTCTAAAAAACACACCATAACCATCGCCAGCTTGATAAAGGGTAGCCCCTTTCGGATCGATTCTGATGCCGTAAGTGATGTCCGAGTTTTTTGGACGATAAATATGATAGCTCATATGCTACTCCGTGCGACAAAGTTGAGATATCTCGAGCAGGAATATAGGTGCGTACTAAAATGGACGATAAATACTTAGTCCGTCCCTTCCAAAATTAACGCTGATCGTCCACCTCTAATGTACCGATACAGCGTTGCGTGGGAGGTTCGCAACGTCTCGCAAACATCCGCTACGGTGACTACAGGATCCCCTAACATTGCCTTTGCAAGTTTGAGATCTTTTTCAGATAATGATCTAGGTCGACCACCGGTACGACCCCGTTTTTTAGCAGCCTGAAGCCCTGCCATCGTTCGTTCTCGAATGAGGTTCCTTTCAAATTCAGCGATAGCCCCGAAGACGTGAAAGATCAGCCGTCCACCGGAAGTAGTAGTATCTAGAGACTCTGTCAAGCTTCTTAAGACCGACCTTATTTTCATCCAGACGATGGACGATTTCCAAGAGATCTTTAAGGCTCCGGCCGAGACGGTCCAGCCGCCAGACGACGATGACATCCTGCTTACGGGCAAAGCTCAGAGCTTCTTGAAGGCCGGGTCTATCAAATTTGGCTCCCGATGCTTTCTCTTTAAAGAGTCGTTCGCAGCCTGCTTTGATGAGGGCGTCAATTTGAAGGGTAAGATCTTGATCTTCCGTTGATACACGTGCGTATCCAATGAGCATCCATGTCTCCCAATCTCATAACTCGTTGAAGTTATAACATTTTGAGACGATAAGTTTCGAGATACAGTTTTGAGATATGTGAACGGGGTTTTTATTTATTAAAGGAATGAGCGATGGGAGCGTATCAAAAACGCTCGTTTATGAACACACCGTTATTATATTTGAAAGTGCACCATCAGATCGGGAAACTGTGGGTCTACTTCAGTACTGTGGGAATCCATAGATAGTTCTCTAACTATATTGAGGGATTAGCATAAGCACGATTCACAGGGCTGATTGAAAGGGATAGACCGTTACTTGGGATAGCAATCAACAGCTTGTTAAGTTTAGGTGGTCGAGCTGTTTGTTATTTAATGCCTCATTCACTAGTTGACCAATAACTACGTCTCACATAACGATGAGTCTTAAGTCTATAACACAATAGTCAGTGGAAATACGATTTGTTTCTAGCCTTTTTGTTGATTGTACGTTTCTTTTACATTGTGCCTAACACCAACTATTTCTAGTATTTCATGTATCACGCTCGGATATTAACCCTTCACATATGCCTTTACATTCTCGATGTATGACTTGCTTGGTTCATACCTGTTTAGTCCCTTTAATTGAGGGTAATCGAGTTACATGATAGACCTATGGTTTGGTCTAAATACACGGAAGATGTAATAGTCATGGGGAAATTCTGAAGTAAAAGTAATGAATCCTATAACGATATCCACATTTACTCACCTAAACAATTCATGCACTATAAATGTGGTATATATTCAATGTATTCCATTTAGGACATTAAATGGTCTGTTTCGTAATCATTTTTGTCATTACCTCTGTAGGGATTTACGTTGGTGACTATAATTTTCCCAAGTTACGAAGCTAAGAAGCTTTTATGCCACAGACGAGTAAAAGACATTTCTGAAAACTGTAAGAAGTCTACTTTACCTTGGACGTTAATGAATATTTTAGCCCTAATTAAAACCCCGAATGGGGTGCCACATCTGGGATAAGAAAGCGGCTCTTGATCAGTATGTACTAAAGAGCTATTAGAAAATTTCCCACGAGTGGAATGTCCCTGAAAGTGCTTGAATGAGTGACCAATCATCTAAGATCGGTTTGTGTAGAGTTCGCTATATTCTAAATTTTAGGACTATTTCGTATTACCAGAGACGCTTAGGTATGTCCTCACTGCGTAGGTTTAATTTACAAGCTCCGAAGAATATTTTCGATAGTTTTTAACTACTCCGAGAGACCAAGCAAGATGGCCGAACAATGTTACGATTTGATGATTACAGGCATTAAGGAAGATGGATCGTCCGAGGCTGTTATCAAAAGACTCAGTAGCCTGTGCGAGAAAGATGATCGCCTGTCTGAACTAGCAATTAGAGAGGCCATATTTCTAAACAAGAAGATGCGAATTTTCTATAATTTTTCTTATACTGACGCAATGCAAAAAAAAGCGATCTTAGAGCAATGCGGCTTGGTCTGTATTCTTGAACCTGTATTGTCGCTTGTGGAAAAGGTAGTAGAGACACCAAAATATACCTGTCCAGCTTGCGGACATATCCAAGAAAAAAGTGAAAACGACTCGGATATATGTGATCAATGCGGTGTGGTGGGAGCTAAATATGATACTAAGAGAGACCGAGATAATCTAGTAGAACTTGAAAAAGCACACATTAACACTGTGCAAGAGTATCGAGAAGAGGATGCCCGGAAAGAGGAAGAAAGAAAGTTTAGGGAACAAGAAAGAAAAAAAATAAGAAAGCAACTAGGCGCACATTCGGCAATTTCATTGAAGCAGTTATTAATTGGTGCCTCATTGACTTTAAGTGCTCTCGCTGCCACTGCATTAGCCTATTTTATATATGATAACGAGCACTCAGAGCGGGAAGTGGTGGAAAATGAACATATACCACTGGCGCAATCTGCTTCTAAGATTGAACGGGTCGAGAAACAATGAACCCGTCAATAGGTTAAGCGTTGAACAAATGACCGCTGGTTATTCTGACAAGATGGTTGCTCAAACCCCCATTAACTCAAAAGCGATTGAAGATGAGCAGACTTTGGAACAGGCGATCAAAGCAGCTGACGGTATCAAGGATGCAACAACCCGAGCAGAAACCTTGAGCACACTTGCAAGTAAACAGGCGAAAAGCGGTGACAGCAAATCATCAG
>CAVSWL010000005.1:0-450661 GCA_963731655.1 uncultured Gammaproteobacteria bacterium | reverse complement strand
TGGATACCAATGCCGCGATGTCTCGTGTCAAATCCTATCGCCACGCCGACAACGCGTTATTCGATTCATGCGGATAGGCTCGCTCTGGGTAAGTTTGTGCGCAATTCTTCTACTCCCTGCAGAGATGACATATGCCACTCCGGTCCACCAATCGCAACCCGCTTACACGCAATCTCAATCCACTCCCTCGAATTCAGGCTTGAACACTCATTCGAACGCACAAACCCGCGCTCTAACGGAGTCCGCGAACGTGCGCAGACAACTTTGGGGGCTGTCCGAAGCGGAATGGCAGCGTTACCAAACTCTGCGACAGGGCATCCGCGGCAGCCTCAGCCCTGCCACCCTCTCGCCGATCGAGGTACTGGGCATTCATGCCCGTGATGACGAGGAACGCCGCCGCTATGCGCAACGTTGGGTAGAACTGTTATACGAAGACACCGAACGCATCCTAGCGTTTCAACGTGAATACCAGGCGGCCTGGCAACGACGCTATCCCGAACTGCGACTGTTCTCCGATTTGCCCCCACGCACGACCGTGGCGAGGGTGGAATCGACCGATCGGGTGTTGTTCTTCACCCGGCCAAACTGCACCCAATGCACGGCACTATTGACCCGTTTGCTTAAAGCATTACGCAATCAACGCATCGCCGGGTTGGATATTTACCTGCTGGGTGTCACACACGACGACCAGGCAGTGCGGGACTGGGCGACGGCCCAAGGAATCGATCCTGCCCTGGTGCATGCACACACCATTACCCTCAATCATGACAACGGGACACTGGCTCGCCTGGCCCCGGGATTCACCCTCGTTCCCCATGCGTTGCGCAATCGGAACGGGGCCCTGGCTCCGATGGATCTGGAGACCTTCTGAGATGAGCCCGCATCTCACCAGTTTTGACTGGTCACACTCCAGTTTTCTGGTGGCGCTGGCATTGTTGCTCGGCGCCCACTCGGGCAAATCCGAGACCGTACCCATCGGCTACCGCTATATCGCACGCGAGGCTAACGTGCCGGCCGGCGTGTTATATGCCATCGCGTTGACCGAAAGCGGCCGAGCCATCGGTCCACGGCGGTCACTGCGCCCCTGGCCGTGGAGCTTAAACGTAGGGGGCCAAAGCTACGTATTCGACACCTTGGAAGACGCTCGTGCCGCGATTCAGCGATTTCAGGCGCAGGGCAAGCGTTCTATTGATATTGGCTTGATGCAGATCAATTGGAAATATCACGCGGATCGATTCAGCAGTCCGTACGCAGCCTTGGAACCTTATGTCAACTTACGTGTGGCAACCCGTATCTTGTGTAACTGTTACCATCGGCACCACGACTGGTGGAAGGCCGTGGGTTGTTATCATGCCCCTGGCACAACTCCTCAGGCGCGCGAGCATGCGGACCGTTACCGGACCCGCGTGCAACGTCACTGGCAACGGTTGAGCGCCCGTTGATGGTCGATCGCGAAATTCATTTTTTTCACATCGCCTTCGTTGCGATGGCTTGTCTCATGACCGGAGCAACTCAGGCTGAGCCGGTGATGATCTATGATTCAGGCCAGACACGACCCCTAGCACCCTATCTGTCGGTGTTCTCATCACCGGAAAATCAGTCCCAGAGACGCCCCAGCATCCAAGGCCAACCCATGGCCCCACCACGCTTCGATATCCATCGGTATCTCCCGATACGCACACCGGAGCTGTCCCCTGGCAAGATCAGTCGTCGCGCGCTCAAGCACGCTCCAGCCACGCCCTTGTTTCTGATCGGTTCGGATGCCTTGTCGCAGCACTGGCTGCTGACCCACCGGAACCGTCTACATGAAATTGGCGCGGTAGGTCTACTGGTGCAGGCCGAACGCGTTGAAGATCTGCAAACCATCGCCCGGCTCGCGGCCGGGCTCAAGATCATGCCCGCCTCGTGCAGCGATATCGCGCACCATTGGGGTCTCAAGCACTATCCGGTGTTGATCTCCCGCAAGGGCATCGAACAATGAGCCGACCGATTGAAGCCCTGCTGCGGCCGCCTGTGGAACTGTGGACCGTTACCGTGGCGATGGTGCTGGCTGGCATCGCGCTCTGGGCCCCCTGGGCGTTGATGATGCCGCGCGGTGTGGCCTGGTCGGCCGCCGCCGTGCTGAGCGCACTGGCGATCCTCCGTGGCCGCCAGGCCCTGCGGGTGTGGCGCTATCAGCGCAACCTGCACCACCTGCCCACGTATCCATTGCGTGCCTCCCAAATTCCGGTGAGTGATCGCAAGCTGTTTCTAGGCCGGGGCTTTCGCTGGAGCCAGAGTCACACCCAGCGCCTTCGCGATACCTTGCGTCCCGAAGTCCAGCGGTATGTGCAGCCCGGCGCGTTGTATCGTTGGGCCCGGCGCAAAGAGACCGCCTGGGCATCGCGGTTCGGACTTGCAACGGTCGCTCGGCTGTTGCGTTCCCGAAGCGGATGGAATCCGCTCCGTCCCCTACCGCCGGTGGGCGGCAAACCTCAGATTCACGCGGTGGAACCGAATGAAGAACCGGTGTGGATGGATCTCGGAGAACGGGTCGGCCACACTTTAGTTCTCGGCACCACGCGCTCGGGTAAGACACGGTTGGCTGAACTCATGATCACCCAGGACATCCGCCGTGGGGATGTGGTGATTGTTTTCGATCCCAAAGGAGATGGCGCCTTATTGCGGCGTCTCTACGCCGAGGCGAAACGGGCCGGTCGTGAAGACGCCTTTTATCTGTTTCATCTCGGTTATCCGGAGATCTCCGCGCGTTACAACGCCATCGGCAACTTCTCGCGCATCACCGAAGTGGCCACCCGTATCGCCAACCAGCTCCCGTCCGAAGGTAACTCCGCGGCCTTCAAAGAATTTGCCTGGCGGTTCGTGAACATCATCGCCCGCGCCCTGGTGGCGCTGGGTCGCCGGCCCGACTACCAACAGGTGCGCCGTCACATCAACGACATCGAACCCTTGTTCGTGGAGTACGCACGCCATCATTTGAACACCGTCGGCCCCCAAGGCTGGCAGACCAGCGTGAATGCGCTCGCGAGCCGGATCGACGACAAGACCCTGCCGCTAGCCCTCAGGGGCCGTAACCGCGAGGCCGTGGCGCTGACCCAATGGATTCAAGAACTCGAGGTCTACGACCCCGTGCTGGACGGGTTGGTCTCGGCGTTCAAATATGACCGCACCTATTTCGACAAGATTGTCAGCTCCGTGGGACCTCTGATGGAAAAGCTCACCACCGGTAAAGTGGCCGAACTCATTTCACCGGATTATCTGGACGTGCAGGATCCCCGTCCCATTTTTGAGTGGCTGCAGGTCATCCGCCGTAAGGCCATCGTCTATGTCGGACTCGATGCGCTGAGCGACACCACGGTGGCCGGAGCAGTGGGGAATTCCATGTTCGCCGATCTGGTATCGGTTGCCGGCACGCTTTACAAGCACGGGATCGACCGCGGACTGCCCGATTTCGGTGAACGACAACCAACATCGCCAGTGATCTGCGTGCATGCCGATGAATTCAACGAGCTGATCGGCGATGAATTCGTGCCGCTGCTCAACAAGGCCGGTGGTGCCGGTTTTCAGGTCACCGCCTATACCCAGACGTGGTCGGATGTGGAGGCCCGTGTCGGCAGCCGCGCCAAGGCGGGCCAAGTCGCCGGAAATTTCAATTCCTTGATCATGCTAAGGGTGAAAGAACTGGCCACTGCCGAGATGCTCACCCAACAGCTGCCGAAAGTGGAAATCCACACCTTGATGCAGGTCTCGGGCGTCAACGATTCCTCCAGCCCCGGCTCCGGTATCGACTTCACCTCGCGCAACGAAGATCGGATCAGTGTCTCCGAGGTGCCTTTGGTTGATCCCGACACCGTGATGGCGTTGCCCAAAGGACAGGCCTTCGCCGTGCTGGAGGGCGGACAGCTGTGGAAGCTGCGCCTGCCTCTGCCGGACACCCGTCACGATCCCCAGATGCCGCGGGACCTTTCGGCGATAACGACTGAAATGGACCGACGCTATCACAGCAACGCACTGTGGTATCGGGATACCCAGTCGTGGTGGACACCGGTCAGCGCCAGCGAGGACGGTGAGGCTTCAATCCGATGACCACAATGGCGGCCCACAACGCCTCGCACCGGCATCCGGCCGAAGCCCGCCAGGGCGTATTTTCCACGCTGTTGCGAGCCTTGAGCAATGCGGTCATCTGGCTGGTGATTTCCTTGGTTTTGTCGATAATTATCGAATGCATCGGCATGGTGTTCTGGTGGCCGGAGCAAGGCACAGCGCATAGTCGGGCCATGCTCGCAGCGGAGCTCGAATATTTGGATCAGGATTTCCATCGATCCATCCTGACTTCAAGTCCGGCCCGATTCGCTCAGCGCTTCGCCGATACGAGCTATTATTGCCTCTTCGAATGGACCCACTTCGTGGAAGTTTTGCAGTGGGCCCAGGCCGATCCCGCAATCACCGACAATCGCGTGCAAGCCGCCATCCACCGGTGGCTGAGACCAGTGGCGCAGTTCATCATCGCCGCCATGACCATTACGCAGGTGTTCTCGGTACGCCTGGCGATCCTCACGCTGGCACTGCCCGTATTCGGGCTGTTCGCACTGCTCGGCGTGGTGGACGGGCTGGTGATGCGGGATCTGCGTCGCTGGAGTGGTGGGCGCGAGTCCTCGTTCGTCTATCATCACGCCAAAAAGGCCATCGCCCCCACCTTCGTGATGGCCTGGGTCCTTTATCTGGCCCTACCCTTCAGCCTACACCCCAGTTTCGTAATCCTGCCTTTCGCCGCCCTGCTGGGACTCGCCCTCGCGGTGACGACCAGTACGTTCAAGAAATATCTTTGAATCAAGGAGTGATCCCCATGCCCCATCTCAACACACGGCAACCCCATTTAAACACAACGCGCGTTACGCGTCTCATGATACTGGGATTAACCACGGCCATGATCGCCCTGCCTTTTACGGCACGAGCGGATGCCGAGGGTGAACGCGAGGCTCTGGCTCGACTGGTCCACGAACTCCGGACTCTGGAACCGGTGATCCGTGAAGCCGAGGCTCAAGCGCCCCACGAGGCACGTATTCGTTTCCAATACGATTGGTTGCGCACCGATCTACACCGCGTGGCTCAGGGCATCCAAGACCATATCGATGCGCCACGTGCCGAGCCCCGCACGGTGGAACCGCTCGGTGGGGATTACCGCCGATGAATGCGGCCCAGATCGCTCAATTCACCGCCGCCTCGGGACATACGCCCTCTGCCGTGCTGTTGATGATCGCTCACATCATGATGGTGCTGTTAATGCTGTGGGTGGTGTGGGTCAGTTGGGGGTATTTCCGTGCCTGGCACATGGGTGGGCTGTCGGCCTTCGACATGACCTGGGGGATATTACGCGCCACGGTATTGCTGTTGATTCTAGGATTCTTTTTGAGGCCATAGCGTCACCGGCCTCTGAACACCGCGCCTATTGCAAAAGGAAAATTGCTATGCACAAAATCAAATTGGCTTTCTATCACTCTCAGCGTTGGTTAACCCATTGTTGGGCACTTTTTCTTATTTCATGGATGAATCCAGCGGGAGCAGCTCTGCCCGTCCAAACCCCGCCGACGACGGTGGGAGCCGGCTCTGGCGACTGGCTGAATCTGATTTTGGGCTACATCGCCGATGCCGGCAAGGTACTGGGACTGGCTATCGCCGTGTTCGCGTTTCTGTATGTCTCCTGGGCGGGTTTTGCCAAATTCAACGAAGCTCGCCAGGGGCGGGCCGAATGGGGTGAGGTGGTCGTCCTCGGCGTGGTGGGCGCCGCCTTGCTGCTATTGGCCGGATTTCTACTCACTGAAGCGGCCAACACCATCGACGGGGCGATCACCTAATCACATCAAGCAATGAGCCAACGTAACGAGATCCTCGCCGATCGGGTCAATGCCGAACCCCCGATTCTGCGGGGCTGCTCGTCTTCTGAATTGGTTATCCTACTAATCGGAGGCGTGGTGTTCTGGGTGCCGATGGGACTGCTGCTTGGCGCCTTGATCGGCGCGGTTTTCGCCGCGCTAGGCATCGCCGGCATCGGCATTATCACCACCCTCTGGGTGACCGCTACGCTGTTTCAACGCATCAAGCGCGGCCGCCCGGACGGCTATTACCAGCAACGCATACGGGTGTTCCTGCATGACACACACCTGTACCCGAGCCGATTCATCCGGCGCAGTGGGGTGTGGGACGTCGGGAGGACACACTTAGGAGTAGTAAATAAATAACTGGTTTTTATTGTAACTAGTCAGTCCACTAAAAATATTTCATTTACTGGGGCATAAAAGGAGTGCCGGGGAAGCTGTCCTCATCAGGCATTGAAAAATATCAATGCCTGACGGCCGACCTCCGTATAGTGTTTAGAGAGATTTCGGCGGCAGAACCGGGGACGGTTATTCCATCTAAACCAGCTATCATTAACTATTCATCCTGTCGTGGCCCGAGCCCGCGAGCACTTCTCCCGAAACTGAAAACCACCATGTTAGAGCAACTTCCTAATTGGTATGATCGACTGACGCTTCGGCACCCCGTCCTCATTCTCGTGCTGACAGCGATTGTAGTTAGCTTTTTTGCTTACCACGCTCGCAATTTCCGCCTTGATGCTTCGGCCGAATCCTCGGTCCTGAAAAACGATCCGGCACTGCAAACGTACCGGACTATTCGGGCACGCTACGGATCGGACGATTTTTTAGTTCTAACTTATGCGCCAAAACAGAATTTATTTAAGCAAGCAACGCTCACCGAGCTGCGCGCCCTGCGTGACCAACTTTCCCATCTTCAGGGTATTGCTTCTGTAGTCAGTATTCTGGATGTGCCGCTTATTCGCAGCCCGCCGGTCACTCTATCGCAATTAGCCGAGTCGGTGCCTACCCTAGAATATCCGAAAACTAATAAGGCGTTGGCGCAAAAGGAATTACGCACCAGTCCACTCTACCGAAATCTGTTGATCAGTCCGGACGGCACCACCACGGCGCTGAAGATCAATGTCCGCTCGGACGAAAACCATGTCCAACTTCTGCATCGCCGCGATGAGTTACGTAACAAGCGACATCACGGCGCGCTGTCGTCCGAGGAACGCGCTGAGTTAGCGAAGGTGTCGCAACAGTTCAATGTTACGAACAGCGAGCATCAGGCACGATTACGCAAACTCATCGGCGACGTCCGCGCCATTAAAGACAAATACGCTGGAACTGCCGAGATGCATCTCGCCGGCGTGCCGCTGATAATCGCCGATTCCATCGATTTTATACGCCATGATCTCGTCGCCTTCGGTATCGGCGTTTTAGCCTTTTTAATTGTTATTCTTGCCTTCGCCTTTCGCAAACCGAGATGGGGCGCATTGCCGTTGCTCACCTGCCTCGCCACAGGCGTCGTCATGATCGGTTATCTCGGCCTGGTGAACTGGCCTGTGACCGTCATATCCGCTAATTTCCCTTCACTGCTACTGATCATCACGCTGTCATTGAGTGTCCATCTCATCGTTCGGTACCGTGAAGTGCACGCGGAAAATCCATAAGCCGAACAGGTCTGGCTGGTGCGCGAAATGGTGCACAGCAAGGCGCTGCCATGCTTTTACACCGCGATCACCACCATGGTCGCCTTCGGTTCACTGTTGGTTAGCGACATCCCGCCGGTGATCGATTTCGGCTGGATGATGACGATCGGTATCATGGTTGCTTTCTTCATGACGTTCACTTTTTTTCCTTGCGCCGCCTTGATTCTTAACCCGGGTAAACCGATCCGCCAACGCGATTGGGTGCACGCCATGACCCGTTTTGTTGCTCGGGTGGTTGAGCGCTATGACAATCTCACACTATTCTTGTGTGTTTTGATAACTGTCATCGCCATCGTTGGAATCAGCCGGCTGAGCGTCGAGAACCGGTTTATTGATTATTTCAAACCTTCCACGGAAATTTATCAGGGAATGACGCTCATCGATCGCAAACTTGGCGGCACAACACCGCTGGATGTGATTCTCGATGCCCCCCAAGACTTCCAAGCTACTCAAGAGCCATCCATTGATGACCCCTTTGGGGATCAGTTTGGCTTTGGGAACACCAGTGGTGGCATCACCGCCTCCAGCTACTGATTCAATACTTTCAGGCTCAAAAAAGTCGCGGCTATTCACGACCTCCTAGATGGATTGCCCGAGACCGGTAAAGTACTGTCAATCTCCACTGCTATGCGCTAGTTGGATCAGCTTAAGGGACAGAGATCAATCGACAATTTCTATTTGGCGATCCTTTACAAAAGACTACCGGAAAAAATAAAGAAAATTCTATTCCATCCGTACCTGTCGGACGGTGGCAACCAAATGCGCATCAGTGTGCGGGTGTTCGAATCGGATCATAGGCTCAATCATGACACGTTGCTTAACAAAATTCGGCAAGGATTAATCGCTAACCTAGGCCTCAGCGAACAGCAGGTACACCTTTCCAGCATGTTGGTGCTTTACAACAACATGCTGCATAGCCTGTTTCGCTCGCAGATTCTCACCGTGGGCGTGGTCTTCTGCACAATACTGTTTATGTTTGTCATTTTATTCCGCAATTTCAGGATGGCTGTAGTAGCGATTATTCCGAATATTTTTGCAGCCGTTCTAGTGCTGGGGTTGATGGGTTGGCTGAATATCTCATTGGATTTCATGACGATCACGATTGCTGCCATCATCATCGGTATCGCCGTCGACGATACGATACATTACGTCCATCGCTATATGCACGAATTCCGACACGACCAAGACTACTGGCCTGCCGTTAAGCGCTCGCATGCCAGTATCGGCAGAGCGCTCTATTACACAACGCTGAGCATCACACTGGGTTTCTCGATCCTTGCATTCTCTGGTTTCGTGCCAACCATTTATTTCGAACCGCTTACCGGGTTCGCTATGGTCTCCGCGCTGATCGCCGATTTGACTCTGTTACCCCTGTTGATCGTCCGCTTCAAACCCTTAGGGTCGCAGGCGACACCCGGGCTGGTTGAGCAGTTCGGAGGATAGATCATGAAACTAATGCTGATACTGTGGTTATCCATCATCTTGCTTACGCCGTTTCCCTCGCACGAGGATACTCTCAGTCAAAGCCGGTCGGGCACTTGAAACGGTCGCACTTCATTTTGGCACGCCATTGGGCGCAGGCCACGCCGACCCAACGCGATCGCCCTAAGTAGACGTTGCGTCAGTGCCTGGCTAGCGTCTACGGTACGGCGTTTACCGCATATTCAGGCCGAACCGTTAAACATTTTCAGCCCCAGTTGTCCAACGAATATCAGTGCATCGAGCTTTAACTATAGATTATTGCCTTCAAGCTGCGCAGCATATCCCTAAGTTTGGGAATGTTGAGGAGTTAAAATGCGAATCGACACTGGCGGGAACCGGCTCGAACCTGGGAAAAGTTTCAAGTTCTATCATTGTTTCCCTGCCCCTCGGTCGTTCCTATTCAGTTCAGACACATCCCCATGGATGCACGATCCATTTATTCGATACGAATCGAGCGGATCGCCGCTTTTACTCTAGGCACGAGCGGTGCGGCCACACTCAATGAGGTGAGTCCGGCCTGTATTAACGATTTCAACCGGTCCGTGCGAGCGGCGAGCTCGCCGCACAGCATCACCGGCGTAGTCCCCGCATTTTCGATCACCATCGCGAGCAATCGTTGAACGGCAGGATGGTCTTCAAGGTAATAATCCGTTACGGAGTCCTCTTCGCGTCCCGCCACCATCGTGTACTGGGTAAGGTCATTTGTCCCCAGACTTAGCAAATCCGCCACCGCGGCAATCTCTCGGGTACAAAGCGCCGCGCTCGGAGTTTCGATCATAGCACCCAATGCTGGGAGCTCGCGTATCCCGAGCTTTTTCGCTGTGGCTCGCAACGCCCGGCGCACGTACTGGACTTCTTCGATCAGCGTTACCATCGGGATTGAAATCCTTAGCTCTACATCGCGGGAAAGGCGTAACAATGCCTGAAGCTGAGTCGTCAGCAAGTCCGGATAATCCATCAGCAGACGCACGCCGCGCCGGCCCAGGGAAGGATTGGGCTCCACCGGAAGGTTGAGAAAAACCGGCTTCTTGTCCCCGCCAACATCGAGCAGACGCACCGTCACCGGTTGGCCTTGAACTGGGGCCAGCGTATCCCGCAAACTCTCGAGTAGTTCGTCTTCCGTCGGCGGCATTTCCTGAGGCAGATACAGATTCTCGATCCGATAGAGGCCGATACCCTCTGCGCCACTGTCAGCCGCCAGCATGGCGTCCTCGCGCGTCCCGATGTTTGCCCACACATGAATCAGGACCCCATCTTGGGTTCGTGCTAGCTCATGTCGACGCTGATGCGCCTGAGCCATCAATCGTTGGTATCCACTTACCCGTGACTCAAAAGACTGTATCTGGGAATGATCCGGATCAACGACCACTTTGCCGGCCGAACCGTCGACGAGCAGAGCACTCCCGGGAGGCACTAAATCCAGTAGATGAGGTATCTGCCCGACGGCGGGAATACCCATTTCCCGCGTAAGCAGAGCGGCGTGGGAAAGCGGGCCGCCATGTTCTATCACCACGGCGGCGGTGGATTGACGGGAAAGCATCACTGTGTCTGAGGGAAGCAGCCTTTCTGCAACCACCACGCTGCCGTTGGGAAGCTCGGCAAGAGTCGGCCGTTGCGCGCCAACCAGTGTAACAAGGAGCCTGCGAGCGATATCCGCTATGTCCTCGGCACGCTGTTGAAACACCGGGTCCTCGGTATTCGCAAAGTGACGCTCAAGACGCGCGAGAACCTGCCTGACCGTTTCCGCAGCGCCGACGAGCTCACGCTCCAGCTCGTTTTTGATCTCCTGCATGATGAACGAGTTGCGTAACATGTCCCCTTGCGCGCGGAAGATGTCGGCATGCTCGTTATCCAAATCGGATTCAACCCGCCTAGCGGTCTCGTCAAGATCCTTGAGGACGTCGATGCGAGCCGCCTCGACCCGTGCGTACTCGTCCTCTACATCCCTTCGTCGAATCCCGTAATGTTCAAGATCGTACCGCAGTTCATCTTGGTAGATAATGGTCGTGCCCACCGCTAGACCCGGCGCAAGACTACACCCGAAAAGCCTCTTTGGAGGGCCCTTCGATGAGCCGCTCGAGTTCGTGTGCTGAGTTACGTTCCGCTTGGCCATGGACTGGGATTTCTCGCTAATCTATCTTGGCAATCTGTTCTCTCAATGGATTTGGTCGGCGGCCGGATGGACGGTTATGTGGAAAAGCAAAAAAGATATCGGCGCTCTAAAACCCTCACGATTGACCAGAATGTAGCCCGGCCAGCCAGCATATCTTAGTTATTGCCATCGCCACTTCACACACTGTGCGGCCGAGCCGATAACGAATATAGGCAAATATTTATATTGACCCTGCTATCGCCAGCGGTCATTGCGTTTTCGCAATGATCCATAGCGAAGCCGTGTTTACTAAGAATTCTTTTACTACCTTGCCGGCAGGCTTATTATCAAGCCGGTCGAGGGAACCCGTGTTATCAATCGCTGTATCGAAAAATAGACAGACGGTGGCTGCGATGCCATTCGGCATACGAATACCGGCCTTTTTTAGAGGTTCTTCTGTTGGCCCACCTGAAACCGTGGTAGTGCCCCAAGGCCGCCGCAAACAAGCTAGTAGGAGACGGACAGTGAATTCCGCACTGCGCGCCTACCGAGCCGGAGGTTCCAGAGACTAACGGCATGCACTCCATTGAAAAATTTCAATGATCGAGAGAATAGAATGGGAAAAGCTAAGTAAGCATGCCCTATGGCATTGTGGAGCAAACGACCCAGTGGGATATCACGAAACAGACCGAGAAAGCCACCGTATGAAAAACAAAACCCCATCCCATATAACACCACCCCCGATACCTAAGCCTCGATTTTCGTTGCCATGGTGGAGTCCTCTGGGTTGGTTGGCGATTATACTACTGATATTCTGGTACTGGGCTTACGTAACCCAAAATCAACCACTAACCCTTTCTTATACGGATTTTAAAGACAAAGTCCGTTCGGATGCAATCGTCAGCATCACCCTACAAGGCGACCAAATTTCTGGATACCTGCGTGAAACGGGGTCTTCTAACAAGGGTAATGGGGTCGAGGTAAAAAACAAAATAAAGGGCCAACCTGATTTTGTTTCCACGTTGCCACCAATAGACGATCCGAAGCTGATGCCACTGTTGGATCAACAACAGGTAGAAGTGCGCGCCAAATCCGAGCAAACCAGTTGGTGGATCCAAGCATTGGTTGGAATTCTTCCATGGTTATTGATCATCGGTTTATTCTGGTACGGCAGCCGCAAAATGCAGGAACGCATGACCGGAGGAGATGGGCCAGGCGGAATTTTTGGCTTCGGTAAATCTAAGGCTAAGCGTTTTCGTCAAGGAGAGTCCGGAGTGACTTTTGACGACGTAGCAGGGCTGGATAACGCCAAGCGTGATTTACAAGAAATCACCGGTTACCTCAAGGATCCTGAGCGCTATCTCAAACTAGGCGCCAAGGTTCCCAAAGGCATTCTGCTTATTGGTTCTCCGGGTACTGGCAAAACATTGCTAGCTAAGGCGGTAGCTGGAGAAGCTAATGTTCCGTTCTTCAGTATCAGCGGATCGCAATTTGTCGAAATGTTTATTGGAGTTGGTGCTTCCCGAGTGCGAGATATGTTCAAAAACGCCAAAAAAGAAGCGCCAGCCATTATCTTTATCGATGAGATCGATTCCGTGGGTCGGGTTCGGGGCGCGGGCATTGGCGGTGGACACGACGAACGGGAACAGACCCTGAATCAGATTCTGAGTGAGATGGACGGCTTTGAGCCTCACGAAGCCGTGGTCGTATTAGCCGCCACCAATCGCCCCGACGTGCTCGACCCGGCCTTACTACGCCCCGGCCGCTTCGATCGCAAGGTCATCCTCGACCGTCCCGATCGGAAGGCACGTCGCGCTATTCTGGAAATTCATGTCCGGAATGTGCCCCTGGCCAATGATGTCAATTTGGACCGATTAGCGGCTCTGACAGTGCGCTTATCAGGTGCGGACCTGGAGAATCTGGTGAACGAAGCGGCCCTGCTAACGGGACGCAAAGACAAAGAGACGGTTGATATGACCGCGCTGCTCAACGCCCGTGACAAGATCGTGCTCGGTGGCAGGCTCGAAATGGTCATCGGCGACGACGAGAAAAAACTGGTTGCTTACCACGAAGCTGGGCACGCCATTGCGGCCAGCCGTCTGCCCCATGCCGATCCCCTGGAAAAGGTGACAATTATCCCACGAGGGCGAGCGCTGGATGCCACCGAGCAGATCCCCGAAGAGGATCGGCACAATATGCGCGAGAGCTATCTTCGCGATCGCATCGGCGTCATGCTAGGCGGTCGCGTCTCGGAACAGCTCATCTTCGGTGAACTTAGCTCGGGGGCGGAATCGGATCTCAAACAGGCAACCGAACTGGCTCGACGGATGGTAGCGCACTGGGGAATGAGTGAAAAACTCGGAGCGGTGGCGTTTCGTCGAGGCGAAGAACATCTCTTTCTGGGGCGGGAATTGACTCAGCAGCGGGATTTTAGCGAGTATACTGCGCAAATTATCGACGCTGAGGTCTGCACTCTAGTACGGGACATAGAGCGAGATATCACACAATTACTCGAGCAACATCGGATACAGTTAGAGGCCTTGGCCGAAGCTTTGTTGGAGAACGAAATCCTGGAGGCAGGTGACCTCCATTCCATAATTGATCAAGCAAGTAAAGCCGCGTGATACAGGAGTCCACACAAAGTAGTGGAGCGCTTGGTTAGAAGCCGGTAATTTTCTCTAAAATTTGACCGAAGATCATACGGCTTTCTATAGCCAGAGTTAAAATCGTTTTAACAAGATTGAGTGCGCATCATAAGAAATGTAGAGTTAAGACAACCATAAGCACACGGCTGTCTATTAAAGCAGCATAATTTTAAAATCTGCTGCTGGAGCCGAAGATTTTAATCATCGAGGAAGAAAGAGAGCCACATTAAAGCCTAAAAAAAGGAATAAGTTAATCTATCTTGCCGTTACTACATCATTAACAAAGCGCAGCTTTTCTACTGGACAGTGCCAAGTTTTACCCGTTGAGAGATTATGCAGCTAACTGTAAATGCGAGCATCGCTCAAAGTCGATTCTGTCGAGGATGAATTTCTTGAAGTCATGCTCATCGGGGTTATCCAAGAGAAATTCAGGTAGCGTATTTCGCAGTGCCTGAGCGACCACCGCTTCCGAAGGGGGTTGAGCCGGATTCATGGTCCGCAGCCAGCTACGAAAATGCCCCCACACATCACGACGAAAATAGAACGCCAAATACTGCAGCAACCCTTGGGCGATGCAACCGAGCTGGACGTAGCGATGGTAGGCGGCGAGTTTACGGTGTACGTGATCGCGGTACGGTTTGGATTTGCGATGCAGATACTGATTACCGGAGCGGCGAGCGATCGGCGTCATGGTCATCATCCAGAAATGGTAGGCATAGGCGCCCAGCGTATGCAGGGCTTGCTTGAAAGCGACCTCGATCTTGAACCGATAACCGTAACAGGCGATCAACTCCAAGGCACTGAGTGATCGATCGGTACCCATCACAATTAAGCGCCCGCGCGTGGGATGCTCGATCAGGACAAAGCGTACGAGTTGTCCGATGGGTCGCCAGAGCAGATCGATCGTGTAATAGCGCAACCTGATGTCGGTTTCACTATAGACGGGGCTGGGTGCCTCGATAAACTGCTTGGCTCGTGCGCGCCACAAATCGCGAAGACGCACTTTATCGCCATACCCCTTAGGGCGACCCCGACGACGTATTTTGGGTGGCAGCGCGGGGTAATACGCCACGGCGGTGCATTTAAGGCGGGTGATCACATGATGGCCCTGGGCGAGAAGAGGTCGCAGCACTTTACGGCTGGCATAATAGGCATCGACAATCAGCACGGTGGGGGCATTGATGTGACCCACGAGCTGCAGAAAAAGCAAAGCAAATTTGTCCAGCAGTGTCCGCCGGTCGCGGTTAGTCAACACCACGCCCTCATGAATGCGACTGGCCAGCGGCACACAGCATAGCTGTCCCAAGGGGCCGCGTGCCAGCAAGCCTAGCGCTTGAAACGAATGCCCGAAGATATAGGTCGGCTTGGAATTGTTCTGCGAGCTTTGATGCAGCTTCTTGACCGCAGGCATCTTTTTGCCCTCTTTGGCCACCTTCAACCCGTCACCGATCAGCACCAGGCGGTTGCCCACGCGATAGGGCGTGAATAACCTCAGCACCTGCTCGGTCCATACGCCGGTCAGCCCCTCCAGATCTAGACCCGAGGTATGAAAGACGTGCAACAGGCGCCGGTAGACCTTGGGCTTTAGCCCCAGTACACGCACGATACTGCTCACGCCCGCCAGATCCGCTCGAATCGATAGGCCCGCCAGCACCAGGCTCATCCACAGAAAGGTGCGACGCCGAGCGCAGGCCCCGCGTAGCTCTTGAACACAGCGAAACCAGGCCAACCAAAGCGCCATGGTATACTCCCAGGGGTCAAATTCAGACGCCCCGTAGGGTGATGTTTTGCGCGAAAGATTTCAATCACTATCGATCCCCATGAGTCGCTCAACACGATGGCCATCTTGAGCACGGTGATTAGGGTCGTGGCCATTATCTGGGTCATTGCACAGTTGTTGACCACTCGCAAAAGAGTGCGTCAGGTTGAAATCGCCGTTCCCTCACACTGTTTGCGGCGACACTTGTTTTTATCCTGTTTATTCTCGTTGTCTGGATCATGGGCGCCTCCCCGCTGCACCTGTTATGGTTGTTTCCTCTGAGCTTCGTGCTGGGAATCGCCGTGCTGCTGTTCCCAGGGGTCAACTGCTGGTCATGGCATGTCACTGGCTGTTGGCCGGACTTAAGGGTCGCCATGAATCCTAGCCATTCTACAAATGCATTGGCGGATTTAATTCTGTGATAACGTGGCATCTAACACTATAGCTGTTGATCTCAATCGAAGGGAATTTCAGCCTGAGAACTTGGCACTGTCCAGTTTTCTACTACTTGCGAAGATAAAACAAATGGGTAGGTATCACCTTGCCCCATACTGCGGTTGAGCTCATTGAGCATCACTGACAAGTGCATCCATTCGGTTACCCAATCGTCAAAATTATCTGATTCCTTACTATGTTTTGATTCATTTAAAACTCTAAGCACTCCATAATCATGAGCCGTTTCTAGGGTATCAGTCATATGAAGGTAGTGGGCCCACGTTTCGGCCCAGTCTTCCCAAGGATGAGAACTAGCATAGGCTGATATAAAATGTTCTTTCCAGTCTACAACAAAACCTTCACTGTAGTACCGTTCCAATGCAGAGGCATAGTCATCACGTTCGTCCCCGAAATACTGGCGAAAACCGGAAAGATGTTTTCCATCGCGTATGAGACGATCCCAATAGTAATGACCTGATTCGTGACGCATATGTCCAAGCAAAGTGCGATATTGTTCGTTCATGCGTTCCCGCGTTCGCACGCGCTCTACGGGGTTCGATTCCATCACATTGATGGTAATAACTCCATCGGCGTGTCCTGTAGCGATATGTTCTTCGGATACATTTGGATTATTTCTCTTGTCCTCAAGAAAATCGAATATCAATCCTTGCTCAGAGTCGGACAACCCGCTTACTACAGGAAGTCTTTGGTTTAAAAGGGTATAGATTAAACGCCGTTTCGCAGATTCCAATCGAGCCCAACGTTCCAAATTTTCAGGATGAGAGAGTACCGGAATATTGCGACTGAGGTTACAGGCAAGACAAAGTTCTTGTTCATCACCATATGGTAACAGCCAATTGCATACTTCATATTTTACTCGATTAAGGCAAACACGGTAAGAATTGCCACTCTCATCTGTAACCGCCGGCTTATTCCCCTTACTCGTCAGATGATCTAATGACATCATTGACCCCCGGTCAGGTGAATAACCCACAGCACGACCGCAATTCTTACAGATTGTGTTATCAAAAAAAATAGGTTGACCACAAAGACAATGGAAGCGCCGCATGATTTTTTATCTCCCATTTAATAAGTTTTAGTGAAATATAATATGTAATGTATATATTATTTCCTAGATCAATATTTTGTACTTATTTTAGAGTAAATCTTTGTTATATTAATTGCTAAGTATCGTGATCACATGAATGTATTTTCATTTTATTATGTAAATTAATAATCCCTGATTTTCATCCACTAATACTTTCCAGCTATCGTATATTCTATAAGCATTTGAAAATAATACAAAGGCTATTCCTTCTTCTTTTTTATTTGCTATACCAGTAGATATGCGTAAGAATCTCGCGCTGCCTTATGAACTAGCCGTTGTTGTCAGTACCCGATGTATTGAGGATGACAAAGTATTCACAGATGAATTGTATTCATCGATATGTTTAGTGCATAGATTTAGTTGGTTGGTGTTAAGCTGATTAATGCACTGACGAACATATCCAAATAGTACAATGCATCAAATATGTGAATTTTTATTATCATAGCAAGTCGACGCATCACAAGGATCTAAACTTAAAGATACTTGCGATGCGCAAACTAGTATTTCTCTATATGAGCGGGCGTCGTCCTGTTACAAAGAACACAATAGCTAAAATCAAACCTACGACAAATAAGATCCAAGCAATATTAGTAGCAGTACCCGCAACTCCAGAAAAACCAAATACCGCAGCAATTATAGCTATGATTAAAAATATAACGGCCCAATTAAACATAACATATCTCCTTCGAATCACTTTATCTAATACTAAAATGCATATCGACATTTAATGTTCAATCATAGCAGCGATTAATCACAGACATCTGCTTGAATGATTTATCGTATTTATTCAATCGTCATGCCATTGTTTATACAAGCCGACTTTAACTGCAATTAAATATATCAGGGTTTAAATATTACGCACAAGTGCATTAGCGGACCTACGATATTTTGAGCTTTAATATAACCAGCAATTCCCGGTCATGTCCCAAGTCCTTGTTGTACAAGGGCTTTAAATTTCGGCCTTCGTACTGTTTTTTTCTGAAATGGCGTTGTAGCGGCGATATTGTCAAATTTCGCCAGGAATTGCTGTAATATAACTATTTCTAAGGAATAAGGTTCTTATTGCTTATACTTAAATACATAATATAACATGTGTTAAAGTTTGATTCTAAAATATTTGTAGTGACAAAGTAAAAGATAAATAAAATAACGTATATTTCAATAAACGTAACGCCGTTCCGCGCGGTAGATATTAAGTAGCTCCAATCACGAACACCAGGAGATTGCATCATCATGAGTATAGAAATAAATAGTTTATTTGGTTTGCTTATTCTTATTGCAGATGTCTGGGCAATTGTAAGCACTGCAGGAAGTAATGCGAGTACTGGTAAAAAAGTTCTATGGATAATAGCTGTTATACTACTTCCATTATTGGGTTTTCTTGTTTGGTTGTTCATTGGTCCACGTTCAACACGATGAAGGTTTAAAATAAATGCTTAGTCTTTTATCACATTACAGACTAATTTTATGAATTCTAGCCTATCTAACTTCATCTTAGGTTAACTCATTGAAATAACGACATAATATATCCATTTTTTCATAGCCAATATTAGCAATGAAATATGAGATAATCTCAGTGATACTTCTTTTGTTGTTATGGTTTTTTGATCAATATAAACAGTTATTCAGTGCAATTTTATTGTGGCTTAGGCATAAATGTTGCTCGGTAGCACTTGGGTCCAGCGCTGACATTTCGATAACAAATACAATACTCACAATACAATCAACAACAGGAGCAATTACAATGCATACCAAGAAGTTAAATGTTAAACAGATACTTACTCCATTATTTATTCTATATCTAGTTTCTGGAGTTGGAAGTGCCGACGCCGGAAGTGTAAATGATATCGTTGATGACAGCGTGATTACTACAAAGGTTAAAACTGAGCTCGCTAAATCTGATCAGACTAGCGCTCTATCAATCCATGTCGAAACCTATAAAGGTGCGGTCCAGTTGTGCGGCTTTATCGACAGTGAAGCTGAGCGACAAGCAGCCGAAACCATCACGCATGATATCAATGGTGTTAAAAGCGTAAAAAACAGCTTAATCGTTAAATAGCTTTCTCATAATTTTATTTTTTATCTAATTTTATCGGTAAGTAAAGTATATTTACATCACGCTTCTTTATGAAGTAATCCGTCTAAACGATGACTACGTATTGATATAATTTATCCTGGTTTCCAGGAATTTCTTGGAAACCAGGATTACTTCAGAATTATTTAAAAATGAATCTGCATTATTTTTTTGACGCTAATTGTTTGGTACGACTTATTTAAAATTTAGTTTTATCTATTATCCTCATATATTCAGTCGGGCCATGTAACTTACACTTACATGGTTAACTTCTTCTCGATGATTCCGTATTAGCCGCTTCAACATGGAGTACAACGACAAATTCGATATCACTCTACCGTTCTAATTCGTCGTTAGAATACCCTTAAAAAAACGGTAATATCTGATTTACTTGCATTTCAATTCAGTCTTGGTTTGATTTTCAAGATATGCGCTGCTACAGCGTGTGCTTACATAGAAAATTCCGTTTATACCCTATATGCCGTTCTTTCTCGTCTTATAGAAACTATTGTAAGTTTTACATAACCATTTGTAAATTTTACATATCCATTACCTTTTTACACACCAAAATTAGCTAAAGTTAGTACCATAATATTTAAACGGAACATCGAAAGAAAATATACCTTACTATCATTACTACTTTCTGGTTTATGGAGCTCTGTACTTCTTTCTTTTCCAAAATGATAATGGAGTAAAACCACTCTTTTTAAGAGTATAGAGCCTCGGCGCAAAACAGTTAGAACTTATTATTTCTATCAAAAGTTAATAATACTCTATGACTTATAGTATAGATCTGATAAATATTGGCGACTCTAGCTTACTCGATATTTTTCGATCTTAATTATCTATCAATGTTACATTCTGGCATTTTTTGTGCTCAACTTTACAAGGATTGTTCGAATTAGGATAAAGTTTTAGGAGGCGTTTATGGGAGCACGTTGTATTGTATTGCTGTCATTATTTTTAGTGTGTCCACCTTTGTTTGCTGGGGAGCTCGAAGTATTATTCAGCAAAGAGACCGGTGAAATAAGTTATATTCGTGATGGAGGTTTTATTAATCTTAAAGATGCGGAAGTTACTGTTGGTTCGTTTTTAAGTGAAGATAATAACATCATACCCTATGCTGGTCTGATGTCTGAAGTCTTGAAAAATAAAATAAACTTGTTTAACGAACCACTTACTTTTTTCATTGGAAGCCGGTTCTACGCTGCACTACTTACAGAGCCTTCCAATGACATCATAGGGCTATCATTTGGAGCGAGTGCACGGTACACAGTAAGACTTTTTAAAAAAATGCCGATTCATCTTTCTTCCACAGCTTACTATGCTCCTGAAGTGATTACCTCCGGCGATAATACGGCACTCTTCGACTGGCATGTGATTCGTGGAGAAATCGAGCTAACTGACCGCACTAGAGGCTTTCTTGGGTTTCGCACTTTTGAAATTAATAATCATGGCGGTGGTGAAAAAGATCATACTCATCTAGACGATGAAATACACCTTGGACTACGGTTTAAATTCTAACGTAGACTCATAAAATCGAATGGTTTCCATATTCATGCAACATTACAAATTGATGGACCGACTGACACGAACAAAGATAACCGATTCGAATTGTATGCTGGAGGAGGTATTCAATATATGCTAGATTCAGTCTGGTCAATTGATTCAACTTATCGATATGTCTGGGTTGAAGATATCAAATCTAAGGAAGCAGATTTTACAGATAAGGATTTCGATGACCACGGACATATGGTAACGATCTGACTAAACTATCATTTTTAAAAACATTACAAAGAGGGCTAAACAATGAACGTGCCACTTCAACCTATTATCGCCTTAATAGCCGGTATACTGATTCTAGTTAGGCCGCAGCTATTAAACTTCATTGTCGCGATCTATTTAATCGTCATTGGTGTCTTAGGGATCATACGTGTTTAAGTATCCCACTCTGTACATCATATAACGCCTTACTTAAGCGTCAAAATCTATTAATTATTTATACCCCGAGTTCGAGGGCGTCGCAAAATTATTGTATTTGAGCCGTTTCATAAAATGAATCATTCCGAGTGAAGCGGCCTCTAAATTGGATAGCAAAATGTACTTATATTACGATCGGGCCGAAAGGTAGATTTCATGGGCCCGATCGGCGATGCCCAGGAGCCCTCAAGCACCAAGCGGGTAACTGCAGAATTAATACCGGGGTTCTAGCTTGACCCTGCGTAATCCTTACGCTTCCCAAAATGGCTCACAAAAAATCAAATTTTGACTAATTGTTCTTCGACGACAAAAATAACAGCGCGGAATTTGTTTTTGACTAATTAGGTCGATCCAGTTGATTACCAAACGGCCACAGACATCCCAAAGTTGCTACTCAACCTCTTTTCCTGGACAAAACACGCACTATAGACAAGGTAGGCAAAGACTAAACTCGAGTAACAGCCATCGAGCTGATGAACTAGCTCGATGGCTGTAAATCGAGGAGTCTACCCGATAGCTCCCTAGCCGCCGGCAAAAGCTTTTGTCGGCGGACCCAAGCCCTGTTCACGTAGTAATCAGGTTTGTCGATTTATTGAATCAACAAGTGGCGAACCATCACAAAACCAGCGAACCCAAATTCAAATACGGTCGATGACATTGACGACACCACGCATATAGTAAACTCATTCGGTTCAGTTTGACCTTATTCCTGCTACTGCTGAATTGCCAAACCTCTGTACTATCCACACCGGCAACGTAAGCAGGTATTTTGGGACTCTTGCCCTCTATCCCGTTCCTCACATTGCGTATCTGGAAACAGATATTATTATGACAATCGCGATGTCACCTTATTTAGGTCTGTTCGCGTCATTACGGTACCATCAAAAATATTGAGCATCCCAGGGATGACATAAATGATATGAATGAAAAGTTAAGTGCACTTGCCAACTATCTGCAAAGTCAGCAAAGCGTAATTCTCGATCGCTGGAAACAGGAGTGCGAAGCAGACGACGCGCTGGGAGTGGTAAGCAGACTCACGCGCGAGGAGTTCCGCAACAATATATTCGCAGCGATTGATGGCTTGTGTCGCGTGCTTACGGCCGGAAGCGACGAAGCATCTTCGGACGTGATAAGAACGGAAGTGGCAAAGCACGGCCATCACCGTTGGAAACAGGGATTTAGTCTTATGCAACTCATTCGCGATTGGGGTATTTTGAATCGAGTACTCGTTGGGATGATCGAGGAATACCTACAGAAAGATTCGCCGGTTACTACCACTGAAAGAACAAAGGCTCTAGACCGCCTCGCAGCGTTCATGACCGAAGCGACCAGTAGCAGTGTTCGCCGCTTCGATGCACTACGTCGAGCAGAGGCAGCGAGCGTGGCTAAGGATCTGAACGCAGCAAAGGAGCAATTCGAAAAGGTGACAGAAACTCGAGGCCAACTGCTCCGTGAAGCGGCACATGATATCCGCGGCGGATTATCGGCAATCGCAGGAGCTTCAGAAGCTCTCAAGCTTTCTCAATCCTCTAATGAATCTTTTGCTGCGATGCTGGAGGTGCTTGACCGTGGCGTGCAGTCCGTAAAGCAGATGTTAAATTCACTCCTTGATCTGTCCCGATTAGAGTCTGGCGCCGATAATGTTGAACTGCTTTCGGTCAATATTGCCGACGTGTTATCGCAGCTTGCAACTGAATACACTGCTGTCGCTTCTGGCAAGGGCCTGATCTTGAGCTCCAATGGCCCGAAAGAACTTTTCGTACAGACGGATCCGCAAAAAGTTCGGCGAATCGCTCAAAATCTTATCGTTAATGCCCTGCAGCAAACAAGCCACGGTGAGGTTCGGCTCTCGTGGAGCAAAGAGGAGACACGATGGATAATGCGTGTCAGCGATACAGGGCCCGGCATCCAAAATCTCGTCGGGGCGCCCGTTGCCCAAGAGTTGGACGAGCAAGATCTCGATCGCGAAGCATCCACTCTTGAGACTTCTCATCCCCACCGAGGCGAAGGTATCGGACTTACAATCATGAAGCGACTATGCTATTTGCTGGATGCCGGGGTTATGCTCGAATCCGACCTGGGCCAGGGAACTATGTTTACCATACAGTTTCCTCTTGGCTACGAGGAATAATAAAAAACCGCCAAGTTAGGGAAGATCGTAAGACGGAAGCTCACAAGGTCATGGAGCAAGGTGCGCTTTTCGCAATATCACCCAACGGCACCAGTAAGTGATTCCGAACACTGACTAACAAGGAGGCCTGTATCCGGCCAAATTGCGTCGGCTCATCGCGCCGCAAATGATCTGAGGCATCAAGGTCTAATCCAACCTACTTCGGCATAATCATACACAAAAAACCTCAACGCACGACTCGCAAATCCCCCTTCGACTCGGCCACAAGCTTTCCAGCCGGAAACCGGAAACGCCTAAGGAACGCCGCACCGAGAAATTGCTTGACGATACGCAGTGAAAGCCAGAGCGAAAGCGTAGCAACCGTATACTAGCGAAAGTGGTCCGGAGTGGCCGCGTCCCAAAGCATTCGCCAACGCGGAGGCGGGGATTGCAATAGCGCCTCGGATTCCAGGAATTCATAGCATTCGGAAGCGGGGAGAACGGTACCGTCCGCGCGCCGGTGGATCAGCTGTCGCGGTGTTAGACTTTGCGGATGGTCGAAACCGGCGGCAGCGACGATCGTCGCCAGCGCGGCGACGGTTTCACGGTGGAAATTAGCGACTCGCTGCGCCTTGCGCGGCACGTCGATGGCGCGCCAGCGGCGGGGGTCTTGCGTCGCCACGCCCGTTGGACAACGGTCGTTGTGGCAGTGCCTCGACTGTACGCAACCAACGGCGAACATAAAGCCGCGCGCGGCGTTGCACCAGTCGGCGCCAAGCGCCATATTTGCTGCTAGGCCAAAGCCGCTAACCACTTTGCCGCTGACGCCGATGCGTATGCCCTCACGTACGCCGCCGCCGACCAACGCATTGACCGCGAACAGCAGACCCTCGCGCAGCGGCATCCCAACATTATTGCTGAGCTCAAGAGGTGCCGCGCCGGTGCCACCTTCGGCGCCATCGATAACGATGAAATCCGGGCGAATGCCGGTGGCGCGTATCGCCTTGACGATGCCAAGAAATTCCACCGGATCGCCGATACAGAGTTTGAAGCCGACCGGCTTACCGCCAGAAAGCTCACGCAGCTGAACGAGGAATTCCAGTAGCCCGATCGGCGTCGAAAATGTGCTATGAGACGCCGGCGAAACGCAATCCTGAAGTGCTGGTACTTTACGTGTACGAGCGATCTCCTCGGTGACCTTAGCTGCTGGCAGCAGGCCGCCGTGACCCGGCTTGGCGCCCTGAGATAGCTTGATCTCGATCATCTTGATGGCGTTGTGCGCAACCATGTCCATGAACTGTTGGGGCTCGAAGCGACCACGTTCATCGCGGCAACCAAAGTAACCGCTGCCGATCTCCCAAACCAGATCGCCACCGTGCTCAAGATGGTACAGCGATACACCTCCCTCGCCAGTATCGTGATAGAAGCCACCGACGCGGGCACCGAGGTTCAGCGCCCGTAGGGCGTTCGGCGACAGCGATCCGAAACTCATTGCGGAAATATTAAATATTGAAGCCTTATAGGGCTGTTTGCAATCGGAATCGCCGATATCGATGTGGAATCCATTTTCGACGGCTTCGCATGGCATCAGAGAATGCTGAATCCATTCAAAGCCGCCGGCGTAAACGTCGTGCTGGGTACCGAACGGATGCTTATCGTTGACGTCCTTGGCGCGCTCGTAGATCAATTCGCGTTGCTCGCGAGAAAATGGGCGAGCATCGGTTTCGCCTTCAAATAGGTATTGGCGCAACTCCGGTCGGATCGCTTCGATATACCAGCGCACGCGCGAAATCAGCGGGTAATTGCGGCGTAAGTTATGCCAGGGTTGGAATAAGTCCCACAGTGCTACCAGCGTTAGCAGACCGAACAGCGCAACTCCAAACCACCCGCCGGAGTAGCCAATCATCGTTGCCCAAATACTCAGCAGCGTAGACAGCGCCGGCAGGAACAGCCCGAAGTAACGGATCACGTTGCCCCCATAAGTCTGGATTGCCGCAGCAACGGATTGATCGACAGTCTGTGGCTGTGAAACCGCATGAACGAGTTCATTGCGTCCACCGTACCGGTTCGAACATTGATTGGCCCCATTCTCCTATCCAACCGCCGCTGCCATCGACCCGAATCGACTGATCATAGATATTTAGTACCCATCTGAGCAGCAACTAAGGCTTATGGAGCTTACCAGGGAGAAGAGATTGGGATGCGTGAAAAATAGTCGGCGAGACTCAGCGTCAACAATATCAGTAGCCAGACGAAGCCGATGCTCGAGAAGATCCGCAGTAGTGAGCCTTCTCGGCGTAGGTGCATGAAGAACACCATCACCAGCAGCATCTGGATCACCGCCACACCCAGGTTAACCGCAACATTGAAGCCCCTCATGGCGCTGTACGCACTGCCGAGATTTAAGCCAAGCAGCAACAGTAGCGCCCCCCACACCAGTAGATAGGTCCTTAGCGGCGGCAACCGGTGTTTCATGTCCGCGCCGCCAGGTACAACAACGGGTAGAGGAAAATCCATACAATTTCCACGAAGTGCCAATACAGGCCGCCTATTTCCACCGGCGTGTAGTAGTGCGGAGAGAACCGCCCACGCGCGATCAAGATCATCAGCACGGCCACCACCCCCACACCAATGGTGAGGTGAATGGCATGCAGACCCGTCATTAGAAAATATAAGATAAAAAACAGCTGCGCCTCGGATGCATTGGGACCCGCGAACCGGAAGTTCAGCGCCGGCACCAGGTGCTTGCGGAAGTCCTCGGTGTATTCCACTCCCTTGAGCCCCAGAAAGGCGACCCCCAGCATCAGGGTAAGCGCCATCCACCACACCGCTGCCCGTTGCTGACCAACTATTATGGACCGCACGGCGAGCGACATGCAAAGGCTACTGGTCATGAGCAGAACCGTATTGATCGTGCCGATGACGACATCGGTGTGACGGCTCGCCGTGGCAAACGCATCCGGATAAAGAACCCGCCCCTCTACATAGCCGGCAAACAAGCCGCCGAAGAATAGCACCTCCGTTGCCAGGAATATCCACATACCGAGATGGGCTGCTTCGCGCTGTTGCGTAGCATCGCTGAACTGTTCGGCGATCTCGGGCATGCCATTGCTCCTATCAACGACTCCGCTTGTCATAGGCATACGCCTCCTCGGTGACCGTCGGAATCTGTTCGAAGTTATGCGGCGGTGGCGGTGAAGGCACGGTCCACTCCAACCCGGTGGCATGCCACGGGTTTGCCCCGGCCCGTGATCCGTGTCGTAGCGACCAAAGCAGGTAGATCAACGGCAGCAGATAGCCCAGCGCCAGGATCGAGGCCCCAGCGGAGGAGAGCACATTAAGCACCTGGAACTGGTCGGCATACTCATGATAGCGCCGCGGCATGCCCTGGAATCCCAGAATGTATTGGGGAAAGAAGGTGAGATTGAAACCAATGAAGATCAGCACTGCCGCGAAGCGTCCGAACACTTCCGGATACCTCCGCCCGGTGATCTTTGGCCACCAGAAATGGATTCCGCCAAGAAAAGCCATGACCGTGCCGCCCACCATGATGTAGTGGAAGTGGGCTACGACAAAATAAGTATCCGTGAGGTGCACATCCAGTGCCACCGCGGCCAGGAACAGCCCGGTGATGCCACCGAGCATGAACAAGCCGATAAAGCCCAAGGCATACAACATCGGCGCCTCGAAGGTGATCGACCCGGCGTGAAGCGTGGCGGTCCAGTTAAATACCTTGATCGCCGACGGTATAGCAACCAAAAAGCTTAGCAGGGAAAACACCAAGCCTGCATAGAGCGATTGCCCGGAGACAAACATGTGGTGGCCCCATACCAAAAAACCGACACCGGCGATCCCGAGTATCGCGAAGGCCATGGTGCGATAACCGAATACCCGTTTGCGCGAAAAGCAGGCGATCAGCTCGCTTACCACGCCCATGGCCGGCAAGATCATGATATATACCGCCGGATGGGAATAAAACCAGAACAGATGTTGGAACAGCAGCGGATCGCCTCCCAGCGCTGGATCGAAGATCCCTACCCCCATGAGCCGCTCCATGGCCACCAGCGATAAGGTGATCGCGAGCACCGGCGTGGCTAGCACCATGACCAGCGCGGTGGCGTAATTGGCCCACACGAACAGCGGCAGGCGGAACCAGTGCATGCCCGGCGCACGCATCTTGTGCACCGTAACGATGAAGTTCAATCCCGTCAGAATGGACGAGAAGCCCACCACGAAGACACCCACCGCGGTCAAGACCACGTAACTGTTGGAGAACATCGAGCTGAAAGGCGTATAGAACGTCCAGCCCGTATCGACACCGCCGAGCAGCATGGCGACCACCGTGAATAGACCGCCTGCGGTGTAGAGGTACCAGCTAGCCAGATTCAGGCGCGGAAATGCCACGTCGCGGGCGCCGATCATTAGGGGTATCAGAAAATTCCCCAGAGTCGCCGGAATGGAAGGAATCAGAAAGAACCACACCATCACCACGCCGTGCAGCGTAAACAGCTTGTTGTAGGTGTCCGCGCTGGTGAGATCGCCCGCGGGGGTGAGAAGTTCTAGCCGAATCAGCGCCGCAGCCGCCCCTCCCAACGCAAAAAACAGGGTGATCGATGCCAGGTAGAGCAGGCCAATACGCTTGTGATCCAGGGTGGTCAGCCAGGAACGCAGCGTATAGTTGGTATTGTAAAAGTTCTCAATTGGTATGCTGACACTCATGGATGGTTTGCCTCTGCGCCAATGGATTTGATATAGGCGATCAGGGCCAGTAGATCCTGCTCGCTCACCTGAGCTTCGAAGGTGGGCATGATCGGCGCATAACCCGCAACCACCTGCTTGCGTGGTGTCAAGATGGAATCACGCACGTAGCGTTCGTCGGCGATCACGCTGGTGCCTTCCTCGAATTGCACTGGACGCCCGAATACGCCTTCCAGAGGTGGCGCCTTGACCGCCGAGTTCGGCCCGTGACAGCCACTGCAGCCGTATTCGCGGAACAACTTCTCGCCTTGCCGAGCCAGGCCGCCGAAGACCGGATGTCCCTGTAGCCAGGCCTGGTATCGCGCGGGTCTCATGACGATGACCTGGCCACCCATACGAGCGTGGTCAGTCCCGCAGTACTCTGCACACAGCAACGCGTACTCGCCGGGACGTACGGCCTGGAACCAGAGCGTTGTGTAACGACCGGGAAGGACATCCTGCTTGATTCGAAATGCCGGTATAAAAAAACTGTGGATCACGTCCTGGGAGGTCATTATCAGTTTTACCGGTTGCCCTTGCGGTATGTGCAATTGGTTGATCTCACGCTGGCCGCTGACGTGCTGCACATGCCACATCCACTGCTTGCCGATGACATAGATCGGCATGGCGTCGTCCGGCGGTGAATATAGGCTGAAGTACAGACGCGCCGACCATACGAATATGCCCAAGAATAATCCCAGCGGAATCAAGATCCAAACCAGTTCCCAGCGCATCGGGTGCACTGCCACCGCGCGGGTCGCCGTCGAGCCGCGCCGGTAATGCACTGCGAAGAACACGAGAGCGATGAGCACGCCGAGCACCACGACGGCGCTGAGCGCCAGCAGACTGTAAAACATCGCATCCACTTGGAAAGCGCTACTCGAAGCTTGCACGGGGGGCGAGAATACATTCACACCGAACCCTCCCCTCGGCGCTCGTGGTGCAGCATCCAGCCGATGAACCCAGCAAGGGTCAATGCCGCGATCCCCCCCGCTATACGCAGTATATTACCGATCAACAGACCGTACTTGCCGGTGCTAGGATCGTAGTGCAAGCACAACAGCAACAACTGATCCACAGGCGAACCGATGCGGTTCTGCGAGGCCTGCAGCAGCGCCAGCCGCAGGTCCCGTGGCTTGAACTGGACACCGTACAGATAGCGTGACAGGCGACCATCGGCTGCAATGATCAAAAGCCCTGCGGCATGAGCGTACTGTTGCAGCTTGGGATCGAACCTGTAGCGAAATCCTGCCGCGGAGGTGACGGCCGTGATGGCATCCTGCTGTCCGGTGAGAAAGTGTGCGTGTTGAGCGCCGCCAGGCAAGCCACGCCACTTTAGCAGCCCGGCCTTTTTTTGGGCCGCCTGCAATGGCGTTTCCGCAGGTGCAATACTCACCACAACCAGCTCATAGTCCGCCCCGGCGGTGTAGCCGGTCTGCAGCAGTCCGGCAAAGGCCGCGTTCAGGACAACATCGCAGAGATTGGGGCATTCATAATAGGCGAACAACAACACCACGGGGCGATGCCCGAAATACCGACCGAGGCGTGTGCTGCGTCCCTGCTCATCGATAAACCGTTGGTCCAGCGGCAGGCTGTTTCCCAGATGCTGTTGGAAGGCAACCCGATCTCCCGGCATACGCACTTCAGTACCGGCAAAAACGGGGTACGACAACATCAGCAACACCACGATCCAGACGCGGCTCATCGCTCTTCGTCCCGTTGTTGACGATGTTCGAGGAGCAGGCTCATGGCACGTTCAATGGGGAAATGCACCAGCCCCGCTTGCCGGTTCACCCAACCGTAGGAATGCAGTAGCCGGCGTTTCTGTGTTTGCAACGCCATGAGGTCGGCGTGAGGATGGGCCTGCAGATGCGGCGTGGGTGGCTGGCTGTGTACGTTACGTCGCGCCGCCAGCTCGGGGGGAGCCAGCCAGACATCCAGGCCATGGACGGCTAGCAACACCAGCAACAGTACCGCCACCACCACCCCGGCCATGAGGAGTACACGACGCGGCCGCACATCGAGCGTTTCGTAACCTTGCCCGTCTGCGCTCATGCCTGGCCCCAGGCCTGTTGTGATTTGCTTTGCAGCTGCTGGCGGACACGGAAAAAACCCACCCATACCGCGCCCAGCGCCAGCGGCGTGAAGGCATCCAACCAGTGCAGACCTGGCGGCCGGGTTGGTACGGAAGGTACCGTTAGCCAATAGGCGTTGAGCAGCGTCCCGGCTAACACTACTAGCGCCACCAGTGCCAATGCACGAGCGTTAAGCTTGACGGATTTGAACAGCAGCGCCGTGAATGGAACCGCGAACAACAATAACGCGAGCAACGGTCCAATCCAACCCCATGGCGCACGCATTCGCGGTAGGTACCATTGGGTTTCCTGAGGCAGATCCGCGATCCAGATGGTGAGGAAATCGCTGAACGCCAGGTAGGCCCAAAGCAGAGTGAAAAGCAGCATCAAATTGCCGAGTGCGTGCAGGTCCCGGCCTATAGCCTGTGTTGCGCGCCAACCGGCCGCCGCTCCAACAACCAACACTCCGAGGCAGGCGCCTTGCAGCAACTGTGTCACCAGCACTTCGGCACCAAATACTGTGGAATACCAACTTGGCATCAGCGACATTAGCCAGTCGATGACGGCGAAGGTGCCGGTGAGCGCGTAGAGCACCAGCCCTAGTGCGCTTAAGCGACGTACGAATCGGGCACGAGTCGGCGCTATGCCTGGCGGCGCCCAGCGCTGCAGCAACCAGGCGAGTGTCAACCAAACAGCGAAATACAGTGCAGCGCGCAGCAGAAAGAAGCCCGCATTCAGATAAGGTGCCTTGTGTGCCAGCAAGCCAGCCTCGGCACCCTGCCCTTCGATCCATGGATAGAGCACTGGCATACCGAACGCCACGGGCAGAAACAGCAAGGTGAGCACCGGAAGCACTCCGCCAGCGGCCAGAAAGGGCGGGGCCGTGACTTCACCCCAGTGTCCGCCCGTAATGCGGCTGATCATGTACAACGACAGCGCCCCGAGCGATATGCCCAGCCAGAACAGATAAGCGTATAGATAGGCTGGCAGAAAGCGTACTGGCTGCATGACTCCGGCAAATGCCAGCGCCACCAGCCCTGCTGTCGCCAGCCCCAGCGCCTGGCTTAGCGGAAACCGTGTCTCGCTCACGGCTGTTGCTCCAGTTTCGACCGATCGGCCTGCGAGAGCTCGTCCAGGCGCGCATGCTGGCTGAGCTGCAAGGCGCGGATGTAGGCGACGATGGCCCAGCGGTCGGCTACCGGGATGCGTCCAGCGTAGCCGTACATGACCCCGTAGCCGTGACTAATCACGTCATAGAAGTGGCGATTCGGGGCATCGCGCAGGCGCTCGGTGTGATACGAGGGTGGCGCTGGGAAACCGCGCCGAGGGAGCATGCCGTCACCGTCGCCGAGCGCGCTGTGACATGGGGCACAAAAAATATCGAAACGCTGCCGTCCGCGCGTCAGGAGCGCTGCGTTCAATGGTAGCATCTGTCCGTCACGTTCATCCTCCTGTGCCAGGGTGCCGGGAACCGGCAGCCGTGCCGAGGTCCCATCGGGGAAAATTGGACTCGCTTCGAAGGTATCGTCCTTAGGTTGCTCGTACATATCACGCATGAGTTTCTCGCAGCCGCCGAGCAAGAATAGTATAAGCACCAGTAACCCGGTCTGTATGGGCCTCATACCGGCACCTCGCGCACCTCGGTGGCACCGGCCGCTCGCAGGCACTGGTCAATCCTAGCGCATTCAAAGGCTGGGTCCCGCGCTGCCACGCAAAGAAAAAAGCCATCGCGGGTCGCCGACTCGAAAGCGGAAACCGCAAACAGCGGATGGCGAAGCTTTGGCAACGAGCTACCGAACAGCAGGCCCAGCACCAGCGCGACCGCAGCACCCAGGATGGTAAACTCGATACTCAATGGAATGAATGCCGGCCAACTGTGTAGCGGCCGGCCGCCTATGTTCAGTGGATAGGCATAGACTGCCGCATAGTATTCCAATAAATAAGAAATGAGTGCACCCGCCAATCCCCCGATCAACGCCCACAACGGCAGTCGTTCACGCCCGGCACCCAAGGCTTCCGCCAGCCCGTCCAGCGGAAATGGCGCATAAGCCTCTAATTCGCGATAGCCGGCCTGGTGAAGTTGCTGGGCCGCCGCTCGCAGTGCGTCCGTACCATCGAAACGTCCGATTAGACCGTATAGCGTTCGCGATTCAGCCATGGGTTTCCACTCCCCGCATCTCGTGGATTAGCTTGCGCACTTCGTGTATCGACACCACGGGAAGCAGGCGCACGAATAACAGAAAGAACAGCATAAACAGGCCGAGCGAGCCAATGAATGTGGCCCAATCCCAAACCGTCGGATAGTACATTCCCCACTGGGAAGTTATAAATTCCCGGTGCAAACTGGTGATGACAATGATGAAGCGCTCCAGCCACATGCCCACCAACACCACGACACCGATTATGAACAAGGCTTTGTGGTTCAGACGCACACGCCGGATCCATAGCGCCTGGGGCACGGCCACGTTGCACATAAGGGTCGCCCAATAAACCGGTGCATAGGGACCGGTCATACGGTTGAGCTGCATATAGATCTCGTAGCGGTTTGCACTGTACCAGGCCATAAAAATCTCCACGATGTAGCTGTATGCGACGACCAGCCCCGCGGCCAGTAGCATCTTGGCCATATTTTCCAGATGAAGGTCGGTGATCAACTCATGCAAGCGGTAGACACTGCGCAGCGGAATCGCCAGCACAAGCACCAGGGCGAAGCCCGAGAACAGCGCGCCGGCCACGAAGAAGGGGGGGAAGATGGTGGAGTGCCAACCGGGCGTGTCACCGATGGAGAAGTCGAGTGCCACCATGCTGTGCACCGAGAACACCAGCGGCACCGCCAGTCCCGCCAGAATGCGCGAAGCCGTTTCGTGCCGCCGCCAATGCAATGCGTCACCCCGCCAGCCAAGCGCCAGCAGGCCATAGAAGACCTGCCCGCGACGGGTGAGGGCGCGGTCGCGCAGGGTCGCCAGGTCCGGGATCAGACCCACGTACCAAAACAGAATCGATACCACCAGATACACCGAAATGGCGGTGAAATCCCAGACCAAGGAACTGCGCCACTGCGGCCAGACGTTCATAATGTTGGGATAGGCGGCGACCCAGTAGGCAAACCACGGCCGGCCGAGATGCAGGATCGGAAACAACCCGGCAATAGCCACGGCCATAACCGTCATGGACTCGGCGGCGCGATTGATCGAGGTGCGCCAACGCTGGCGCAACAGCAGCAGCGCAGCCGAAATGAAGGTACCGGCCATGCCAATACCGATCCACCACACGTAGTTAATGAGGGCGAAACCCCAGGCCACCGGGATATTGATACCCCAGATACCCACTCCGGTCGCGAACAGGTAGACCACCGCGCCCACTAGTACCGCCACCAGCACAAGAGCCAGCAACATGCCCGCATACCAAGCGCGGCCAGGACGGCGTGTCTGCACGATGCCGCACACCTGGTCGGTTACCCCGCCATAATCCGGCGCCACGTCCAATACTGGGAGCGGTCTGGCGGTGCTGGCGGGCGGTCTGCTCATGCATTCTCCCCGCTATCGGCCGGCATATCGGCGTTGGGGTTGCGCAAGCGGGCACCGTAGCTGGTGCGAGGCCGGGTATTGAGTTCTTCCAACAGGACGTAGTTCAAGGGCGAGGCTTTGGCCTGAGCTACCGCGCTGTTGTGGTCGTTGAGATCACCGAACACGATCGCCTGAGTAGGACAAACCTGCTGACAGGCGGTGCGGATCTCCCCGTCGCGCAGGGCCCGGTCCTCGCGTTCGGCGCGGATGCGGCCTCGCTCGATGCGTTGTATGCAATAGGTGCATTTTTCCATCACTCCGCGCCGGCGGACCGTAACCTGCGGATTACGCCGGGCTGCCAGCGCCGCGGTGGTCTGATCGGCGTACTGTAAAAAATTGAAACGCCGCACCTTGTAGGGGCAGTTGTTGGAGCAGAACCGGGTGCCAATGCAGCGGTTATAGACTTGCACGTTCAGCCCCTCACCGTCATGCACCGTCGCCCCCACTGGGCACACGAGTTCACAGGGGGCGTGCTCACAGTGCATGCACGGCACCGGCTGGAAATAGGTGCGCGGAGCATGCGCCTTGCCCTCATAGTAGCGATCCACACGGATCCAATGCATTTCGCGGCCGCGCTGCACTTCTTCCTTACCTACGACGGGAATGTTGTTCTCCGCCTGACAGGCAATGGTGCAAGCACTGCAGCCGATACAGGTATTTAGATCGATGAACATGCCCCAGGCGTGGCCGGAATAGCGATAGGGTGGATATAGACTCTCAGTCTGCTCTCTGAGATTAACGACCCGCTGCGGGTCGGCCAGATACTCCGCCAGATCCGCACGGCGAATGGGCGCTCTTCCCCGCATGCCGTGATGCGCCTGGGTGGTGGCCAAATCGTGATGGCCAGGTAGACGGCGCAGCGACACCGCAGTCACGGACCAGAATGCGTCGCTGCGACGCAGTTGATAGGCGTCAAATCCGCAACCATTGCCCACGCGCCCCGCCTTGCGGCGCCCATAACCCAGACTCAGGGTGATCACCGAATCGCTTTGCCCTGGTGCGATCCAGACCGCTGCTGCCAGACGACGTTGTCCTGAGCGCACCTCGACTCGGTCGCCGCTGCTAAGACCCTCTCGATCCGCGAGTGCGGGGGAGATAAGCAAGGCATTATCCCAGGTGAGCTGGGTCATGGGTTTGGGTAGTTCCTGCAGCCAGGCATTGTTGGCGAATGCACCATCCCAAACCGTCGCATCCGGCGTAAATGTCAGGGTCAGGCCCTCCTCGGACGCCGGAGCAGAGAGCCGCTCGGCCAGATCGGTGCGTATCTGCACCGTTTGTTCCGATACCGCGCTGCCGGCGATCAGACCATCTCGCAGCGCCGTCCGCCAGCGCTGTTCGAAATGGTCATCACCCAGCCGCCTGCGCCAAATACGGCGCACGGTATCGCGGGAATCAGCCGCCGGTTCTCCCGCCAACGCCGAAAGCAGCCGATGGGGCGAATGTCCGCCATAGAGCGGCTCTATCAGCGGTTGCAGGATAGTCGCGTGCCCGTCGCTGGCCCGTGCATCACCCCAGCGCTCGAGAGGATGGGCGAGCGGTATGTGCCAGCCCACCCGCAATGCGGTTTCGTCCCGGTACAGCCCGTGGTGTATCGATAGGGACACCTGTGAGAGCGCCGCGGCGAAGCCCAGATCGACCGGGGCATCATAGACCGGGTTGCCACCCAAAATCACCAGAGTATCTACTCTCCCGGCGCGCATGTCCTGCACCAGGCCGCGCAGAGATTGCAGTTGATCTTCCACCCGCGCCTGAACCGGCGTGTAATAGCGCACGGTCTGACCGACGTTTCCCAACCGGTCATTGATCCAGTGCGCGAGGGCGTGCACTGTCGGAGGTTGCGCTCGACCGGCGATGACCAGGCTACGCCCGCGGTGCTCCAGCAGGTCTTCCGCCAGCGCTTCAACCTGGCGTCGGTTTCTGCCATCTAGCGGACCCGGAGACAATGCCGCACCCAGTATTCGTGCCAACTCCCAGACCCAATCTTGAATGACCGCCGGTGATAGAACGAGATGATGATCGGCATTGGCGCCGCTGAGTGTCGGCGACGACTCCAGCATGTACAGCCGATTCATGGCCTTCGTTCGTTGGCTGGCGCGCCGGGCGGACATGAAAGCATGGGCTTGATTCACCTGGCCAACACCAGGCCCGAGGAAGTCACAGTCAAGCGCGACAATGCGTTGGGCCGCCTCCAGCCGCCAACGCGGCTCCACCGCCGCGCCGAATGCCAAACTTGCACCGGCATGGGCTTGGTCACTGTTAATTGGTTGATATTGATGCCACCTAAATCCAGGCTCCCGTTCCTGCAGGTCCTGCAGTTGGGCGGCGAGTGTGGGCGAAGTCACCGTACCGGTCAGCACTCGCAGTGCACCGCCCTGTCCCGCGCGCCAGCGTGGGCGATGGCGCTCGAGCTCGGCCAAGAACTCCTCCCATATAGCGGTAATCCCATTGTGCAGTAGCAGCTTGGAACGCTCCGGGTCCCACAATTCGAGTACGGCCGCCTGGGCGAGCACGTCGGTGGCGCCCCCGCTGACGGGGTGACGGGTATTGCCCTCGAGCTTGATCGGCCGCCCCATGTAACTGGTGGCCATTACCGGTAAAGCATAGCCATCCAGCAAGACGGCGGTGGCGTAATGACGAGGTTCACCCTGTAGGCCCTGCGTCGGCGCATGCACGTAGGGCAGGATTGCCTCTTCGGGTGCCTTGCCGCAGCCGCTCAAGCCTGCCAGCGCCAGCGATGCGCTCATGAGTTTGAGCCACTGCCGTCGATTAACCGTAAGCTGCGGCGATCCGTGCAGCGCTGCCTGCGCAAGCTTGTGCTCAGTATCGTTAGCGTCCAGTGCGCGCCACAAATGCAGTTCATCGCCGAGTGCGAATGGTGGGTTGGGGTGTGGTCGGTTCATAATTATTACCGGTGGTCTTCTAGCGGAATCAACGGTGGCACACCGAGCAATTAGTGAGCCGATCCACCTGTACATGGTAACGCTCGATCAGCGCCACACCCCTGAGGTCGTCACCATTTGGCTGCCAGTCCATATCAAAGACATGCTGAAGCGGGCGCAGATGGGGACCCGGATCACGGTGACAATCAAGGCACCATTGCATGGTGAGCGGTGCCACGCGGCGGGTCAACGGCATGCGATCGATGCGTCCATGACAACTTGCACAACCAACCCCTTTGTGGATATGTATGCTGTGATTGAAATACACAAAATCCGGCAGATCATTGACCCGATTCCAGCGGATAGGCTTGTTGTCGGCAAAACCCTTTACTACCGGTGCCAACAACGGCTGGTCTGTGAACAGTTGCGAATGACAAGTCATACATGTCTCAGTCGGCGGCATGCCAGCGAAAGCCGATTGTTCCACCGAGGTGTGGCAATAACGGCAATCGAGTCCCACATCGCCCACATGGTGTTTGTGACTGAAAGGTACCGGCTGTTCGATGGGCTGATTCAATGGGCGCCACGTGCGCTACCGCGAGCCGCCATATCACAATCACCGTTGCCAGCAATACCACTCCCGCGATGGTTACAAGCTTCAGGGTAAAAACCTGGTTGCGACTGAATACCTGCGACATTTAAGGCAACGCCCCCACTTTGGGTCAATGCTGCATCGCTAAACATCGATCCGCCGACTGTGTGCTGTGCAGCAATCAACCGATACCCAAATTAGCCAATTCACTATCTCTGCAACGTCCACTCGACACACCCGGTGGGTACGCCTCACATCGGCGCCCTTTGCCAAGAGGCTGCATTCAAACTCCCTAAATCCATAGTGCTCGCCGCGAGCCAAAAGGGAAATCGGACAATTCGATGTTTGAAAATAGACTATTGAAAGCACCGCGCACCGTCATTGCGTTTTCGCAATGACGGTCCATCGGTCACTTGCCTTGTTTGCGAGGTACCACCGAATTTTTCTTTTAGTCCGGTCATTTAATAAGCGTTCTCGTTAGCCGCCGCGGAGCCGATTCTTAGCGGTCGGGCACGCAACTCTGGGTAGGGCGGCAAGCCATTAATAGGCGTTTCGGATCCCTACTTCTTCCAAATGTTGCAGCAAATCCAGCGGATCCTCATAGACGCGGTAGGCTCCGGCCTGCGCTAACTCATCCCTTCCATAGCCCCCACACAGCAGGCCTACGCCGAGAGCCTGCGCGCGGCGTGCGGCCAGCAAATCCCAGACGCTGTCCCCCACCACCACCGAATCCCTTATCGGGATACCCAGGCGCTCGGCTGCAGCAAAAAACAAATCAGGATCCGGCTTGGCATGTGCGACTTGATCGCGAGTGACTACGGTAGCACCCACCGGCAGCTCCAACATTTGCAACACCGGAGCGGCGCTCTGAAGCCGTCCGCTCGTAGCGATTGCCCATGCCACCTGTGCCTCGCTCAGGTGGCGCAGCAACTGTAAGGCTCCCGGAAGTGGGTGTACGTTATCCGCAAATCGCTCATAGGCTCGTACGTGAAGATCGGCTAACCGTTGCGCTTCATCGTTGTTTGCAGACCGACCGGTTTCACGGAGTATCCCGTTGGCCATCAATATGCCGCTCATTCCAATGTTGCGATGGATCTTCCAAACAGGGAGCTCGATCCCGACCGCCACCAGTGCTTCTCGCCAAGCGAGCACGTGTTGGTAGACGCTGTCCACTAAAGTTCCGTCCAGATCGAACAGAAAAGCCGTTCGGCCTGGTTGCAAATCTTGTCGTGATCCGGAGTCACTCATCAGACTACCTCTCCTACAGCACTTGCGATTCTTACCTTTGTATAAAAAGGGCTGCCGTGATTACTGATCTTGGATTCTCTACTGGCTGGGCATAGCGACGGAAACGTTGGGTCCCTTCACCAATAATACCTTAGGTAGAATTCGTCTGTGCCCGTGCCTGCTGGTTTGCTCTATGCGAGAAAAACCGCTCGTTAGATGTAGCAATCCCGGCACCCACTTCAGGAATTGCCTCGAGCCGCTGCGCGTCCACGTCTATGCTTGCCTTTAGGCTGCGCAGTTCGACCACGATAAAACGCGTCACTGAGCATTCACATTGCGGAGGCCGTGTGCCTAGAGAAGAACAGCTCTAAGCGCGCGGCCGCGGGCTGTTTTGGATCCGCCCCATGCGACTGCTTTGCAGAGCGCGGGTAAAACCAACAGGGCCTGTGCTATTATTCCTAAATAATCCTGCACGGGCATTGCGATTCCTCAATCCCGGCATAGGTCTGATCTCAGAATAACTAATCTATGGCAGGGTATTTCTAAGTATCGTTCGGTTTCCTAAGTCGTTGACTAAACCACCTCCGGATGCGACGCGCTGCCTACACTCCGCATCAACAGCCTTATCGAAAGTCGTTGCAGCGTATCGTGGTATTGGTTCCGACAGCGTTTGACGTCTACAGCTTCCTGGAGGCGGTATTTGCAGAATCAAACATAGACCATGAAACGCCTGAACGGATGCCCATGTAACCCATGGCGGCTGATAGCCCGTGGTAACTATTGCGATATCGCAATGACAGCAAGATCAGTCGCGCGTAGAGTAACAGTGTATTGACGTCAAACACTTTGCATCGACGCAAATCGACAAGCAATAGGAATAGTTCAAGCAGTTGAATCGGTGGTTGAAACATTAAAAACTAGGCAATCATGAGTTAAGACGATTGCTTGTGCCGGGCAGATTGACGTCGAGTGGGTACGTGCATGCAATTACTCGAGGTTTCAGCAATTACATCCTGTGGCACTCTATGATGTGTTTGTGCAACCTGGCCGCAGGTTCGTCAGCAGCCAAAATGAAAACGAGAACATGAGTGTCACCGTCGCGGATAAGGTGGGTGGCCGCAGCTTGCACTGTGGCGCAGCCAAGACAGGCTACAGCCCGATTGGATGGTGCGCTTTCCGATAGGATTACCTCTCTCTATGCCTGAGGCCCGAGAACGCCCGATAGTTATTTACGCCGCCATTCTGGCCAATGCGGCTATTGCCGTAAGCAAGTTCACAGCCGCTTTCTTTTCCGGCAGCTCCGCCTTACTGTCTGAAGGCGTGCACTCTGTGGTCGACACCGGAAACCAGTTGTTACTGTTGCACGGTATGAACCGCAGCCGCAAACCCGCCGATCACCAACATCCGTTCGGCTATGGGCAGGAGTTGTATTTTTGGGGACTGATTGTGGCCATGCTGCTGTTTACTTTTGGCGGGGCTGTGTCCATTTACGAAGGTGTGATACATCTTGTGCACCCGCATAAGCTCGAGGATGTGGTCTGGAATTACGCAGTGCTCGGCATCGCGTTCGTATTCGAAGGAACGTCATGGTCAATCGCATTGAAGGAACTATTGTCAGGCAAACACAAAAACCAGAGCCTTTGGCGCGCGGTTCGGGCGAGCAAGGACGTTTCCGTCTATACCGTACTTGGAGAGGACTCCGCCGCCTTGCTCGGCGTAGCCGTTGCTTTTCTTGGAGTCTTTCTCGGCCACCGGTGGGACAGTTCGATTCCCGACGGCCTCGCTTCCATTATTATCGGCGGGATCCTTATGGTGGTGGCGATTTTTCTCGTAGTGGAGACTAAGGGGCTGTTACTGGGAGAACGGGCTGATACACAAATCGTAAATGATATACACGAAATCGCCCAGAAGGACGATAGCGTGACTTGCATCAATCATCCGTTGACTATGCATCTGGGACCTCAGGAAATCCTGCTAAATCTTGAAGTGGAATTCCGCTCCGAAATGACAATGCCGCAGATCGCTGCCGCCATCAACCGGCTGGAGACTCAAATCCGCAACAAATATGCCGGCGTGATCCACATCTTCATTGAGGCGAAGGCATTGAGAGGCGCGGCGTCAAGCATAGGGACCGCTTTAGAAAGCGATCATTGCAATAACGCCAAACAACAGGGAAATTGATGAGAAACAGAGCCGGCGAGGGTAGCCGCGTTAGGCGTCAACGCCGCGTAATATACCTTTGATTGACTGCAAACCTATGCTTGGGTGGGCAGAATCCGCTCTCTCTGTCGTCCGGCACACCAGCGGTGTCTGCGTTATTGAAAGGCGGCAACATCCGTCATTTCGTTCTCGACCACCTGGACGTTCCCAATCACTAAGCGGCTGCGCGGTAGCGCTGGCATACGCCGGAAGTCCACGCGTAGGTCCTGGTCGGGAATCTGGTATAGCACGCGGCGGGAAAAAAAGTCCAACGCTCTCTCCATAAGGCTTATTACGATGGATTCGCCTGGACATCGGTGATTTTGGTAGTAGTCGCCACCACCCTGCGGGATGAAACCGAAGGCATCCTGCCGCCCTTGCGAGAACCGTTCAGGCCTAAAGACTTCCGGATCGCCCCAGCAGCGCGCATCATGATTGGTGCCGAAAAGATCCAGCAAGACCCTGCGTCCTTTTGGGAAGGTATAGTCGTGCCACTTAAACTCATCGCGCACCCGTGCGGCGACCATCGGAAAGAAAGGATAATAACGTCGTACCTCCTGGACGAACCAGAGCGCATAGTGGCTATCGTTCCCTAGAAGAAATCTTTTGCGGCAGTCCGGATACCGATACAGTGCCAGAACGATAAATGTGATGTACACCGAGATCGCCACGATCGGACGCAATACGTTGAGTAGTTCCACTGCGGCGGTATGTGTGTCCAGCAGGCTGCCGTCCGAATCCGTATGGGAGGCGATCACAGCGGCCGCGCTCCCAGTGTACGGTTTGATACGCCCAGCGCGTATCTCCTCAATCAGCATCGCTATCCAATGCTCGGCCTGATGTCGCGCAAGGCGTGCACCCCAGTGCTTTAAGCTTTTCGAGCCAGCATCATCGAACAGCGTCTTTAGTTGCCGAGTTCTGCGCGCAACCTCTGAGTTAGGCAGGGGTACGCCGGCCCAATCACATGCCGCGCGTGCCAGTATTTCATGCAGCTGGTCGTAGATGACGACCCGTTTCATCGAAGACCACCGGCGCGCGTAGACGTTCAAATAGTTCGTCAGTAGGTCTGCTAAGCGGGTAATAGCCAAAGGCTCCATCAATGACATGAACATCTGCTTACGCCGGTGGTGGCTGTCACCGTCCAGCCCCTGGATGCCGCCAAGCCCAAACAAGGTCTTCATCACCGGTAGCGGCGCGGCGGCGTGGCGCACAAAGCGTTCGTTATCGTAAAACAATTCCGCCGCCTCCCTACCTGTCATGCAGATGGTCTTTTCCAGCATCAAGCGGGTTTCAAAAGCATCGCCTTGATGAGCGTGGCAGCGGCGTGAGATGAACCGATAAGGGTCCCGCAGCAACGATAGCGTATTCTCTGGCCAAGTCTCATGTGGCATGTGGTTCATAGACACTCCTACGGTCCTTACCCTGCGTACGGCAAGGTGCTAAGTAACGCCAGTTCAGCCTGACGCGAGTCCAGCCGCGTATGCTGAACCACGATTGGGACATCCGCCGTTATTACGACGGCATAGTCTGTCTCCCTAGGAACGGGTTCAGGGTCCAGCAAATCATTGAAGCGGATATGCCGGGTGCGACGAGCCGGCACAGTCACCTTGTAGGGTCCAACCGGATCTCGGTTGGAAAAATAAAGTATGAACTCGATATGAGCATCGTTCTCGCTCGTATTCAGAATACATGCGGTTTCGTGTCCGGTCATCAGCGGTTGCGGCCCCTCGCTCCAACCCGGGATATAGCCTTCCGCAATGGCCCAAAGTTTTGATCCAATAGGCTGCATACGTGTAGTCCTCTTGTAAAACTACGATTGGCATTAGTCATTAAGCCGACGGCGCACGGACTGCCGATCGTGGTTGTTATTGCGTCTGCGGTTTAATGCCCACCCTCCCGCAAGCGCGCCGGCGCGCGTGATCCAGTCGCGATTCCGGCTAACCCATTGCTGGAAGCTGTGGTCCAGGGCAACATGGTTGAATTTACCGTGGGCACCATGATCGCCGGCTACTGGAGCCCACAGATTATCAGTGCGCTGTGGATCAACCGGTTGATCCGTAGACTGCGACTTGTACGCGGTGCGAGCCAGATAACGGTCGACAAGGCCCGGGGCGATGCGATTAACCCACACCGTTAGCAGCGAGGGGAAACCGACGAACAGATCGCGGCGACGATGGTGTGCCGCCCAGTAAACCGCGTCAGCGGCAACCTCCGGCTGAAAGATCGGCGGCACCGGTTGCGGCTGATGTGACATATGCGTACGCCCCCATTCGAATTGGGGAGTGTTCAAGGCTGGCATATGCACCATTGTGACATGAATGTGATTGTTTTCGTGTCGCAGCTCGCTGCGTAGCGAGGAAGTGAACCCCCGCAACGCATGCTTGGCACCACTATAGGCTCCTTGCAAGGGGATGGCGCGGTAGGCCAGTGCGGAGCTGACCTGGACGATGACACCACGATTGCGTTCGCGCATGCGCTGCAGCGCGGCCATGGTGCCCCACACGGCACCCAGGTACGTTACCTCGGTCACTCGGCGATATTCCTCGGGTGTGATCTCGCTCACCGGTGAGAATACCGTCGTCATGGCATTGTTGATCCAGATATCGATCGGTCCGAAAGCTTCTTCCACGGCAGCCGCAGCCGCCTCGACCTGGTCCGCCGCGGCGACATCAGTGGGCACTACAAGCGCCTTGCCTCCCAGCGTTTCCACCTCTGCCGCCGTCGCCTCCAGCGCTGCCCGCCCGCGGCTCAGCAGGCCGATACAGGCGCCACGCCGGGCAAAGGCGCGGGTAGTGGCACGACCCACACCGGCCGACGCGCCAGTGATCACAACGACTTCGCCAAATGCGCTGCTCATGATAGCCTCCTAAATGTCGTTTCAGGTTTTCGCATCGGATTGCTCCAAGCCCAGAGCAATGACCTCTGCGAGATGCAACGCCTCGCGGCCGGTTGTTTGGGCAATCTGTGTGCGACAGCTGAAACCGTCCGCAATCAGCAGGGTGTCGGACCGCGCAGCACGTACTGCGGGCAGCAGCGCCTGTTCGCCGACATCCACGCTGACCCGATACTTGTCGTGCTCGAAACCGAAAGCTCCCCCCATGCCACAGCAACCGGCATCGAGCCAGTCGTAATCGAGCCCCATCTGATCGAGCAGCTGGTGATCAGGCTGTGTGTCTAATACCGAGGCGTGGTGGCAATGGGTCTGCACCAACGCCTTGCGGTGCAACTTAGGCGCGGCCCATTGCGTTTCATGCCGCAAAAATTCGGCCAGAGTATGAGTCTGCCGTTTGAGGCGTTGGGCGAGATCGTGGTCGGGAAACAGATTCGGCAATTCGTCGCGAAAAACCGAAACGCAACTCGGCTCTAGTCCGACGATAGGCACGCCCTCGTCGATTACTTCATGGAGTGTACGCAGGATACGTAACAGGTAGGAACGGGCGCGTTTGAGCATGCCGAAGTCGTACAGCGGACGCCCGCAGCACAAGGGTTCACGCGGGACCCGCACATCGAATCCGGCGGCCTCGAGTACTTTGACCGCGGCACAGGCAATATGCGGATGAAAATGGTTGGTAAAGGTATCCGCCCATAGAATGACGGATCGTCCTTTGCGGCGTTGCGGCGTGCGGTTGAGAAACCAGTGCTTGAAGGTCTGCGACGCGAACTGCGGAACGGAGCGTTCCTGGGGCATCCCGGCGATAGCTTTGGCGAGACCGCCCAGCACCTTCCCTGATGTCACCCGGTTCACCAGCCGGGGCGCATAGGCGGCGTAGCGTGCCCACACATTGATCAAGCCGAAGGCATACGCCTGGCGGGGGCGCAGCCGGCCCCGGTAATAATGGTGCAGGAATTCCGCCTTGTATGTGGCCATGTCGACGTCGACCGGGCAGTCGCCCTTGCATCCCTTGCAGGCCAGGCACAGGTCAAGCGCCTCGTGTACCGCCTTGCTGCGCCAGCGCTCGGTGATGACATCGCCCTGTAACATCTCGAAAAGCAGCCGTGCGCGACCGCGGGTGGAGTGGCGTTCGTCGCGGGTGGCCCGATAGCTGGGACACATGATGCCGCCTCGATGGCGCCGGCACTTGCCGACACCGACACAGCGTAGTGTGGCGCGCGCAAAACTGTTTTCATCTGAGGGGAAACGGAACACGGTTTCGAGCGAGGGCGAATGAAAGCGTTCGCCGAGACGCAGGTGCCGGTCGAACGGATCGGCGTCGACAACTTTGCCGGGATTCATTTTACCGTCCGGGTCCCAGATGCGTTTGAATTCACGAAACGCCTGCATCAGCCGCTCGCCATACATGCGCGGTAACAATTCGCCGCGGGTCTGTCCATCGCCGTGTTCTCCGGACAGCGAGCCGCCATAGAACAACACGAGATCCGCGGCTGCACCGATAAATTCACGGTAGGTGCGGATACCCTCCGCGCTGTCGAGTTTGAAATCGATGCGCGTGTGGATACAGCCCTGGCCAAAATGCCCATACAGGTCGCAGTTATAGCCGTATCGATCGAAGAGTTTGCGCAGATCACGCAGATAGCTTCCGACGCGCTCTGGCGGCACCGCAGAATCTTCCCAGCCGGGCCAGGTTAACGGCGCCCCGGGAACATGGGCAGTGGCGCCAAGCGCCGATTCTCGGACTTCCCAAATGCGTTGTTGCTGTTGTGCGTCGGGGAAAAGGTACATAGAGGGTGCTTCCGGTTCCTGTTTCAGCGCTTCCATTACCTGCCGGGCGTGCTGTTCGGCCCGTTCCGCCGTGGTATCGCCGAATTCCACGATCAGCCAACCCTCGCCTTTGGGCAGATACTTCAGATCCTCAGTATGCAGGTTGACCTTCTTCATGTCCTTGACCAGCCCAAGATCGATGCCTTCCAGCCCGATGGGACCGTGCTGCATGATCGCGGGGACATGGTCACCGGCACAGTAGATATCCGCATAGCCGAGCACCAGCAGGACCCGCTCGGGCGGATTAGGGATCAGGCGTACCGTGGCCTCGAGGACGGTCACGCAGGTAGATTCTGAGCCGACTAGGGCGCGGGCGACGTGAAAGCCTTGTTCCGGCAGCAAATCGTCGAGATTGTAGCCGGACACCCGACGCGGAATATCGGGGTAGCGCTGCCGTATCTCGTCGGCATAGCGGTCACGCAATGCCTTGAGCTTGGCATAGATCTCGCCGCGCCGTCCGCCAGCGGCGATGATCGCGGACAACGATTTAGCGTCTGTCTCGCCGACACGCAGGCGTGTGCCGTCATAGAGCAGAATGTCGAGCTCGTGGATGTTGTCGGAGGTACGCCCCCCCATGATCGAGTGCACGCCGCAGGAATTGTTTCCGATCATGCCGCCGAGGGTATTGTGGTCATGAGTGGACGGATCCGGCGCGAAGGTCAGTCCGTGGGCCTGCGCGGCATGGCGCAGATCGTCCAGCACCACACCGGGCTGCACCCGTGCCAGCCGTCGCTGCGGATCAATTTCGATGATCCGGTTCAGGTATTTGCTCATGTCCATAATCACGGCGATATTGCAGCACTGACCGGCAAGACTGGTGCCTCCGCCGCGCGAAAGTACCGGTACGCCATGGCGGTGGCAGGCGGCCACGGTGGCGACAACATCATCGGTCTGACGCGGCACGACCACCCCAATTGGAACCTGACGATAATTAGAGGCATCCGTGGAATACAATGCGCGCGTTCCGGTATCGAAATAGACCTCCCCCCGCACGCGTTCGCTGAGCTCCTGCGCAAGGCGTTCATGTGTGCCTGGAACGGCTGCGGGAGGCTTCCCAACCGCTTGGCTGCGGCCCCAGACCATGGACTCACGCCGCATAGCGTTCAGCCTCCTTGCGCCTGAATGACAATCCCAGTCCCGGGCGCGACATATCCGGCTCCACTTGGCCGTCGACCGTTTCGGGCGCGCCATCAAACAATAACTGCTCGATACGCACATGATCGTGAAACCATTCGATATGGCGCACCGGCCTGAGCGCGCAAGCCGGATGCAGATGAACACTCGGCGCGGTATGGGTCGACAGAGGCACTTGGAACGCCTCGCACAACGCGGCGACCTCCAGCAAGCCGGTAATACCACTGCAGCGGGTGGCATCCGCCTGCAGCACATCAACCGATCCGGCCTGCAGCATGTGCTGGAAATATGGGGTATGGTAGCCGTATTCGCCAGCGCTAATACTTATTCCGCCCGGCCCATGGTCGCGCAGCAACCGTAAGCCATCGAGATCATCCGAAGAGACCGGTTCCTCGAACCAGGTCACGCCTTGTTCCTGCAATCGCGGCATCCAGCTCAACGCCTGTTTGCGCTGGTAGCCACCGTTGGCATCCACGAACAGTTCGGGCTCCTCACCGATGGCATCGCGCGCGCGGCGAATGCGTTCGGCATCCTGTTCGGGGTGTCGGGCAATTTTCATCTTGACCCGCTGGAAACCCTGCGCGGCCCAACCGCTAAGCTGATCTTCAAGCTGTTCAAGCGAATACGAGGTAAAGCCGCCGCTGCCATAGGCGGGCACCCGCGGACGTACGGCACCCAGTAGTTTCACGACCGGCTGACCGAGCAGTTTGCCTTTCAGGTCCCACAGCGCGATGTCGACCGCCGCGATTGCCATGGAACAGATGCCTGGGCGACCGAGATTGCGGATGGCTTCAATCATAGCCCGCCAGCAGCCGGAGATATCCAGGGCATCCCGGCCACAGACCTGCTCGGCAAGCAGATCACGGATCAGTTGCGCCGTACAAGCGTGTGCGTAGGTGAAGCCTGTGCCGGTGCTGCCGCCGGCGACAATCTCCACCACCACCAGTGTCGTTGAATCCCATGTCAAGGTTCCATCCGACTCCGGCATCTCGGTTGGGATCGTATAAACGTCCGCCCTAACGGACTTGATGCCTGTCTCCGTATCACTTACGCGCGCATGCATGACTTACTCCTCGAAGCATTGCAAATTAACGTTCGTAGCTGTCCTGGCATGACGATGCCTCGTTTCTTTGATGAATGAAGGTCTGCGGTTTGTCCCCGACATGTCCGCAAAAACGTATCGATATCCCACCTGGCGGCCTCGGTGCGGCCCGTTAATAAAACTGGGCGGACGAGGTAGTCGTTACGAACCCTGATGGCGCATCCAACGAATGAACTGTACACTGGGGTTATTATTCACAGCTAATCAATATAGGCATTGCGATTTTTCAATCACCTCACAGCCGTGAACTGCGTATGTCGCAATATGAATATCCACTGCATGCATAAGACTTCTACACGGGGATTGATTAAGGTTTGCACGGTGCGAGTTAGTCATTCGCAAGCGTTGCCGCTCGCTCATTAACAAACAACGCGTTGAATGGTAAAAAAGTTTGTAAATTTTACAAATTCGGCAAGCGGTTCCCTAGAACAAGCCTCTACAACATCAGCTTAGGGTTTGTGATCGTCGCATGGCTTAGTTTTTGCCTCTGAGCTATTAAACGATTAATTTCTTGCATAGTGCTAAAGCGAGGTTCTGCCATGACAGATTCGATCCGCGATTTTCTTTCCCAACCCGAAATTCTCGCTGCGTGGGTGGTGATCGACGTGCTGTGCGTTGCGCATCTCATCTGGGATCTCCGCAAGCGGAATCCCGAAATGATGCCGGTTATGCGCCTCGTCTGGATCCTCACGGTGGCGTATTCGGGCCCGATAGGCCTTGCAATCTATTATTATTCGGGTCGCAAGCAGATTCGGCGCGATTCGCTCTGGCGGAAAGGATTCCGCTCCGTCTCCCACTGCTATTCCGGCTGCGGAATCGGTGAAATTGTCGGCGTGATCATTTCGGTTGGCGTGTTTTCTCTCGGCAACTGGCCCGTGGCGATCATCACGTTTATTCTTGCTTACGTCGCTGGATTTATTCTCACGATGAAACCGTTGATGGATGACGGGGAAAGCTTCGGTGAGGCCCTCAAGGATGCCGTCTATAGTGAGACCGCAAGCATTACTATGATGGAAATCGTCGCGATCGCCGTCGACCTGTGGCTGGGGCGCAACTCGACCATGAGCGATGTTTTGTTCTGGTCGTCGCTCGTTATTTCGCTCTCTGCCGGTCTCGTCGCCGCGTACCCGGTTAACCTTATCTTGATCAAGCTCGGCATCAAGGAAGGCATGCACGATCCGCGGCACATGACCCACCCTGCGCATGGACATGGACATGCGCGGCATCACCCACAAGAAGCAGGAGCACATGGTGTTGGAATGAGCCGGTCGTACTAGCATTCGGTGCGTGATCTCGAGCGTGAGCACCATACCGCATGATAATGCTCCTGATTTTCTCTGTCGTGCTGCTGATCGCCGTGCTGATATCGGAATTGGCCCAGCGCAGCGTCCTCTCGACCGCGGTGCTTTTCCTGCTGGCCGGTTTCATTACCGGCGGCGTCTTGAACATCACCGAGGTAAAGCCTGGCGAGGATCAGGTACGCCTATTGTCTGAATTAGCCTTGTTCAGCGTCCTGTTTACAGATGGAATGCGCGTGCAGATTAACGAAATAAGGCACACCTGGCGCCTTCCCGCCCGGGCATTATTCCTTGGAATGCCGCTCACGCTGGCTTTGATTGGAGTACTCGCGCATTTTATCGTGGGCTTGCCTTGGAACGAGGCTTTGCTGCTGGCCGCCGTACTGAGCCCCACGGATCCCGTGTTGGCAGGTGCCATTGTTGGCCGGAAAGAAATCCCGTTGCGCCTGCGGCGGTTGCTCAATCTGGAAAGCGGCCTGAACGATGGGTTAGCCCTGCCATTCGTTCTGATCCTGTTGAGTCAGATAGGCGAGAATCCACTCCATCTCGGTAAGATCATCCTGGAGCTCGTGCTGGGAATCGCAATCGGATTGGTAATTCCATGGACTGCGATATGGCTGGAAAAAGGGCGTTTTTTTTCCTCAGCACTACTCTATGAGCCGCTGTTGGCCGTCGCTATTGGCCTGATCGTGTTGTCTATGACTTCGATAACTCACACAAACACTTTCCTTGGCGCTTTCACCGCCGGCATCGTGCTCGCCAATCTGGGACCACGAATCCGTGAGCGCTTTGAAGAGTTTGGTGAACTCGTTACGGAACTGCTGAAACTCGCGGCCATCCTGTTATTTGGGATGCTCATTTCAATCGATTTCTTACGTGAGGTCTCATTCAGCGGTTATTTCTTTGCCGGACTAACGCTTGTCCTGGCAAGGCCGGTGGCGCTGGGGCTCTCCTTCCTCGGTGGGCGGCTGCCCTTCAAGGAGTGGGCGGCGGCGGCTTGGTTCGGGCCAAAAGGCTTCGCCTCGGTGGTATTCGCTCTGCTCATCGTTGTCGAAGATATTCCGGATGCCAACCTATTATTTCACTTAGCCGCGGTTGTGGTTACCTTGTCGATCCTCGTGCACTCGACGACCGATGTCCTCATCGCCCGCTATCTCCCCGCCGCTGATGTTGAAAAAACTACGCTTGCCAAGCCACGGATGGATAGCTCACCGGAGTCTTCTTAATGCCGCAACGACTGCAACAAAGCGTTCGAAGATCTGCACCTCGACAAAGATCTGCACCTCGACAGCATTATCGCGAAATGCAAGCAACGATAGTCCTTCGCCTGTTCGCCAACTCTGCCAAGCACTACGATCCCCTTTTCGACCGCTGCGAAGTGCTTGTCGGGATGGCGCCATGTAGGATGATGTTTCGGTGTTCTAATAAACGTTGGCTGGTGGACGGCGCCGGAGGATTGAGCTAAGACACACACTATCGGGCACGATCGGTTTCACGGCGCCAATAGCAGCCGGCTCGGGAATGGCCGGTATGGAATCTACCAGAGGTCGGGGGCTCCTCTGTCGCGATGACCGGCAGAAGTCCATTCACACCTCGGAACTCACTATGCAAAGGGATACTTTTATGTATACGACCACCAGGCAGCCAGAAGGTGTTTCGCAGCCGGACCAGGCAGCACCCATTGCAGACTATGCCTTGATCAGTGACTGCAATTGCGCCGCGCTGATATCCCGTAGCGGATCGGTGGACTGGTGCTGTCTACCGCGATTTGATTCCGAGCCCTGTTTCGGTCGTCTACTGGACTGGAACCGGGGCGGTTACTGCCAAATTGCACCGATGCAGGCGGGGATGCACGTAAGCCGGTCCTATATCGAAGACAGCATGGTGTTATGCACCCGGTTCGAAACGCAAGACAGCGCGATGCAAGTCTATGATTTGCTCACTATAATGCAGGACGATGCGGCCGGTCCGCACCGCCGGCTGCTGCGTATTATCGAAGGTCTGCAAGGAATTGTTGAGGTTAAGATAGAGATTCAGCCGCGTTTCAATTTCGGCGACATTAAGCCATGGTTACGTCAGCACGGCAATGATAGGTTTACTGCGGTCGGCGGGTCAGATGGACTGGTTATCCACGGCGATGTGGGGCTGCAGAAGGATAACCGCTACTCTCTCAGCGCTAGGGTGCGCGTCAGTGCGGGGGAGCGCAAACACCTCTGTATACAGTTCTCAAAACCGGAGCGCCTAGATCAAGGACCCGTTCAAGTGCTGAAGATGCATCACCTGGACGCGTTGTTTGATCAGACTTGTCAATGGTGGCAACGCTGGAGCCGAAGGATCAACACGAATGACAATGTTTCCGCTATAGGCATCCGGCGTTCCGCGATCGTCCTCAAGGCGCTCAGTTACGCGCCTACCGGGGCTATAATCGCTGCACCCACCACCTCGTTGCCGGAGGGACTGCCAGGCACCCGAACTTGGGATTACCGCTATAGCTGGGTGCGTGACGCTACGTTCACCGCCAATGCACTGGTAAAGATCGGTTGCGATGAGGAGGCTTACCAGTTCCGCCGCTTCATCGAACGGACTACGGCGGGCAGCGCCGCACAGTTGCATACACTGTATGCCGTTGATGGAGGGCGTCGCCTGCGGGAAATCGAACTCGACCATCTGCAAGGCTACTGGGGAGCGCAGCCCGTGCGTGTGGGCAACCGCGCCTCAGAGCAACTTCAGCTCGATATCCTCGGCGAAATGCTGGAACTCTCCTGGCTGTGGCATAGGCGCGGTCACGTTTCTTCAGAAGACTACTGGAACTTCCTTGTGGACCTCGTCGATCGCGCCTGTGCGCACTGGAGCGATCCCGACCACGGTATTTGGGAAATGCGCGGCGAACCGCTCAATTATGTGCACTCCAAGGTGATGTGTTGGAGCGCGCTCAACCGTGGTATCACTCTAGCCGAGGAACTAGAACGCAAAGCGCCCGTGGATCGCTGGCGGCAGGCGCGCAAGGCGGTTCGCCAGGCCGTGGAGAAACACGGTTACGATAGCGAGCGCGGCATATTCGTTCAAGCATTCGAAAACGACTATCTCGACGCCGCCCTGTTGAGGATACCCGGTGTAGGGTTTATCGAATATCGCGACGCGCGCATGCTGCGGACAACGGATGCGATCCGCTCGGGCCTGGATTGCGACGGGCTCCTGCTGCGCTATAACTCACCAGACGGATTGCCGGGACCCGAGGGGGCGTTTCTGGCTTGCTCGTTCTGGCTAGCAGAATGCTTTGCCTACCAGCGACGTCTTCCCGAGGCTTGCGCGGTATTCGACCGCGCAGCGGGCACCGCCAACGATCTAGGCTTATTCTCCGAACAATTCGACCCGCAGGCTGATCGACAATGGTCGAATTTCCCTCAAGGACTGACGCACTTGTCCTATATTACGGCGGCTCTGGCGTTGGGACACGGTGGCAGCCATCCCGGGCTATAACTTGACGGTACTGGTTGGGTCGGCGATACCCGCCGCAGTCCGCTTGATGAGACGGCGGCTCAGTTTACGCAGAGATCAATATCGAGTGCCTCCAAAGCACGGCAAATCTACGCTAACGCCTAACCAGATAGGAGAGGGTTAGAGTTTCGAGTCATTTTCAGGTAGTCGAAGACGGTGCGGATATTCAACAACAGTTTCTTCATCATTTCCGGGATTGTCTCGTTTCGCTGCTTAGTTTTGAGCAAGCCGATGGCAAATCGTCGCAATCGGGTGATGTTTTCAGGTCCGAAGCCGGTGCGAATGTGGCTTCGGTCTTCGTCATAGTTCCAGTCGATCATGTAGTGGCAGCTTTCCACGCGCCAATGTCCCCGGTTATCCTCAAGCACCTGTTGCGGGTCGGCTTGATCGGCCGGCTTGCTGGTGATGCCGTAAACCACCTCTTGACTGAGCTTGCCGGTCTTTTTATCGATGACTTCTCGCTCGATCATAAAGGCCTGATGCACATGGGGGAAGTTGAGATAGGCATTCAGTTGGGTGGTCACCCCGATCTTTCGCGTTTCAATTCGGCCGTGCTCGCCGTCACCGGTGTGGATAAAATCGGCCGCTTGGCGTTGGCTCTGAAAATAGAAGGTGAGGTCTTCGAGTAATTCAGGCTGATTGCCTTTGACCGTGAAGTGATAATGGGCCTGGCGTTGTTCTACCAGGTATCGCGCGAACTCACGCTGGGTGAGCAAGGCATCGGCGGTGATGGTTCTGCCTTCGATCGCAATGGCATCGAGCATCGGCGCGGCCATCTTGATCTCGTTGGTCTGTTTTTCTTCGTCACCGCCGGCTACCGGCAAGGTGCCGACTTTTTTTGGGTGTAGCACTGACCACTTTGGTGGCCAATCGCACTCATGATATGGGTTTGTCGACCCTGCTCGTCGATGGCATTACACATCGTCTTTCCATCAATGGCCAAGCTCTCATCGAGGTGGCCATATTGAGCATTCCAGGCGTTCAAGGCCTGGTCCAACTGCTCGGGATCGACCCCAATCAAGGCATTGCGAATGACCGTGCGACTGGGCACCTCGTATTGCCCATTTCGTTTGCGGCACTTGAAACGGCTGCGCGCCTTCTGGCCAAGCGATTGCACCCACAGCGAGATATCCTTATAGCCACGCATCCCGCACAGTACCGCAGCGGTGGCCAGCGCCAGTACGCTAGCCAGTGAATGCTTCTTTCCTTGCGCTCGACGCGGATCATCGATGTCATTAAAAAAATCGCGAAGGGATAACATCTGTTGGGCTGTCAACTTCATTCTCGCTCCTCCTGTCTGGTAACGTTCATTGAGTAGCGGACGAGACAGCAGTTTGCGTGCATTGCGTTGTAGTGGCTGCAAAAAGACCCGCTTGGGGGATTGGGTGCGCTTACTGTAACCCTCGCGGGTGCGCCGGTACCCTTTGGTTGAACCCACGAATACCCAGTTGGAGGCGCGGTAGACGGTGCCCGGGTAACGCTCAGAATCCACAAAGGTTTCCAACAGCAGCAGGGGGTAGCCGAAAGCGTTCTGCCAATCTTGCTGAATCCGGCGTCGACACTGCGACAAGATCCGTGAGGCCAGATTCTTTCCGTGATGTCCCGGCAGGATCAGGAAACGGGAGTTATTCGCGACGAGATTGAGCCGGTCATACTGATGGCGGTAACTCCACCCGATCCACTCATCCCTGGCGGAACATTTCAGCGCGGGCGCTGAAAAACTTAACAGCGCCAACCACTGACCCTCGGCGAGGGCAGCGTACCAAATCGTGTGCCCGATCTTCGGCAGGGCGCCAAGATAGTGATGCGTCTGCATGAGACGCTGAAAAATGGGCTCCTGTGCGCGATGAACGGGGATTACCTCCAGGGATGAATATTGCAAACTGCCACTCGTCCAGTGTGTTAAAGGGTCACTTTTTACCCCAACTCGCGCGGTTTGTCCAGAATTAGGGGATAGCTTTATATTTTCATTAAGAATCTTGGATTAGTGTGAATCCGCCGTGGCCTCCAAAGCGGCACTGAAGGCTTGTTCCCATCCCCGATTGGCCGCGGGATTCGCAGGACCGGGATGGAGCGCGGCACCCACCGTCACACCCCTATCGCCTACCACGGCCGTCACGCAGGCGGTGACAGAAAATCGACCGTTTGCCACAACGCCAGATCGCAGGCGGCAAACAGGGATCGACGTTCCGCAGTCGGTAGTCGGGTCCGGTGTGCGGGTGCGACCGCTTGCTTCAAGAACGCACAGCGGACAATAGTTGACGACAAAGAAGCGAGCGAAGAAAGGTTCCGGTGTATCATAAAAGTGCTACGTGCCTAGCCCACAGGCGCTTGCCGCTTACTTCACGGCGATAGCATTCGAAACCGTCGACAGGACGCTTTGGATGCTTACGTGCGGGTTTGCCCACTGGCCCCTCGACAGGAGTTGGGACATCTGGAGACCTATCGCTCGATCAACGGAGATCTGTTGGTCGCCCTAGATGGGACCCAGTACTTCCGTTCATCCACTATCCACTGTAACAACCGCAGCATCACGCACCACAAAAGCTGGCATCAACCTAAAATCCTCAGTTAGCCCTGCCAGATCTTAAGGATCAGCATGTAATTCCACCCCGATTCGCCAAACCGATCTTACAGTGGCTGGGGGAGTCTCGTTGGCGGACCCTTTCCCATAAACAGCTCCATCGATTTCCTCACAATGACTTGCCAGCACTCGCTTGGGGTCAACTGCGGCGCAGTAGCTTTCAACCAAGAGAAGAAGGCGTGAACCCGCTGATAGGCACGTTGGATGGTGGTCGTCTCACCGTGTGTCGAAGTGATGACCATGCGCCGTTGCCTGGCGCTCTCAGTGAGCCGCCCCACACTGCTCAGTAACAGCGGGCGACTCGTGATGGCTTCATGGTGCTTATGCGGAATGGCCAGACGGACAAACAGGTTCCACCAGTTATAGATTAAGGCCACCAGCCGCGCCATGATTTGACTGGTTTGCAGCTTTCGGGTGACAAAGCCGCCCCAGCCCCACTGGTTTTTCGCTTCATCGAAGTTGTTTTCGCAATCGGCGCGGTCACGGTAATGGCGCATCAGCGTGATCAACTCATCCTCGAGGTTCGTCACCAGGACACTGTATTCATACAGCCGCAGATCTTCGGGACCCTCAACCAAAGCGAGTTCACGTTGGCCACCCTGCGGGTATTCAAGACCGATCAGAGGATCTTTCGCCAAGCGCCGCCGCGCCACCACCACGCGCCGTGCTCGTTGCCACCCCTGCAGTTGCAGGGTGCTTTCTTTCAATTCCCATTCCTCATTGAATCGGGTCCATACCCCCTGTCCATGCACCTGGGCGATCAGCTCCTTGACGCGGTTGGAGCGTTTCAGTTTGAACAGATAACGCCGATCCATCGCTTCCAGTTCGCTCATCACCGGATCATTGCCCCACTCACAATCGCCCCGGATAAAAGCCGGCTGGCAGTCTTCGGGGAGGCGTTTCAGTAGATCGATCAATCCCGGCAGGGAGTGACAGGCATGGGACTCATCGCCCGGCAAGACATTCACCTCCAGTACCAAACGGGTATTGGCCATGATGTAGCTGTGGTACGTATGCGAAGGTCGCCCCGGTTTGTGCGGGTTATAACCCACTTTGGCGCCTTCCTGGTGACCGTACAGGGGCTTCACCGTGACATCGACGTCCAGTATCCAGGGGGTACTCAGTAAGGGTTCGTAACAGGATTGAAGATGGTCTTGTAACCATTGCACCGCTTCGGTTTCGTCCATCCGCTTCAGCGCGCGAATGGCCGAATCGTCACTGATCACTTTGCTCATGCCCAAGAGCTTGGTATTCACGCTGTCTCCCCTTAAGGCTGTCATATGAGCATAGCGATTGTGGCCCGATAAGATGGACAAAAATAGCGAACCCAACACATCGATCTTCTGCGGGGCGTTGTGACTGACGTAGTGCACTGGGCAGTCCTCTACCCAGGGGTTGAAGCGGTGACCCAGTTTTAGAAACTCGATGAAAAACGGCAGCTGACCGATCGGCGTGACCGCAGCCGTCGGATCCCATTCAACGTGGACTTTTCCTGCAAAGGTTTCCACTTCGATGGCCGTGGATAGCGGCCGTATTTCGGACAAAATGGCTTCACCTGTTGGGTGAAGCACTTTCGGGGGCAACACCATAGCTTTATCTCAGTGATTCAACAGCTTGCTATTGTACCTGTATTCTCAACTGAGGAATCTAGGTTCAAAGCTCCGAACCGCTCTTGCCTCTGGTCACCTCTGGTCACCGGATGACTCTCTACTTCGCGATTTCTCTTCCCCCGCTCGAACCTCTTGTCCCCTCCATAGCCCGCCTTCGGCCTCCACAAATAGCTCCATAGGTTAGGTTGTCATGCTACATTTAGAATTGCTGGTTCAGCCGGATATCGCAACATAGCATGGAGCGGTTGAGGGTATCTTCGCGGTCTTATCCCCGAAACCCATCTGAGAAAATTGCTACTCATGCCGATATTTGACCTTTAAATCATTCTTGACAGCATGCACTCCATTCACGTTGTGAGCGAGAGATTCTGCTGCTCGACGCTCATCTTCGCTATCGACGAAGCCACTCAAGCAGAATTCTACCGATTACTGCGGATGGTGAGTTTATCACTAGGTCCCCGGCGCGTTTTCATGTCATTCCAAATGCGCTTTCTGTGTATGTCCCTGAGCACTATCTAGAGCTAAGGCGCGGTCCGTAGAGGCTTTAATTTCAGCGCCGATCCAAAGTAAATTTTTCCCTGAAATGTAAATTCTACAAACTATAGATTATTGAAGTACTGCTATCGACACCATTGCAGATGGTTCATGAGGAAATATCATGCGCCAATATCGGTCACAAATTTGAAAAACGCTTCTAATACTCATGGAACAAGTTAGGAGCTATTGTCGGATCAACTCACGTGTTATGAATAACGCCTGAATGTAGGCATAGAGTTTGGACTAACGATACCGAGCGCGATTTGCTCTATATAGCTAGAGTAATAAATTATAAAAGTGGCATTTATCCTGCTATTAACTCTGGCATAGTCATCAACAACATGCTTCTGGATCGGGGGATGATGTCATGAATACTCAATACCCAAAAGTTGCAACAAGTTTAGTAGCCGGTTCAATTTACTTACTCTGTGGGTGCGCCAGTATGCCCCCGCCAAATGACGAAATAACCAGAGCCCAAACTGCGGTGAATGAAGCCGCGGAAGTTGAATCGCAAGATTACGCGCCGCTGGCGCTTCGTAATGCTCGCGCGAAATTGCAAGACGCACGGAACGCCATCGAACAAGAAGATTTCGAACGGGCAAAACAACGCGCAGAAGAAGCACAGGTTGATGCCGAGCTCGCTGAGCAGAAAGCATTATCTGCGAAAGCAGAAAAATCTGCGCAAGAAATACAGAAAAGTATTCGTCTGCTTCGCAAAGAGATGGGTATCCCGGAAAGCTAAGCGAAGCTACACCTTATATCTGTCTTACTATTGATTCATATTCTGAGAATCAAGAGGTGAGTTATGAATATCGATAAATCTACATATCATCTGATGGCTGTTACTGGAGTTTTAATAGGAATAGTAGGATGCGCCACACCCGCCAAAAATCCCAAGGTTGAAGTCGCGCGAGCGGCTCTCGCAGCAGCGGAGCAAAATCCGCAAGTTAACCAGTATGCTCCGGTGTCTTTAAAGGATGCGGAAGACCAGTTCAATAAAGCCGAATCGTCATGGAAGAAAGGAGAGGACGACCAGAATATCGATCACCAGGCGTATCTGGCCAAACAACGTGTAGCCATCGCTGTCGAGAGAGCCAAACTCGGCGCGGCCGAGCATACTGTGAAAGAAGCGCGCGCAGAACGAGATCGAGTCCGTATTCAAGCCCACGCCAAAGAAGCTGAATTAGCTCGTAAGCAGGCAGAGCAAGCCAGAATACGAACAAAGTCATTGCAAGAAGAGGTTCAACAGCTTAAGGCTCATGAAACAGAACGAGGATTGGTACTAACCTTAAACGATGTTTTGTTTGACTATGACAAAGCTCGCTTAAACTCAGGAGCGTATCGCACCATGGACCGTCTTGCCGGGTTCATGCACAAGCATAAAAATCGCACCATCCTAATTGAAGGTTTCACAGACAGCAGAGGGTCCCAAGAGTACAACCAACGGCTGTCCGAGCAGCGCGCAAACGCTGTGCGTGAAGCATTGCTACATCGTGGTGTCAGTGCGAATCGCATTCGAGTGCGAGGTTATGGGGAGGCCTTTCCCGTTGCCAGTAATGATACGTTAGGTGGACGAGCGCAAAATCGCCGTGTGGAGGTCATCATTTCAGACGAGAATGGAACGATTCCGGAACGTGGAGCATAACCACCACTCGAAAAGTAAAATTGCCATGATCTGGACATCACTGACTGTTGCTATAGGGTCGAAACCATACCGCTGCCGATTTGTACTGGTTTTATAAAATGATGGTGCCAGTATCGTATCGACTTCGTAACTACATTGTTCGTGATAAAAGTCTCATGACCTAAGCGAATGTTTAGAATTCTACAGTTTTAGAATTGGGGGAACCTGTTCTATGTTTAAATCCAAAACACTTCGCTCCACTAATCCTTCGGTTAGCGGTTAGACTGAGAAGATCAATCGCTGGGAAAACACGGAACATAAGCGTTCAACTGCGCACTGAGTGGAAGCCACTCCACAGTCAGCCATATTCTAGCTCGACGTGCTCACTGAAACTTCGAAACCACAGTTTGAAAAGTGTGATTGGAATTATGTACTGCACTGATAGCGCGGACCCGTATCCTTATCGATAAGCCTATCATTACCGAATCTGACGGAAGTTGTAAGGCTCAGCAACCGCATGGCCCAGTAACTGTGGTGGCCTGGAATTCTCCAGGCACCAGATCGGTACAAACCACTACTTCCGGCTGGCCTGCTGCAATTAGGGTTGATGCGCATGAGCATCGACTCGAATGTTGAAAGCATAAAGTTAATGAAATTGTAACGACTACATTTCATTGTAAGAATTTCAAAAATCTATGCCATCGAATCATACAAAATCCGTCAACAGCCTACTGATGTTGCGTTGAAGGCGGCGACATAGAGCTAATGGCGAATTTCGGTGACTCGGTCCCGAAGGTGAATTTCTATTTCACATTCATTCAATAAATAACAACTGGTATGCCGGTTGCTCAAAATTTGCCTAAGCAGAAAGGTGACTCAATCAGCTAGGTTGTGACTGTTAAATCAGATTTCAATTTAGTTGGCCTCATGATATCTAGGAAGTTTAAGTGATGAGGGTTCATTTTTGGCGCCGATCGTTGTGAAATCGGCAATAAAATACCGGTAACTGTCAATGGCACTATCTGAGCAAAACCGAGCATTCCACGGACGAGGACGTATGGCCGTGTGGCCAAGCCAGATCCCTGCGCCTGGTTGGCGCGATATTGTGTTGCGGGTATGGCAACAAGTGGACCGTGACAATCTGTCGATCGTGGCACCTGGTGTGGCGCTTTATGCTTTCCTCGCTCTCTTCCCGGCCTTGGCGGCAATGATCTCGATCTACGGCTTAGTCGCCAATCCGGCCGATGTCCAGGAACAACTCGCGGAGCTCGGCCGTCCGCTGCCGCCTGATGTTCAAAGTCTATTTATGCATCAAATTCGTGAAATCACCGGAAGTTCGCAAACCGCTCTGAGTCTTGGACTGGTAACCGCTCTTGGGCTTTCAATCGGGAGCGCTACAAAGGGAATCCGCGCGTTGATCATCGCCCTCAATATCGTCTATGGCGAACGCGAGCGCCGGGGTCTAATTACACTCACGGCGCTTACCTTAGTCTTTACAGCAGGCGCAATCCTAGCGAGTACCGTCGCTATCGGTCTAATCGTAGCGCTCCCGATTCTATTGGGTCATTTAGGGCTAGGATACCTCTCACAGACCATGGTCAGTCTTATGCGTTGGCCTTTTCTGGCGTTAGCGATGATTCTCGGACTGGCGGTTTTGTATCGGTACGCGCCCTGCCGCACCCATGCCAAGTGGCGATGGGTCAGCTGGGGCGCGGTCGTAGCGACCGTACTGTGGATGATTGGTTCTGTGCTATTTTCATACTATGTGTCCCACTTTGGCAATTTCAACAAAACCTACGGCTCACTCGGCGCAGTAGTTATACTTATCTTGTGGTTCTACGTATCCACCTACATCATATTACTCGGAGCCGAAATCAATGCGGAGATGGAACATCAAACCCAAATTGACTCCACACAGAGCCCCATTAAGCCCATGGGGGAGCGTGGCGCCTATATGGCGGACACACTCGGGGAACAACAGTAGGCTAAGCGTTCGACTATTAGCAAGAAAACGGGATTTCCCAGCGACGGAGAATGTGAAACCTAAAAGCTGAGCAAGCGAACCAAGGATGCGACGCAATAGATCGCGTAACCTCGAGGTCGCGTCCTAGCCGGGGGTTGCCTCGTCCATAATAGAGATCAGAACTCGAACAGCCTGTCTGAAGCAGGCCTCGCACATTGGCTCCGGAATAAATGGTCCCGCCTCGAAATCACGAGGCCTTTTGCGATTGCTGATCCCTGGCTATCGCCTCGATCACAGCTTCAGATTTTCCGGTGACCAAGCCCCATTCCACGGCTAAGCGTTTGCGCAGCGTACCGAAAGTTTCCTGTTCGGTTTGCGAGCGTTCGCGCCGGCTTTGACTCAGCATGCGTTCATAAAGATTCAAAGTTTTTCGGGCGCAAGCGTTTTCGGAAAATTCCCGCGCCGTGCGTTGTGCACCCAGGCGCAACTGCTTGTGCAAAGCGCGATCCTGCTCAATGTGCCGAAGTCCCGTGGCAAACGAGCTTGCGTCGGTATCGGCACCCAGCAGCAAACCATTGGTGCCGTTGCGCACCACTTCGCGCACACCGCTGGCATCCAGCGCAATCACCGGCAGTCCGGCTGCCATGGCTTCGGTCAGCACCAGGCCTTGCGTTTCCGTCAAGGACGCAAAGGCGAACACGTCCATCGCTGCATAGGCATCGTATAAATTCTTGCCGCTCAGTTTGCCGGGCATGACGAGCCGCGCGGCAAGACCTTCGCGGACAAAGATCTCGCGAACAGTTGATGACATTGGCCCATCGCCCACCACGAGGAATCGCGCGTTGTCGCTTAGTTGGAGAAAATGCGCCACGGATCGCGCAAGGTATTCGAGATTTTTTTCTGGCGCGAGCCGGCCGAGGTGGCCCACGATGAACGCATTCGCCGGTAGACCGTGAGTTTGGCGAAATCGGGCACGTTGTCCCGCGGTGAACGCCGTAACGTCAATGCCAGTCGGGATGACCTCAATGGGCGCCGTCACGCCGCGCCGCCGAATCAATTGCGCGATGCTCTCGCTGGGGGCGATGACGGCGTCGCAGAGATTTGCGTATTGGGTACAAAGCTCGATCACGAATTGTTTGAGCGCAGAGGAATCGAACGGGACATAGTGCGTGTATTCCTCATGCAAGGTGTGATGCGTGAAGATGACCGGCGCGTTTTTGTCCGCGGCGTAGCGCAACGCCGAATCCCCCAGCAAATAGGGATGGTGCGAGTGAACGATGTCCGGTTTGAATTTGTTCAATATCGGATTAACCTGCCACATCAGCGGCAGGTGCACGGAAAAATCGCTGCCATTGAACTGCTGAATTGCCGGCAGCCGCACCACTCGCTTCTTTACACCTGCCTGCAACCTTTCGTCTCCCGGGTATTTTGGGGCAACCACCAGTACGCGATGACCGCGTTTGCGGAACGTCTCCGCAAACGTGTGCACGGAACGCGCTACGCCGCCCACGTGAGGCAAATAGGTGTTAGTCATCATGCAGATTTTCATGCGTCAACCTCGATTAGAAATTCGTGCGGTGCATTCAACGGTGTCACGCGAGAATAACCCGGAACGCGCACGTCGAGATTGGGCGCGGGACCGCGCCACCGGGCTTCTAGAGTCACGACAAAGCGCCTTGTAGCTTCCGGCTGTAACGACAGGGTGACGGGGCCGAATGGCGTCAGGGTGGGACCGAACAGCAGCGGTTTGCGTTGTTGCAGCCAACGAGGAAACAGCCCGGCACCCAGCACCAGCGTGTTGCCTTCCTCGCGCACGAAGAGATTGCGAATCATCAATGCCCATTCGGCGGCAGCCCAAATATGTTGGCCGTCGCCCATGCAACCACCGCCGGTATGGGGGTGAATCGCCTCGGGCCATTGTCCGGTCGGGCTGGCCAAGCGCGCCGTAGTATCCACCAACTCCAGCGCGCGCAGATCACCCGCACGTAATAGGACTTGCGCCAGATGCAAGGTGAGATAAGCGTTGATGCCGCTGTGAATCATATTCTGAAAGAACCCCCCAGCAAACGAACTGTGCGCGAGCAAATATTCGGCGGTCTTCATGATTCGTTATCGCCAGGGGCAAATAGTTGCAAGGGATAATCCGCCACCAGCGATCCCATGGCGCCGGCATCCATGCGACGATAAGGAGACGCGGCGATGGCGCCACGGAAGCGCCGCGTCGGAAGGTATTGGAACGACGCGACGATGGTGGCTAAAAATTCATCGGCGTTCGCCGCGTAGCGCACGGCTTTTTCCGGCGCCATCGGTCTAAGCATCTTTGCGGCGCAGCGCAGGCCGGCGACACCCCAGAAATCATCCCAATAATAATAGTCGTTCGGCCCGAGATGTTCAGCGCTGAACCCCGCCGGGAGCAGCCCGCCGTGGGGTTCGGCCGTTCTTCGGAAGGCGTTTGTTCATGATCCATTTGGTCCCCTTTTCGACCGGCGTTTGCCACTCGTGCGGTAGCGGCACGCCGGTCAGTTGCAGGTAGCGCTGCATGATCCAGAGCACTTCGCCATTGGAATCCCATTCGCCGACTTGCGAACGGAAATATCCCTGCATTGTCTGGCCGTGCGGGAACAAATCGAGACAGCGTTTTGCCCGCTCGTGCGCACCGAGCGTGATCAACGCGTTGAGGATGAACGCCGCGTCGCGATACCAAAATCGCTTGTAAGTGTAAGGACCTGGGTAAACCTCACCCGGCGCGTGGAGGATCAAGGAAGCTACGGCGGTATCGTAGAGTTTCTGCAATGAGGAGTCGGGAATTTGCAGGTGGCTGCATTTGGCGATGGCGCTGGGCCAATTGGTTGGTGAGATCTCAATCCTCGCGATCTTTTGGGCTCGTTCGGCAAGCACTGGGATGCGCACTTCGAGTGGCTTAGTTTCCAAGGCATTGATCGCGAATATTGCCGCACCCGTCGCCATGGACGCAGCGCAAGCCGTTCCCGAAGATTCCGTGCCCGAATCAATCAGATGTAATACGTCGCCGTCCCGGTACGTGGAGAAACAGCACTGGTTCGGTTCGCGATTGAACTGGATTCGCCCCGCATCGTTCACACGCCAATGGCGGCGGTCTTCCTCGACCTTAATGGAATCTATAAAGCTGACACCTTCGGGGTTATAAGGGCGCACGGCGACAGCCAATCTGGCGGAGTCTGGCGCAATAACGTCGATGGAGACTACACAGCACGGGGAGCGATCCTCAATTTCCATCCATGTCCGCGTTTGCACAGAACCGGTTTCAAATTTGAACTCGGAGACCACTGTGAGATGGGTATCCACTTCAAGCCATTGATCGAACCGTTCCAGTTTCGACGGCAGCACCGGCGGTTTATCGCCGTCCAACAGCCAGAAGTCGAGCGACCAGGAATCATGGAACGGTGTCACCAGCCCGCGCGGGTCAACAATGGAATAATAAGGCACGTCGGGCAGACCGACCGCCGTCCAGTTGCGATGCGTGAGATTGATGTGGCTGAAGGAAAAGCCCCGCGGTACGAAGGAAGCGTCGGCGGGATTGAACTGGCGTTCAACCCAGTAGGGCCAGACCCAATCCAGATTGTTCTGGATGGCTTTGGTATTAATGAGGCCGCGTGCGTGAAACAACACACCGGCCCGCAGTAACTCGACAGGCTCTGTGACTTCCGAGGGATGCGCAAAAGCGCGCAGGCGGTTGAGCCACTGGATCGGGTCGAGAAATCCATAGGAGCGCGCCAGCCGGCCCACCAGAAAACGCCAGGGAAACCATTTCAGTGGCATGAAACCTCCTTTCCACGCGACGTTCGCCGCGTACGTAATAAAACGACAGCATACTGCCAAGTCATTTTTACCAGATAGGCGATCCCCGCTGCTTAAGGGAAAGTCATCGGCACCGCGCATAACTGTTTGGACTGTGGTGTCATTGAGCAGATCCAGCACTTTCGTACCTCCCGGCTTTCCGTAACGGCTTTCGCGTGAGTCGCATCAATGCTGCTTCGCTGCTTCAACAGTGCTCCTCCTCAGCCATTACGCATTTGAGTACCCCCACCGTAGTCCGCAGTGAGAACCACTTCCTTGGAGACATCAGTCTCTTGCTCTCTGGCTAGACCCGCTTAAATGGCCAAAATAGTCAGCGTGTACTCTCCCGTTCAATCCTGGGATAGCCGACACAACAAATTTCGTTCGTATAGCTCCTTAGTGTTATATACTCATTTTAAAAAACAACTTTAGGCGGTTTTATACTCATAACTTCGACCCTGTTAGACACAAATAGAATTGTCCGCTTTTACTAACACACTCTTGAAGCGCTAGAGGGCATAACTCAAAGGTGTTTCCCATTGTGGGACCCACATTGGGACCCACAATGGACTTACGCAACAGTCTCTAAGTTGGCTGCAAACAAACGCGTCCTGGCATCGTACTCAGCCGAATTTGCATGGCCTTTGAAATATCGCCAAATGACTGTCGAGATACCGAGAGACACGCTTTCGTGCTTTCCCTTAGTGCTTCCCATGATGGTCGGCGGGAATCTAAGTAGGCGACTGAAAGTCTTTTAAAAAACACGTTAATATAGTCCTATATCAATATAATTCTAATGCGAATTAATAGGTTAAATTTTAAGCAAAACGGCGCTTTTGCCTTTCCGATGTTATTTGTGAAACCCTGACACCCGTAGAAATTGAAACGTTAGAAAACTTACACAAGAAATACACCCGTCACATGTCGCGGCTTCGTGCAACAGAATAGTTACCACTGTTCGCATTTTGATACTTGAAAGTCTATGCGCCTCTGTAAAAATTGTCGCGTTCGAGCAATTTGGACGAGTAACGAATATCCGTTCCAGTCACGCATATGGCGCGCCAGTATGGAGGACACTATGTTATATCGCGTTAACGCAGCTGCGGCGGCGATTATTTTAACCGTCAGCTCGTTTTCTCTAGCCCGGGCACAAACACCGACGCCATTAGGACACTGGCAATTCTCCGCAGGTGAAGTGCTCGCTCCGTTTGGTAAGGATGCACCGACATGGCGTGTGATTATCGGACCCGGTACTGTGTTCGAGCCAGAATACGAAGGATCCGACAACTATCGTTTGCAGCCGAGCGCAGTCATCAACGTCCGCTATAAAAGTCGGCTTTTTTTGTCAGGCGGGGAAGGCTTCGGCTATGACATCTGGCGTAGTCACGACTATCGCATTGGGGCCTCGGCCACTTATGACCTCGGCCGCAAAGACAATGTAGACGGACTGAATGGTCTACCCGGCATCGATCCAGCGCCGCAGTTTCGCGTCTTTACCGACTACGTGTTACGCGTACACTATTCCGAATATGAAATTCCCTTTATTTTTTCCGTTGATATGCGCTATACCTTCCGCGACGGAGATGGTGTTACCGGAAGTGTATCGGCCTACTTCCCGATTGCCGGAAGTGAGTCTGAGCGTTATTTCGTCTTTCTAGGCGGTTCCGTGGTCGTCGGTGACGCCAATGCACTGGGCACATATTTTAACGTGACACCATCGCAATCGGCTGCGACCGGATTACCAACCTATCACGCGAATTCGGGATTGAGGAGCGCGAATGTCGGTGTCAGTGCCGGCTGGTTTCTGTCCGATCACATCCTTATCACCGGAACAACTGGTGCAAAATGGATGATCGGTGAAGTCCGGAACAGCCCAATTATCCAGCAAGAATGGCAATATCTCGCCAATATTACCGTCGGCTACCTGTTTTAGCTAATGTAGGACACGGCTTCCTTCCGCAACTATGAAGTATATAAAGGCTCAAACCAACTTGGACTTGATAGACACCTTAATGAGGCTTATTTTGTTGGACGAGATGATTCCGACACAACATTATAAGTATTAGAGAATGAAAGCTTAATAGGGGTCTAAATTATGAAAAAAGCAATATTCACAATTGGCTTTCTGCTGTTTATTGTCATCTCAGGATCATTGTATTTTATACTTACCAACCTTGATTTCTTGGTTCGGAGCGCAATTGAAAAATACGGTTCCCAAGTGACACGAACATCAGTAAGTGTAAACAGTGTAAAGATTACGCTCGCGGATGGCACTGGCGCCATAGATGGACTCACGATCTCCAATCCTAAAGGTTTTGACGCACCGAATGCCTTCTCATTGGATCATATAAGTACCAAGATTAATACCCAAAGTATTACCCAAAATCCCATCGTGATCGATCAGATTCGTATCAAGGCACCTCAAGTGTATTATGAAATGAATGCAGAACGCCAAACTAATCTTGCTATTTTGAAAGATAATATCGCTTCAAGTTTTCCCCACCAACCAGAACCTTCCACAGAAACAGAACCAAGAACAAACAATATTCGATTAATTATTCACCACCTGTATTTCAATGAAGGAACATTGAATGCTACTTTTGTCCCGTTGGACCAACAACATTTTGTGCTTAAACTTCCTCAAATTAATCTGAACGATCTTGGCGGAAAAAGTGGGTCCTCCATTGCAAACATCGCCAAGGAGATATTGGTGCGATTAATTGATCAGGCCATTAATGAGATAAAAAAACAAGGCGCCAAAAAAGGGATTGACGTACTCCAAAAAGAAGCGAATGATAATTTTAATAGAGGGAAAGCGAAACTCAATGAAAAAATTGATAATAAGATTGAGGATCAAAAACAGAAGGTAGAAGAAAAATTTAAGGATTTGTTCAAATAATAGTAATGCAATCCTAACGACCGGTCATCATATTAAGTATATTAATAAATATTTAGACGGCTAAAACAATAATCACTTGTAAGCAACCTATATCAGTAATTGTTCGTACGTTCGTACTACTTATATATCTGGCGATAGTGCCATTCATTATTGAAAGAGTTGATATATCACTTCTGATATTTATTGTTTGCTTCGCACTGTAAGTATCCTTTCAAAGATAATACCGATTGAATAGACTTTGCGGCATTAATCATCAGTGCGAAGTGTCGTTGTCCTACCTTAGATTTTCTTTCCTCAGTCATCCGATAGATTCTGGAAGGCCTAAGATGTCATCCAATTCATCGCTTGGTAGCGGAGAATAGCCCGCCGGCGAGTCGACCCGATAGCTGCACAATACTAAAAGTGCTATTTCACCCTATATTTTTCGGGTCTTCACGTACTTTATGCCCCAAATTTATGCAACTGATAGGTCGAATCGGTTAGTGCTCAGGTGCTCACCAAATAGTGTATTGAGTCGATATAATACGGTTTGGACTAATTCAGTCTCACGGACCTCACACGCTTATGAAAACCAAAAGTGCGCAACAATTGATCACGCTTTGCTTTTATATCCTAATTATTCTTAAAGAAATTTATTTTTTTGCAATTACCCATACGGCATGAACAATCCCGGGAATATACCCTAGTAACGTAAATAAGATATTTAACCAAAAATGTTTACCAATCCCAACCTGTAAAAACACGCCAACGGGTGGTAATAGTATTGCGACAAGAATGCGAATAAAATCCATTGAATTAGTCCTCGATTATTTAAAAATTAAATTAAATGGCCAGCTTTCAAGTATAGCATTACCCATATTAACTGACTTGAAGCAGCTATCTTACCAATTGAGGGTTTCAATGTACTTAATCTAATAGCCACCTTAAATATGTAAAAGTTAATTAACTTAAAATGAGTTACCAAACTTGTTTTTCATACGAACTTCTTGAAGGCTATATTACTGACCCAATCACCTCAATTTCTACTCTGCGGTTTGGCTGTAAACAATCAACTAAATTAGGTGTAGTTTCAAAACCAATACATTTTACGTTAGGATCAGATTCGCCCTTAGAATGAACAACGTATTTTGATAACTTTATGGGTAACTCTGCTGTAAGATACTTTTCCACGGATTCTGCACGTGCTAACGCCAATTTATCATTATATTGATCAGTGCCAATACGATCGGCGTAACCCACAATACGTATTTTATCAACATGTTTCATAGATCGGATTTGTATGGCGATGTATTTCAGCCCTTTTTCGGCTTCGGGACGCAGCTTAGCACTATCGAAATAAAAATAAGTTTCAGTGTCAATCACTAGCTTTTTTACAATATTCATTGCTGCAATATACTCAGCCACTGTTTCTGCAGCAGTTGGTGACTGGGAGTATGCTTTTTGGTGATATCTTGCAAACAATTCGGGATCACATTCTCGTGTAGCTTGTTGTGGTGTCCATTGCCTTGTTTTCAAACATTCACCGGTTCTCGAATGTACGATATTGCCCGAGCTGTCACTCCAATAAGCATTGCTGTCATTGGCACCTACTATTCTTCCCATAATCATGAGCGTTATTAAGATAAATGATTTCAATACAACTGCTAAAGAAAGTTGTCTTAAGAAGTTCATATCGTAATTCTCCAATACATAAGTGAATCGGTACTCTTAACTTTAGCTTGTATTGGTCGAATGCAAATCCGGTACCACTTATTTCGGTGTAAAATTTCTCAACAGCGTTAACGGATATGTTTTTGCGCCTTGGTATATTAGTTGCCAATTTTTGAATATAAATATTTTTAGACTATAACTAATTATAATAAGATGTTTTATGAAAAACTTAATAAGCGGCTGGAATAATATTCGATAGCTAACAGAATGTTGGAAAGCGAAGCCATAAGAAACGCTGTCTATGACTCTACAAAGAACCGGCTAGGTCATCTCGCATGGTTTTTAGACAATTCGATTCCACTCCCATTTTTGGGTTATAGAATTGGCGCAGATGGTATTATTGGGCTTATACCTGGACTAGGTGATACCGTTGGTAGTCTGTTGTCCAGTTACATTGTGCTAGAAGCAGCGCGTCTCGGTACACCTAAGAGCGTTCTCTTAAGGATGGTTATTAATATTGTTATAGAAAGCATTATAGGATTAGTTCCTTTTGTCGGCGACTTATTCGATTTAGCTTGGAAAGCAAATTAGCGCAATGTACGATTGCTTGAGAGCTACTTCGAGGATCCCAAACATACACGCACAGCAAGTCGCATTATTTCTAGTGGGCTAATTATTGTACTATTTACATTTTTAGTATTGATGATACTCCTCAGTGTAATAATTTTACGCTGGATATGGCATACACTAATTACTACATAATGTGTAATGTATAATGTATAATTTACATAAATTGTAAAAGTTACACGCTGTAAAACCGCTACACATGTTGTATATAAAGATACTAAGAACGCCTTCATTTGTATAAATATCCTATACACTATCTCTTTACTTAGTAAGTATGTATAACCTTCTTTAACTTACACTTACCTTTTCGCCAAAAAATAGATACTTCATACAAAGGAATGGATTTTGCTCGATCCTCTTTGCTCACTTGAAAATGAAACAAAACCGTTAAATACAGGAGAGCTTTATATGAGCGATAACAAAAAAATTCAAGGTGAAGGCGACTACGATGCTGCTCGTAACTATCGTGAAAGAACAGAAGACTTTGTGAACTCTGGAAACCTTCAAAAGCAGAATCAAGATTTGGAAAATATTGAAGAATCCGATCTAGCTGAGCTAGAAGAAGCTGAACGAGTCGGTAAATCTCGAGTAAAAGACGAGGATCCTGAACTTTCAGCCAATCACAGCGATACAAAATAGCTGCAAATGACAAATGCTCTGATGAGCGTTCGAAGTGTCTCATCAGGGCGTTAAAAAATAATTAACTAACTCTCTTAATTCATATAATTCATAAAGCCTAATCGCATGTTGCGAAATTCCAGGATTAGAATGTACCCTCTGATACACAGTTATATATTTTAGTTTAGCTGACTTAATAAGAAGGATTCCATGTTTTTCAACTACATGCTTCAGTTTCAGCAATTCCCGGCGAGATTTGACAATAAGGCCTGTACAACGCCATTTTTGAAAAAAGCCGTACGAGAACCAAAATTTAAACCCCTTGTACAACAATGGCTTGAGGCATGAGCGGGAATTGCTGCTTCAGTTTACAGTGTGTTGGTAAAGCAAGATTGCAATATATTCTATAAAGTCTTTGTCGTTTAAACCCTATTTTCTTCCACCTAGAACGACTTATGCACTGCAACTCTTGCCTCCGAAAAACAAACATTAACTCGCAATCAAATCTATCTGGTATGCTAACGGGAATCATTGCAGGGCCGTACTTTTCAGCATACTTGCAATATGGGGAGAAATGGGCTTTATATAGATTTAGCAAATGTCTCGTAAGCCTCTCAAGTCTGATGCTCAATGCCATACTGTCATCGTGGCTATCGGCGCTCCCGTCGGAGGGTTGGAGACACTGCAAGCGTTGTTCTCGGCCGTGCCCCCGGACAGCGGACTTGCCTTTGTACTCGTCCTACATCTCGTTTCTGACAGTGAAAGTAGGTTGGCGCAGCAGCTTGCCGCCTCTATCTCTATGCCAGTCTTAGAAATTGGAGATGGTCTCGCGATCAAAGCCAATCACATTTATATTGCACCGCCCGGATCATTAGTGACTCGACGGGACCACGTATTGCATGTTCAAGCAAGTGAGAGTCCCGCTTCGTGTCAAGCGCCGATCGACTCATTCTTTTACTCGTTGGCCGAAACTCTCGGTGAGTATGTGGTGGGAATCATTCTATCGGGCTTAGGAACCGATGGTAGTCTTGGACTCAAAGCTATCAACGAAAAAGGGGGAATGACAATGGTGCAGGAAGATTCGGCCGAATACAACCGTGTACCAAGTAGCAATACCCTACATGGGATAGCCGATCATGTACTGGCACCTGAAGCAATGCATAAGGAACTCATAGCGTATGCAAACTACCTCCAGGGCCTAGATAAAGGCAATCACATCACAGCTCTTAGTGAACGTATCGGTGACCAGCTGTATGAAATTAGCGACATCCTGCTGACAGCTACGGGTCATAACTTTAAGCACTACAGGACGAGCACGCTCGTGCGCCGCATTCGACGTCGTATTCAAGTTCTCCATATCGCGGAGGTCGATGAGTACATCGCACGGCTGCGCGCTGATCCTAAAGAAGTGAAAGTATTGTTTAAAGAAATGCTGAGTGGGGTGACCGCATTCTTTCGCGGTGCCGAAGCTTTTGAAACGCTGTCCACCAAAGTTATCCCCAAACTCTTCTATGATCGTGACGCAGACGATCCGATTCGCGTCTGGGTGGCAGGTTGTGCAACTGGAGAGGAGGCTTATACCGTTGCGATGATCATGCGCGAGGCTATGGATCGGTACGAATTACTTCCGGAAGTACAGATATATGCCACCGACCTTGACGCGCGCGCATTGAAAATTGCACGAGCCGGCATCTATCCCTTAGGCATCGCCAAAGATATCTCAGACGAGCGGCTCAAGCGCTTCTTTGTGCGACGTGGCCAACACTACCAGGTCTGCAAGGAGATTCGCGAGCTTTGCCTGTTCTCGTTGCACAATCTGATTACCGACCCGCCTTTCTCGTGCCTAGACCTGGTCTCCTGCCGAAACCTGTTAATTTATTTAGGGCCACACCTGCAAGACAAACTGGTTCCAATGTTTCATTATGCACTACGACCGGATGGTTACTTGTTTCTCGGTCCTGCGGAAAATATCGTTACCCACAAAGAGCTGTTTCGCACGATTAGCACCAAGTACCGCATTTCACAGCGCTTACCCACTGCCGTACAGAAGAAACAATGGAATCCGGAGATATCCCGGCGCGGCATACCGGTTGAAAGCGATTCACCCCGTGATGTGGATATCCAGCAGATCGCGCAACGCATTCTTCTCGATGAGTTTGCACCGACTTATGCGGTTGTCAACGATAAGTGCCAAATGGTTTTTCTGACGGCGAATACTGGAAAATATTTGGGACCAACCAGCCGCACGTTTCAAAACAATATCATCAAGATGGCGCGTACCGGGCTACGCGCAGGATTGCGCACGGCACTCGAGGAGGCCATTCGAATACGCCGAAAAGTAACGCATGAAAGAGTGACCGTCGAACTTGGCGAAAACGCGCATCGAGTGCAGCTTACGGTACAGCCCATGCCTAGGCTTGGTGAGGAATCGGCTCTATTCATGGTCGTCTTTAAAGACCTGGGTCCTGTGTTATCGCTGGTGGAGCACAAAATCGACAGCCAAAGCGATAACGCAGAGCACTTGATCAATCAACTCCAACGCGAACTTAGCTTAACGCGGAAGGAGTTGGAGAGAACCGTGCAGAATTTGGAGTCCACCAATGAGGAACTCCACACCTCCAATGACGAGCTAAAATCGATGAACGAGGAACTGCAGGCGTCCTACGAGGAACTGGAAAGCTCCAAAGAGGAAGTGCAGACTGCTAACGAGGCCCTAAGACGAGCTAACAGCGATCTTGAAAATCTATTAACTGGCACCCAGATCGCCATCTTTTTCCTTGATAATCAGCTTAATATCCGCAACTTCACGCCGGCTGTGACCCAAATTTATAACCTTATTCCAAGCGACATCGGCCGGCCCTTGGCGCATATTACCCACACCGCGGAGGACATGCCCCCCTTACCCACGTTGCGACAGCTCCAAACTTCGGCAAAGCCTCTCGATCATGAAATCCGGCTCTACGACGGACGCTGGTTCATTCGGCGCGCTCTGTCCTATCGCACGCAAGAGGGTCGATTTGAAGGGATGGTCATCACGTTCTCGGATGTAAGCAAGTTGCGCATCAGCGAGCAGATTGCCAACGCGCGACGCGCTGAAATTGAATCAGTGTATCACTGTGCTCCAGTTGGGCTATGTTTCCTCGATAGAGAGCTTCGTTTTGTACGTATCAATGACCGCTTGGCGGAGATCAACGGTGTGCCAGCGAATGCGCACCTAGGTAAAACCGTGCGTGAAATTTTGCCTGAGCTTGCTGATAAGATTGAGCCGCTGCTATATCAGGTGCTGCAAACCGGTGAGCCGCTATTAGATCAAGAATTGCGTGGTGAAACCGCTTGCCGACCGGGAATCGAACAGGTCTGGTTGGAGAGTTACTATCCCATGAGCGATAGTAATGACGCGATCATCGGCGTCAACATGGTCGTGGTGGAAATCTCTCAGCGTAAGCGAGCCGAAGAAGCTCTGCGGTTGCGCGACCGCGCGATCGCAGCGAGCACCAACGGAGTGTTAATTGTCGATGCGCGGCAAAAAGATCAGCCGATTATATTCGCCAGTGTAGGCTTCGAACGCCTCACAGGTTATACGGCAGAGCAAGTTATAGGGCTCAATTGCAGATTCTTACAGGGTCCTAAAACCAATCCGGATACGGTTGCAGAGATTCAGAAAGCCATCGCGGCGCAGCGCGAGTGCAATGTGACGCTAATTAATTATAAGCAGGATGGGACGCCGTTTTGGAATGAGTTGCGAATCTCGCCGGTGCCTGATAACCATGGTCGAGTAACGCACTACGTCGCTGTGTTAAACGATGTCACGGAGCGCATGGAAGTAGAGCGCGCCGTGCACGAGAGTGAACAACGATTTCGCGGCACGTTCGAAAACGCTGCGGTGGGCATAGCGCACGTTGCCTTAAACGGTCGCTGGTTGCGCGTCAATCAGCGGTTTTGCGACATTGTCGGTTACACCGCTCACGAGCTGCTTGAAAAGACTTTCCAGGATATCACCCATTACAATGATCTCGAACGAGACTTGGATCATCTTCGCCGATTGCTTGCAGGAGAGATAAATACCTACAAACCGGAGAAGCGATACTACCGTAAAGACGGTTCAATCGTATGGATTAATCTGACACTTTCTCTGGCGCGCGATGACTGTGGTGAACCCGAGTACTTCATTTCGGTAATCGAAGATATCTCGAATAGAAAACATGCCGAAAGAGTCCTAGCGGAAAACAAGGAAAAATTACAACGCAGCACTACCGAACTCGAGACCTTTTACCAAACCGCGCCGGTTGGATTAGCCGTGTTCGATCGCGACCATCGGATACTAAAAATTAACGAACAACTCGCAATAATTAACGGTGTCGATGTGCAGGACTGTATTGGGCGGAACATGCGTGAGTTGATGCCCGAGATCGCACCGCAAATCGAACCATTGATCGAACAGGTATTAGATACAGGTGAGCCGGTCCTCGACGCAGAGATTCGCGGACGAACGCCAGGAAGTGGAACGCAGAAACGCGTTTGGCTAGCGAGTTGCGCGCCTATACAAGCAGCGGCCGGTACCGTGGAGGCAGTTCAATGCGTGGTGAGCGACATTACTGATCGAATCCGGGCTGAGCAGTTAAGGCGACGCAGAGACCGTCGTTTTAAGATTATGGCGGATACAATCCCCGAAATTATTTTTACAAATAGAGCGGACGGTTCATGCGATTATCAGAATGCCCGTTTTTATAAGCTTACGGGTATGGAAACGGGAAAGGCGCAAGGATGGGAATGGATGCGCGCTTTCCATCCGGAAGACGTGGAGCGCTGTCAAGAGCGGTGGACTGGTGCGGTCCATACTGGCCAGCCTTATGAATGTCGGTATCGATTACGATTAGCGGATGGAGAATATCGCTGGTTTCTGGCGCGGTCGTGTCCGGTTCGCAACCGCCAAGGCAGGCTGACTCAATGGTTCGGTGTGGCCACCGATATCCACGACTTGGTGCTTGCCGAAAATGCGTTAAGTGAAGCCCGCGCGGCGGCTGAGGTAGCCAATCGCGCTAAAAGCGAGTTTCTCGCCAATATGAGTCATGAAATCCGCACTCCTATGACAGCGATCATGGGGTACCTGGATGTGTTGCTGTCACATACTCGGGAACCGGATGATCTTCAGATTCTCCCAATTATCAAACGTAACGCCGAGTATTTGCTGGAGCTGATCAACGATATCCTCGATCAATCTAAAATTGAAGCTCAGCGTTTGGAACTCCAGAAAGAGCGATTTTTCTTACTGGGGCTCGTCGATGATGTAGTCGCGTCAATGAGAGTACGCGCACAAGAAAAGGGCTTGATGCTGAATGTCGAGTATGCCGGCCCTGTCCCGGAAACTATCGATAGCGACCGCACGCGGGTGCGGCAAATACTGCTGAATCTCATCAGCAATGCGATAAAGTTTACCGATAGGGGGGAAGTACGATTCGTTATCCGTTTCTTACCTAACGAGACCAAGCCGGAAATACAATTTCAAGTGATCGATACCGGCATCGGGATCACACCACAGCAACTGGAGATGCTGTTCAAACCGTTTATGCAAGCGGATGGATCTGCTTCGAGACGCCAGGGAGGTACGGGATTAGGATTGACTATTACCAAACGATTGGTCGAAGTGCTTGGTGGACGGATTGTTGTGGATACCCGACCCAATAAGGGCAGCACCTTTACCGTAGCTTTTCCGATAGCGCCTTTGGGAGACCTTGCTCTGGTTGAAGCGGATGAACTTGCCCCATCTATAATTCCGCGAGTTCCGGAACCGCAAGAGCTTAGGCTCGAGAGTCGAGTCTTGGTTGTCGATGATCGGCGCGATGTCTGCTTATTGATTCGACATTTTCTGGAGGAAGCAGGTGCCGAAGTTATGACAACCGAGAATGGTCAGAAAGCACTTGAGGCGATCGAAGTTGCGCAGACACAAAACCACCCGTTCGACATAGTTGTAATGGATATGCAAATGCCAATAATGGATGGCTTTGCTGCCACAGCCGAGTTACGTGATCGAGGTTTTGAACTTCCCATCATCGCTTTGACAGCAGGCGCCATGAAGGAGGAACGCGAAGCTTGTTTTAAAGTTGGTTGTGATACTTACCTCAGTAAACCCGTAAAGCAAAACGACCTGGTAGCTGTAGTTGCCCAATACACTAAAAAGGAAAACCGACAAGGCCCTACGCCTGAACCTTTCATGCAACAAAATAAACACGAGGGCGACGAAAACGCGGCGCGTGGCGACGGGAGTACATTACGTATACTTGTGGTAGACGATCATGAGGATGCGGCTAAAGCCACAGGAATGTTACTAAAGTTGTACGGATATCAGGTACAAGTTGCACTCGATGGCGAGTCGGCAATCAATGACGCCCGCACCTTCAGACCGGATGTCGCAATTTTGGACCTGGGCCTGCCGGATATGCACGGGTACGATTTGCTCAGGGCCTTGAAGAAACAAGGCCTATCCGCGACGCTCTTCATAGCGTTGTCAGGTCGCGGTGAGCCAGCAGATGAAGCACAAGCAATTGCGCAAGGTTTTACCCACTATCTGGTAAAACCATTGGATCTCGAGCGGTTAAAATTACTGTTGTCCAGGTGAAAGCCTACATGCCCCGCGAGTCTGTTTTTAATGTTTAATCGCACATTTTGGTGTTACAAGCAGGCCCCTCTTAATTATCCACAGAACACGCTTTCTAAACTTTCTGACAGTCGCTTAGCATTCCGATAGCTCCGCTTCGCGGAGCTATCGAGCCGATGAGGAACGCGCGCCTCCCGAACAAACTCATCAGGAAACCGAAACTTCACGCTATCAAGGCAGATTGAGCAGACGCGCGAAAGCGCGCTCCTCATCGGCTCGTTATACAGGAATAGGCTAAAGTGCTAATGGTAGTGTTATCCGAGCACACAATTGGTTGTCAGCAAGGAGCCTCATTTCGATTGAACCCTGCTGCTTTTGAATAATTGTCCGGGCGATGTGCATTCTAGTCACTTCTGTACTCTGACTCATTACAGATTCTAGGCTGATCTGGCTTGTGTCGAGAGGATCTGCGCTCTTACAGCAAAGTTCAAGGGTGGCGTTTTGTACAATTTTAGTAAGATTGATGTACAGCTCGCCGCCTGAGGGCATCACTTCGAGCATGTCTAGAATGAGCGTTAATACAGCCTGATTGAGTTCCCCCTCGACACCCTGTACGCTAATGTTGTCGTCGGTTACGGTAACTTTCAGCTGGACACGTCGATGTCGTGCATGGGCACCAATGAGAATTAGCACTTCATCAATAAAATCCTTTAGATTAAGCTTCGCGAGGTGGTAGTCGATTGGTGCGATCTGGCTGATGAGCGTTGCGATCTGCCTGTTGAGTTGCTGAATCTCGCTAGATATAGCTTCAGTGTAGCGTTGAGTCTCCTTGTCCATGGACTGAACCTGCTTCAACATTTCAAGATTGACTACCATTGCGTTGAGGCGGCCATTCAAGTCATGCGCAATCCCGGTAGAAATACACGCCAGGTTATAGGCGCGAACCGCAAGTAAGTCGGTATTCATTGCATTATCTTCGATAGACTTTTCGGTATAGTAAGCAGACGTCTCCGAGTTTCCATAGGAATGGACGAAGCGCCGAGGGGCAGTGGGCGGATCTATTTCATAAGTAATAAGACAAATTCCATACCAGGATGAATCGTGCCGGATTCGGGTAGCGTCTTATTTAGCGCTATCTGCGAACTTTATTTTTTACGGTCGCAGGTCGGTTGCAACCGGACCCAATGACAGGATTCAATAGGCCGCTTCATTCTATTGCTCGTATGTGAGTGATTTGTCACGCTACAGCAAGCAATGATGTAGAGGTAGCGTGGGCGAATTGGATGCTTCTGTACTATCAAGGCACCGTCGTTGAGTGCTTCTAAAACATGGAAAGGGACAGACCCGCACGCATATTCCAAAGTCGATCTATCCACAGAATACGAAGCGGATCACCTGTCACAAATCTGGGTTTGTCCCGTCTAAACAGTTAAGCCAATTTCGACAGGACGGGGACGATGGACCAATGTACCACGACATTTCAGCAATACCAGCCTAGATTATACGGGATTGCCTACCGCATGCTCGGCTCACCGACTGATGCGGAGGACATGCTCCAAGAGGCTTATCTGCGCTGGCATCAGACCGACACAGAACGAGTGCACAGCCCGGGGGCTTGGCTGACCACCACGATGACGCGGCTGTGTATCGACCGACTACGGGCCGCGCGTGTCGAGCGCGATGCCTACTTCGGACCTTGGCTGCCCGAGCCGATGGTCGGCGAGCCATCCGTCGAACCCGACCCAACCCCGGAACTGGCTTCCGACCTTTCGATAGCCTTTCTCGTCGTGCTCGAAAGACTGGCACCGGAGGAACGCGCCGCTTTTTTGCTGCACGACGTATTCGACTGCGATTACCCCGAGGTGGCGGGAGCGCTGGGTAAAAGCCAGGCCAGCTGCCGTCAGCTGGTGCACCGGGCACGCCAGCGGGTACGGCGAGATCGCCCCCGGTTCCAAGTCAGTGAAGCAGCACGCCGCCGGTTGCTAGAGACATTCTGTAAGGCTGTCCAAACCAGCGATGCAAAAACTCTGCTTGCGCTGTTCGCGGAAGATGCCACCTGGACCGCGGACGGCGGTGGCAAGGTGGCGGCGGCAAGCAAGGTGGTGCAGGGCGGTGCCCGCATCGCCAAGCTGCTCACGGGTATCGGTCGCACCCTGGCACGGAAGTATCCGGACCGGGTTAGGTTTCAATTGGCGTCCATAAACGGTGAGACCGGAGTGCTCGCCTGCATCGACGGCGAGCCCAGGTGGGCGATGTCGGTCGAAACCGATGGTCTGTGCATTCTCGCCGGTTATAACGTGCTCAATCCCGAGAAGTTGCGCCGCATCCAGCCGCCGCACAATGGTGGCGGTTGAAGATAGCGAGTACCCGCCCCTGTCACAACTTAGTCGCGTCGCCCGTCTATAGCACAGGAATCCAGATAATTTTATATCGGGTTGACCCCGATACCTTCACTCAATTCACTCCGATTGGAGAACTGTTATGCAAGCACGACTGAATTACACGACGGTTTCACCCGATGCCTTCAAGGCGATGCTCGGACTCGAAGCCGCTGTCGCCCGAGGCAGCATCGAGCGTCCGCTCATTGAATTGGTCAAGATGCGTGCCTCGCAGATTAATGGCTGCGCCTATTGTCTGGACATGCATTCGAAGGACGCCCGCGCCGCGGGCGAAAGCGAACAGCGGCTCTATACCCTCGATGCCTGGCGCGAGACGCCGTTCTTTTCGGCACGTGAGCGGGCCGCCCTAGCTTGGACGGAGACACTGACACACGTTGCCGATACCCATGTGCCGGATGCCGAGTACGAAGCGGCACGCGGTGAGTTTTCGGAGCAGGAACTGGTGGACCTGACGCTTGCGATCGTCGCCATCAACGGCTGGAACCGGATCGCGGTCGGCTTCCGGTCCGTACCCGGCACCTATCAACCGGCGACACCCGCGCTTGAGCGCGCGAGTTAGTCCGCAACGTGAGACAGGCCGATGTACGTCCCCGAAATGCTTGGATCCAGAGTCCCGGTGGAATACCACACGGTTGCGGTAGACGGTGTCAACCTGTTCTACCGCGAGGCCGGCCCGAGGGATGCGCCCGTGATCTTGTTGTTGCACGGATTCCCGTCGTCGTCTCGTAGGTTCGCGACGCTGATCCCGCGGCTCGCCAAGCGCGTTGACCCCGATACCTGGAGCGATGAGCTCGCTTTTTTAATGCGACCAGGGATGGATCGCATTCAACTCGAGCTCATGTTTGACTATCAGACCAATGTGGCGGCCTATCCGACCTGGCAGGCTTACTTACGCGAGCACCGCCCGCCGACCCTGGTCGTGTGGGGTAAACACGACGCACTGTTCACGATCGACGGTGCCTTGGCCTATGGGCGCGACGTCCCCGATGCCGAGATCCATCTGCTCAATGCCGGCCACTTCGCTCTCGACGAGGAGGTCAATACTGTGGCGGGACTGGTACGGTATTTCCTTGCCGGACTTGGCTCATGATGGGTAAGTGTTCAGTGTCACGGCATGGATTACTGGCGTTGCAAGCTTGACGTTGATGGATTGAGAGACGCACCCATTAGTAAAAGAGTAGATAAAATGAATCAAGCGCTAATCGTAATCGATGTTCAAAATGATTATTTTCCTGGTGGCGCAATGGAATTGGTGGAAATGGATTCCGCTGCTTCGAATTGTGCGAAGCTAATTAATTCATTCCGCCAGAGAAACGGCTCCATCTTCCATATCCAGCATATCGCCATGAGAAAGGACGCTACATTGTCGCGTGGCACCGCGGCAAGCTCCGGCAATTGCAGGTCGAAATCCGCCGCGGCCGCGAACAAACCGGCTTTGTTACCGTAATACCGCATCACCAGAGCGGGGTCAATGCCGGCATCGGCGGCGATGGCGCGGATCGTCGCGCGTTCATAGCCCTCGGCGGCAAATCGCTCGCGCGCGGCAGCGAGAATGTTGGCGCGGGTGATATCGCAACGCCGAGTCTTCAAAGTGTCGTCATCATTCATGAGGATAGTATAACGTCAACGCTTGTTGACATTCGAGTATTGCTGAGCTATTTTGTCAACAGTTGTTGACATTGTGGTAGTGATTCGGCGTCGTCGTTCCTCGAGCGGCCGTCCGGTGAAGGTATCGTAGAGCGATCCGATCCTCGGCGGAACGCTGTGACGGCGCCGGTCCCAAGAATTGATCGGCGAATGTCTGTAGGAGGTGGTTATGAATTCGCAAGCAGATCATCGATCGGATGAGAAACTCGGTGGTGCGGGCGGTGTGGCCGTTGACGCAACGCGCGCCAAGCCGAATGGAAAACGTAAGCAACTGCTGATGGCGGTGTTCGGCGTAGTAGTCCTGCTGGGGTCGGTATACGGTGCCTATTGGTGGATCGTGGCGCGTTATACGGAAGCGACCGACAATGCCTACGTGGGCGGCAATGTGGTTCAGATCACACCGCAGGTCGAGGGTACCGTGGTGACGATCGGCGTCGACGATACCGATTACGTACAAGCGGGGCAACCGCTGGCACAGCTGGATAGAACCGATGCGGCCGTCGCGCTGAAGAAGGCGGAGGCGCAGCTCGCCCAGACCATCCGCGAAACGCGCGGCCTTTACGCCGATACCGCACGTCTGCAGGCGGCGGTGGCCGAGCGTCAGGTCCACGCGGATAAGGCCCGAGACGATCTGGTCCGCCGCGAAAAGCTGGTGAAATCCAATTACGTGTCAGATGAGGATCTCCAGCACTCCCGCGATGCGGCCCGCACTTCAGAGGCGGCGTTACAGGTCGCACAAGCAACAGCTCGCCGCCAACCGTGCGCTGACCGACGCCACCTGTGTGGAAACCCATCCCAATGTAGAGCACGCCGCGGCGGCGTTACGCGAAGCCTCGCTCGCTTATCAACGTACGACCTTGTTGGCGCCGGTGTCGGGCTACGTCGCCAAGCGCAGCGTACAGCTGGGGCAACGCGTGAATCCAGAATCGGTGCTAATGGCGATTGTTCCGCTGGACCAGGTTTGGGTCAACGCCAACTTCAAGGAAAAGCAGCTCGAGAATATCCGGCTCGGCCAGCCGGTCTCGCTGCACGCCGATGTTTATGGAGGCGATATCGAGTTCCATGGGACCGTGACGGGTCTGGGCGCGGGCACCGGTAGCGCATTTGCCCTGCTGCCCGCCCAAAATGCGACCGGTAATTGGATCAAAGTGGTCCAGCGGCTGCCGGTACGCATCGCATTATCCAAAACGGAGCTCGAGGCACACCCATTGCGCATCGGTCTGTCGATGAATGTCGAAGTGGATACGCATGATAGGGAAGGCACGCGAAGGTTGCCGAGCGAACACCAAGCGCCGGAGTATCAGACGCATGTCTTCGACCAGCAACGGCAGGCGGCCGCTGAACTGGTGGCCCGGATCATCGCGGCCAATGTGGCAAGCAACGCTTCGCCCCGTAGTGGCCTACAAACGGTCGCTGCGGATAGGCTCGCGGGCGAATGCAAGCCGGAACTGTTTCACCTTGCTCTACACTCCACAGCCGTATCTCGGGACCTCAGATAAGAGGGGGCCAGTGTATGAGCACTCAGACTCAACCAACTTGTCTCCAAGGACCGGCGCTGGCCCTGGCCACCATCGCGCTGGCATTGGCTAATTTCATGGAAGTGCTCGACACCACCATCGCCAACGTATCGCTGCCATCGATTGCCGGCGATCTCGGTGTGAGTCCGACCCAGGCGACCTGGGTCATTACCTCCTATGCCGTGGCTAACGCTATCTCGGTGCTACTCTCGGGCTGGCTTGCACAGCGTTTCGGTCAGGTGCGGGTATTCGTGTCCGCAGTGTTGCTGTTCACTCTGGCATCTTGGCTGTGCGGTGCGGCACCCAGTTTCCAGACCCTGCTGGCCCTGCGTGTGATGCAGGGCAGCGTCTCCGGCCTCATGGTGCCGCTATCGCAGACGCTGCTGATGTCGAGCTATCCGGAACACAAACGGGGTATGGCACTGGCGATCTGGAGCATGACCGTCGTGATCGCCCCGGTGGTCGGCCCGATTCTCGGCGGCTGGATCACCGATACCATCGGCTGGCCGTGGATCTTCTACATCAATGTCCCGGTGGGACTCGTGGCCGCGACGCTCACCTGGCGGCTGCTCGCCGGGCGCGAGAGCGCTTATAACGAAGGTGCCGGTCGATGCGGTGGGTCTCGGGCTGATCATTATCTGGGTCGGGGCGTTGCAGATCATGCTCGACAAGGGCAATGAGCTGGATTGGTTCGGCTCGCCGGTCATCGTGGCGCTGGCGGTTATCGCGCTCGTCGGGCTGGCGGTCTTCGTCATCTGGGAATGGACCGAAGCGCATCCGATCGTCGACCTGCGACTGCTCGGGCGAAGCAACTTTCGTGCGGGCACTATCGCCGTTAGCCTGGGTTATAGCCTCTTCTTTGGCAATGTGGTGCTGCTGCCGCTCTGGCTACAGACCCAGATGGGCTATACCTCGACCTGGGCGGGCCTGGCGGTCGCGCCCAATGGGGTGCTGGCATTCCTGCTTTCCCCGCTGGTCGGAAAGCTTCTGGGACGTGTCGATCCACGCCTCTTTGCGAGTGGGGCGTTTGTCGTCTTTGCCACCGCCAGCTTCTGGCGCGCCGGCTATACGCCCGACGCGGATTACTGGACAATAGCCTTGCCGCAATTGCTACAAGGCGTGGGCATCGCCCTGTTCTTCGCGCCGCTCATCTCGATTACTTTGGGTGGTTTAGGGCCGGAAAAGCTCGCCTTCGGATCGGGGCTGGTCAATTTCTTCCGCATCACCGCCGGGAGTTTCGGCGCATCGTTGGCGACGACTTTCTGGCAACGGCGCGAGGCGTTGCACCACACCCAGCTGGTGGAGAACATCACGCCGTTCACGCCGCAGGCGACGCAGACGATGGACCTGCTCGGCCGCTCCGGATTGACTAACGGTCAGACGCTCGACCAGCTCAATCACATGGTGACGCAGCAATCGTCACTACTCGCGGTCAACGATATTTTCTGGCTGTCGGGATGGCTGTTCGCGTTGCTGCTGGTCTCCGTGTGGTTCGCCCGAAAGCCGTTTGGTAGTGGAGCGGTTGCGGCACATTAGCACCTGGCCAACATGTGCGGCCTTCAACACGATTACCGGAGGCTTCAATGAAATTAGCGAAAATCACCTTCATTACCGCGGGTATCTACGGTCTAGTCACTCTCGTTCCATGCTACTTTCTGGAAGCCAGGATTGGGATGGACAATCCGCCGGGACACGGATTGGATTGGACAGGGATGTCCCAAGGAACCGAACCGTTCCAAGCTGGAGCGCTATCCCGAGGCGGTTGTTGACACCGCGCCGCTTGCTGATCAGTTCCCGGGTGGTGTCGTCAAAATGGAAGTAACGCGCGAGCTCCTCTGGCGAGGGCTCGTCAGCAAAGCGACCGTATCCCACTCTCTGGGTTTTGGTCAGAAAATCAACCGGCATGAAGGTGTCTCATCAAACGTCCTAAAAAAATTCACGCTCCTGTCGAAATCACGACTGTCTGTTCGTCTAAGAGAAGACAGCACATTAAGCGGTCGCTCAATGCAACCATCTGGAGGAAGCGAAAAATGTCCCGAATGATCTTCGGGAACAACCCGCAATTGACTGACGCTACCGCCGCATGCATGGTATGGAGCGAGGCGATCAACGTCATGCTGCTCATGCAGGCTAAGTAGTGTACCTTCACCGACCGTCCGATCCCACCGGCAACCTCAAGCTAGGTGATGCTGGCCTTATCGTGCGACAGCCGCGAAGCGGTCGACGCCATGAACGAGGCGGCTGCCAACAATGGCGGCATGCTGTCGTCGACGCCTCCGGCACGCTTCCGGACCCCCACCATCCCCGGACGACGATCTCGGGAGCACGGTTCCGTAACGATCGCGTTAAACAGCATAACGAAGTTCGTCTTCTCCAGAACCTTGAAGAACGTGACCTGGAGGAATTCCCGCCTGCTCCGCGAAATCGACCCACGCGAGATCGAGACCATGAAGGGGCAGCCCGCAGCCCGGCAAAGCTATGATCATTTTTGGCAGCGGCTCCATTGTGTCGCAGCTCACCCAGCACGGTTTGATCGACGAGTATCGGTTCGTGGTCTGCCCGATCTTCCTCGGAAGCGGCCAACCGTTGCTCAGTGGCGTGTCGAAACACTTGCGGTTGGATCTCTTGGAGGCCAAGCCACTTCCATCTGGCGACGTCATGCTTACAGCCGAAGCGTCAACATCTTATCTGGGGGCTAGACATGGCTGCCATTGCGCCCCTGATCATTGGCATCGATTGTCATATTAGTTTAGCCGGCTGTGGAAGGCTTGATGTCGCCCACTACTCCCCTCAGAGTTATTTTGCCAGGTAGCCAAGAGTTCCGCTTGATAAGTACGCAAGCCTATATTCCCTTGATGCTTAAAGCATTTTTCGCTTGCTCACGCTTTTCTTGTTGTTCCATGCCCAGGAGATTCATAAACACCTCTCTCACTTCTGGGATTTCCGCGTTCTCGGCCATCATTTGATAGAGGTCGATCAGGTAGTCATCAAGGCGCAAGGCGACGCGAATCACGTCGTCTACCGACATTTCCGGCGTAAGTGCCACTTCTTCTAGCAGTTCAGAAGGGTCGATCTGCGGTGTATACTGATACCAAGTATCCATCACCATTTTGGACGCATTTTCATTGTAGTCCGCAAGACATTCATCGAAATGTTTCTCATGCCGACTCAAGTAGTCGAGCAGTAACTTCACCCGCTGCTTCTCTGCTTTGTCCTCAAGATGCTGATAGAACTCACTCAACAGTTTGTGGTAATTACGAACATGCTCCAGCACATCTCTTGTTTGGGTATAAGTCTTCATGATTCTTTTCCTTACCTAACGTTACCTTTTAATGCAAGCTATATGGATAACTGTTGGATCTAGTTAAAGTCTATATAACGATACTTCTAGACGGCTTGTGAGCGGCAAACCCGCACTACTTATAGGTACCCGTATTACATTTACTGAATCCCACCGATATTGATATCCAGCGCAGGCACGGAACGAACTTTAATTCGGCTCTAGTTTCCAAAGAAAATACACTGCGTCGCCTCAGCGATGCTAATGCGTAATTGGGCATAATGATTCTTAAAGATACAGGCAAGATAAACGCCATCTATTTAAAAAGTTGCTTATATTATCCTCGATCTCTTCATCAATGTGGATGTGACTAAGCGCTTAGCTGTTCGTATTGAAAAATTTCAATGCGCTGAATTCCATTCACAACACAATATTCAAACGATACGCAAATGCCATCTAAATGCTATTTAATGGTGTTGATTGATCATGCCATTCGTTAGGCAAATGATTTGCTTTTCGCCGAACATCCATTAAAAGCACAATGCTGAACTGGACGACACCACTTCGCCCACGCCGCACAACACATGCGGCTGCCCCGTGGAGACTACGCGGCGAAGGCACACCTTCTCAGACAGTCTGACTCGGGAACGAGGCCAAAACACATTAGCGTAGGACTAAAGCCACGACAGGCAATTACGTAGCCAATTGCGTACCAAATGCAACATAAGTTCACTAGGCTATTGACCTATAAGATTAGACGTATTATTAAAATTCTATTCATTAGCACATACTTAGGCTAGATTATGATTTACCAAGAGACAGGCTTACTCGTCGTCCATAATCTCTTTTGTCATTAATACAAACAAATCTTGCGACGACTTAACCATCATCCTGATATTACTCTTTATGTTTTGCCTGATCGTTTGCTCATACGAAGCTACCCTCTCATTGCAATAACATTGTAAGAATTACACATTAAGAAACACACTATAAATAGTACAATTAGCATTTCCCCTACTTAAAGCCTTTTACCCGCCACCCATGGGATCAATCAAACGGCACCTTGCCGGGCGGTTCGGCATAGAAACATAAGCTCCGATCCACACCTCATTCTCTTTGCCAATTTTTATCATGAGCTCCCGTTAAATCATTAAGTAGGGCGTACGTTGGCCGACGATCACGCGGATAGTCGCGCGACTAAGCCCATGATTAACATAGAAGGCTTGCTAGATCCATTACATCGCGTACACACATTACTAATAACTGACTCACGGACTATCTCTCTGGCATTACGCAGTGCAGTTCGCTCGAGCTATTGAGCAACGCTCATGCCAGTCTGGGTCGTAAGACGGGTAAGCAGCCAAAGGAACAAGTTATTGATAGTCGCATCTAGAATTGAGTTCATCACCAGGTATGGTATATATGCTGCTTAACTACCGCATAGGACATCCACGAACTTGGAAATATTTTCTAAAGGTATTAAACCCATGACGACATCAGGTTTTAGATTGGGACGTATTGCCGGCGTTGAGGTAGCAGTAGACTGGAGTCTGTTGATCATCTTTGCACTGATCACATTGGCACTGGCAACCAGAGCATTCCCCATATGGCATCCACAATGGCCTCCAAGTCTCGTATGGGGGACTTCATTGCTCGCGGCTGTTTTATTCTTTGGATCGGTCCTAGCTCATGAGTTATCCCACGCATTGGTCGGTCGGGCCCAAGGCATCGAAGTTCCTCGAATCGTGCTCTTTATCTTCGGTGGCATGGCGCAGATGCGAACCGAGCCCCGCGGTTGGAAAGCGGAATTTTCCATGGCAATCGTGGGCCCCATTACCAGTATCGTACTGGGCTTCATCTGCCTGAGTATCGCCACGCTGATCAGCGGGTCCATCCCGATGGATCCGGAACGGATTGCGCAGATGTTTGAGAGACTCAGCCCGGCTGCGACTCTGCTCGTATGGCTTGGCAACGTCAACATCATTCTCGGCGTGTTTAATCTCGTGCCCGGATTTCCGCTTGACGGCGGCCGCATATTGCGTGCAGCAATCTGGGGACTCACAGGCGATTTGCACCGGGCAACAAAACACGCTTCCCAAGCCGGTCAAGTATTTGCGTGGATGCTGATGTTCTCCGGATTCGCAATGATGATCGGACTCTCCGTTCCCATTTTTGGCACCGGTTTCATCAACGGACTATGGATTGCATTTATCGGCTGGTTTCTCAACAATGCAGCCATGATTAGCTACCGGCAACTGCTGATGCGCGAAGCGCTGGAATATGTGCCCGTCTCGCGGGTGATGCGAACCCCCGTTCAAACCGTCGATTCGGAGCTATCGGTTGCTGAATTCATCGATGATTATTTGCTAGGAGGCGATCAACGCGCTTTTCCAGTAGTAGACGACGGGAGATTAACAGGGGTCGTGTGTTTGCATGATGCCCGCCGCGTAGACAAGGCATCACGAACCACGACTCGGATAAACGAAATCATGACACCGCGCAACCGCATGGTTTTCCTTAAGCCTGGTGACGATCTGTTTAATGCGCTATCCATGCTGGCAACCCACAATGTCAATCAATTACCGGTAGTGGTCGATAATCGCATCGAAGGAATGCTAACGCGTGAAGATATCATGAAATGGTTGTCGTTATTCGGCAATATTGGAATATCAGATGCGCAATCTACCTTCTCCGCAACTCCCAGGAAAGCAAATTGAGATGCAAAATAACGAATTATGGCTCACCATCTTCACAAAGCCTGCACCCCTCAAACATAAGCAATGAGTTGATGATGCGTTTCTACGATTATGGTGATGATAACCAGCAGGCAATCAAGCAATGCAGGTAGGAGCAAATGAACAATGTTAAACAAAAGCACTGCTATGGAAACGTTAGTCTTTTAAAGGAAAATATTCAGTTCCATGGTACGGGTGGAATAAGCCAAGGTAATCATCAAAGTGGTTTTGTTCCGGGTTTCCTCGATACAGCTACAGGCACCATTTATCGGTCACGTTTTTCTGACGGAAGACCGGCCCCAATACATGTGTTAGAAGGACTTCCATCCAGTGTAGTCGTTCATCGGTCTCCTTCGGGATGCGTGGATGCAATTAAAACATCGATCATCTCCGGTTTTATTTATCATCGGCGATTCTACACAAGAGAAGAGGCAGCAATAGCGGCCAGAGCTCAGTCTTCCAAATTGACGGCTTGAAGACTTCTTGGAGAAGCCACAGAAAAACTCTCCTCAGTAAATCTTTCAAAAGCTGTTAGGCGAAACGGCGTAACCTAACGTAGGTTTGAACCCAATAAAAACATGAACGTGGAATCATCCGGCTACCGCTGTCGATAGTCCATACCCACCCAATAGACGAGATTCGTCAGCCGCGCTGTCCAGGTGATCCCGATTGATCCGCAGCATGGAGTGCGAACCAGCCTGGCACTGGCCGCCACCGTGCTTTCGCGCGACCGCGGCCTCATCTGGTTTCCTGAGGGTCAGCGCTCGCACAATGGCAAGCGGGTGTAACCCGTCTTCCGCTTTCTTCCTCGGTAGGTCTGAGCGACGGCTGACAGTGAGCTTCGGTGAGGGTTTTACGCCACATCATGCTTGCCGAACAGGGCCAGGGGGACAACAGAGCAGAACGTATTGCCCATGCATTACACAGCCACTTGCGTGAGCTGCATTAGCCATCACGATTAGCCGGACACCCGTACATCACGATCAGAAATGCAATTATAAAATTACCCCTACCCAAGGATCGTTAGACCCTAATTTCGAGGCTCACTCTTGAGCGGCTAGCTCCAATTCCTTCACGTTACACTCGTACACCTCGGACGATGGCTTGCTTAATGAACGCAAAATACCTTTGCGCTTAAACTCCGCAAGGAACCGGCTAACACTTTCTGGTGTCACGCCCAGCACCGTTGCCATTTCATCGCAGGTTAACAACTTGACATTGACCGATGAATTTCCATATTGGAGCCTTGAGAGGAAATTAATCAGGCGCGCCACGCGGGATTTGATCGGACCTGTGGAAAACTCAGAGATCCAAAGGTCCGCTTCTCGGAGATGTCCATGCCATTTTTCCATAACCCGATAGTAAAGCTGGGGGCTACCTTGCTCCAAAAGATGGAGTTTAGCCGTTGGCGTGCAGTACGCTCCCACATCATAGACAGCGATCGCGGTTTGCTCATACGGTTGGCGTAACAATGCCTCCAAACCAACCCAATCGCCTTGGCCATGCAATCTGACTATTCGTGCTCTGCCATTCGGGAGATAGCAGAGAAGCTTGACCAACCCCCATTCAATGGCATACAGGGTATCGGATGAACCCCGTTGTCGATAGATGATATCTCCTGCCGAAAAGTGTTTTAATTTAGCCTCACTTATGGGGATTTCGAACTCAATCGATCCGCAATTGTCGGTAGCGGCTGGCATGCCTTCATTCCACCTAGTTTGGTGATTGTATTCGATCTCCATTGCCATTCTGTTTTGGTTGGATCTAGTGGCCATATTCCAGCTCCTCAAATTTCGATCGGTTAGATTCCTCGGGAGACACAGGCAAGGGGACGGTTAGCACGACCATTCTTCCAGCACAGGAATATTTAGCGGAGGTTAATATCGCTGGTAGTTCTCGGCCGAAATAGGTATCAGGTTATCGGAAGAAACTTTGCCCTGAACAATAATTGCGATTCCCGGTTTTAATTAACGCCTACAGAAGGCTGGGCCAATCATGCGCGAAAAATAGAAAAAGTTTTAAGCTGAACTTCGACCCTCTGGCCCCGCGTTATCCATGCTTATAGGCTATACCGGTTAAAATCAGGCCACTTGTCATTACTTATTATTTCCAATGGCCATGATCGATAATGTCTTTTCGTAACAAAATACCACTCTCATATTAGTTCACGCACCTTGTCCGCCAGTACGGTAAGCGCAATCTTGTCACGATTTGGCGAACCCTTGAGCAGGGACTGCGCGAGCTTTTTGGTCTGTTCCAGTGTCGCTTTGGGTGGCATAGGCGGCTCATGTGGATCAACCACCGCTTCAACTAGCACAGGTCCCGCCTGGTTTAAAGCCTCGTCCAGAATCGCACCGCACTCCGCGGGTTCCTCAATCGTATACCCCCGGGCTCCGCACGCACGAGCAAACGCCGCGAAGTCGATCGGTTGCAACTCGCAACCAAACTCTGGATTGCCGAGAAAGACCATCTGTTCCCACTTGATCTGCCCGAACGAGTTATTTTTGATGACGATAATCTTAACAGGCAGGTTATATTTTACGCAGGTAGCGAATTCTCCCATCAACATAGTGAAGCCACCATCGCCGACAAACGCTACGCATTGACGTTGCGGCCAGGCAACCTGTGCGGCGATGGCATACGGAAATCCGTTGGCCATGGTGGCGAGATTACCCGACAAGGTGCACAACTGACCTTTCTTGACGGGAATATGGCGGGTATACCAAGTGGCAATGGTGCCGGAGTCACAGGTAAAAACCGCATCCTCCTGCAGACGTTTGCCCAGCTCCCAGGCCACCACTTGGGGTTTCATCGGTTTGTCGCTTACACTGCTCCGCGTCTCCAGGAGCATCCGCCAGTCGTTCATTCCCGACTGAGCTTTCCCGAGGAAACTCCGGTCCTGCTTGCGGCTAAGCGCCGGCAGTAATACTTGGAGTGTGCGTCTACCATCACCGATCAGCCCTATCTCTACCGGATAACGTAGCCCAATACGTTCCGGGTCGATATCGATTTGCACACAGCGCGCCTGATCAGGTTTAGGATAGAACTCGATATATGGAAAACTGCTGCCGACAATGAGCAGCGTGTCGCACTCTTCAAGCGCCTCCTGAGAAGGCTTTGTGCCCAGCAATCCAACCGAACCTGTGGTGTAGGGGCTATCATCGGGCACAGCGGCCTTACCCAACAGAGGCTTGACGATGACCGCGCCGAGGATTTCGGCCATTTGCTCTAGCACTTCGCCGGCACCGATCGCGCCCCGCCCTGCCATAATTACAATTTTACGGCCTTCATTAAGCACATCGGCGGCTGCCTCCAAATCCGTGCTCGCAGGTAGCCCAGCGCCACGCGCATAAACACTGGAGGTGTGATCCGCGATGTTGCGTTTAGAGCGATTAGTTTTTTTTGTGGGCATCTCCTGTAGGTCAACAGGAAAGGTAATATGCGCAACCCCCCGCCGCGCTAAGGCCGTACGGCACGCTAACTCCGCGACATTTTGTACGTGTGCGGCACTCATTACCCGACTGTTATAGACCGCAACATCCATGAACAATTTATCCAGCTCGACATCCTGTTGAGTATGAGTATGTATGAGATCATGAAACTGCAGTCCGGTGATGGCGAGTACCGGTGCGCCATCGAGCTTGGCGTCATACAGGCCATTCAGCAGATGAATGCCTCCCGGGCCCGAGGTCGCAAGACAACATCCGAGCCGGCCGGTCAGCTTGGCATAGCCACAAGCCATAAAAGCAGCAGCCTCTTCGTGCCGCACTTGCACGAAACGGATCGTGTCCTGATGAGTGCGAAGTGACTCTATAATCCCATTGATGCCATCGCCGGGTAGCCCAAAAATCACTTCGACTCCCCAATCATGAACAGTTTCAATGAGTATATCGGCTGCGGTATTCATCATAGTAGACCTCTTCAATGTCCTTTACTTAAAAATAGGTACGTTAACAGGTTTACGCGAGATTAGTGCCCCGTTTCTTAAGCAACGGGGACAACGGCCCTTGATAGCAATAAAACTCTAAACCGATGAAGCTTGACCGAACGTGCAAATTGCCCTCGGTTCATCAAGATAAGGCACGATGCTCTCGCTTAAGAATAGGTGATAGTGAATACCATCATTCGCGGAATAGCCTGCCATCAAATCCTGCCCCAACACAAGCTTGCCAACCCGATCATCAATCAGTACGGCCCCCTCGATAGGGGCTTTGAAAACGCCCCGCTGGCACAGGCGTTTCAAATGATCAAGTTGCAGCATGTCCGTCCCCTCATAGCGACGGAAAAGATTATTATATAGGGACGATGAAAGTATTAGAGCATAAGGGCCATGGAATCCATTATCGTCCAGCATTGTGACGGCTTGAAGCACGTCGTTAAGTGCTTGTTCAACTTGGTTCCAGTTTCCACCTTCGATTTGATGGCGGTTTTTGGCGGTCAGCAGACCTTCCATATCAAAACTCGGTTGTCCGTAATAAATAAATTCTTCCTCCCGCCTAGCGACGGCGAAAGCAGCCTCCTCGATCGCGCTATCTTCGAAAGGATGGCCCATGGTCAGATACGCTTCAACTTGACGAATGCTAAGCAGGAAACTCTTGCGGATCATGGGCACGGATTTGGCGCGACTCAACACCGCACTCGCTTCACCCTCAGCCGGCTCACGGCAAAACGCATCAGCACCCACTTCAACCGAGGTTAACCCCACCCCATATGGACCATCCAGATCTAAAAACCGCCGTCCCGTCAGTACCTTTCTTACTGCTTGGACGGCCGTGTCATCGATCCGTACCCATAACGCCGGCGGTAACGGGGTCATCATTCGATTGAGATAATTCATGATCGATTCTCCTTGAGGCTTCCCACGGTCAGAATCGGAATATCTAGTTCTGCGATCGCGCCGCCTTCTCGATCGGGGTTGTTCTCCTCAACTTCTTCCCCGTTGACGTTATGCTCCAAGCTCTCGGTTTCCGCTGCTTCCACCTCGGTGATTAGGTCGTCAGTGAAAAGATAACTTCGCAGTTGAGCATCAAAATTCTTATCATGACGCCGTAACCACTCCAGCACCATAGTCGCATGCTCTATTTCCTCACTCATATTGTGTAACAGAATCTCACGCAATTCATCATCTTGGCAGGCATCGGCACGCTGCCGGTACCAATCGATCGCTTCCAACTCCTCTTGCAACGAGACCAGAGCACGATGAAGTTCTCGTGTTTGAAGCCGCAGGTCATTGTCTGTCTCGTGAAATTCTTGGCTTGCCGCACTCATCTCGTTCTCCTTAGTAGTTTGAAAAGACTTCTTGAGTATTTTGATCTTGCAAGCAATACACCCCTTCTCTCCGCGCCATAACGTCAACAAGTGTTTTGATTACTGGGCGTGTTAATTTTGTAAGAGCATGGATGGCCGCAATCCACTGTCGAAGCATGTCAATACACCCACTGTAGTTTCTTAGTCTAAAGATAATATTGACAATGGTTAACGCTATGCGAACTCCGTGCCTATAAAAGTCGGCAAGACGCTTTGTATGAGTCTTCGATGTCGTTTCCAAATATAAGGAGAACCAACTAAGGGCAATTGCTTAAAAACAATAGCGTGTAACAAGCTTATTTTTATTGCAAAGAGACCTACAAACTCCAGGAACTCTAGATTGCCAGAGATTGACCTCTTTATTTCAGAATCCCTAATCGACTCGGATCAGCTCGTGTAATAAACGTACCTTTAGGCTTTTATTGATTCTGATAATTTCGGCATTAGTTTTGCTCTAAAAAGGTTAAGCTTGTGAGATCTATTTTCGAGGAAATCCCCTGCCATGGAAATCAATGACTGGTCAACCATTGTCTGCCTGATCACCGTTTCATTCCTGTTTGTCGTAATACGGCCGTCACCGCGCAATCGCGATGAAAATCCTGATCTATATCATCACCTTGGCAACCTACGGATTTTTGTGAGCAATGTCGGATTGATGCGCAAAGAATCGGCGCCAATTGGCGGCGCACACCGTCTGACCGCAACAACAAAGAGCACATTTCTACTCGGTAAAAATGATGGAAATCTCAGAAAATTTTTAGTCGAAAGCGTTTCGAATGCGGAGGCTTCGATTAGCGAAATGGATGAGCCAGTAACAGGAGGTTTAGTAGGCTTGATGCCAAGGAGCTTAGTTAGAGAAATAATCGATCACCATGCTGGCGATTATATTAAGCCCTTTCTGATTAGATTCGTGTACAAAGACCCTAGAGTTCCTTCGGGTAGCGTAATCCAAGTAAATGTTGCGGTAATAAGAAATGTCGTAATCGTCATCGCCTATCAGAGACGGAGTAATTGGTAATATCCAGAAAAGAATTGACGCTTAGCTTCTAAAGTTTTCCGAGTTTCTAAATCCTTTGTAAAATCGTCAATGCTACCGTTGTTAATGTCGGTGCACGCTCTGACATGCAACACCTGAGACATCGATAAACTACCCAGATTGTCGAGTCTTGATACCAAAGCGGATTTCCCATACAGACGAGCTGATGATCGAACTTTAAGCTTATCTTCGATTAAATGCTAGTTAGAGCTACGGGATAGTGATTAGTCCCTTTTCATGGCCGCTTCGTTTGAAATTTTTCAATTGAATAATGTAAAAATTACATTATCCAATATTAATGCTCGTAAAAATTACAATTACAATTACAATTACAATTCCAGTTCCATCCATTCAATTAGTAAGGGATTTATTGATAAATCCGTTTGCCATAAATCGTAATTCCGTCGGTGACCCACCGATATTCCTTCGATATCCTCCATGGTTCGTTAGTCCCGCAAAGAATGCGCATTCATTGGAACGCAACCAAAACTCCAACCTGTTCATTGGCACCACGCAACCATTCATCGCGAGAAAGGCAAAAATTCCTTTGAGTGCCACAGATCTACTTTACTCTTGAAGCGAACGGTATTTTGGCTGTGGCATGGTTGTTGCGTACTACATCAAAATTATGGAGCGACTTAGCTCACAATCGCGTAAAAACATCTTCAATGGAAAACACTATTGTTAAAAAAATGTCGGAGACTTCCATTAGTTTTATCATCCATGAGCAAAATTGTGCTGGCTGGATAAACTAGCTAGTTTCTTTGCGATGGATTAAAGAACGAGTGACTAGGCAACTAGATGAATGGCAGATTACCGAACTGAAAAAGACACGCTGGGCGAAATTAAGATTCCAATAGATGCCCTCTATGGAGCCCAAACCCAACGGGCGATAGAAAACTTTCCTATCAGTGGACTACGGTTTCCACGCCGTTTTATTCAGGCGTTAGGGTTTGTTAAGGCTGCCGCGGCATGTGTCAATGCCGAGTTAGGATTGCTAGAAATTAAGCTGGCTAATGCTATTGAGCAGGCAGCCAACGACGTGGCGAAGGGATTACACGATCGCGAGTTTCCGGTTGACGTCTTTCAGACCGGTTCGGGCACCAGCACCAATATGAATGCCAATGAAGTCATTGCCAATTTGGCGGCCCGCCGTCTCGGCACGAAGGTACATCCAAACGATCATGTCAACTTGGGACAATCCTCCAACGACGTCTTCCCGACAGCGATTCATATTTCGAATTGCCTGGAGACAACTAAAAGTCTGCTGCCGGCAATCCAATATCTGGAAAAAACCATTAAAGCCAAAGCGGATGAAGTCAGTGCCGTAATCAAGACGGGGCGCACCCATTTGATGGATGCCATGCCCATCAGTATTGGCCAGGAAATGAGCGGTTGGATAACTCAGTTGACTAAATGCCATGCACGCATTCGTACAACCCTTGAACGGATGCACCAACTTGCCATCGGAGGAACAGCCGTTGGCACTGGCATCAACTCCCACCCGGAATTTGGAAATCGAGTCGCCACCCTATTGGCCGAGCGCACGTACATCCCGTTTGAAGAGGCGGAAAATCACTTCGAAGCCCAGTCGACCATGGATACGGCCGTAGAGCTCAGCGGTCAACTGAAGACCTTAGCGATCAGCCTGATGAAGATTTCCAATGATCTCCGGTGGATGAATTCAGGACCTTCAGCGGGATTAGCCGAGATTAATCTGCCCCCGCTTCAGCCCGGGTCAAGCATCATGCCTACAAAGATCAATCCCGTTATTTCGGAGGCTACCCTCATGGTTTGCGCCGAAGTGATTGGGATCGACACAACCCTCACAATTGCGGGCCAGAGCGGGAATTTTCAGCTCAATACCATGCTGCCATTGATCGCCTACGATCTACTGCGCTCACAATGTCTACTTGCCAATGCCATGCGTCTTTTAGCGGACAAGGCAGTAGCCGGTCTTAGCATCAATATAGAATCAATCGCATCGAGCTTGGAGCGTAACCCCATCTTCGTCACGGCGCTTAATCCTGTTGTCGGTTATGAACGTTCAGCCGAAATAGCTAAAAAGGCGGAGGCAGAAGGACGCAGTATCAAAGAGGTTGCGCTTGAATTGAGTGGTTTAACTGAGCAGCAGTTGGCTGAACTACTCGACCCGGCACGCCTCATCCATCGAGGGATAGACTGAGAAATGGTGTTGGTGTGGTTGCGCTGGCAATCGCCCCATGATAACAAACCTTCCCATTACCCAGTAGAATCATTGGGACGTTTCCTAGACGAGGAGTCAAAAAACCAGCAAGTCAGCTATCTATATCCACCTTTCTACCCACCACGACCTCCCCAAATCTAGGAAACCCACGGTATCAACCGATTGCTGATTCAACTGACTCACAATAGACTCGAAGTTGCATTGCGTATCATCTCGACAAGAGCGGCCGGGTAAACCCCTAACCCAATAAGTACGGCTGTCAGTGCGGTTAGCACGGCGGCGCTGATGCGTGGTATCGCGCCACCTGCAGTTGGCAATGGGGCTTCGCTAGGGGCAGCGAACAACACTACGATAATACGCAGATAATAGAACAAGGCCAGAATACTGGTAGCCACCAAAAGGCCAAGCAGTATCCACAGTGCGCTATCCACCCCTGCCGCGAAAACATAGAACTTGGCCATAAATCCGGCGGTCAACGGAATCCCGGCCAGCGAAAGCACCATCGCGGCAAAGATACCGGAGAGCCAGGGGTGGCTCCAAGCCAAGCCGCTGTAATCCGCCAACTTGTCGGCCTCACGCGCCGCACCAGTGGAACAGACCGTCAGCACGCCGAACGCGCCTAAGGTCATAACGAAATAGGCTACGAGGTAGACACCTACCGCCTCGATCCCAAGCTCACCGGCAGCGAGGAAGGCCACCAGCAGATAGCCAAAATGTGCGATGGACGAATAGGCCAGGATGCGCTTAATATTATCTTGTAACAAGGCAAGTAGATTACCCACAATCATGGAACCACCCGCGAGCAGCTCCAGCAGGATAATGACCGAGGGAACAGCGTAAGCTCCGCTTTCAAAAAAGTAACGCATCAGCAGTACCAGCACCGCCCCCTTGGATGCGGTAGCCAGAAATCCAACCACTGGGGCTGGCGCTCCCTGATAGACATCGGGCGTCCACATGTGAAAGGGCACCAAGGAGAGTTTGAAGCCAACCCCCGCGATGAGCAGCGCCGTCCCGCCGAGAAGATATCCCGTCATCACTTGTTCCGGTCCACTCAATCGCTCCCCGATCGCCGCAAACCCCAGAACCCCGAGCTTGAGATAAATCAGCGCCATGCCGAATAAAATTAAAGCGCTCGACATGGAAGACAAGATCAAGTACTTGATGCTCGCCTCGAGCGGCTGTGGGTTCCACCTCGGGTACGCTAGCATGGCAAAGAGCGGAACGCTGACCAACTCGAGCCCCAAAAAGAAAGCTGCCAAATGACGGCTCGAAACAAGCACGAGCGCACCCAAGAGCGCGATGACCAACAACAGATAGAGTTCCTCCCGGGGTCCATCGCGGGGAGAGACATAGCCGTAGATTAGCAGCGCCGTCACGATTGCGGCGAGCGTGACGAGCCCCATGTAGAACACGGCCAGCTTGTCGACTTCGAGCAGTGGTGTGATCGCTATCGGAACGTGATGCGCAACGAGCGGCAGCGAAGCAAGTTGTACGACTAAGCCGCTGATGGTCAACGCCAGGCTCAATCCATGATGGCGTGCTATAGCGATAACGAGCACTAGCGCTACCGTCACGCCGCCGGTGATGATCAGCGGTAGCAGTGCGATCAGTTCGGAAAGGCTCATGACAGGCTCCCTATAAGCGCGCTATGGGCTACGGATGATTCGGTCAGCATGCGCAACGCGGGAGCCGCCAGCTCAAACACCGGCTGCGGGTAGAGTCCCAACCCAACGATGATTCCAATCATGACCGTCATCATGACCGTTTCTTGTACGGTATAATCGGATACCTCAATCCCGCCATGCGAAGGACCGTGGAAGGTTTTCTGTAACAGTGCCAAAGCATAGAGGACGGCGGCGACAGGCCCGAGCACCGCCACGACGGCGAGCGTCGGGCTGACCACATAAGTACCCATCAATACGAGGAACTCAGCGACAAAGGTCCCAAAGCCGGGCAAACCCAGTGAGGCAATCGCAAACACAAAGCCGATGGCGCCGATGCGAGGCATTTCGTTCCAGAGTCCCCCCATGCGTCCCATCTCGCGCGTGTGTAGACGCTCCTGCAGGCTCCCCGCCAGCATGAACAAGGCACCCGTGGTGATGCCGTGAGCGATCATCTGCATGACTGCGCCCTGCAACGCCCAGGTGTTCATTGCGAACACACCCACCAGGATGAAGCCCATGTGGCTGACGCTGGAATAGGCTATCAACCGTTTGAGATCCGATTGCGCGAAGGCGAGTACCGCCCCATACACAATACCCAGTATCCCGAGCGTCATAGCAACTGGGGCGAATTCCGCCGCCGATTGGGGAAATAGTGCTACCACGAAGCGGATCAGTCCGTAGGCGCCCGTCTTGAGCAACACTCCGGCGAGAATCACGCTGCCGCCGGTCGGTGCTTCGGTATGCGCATCGGGCAACCAAGGATGAAATGGAACCACCGGTAGCTTCACGGCAAATGCGGTGAAAAACCCAAGCATCACCCAGAATGCGACCTCGGGCGCGAGCGTCGCGTTGCGCAGCGCAAAATAGTCGAAAGTCAGCTGTCCCGTGTGGGCATGATGAAACAGTACGAGCACCAAGATACCGATCAGCATCAGCAGCCCGCTGCCCTGGGTAAAGATGAAAAACTTGATCGCTGCGGGCGTCCGGCCGGAATGGCCCCATATGGCGATGAGCAAAACCATGGGCACCAGCATTACTTCCCAAAATACGAAGAATAGAAACAGGTCGAACGCCATAAAAACCCCCAGCACACCCGCCAGTATCCAGAGGAGATTGAAGTGAAAAAAACCGGTGCGCTTGGTAATTTCTGTCCACGAGGCAAATACCGCCATGAGTCCGAGAAATAGCGTTAGCAGACTCATCAGCAGACTTAAGCCATCCATGGCTAGATGAAAGCTGACGCCCCACTGAGGAATCCACTCGAGTCGGACTTGCGCAAACCAGGCCGCTTCCGGCCCTAGGCCTAGCCTGCCGGGCGCCTCAACCCACAAGCCTATAAGCCAAACCAGGTCCACGGCAAACGCAACCACCGCCACCCAACGCGGTGCGACGCTGCCGAAGCGTTCAGCCACCCAGGCCAACAGGCCGCCAACCAGCAATACAACAATTAAACTGACTAAGACCATAGTTATCCGCTTCTCGCTCGGATTGAAAACCGCTTGTTACCCTTTGTTAACGGCTATTCCTCACCCATCACTTCCAAACCACCACACTCAACATCACGATTGTCCCGGAAGCGATGCCTACCGCGTACCAACGCATTTTGCCGGTCTGCGTATGACGCAAAAAACGGTGTCCCAGGCCAGCACCTGCCGTCACGAGGTTATAAGCCGCATCGATGATGTCGTCTCGATTCGCTCGTACGAACCATAAAAATGGGGATACCAATAGCAAGTTATACAACCGATCGAAACCGAGACCGCCTAAGCTGAATTGGTATAATCTTTCGGCGCCGGGCACGAGTTGCCACCGCACGAGCAAATCCGGATGACGCAAGAACAGCACATAGGCCACATAGACACCGAGCAATGCCAGCCCCGTGGTGAAAACCTCTACCGCGAAAGCTGCACTGCTTAGCTGGAAACCCAGGGTGGTGTCTTGGCTGAACGAGGGATCGAGTATTGTCGGAACGTTAAGCCACCCGCCGCAGATCGAAAGTCCCATCAGTACCACCAGCGGCACACCCATCCGCAGCCCGTTCGTAACAGTAGGTCGGGTCCGCGTCTCGCCAAAAAATACGATGAACACCGCCCGGAAAATATACACTGCCGTCAGGAACGCCCCAAGCGCTCCCGCCCCCCATAGCCATGGCTTGGCCGCGCTCTCGTTCCAGGCGTACTCTAAAATCAGTCCCTTGCTGTAATATCCGGCCGTTATCCAAGGCAGCGCGGCCAGCGCGGCGCTGCCGATCATAAACGCCCAGAACGCCAGCGGCCGCTCGCGGCGCAGTCCTCCCATGTGAAAAATATTGTGCTCGTGGTGCAGGCTCAGCGTGACCGCCCCGGCGGCGAGAAACAACAATGCCTTGAAGAAAGCGTGTGTCACAAAATGAAAAATAGCCGCCGGCCACGCTCCGATTCCCAGCGCCAGGAACATATACCCGATCTGACTCATGGTTGAGTAGGCGAGGATGCGCTTGATGTCGACCTGGCTCAGCGCCGCAACGGCTGCGAGGAGCAGGGTGAGCGCGCCCAACACAGCCACCACGAGCTGCACGGACGGTGCCAGCTCATACAGCGGATGCATGCGTGCGATGAGATACACGCCCGCCGTCACCATCGTCGCGGCATGAATCAGAGCGCTCACCGGCGTAGGGCCCGCCATCGCATCCGGCAACCAGGTCTGAAGCGGCAATTGTGCTGATTTACCGACCGCTCCTCCCAACAACAAGGCTGCGCTCGCCACCGCGAGCGTCGAGCCCGGGGGCCAGTGCTCGGCCGCACTGGCCAGGAGCAATGCAATGTCGGTGGTGCCGAGCTGCGTGAATAATACCAGCAGGCCGACTAAAAACGCCGCATCGCCAATGCGGGTAACTAAAAATGCCTTACGCGCCGCGAGGCCATTGGCGGCATCCCCGAACCAATGACCGATCAACAGATAGCTGCACAGGCCCACACCTTCCCAGCCGACGAACAGGACCAGCAAATCCCCCGCGAGCACGAGAAGGAGCATAAAGCCTATAAATAGGTTCATGTTGGCAAAGAAGCGGTTGTAACCCTCGTCTCCCGCCATGAACTCGGTGGAATACAGATGGATAAGAAAACCGACGCCGGTGACCACGAGCATCATTACCAGGGAGAGACGATCCAGGTACAAGGTGAGTGACGGCGTGAATCCGTCCACCGTCATCCATTGCCAAAGCACTTGACGAAAGACATCGCCCGAGGGCGTCACAGCAAGAAAATCATGGGCGACGGCTGCGGAAACCAAAGCGGCGAGCCCAACGCTGCCGGCACCGATCGTGGCAATCGCGGGCGCGGGTAATCGGCCGCCGGTGACAAATAGGCTGATAAAGCCAGCAAACGGCAGGGCGGGAACCAACCACAGCCACTCGATCATTTCAACCTCGCATCCGGCTCACCGCATCGGCATCCAGCGTGTGGAAACGTCGATAAATCTGCAATACCAACGCCAGCGCAATGGCCACCTCCGCTGCCGTCAAGGAGATAATCAGGATAAACATGATCTGCCCGTCGGCCTGTGCCCACCGGGCACCGGCCGCGACGAAGGCGAGCCCCGCGGCATTGAGCATGATCTCCAGGGACATTAGGATAAAGATCAGATTTCGGCGCATCAACACACCGAGCAGCCCCAATACGAAGAGCAGCACGGCAGTCAGCAAAGTATGGTCAAGCATCGCGTTCACGGTCGGTCCCCTCCTCTGGTTCGTCGGATGGCGTCTGCCGGCCCAACTGCCAGGCTCCCACCACACCGGCCAGCAGCAACATGGATGCAAGCTCTACGGCAAGCAGGTATGGACCGAACAGTGCGACGCCAACCTGCTTGGCCTCTATGGCTTCAAGCTCTGTGCCCGCCCGTATACCAAAACCGATGACATAGAGCAGCTCTGCGAGCAGCACCGCGCTCAATAAGGCCGGGCCGATCCAGATAGTCGGCGTCAGCCAGCCTCGCTCTATGGCCACCGCCTGTTCGCCGAGATTGAGCATCATCACCACAAAAACGAAAAGCACCATGATCGCCCCGGCATAGATGATGACCTCCAGAGCGGCGGCGAATGGCGCACCCAGGATAAAAAAAATCAGTGCCACCGCCAGTAGCGAAACCACCAAGTACAACAAGGCATGAACCGCATTGAGCCGGGTAACGACCATCACGGTGGCAAGCACCGCGACCGCAGCCGCCAGATAAAATGCTTGGATCATGGTCCGTCTCCTCCGCTAGGGTAGCAATTGCCGCACATCCACGGGCTTGGCCTCGTTCTCAGCCTGCCCTTTATCCTTACCGCCAATCGCCTTGCCGGCGACCCGATAGAAGCTATAGCCGGGGTACTTGCCGGTACCGCTAATCAATAGATCCTCCTTTTCGTAGATCAGGTTCCGCCGAGCGTACTCCGCCATTTCGAAATCCGGAGTAAGTTGAATCGCGTTGGTCGGGCAAGCCTCCTCGCAAAATCCACAGTAGATGCAGCGCGAGAAATTGATGCGGAAAAACTTCGGATACCAGCGACCCTGCGCGTCTTCCGTCTTCTGTAACGCGATACAATCGACCGGACAAGCCACCGCGCACAGGTAGCACGCCACGCACCGTTCTTCGCCATCCGGATCGCGCGACAAGATGATGCGACCCCGATACCGGGGGGGCAGATACGGCTTGTGTTCCGGGTACTGTACTGTATCCCGCCGCCGAAAGGCATGTTGAAACACCAGCCACAGGGTTCTCAATTGGCTCCACATGATGGCTCCTTACGTTGAGTTGTTTAGCGCTAGCACTAGGCCACCGGTCACCACCACATTGGCCAACGCCAGCGGTAACATCATCTTCCATCCAAACGCCATGAGCTGGTCGTAACGAGGCCTCGGCAAAGCCGCGCGCAACAGGACAAAAAGTACGATAACCACTGCAGTCTTGAGCACGAACCAGAATAGCGGTGGCAGTACAGGGCCAAGCCATCCCCCGAAGAACAGGGTCACGATGAGTGCCGCCGTCAGTACGATTCCGATGTACTCGCCGATAAAAAACATCCCAAACTTCATGCCCGAGTATTCCGTGTGAAAACCCGCCACCAGCTCGTTCTCGGCTTCGGGCAAATCGAACGGTAGGCGATGATTCTCCGCGATGCCGGCGATAAGAAAAATCACTAGCCCGAGAAACTGGGGGATGAAAAACCACAAGCCGCGTTGCGCCTCCACGATTTCGCGCAGATTGAAGCTGCCGGCAAGAATCACCACGCCCATGAGGGACAACCCCATGAAGACCTCGTAGCTGACCATTTGGGCGGCCGCGCGCAGTCCGCCCAGCAACGAGTACTTGCTGTTGGAAGCCCATCCGCCGAGCGCGACGCTGTAGACCGCGAGCGAGGTCATGGCGAGAAAGAACAGCAAACCGATGTTGAGGTCGATCACACCGATGCCTGGCGCAATCGGGACCACGGCAAAGGCGATCAGCATGACGGCCATCACGATGGCCGGAGCGATTACGAAGATCGCGCGCTCGGCGAATGGCGGCACCCAATCTTCCTTGGTTAGCAGCTTGATCCCATCGGCTACTGCCTGCAGAAAGCCGAATGGCCCGACTCGGTTTGGTCCGTAGCGATCCTGCCACAACCCGAGCAGGCGTCGCTCGACCCAGGTCAGCAGGGCCGAGACAAACAGCAGCGCCAGCAAGATACCCCCGACGTTCAGCCAGACTAGGGAAGTCTCGCTCATTAGGCTTGCTCCTCGCTGCTTGCGACACGCACAACCCCCCAGGCCGGCAGGATAACGTCTTCGAGCCCAATTAAACCCACCGGCAAGCCCGCCGTTCCCGGGACGAGTGCCGGATGGATCGATGTCGCCAGCCGATAAACGTTCCCCTGCAATTCCACTTGCACCTCGTCTCCTGCCACGATGTCCTGTGCCTCGGCATCCTGCGGGCAAAGCGCCAGGTAGGGCCTCGGAGACCGTTGTGCGATGGGTTCGGCCTGCCTGCTCAGTGCTTCACTGCCAAAGATGTGATACAAGGGCAATAGCAACCACTCGCCGGCACGCGGTTGGAACACGGCAGGGTATGTGCTGAAGAACTGCGGTCTGGCTGCGCTGGACGGGTCGATCAGCCGCACGCCGGGATTGCCGCCGCGCAGCGGCCCGGCAATCTCTTCCTGAAACTTGTTCACCGCCGCGTTGGAGTTCCACGCTGGCGTCCAGACGAAGGGCAGCAGCGACGGCGGTATACCAGCTCCTTGATACCCCTCCATGGAAAAAGACAGCGGCGCATCTGGATCTTCCGGCGGTTTGGGCTCATGCACGGACCGATTCGCCGTCATCGCCGTGCGCCCGCTATAACGTTGTGGGCTGCGCGCGATTCGCATCCCGTGCATACGATAGCCGGACGCCGGGGCCGCCCGCGATATCGGCGTAAAGATTGACCATTCACGTGCGCAATCCATGTTCACCGCATCCAGGGTAGGCCAACCCGAAGGGGCTACGTCGGCCGCCTGGCGTAAGGCATCGAGCCAGCGCCAACTTTCGCGGATTGGCGTCTCGGGCGGGAACACCTGAAAGTAGCGTTGCGCCCGTCCTTCCGCACTGACCAGCGTCCCGTCGCTCTCGGCGAAGGTGGCGGCAGGAAAGAGCAACTTGGCGCGCTCTGCCGTGGCGTGATGAAGCTGATCGATCACCGCCACGCTGTCTGCTTCTGCAAGCGCGGTCTCAACCTCACCCCGACTCGCATGACGGAAGAGGTCGTTTTCCAGAACGATTAGCGTATCGATATCCTGCGTCTTCAAGCGCTTAAAGGCGTCTTCGATCGGTGACGCGTTCATCAAGGCTAGCCCTGCGCTATTGCACTCGCGCAGTGCGAAATACACTCGCGGATGTTGCCCCCGGGCATGTAATGCCCAAGCCAGATCCGCCGCTGCCTCGAGCACGGCGGTGCTGCCACATCCCGTACCGCTCACAATCAGCGGCCGCTCGGCAGCACCTAAAGCCCGTGCCATGCGTTCGGCGAAATCACGCATTTCCGAGGAATGCATCTCGACCGCCGGGAGCCGGTCCAGCAACGCGTGCGCGACACCAAACCCCAACCGTGCGAGATCATCGGGGGGTGCGTACCAGCTTTCACCGGCCGCCGTATCAAGCGGCGTGGTGTCGACACTTGCGATGAAGATCGGAGACGAGGCCGGCCCGGCCGCCTGCCGAACGGAAGCGTCTTGCCAGGCAGGGATACCCTCCCGAGCCGCAATCGTCCGGGCGCGTTGGCGCAGGGTTTGGCGCAACGCCAAGGCCACCCGCGGAGCCGTATTCGTCAGATCCTCGCCGAGCACGAGCACCGCGTCGGCCTGCTCCATATCCGGGAGCGTTGCGGCGGCTACCGGACCAGACCGTAAAATTTCAAGCGCCCGCTTCACCAGAGTGTGCTCGGCAAGGGATACCCCGGCGAAAAAACGCTCGCTGCCGACCAGCGAACGCAGCGCAAAATTGGCTTCTAACGAGGCCCGAGCTGAGCCGATGCCGATGGCACGCTTCGCCTGCACTCGCGCGGCTAGCTGGGCAATAGCCAGCCTCTCCTCTTGGGATCGAAACACGCCGCCACTCTCCGAGGATCGGCTGAGTACCTTGCGGATGCGCCGCTCGCTGTTGACGAAGCCGTAACCAAAACGTCCGCGGTCGCAGAGAAAATACCCGTTCACCGCCCCGTTGTAACGGTTCATGATGCGCCGTAGCTCACCGTATCGCTCACCGGGACTGGTATTGCAACCCACGGCACAATGTACGCAGATCGATGGCGCGCAACGCAGGTCCCACTTGCGCGTGTAAGCATGGCCGAAGGTCTTGTCGGTAAATACGCCCGTCGGACAGACTTCGACCAGATTTCCACTGAACTCGTTTTCCAGTATTCCGTCCTCATGCCGGCCGAAGTACACCCGGTTGCCAATCGCAAACGCCTGCAGATCCTGCCCACCGGCATAGTCTTGATACAAACGTATGCACCGATAACAGGTAATACAGCGGTTCATCTCATGGCCAATAAAAGGACCGAGCGCCTGATTGCGGAAGGTTCGCTTCGGAAAACGATGACGGCGGTAGACATGCCCGCTCATTATCGTCATATCTTGCAGATGGCATTCCCCGCCTTCCTCGCAGACAGGGCAGTCGTGCGGATGATTGTTCATAAGCCATTCGATAACAGCCTTGCGAAACTCCCGCGCCTCGGGATCATTTATCGAAATTCGCGTACCATCGACCGCAGGTAGCATGCAGGCCATAACGATGCGCCCTCGGGTATCCTCCTCATCCTTAAACTGCTTCACCGCGCATTGCCGACAGGCGCCGACCGAACCGAGCGCCGGGTGCCAGCAGAAATACGGCAAATTAAAGCCCAGCGAAAGACTCGCATGCAGCATATTTTGCGATGGATCTGCTGGAAAAGGCCGATTCTCCACGAAGATCTTAGCCATCTCGGTACCTGTACGGGCAACGCCGTTCATCAATGTGCCGTTCAAAGTCTTCGCGAAAAAACCTAAGCGCACTCTGCAACGGCTCCATGGCACCCGGCGCATGGGCGCAGAAGGTGTGCCCCATGCCCAGCAACCGGGTATGCTGCTCAAGTCGGTCGAGATCTTCCGTTCGACCTTGTCCCTCCTCGATGGCGGTGAGGGTCTGTTCGATCCAGGGCAGACCCTCGCGGCATGGCGTGCACCATCCGCAAGACTCTTGGGCAAAGAAATGCTCCAGGTTGCGGCACAAGCCTACGGGGCACGTCCGGTCATCGAGCACGATCAGCGTTCCGGTACCCAGCCGGCTACCCGCCTTCATGACCGAATCGAAATCCATCGGGGTATCGAGCTGTTCATCGGTAAGAAAATCCGTCGATGCGCCTCCGGGCAGGACACCGCGAAAGGTATAGCCGTCCCACAGGCCAGCGGCATGTGTTTCCAGTATCTCCCTCAGCGGGGTCCCCATGGGGAGCTCCCACGCGCCGGGGTGACGTACCCGCCCGCTGGCTCCATAGATTTTAGTTCCACCGTCCTCACTGTGGCTGAGCGCGCGGTAGGCTGCGGCACCGCGGTTGATGATATGCGGCACGTTGCAGATCGTCTCGACATTGTTGACGACGGTGGGACAGCCCCACAAGCCGCTCACCTGCGGAAAGGGCGGTTTGGCGCGGGGAATTGCGCGCCCGCCTTCGAGCGCACTAATCAGCGCGGTCTCTTCGCCGCAAATGTAGCGACCCGCCCCGGTATGTAAATGCACCGCGAGACTGAAACCCGATCCTAGAATATCGCGTCCCAACCAGCGTCCAGCATGGGCTTCAACAATGGCCTGACGCAACCGTGCCGCCGCAGTCAGGTACTCGCCGCGCAGAAAGATATAGGCCACCTCGGCGCCAATGGCATAGGCGCTTATGATCATGCCTTCGATTAACTGATGAGGGTCGCCTTCCATCAACAGCCGGTCTTTGAAAGTCCCGGGTTCCATCTCGTCGGCATTAACGACGAGATATCTGCGCCGTGGGGCGTCTTTTCCCCGGGGTACAAAGCTCCATTTCTTGCCGGTAGGAAAACCTGCGCCACCGCGCCCACGAAGCTTGGCAGCACTCACTTCCTCGATCACCTCTTCGGCGCTCATCGCCTTGAGCGCGCGACGCAGCGCTTGGTACCCTCCCTCCTGTTCATAGGCTTTAATCCCAAGTGGGCTGCCGTCGGGCCGGATATGGCCGGTTAGTGGTCGGTCACTCATAGCGCATCAAGATCCGATCAAGCCGATCGAGATTGACATCCTCGTGTAAGGTCTCGTCGATCATCAATACCGGCGCATGATCGCAGGCGCCTAAGCACACACTAGGCAACAAAGTAAAACGCCGGTCGGTGGTGGTCTCCCCGAAGCCGATGCCAAGCTGTTCCTCGAGTCGCGCACGCAACCGCTCGTATCCCAGAATCCAGCAGCTCACACTGTCGCAGAGCAAAATCACATGCCGGCCCACCGGTTGCCGGAAAATCAGGTTATAGAAGGTGGCAACGGCATCCACCTCGGAGGGTGATATCCCTAACATCTGGGCTATGGCCACCAGCGTCTCATCCGAGATCCAGCCCCGCCGGCGCTGCGCGATTTTCAGGGCATCAACGCAGCCGGCCCGGACGTTTTCATAGTGACTCAGTTGTATCTCGATTTCGCTTTTTTCAGCTTCGGTCAACATGATTGTGATCCCATTAATTACTCTATCTCACCGATCCACATCCGCCATCACGAAGTCAATACTGCCGAGAATCGCCACCAGATCCGCTATCATGAAACCCCGGCTGATCAGTGGGATCATCTGTAGATGGGCAAAGGACGGCGTGCGGATTCGAGTTCGATAGGAAACGGTGCCGCCATCCGAGATCAGGTAATAACTGTTCAGCCCTCTGGCCGCTTCTACCCTGGCGCACGCCTCTCCCGGCGCAATCACCGGACCCCAACTCACGTTGAGAAAGTGCGTGATGAGCGTTTCAATATCCTGCAGCGTGCGTTCTTTGAGCGGCGGCGTGGTAAGCGGATGACGTGCCTTGTAATCGCCACTCGGCATGTGGTTCACGCATTGCTCGACGATTCGCAGACTCTGACGCATCTCTTCCAGGCGCACCCAGGTCCGATCGAAGCAATCACCGTAGTGCCCCGTGGGAATATCGAATTCAAATTGTTCATAGCCCGAGTAGGGTCGAATCTTACGGTAATCCCATTCGAAGCCCGAGGCGCGCAGGCCCGGACCGGTGATTCCCCAATCTAAAGCTTCCTCCGTCGTATAATCGCCGACCCGGCGCGTGCGACGCCGGAATAGGCCGTTCTTCAGCACCATATCTTCATATTCCTTGAGACGTGGCGAGAGGTAATCGGTAAATCCGCGAACGAGTGAGTCCCAACCTTTTGGTAGATCCTGCGCCACACCGCCGATGCGAAACCATCCCGGGTGCATACGGAAGCCGCAGATGGCCTCGATAATGTCGTAGGCCCGCTGGCGATCGCTGAACATGTAAAAAATCGGCGACAGCTGCCCCACATCCTGGGCCATGGTCCCGAGAAATAGCAGGTGGCTGCAGACGCGGAAGAGCTCGCATAACATCACGCGAATGACTTGGGCACGTGGGGGCGCTTCAATGTTTGCCAACTGCTCGACGGCGAGCACATAAGGCAGGTTATTCAGCACCCCGCCCAGATAGTCGACACGGTCCGTGTAAGGGATGTAGGTATGCCAGGACTGCCGCTCGCCCATCTTTTCCGCTCCACGGTGGTGGTAGCCGATGTCGGGTACCGCATCGACAATCTCCTCACCGTCGAGCTGTAGGACGACCCGGAATACGCCATGCGCACTGGGATGGTTTGGCCCGAGGTTGAGGAACATGAAATCGGTGCCGTTATCGCGCCGCCGCATGCCCCATTCTTCCGGTTGGAAGCGCAACGCCTCCTGCTCAAGCACTTGCTTTTCCTCGGGCAGAGTAAAAAGGCCCATCTCTGTGGCGCGTGCCGGGTGATCTTTGCGCAACGGATGTCCGTCCCAAGTCGGTGGCAGCAGTATCCGCTTGAGATGCGGGTGCCCAGTGAAGCGAATGCCGAACAGATCCCACACCTCGCGTTCGTACCAATCCGCGTTGAGGTAAATGTGCCGTACAGAGGGTAATACAAGATCGCTCTCCCGCAACGCGACTTTGAGACGGATATCTTCATTGCGTTCGAACGAGAGCAGTTGATAAAAGACGGTGAAATCGTTCTGGGGTTGTTCCGCGCGGTTTGCACGTACGCGCTCATCGATGGCGCTGAGGTCGTAAAGCATCGAATAGGGATGCGGGATCCCCGACTTCAGATAGCTCAAGACGTCTTCTATACGCTCGCGCACCAACCAGAGTGTGGTAATACCATCGCATACCGGCTGCGGCTTGAAGACTTCATCGCCGAAGACCTGTCTCAGCGTTTCTTCCGCGGATATCACAACGCGCTCGGCGATGGCCGCTTCAGACATGATCAGGACTCCGTAGAGTGGTAGCGTCGATGCGGATTTCTCGCTTGCGCTCGCGCTGACTTGGTAACGGACCCTTGACAACGCCTTGAGGTCCAATCATCCAGCTCAGGGGGCGTCGCTCGGTGCCGATCGCATCTTGCAGCAAGATCAGTCCTTCAAGCAGCGCCTCGGGGCGCGGTGGACACCCGGGCACGTAGACATCGACCGGCATGAACTTGTCTACACCCTGCACCACGCTGTAAATGTCGTACATTCCACCGGAGTTGGCGCAGGAGCCCATCGAAATCACCCAACGCGGCTCCATCATTTGCTCGTATAGTCGGCGAATCACCGGGGCCATCTTGATGAATACCGTACCCGATATGATGAGCAAATCCGCTTCTCGAGGCGTGGCGCGAATCACTTCGGCACCGAATCGCGCAATGTCATGCGGGGGAGTAAAAGCCGTCGCCATCTCCACATAACAACACGATAATCCAAAGTTAAATGGCCAAACTGAGTGCTTGCGACCCCAGGCAACCAGGTCTTGCAGCCGCGCAAGGATTAGACTACGACGCACGGCATCAGTCGTGGTGTACTGGTTGGATTCTTTTGGATCCCGCTGCGCCTTACTCAACCACCATTGCATAGTCATTCACCTTACACGGGTTTGTCGGCCTAAATGTCGACCCCGGCGAGAACCCCACTCCAAGGCGCCCACCCGCCACAGATAGATTAGCGCTACCACCAGAACGCCGATGAAAATCAGAATTTCGATATAACCTGCCCATCCGGTCTCGCGCACTGCTACGGCCCAGGCGAAAACAAAAACGGCTTCGAGATCAAAAATCACGAACAGCACCGCAACAAGAAAAAAATGCGCGGGATAACGCAATCGTCCATAACCCACCGAGACCACACCCGATTCAAAGGGCTCGCCTGTAGCCCGTTCCCGGTGTCGTTGTCCAAGCATGAAAGAGACCAACATCACACCGCCGATCAGTACGAGGACCGCTCCGACGTATAATCCCAGTGGCCAATACATCGATTGTGTCTCCATCATGTCCATTCTCTGCAGCCTGGCGACCGTTAATCCCCAAGGCCGTTTATCAATTCCCTAGATGCGATAACCTCTACTCCATGCTTGCTCAGTACCCTATACACCTCGTTATCGGTTTGCGGGTAGACGGGGCGCGTCATATCCCACAACACACAGGTGCGAAAACCTGCCTGCGCTGCATCTAATGCTGTCCATTTAACGCACACATCACGGGCCAACCCGCAACAGCATACGGTGTCGATGTTCCGCTCGCGCAAATAGCCCGCAAGTCCGGTGGGCCGCCGTTCGCCTAACGGATTCCAGTTATTTCGAAAACCACTATAGGAATCGTTGTCCGGCTCCATACCCTTGCGAATAATCACTGCGGCTTTATCCCATAGAATAGCCTCGTGCAGCTGTGCGCCTTCTGTGCCTTGTACACAGTGATCCGGCCAGAGGGTCTGCTCATGCCCATAGAGGTTAATCGTCTCAAACGGCTGTCTCTCCGCGTGGTTGCTTGCGAACGAAACATGGTTCGAGGGGTGCCAGTCCTGGGTCGCCGCGTAATAATGGAATTGTTCCGATGCCATCAGCAAACGCACCGGCTCGACGATACGGTCACCCTCTTCCACCGGCAAGGCACCGCCCGGCATGAAATCGGGCTGGATATCGATGAGCAACAACACGCTGTGGGTGCGATCGATGTGAATCATTTTTTCAGTTATCCGCATCATCTCCAGCAATGTCTTGAGACCTGCAAGGGGCATACCTTCATGAACACGACGAGAGAACATGATTCCAAGATTCAAAAAGTTAAATTAAAGAAGGGTCGAAATTACGAGGACACCTAAAGAAAAGAATTGCTTACCGTGCTTCTAATAAATTGTAAAAATTACACACCGGTGTAGTTTTTACATGTCATCCGTTGCGGTTACAGACCATGGGGACAGAAGATCGGCAACCCTCGCGGCTAAATTGGACGTTCTATGGGTTTTAAACCCTAGTAGGCGTAATTCATGCAGACTGTTTGATCAAGTGAAACCAACGGCGAAGGTGTGTGGCGCAGCCTATCTGGACAGACGTGCTTGAGAACCGCGAATTAACGTGCCTTTCGAGCGGCGGCGGGGGTCGATTTCGAAGTGTACGTTCTCAGGACAGTCGCAGCAGCAATCCGCCTAAAAGCCCAATGTCGAACCGCACGCTTTGTGCCAAGCCCATTCTGGGACAGCCATTCCTTAAGAAGCATGTCAAGCAACCCAGGCGCAGCCCACGGAGGAAATGATTTATGAATCCCTTGTTAACGCTTCAACGTTACGGTCAGAGTTACTGGCTCGACAATCTCACGCGCGCGATGATGAAGCGGGGTCAGCTCCAAGCATGGGTGTCCGACCGTGGATTACGCGGAATCACCTCCAACCCGGCGATTTTTCACACAGCGATCGCCGGCAGCCGCGACTATGACGAGCAAATCCAGCAACTTGTGGAAAATAACGATGGGGCCACGCAGGCAGTCTACGAAGCCCTGGTCACCACCGACGTGCGCGAGGCCTGCGATGTGCTACGGCCCGTCTATGATCGGACGGAGGGGGTGGATGGCTACGTGAGCTTAGAGGTTTCTCCACATTTGGCCCACGACACCCAGGCCTCCATCGCTGAAGCCAAGGGTTTGCACCGCCTGGTGGATCGACCTAACCTATTTATCAAGATCCCGGGAACAATCGCGGGCTTAGCCGCCATCGAAGAGCTGCTCTTCGAAGGGATTCCCATCAACATTACCTTATTGTTCTCCATCGACCGCTATTCCGCCGTCGCCAAAGCCTATCTCAACGCCCTCGAACGACGCGTCAAAGCCGGTCGCAGTCTAACTGAGGTTGCCTCGGTGGCGAGTTTTTTCCTAAGTCGCATCGATGTGTTGGTCGATCAACTGCTCATGCACCGCATGACACCGGCAAGCAAGTCCACAGCGCAGCAACTCCTTGGCAAGGCGGCCATCGCCAACGCCAAGCTCGCCTATCAGCGCTTTAAACGGTTGACTCAAAGCGAGCGCTGGTGCGCTCTGGCTCAACAGGGCGCCAGGGTTCAACGCTTGTTGTGGGCAAGCACCAGCACCAAGAACCCCAGCTACCGCGATGTGATGTATGTCGAACCTCTCATCGGTGCGCACACGGTAAACACAATGCCCGAGACGACGATTGCCGCATTCGCCGATCACGGTGTCGTGGAACCTACCCTCGAAACGGAAATCGATGCGTCGCTGCGGGTCTTGGAACAGTTAGCTGTGCTGGGAATCGACTTCGAGTCCATCACCGCACAACTCCTCAACGAAGGCATTCAGAAATTCATCGATCCTTACGTCACGTTGCTGAATACGCTCGAGTCACGCCGCCAACGATACCGCAATCCTAAGTCGGTTGCAGAGCTCGCACAGACGGCGAAGCGGTTACGTCGCTTGGTGCTGCGCATGACCAGCGCCGCAGGCTCTGGCCACCCAACGTCCTGCCTGTCCTGCGCAGAGCTGGTCGCGGCGTTATTTTTCCACGAAATGCGCTGGGACCCCGGCGACTCTGACGCACGCGATGTCGATCGTTTTATCCTTTCCAAAGGCCACGCCGCCCCCATCCTGTGGGCCGCCTTGGCGGAGGCCGGCGCAATCACGGAAGATCCCCTGTCGCTACGACAAATCGACAGTCCCCTGGAAGGCCATCCCACGCCGGACAACCCCTGGGTGAAGGTGGCTACCGGATCGCTGGGCCAGGGCCTGGCGGCGGCCAATGGCATGGCGCTGGCCAACCGCCTCGATGGCTTGGATACTCGCGTCTATTGCCTGTTGGGAGATGGCGAATGTTCGGAGGGTTCCGTTTGGGAAGCCGCCCAATTCGCCTCCCTGCAATCGCTCACCAATCTGGTTGCCATCGTCGACGTCAATGGACTCGGTCAGACCGGCTATACCCCCTATCGACACAACACCCAAGTGCTGGCGCAGCGGTTTAGAAGCTTCGGCTGGCAAGCCTGTGAGATCGATGGTCACGACCTGGCGGCGATTCTTGACGCCTTGGAAACCGCCCGGGAGGATGGCCCCACAGCGATCATCGCGCGCACTGATAAAGGCAAAGGCATTTCGTTTCTCGAGGGCCAGCTAGGCTGGCACGGCAAAGCGCTGGACGAAGACCAACTCGAACTCGCTTTGCAGGAACTCGGCGAGGCGGAGGCACCGCGGCAGCGGCAGATAACACCCCGTCGTCTAGGACAGACAACGGCTCCCCCTAGCGCAACCCCGCGCGCTATAAGCGTAAACGAATATGCCCTCGGCGACGAGATCGCCACGCGCGCGGCTTTCGGCAACGCCTTAAGAAAGCTCGCCGCGGTTAATCCTCAGCTCGTCGTGTTGGATGGCGACGTTAAGAATTCCACCTATGCGAAGCTATTCGCCGAAACCGCTCCGGAACGCTTCTTCCAGAGCTACATCGCCGAGCAGAATATGGTGGGAACGGCGCTCGGACTGGCCGTTAACGGCAAGGTTCCCGTTGCGACCAGTTTTGCCTGCTTTCTCACCCGAGCCGCCGACTTCGTGCGTATGGCCGGTCACACACAACCCCCGCACCTGGTACTGTGCGGCAGCCACGCCGGTGTTTCCATCGGCGAGGACGGCCCTTCGCAGATGGGTCTCGAGGATTTGGCCCTATTTCGCGCCGTGGTCGGCAGCACGGTCTTCTACCCCTGCGATGCGGTGAGCGCCGAGCGGCTCACCGAACTGGCCACAACGACACCCGGCATCGTTTACCTGCGCATGACCCGACCCAAAACGCCAGTCATCTACCCGATGGAGGCGAGCTTTGCGGTCGGCGGCAGCAAAACGCTATGCAGCTCGGCAGAGGATACCATCACCCTCATCGCGGCAGGCATCACGGTTCACGAAGCCCTAGCCGCTCATCAAGCGCTAGCTAAATACGGCATTGCCTGCCGTGTGATCGATGCCTACTCCATCAAGCCGCTGGATACGGCAACCTTAACGCAAGCGGCGCATGAAACGGGACAATTGATGGTGGTCGAAGACCACCTTGCCGAAGGTGGACTCGGCGAAGCGGTAGCCGGTGCCGTAAGCGCTCTCGCCCCGGTACACCGGTTAGCCATCACGAGACACCTCCACTCGGGATCACGAGCCGAGCTGCTCGCCCGTCAAGGAATCGATCGTCAGTCCATCGAAGAGCGCGTGCTTGAAATCGTGGAGGGCCGCGGCACCGCTCACGCATCGGCCTTTTGATCGGCAATGGATAGGGTGCGCGTAACCCCGCACCAGCTATTGTAATGTTTACTAGTGCTTTGTAATTGTTACAAACCCGAAGGCCTCATGGATAAATAAACATGGCTATGAACGTTGCACAAACATCGATCGCTTCGCACCTGATGCAGGGCAATCTGACACCGGGCGCGGAGATCTCGATCAAGATCGACCGGACCCTTACGCAGGATGCGACCGGCACCCTGGTCATGTTAGCTCCGTTGCCCGATGGCCATGACGTGCCCATCGAAAAAGGTCCCAACATCAAGCCGCTGCCCGTACTTGAACCCTTGCCGAATCGAATCAAGGGGCCGGTACTGCTCAAGTTTGAAGACAACAATCTCCACCGATGAGATCATGCCCGCGGGGGCCCGCGTGCTGCCTTACCGCAGCAACATTGAGGCAATCGCCAGGTTCGTCTTCGAACCGATCGATGCGACATTTTGCGAGCGCACCAAGCCCTATCGCGATACGGGCTTGTTTGTGGTTGCCGGGGATAACTACGGGCAGGGATCGAGCCGTGAACACGCTGCCCTTGCGCCGCGCTCGCTGGGGCTGCGCGTGATCCTCGCTAAGAGTTTCGCCCGCATCCATTGGCAGAACATGGTCAACTTCGGCATTGTTCCGCTGAGCTTCACCCATAAAGAGGACTATGACGCCGTGGAGTGCAACGACATTCTTGCCATCAACGAGGTGCCCGAAACACTTCGGTATGGCCTCTCACTAAAAATTATTAAAAAGGATATGGCGCGGAAACACCTCACTATTTGATCGACGTATCACATTCATTCGCCAATCGATCCAATGAATCCCCGACCGATGTCCTTCTATCGCAACAATCGGAGTGAGTTCCTTTAAAGGTTCGGTCAGAAGAATAGGGGCAGGAGTTGCCCATATCGAGTTGATTATACACTACCAGCTGCCTATCGAGCTTTCCAAGCAGGCGATTGGTGATGCTCAAACCCAGCCCATCCCCCCGGCCGTCAACCGGTCGAACCATTGCCTCGGGGAAACGCAAGAAAAGGTTGATGGGCAGCGATAATCGGCTATGCATGCTGTCCCCGGATCGCTAGCCAATCTGCTGACGTACGCTCAGTCGCGTTGCAACAACCGGCGTAGATCAGCAATACGACGGGTGTTGATCACATCACCCGCTTCCAGCCAACCGCGGCGTGCTTGATCGACTCCAAGTCGCATATTTTGTAAGTTCGCCGTGCTGTGAGAATCGGGTCGGAGGGAGCATTACTCCTCCCGTCCGCCCACACCACCGTGCGTACGGGACCGTACACGGCGGTTCAAGTGGACCGCTGCCAACTGCGGAGTTGATCTAGCAGACCGAGAAGTCCCCACTGAGCCAGTAGCCGAATGGTCACTGCCGCATGCATGTGCGAAGCCCCTGCGTTCCACCAAGCCCCAAGACCGGTGGCCGCTGCTTTACGTGCCCGCGTCGCCTCAACCCCTAGCGCTATCAGCTTTCGACGCCGAGTCTTTGGTTTACGCCACTGCTCCCAAAGGATTTTGCGCAGTCGACGACGTAGCCATTGATCCAACTGCTCGAACGCGGCTTTCACGCTGGCAAGCCGAAAGTAGCCTACCCATCCTCGGGTAAATTCATTGATCTCCTTGATGACCTGGCGGATATTACGACCCCGCCCCTGCTGGGTAATCTGACGTATCCGATCCTTCGCCCTTTTGACCGACTTCGGTGCCGGTTTCAATCGCGGCGAGCGGTGGTTCGTCACCGTGTAGCCCAGAAACGCTCGGTTCCAGGGCCGATCCACGGCACTTTTGGCTCGATTCACCTTCAATCGCAATCGGCCTTCCAGGAAATGCGTTAGTGACGCCATCACCCGTTCTCCCGCACGCCGGCTTTTGACGTAGATATTGGCGTCATCAGCGTAGCGGCAGAAGCAGTGGCCCCTGCGTTCGAGTTCTTTATCAAAGTCATCCAATAGGATATTCGATAATAACGGTGAAAGCGGTGACCCCTGAGGGGTCCCTGTTTGTCGAGCACTGACCACCCCCCCGCTCATGATCCCTGCGCTCAGATAGCGTCGGATCAGTTTCAGGAGTCGCTTGTCCTTGATTTTCCTCGCTACCCGACTCACGAGCATGTCGTGGTTGACTCGGTCGAAAGAAAACACGACACACTACCCATCTCAAAGACTTTCCGCGACCCGTTACTATCACTCGTAGACGCCATCCGTTAGAAGGCCAAACGCTGCAAGCGTTATGGCAAACCCACCGAGGAGGTCAGCTCCACCTACTACTGATCCTCCCAGATGAAAGTCGATCACTGATCCCGGCCGATTGGACTGACTGGCCCTCGGCTGAAGACGCCCCTTCTGAGGCTAGGCGAACGGCGCCTAAGCAAGTCCTCGCCCCGCTCTCCGACTTGCTCCATGCCGGCTCTCTCGTCAATGCTCTTCGACAACGTATCACCAACTCAGAGGAGCGCCACTGTGCAACAAAGACATCTGATGTTCTTGGACATCCCCTGCCCCCACGAAGCGGTGTGGACACAACTGAACGACGAACAACGCCTGGCCGTCGTCGACGTGCTGGCTCGTCTGATTGCACAGACGGCAACGCCGCAAGCCCCAAGGCAGGAGAAAGATGATGACTGAAACAAGCAAAGTCACGCCGAATCATTTAAACCGCGCCGCCTTTGTCTATGTGCGCCAATCCACCACCACCCAAGTCGAATACAACCGCGAGTCCACCGAACGTCAATATGCGCTGCTCGACAAGGCCTGCGCCCTCGGTTGGCAACCTGAGCAGGTGACGATCATTGACGAAGACCTGGGCCTGTCCGGTGCCAGCGTCACGGCGCGCACCGGCTTCGCCCGCATGACCGCTGAGGTAGCGCTGGCACGGGTCGGGATCATTCTCGGCCTCGAGGTCTCGCGCTTGGCACGCAATAACGCCCATTGGTATCAGTTGCTCGATCTGTGTGCCATGACCGATACTCTGATTGGTGACGCCGATGGCCTCTATCACCCGGCGCAGTTCAACGACAGGCTCGTGCTCGGGTTGAAAGGGACCATGTCTGAAGCAGAGCTTCATATCCTGCGAGCCCGTCTTGATGGCGGCATTCGCAACAAAGCCACGCGCGGGGAACTGCGCCGAGGGCTGCCGGTCGGCCTGGTCTGGGGCGAAGCCGACGGTGAGGTGCGCTTGCATCCCGATGAGGCGGTCACGGGCGCTATACGCACAGTTTTTGAGCGCTTCGAAGAGTTCGGCTCAGTGCGTCGGGTCTGGTTATGGTTCCGTTCTGAGGGTCTGGACTTTCCTCTGCAGTCGATCCAGTTGCGTGACATCCAGTGGGTCGCACCCACCTATCATGCGATCCACAGCGTGCTGAGCAGCCCAGTGTATGCGGGAGCCTATGTCTATGGTAAAACGCGACATGAGCGCTATGTCGATGAGCACGGACGGGTGAGAAAACGCGTCCGCAAACTCCCTCAGTCGCAATGGGGTGTGCTCATCCACGAACACCATGAAGGTTATATCGACTGGGCGACCTATGAAGCCAATCAAACCCGTATTGCCAGTAATACCCGCCCACAACCCCACAAAGGTGGCGGCGCGGTGAGAGAAGGGGCGGCCTTGCTGCAAGGTTTGGCAACCTGTGGTCATTGCGGACGCCGGCTGCGCACCCATTACCGCGGGAGAAACCACACCCCAGGCTATCATTGTGCAGGCAAAGACATCGTCGAGGGTCGAGGCGTCTATTGCCTCAACGTCGGCGGTGTGCAAATCGATCAGGCTGTCACCGAGGCCTTTGTTGAGGCACTCTCGCCCGCCGGTGTGAAGGCCGCATTGATCGCCGCTGAGCAGATAGAAGCCAACCACGATGCCGCCTTGGCACAATGGCGCTTGGCGCTCGAACGCGCTCGCTATGAGGCCGAGCGGGCCGAACGCCGCTACCGATCTGTAGAGCCCGAAAATAGGCTAGTCGCACGCGGCCTGGAGGCCGAATGGGAACAACGGTTACGTCACCTCGAACAGGCCCAAGCCGAGCTTGAGCGTCGAGAAACCCAACGACCCAAAACACTGAGCGCCGATGAACGGCGTGCCATCCTTTCGTTCGGTAACGATCTCAAACGCGTGTGGTGTGCACCCACCACAACATGCCGCGACCAAAAGGAACTGCTGCGTACTCTGCTCGAGGAAGTCATCATCACGGTATGTCGCGACGAAAAGCGTGCGCATCTGACCCTGCGCTGGCGCGGTGGACTGCTGACCGAACTCGATGTCAACCTCCCACGTTCTCGACCAGCCACCGTGCGCACGGATGAAGACACCATCGAACTGCTCCGCCGATTAGCCACTCACTATCCGGACACCGTCATCGCCGGTATCCTGAACAGACAGGGTCGAACCACGGCGCGTGGATTGCGCTTCACCGCCAACCTCGTCGGCAATTTACGCCGACATTGGAATATCCTCCGTTTCGAACCACCGATCGAGTCACCCGAAGGTGATTTGGTGAGTATCAAACAAGCGGCTAAGATCCTGGACCTCGCACCTTCGACGCTGCACCGATGGGTGAACGACGGATTCGTTGCCGGCGAGCAGGTTACGCCGGGTGCACCGTGGCAAATCCGGATCACCGAGGAACTGCGCAATCGCTTTGTCGAACAGGCTCCGGAGAATTACGTGACTATGCAGGAAGCGACTAAAATCCTGGGGGTCTCGCGCCAAACGGTGTTGCAGCGTGTAAAGAATGGCGAACTCAAAGCCGTCCACGTTTATCTGGGCCGCAGAAAAGGACTAAGAATCAATGTAGTAGATAATCAGCTCGACTTGTTTAACCACTCTTCATGAACCAGGGGGCATTATGACGAATCGTCGAAAAACTTTTCCAAGTCAATATCGACCAACCATCGGTAACCCTCGGCTATATAGCCACACGCCTGCTCAACCGCTTGGTGTGCGCTACGTCCAGGGCGAAACCCATAGCTGTGCTCTGAAAAACCGGGTTCGAAGATCGGACTCATCACCCGCAAAACCGCTTGGGTGATGAGCCGTCCAGTACGGTGGGTATACCGAGCATCCGCTGACCACCGCCGGGTTTGGGCACGTAGACTTCCCGCACCGGCGATGGCCTGTAGGTCATATTCAGTAGCTGCTCTCGGATCGCGGGCCAGTGCTCCCGTAGGTGGTCCGGTAGCTCGTCCACGGTCATCCCGTCTACGCCCGGTGCCCCGTTATTGGCCTGTACCCGCTGCAACGCGTTTCGTAGGTTTTCTCTGTCTAGAATCTGCTCCATCAACGCTTCGGTCGGTGGTCCGATGGCTTCCGTCGCCGCCGTCGCCGCTTGACCCCCAACACCGGGCTCATGGCGACTGCCGGCCGCCTCCTTCCCGGGTCGTTGCACATCTCAGTTGTCATAACGGTGTCTCCTTCCGCATCGAGGTTCCGGCATCGGGCCGGTTCACTTGTTCAGGCCTTCAGTGAGTGTCGTTACGCTCGGCCTATCCGTTTGCTCCACCTTTCGGTCTCGGAGTGCCTCACTAGCTTCGCCTGACACTCACCTACTATCCCGTCTGCTCACTTCTGCCCACCCATCGACCAACCTCTCGGTTGCTCTAGCACAAGGCAAGTGGACAGATCTCCCAGGTAAGACGCGTGACTTTCCGTCCATCCCCGCCGCATATACACCACCTCGTTCCGGATGACTTCGGCTTCGCACACCGACGCTTCCTCACCCACAAGACGATGCCTCACATGCGTTCGTGTGCCTCGGGCCAGACGTTTGCCTTCAGCTTCCTTCAGATTCCACCTCGCGTGGACACCCTTGCTGTTCGGCTAGAGTTCCCGTCATCAGGTCTCCAAGGACTTTCACCCTCGAGTCACTTCCCGCCGGCTTTCGCCTTCCGTTGCCAGCGCCCGTCAACGCTACGCGCCATGCCTGGCGCGTCGGTAGAGATGGCGACCTTTACGCCCGCCTCCTTGGCCAACCGACACCCCGCAGGATCCAGATCCAGGCGTTTTGGCTGCGCATTCACCTCTAGAAAGCAGCCGTGCTTGGCCGCTGCTTCGATGAGCTTTTCCAGATCCACTTCATAAGCCTCACGCTCCCCGATCAGGCGTCCGGTGGGATGAGCCAGGATATTGAAGTAGGGGCTTTCCATGGCACGCTGGATACGCTCGGTCTGCTTGTTTCGCGGTAGATCGAATTTGTAATGGACTGAGCACACCCGAAGGTCGAGCTGTTTCAGGATCGTATCCGGAAGATCCAAGGTGCCATCCTCGAGGATGTCCAATTCGATCGCCTTAAGCAGCTCAATGCGGCCATCCAGCTTGTCATTTAGCCGATCGATTTCGTTGATCTGCGCAGCAAGGCGTCGTTCATCCAGGCCGTGGGCCACGGTCAGATGCTGCGAATGGTCGGTGATGGCAAGATAAGCATAGCCACATTTGGCGGCGCCTTCCGCCATGGTCTCCAGGCTGTCGTAGCCATCGCTGGCCCGAGTGTGGGCATGCAAATCACCTTGTATGTCCGCGAGCGTAACCAGATGCGGCAGTTTGCCTTCACCGGCAGCATCGATCTCGCCTTGGTTCTCGCGTAGCTCCGGCTCGATATAAGGGAGGTCGATGCTTTCGTAGACTTGCTCCTCGGTGCGTCCGCCGACCCTCTTGTCGCCTCGGAACACACCGTATTCGTTGATCTTCAAACCTTTCCTGACACCCATCCGGCGCACCGCGATGTTGTGAGACTTGGAACCGGTGAAATAATGCAGCGCCGCGCCGTAGCTAAGCTGCGGCACCCGCCGCAGATCCACCTGCATGCCGGAGCTCAGGATCACGGTGGAACGGGCTTGGCCTTGAGTAACAATCTCCCGCACTTCGTCGTAGCCGACGAATCGCTCCATTACCGGTGCGCCCTGCGTGGCCGTGACCAGGATATCGAGGTCGCCCAAGGTGTCCTTGCGGCGACGATAACTGCCTGCGATCGTCAGATCCTTAATTCCGTCGATAGCCTTGAGATAGTCCAGCAGGGACCGGGCGATTTCTTCCGCCTGCGGCAGTGGCGTGCGTCGCTCAGCCCCTTCCCAGCGGGCCAGCCGTTCGCCGATGCTCTGCTCGGTCTTGGCGCCGAAGCCGGGAAGCTCGCGCACCTCGTGGCGCTCGACCACCCGCTCCAGATCCGCCAGGCTATCGACGCCCAGATCCTGGTGCAAGAGTTTTACCCGTTGGGATCCGAGGCCAGATAGCCTCATCACCTCGCTGAGCTCCGCAGGCATCCGTTTTTCGAGTTCCTCGAGCTGGGGCAAGCGCCCCGTTTCCACAATGGTAGCGATCTTTTCCGCAATGCTTTTGCCGATACTTGGCAGGTCGGTCAGATCTTCACCGTTTCGCACCCGCTTGACGAGGGTATCGGAAAGGCCGGCGATGGTCTGTGCCGCCTGGCGGTAGGAGCGGACGCGAAACGGATTGGCGCCATCCAACTCCATCAGGTCGGCTAGTCTGGCAAATAGATTGGCGATCTGGCGGTTATGTATGACCATATTGGCACCCAGCCTCAGGCTTCGCTCTTACGACGCTCTGACTCGCCACTTTCGAATAACTTTTTCGAAGGCAACGCGCCAACGGCCAGAAATCCCAGGGTAGAAGTCATCTGTGCCAAGACCTGCCGGATTTCGGCTCTGGATGCCTGCGAGTCCGTGGCGCGGCGTGTCAGCTCGTTGCTGACCGTGTATGCCGTGCATAAAGCCGCCGCTGCCACCAATTGCAGCAGCGGGCCGGCCCCGGCTTCCGATGTCGGAGCTGCCTGTACCGCGTGGCGCCGTTGCACTTCGTTGTCCGCCGACACTGGACGTATTTCTACAACTCGTGAATCCGCTCCGAGACTTTCGAAACTGTTCATCTCCATCGTAATTCCCGAAATGCCGTTTCGCCAGACCCTCACTGTAGTCCGCACGAGCTGCAGCCATTCTCGTACACTACCTCAACCGACAATGCATCTAGCTCTGGTTCAAGCAGGTAGTCGACGAAGCATTGACCTGTTTCCCGGGTTACGAAGCGATCGAAGTCCTTTACATCGGCCACAGCCACCTGCTTCAATACATGATCGGCCAAGTTAATATGAAGTATTGAATAATGTTTGAAATCCATGCGACTGGTCGGCGTTGATTACACTTCTGCCCTAGAAATAGGGCGCATATATAACCAAGCAAGTGCAATACCACCGCGTAATAACGTATCGCCCCAACCTCGCAACCATAAACTGAACCAGTGAGCTACCCTGGATGCTATGGCCTCCAGAACTCTCCTCGAAATCCAAAATGCCAACTCGAGTAGACAGTATCAAACTCGTGGAAGAACAATTAATCGATGACATTGATCAATGACCATGTGTAAACCACCAATAACCACTCCGAACCGTGCAGCCTAGAGCCCTGAGTAAACCACCCAATAGCTCAGTGATTACTTGTTTCTGAATGCACCTTGTGGAGAGCTGTTTTTGAGTCATTTGCTAAACTTGGCTTTGATCGGCTGCTAAGCTTGGCTTTGATTGGCGACATGATTAACATGATCAGAAAATTCAGCAAGGATAGCATTATGCCTATTTCATAACGGTTAAAGGCTACTGCGGCACCTACTGCGCCGGTATTCCAAATACTAGCTGCAGTCGCCGTTCCTCTAACTATACCCTCTTCTTTTAAAATCGCACCGCCACCGATAAAACCAATTCCGGTCATCAATCCATAGAAAACCCTGGCTAACGCTTCAGGAGAGTCTCCAGCCACAGCCTGCCCTACTAGCATATAACCACAACTCGCAATCGAGACAAGCGAGAATGTGCGCATTCCCGCGCTGCGCGCTGTTCGTTCGCGATCCCAACCAATGGGCAGCGCCAGAACAAGCGCAACGATGAGCCTGGTAATGTGAGAAAGATATAATTGCCAGTTGAGATCAGGAAAGGATATGTCCATCAATTAGCGACGATATTTTGATGAATAGGTTGCAAAACAACTCTTAGGAACCAACCACGAATTATCTTTGCTGCTCCACTCATGTTGTCGTTTTCATGAATCGTTATAGAGGTTAGATATGCCTACAGTTGTCTAAAAGAACGGTTGCGGCCCGCCACTTCGCGTTCCGTCCCTATTTGGGATGCTTTTCCCCGCATTGATTTCTAATCGCTAGACTTTTCCGGAATCAATTCACCGAAGCTATCCAACTTAAGTTGCGGTAGAAATCAACTTGCTGCTTCTGTGCCATTTTGTAGTAATTTTTGATCGTCAGTACTTCATCGCTAGAAACATAACTCCCTACAAACCGGCATGGGAGATAGATTATAGAATGGACGCTGGTTTTAAAGTACGCGTGGAAGGCGAACTACTAAGATGGAAGCGAACCGGCGCCGTATCGCGCCAAGCGAACAACCGCCGAGATAAAAGACCGGCGGAACTACCCCGCCGATCCCAATAACGCTGGAACGCCACCGAGAACTTAGTAAGACCCAGATCCACTGCTGCCACTTTCGTGCCCCCTACCGCATTGCCCTGGCTACCCCTCGCCCGGTTGGACATTGCCAAGAGCAATTTATTGCGTGGGCGACGTCCTGAAACCGCTCGCTTTGAAGGCACTGAATTCAGTCAGGTCGATCCGGTTGTCGCCATTCTGGTCGCCGCGATCCCGATGTGCAATCAGAGCGGGATGCTCATTGACCTCTTTCTTGCTCAGGTAACCGTCGGCATACGCATCCGTCTCGCTAAAAGAGATCGCTGGGATTCGAGCTTAAGAAAATATCGTGCCGAAATTAAACTCCATCGGATCAGCACTTGGGTACTAGTGCGTACCCGGTGCTAACGGCACCTTACGCCTCTGCTCCGTGATATAGGCCTGTAGGGCGGTCAGGCGTGGATCATCTCATCTAGCGCCAGCGGGTCGGACTCCAGCGGGTTCTCGATGCACCAGTTAACCATCTCGCCTAGTACGGTCACCTTCCCGAGCTGCTGCTGAAATTTTGGGTAAGTCTCCGGGTGTGTATTGGCAGCGTCTGGATGACACTGGTCGCAGGACACCGTGTTCTTGCTTGCTAAACCACGGTGAAACAGCTGCTCACCTTTTTTCACCACGGTCATGTATTCCTGTTTCCAGCGTTCTAGATCGGACCCGGTGAATTCGTCGGCCCGTGCCCCTTGACCAAGCGCTATCAACAAAGCTGCCATAATAAAGAGGTGTTGTGTAAGATGATCGATCATGTTCATGTCAGTTTCCTTTGCCTCGATTCAGAAGTGGTGCTGCGGCGGGATGCGGTCTGACTGCGGCTGATAATAGGTGTCGACCGGGTAGCCTTTGTTTTCATTGAAGGCAACGATACGATTGCGGTTGTCGGGTAAAACGTAGTGGACATCCGCATCGCCGGTTTGCAAATTGATGAACTGCCAGCCGGTGGCGTCGCGTTCGAAAAACGGATCGGCGCGGTTCATTTCCACCGTCAGCTTAGGCAGATAGCTGGCTTCCTGGGTGAAACTGGCCGGGTAGGGCCAGGGCCAGGCGGTGGCCATGGCGGAGTTGAAGCTGATGTTGCCGATCTGGTTGTACTGAATCTGGTGCACGTGGCCATACAGAACAGTCGCCTTATTGAAAGGTTTGAGCAGTTCCTGTACCTGCCCCGCGTCCTCGGTCCAGAAGTTCCATCCCTTGTAGATCTTCTGTAGCGGCGAATGCGACATCACCACGATCGGCGTGTCCTTGCTGACCGTGGCGAGATCCTTGCGGAGCCAATCGCGTTGCTTGTCGCCGACCATGAACGGCGATCCCTGGGGGTTATCCAGACGCGCCATCTCCTTCATGCGCCGCATCGGCGTGTCCCACTTGTCAAAGGTCCAGTCGTCATAGGTGAGAATGCTATTCAGCACCACGAAGTGTACGCCCTTGTGGTCGAAACTGTAGTGATCGGGACCGAGCCGCTTGCGCCAGTGTTCGCCCAAATCGAAGTAATAATCGTGCTCCCCCATGACGTAATGCACATCGCCGCGTAGAGCGCTAAGCAGATCCAGCCCGTGATCGATCTCCTCGGGAATGCCGAGCTGAGCTATATCGCCACCGTAGAAGATGAAGTCCGGGCGCGGATCGAGCAGATTGGTCTCCGCCACGGCACGAATCAGCCCGCGGTCCCAATTGCGCACGAACTCCTTCCCTTGGATATGGGTGATGTGGGAGTCTGAGACAAAGGCAAAGGAGAAGCTCTCGGGTTCCGACTTACCGAAGGCGATTTCCACCAGACTTAATGGTAGGCTGCTGGCGGCCAGCGCCGCGCCTCCGGTCTTAAGAAAGGGCGCATCTGATAAGTGAGGGAGAGAAATTTAATAGATAGAAAAATCCTTTAAAATAGATAAAAACGAGGCATTCATGGAGTACATAAGCATTTTAAGCTGATTTGAAAGTAAGATTTTGTTATTTGCGGGATTCCTTTTAAACTCCTAAATAGCCCTCCCCCATATATCGGATACGCCCACTCGGTGACCGTCGTCATGAAAAAGAAGCGTAATATCCCCGCACCGCTGACCGCGCTAGAGAAATTTCAAAATAAAACGATAGCCAGGATGCTGGATCGTAAATTTAATGTTGTCGTCGACTCGACTTCTTAGCGGCTTAAAAATAACAGGGCAATCGAGCGAGTGGACGCGCGAATGGAGGACATCACCAATTTATTTCCATAACCGCCATACCAGTGGCTTTGTCGAGGGGCTGAACAACAAGAACAAGGTGCTTCAACGTCGTTGCTATGGGATCGGTAATATTCAGCATTTGTTCCAGAGAATTTATCTCGATCTGGAGGGTTATAGGTTGTTCACCTAAGCATCCAGTGATAAGAAAGATTTATGCTATGGCGCGCTCATCTCGGTATCGCTCTTTCGGTCATCAGTAGTGATGTTGTGTTTTTGTTTCGGGTACTATGCATGACCAAGCAGTATTTATCGATGTTTTGGCCGTCAAAGCAAGTAACGTCAGACTGGTCAACGCACGTAGGTCCCTCATCTTTCACTCATCATGAAGACCGTCACGATCATGCTATCCGGCTCTCCGCACTGGACAATCTTCGCAACTTTTCAATCGAGCCGCTCTCTTTAGTGTTGGCCATTAGCTGTCCCAATCAGCTTGGCTATGGTGCTGACTAATTGATTCGCCTCGACGGGTTTCGGTATGAACATCTGATAGCCGGCGGCTAGTGCGCATTTGCGATCTTCCGGGCGTGCAAATCCCGTCAGTGCAATTGCAGGTGTGTTTCTATCCCGGTGAGATTCCAACTGTCTGACTTTCCGAATCAAGGAATAGCCGTCTTCGCCCGGCATTCCGATGTCACACACAATGACGTCCGGGTTCCAGTCATGAAGTGCGGCGAACGCTTCCCTGGCTGACCCGGCAGACAAAACATTCGCGCCGAATTGCTCGAGCACTTCTTTGACCATCTCGCGCGTGTCTTTTTCATCGTCGACCGCCAGAATCCTTACGCCAGTAAGACTCGGCAGGTCCGTGTCTGAACTGGAGGTGTGTAACAGCGAACCTTCGGAAGTACGCGCTAGTGCCGGTAATGTCTCGTGAACTGGTCTCATGGGAATACCGAGCGTAAAAGTCGAACCGCGCCCTGCGCCTTCACTTTTCGCGGAGATGGTTCCGCCATGCATTTCGACGAGACGGCGCGCGATGGCGAGCCCCAACCCCAGTCCGCCACTTCGTTTCGTGCTCGTGCCGTCAGCCTGCCGGAACGGTTCGAAGATGTGCGGCAGGAATTCGGGATCGATGCCTTCGCCAGTATCGCTCACTGTGATTCGAGCTTGAGACTCAACTTGTTCCAGCCTGATCTGAACTCGTCCGCCAGCGCCCGTAAACTTGACTGCATTGGACAGAAAATTCCAAACAACTTGTTGCAGGCGATGGGCATCCGCTTCCAAGCGGTCGACGAAGTCCAGATCCAAATCCAATTGAATACCCTTGGCTTCCACCGCCGGATGGACGACGTCGACGGCTGCTTTGATAACCGATACAAGGTCGATTTGTTCCACGTTGAGCCGTAGGTTGCCTGAGATCATTCGTGAAACATCCAGCAGGTCTTCGATCAGTTGCGCTTGGGCTTTCGCATTGCGTTCAATCGTTTCAATCGCCCGAGCGAGGGTATGCTCATCCGCTCTGGCTTGGCGGATCAGCGTCGCCCATCCCAAAATTGCATTCAGCGGCGTGCGTAACTCATGAGAGACAGTGGCGAGAAATTCATCTTTAATGCGGTTAGCTTCTTCTGCTTCGCCGCGCAGGATCTGTTGACGCTCAAGCAAGTCACGCACCTGATATTGGCGGCGTCGTGAACGCAGGGCCACTTGAACCGAACGCAGCAGAGTGGCTGCGCTCATCGGGCGCTCGAGCAGGGTAACACTTCCAGCTGCTTCGGCCAGCAAATCCAACAACTTAGCCAGCCGAGATTCTCCACCACTAGTCAACACGATTAGCGGCAATTCAGACCATGGCGGCTGCGCCTCGAGAGTATCGATCAGGTCGGCAACTTGCGGCAGTTCCAACGCTTCCTCGGTCAACAATACCGCGCCCGCATCAGAAAGTTTTTCGCAACATTGCGCGGGACCACTCACAATCTCAGGCTGAAAACCTTCGGGCTCTAGCAGCATGGCCATAGCTCTGGCGTCTTGTCCTATCGGCGCCATGATGATGATCCGCTCCTCTGATTTGGTCAGCGGCATCGTCTTATTTCATCATTCGTTTATCGGTGCCTTCGAACACTGGCGCGCCCGTCAAAACGCCATGAAATTCTTTCAACGACTCACCAACGCGAATCCCACGATCGGATTCCAACTTGAATTCACGAATCGTTTTTTCGTGACGACCACTGCGCTTCTTAACTACGGCGAGCGCCTGCTTTACCTCTCCGGCTACTTCAAAATACCGGAGATACACCACCGTATCCGTCAAATAGCTGAGATCGACCGGTGATACGGCCAGAGAGATCAATCCGTGTTGTGCCAGAATCAGAATAGTGATGACGCCTTGCTGGTTCAGATACGACGAAAGTTCATGTAGCTGGATATTGAGATATTTCTCGCCCGGCATGGCATTGAGATAACCATTGAGACTATCGATGATGACAAGCTTGGCCCCGGCTTCCACGCCCTGCCGCACTCGGACCGCGAACTCGCCGGGCGATAGTTCAGCAGGGTCAACCTGATGCGCAGTCACGACACCGCTTCGCAAGTGCTTTTCCAAATCGAAGCCCAGGGCCTTCGCCCGGCCGAGCATAATGCCGAGGCTTTCGTCGAAGGTGAAAATCATGCCGGGCTCGTTTCGCGCGGCCATCTGCGCCGCGAATTGCATCGCCAAAGTGGATTTGCCCGTACCTGCGGCGCCCAGCATTAGTGTAGTCGTTCCGCGGTCTAATCCACCGCCCAACAACTTATCCAACTCATCTATCCCGCTGGATACTGCGTCATGCACAAACGCCCTGTGATGTTCGGCCGCAATCAGCCTTGGGAAAATACGCAGGCCACCAGTCACGATTGTGTAATCGTGATAGCCCTCGCGAAACTTTACGCCGCGCATTTTGAGCACGCGCAAACGCCGGCGCGAAGTGCCGTAGTCAGGCGCGAGCTGTTCCATCTCTATGACTCCATGTGAGAGGCTGAGCACGTGCGGATCTGCTTGGATCCCCTGGCCGCTCATCTTGTCGTCCAGGAGCAGCACTGAGCTTTGCAGCTTGGCGAACTCCTGCTTGAGATTCAATAATTGCCGCCGATAACGCAACTGCGCTTCCGCCATTAAGCGAAACTCGGAGAGTGAATCAAATACAATTCGCGAGGGCTCGGCCGCGCGCGTCTCGTCGAGTAATAGCTTCGTTACCTTAGTCAGTTCCAATTCCGAGGGATGAAACACGGTGGTCTGCGCTTCCGGGCGAAGAAGAGATTCGATAGCCGACATCTCCAGTAGTGGAATGTTATCCAGCGACCAACCGTGCGATCGGGCGACCATCAGCAGTTCCGCTTTCGTTTCCGAAAGCGTGATGTAGAAGACCTTTTCGCCTCGCCGCACTCCTTCAAGGAGAAATTGCAAGGCCAAGGTGGTCTTGCCCGAACCGGGGTCGCCTTGCACCAGATAGAAACAGTTGCGCGGCAGGCCGCCGGCCAGGATATCGTCGAGGCCTTCGACGCCGCTAGTACAACGGTCGGCGACCTTCTCCTTGGCCGAGTTTTGATTCGAGTTTGAGTTGGCAGTCATCTATTTTATCCTGTCACGTGAGCGGACGAGAGTAACACCCGTACTCTCCATGACCGCCAATTCAACGCCTAGCGACGCTAACCAGCTGGCCAGTACGGTTACTTCGCCAATAAACGTGGCATACTCGCACGTTTCCTTACTCAACTCTCCTTTTGGGTGTTCTTGAAGTACTGTGCAGACCACCACCGCTTTGTGTACATCCAATCCCGCACAGCACCGAACTAACGGCTCTATCATGATGACACCTCCTCAAAGGACCTATCGAGAAGGGGACGTGCCTACCCTACTTTAAACCCGTATCGACAGGCGGCTGGGGCTACCTGACACTCCGCCTTAAGAACTACTTTACCGTGCGTTCACCACCAAGGGGTGGGAAACTATCAGAGGTGCAACTCCAACCCCCCCCAGATCCGTTTTGTTGCCGGGGTCTAATCACCACGATAGGATCGATCATCGCCGAACATATTTGAGCCGCTACACTTTAACACGGGGCCGCACCTCTAGCCTCAACGCGAGCATGAGTATAGAAAATATAGACGCCCCCCCCTTTTTACCCGAATCGAGGGCTCCCATCAATGATCCTAAAATCCTCAGTTAGCCCTGGATGCACTTAGTGAATACGGAACGGAAGCGATTTCTGGGACCACGCGGCCGGTAGTCAACCCGGCCAGGCGGGAACTGGACCGGCAATTTCGCTCGGTCAAGAGCAAACTGACGCACCGTCAAGCTCGCTTTGCAGCCCTGACCCTTCACCCGCAAGCTGAAGAGTCGGACATCACGAAATGGGAGCGCGAGAAAGGCAAAATGCAGGAAGAGATCGAGCAGTTGGAGCACGAATTGACCGTCTTGAAAGAACGGATGCCGTCCACGCCCAAACATTGGGAATGGGACGAATTGCCGGAAGGCGAGAAGTTCCAGCGTTTGGCTCCGAGCCGCAAACGACTGACGGACACGGTCAAGCTGGTGGCGTACCGCGCGGAAACGGCGTTGGCGATGATTGTGCGAGAAAAGATGTCGCACGCCGACAAGGCGCGTTCCTTGCTCCGCGATCTGTTCCGATCGGACGCGGACATTTATCCGGATGCGGCCGCGGGGGTGTTAGAGGTACGGTTGCACACACTGGCCAACCCGCGTTCGAACCGAGCGATCCAGCACCTCTTGGATCACCTGAATGCTGCCGAATTCGTGTACCCCGGAACAACTTTGCGTCTTACCTACACCCTCACCGGCCCCCCGGAAGAATGACGACAAGGTCCCATTTCGCTTCCGGCGAGGTCAGGGGTTCTGAAATTAGGTAATGTGTTTCCAGATTGTTTTAAGACCCCTACCCCATTCGTCACAAGTTAGGAAAAAAGTGGATTTGTCAAGAAATAAAATCTAAATTAAAACAATATGTTAAAAAAACCTAAAAGTGAATAGCTTTTGCCATTCTGACCACAACACATCGGGCAGACATGTAATTTAATGATTATTAAAGTAAAATTTTCTTTACCAGGGAACTTGACATTTTCCTAATTTGGTTAACTTGTGACGTATGCCCCTACCCTACTACCTTACAAGCACGAGCCCCCCAGTCAGGTGTCCCCTGAACCGCTAATCGATGCCAGCCAAAAGGGCGAAGGGATACAACCTCCCGGCAATGATTGTGAAATTGTTAAAGTGGTTCGAATTCCAATCCTGCGTCCCGAGTCTGAGGCCATGTTCAATAGTCCGGGTTCGATGAGCGGTATCCTAGGGTTGCGTCCGTAGAGACCGGATCGTGAAGCTGGTCGAGATAGCCCAAAAACTACACAAAAACGTCCCGCAACTGAGCTTTACCCCACCCGTCACACACGTTTACAACCTTCTCGATTATGCCTGGGCCCTGCGTCGTGGCTACCTCGAGTGCTACAGCGCGGGACACTCTCAGGTGGCGCTGGCGGGGATGAATCCAGGGCTATTCAGTATACCGCCGAAACGAATCGCCACCTACGACCCACCGGCAGCCACTCGCCGGTTTAAACGAGTAATTCTTGTGGTTACGTTAGCGGCCGGTTGGCACGCTGCCGGTATAATGGCATCTGAGCTCGAAACCTAATAAGGCCGGGGTGAGATTTTCCTGAGGGCAATAACAGGGTTGTCGTTGCAGAAAGCAGTCGGACGAAGATCTTCGGAGGTAACAAGCGCAATGCTCCGCTTTGGGAACAGCAGGATCTCACGCATCCGGAATCTAGACTTCATGAGCGGGAGCTGACCTCGGATCTTTTCGCACGTACATTTGACAGCGGCGGCGAGTGCCCGCATGGTGGCTTATTGTCTGCCTCTAGCGGAGCCCATCGATTTAAAAATTTACACTTCCCTGTAGTTCTTACAAGTAATCATGGTGATTACGGATCGCTAGATTTCAGGTTAAGTAAATGTAGTGCCGGGGTGTAACTCTATCGGGTCGGCACTTACGTACTAGTGCGTGCCGGGTACCAGCGGCACTTCACGCCTCTGTTCCGTGATATAGGCCTGTAGGGCGGTCATGCGTGGATCATCTAGCGCCAGCGGGTCGGACTCCAGCGGGTTTTCGATGCACCAGTTGACCATCTCGCCTAGTACGGCCACCTTCCCGAGCTGCTGCTGAAATTTTGGGTAAGTCTCCGGGTGTGTATTGGCAGCGTCTGGATGACACTGGTCGCAGGACACCGTGTTCTTGCTTGGGAGACCCCCGTGAAACAGCTGCTCGCCTTTTTTCACCATGGTCATGTATTCCTGTTTCCAGCGTTCTAGATCGGACCCGGTGAATTCGTCGGCCCGTGCCCCTTGACCAAGCGCTATCAACAAAGCTGCCATAATAAAGAGGTGTTGTGTAAGATGATCGATCATGTTCATGTCAGTTTCCTTTGCCTCGATTCAGAAGTGGTGCTGCGGCGGGATGCGGTCTGACTGCGGCTGATAATAGGTGTCGACCGGGTAGCCTTTGTTTTCATTGAAGGCAACGATACGATTGCGGTTGTCGGGTAAAACGTAGTGGACATCCGCATCGCCGGTTTGCAAATTGATGAACTGCCAGCCGGTGGCGTCGCGTTCGAAAAACGGATCGGCGCGGTTCATTTCCACCGTCAGCTTAGGCAGATAGCTGGCTTCCTGGGTGAAACTGGCCGGGTAGGGCCAGGGCCAGGCGGTGGCCATGGCGGAGTTGAAGCTGATGTTGCCGATCTGGTTGTACTGAATCTGGTGCACGTGGCCATACAGAACAGTCGCCTTATTGAAAGGTTTGAGCAGTTCCTGTACCTGCCCCGCGTCCTCGGTCCAGAAGTTCCATCCCTTGTAGATCTTCTGTAGCGGCGAATGCGACATCACCACGATCGGCGTGTCCTTGCTGACCGTGGCGAGATCCTTGCGGAGCCAATCGCGTTGCTTGTCGCCGACCATGAACGGCGATCCCTGGGGGTTATCCAGACGCGCCATCTCCTTCATGCGCCGCATCGGCGTGTCCCACTTGTCAAAGGTCCAGTCGTCATAGGTGAGAATGCTATTCAGCACCACGAAGTGTACGCCCTTGTGGTCGAAACTGTAGTGATCGGGACCGAGCCGCTCGCGCCAGTGTTCGCCCAAATCGAAGTAATAATCGTGCTCCCCCATGACGTAATGCACATCGCCGCGTAGAGCGCTAAGCAGTTCCAGCCCGTGATCGATCTCCTCGGGAATGCCGAGCTGAGCTATATCGCCACCGTAGAAGACGAAGTCCGGACGCGGATCGAGCAGATTGGTCTCCGCCACGGCACGGACCAACCCGCGATCCCAATTGCGCACAAATTCCTTGCCCTGGATATGGGTGATGTGGGAGTCGGAGATAAAGGCAAAGGTGAAGCTCTCAGGTTCCGACTTGCCGAAGGCGATTTCCACCAGACTTAATGGTAGGCTGCTGGCGGCCAGCGCCGCGCCTCCGGTCTTAAGAAACGTTCTACGGTTCATATTGCTCATGGAGCCTCCTTTACTTCGATGACCTCGACTTTAGGCACATGCTTGGCGACGCTGGGGCTGGTCAGCGCTTTGAGGAATTCGACCAAATTTTTCTTCTGCTGCTCTGAGAGATTTAAAGGCCGAATGCCGCCGCTTAGAAAGGGCGAAAACGGATCACTCTCGTGGACTCGACCGCCGTTATTATAAAATTCGACCATGTCTTCCAAGGTTTTCTGGCTGCCATCGTGCATGTACGGCGGGGTCAGCTCGATGTTGCGTAGTGTGGCGGTCTTGAAGGCGCCAATCTTGTTGATGTCCTCATTGACCGCGAAGCGTCCCAGCTCCGAGGCATCTGGGTCAGCGAGTACTGTCTTGTCGACATCTGCTCCGGCGTTCTTTGCTTTCAGAAACTCCGCGGCGATTACCGCCTCACGACCTTTAATATTCTTGAAGCCCACGCCGATGTTGTGGAAGCGATTGTCGGTGAAAAGGGCTTGGGTCTGCTCGATAATGTGGCAGGACACACAGCGGCCCTGGCCGGTGAACACTTCCAGACCACGGATAGCCGCTTCACTCATGGCCGACTTGTCGCCACCGAACTGGTAGCGGTCGAAGGGCGAGTCGCCGGCGATCTGGGTGCGTTCGAAACTGGCAATAGCTTGCGCGTAATGATCAATGGTGATCTCCTCGGCATCGACGCCAAATACTTTCTTGAAAGCCTTCACGTAGGAAGGATCACCGCGAATGATCGCCAGCAACGCTTCGTGATCCGGCAGACCGCCTTCCACCGGATTGACTGGGGGCTGCTTGGACTGCCCCTCCAGATCGGGCTCGCGACCGTCCCAGAACAGGGTTTCCATGTAGGCAGCGTTGATGACGGTAGGGGCATTGCGGGTACCGAGCAAGCCATTATGACCTTTAGACACCCGCTGGTGGTCGGTGAAGGCTTTGTCTTCGGCGTGACAGGTCGAGCAACTCACCTTGCCATCGCTACTGAAGCGCGCCTCGTGAAACAACCGGTCGCCAAGCGCAATCTTGGCCGCCGACTGGAGATTGCCGGGCGGAATTGGCACCGGGGGCAGACCAAGCGGCGCGCCGTTTATCACTGGAACGTCCAATACCGTGATTAAAATACCGAGCGCAATGGCTCGGCCTCTATCCAGACTGGTCATTTTATTGTTCTCCTCGGTTGCGCGTGAACAGCTCAAAAAGCATCGGTGGCGAGTGCTGCAAGCAGATGAAAACAGTTTTGCCGGATATTATCTTTGAGGAAAAAACCGTATTCATTGAAAAAACGCAATGACATGCAGCCAGCCGTGTGATTGAGTGTTGAACAGCCTTTCGTATTACCCTACGGCGACTCCGTTATGAACATACCCCAGCCATTAAATCCTGGTTCTCCCTTACCCAAGGCAGGTAGCATGATACGCACAATACAATTCCTGGCGCTCGTTTTGACAGCCCTGGCGCTGGTTCCCGCTGGCGCCCACCTTGCTGTACTTCCAAACAAAATCGATCTACCACAGGAGGCTTATTTCACCGTGCAGGACATTTATCGCGGCTGGGCGTTCTTCGGCATTGTCCTGGTAGGCGCTATTATGTCCAATCTCAGTCTCGCGATCGTAATGCGAGGGCGGCGCGCGGCGTTTGGTTGGGCCACCGCGGCATTTCTTTTCATGGCAGCAACGCTAGTGATTTTCTTCATTTGGACCTTTCCCGCGAATCAGGCGACGGAAAACTGGACGCGCGTGCCAGAGAATTGGGAAGCACTCCGAACCCAATGGGAATACGCCCATGCATCAGCCGCCGTCTTGACTCTGCTTGCGTTTGGGGCTGTCGTCCTGAGTGTGCTCAGCGACCCGAATAGACCACTGTCTGACCGATGAGGACAGCTGGCGACTCGACCGCGGCGGTCAGACTTTCGAACGGGGCACCCTCCTTGAAATCCTGGATTATTCCGCTGGCAAGATCTTAAAACAAGCTTCACCCATTCCAGTAGAGCGCAAATAAGATGAACAGTGATATTCCGTCCCGCAATGGCATCTGTGTAGTTTTCCCTACTTTTGTTCGATATGCCGTCTCTAACGGGAATATCGGAACCGGCCATTTCCAAAGTAACTGTGAGCGCATCAATCCAATGAATCCTCAACCGATATGCCTCTCTATTCTGCGGTAGAAGTGCGCCACCCCGGAGAAACTCGATGCTAACGCAGTGCGTCACTGCGTAGCCCACGCTTTGGCCCGACACGAACGGAAGCCCGAATACTGGGAGCCAATCTTTTTCGAGACCTTGGCGGCTGCTATTACTGTAGCAAATGTGGCTTTTATAGCGAGTGCGGATAGCTACCTAGGACTTCTTAAAGAGGCTCAAGGACAATTTCAGACCTGGTCGTGTTATATCCCTCCCTTTGCGCCAAAGACTCCTTGTCTTATGTCCCAAGTTATTGTGTGTAATCGCGCAAGCTGTTGATTAAAAAAGTTAAAGCAAGATTTCAGTCAGCCAACAGCAATTTCAATCGCTCCAGATCCAACGGCTTTACCAGATAATGGTTAAAACCTACAGCAAACGCCTGCGTTTCATCTTCTGGTTCGCTACGACCCGACAAGGCGATGAAGTGGGTCGCAGTCAAGCCTTGCGCCTTGAGCGCTCTGAGCAGATCATGACCGTGCATATCCGGCAAGCCCAAATCCAAGAGTGCGACATGGGGTCTATACGTGCGTGCGCAGTTGAGCGCCGATTCACCATCGAGCGCCACACGCACCTGGTAACCGAGCAGCTCCAGTAACGTTCCGGTGGCATTGGCCGCATCCTTATGATCATCCACCACGAGAATGCGTGACGGATTTCCTTTGCGACACGTGTCGTTTCGCTGCTGAGTTGGTGCATCGTGCTCTGGGGCGTGCTTAGCGATCGATGCCCGATAGTCCTCGTCGCTACTGTATCGGGCGACCGCGGCCACTAAATCGCTTTGGGTTATGGGTTTGCTAAGATAAGCGTCACATCCAACCGCAAGACAGGCTTCTCGTTCCCCCTTCATGGCGCTTGCCGTCAAGGCGATGATGGGACGTTTAAAACCTCGCCCGCGCAACTCGGCCGTGGCGGTATAACCATCCATCACCGGCATTTGCATGTCCATGACAATCACATCGAATGGTTGGCCTTGCTTGTGCGCCTCATCAATTGCCTCAATGGCCTTGCGGCCATTCCCGGCCGTCGCAACCTCGGCACCCGCCTCCTCTAAGAAATGCCGAATCAACAGGCGAATATCGCTTCGATCATCGACCACCAGCACCCGGCAGTTGTGCTGCAGGTTGCGCAGATCCGCGAACGGCGAACTCGCGTACAATACAGAGTTATCCGCCTCAATCAGGGTAAGCTCCTTAACAGCTGCGGTGGGAAGCGTTACCGTAAAGGTGCTGCCTTTACCGGGTTGACTATCCACAGCAATCTGCCCACCGAGACTCTCGACCAGACGATTGGTGATGGTCAAACCCAGCCCCGTGCCACCCTGCTGTCGTTTGGTGGAACCATCGCCTTGGGTAAACGGTTGAAACAGCCTCCGCAATTCGTGCGGTTTGATTCCGATGCCGGTATCGGTCACTTGGAACTGAATTCCCGGATTGACCTCATCGGACAAAAATCGGATGATGACTCGTACCTGTCCCCGGTCGGTGAATTTAATCGCATTGGTGATTAAATTCATGAGAATCTGCCGGACCCGCGTACGGTCGCCTTCGAGGGTTTCTGGGATAGGTCCATCATACTCGATGCTCAACGGCAAGCCTTTTTCTCGTGCGCACACGCTCATCGATCCATGGACGTCTGAGACCAATTCCTGGAGAGAAAAACGCGTCTTGTGGAACTCCAACTTGTGTGCTTCTATCTTGGACAGATCCAGAATATCGTTGATCAACTCCAGCAAATACGCAGCGTTACGTTTGATAATTGGCAGGGATTGCAGATCGTCCGGTTCTGGGGTATGCGACAACAACACATCCAAAAAACCCATGATGGCGGTCATGGGCGTGCGGATCTCATGGCTCATGTTAGCGAGAAACTCGCTCTTGGCGCGGTTGGCCACTTCGGCCGCCGCACGGGCTTCGCTTAGCGCCTTCTCAGCCAACACCAGGTCGTGGATATCGGTGGCTGCGCCGAACCATTGGATGAGCCTGCCTTCCCGATTGAAGAGTGGGCGCGAACGCGCCATAAACCAGCGATACTCGCCATCTGCCAGTCGCAATCGATAGCGGCATTCATAGGGCGCGCCGGAACGTACCGATGCTGTCCACTGCTCCCGGCACCGCTGCGCGTCTTCGGGATGCAAGGCCCCCGTCCATCCCCACCCTTGCGCCTCTCCCGAGGCCATGCCGGTGAGTTCATAGAAGCGCGCATTCTGATAATCGCAAGCGCCATCCGCTCTATTGGTAAAGATGATCTCGGGGATCGAATCGGCCATGACCCTAAAACGACGTTCCCGACGACGTTTCGCTTGCTCTGCGCGCATTCGGTCCGTAATATCGCTCAGGACACATTGAACCGCATCCACCTTCCCGTCGGGTGCGTGTATCGGTGAATAATTAACTAGAAAAAATCGTTTCGCGACATCACTCTCGGAGATATCACTGCGAATCTCGGCATCGAACACAGGCTGACCGGTGTTAAAGACCTGTTCAATCAATGCTTCGAATTGCTCTGCGATATCGGGCAGCAACTCACGGCAGTCTCGGCAGTTTCGGCCAATACAGTTCTGTACCTGACCTCCGTTACTTTTCGCAAGCCATTGGTTAATCTTGAGGATTCGATGATCTCGATCAACAACGACTAAGCCAACCGGCGCCGTTTGGTATAAAGTTTCCAGTTCGTTGGTTTGTCGTTCCAACTGTCGCTTACTCTCTGCCATGAATTGCTCGGCACGCTTTTTCTGCGAAATCTCCTCGATCACCGGGAGGAAGTACTTGGGTTCACCGCGTTCATCACGTACCAGCGATACCGTCAGATTGATCCACACGATCGAGCCGTCTTTGTGGATATACCGCTTCTCCATGCTGTACTTATCGATCTCGCCGGCGAGCAGCCGGCCAACATAGGTCAAGTCCTGCTTGAGATCGTCGGGATGGGTGATGTCCTGGAAGGTTTTCTCGAGCAGTTCGTGTGCTGGGTAACCGACGATCTCGCAAAGCCGCTGATTGACGCGCAACCAATGGCCATCGATGGCGACGTGTGCGATACCCACCGCGGCGTTTTCGAACGTGGACCGAAAACGTCTTTCGCTTTGTTGCAGCGCTGCTCGGGCGTTCTCGCGTTCGGTGATGTCCACTACCGCCGCCAGTACGAGAACACCCTGTGACGTCTCCACGGGATTCAACGCGACTTCGACGGGGAATGTGCTGTCGTCCTTACGCCGTCCGAGCAAAGCACGTCCGTGTCCCATGGGCCGCGCTCGCGGCCGCGACAGATACGTCAGCCGATCCCGCGCATGCCGCTCGCGGTTTACACTGGGAACGAGCATTTCCACGGGTTGGTTGAGAAGCTCGTCACGCTCATAGCCGAAAAGCTCTTCCGTCTGCCGATTAATCCGTACGATCCTGCCCTCCCCATCCACCACGACGGAGGCGATAGGCGTGGATTCGAGAATGGCTTGAGTGAATTCGTCGGCCGCGGATCGCGCTTGTTCCGTCCGTAGCCGAAATGCAATCGTGACGGCGATTACCCAGACCACGAAAAGAGCCAACAAACGGTTCGTGGCGACGAAGGCGGGGTCGCTGGTATGGATCACCGGCGCCACGACCCAGCCGATGCCGATGAAAAGCGTGCTGAGCGCGGCAAAGGCAATGGGGATCCTAGGCGTTCCGGTCTGCCCCGCCAAGAGAACTACCAGGATGTAGAGGACGATCAGTGCCTTGCCAAGCGGAACTAGCAGGTCAGTGGCCAGAAATACAGCCGTGAGAAATAGGCATAGGGCGATGATCATACGGCACATCCTGAACTCGCAGTATCAGCACCCTACAAGCGTTCAAGCCCCTCGGATGCGGGGACATCGATGAAACGGTGACCGATATATTATACCCCAGCTTGATCGGTCACCATTACACGTTCACATTATCACTCAAACTTTAACGAGGTTTTCCTATACTTTTGCATGCCCCGGCTCCTGGAAACAAGACACTAGCTCTATCTCGAAAAAAAAAGAAAAAATTTGGGAAAAGAAAAATATGAGCGCGAAATATAAGCGCGAACGATGGGCGGTTAGTTGGACTAGCTGTTCATTCCGCGAACACGGTTGTGATGGTATGAAACTGTATTTGTATGCGACGACGAAATACCCTGACGCGGAATAAACCGAAACGCCAGGGCGCCATTAACTATCCGACTGAGTTATTGGTCTCCCTGATTTTTGCTGTCCTACTGTTTAGGCTCAAAATCACGGAATTCCGTATTATTATATGGAGTAGCTTGTTTTAACTCATCCTCTGTTTGGATCGTATTTAATACAACCTTGTCACTCGACGGTTGTAAATCCTCAATGGGAAGCGCAACCTTCTTCTCCCCAACACCCAAGAGCCCACCTACACCGATGACTGCCTCAACACCTTTGGTCTGGTTGTTTATCACCAGTTTATGAACCTCTCCAATTTTGTCGCCTTTCTTATTGATTACATCTTTATCAACATATTGATTCGGGTAGACGGCGCCGTGGCCGAGACCCGACTCAGTCCCCGTATTGGTCTGACTACCTTCGGAAGGGGCCGTCGATTGTTTCTCGGCCGGATTTAACGGTGTCGAGTTTTGGGACGGCATTCCCCCTTGAGGTGTCATACCCGATTCGGTGCCCGGCGAGGATTGTGGCTCCGACTGAGTCTGAGCCGTCCACCCCATGAATGGCGTGGACAAACCAAGGATGGCGGCCGTGGTGATTACTAAGTGTTTGCTACGCATGATTTAGTTTCTCCTGGTAACTAGTTCAACAATACGACTGCACCAATGCAATCGGTACAACTAGCAATAAAGCAAGCCCTATACCAAATTTAACTTCCCATTAGCGTAATTAAGGAACGCAGTCGCACTGTTGAACGCCGGATGCAGATGTCGTCAGCGAACAGTGGAATCGGGGGAAGAGTAATCAATCGGAACGCTATAAGCGACAGTTGCGGCTTCCCGAAACCAATAAATCGGCTGACCACGAAAACGCAAACTACCCCTTCATCGCGGTAAGATATTGTTCTCAACGTGTGCCTTCATGTTCGCCGATAGAGTAGAACTACTCATCCAACAATAACGGGAGAATATGGCCGGAGGTATTGCTCTGGCCAATCGGGCAATCACTCGGGCTTATATCCTGCTCGATAGTCTGAAGCTTAAACTCAAGAAAGTTTCCAACGTGTTTTCGTCGAAGAACGAGTTCAGTATAGCTAAACGGCTCAATCGTTTGGTCCTAAAAAAGCTGGTTGAGTAATACGGGAGGCGAATACATCCCACATGAGATCGGCAGATCGTCCAATGATTTCCGAGGATCTTCGTGATGCCCTCTATCACTATCTTCTCGCCTGCTTAGCACCACCCGATGTATTCGAGCACGCAATAAGCCGGAGGGCTCGTATATCAATTGAATAGGATCGGCTTTACAGCGTTTAAAGATCCGAGGCATCAGGTGTAAGATTTACACTTGGGCGTGTAAGAGTTACAAACGTAGGTGATCCTTACTCATAGTGAAGGTACCCGCTGGTATTTCAGAACCGCCAGATAATATAACACTTGAACGTAAAGGAATCGCCATATTGGCGTTTAATCTGTAAAGAGGCCGGAACTGTGGGCCATGGAACACCGGCATATGACTAGCTGAATCCAAAACCGGATTAACCGCACTCCGACCAAGCACAAAGCGAAAATCTACATTCAACTCAAATTGCTACTTTGCCTTAGGGCATTTAAGCATTCCAAACTTACATTAACGGCTAGGCAATTGAACTCCAGAAAAATTTAGCCGCCATCACATCCTCGTTAGAGATCGTTACCTGGAATTTACCTGTCTACTCGCAGCGCAAACCGGCGACAGTGCCTGTCTACATATGGGGCTTCCAGCACACACCAAGCATTCCGATTTCACGGCTAGGACGGTATGTTGTGCGTCGCAGGCTTAATAAAGACGGCACCAGACATTGAGATTTTTTAATGCGGTGAGATAGAGGCTTTGGATAATACATTGCATGTACTACCCAAGTGGCCAGCATCACACAATTACTTGCGCTGAGCCTAACCAGGCAACGAGAATTCAACCCATGTCTGATGCTATCGGTTCAAATGTAAACACCGGCGACCGACACCATGACCATCGCAGCGCATCACCGCCTCGGCTGCTGACTAAGCTGATGAAAGGGACGGGGTTGCGCTTCAATGGCAGCAATCCTGAAGATATTAAGGTGCACGACGCAGATACGTACCGACGAATCGTGACACGCGGTTCCCTGGGTTTCGGTGAAGCATATATGGATGGCCTCTGGGATTGCCAGCAGCTCGATACGATGTTCACTATCTTGCTGCGCGCCAATATCGACGAAAAGCTCTACGCGCTGCGGCGCTTCCGCCTGCGACTCAACGTAGCTATTAAGGACGCCTCGATACAGTTGTTGAACCGCCAGTCAAAGCGTCGCGCTTTCAGAGTTGGAGAGCAGCACTATGATATCGGCAACGATGTATTCCAGGCTATGCTGGATCCCACGTTAAGCTATAGCTGTGGCTACTGGGCGCATGCACACAATCTCGAGCAGGCGCAATATGACAAGCTGGACATGATCTGCCGCAAACTGGAACTCAAACCCGGTGAGCGCCTACTCGATATAGGCTGCGGCTGGGGCGGTTTGGCGCGCTATGCCGCCGAGCACTACGCGGTGGAAGTCTTCGGTATCACTGTGTCACGCCAGCAAGTGGCATTGGGACGTGAACGCTGTGCCGGCCTGCCGGTTACTCTCGAACTTATGGACTACCGCGACCTGCAGGGCCGCTTCGACAAAATTGTCTCGGTGGGCATGTTCGAACACGTGGGTCAGAAAAACTACCAGGTATTCTTCAATATCATAGGCCGGCTGCTGCAAGACGATGGCCTTTTTCTGTTACATACGATTGGCAACAGCACCAGCAGCGGTGGAATTGATCCTTGGATCGACAAGTATATTTTCCCCAACGGCGCGCTGCCGTCGGCAAAACAGCTTGCCGCAGCCATCGAACCGGACCTCGTGATCCGTGACTGGCACGAGTTCGGTGCCGACTACGACCGTACGCTGATGGCCTGGTGGGATAACTTCAACCGCGCTTGGCCGTCTTTGCGCGCTCGGTACAGCCAAAGCTTTTACCGTATGTGGAAATATTATTTGCACGCCTGCGCCGCCAGCTTCCGCAGTGGACAGACACAGCTGTGGCAGATCGTGTTGTCGCGGCGAGGCGAACACCTGGACTACCGTTCCATTAGACCCTGAATCATAAGCCATACCGATCGACTGAATACGCAGCTCTACCGCGAATGCGACAACCTTTGTCGGGCGAGGCAAGGTTGGCATCGTGTCCGTAACATTTGAGCTACCCAATTTTTTTTGGCCTGCATTAGCGGATGCGGCTCAATAAAGCCTACTCCAGGCATTATGGTGATCGAGTAGCTGGAGCCCAATATCCCCCTTTAAGTTCGGGGTCTGCACTCATGCTAAATAGTTAGAAGTCGCTTATGAGGGGTCGTGCGCCATCGAAAATTTTGTGCTCGACCTGGATACGCGTTTGTCCACGTGGTGATCCTTTGCAAGCAGGATATAGATTGAAGGTAGCACAAACAGCGTGAACAGCGTGCCGATGGTCATCCCGCCCACGAGCACGAGGCCGATCGAGTTACGCGCCGCCGCGCCCGCACCGGTGACCAGCGTCAGCGGAAAATGGCCGGCTACGGTCGCTACGGTCGTCATTAATATCGGCCGCAGGCGCGTCATGGCGGCTTCGTGGATCGCGTCGACCTTGGTCCTGCCCTGCTTCTGGAGCTTGTTAGCGAACTGGACGATGAGAATGCCGTTCTTTGAGATAAGGCCTACTAGAGTGACGAGGCCGACTTGTGCGTAGATATTGAGCGTCGTGGTCCAGCCGTTTGTCCAGAAAGGGATATTGGGGTTGGGCATCTTCAGAAAGGTGAACAACAACGCACCGAACATCGCCAGCGGCACCGATCCGAACAGGATGATGCAGGGGTCACGAAACGAATTGAATTGCACCGCGAGCGCGAGAAAGATCATCAGGATGGCCAGCACAAACGCGGGCAGAAATTTGTTGCCTTCCTGGCGGAGCTGGCGCGATTCGCCGGTGTAATCGATCGAGTAACCCGGCGGCAGAATCGCGTGCGCCGCGTCCTCCAACACCCTAAGCGCTTGATCCAGCGTACGATTGGTCATGCCCGAGAGTTTGACGGAGTTCAATTGCTGGAAGCGGTTGAGCGAGCGCGGAACCGTTTTGGTCTCGATATGCGCCACGGTGCTCAACGGAATGAGTTGCTCCTGCGGACCGTTGATGTAGAGGTTGGTGAGCTGCTCCGGATTGAGACGTCCGGTACGCTCGATTTGCGGAATGACCTTGTAGCTGCGGCCAGACATATTGAAACGATTGACAAAATCGCCACCCAAAGCCGCGGCGAGATCGCTGCCAACCTGGTTCAGATCCAGACCCAGTATACCCACTGTGTCGCGATCGATTACCACCTCGGCTTGCGGCTGATCGTATTTCAGATCAATCTGGGGCGGGAAAAAGAATATGCCGCTTTGCGTCGCCTTCGTCTGTATCTTTTTAGCAAACTCGAGCAGTCGCTCGGCGTCGGCGGTCGAAGCGATAATGAACTCCACCGGAAAGTTGCTGCCGCCAGGCAGCGCCGGCGGCGTAGTGACAAACATTTGGAAGCCGGGGATCCGTGAGAGCTTGGCCTGCACCTCAGGCAGGATCTCGAACACGGTCCGCTGGCGGGGATCGTGCCAGGGTTTGACCACCATTCCGGAAAATCCGTCGGTGTCGTACATCGCGGCTGTCGAAGGCGGGAACAGGATCTGAAACGTGAGCTCTTCTTCGGGCGTGCTGAGGAAGACACGCTCCGCGGCACGGCCGAAATAGGCCTTCTGGTCGGCGGTAGCATTGGCCGGCGCGGTGATCAGGCCGAACAGCACACTCTGATCTTCGCTGGGCGCAAGCTCTTTCGGCGATAGTTTGTACAGCGGAAACGCCGCCAGGGATACCAAGATCCAGATCGCATAGATATAGGGTCGCAATTTCAGCGTGCCACCGACCGCATGGCCATAAGATAGACGTAGCCGGTCAAAGTGGTGATTTATCCAGCGGGGAAAGCCGCCCTTCTCTATGTCGGCGCTGCGCAGCAGGTAGGCCGACATCATCGGAGACAGCGTAAGCGCAACCAGGCCCGAAATGGCCACGGTTCCGGCCAACGTAAGCGCGAACTCACGGAACAGTGCGCCGGTAAGGCCGCCCTGCAGCGCAATCGGCGTATATACCGCCACCAACGTAATGGTCATGGCGATGACGGGCCCTACCAACTCGCGCGCGCCGATCAACGCCGCTTCGCGTTTGCTAAGCCCCTCGCGCAGATGACGTTCGATATTTTCGACAACCACGATGGCGTCGTCGACCACCAGACCGACCGATAGCACGATCGCGAGTAGCGTGAGCAGGTTGAGTGTAAAGCCGAATACCTGCATGAGAAAGATGCCGCCGATGAGCGAAACTGGGATCGCGGCCATCGGCACCAGCGCGGAACGCATCGAGCCCAGAAACAGAAAGATCACGATAATGACGATTAGCAATGTGTCGGCCAGGGTCTTAGTAACCTCGCGGATCGCATTGGCGATGTATTGCGATGCATCATAGCCGACGCTCACTTCGAGGCCCGCGGGCAGGTCGCGCTTGACCGCATCGAGTTCTGCCGTGACCCGTCGGATGGTATCGATCGTATTGGCATCCGGTAGCGGAAATATGCCCATGAATACCGCCGTCTGACCGGAATAACGCACCGTAGTGTCATAGTCCTCCGCGCCAAGAACGACGTCTGCAATATCGCCGAGGCGCACGAGGGTATCGTTACGCTGGTAAATAACCAGATGCTTAAAATCCTTCATCGAGTGGAGATCGGTATTGGCGGTCAGCCTGACCTGAACCAGCGAGCCCTTGGTGCTTCCGACCGCTGCAAGAAAATTGTTATCGGCGAGCGCCTGGCGCACCTGGGCCGGGCTGATATGCAACGCCGCCATTTTGTCAGGCTTGAGCCAAATGCGCATCGCGAAAGTGCGCGCACCGAGAATGTCCGCGCGCTGCACGCCGGCGACCGACGCCAGCCGCGGTTGTACAACGCGTGTGAGATAGTCGGTGATTTCCGCCTGCGAAAGCACGTCGGACGCAAAACTGATATACGCCGACGCAAACTGTGAATCCGCGGATTGCACCGTGATCGATGGCAGCTCGGCCTCCGGCGGCAGATCGTTGCGAACCTGATCCACTTTGGCCGTAATATCAGCCAACGCCTTGGTCGGTTCATAGTTTAGCTTCAGACGGGCGTTGATCACCGAGAATCCCTGTAGGCTTTTCGACTCGATGTAGTCGATGCCATCGGACGACGCGATGGCCTGCTCGAGGGGCGTGGTGATGAAGCCGCGCACCAGCTCCGCACTCGCGCCGACGTAGACCGTCGTTATGTTGACCGTGGCATTTTCGCTGCGGGGGTATTGCCGGATACTGAGCAAACGCCAGGCTTGAAGGCCTGCGATCACGATAAGCAGATTGACTACAATCGCGAGTACGGGGCGGCGGATAAAAAGATCGGTAATTACGTTCATGGCTAAAGTCGCCGAGGTGGCTCGAAACGCTGTATGTCCAGTCCGATGCCCACCGATCACTTGTTCTCGGGATGCGGTGCAAGCTGTGCGTCGGGGGCAAGCGTATTATCGACCACCACCGTCATATGCGGTCTGAGCTTGAACACGCCGCTGCTCACTACCGCTTCGCCCGCCTTGAGGCCGGAATTGACGGCCACGTAGTCGCCGCGAGTGCGGCCTAGCCGTACAATTTGCTGACGCAGGACTTTTTGTACTTGACCGCTCTGCTCGTTTTTCTTTTTCTCGATGACGAAAACCGTATCGCCATAGGGTGCATAGAGTATTGCCGTCGCCGGAATGGCCAGTATCTCTTGCCGGTCATGGAGCACCACCTCAACGTCGGCGAACATACCCGACCGCAGCTTTTCGTCGACATTGGAAACGGTCGCCTGTACGCGAACAGCCCGTGTGACCGGGTCGATCTCCGGATTCACGGCATTGATTCTCCCTTGAAAAATCCGGCCTGGCGCCGCGTCGGTGGTAACGCGGACGATGGCACCCAGTGTAAGGGTGGACAAACGCTTCTGTGGCACCGAGAAGTCGGCGTAGATCGGATCGAGTGTTTGCAGGGTCACTATAGGGTCGCCTGCGTCGAGGATTTGGCCGACATTGATCAGACGCAGACCCAATCGGCCCGCAAAAGGCGCGCGTAATGTTTTCTTCTCGATGACCGCGCGAATATCGTCAGCTTCGGCTACCGCCTGCTTGAACTGGGCCTCGGCGGTATCGAACTCGGACCTCGAAGTCATCCGCGTGGAGAGCAGATCCTGCGTGCGAGCGAGATTGAGCCGTGCCAGCTCGACAGCCGCTTCGGCCGAGCGCAACTGTGCCTTTTCCATAGCGGTATCGAACTGAACGAGCACATCACCAGCTTTGACACGGTCTCCCGACTCGAAGTTGATTTTAACGACCTTGCCACTTAACTCGGCGCCCAGCGTGACACCCTGCACCGCGACGAGCGACCCAACCGCCTTAACTGTATGTGGCCAGAATTCGCTGTGGACCGCCTCGGTAGTAACCGTTTCGGGTGGCGTATTCGTAGGGGTGGAACCCATGATGCTGAATTGCCTCATCTTGATGGCAGCCGGCAGGCCGATCAGGAAAAACAACCCGAGAATTGTGATAGCGAATCGCTTGACCATAAGACTTACGTCACCGCCCGGAACGCGCCACCCGAAATAATCTTTAATATTATTCTTACCCGCTTTGCAAATCCGGCGCATTGATATTTTTTAATGGCGGGTTTCTTTTAATGGCGTGCTTCCCGAGAGTTATCACTGTAACATACTGTGATCTTCCAAGATCCGTGCCGTGGTAACCCCACGAGGTCAAGGAGTAACCGATCAGACGGCGAACAGCCCAATGAATTTCGAGCACATGTCAATGCGGGAGGTCGGGAACAATTGTGGGCCTGTCAAGCGTGGACCTGGTGGAAAGGCCCCGGTCGTAACGGGACTCTTGAGCGTATCGATCAGCGCTGGACCTGGGACAAGACGATCAACCCATCAGCGTATTCATGACAACGTAATAGCCGCTGCGGATTCTCCGGCGACATTGCCTAAGCTCAAGGCTTTTGCCTTATCCCAAAAAGGGTAGAGCCATCCTTTGTAACCGATGCTTCGCTTAACTAATGCCATCACTGCCTGGATCCTGGATTGGGATCTTTCGCCTGCCAACGCAACAGGTACATTTCCAGCACAGAGAGCACGTGATCAAGCGTGCCCCAAACTATCGGGTCACCCCGAACGTTGGTCGCATAATACTCATTACGCTCACGGCCACGGCTGACGCAAGCAACCATCACCTCTATCCTTCTACTTCCGTAGATTTCGAACACTCTATCGTGATTGGTGTTTCGGCACCATTGCCAGCGCGTAACGCGACCACGAACGATAGCGTGCCAACCAAAGTTTTCCAAACTCTTCCGGTCCTCTCTACCGATGACATTGACCGGATAATGGATGATGTTCGACACGCGTCATTTCCTCTTCGTCTACAACTGATTGGTTGCTCAGTTGCCATCCGATCATGGAGCTAACCGCCTTTTGCTCGGCCAATCATTGAAATTGATCAATAGATACTTCGCTCTTCACCGCGGCTTCGCCATCCGAAATCCTCGTGAGGGAGAACTTGCCGGCAAAAGAATAGTGGTAGCCGGTTAGAGGAAGGGCGGCTTTCGAAGGACTCTTCAAGTAATCGCACTACGCGCTGTATCTCTGGACTCATCCGCGTTCGCAATTTATCAAGCCATGATCTCGTTCATTGCGAAATTTCAATGCGAATCACTTTTCTCAGGGCGTAACGTGCAATCGATTTTCGATATCAGATGTGGAAAGCGTCCTACTCCAGCGCTTTCTAAGGTAATAACTCCAACCGGTGAGGCTATATGATTGATGCAAAACTGCTACCCGAGGGCATCTTAATTGTCGCTCCGGTGGATAAGCTGCAGGAAGTGGACTTCGAGAGAATTCGCCTGCTGGCCGATACTTACATTGAGGAACATGGCAATCTGAAGGGAATGTTGATCGATGCCGAGTCATTCTTCGGCTGGGAGGATTTTTCCGGCATGCTATCGCATATCCGATTCGTACGCGACTACCAGTTGAAAATCGAACGGGTTGCGGCCGTGACCGACAACAGCTTTCTCGCTATTCTGCCGGCAGTCGCGGACCATTTCATGGCCGCCAAGGTGCGTCACTTCGAGTACCACGACCGTGACTTGGCTCTGGACTGGCTGCGCACCGGATCGAATTCTAACTAGCTGCCGACACCCGTTGCGGGTGGTCTCGTGCCTTCCCCGACAGGTGCCAAAGTGCTAGAACAACTGGCAAACGAACCCAGTGCTGAGTCTTCACGTATTCCACGGTAATACTGACCGCATTGCGAAATCGTAATGTCCAACGGACGTTACGCGAACATAATCGTCGCAGCGCTGCCCCCGGGCCAAACTGCAACAGCGGCGTTGACTTTCCGAACACTTATCGGGGTCGGGAATGAAAAAACGTTGGTCGTTTGTTACCCGTTTTATGGGCACATCCACAGCATGGCTCAGGTGGTCGCCGAGGATTGACGCATTCCCAGCGCCAACCCGCTAAACGGTGCTCCGTTTTTATGCCCGCTGGAGACGACTTTCGTCACTGCTCCGCCATGGCGCTGTTAGCCAGCACGCAGATAGAACCGAAGCATGTCTTCTGCTGTACTCCTAATGACTGACATTAAGCCACGATTCGAATTTCGGATCTTTTCGCACAGCCTCAGATTGGCCGAAGAACGCATACGCGCCATGGCGTCCTGCGAAGAGATTAATGAAAGCAAAGAGATCTATCTGCTCAACCAGGCCAACATCCGCGATCACAACGTTAAGATTCGCCACGATCAATTAGAACTCAAGCGTATCGTGGAACGGCATCAGGGCCTGGAACGTTGGCGGCCCGCCGGCCGATGGACATTTCCGGTTGCACGCAGCATCTTCTATGAAGCACTCTGGCCAAACGCTAGTACAAAACAGCTGGTGGCGGAGCTACCGGACAGGCTGTCGCGCAGCGATTTGCTAGGCTTTGTTGCGCGCCCGACGTCCACCCTCTACCACGCCAATGTCCGCAAACGCCGCTATCGCTTTAGGTTGGCCGGCTGCCGTGCCGAACTCGACCACATGCTGATCAACGGCGCAGCCATTGAATCCATCGCCCTCGAATCGGAGGATCCGAGGGCGGTGCTGGAACTGCGCACAGCATTGCGGATCCAGGATTTTGAAAACCAGTCTTATCCGCTAGCACTTTCGCGTATTCTCGGCTTGACACCTCTCCCCGGCGGAGAAAACTATGGATAAAAGCAAAGTACACTTGTCCCGATCGGTTTCCAGTGGAAATTCTCACCATATTACCCCCCCTGATTAGCCACCTCGCCAACCGAGTGGAGGTTCGACTACAGTATCACTCAATGCCTTCTTTCTCACGACAAAAGCAGCCAGCAGTGCAGATGTTCTACCAGGTGGCGCCAGGGACGTGGGGACCGGTCGAGATCCCGATTCTGGTAGATACACTCTGATTCTCTGTCGCCGAGACGCAACAACCTGCTGTCGATAATAATGGGATTCGCTCCGTTATCTATTTCAGTGGCTAAGGCCCGTGGCACCCAACTTGATCTGTGTGTTTACACCGCAAAAAAGAGAAGCAAGCCATGAAAAACTACATCCGAGCCACGGCATCGCCGTCGTCCTCCGGTTCCGGCAGGCTCCTGGAGATCGGCTTCCTGACGTTAGCACTATTAATCACTCTTTCATTTGCACTCGCCGTGCCTCAAAGCCATGCCCAATCAGGCAACTACCCCCTGAGCTCCGAATCCTCGCAAAATCTTTTTTTAATGTTGGTGGAAGCGTGTCTGAGTCTCATTGAAATTTTTCAATGAAAGCACTCCACACCTTGTAAAAAAATAGCGAAAGCTGAGCACATGTTGCTAGGCAAGGAAATGCTGGCTGCTTCCATAGTAACGGCCGAAATGAGCCGAGTATCCAAGCGGATGAAAAAACGATCAGCATTCCAACAGGCATGTTAATACCGTGAGGTTCGCCCACGGCACCCCGGTTTTCGGTTTCATGACAAACAAAGGTTGTCACTATGCCCCCCTGAGGAGGTCACCATGACACAACATACACTCCCCGAACTTCCCTATCCCAACAACGCTCTTGAACCCCATATCTCGGCCGAAACACTCGATTATCACCACGGAAAACATCATGCCACCTACGTAAACAAATTGAATGAGCTGATCCCGAACACTGAATTCGAGACGGCATCACTCGAAGAAATCATCCGGAATGCCTCCGGCGGAATTTTTAACAATGGCGCACAAGTCTGGAATCACACGTTCTATTGGTACTGCATGGAGCCTGAAGGTGGCGGCGAACCCTCGGGAGAGCTGGCGCAGGCTATTGAAACCTCGTTTGGCAATTTCGCGGAATTTAAAGACCACTTCTCCAAGTCGGCCGCCACCAACTTCGGTTCCGGTTGGACTTGGCTGGTAAAGGATTCCGCCGGGGCGCTAGAGATCGTAAACACTAGCAACGCGGACAACCCAATGACCGAGGGGAAACAACCATTGTTAACATGCGACGTTTGGGAACACGCCTATTACATCGATTACCGCAACGTGCGGCCAAAGTATATCGAGGCATTCTGGAACCTCGTTAATTGGAATTTCGTAACGCAAAACCTGAGTAAATAACACCGCCGGACAGATATCTATGGATGCGAGGACATGACTCGCGCAAATTCGTCACTCTCAGCCTAAAGGTCTACCACATGGTGATTGTTCCTCCATAAATCTGCTTGGGTACTACCTCCAGCGGACGGGCAGTCTACCACCGTTCACGAGCTCGACGATCGAGATTCTCGCCTTGAGAACCAAAGAAGTGGATTCGCGGCTAACCTGTCAGTTCGCCCCTTTCAACGTCGAAGGCTTCAGTCGTTTACGCGAGGGTAGTGTGAGAAGAAGTCGGGAATGAGCGCGGTGGTATCGACTCTCCGTTCCGTAGTGCCTACATAACCGGGGAAATCGAAGTCGCTTCGCGGCCAGGCGTGGCCCGAACTGCGCGGCAACGCCAGCCCAACCGGCAACACGCTGATCACCGAATCGGATGGTGGTCGTATTCTGGAAGTCATACCGGACAAGAAAATGGGGTGGAAATACGTGAATCCGGTGCGCATGGACGCGAGTATACCTATCGTCAAGCCTATCGACATCGCTGGTCTGGCCTGCTCGGGCACGACCATTCTGCTGGAATTTCTAGCCCGCCGTCCCCACTTCGCCAGCCACCGCTATAGGGATTTTCCGCCGGTGCTGACACCCGGTCGGTGGAATTGGTTCGTCGACCGGAAAGTAGCACGCCGTGCATACAGGCCCACGGCGACGGCATTCAGGTCAAGCCCGAGAACCTTGAAGCCTTCGAGAGGTGGTAGCGTTGGACTCAAGACACATTATTTTATTTTTTATTTGCTTTCTATCTACAACGTTATTTGCTTTAAACTTTAACACAAACAATAAAGAGTATTTAAGCATGAGCAAAAAATAATTTATATTCATTAGAAATAATTATGTGAGAGTCTAAATCATCAAAAGATATATTTGTTTTCCTATCTGTATTATTTACTATTGCCTTGATATATTGAGTGCATTATAAGCCGGCTTATTTAAACAATGGCACGACGATTGAATATAAACGATGATTCAATCAAGTAGATTTCGATGATTAATCACTGCTACGATTGAATACGAAGTGCATTTGTACATATGATTATTAGACAAAGTGATTCGAAGGAGAGGTGTTATGTTTAATTGGGCTGTTATATTTTTAATCATTGCTATCATTGCAGCGGTATTTGGTTTATCTGGAATCGCGGGTACGGCTACTAATATTGCTTGGATCCTATTTATCGTGGGTTTAATTTTGGCAATCGTATTCTTTGTGACTGGGCGACGACCAATCATATAGAACAATTCCGACATTGCGCATCGCAATGATCTGAAAACATTCGATTTTTGTGATGCGTAAATTTGTTCTAAACGATGCCATATGAAGTATAAATAATGTAATTGACAGTATTGGATAAGTTGAGTAGTAGTGTATCAACCAGCTTTGCTATAACAACTAAAACAGTACTCTTAACTTATCGATTGACTCAATCCTATCTGAGAACACTTAGTTAATATAAATACATTAAACCGTGATAACAGCAACTGATTCATAGAGCAACATCTATTTTTACGCATACCTAAAGGTATAGCGAATAAGCAAGTTAGTCTTGTGTTTGTAGTATTTGCAATTACTTATAAAATTTACAATAGTATAGAAGTACTTGCGAGTTAGAGTTCAGTATTTTTAATGTGATTGAAGCGGACCCCGTAAAACGCGTGCGCACGCGGGAACGTATGAACGAACAATATCGCACTTTGCTTGGACACATGCGTCACGAATCAGGCCATTATTATTGGGATCGACTCATACGCGATAGAAAAAAAACTTTCCGTTTTCCGTTTTTCGTTTGCATTTCGGGGACAAACGTGGTGACTATGCCTATGCACTGGAGCGGTACTACACCGAAGATCCTGTTGCAAACTAGAATGAACGTTTTATATCGTCTTATGCTAGTTCTCATCCTTGGGAAGACTGGGCAGAAATCTGGGCGCACTATCTTCATATGAACGATACTTTAGAAACGGTTCGAGATTGCGGTGCGCTTTGGATTTTAGATAAATCAAAACAGAGTAAGAAACCAGATAATTCGACGATGAGGTAACCGAATGGATGCGCTTATCCGTGATGTTTAATGAGCTCAATCGCAGTATGTGACAAGGAGATACCTACCCATTTGTTTTATCTTCTCAAGTAGTAGAAAAGTTACGTTTTGTAAATGAAGTAGTGAAAGCAGGGTGAGATCAACTTATTCTTTCATTTAGCTTCAATGTATGTGACTTACTTTCTTCCTAGATGAATAAACTACCCCGCTGCTTGCAGCGGGGTATTGAGATGAGTTGCTCGAAAATCATAGATTTCCCTTGCAACGCATCGTTTGACACGCAGCAAGATGCGGGGAATTAGACCCATAGCGATTAAATACTCTAAGCGCTTGTGTTACTATGGATTCTATGTTGTATTCTTAGAGTGGAATAAGTCATAACTTATCAAAAAGCTTAACCAAATCTTGTTATCGATGGAAATCCAATTAAGTCCAACTGAAAACAACCTCAATGTTGCTCTTTAAGGCTATTTGACAGTTAGTGTGTATCACTCTTGTTGTCATCCGCTTCCTCTTTTTTAATCGGTGATTGGACTTCATAACCTTTATCTTTAGCTTCATACGCAGCTGTTCCTCCAACGGCCGCACCAGCCATAAACCCGCAACCATTTAAAGTTATTAGGCCTAAGAGCATTAAAGTTACAGTCTGTATTTTAAGTTGAGTCATGATTGGATCCTAATAGTCTATGGCTTTAACAATCAATATGAACGCAGCAAATTTTAGTCCATTACCCAATGTTATTGGGCTCAATTAATGCAAATTCTGCGCAGTAGAATCATTGGCACGAGACTTGGCTAATTTTCTATAGTGAGAATGCGTTTTATCTTTTCAAGTCTTTTTGGTCTCGTATGGAGTAAGTAGAATATAGATCAATTGAAGATTGGTTGTCTAAGAGAGAGCAATAACACTGCCAAGACATACATGACAGGAGGAAACAAGGTGTAATCGATTGTTTAACAATACAGTAAGCATACCAGATTAGATTTGTCTCCTCTTATTCAATTGCCTAGCGATCATGGTTCTTGAATAAATCAATCGACAATTAATATGGAAATATCAATTTCAATTTCAGGTCAGTGCGTAACGATAAATTTTATAAAAATCGCATTGAAGACTGATACCCCAATGACTTCATTGACCAATGACATTTAATGACGTTTCTCTATAAATTTAGCCAGTAGTAACTTCTACATCCATTCCTTTTTCTATTTTCACTTCTACGTTTTTGACCCTCATAGCATAGTCTTCAGGATGTACATCTCCATTCAGGTTTTTTGCTCGAACATAGGTAAACGTGCCTCCAAAAAGGAAAATGGCCGAAGCATAATAGGCCCAGATCATGATGACCAGGATACTCCCCGCCGCATCATAGAGGTTGGCATTTTCGCTTTTGCCGATATAAAAACCAATCAGGTATTTGTCTAGCGAAAACAAAAGCGCAGTGACCAGCGCTCCAAACCAGATGTCTTTCCAGGCTAGCTTGGCATCTGGGAGAAATTTGAAAATCAGGGCAAACAACAGCGTTACGATGGCAAGTGGGACAATGATGGAAGTTAAGATAATCATGATCCAGGAGATGTCTCCAATTTGTTGTTCTATGTAGTTGCCCAAGCTCGAAATAATGGTGTCTATCGTTAATGACACCAACAGGATAAAGGCCATACTGACCAAAAGCGCAAAGGACACCACCCTGTCCCGCAACATTTTCAGGAGGCCAAAGCCTTTGGTTTTCATAGCTGATTTCACCTCGAATATTGTGTTCAAGGAATCCTGCATGGTGATAAAAACCGTAGTCGAGGTGAAAATCATCGCCCCGATGCCAACGATAGTAGCCCACAATGCTGGTTCGAAAATATCCAGTTTGTTGATCGTCTCAAGTAGTTGCATAGCGCCTTCCCGACCCACGAGATCGCCAATTTCCCCGAACAAGGCCTTCTTAATCCTTTCTTCACCGTAAAACTGGGTAGCAATCTGCAGGATGATAAGCAGCATGGGTGGCAGTGAAAAAATAGTGTAGTAGGACAGTGCCGCCGATCGAGTCAACAAGGCGTCGTTTGAGAACTTTGTGAAAGTATCTTCGATGATTTGCCAGTAAGTTTTAAAAATTTTCATAATTAACAATTAACTACGTGGGTTTCTGGTGCATCAATAGCTCGATACCTGCCCATATTGCCGGGCATAATTTGGGCCTCCTTCTGCTTCCTTTTCCTTTGCGGTCCGTGGCAGGAAGTGCGGTTGCTACCGTGGAATGATAACCGGCATCAGTTTGCATAAGCCAACTGAACGAGAAAGAGGTGGTGGTTTTCCTAGCGGATGGTGAATAGCTCGCTTCCGTTGACCTCGAGGGTCGCTTCGCGATCGCGTAAAGGCACCTGATTGACGAAGCGGTAGGTATCGATAGAGTGGTATTTGCCTTGTCGACGGTTGAGCTCGAGCGTTTGCACATCACCGGTGACTGTCAGTCCCCCCACCCATTCCGATAACGTCTTGTGGGAATCGGGCTTGCACACCAGGATAAAATTCAACCCTGCCGAAGGAAGATTTCGCATAGCGGTCATTTGCAATAGAGGACCGAGAACGCCCCTAGAGCAGCATCCGCCATAGAATGCACCATTTGAGAATTGCAGGGATCGGCAGGGTTATACAGACAGACCGGCACCCGATACTCCTCACGACCGGTTTGGTCAGGGCGGCGGTCAAGCGTCGGATTCCACAGCCCGACGGGACGAATCGTACCGCCGGCTGATGAGGGTGGCAGCGCCCAGGCAAATCATGGCCCATACGGCGCCCACGATCCAGCCGGCCAGCACATCGGTTGGGAAGTGAACTCCCAGATAGACTCGGCTTATTCCCACCAGCAAGGTCAGTAGCAGTGCCGTGCCTAAAAAGAAGATCTTGAATCGTTTTTGTCTTCAGCACGTGCCAGCAAGGCACCCAAGGTGAGATAAACTACGGCGGACATCATGGCATGGCCGCTGGGAAAGCTTAAAGTCGACACCGTTACGAGTTGCTCGATATCCGGACGGGCTCGTCCGCAGTAAATCTTGAGCGCATGGCTGGCCGCCACCCCGCCGATCTGCGTCGAAAGCGTCAGTATCATCAAACTGAATCTTCGTTTCAGCCCGAAATAAATGGAGACCAGCGCGCTAAGCAAGGTCAATAAGGTAAGCCCGCCGAGCGCGGTGATATCCCTGGCGATTTGCACGAGCCACGCGGGACCGACCGGCTGCCACGGTGGGCCAGGCGGTCGCAGCATCGAAAGGATCCGCTGATCGAAACCGATCTTTTCCTGTGCTATGACTTCATCGGCGATCTCGGCAAACAGCCAAACGCCACCCATGATCAGCGCCAGAGATATGAGCACAGCCATTTCCGAAGGTCCGATTTTATGGGTCAGACGCCGGATGAAATAGATGCAGCGGTGGGTCAAGTTTACTTTCAACGAAGTTTTCATTGCGCCTTGTTTTGCTCCTTGTTTCCATCAGCGGCTGGTGAATGGAGGATAGATAAGCACCTGTTTTTAGGAGATTCTCTTGAAATGTCATATCCGCCGCAGGGAGATTTCCCGCGACGCCGCCATGACACCCGAGAACGCTGATTCCATCCTCTACTTTTGCGGATTAGAATGCATTGAACACTGGGAAAATGCGGTGAAAAACCGCAAACAATGGAAATCGACAGGCGACTGATTACTGGCTTCCTAGCACGCCGTTCGGTTCATGGTGACCCCGCTGAGTTGATGGCGTGTAATCTCCAGGTCTACCTTCGTCATCGGCTATGGGGAAATCAGCACTTCCTTGCCCAGCAAGCAGCTGCCGGTATGCACGACAAGACAACGCACGGTCCACAATTGGTCGTCAAATTAAATCTATTTCACTCGCCTTCTTCATCGTCCAGAGACTGCAGATGCATCCGGTAAGGTCTTGCGGCCTACACCGTTGTCCTATCCCACCCCTTCACTCATTCATTCAAACCTCAATCATAGGTAAACGTGTACAGCTAACCGTTTTCCCATGACTGGTGCATTGATTTATTTCAATGCTACCCGCGCGATTGGAAGTTATTTTGAAGTTATATCAGAGGCATATTAGCCTCGATAGAGGGTAATTGGACAAATGCGACAATGTCCGACAGCGGCATGGGAAACTCGGCACGAAGCCCAGCCGGACAACCCGATGGCCGATGACAAGCGGCCGTTGCTAAGCTGTGAGGTATGGGAACATGCCTACTCTATCGACGACCGCAATGCCCACGCTCAATACATCGAGGCATTTTGGCACCGGGTTAACCGGCACTTCGTAGCGCAGAACATGGGGGGATGACAACACCGGCACCGGAGCCCCGGCGTCGGCTGCATCATGTCCTTTTCAGGCTTCTCCGGGCAAGATGGTCGATAGAAACGTAAGGTACTTTTCGTGCGCGGTACAGCTGTACTGATCTCACTCCCGTCACGGCGGAACAAAACTCCATGGGCCGAACGAACACCAGTGCAACAACCTCACGCTCCCGACTCGACAAATTGATCGATGGACTCGACCAGCGAGGGGAGCAACCCCTGTTTCAAGCATACACGGAGAAGGAAACGCAACAATGGCCCTATCACAGTGTCGGCGAACAGGTGCAGGCACTAGCACGTGGCATAAGGGAGCGAACCCAGCCCGGAGAAAGCGTGGTTCTGATCGGCGCCGACCGGCCGGAATGGATCATCGCCGCGCTCGCCGTACTGCGCTCCGGCGCCGTCGTCACACCTCTCGACGTCCAGCTTGCCGACGATACACTGCAACGGATACTGCACAACAGCGATGCTCGCTGGGTGTTCACCAACGCCGCGCAGCGCGAGCGCGTGCACGCAGCCGCGCCGCAAGCCCAGCTCATGCTTCTGGATAGTACAGCTGACAGCATGCCAGGCTGGCGTGCGCTGACCGATAGTGCCGCAACGCTGCCTGATAACCGGGCCGACGCCACCGCGGCGTTGTTTTATACCTCGGGCACCACCGGGCCGCCTAAAGGGGTGCCGCTGACGCACCGTAACCTGGAATTTCAACTGGACACTTTAGGCGCGGCCGGCGTAGTCCATGAGGGCGACCGTATCCTGTTGCCCCTGCCGCTGCACCATGTCTATCCGTTCGTGATCGGCATGTTGGCGCCAATACTGATGGGACTGACCCTGATCCTTCCTCACGCCCTGACCGGTCCGCAGGTGATGCGGGCGGTTCGCGACGGCTCGGCGAGCGTCATCATCGGCGTGCCACGGTTCTATGCAGCCCTGTTCGAAGGCATCACCGTGCAAGCTGAAAATGCCGGTTTCCTCGGGCGTACTTTCTTCCGGGGCCTGTTTCGACTGAGCCGCTCCGTGCGCCGCCGCACCGGTTGGCATATCGGTAAGGTCTTGCTGTATCCGCTGCACCGCAAGACAGGCAGGCAATTGCGAATGCTCGCCTGCGGCGGGTCCGCGCTGGACAAGCAGCTGGCCTTGAACCTCGAAGCACTGGGCTGGCAGGTGGCGGTGGGCTACGGCCTGACCGAGACCGCGCCATTGCTGACGCTCGACTCACCCGGCGGAACGCGACTGGGTAGCGCGGGTCGGCCGCCCCCTGGCGTGGAACTGCGCATCGACCGGCAAGCCGCGCCGCCGGCGCAGGAATCGCGCAGCAACGAAGGCGAAATCCAGGCCCGTGGGCCGAATGTATTCGCCGGCTACCGAAATCAACCACGAAAGACCGAGGAAACGTTTACGCACGACGGCTGGTTTCGCACCGGTGATCTCGGCTTGCTGGACGATGACGGTTATCTGCATATTACCGGCCGGGTATCGACGCTGATCGTGACCGATGGGGGCGAAAACATTCAGCCTGACGATCTGGAAGCGCGCTATGCGGGCCACGAAGCCATTGCGGAGATCGGCATTTTGCAGCATAACGGGCAACTAGTGGCGCTTGTGGTGCCTACCGGCGGTGTTTCCGAGGATTCTCAACGGCGCATTCGAGGCACGATTGGCGAGATCGCCCGCAAGTTGCCTTCCTATCAGCGGCTCGTCGATGCCACGCCGACGCGCAACCCACTGCCGCGCACTCGACTCGGCAAAATCAAGCGGCATGAGCTTGAGGAGCGTTACGAGCGCGCCCGCGCCGAGGGCGGCGAACCGCAACAGCTTGCACCGCTGGACATCGAAGAGATGTCCGCCGAAGACCGCAGTTTGATGGAACACGCCGCAGCCCGCCACACCTGGGATTGGCTGGCACAGCGCTATCCGAAACGGGGACTCACGCCCGACACTCGCCTGCAGAGCGAACTGGGCGTGGATTCCCTGGCATGGCTTAATCTGACCATGGAATTGGGTCGGCGTACCGGCATGGAACTCGACGAGGAAGCCATCGGCGGCATCGAGACCGTGCGTGATCTACTGCGCGAGTTGGTGAGTTCCGCGGCACAGGACAAACTGATCACCGACCCGCTTGATGATCCCGAGGACGCTCTCGATGCCGCTCACCGCCACTGGCTGCAAGCCCGCGGCCCGCTTCTGCGGGCCGTCGCCAACACCCTGTATGCTATTAACTGGTTGGCCTTACGGGGACTGTTCCGCTTGCAGGTGCAAGACCGCGACCGGATGCCCATGCAGGGGCCGGTAGTGATTGCCTGCAACCATGCCAGTTATCTGGACCCCTTCGCGGTAGCGGCAGCGCTGTCCTTGGCGCGGCTGCATAGCTTGTACTGGGGCGGATGGACAGGGGTGGCATTCAGCAACCCACTGAGTCGCTTCGTCAGCCGAGCGGCACAGGTACTGCCGATCGATCCACAGGCTGGCGTGCGCAGCAGCCTAGCGCTGACCGCTTCGGTCCTCAAGCAAAACCGCGGACTGATCTGGTTCCCCGAGGGCCAACGCTCTGAGAGTGGCGAGCTGCAGCCGTTTCGCCCGGGCATCGGTAGGCTTCTGGATCGTTTTCCCGCGCCGGTGGTCGCAGTATCCATCCACGGCAGTCACGAGGCGATGCCCCCCGGGCGTCTCTTTCCACGCCTGTGCCGCCTCAGAGTGCGTTTCGGTACGGCGATCGATTCTCGCCGGCTCGCCGAGCAGGGACAAGGAGAGGATGCGGCAACACGAATCACGGAAGCCATACAAACTCACCTGCGTGCGCTGCAGGACCAAGCGACGCCGAACAATCGAAGCTGACGCGGCCCTTGTGTTTGGCTTTTTATCGTTTCATGGATCTGTAGCCAATCGATTCATACCCAGCCACACGACGGTGGTTTCGATTCGTCGCAATGTTAACTGGAATTTTCAACGAGAATGAATTCGGCACGACCGCGAATTCACCGGTAGTCTTGCGAATCTTCATCTTACGTATAAAGCAAGCGGTGTTCTTGACGAAGAAAGAAGCTTCGAATCTTAGGCGATTTGGAACGGCTCGACTCGCTCCATCGGGCTGGAAGACAAAGTGAGAATCAGGAAAAGGGCGAGAGAAGCGGGTTAAAAGTTTTAAACGCTCTACTGTGAGTAAGGCCGGACTTGTGGAAAACTTAAGGAAGCGTAGCGTACAAGTCCGGACTAAAGCGCAGTATTCACGCGAGTTAACCATTTCGAGCCGATTTTTTTATACCGTACAATGCCATCGGAGGGAGTTTCAAATGACTTCGAGGCGTTAGCTAGATCGCGTAAACAAATCATGACTTGTTATGACTTGTTATTAATATAAGGGGAGATGTTCAGGAAGCACGTTGCGGTATCTCTCCATCACGATCAGAAACGATGATTTCAACTCGACGGTTTTGCGCTCGACCGGCTGGCGTGTCGTTGGTGGCGACGGGATAGGCTTCACCATAGCCTCGCAACCGAATCCGATCCGCATTGATTCCCCGCTGTAGCAATGCCTCGCGGACCGCATTCGCACGCCGTTCGGACAGTCGTTGGTTGTACGCTTCAGAGCCTTCGCTGTCAGTAAACCTGCCAGTTGCATAAAGTATCTGCTCTGAATCGTTTTGGGTCTATTAAATGCGGTATTTTCGCTACAAAACGGCGTGTGGCTTAAGTTCACTCCCAGTGAGGTTAAGCTACATGGGAAAATTACCATTAGAATGTGGTGAGTAACACGAACCGCATCGATCGCGACAGATGCGCTTCGCTAAGCTCAGCCCATCCTACAAGTCCGCAGAAAGTTTTCGGTAACTGACGCCCAGGACCACGAAGTTATGCAACAATTGGGTAAATCCAAATATGACGAAACAGCAAACTAAAATCATTGATATTTCTCAATGCCCCAGGCACTCATGAGGGCATATAAACTTAAATGTGAGCCGGCATCATAGGCGCCTTCGTGCGTACGAAATCGACATTCCATTAATTCGCAAAGAAGGTGCCGTCGCCGTGTTGAAAGATTGAACCGGTGGTACGCTTCTTGACGCACCGTCTATAACTTCTGAATAATCGGGTGGCTAAGCTGTCCCCGATACCGAAAGGGGAGCAATCATGACCATAGCAATTGAAATATTGGGTCCGTCAGCACTGGAACTCGACATATTGGATAAACTGAACTCGGACGATTACCGTGAGTTCATCCCCCTCGCCGAGCAGAGTATCGAACGCCAAGGAAAAGTGAACCTGCTGGTTCGAATCAAGAACTTCCACGGCTGGACTCCGGCGGCCCTGTGGGAAGACCTTAAGTTCGACGTCAAGCACTTCAATGACGTGGGCCGCCTTGCGGTAGTGGGTAAAGATGAATCCATAAAATGGATGGCAACTGTTTCACGGCCATTCACCGGTGCCGAAGTAGAATTTTTTAAGGAACAGCAACTCGATGCGGCACGCGCCTGGATCCAGGAACCCGGTTCATCGACTCATAGCGGGCCTTCATGAGCACGGAATCGAAACCACCCTGTGGGCGTGGTAACCGGATACTCATTGCCGGGGGTGACGTATCCGATCATGAAAACCGGTGACGAATTGCAGCGGCGAAGCTATGGACTCGATGTAACCCGATAGGGGACGGCTGTTGCAATTGACGTGTGGAGCGTGCAACAGGCTGACCGCCAAGATTGGCGAGACCGTAAACGGCGCTGCGGGCGCTTGCACATCCCGGTGTGTGCAAGGCGGTGAGTGAGTTGGACCGGCGGCGTGCCTGGCTGGCGATCCTGCTATTGCTGGTGCTCGTTGCGGTAAACGGCGTCGCGGTCGCGTTGCTCGCGCAATTGACTGAAGGACACGAGCCTCTGCCGCTACTGCTCGTCCTACAGGGCACGGCAATTCTCGGCGGGATAAGTCTGTTGCTATCCCGTGCGGGGCAGCGCTGGGGCGATGTTGGCTTGCGCACCTTTCACCACGGTAATAATCCAGCAGATACTCGGGCGTATCGCCCAACATGCGCAATGTGCTTTCAACTTAACGAGCGTAGTCGGAGCGGTTCAATATGTCGGTACGCTCCCGCTAACTAGCTGCGGCCATTTTTTCGGCCGTGTTCCAGCCTCTTTCGGCCAACGCGCCGGAGTCAGAGCTTTTTCAAGGCTGATACGGGCACTGGCAAGCAATGAAAACACCAGCAATCGGAACAGGGGGAACGGTGTGTTCTACTCCAGGCGAATACCCAACTCCTCCGCAGACGTCTGTCCCAGCTCATCCACTAGCACAGGAACATCTTTCTTGCCGGTTTTATTTATCATAAGCACCTATTTTCAGGAAATTGTCTTCTTCAAGCCGCATACAGTACCGGAAATTCATACCGGCCGAATAACTATCGGCGCTATCCGTAGTTTGACACTCACTGTTTCTAACCGGCAGGGAACTTGCCGGCTGCAGGCATTCGACAGCAATGCGATCAAGGCCCACTTTGCAAACGGTGTACGATTGATCTCCGTTGCAAAACGAAGGAAATCGATGGGGAGCCCGTTTACATCGAGATTCACTAGTGCCTGTTATACTTCACAACGCTATAACCTGAGATTTTCTGAAGGTCTGAAATCGTAGCGCAAGTAGGGAATCAAGTTCCGTTTTATAGGTGGTGTGGGTTTGCGCCAAGCACTTAGAAATGGCTTGTTTGAAGTCTTTGAAATTCGCGTAGTAAATGGAGTAGAGGCACTTTTTCTTCACGAATTTCCACAGCCGTTCGATCAAATTCAAGTTAGGTGAATAGGCTGGCAGGTAGAGCAATTCGATGCCCAGCGCCTTCGCCAAAGCCCAGACCAGCTGACACTTCTGGTAGCGCGCGTTATCCAGCACCAGGGTTATGGGCGCCTCCAACTGCAAAGCGGCCAGCTCTCGCAATAACTGACAGACACTGTGGGCGTTAATGTAGGTGTCATTGGTTACCGCTACCCACTCGTGAGTGATCGCATTCAAGGCACCCAGCACATTGAACCGCTGTCGCCCGGCCGGTGCGCGGATAAACACGCGGGCAAAACACCACACCAAGCCCAGGAACGGGGCCAGAACAAAGTGGGCGGCATCCACAAAGAAGACCGCCCGTTGACCGGCTTTAGCTTGCTCAAGGCGCGGTTCTAATTCGTTGAGTTTAAAGGCCTGTTGAGCCTCAACATCGGCTTTCGCGGGCACCATCCCCACTTTGCGATAGGCCATCCCCAACGCTTTGAGAAACACCCGCACCCGCTCCTCACTGCGGCGGACCCCCGTTAAGTGTTCAATCTCCGCCATCGCCTCTTTGATTGTGGCGGGCGGGTGCGCACGGAAATACGCCTCCAGCGTCTCTCGATACGCTTCCAACTCACTCACCGGTCGATAAAAACCAACCGCTTTGAGCGCGTCCAGTCCCCCTTGATCGTAGCTCCGAAGATAGCTCGTCAGTGTCGCCGAACCTATCCCCGTCAGTCGGCTAATTTCTCGGTGCGGCAATCCTTGGCTTTTCAACCACACCGCTTCCATTTTCCGTCGTACCCGCGGATGCGGGTGGTGGTAGCGCTCATAATTCAACGCGTCGATCTCGGTCTCGGTAAACTCCAACTGAATCATCGAACTTTTCCAGCTCCTCCAGGTGATTGAAGAATGGAAAAACCTATTCGATTCCAACCCTTAAAAAAATCATGATTTATGCCGTGGCTTGGTATATCAAGGCCCTAGCACCGTATCGTATGCTTCTGATGTAGTTTTTACACGATAGTGTAATTTTTACACGTGATAGGTATTGGCTACCATCCCTAGGCCGCCGTGACCTGCACTCGCGACGTAGATCATGTTCAGGTCGTATTTCTTGATGACGCGGTTTAGGCGGACGGAGATGGAATTCAGCCCGGGTATAGTACCCCTATGACCCAACAGCCTGGGCTTCACGAGTTCCAAATTCATGAATGGATGCCTGAGAAATGTCTCTGGTGCTGAGAGAGACAACTGCCTACCGATTCCTACCGACGCGGGCGCATGGGTGAGATCCGCGAACCGCCAAAGCCGTCTTTGTTGATACCGACGTCCAGGCCGTGGGAGGATGCCGTTACGCCGGTCAGCATCCTCGGGGCGGCGCTCGGCTACCCCAGATAAGGCCGCGCGGCTCTAACCACCGGCTCGGTAAGGCTTACAGGTGGAACGAATTTTGCGTATGGCCATAAATAGGAACCCCTATAGTTCGCCGCTGTTTCATGGCGATAGCGCATTTGGGGGTAGGCGCGTGCAGGTCCCAGAGACATGTTGTGGGACCTGCACGGAGTTGTCCTCAGGATCCTCCGCATCCTTCGTATATGATGGCCGGTTAAGCAAAGAAAGGTGATCTTATGAAACGATCAATACTCTACACCGCCTTCATCGTAGTCGCTCTTGGCGGTCTGAGCAGTGCGGGATGGGCGAAAAGTAACAAGGCTAGCGAGCAGGCGTAGAGATTTGTCCACGAGACAGCCCGGGCCGGGAAAGCCGAAGTCCAACCGTGGGAAAGGGGCACTCAGCAGACCGCAAGTCCCGACGTCCGGATAGTATTTTTCCTAATGCCGAAGCTTAGGGCCATCGCCCGCTGGGGCGTGGAGATCGACACCGGCTACGAAGACGACCTGCGTGCGGACCGGGCGTACTTTCAATACCAGCGAAAGTTGCCTGTTGCAGAGGCGTTCGGCGGTATTGCTGCGCCTGATGCGCAGTCCCCGCAGAGGTCGTCATACCCACAAGACAGACGAGGAGTGCCGCTATGATCACCTATTTGTACTGGGCGTTTGTTTTCGGGTTGGCCATCGCCGCGGTGATTATCATCGGGGTAAAACTGGACAATCTGAAAAGCGCTCTGGCTGTCGCGGCCATAGTGCTGCTGGTTGGCTGGGCCCTCTATTATTTCAATCTGCAGCAGCTCTTCGTGAAGCGCTGGGGCGGCGTCATGAGCATCAACATGCCGGCGGGTCAGTACCACATCGCCACCACCTGGAAAGGTAATGAGCTGTGGATCGAGAACTATGACCCTGCCACCAACAGCTGTATATTCAGCGAAAATTCCCGCGGCAACCTTCTGCAGGGCCGGGTCACCATCAAGAATTGCAACCCGCTCGGCCCGGCATTCGGCGGGAAACCGCCGGCGCCCTCCGGCGCCGATGCCGCGCCACAGCTGCAATCCCTGAACCGCCTGCGCCCAGTATTGGCCGGGGTCGCATCGCCCCAGCGCATTCATGATTCCTTAACAGAACACTGAGATCATCTGACAAACAAGGGTTGCGCCCGATATGAAATCAACACCTGTTGGATAATCTAGTTGAGATGGCGCGGTTGACACCGCCTTAAACCGGTGAGAATAGGCGTGAATAAGCGGCCAGCAGAAAGTGCAGTGATATGGACTGCGCCACGGCCGCGATCATCGAACCACCGGTCTTCGACAAGAAGGAGGCAGCGTGGTAACGGCAGACAGATATGAACAGTCGGCAATTGACGAGGCGACCGGTCGCTCGGCGCGCGCACCGCGCGGGATTCCGGGCAAGGGCTGGTGGCAGGTGCTCAAACGCGTCGCGCGCCAAACCGTCGACAACAACATCGAGCTGGTGTCGGCCGGCGTCGGTTTTTACGGCTTGCTGGCGCTGTTTCCAGCGATCGCGGCGCTGATCTCGATCTTCGGCCTGATCGCCGATCCGTCGATCGTTGAACAACAGTTCGAGAATATCGGCAGCGTGATGCCCAAAGCAGTGTCGGCGATGATCTTGACGCAGATGCAGCAGGTGGCATCCGGTTCCACCGGCGCGCTGGGCCTCGGCCTGGCCGGCGCGATCTTGGTCTCCCTGTGGAGCGCGACGCGTGGCACCCTGTCACTGATCACTGCGCTCAACATCGCCTACGACGAGCACGAGCAACGCGGCTTCTTCAAGCTCAACCTGGTGGCGCTCGGCGGCACACTGTTTCTGGTGTTACTGGTCGTGATCGCCGTTGCCGCGGTGGTCGCACTGCCGATCGTTCTCGGCTTTGTCGGTCTGGGCGGCCTGGCCGCGGCGCTGCTGCGTTGGGTGCGCTGGCCGCTGCTGGCTGCCGTCGTGCTGTTCGCGCTAGCAGTCGTTTACCGCTACGGGCCGTGCCGCCGCAATGCGCGTTGGGCCTGGGTGAGTTGGGGCTCGGTCATCGCCATGCTGCTATGGCTGTGCGCCTCGCTGCTGTTTTCTTTCTACGTTACCCACTTCGCCTCGTACAACGCAACCTATGGCTCGATCGGCGCCGTGATCATCACGCTGATGTGGCTGTTCATCTCGGCCTTCGTTGTGCTGCTCGGCGCCGAATTCAACGCCGAGCTGGAGCGTCAGACCGCGATCGATACCACTTATGGCGGCGAGCAGCCGATGGGCGAACGCGGCGCCTATGTCGCCGATAATCTCCCGGGCGACGACGACTGAGCCTACGCCACCTTCGCTCTGCCATGCGTGGCGAATCCGCCAGTTGGGTGCAGCGCCGTATGGGAATCGACCGGGTATAAAGCATATCCACGAGATCCCCTGCGATCCGACTATCGTGACTTCTTCACGGTAGGATTCGGCTGCGCGCGCCGCGGTCCTGGAATCCACCGCTCGATATCGGCTGCGAAGCGAGTGGAATGCTTGTAAGAATTACAAATACCATGGTAACAATTGCAATTGGCGATACATTCCGACCTGGGCGGCCGGCACGCGCGGCCTACGCCTTCTTGATACCCTGTCGTTGCGCGCCCTTATGAGCAGGTGTTGCTTTGTCACGCTTGCGAACGTTGATTCGCGGCTGAGCGGGAAAACGATCGCCGCGAACCCGCTTTGGTCCTGAACCCAGCGCGTTGAAAACCTCTTGTGCCTCTTGCGTATCGGGAATTAGATTATCGCCGTCGATATGCGCAAACGCTTTGCTGAGTAGCCACTTCTGCGTCTCCCCACGACCCTTTTATGCCGTCCGCATCATCTACATCTTGCGTGCGAAAGCTCGAGAACTGTGACTTGGGCGGAACCTCCAGATGGAAGTACGCCTCCATACCTTATGTTCCTGGCGTCGCTTGAGGGGATCGTTTCGGCCGGCCCAGAGGCCGCCACATTCGTGGGCATCCAGGCGACGCCTATGCTGTGCGAGATCCTCCGCCGACCATTAATCCGCCTGCGCACGCGACTCGGTTAAATGCGAAGCGGATGGACGAGTTTGTCGGGAGAGAGGCCAAGACTGGTATTAAGGTTGCTTGAAGGAAATTGGCAACGCTATCACAGCGCGGCACAAAGCTTGTACTGTTCCTGGTGTATCTGATCCTGTTTGTCGTTTCGCTCGTCATGGGCGGGCGGCGCCGGGGGCCATCACCAAACCACAGGAGTCGAACCATGAAACTCAACTCGTTAAGGCACGCCGTTCTTGCGGCAAGTGTCGCGGCGGCCGTATCGGCGTGCGCTAGCACCGCCAAGCACGAAAGCACTGGCCAGTACCTCGACGACACGACCATTACGGCGAAAGTGAAATCGGAGTTCATTAATGACGATAAAGTGGCCGCGACGCGAATTAACGTCGAAACGTACAATGGAGTGGTGCAATTGAGCGGGTTCGCGAACTCGCCGGAGGAACGCCAACGCGCGGTACAGCTGGCTCGCAGCGTCAACGGAGTGAAGAGCGTCAAGGACGACGTCGTCGTGAAGTGAACCCAGACCTGCGAGACCTTGCCCGATGAAATCGAACTCGCCGGAACTACTGCGCCGTGACAACCGCACCGAACGTTTCGATGGCTTCTTGCGCGCCGCCTTTTTGCTCGCGGTGTCTCTGCTGCTCCTCGTGGCGGGCGCCCTCATCAGCGTCGCCGGCGTCTTTCCCGGACCGCAGATCGGCAAGGCCTACGAAGCCGGCAAGGCGCTCTACGAACAGGCCACCAAATACGACGACGTGCTCAAGTCCGATCTGTGGCATCCCGCCCGCAGCAAGGACCGTGGCGTGACGATATTCGATCCTGCCCGCGCCTATGCGGGCCTCACCCTGTTCACCTCCGGCCACCAGCCTGCGGCCTATCTCATGGATATGCAGGGTCGGGTCATCCACAAGTGGTGGCGTCCCTACAGCACCGTGTGGACCCCCGATGCAGCAGTCAAGCGGCCTCAACCCGACTCGCACGTCTACATGCGCAAGGCGAGGCTGGACGCAGAGGGCAATCTGCTCGCCCTTTATGAAGGCGTCGGAGACACGCCGTACGGCTATGGCCTGGTGAAGCTCGATAAGGATTCCAACGTCATCTGGCGCTATCTGGAGCACACCCACCATGATTTCGACGTGGCACCCGACGGCCGCATCTTCGTGCTGACCCAGGATTTCGTGAACAAGCCGAAGGACCAGTTCGACAAGCTGGTGCCGCCGCGGCTGGACGACTTCCTGGTGATCCTGTCACCCGAAGGCAAGCCCCTGCGCAAGATCCCTCTGATGGCGGCAGTGGCTGGCTCGAAGTATCGCCAGCTCCTTTACACCGTATCGGCCTATGCGGTCTCCGATCCGCTGCACGCCAACACCGTCCATTACATCACCGAGAAAGACGCGCGCCGCTTCCCCTACGCCAAGCCGGGCCAGATCCTCGTTTCCTTTCGCGAGCTGGGAGCGATCGGCGTCATCGACGCGAATAGCCGACGCCTGGTGTGGGCCGTGCGCGGCTATTGGCTGGGTCAACACGACCCGGAGATCCTGCCCGACGGCCACATCCTCATGTTCGACAACTTCGGCAATTTCGACGCACCGGCCGGCCGTTCCCGGGCACTCGAAGTGGATCCGCGCAACATGGCCCTGATCTGGCAATACGCCGGCACCGCGGCGGATCCCTTGAACAGCACGGTGCGCTCTCACGTCCAGCGCCTGCCCAACGGCAACACCCTGATCACCGAATCGGACGGCGGTCGGATCCTGGAAGTCACGCCGGACAAGAAGGTGGTCTGGGAATACGTGAATGCGGTACGCGCGGGGCCCGGTGAAGGGCTGATCCCCATCCTCTGCAAGGCCCAGCGGCTCGATCCGAAGTTTGTGGCACGCCTGCTGCCAGTCCTGGCGCCGCGTCACTCTTAAACCACAATTTGGAGTCACACCATGAAAAATGCCTTGCGCATCTTCATCTATCTCACCATTCCCCTGCTGCCCATCACGGCCAATGCCTATGTCGGCCCCGGCGCTGGCCTGAGCCTACTCGGTGCCCTGTGGGCACTCCTGATCGCCGTCGGCACTGCCGTGATGTTCGTCGTGGCCTGGCCGATAAGGCGCCTCATGCGGCGCAGGAACAAGGCCGCGGACTCGCCAAATCCCCGCGAACGGCATACCGGAACGGACTCATAAGCGACCAATACCGCCATGGGCCTCTTCGACCTGCCCGCTCCGCTGCTCACCTGGGCGAGCGACCAGTTGTCCGGCATTCTCCCACCGGCCGCGCTGGCCGCCCTGGGGGCGGTTGTTGCGGCGATTCTGAGCCTCGAACTCTACCGCCTCCTTTCGCCCCAGCAACGCATCGCAGATCTGCGCAGGAAAGCGGTGCTCGCCCAACGGGAGCTTGCCAGCCACGATGGAGAATTTGCCGAGGCCTGGCCACTCATCAGCCGCATGTTGAGCCTCTCCCTCAAACGGGTGGCCCTGGTTCTGCCCGCCACCGTGATCGGGGCCTATCCGGTGATCGCCCTGCTGCTGTGGACCGGCAATACGTATGGCTACCGTTTCCCGACAGCGGGTGAACAGGTCGCAGTCAAGGCAGTGCCCACCGCCGAGGCGACCTGGGAGCCTGGGGAACCACCCAGCGTGGAGGTCCAGGCCCGCAGCGGCGGCCCGATCGTAAACATCGCTCTGGCGATGCCAGTGCCCAACCTCTACCAGCGCCGTTGGTGGAACCTCTTTGCCGGCAATCCGGCCGGTTATTTGCCGGCCGGCCTCGCGGTGGACCACGTGTCCATCGACCTGCCGCGACGACGCCTGATCCCGGCGGGCCCAGCATGGGCAAGCGGCTGGGAGGCGGTGTTTCTTTTAACCCTTACACTCGCCGCCCTGGTCTACAAGCATGCAAGACGCATCGAGTGAAACGCCGCACCGTCTTCCGCCGAAAGCTTCCCCCTTGAGCATTCCCCGCTGGGTGGACCTGCTGAGCGGATTGCAGTCCCGCCATCCCCGCGCCTGGGTCAAGCTCGGCAACGTCGAGACCCGGCTACTGGCCGAGCGCATCGCGACTACACCTATCGTCAAGCCCATCTACATCGCGGGTTTAGCCCGCTCGGGCACGACCATTCTGCTGGAACTTCTGGCCCGCCATCCCGACCTCGCCAGCCACCGCTACCGGGATTTTCCACCGGTGCTGACGCCCTGGCTGTGGAACTGGTTCGTTGATCGGGCGGCAGCCCGCCCAGGCGTGCCCAAGGAGCGGGCCCACGGCGACGGCATTCATGTCACGGCCGAGAGCCCGGAAGCCTTCGAGGAGGTAGTCTGGATGGCCTTCTTCGAAGGTCTACACGATCCCAGCACAAACGCGGTGCTGGACGGGCAAAGCCGCAACCCCCGCTTCGAACGTTTCTACCGGGACCACATCCGCAAGCTCTTGCTTGTCCGCGGCGGCAGGCGCTACCTTTCCAAGGCCAACTACAACCTTACCCGCCTCGCCTATCTGCAGCAGATCTTTCCCGACGCCCGCTTCCTGTTGCCCATTCGCGAGCCCGGCTGGCACATCGCCTCACTGATGCAGCAACACCGCCGCTTCTGCCGCGAACACGGTCGGGATGTCCAGCTGCAGCGGCACATGAGCCGCAGCGGCCACTTCGAGTTCGGGCTCGACCGTCGCCCGGTGAACTGGGGCGATGCCGCCGTCACCCGCGAGATCATCGAGCGCTGGCACCACGGCGCGGAAGTCGAGGGCTGGGCACTTTACTGGGCGGGCCTGCACGGCCACGTTGCCGACGTGCTCGAATACAATTCCGAGCTGCGCAAAGCGACCTTGGTGCTGCGTTACGAAGCCCTTTGCAGCCGGCCCGTGCCGACATTGGAAGCGGTGACATCCCATTGCGATCTGCCGTCCGCCGCCCCTAACCCCATCGCCGCCGCGGCGCAAAGCGTGCGGCACCCGAGTTATTACCAGCCCACTTTCAGCGCGGCCGAGCGAGCCTTCATCGAAACGCATACCAGCACCGTTCTCGCCCGGCTGAACAGCCTGGTCACTGTTTGATTCGGCTAGGACCCAAGGGCGGTACTACAATCGTACCCAACGATCCGCCTCCTTGCCGGGAAGATGCCGCCTACGCTCGAAAAGAAGCGCCGGGGAGAAAGATGATGGATTTCAATTGTTACGTGCTGGTCATCGGCGGTTGGCCGGCGGGTTCCACGGCGGACAGGCAAATGCTTCGGCAATGGTTAATTCGCTACCGCGAAAACCGACATTGGCCCCATATTCGGCATGCCCTCAGCATCCCACGAAAAAAGGCATAGATCCCTCCGTCCAGATGATTCGTGGCTATAACCTAACAAATTCAGGCCTTCGGTCAGATAGTCCGCCAACATGGGATGGTCAACCAGGTAGTAAGCGGTGTATTCGTTCCAATTGTCAACCGTCTCAGCCAATGCGAAACCCCATTTGCCCTTATCAAAATCACCCCGCGCCATCCAGTAGGGCAACGATTTCCTGTTGCTGATCCGGTTCCAGATTGTTAATGATGGATTCAAATTCAAGGAAAGTCTGGTCCTCTGCGCGATCCGCCAGAATCTGGAGACCCCGGTCACCGGACGGGCCGGTTGGTTCATCAGGAATCACCACCTCTTCCTTGGCATGAAACTCCTGAGCGAGTTGGATAAGTCGGCATATCTTCCCCGAATTGACATTTAAATTGATATTTAACATGACACTCGCCTCCACGTAGTAAGTCGATAAATACGGCCTAGCTTCAATGTGCTTCGTGTGCCCTGCTTGTTCTGATCCCTATCTAGAATTTTCCAGGCTGACTGGAACTATTTGAGGACACTTTCCCCCCGGCTACTCTAAAGCAGATCCGTTCAGCTCATCCGAGCCCAGGTCAACATGGGTCCAGCGACTGCGCAACTGATGCATGCGTTCGCTGTGACAGAGAACGACAGCTTCATCACCTTTTTCCAATTCAGTCTCTTCATCCGCAAGAATGAATTTATCTCCCCGATAAACGATGATCAGGCGGCAATCCTCAGGTAACTTCAAGTTTCTTACCGACATGGCGTCCTCCGGAGTGGCTACGAATGAAAACAAGGCGACATCGTTCTTGATCATGGCCGAGATCGAAAGCAATGTTTCCCCCTGCACCATGCCAACCATATAACGGCTGATGGCACGGCTGGGAATAATCGGGTTTTCCAAACCAAGCTCCAGGCAGATATGTTCGAATTCCGGATCATCAATGTGTGTGACCACATGTCCGGATCATCAATGTGTGTGACCACATGCTTGAAGCCTAAAGAGCGGCCGAGCAGGCTGGCGATGATATTGGTCTGGTCGTTGTCGGTAAAGCAGAACAGATAGTCACTGTTCAGAGGATCGGCTTCCCGCAGGATCGCCGGTTTACTGCCATCCCCATGGATCACCCCGCAGCCCAGCTCGGAACGGAGGTTTTCTATCCTCTCCGGGTCCCGCTCGATAATCACCACATCATGACCGCTTTTGAGCAGCAGCCTGGCGGTATGCATGGTTAAACGCGAAGCGCCGACAAAGATCACTCTCATAATTCAGGATTCCTCCGTCCGATCCACAACCCAGGATAAAGTAAACATACCAGGGCCAGTACCTCCACGCGACCGGCCACCATGTCCACACAGAGCACTATTTTTAACAACAATGGTAAATTAGGTGAGACGATGCCGCTGGAAAGTCCCACCGTGCCCACCGCCGATACCACTTCGAACAACGAATCCAGGGCGTCATAGCCGTACCACAAAAACGGCAGCCAACTCAGGGTGCAGCAGGCGATCAACAAACTCCCCACCAGCATGGCCATCTGGATCTGTTCCTCGGTCAATACCCTTCCCTGCAAGCGCGGTTCGATTACCGCATGAGGTGCGGCAGAGGCCTTTCTGATCGCAGTAAACAACACCTGTAACAATACCTGCAGTCGAAAAATCTTAAACCCGCCGGCGGTGGAGCCTAGGCAGCCGCCAACAAACATCGCCAGGATCAAAAGCAGCTTGAATACGGCTCCCAGGGAATGGACATCGGTATTGGCAAAACCGGTGGTGGTCAGTGCGGACAGCCCCATGATCACCCCGGTTTGAAGGCCGGCCATCGGGCCGGGCTGCTCTGCTGCTGCCAACAATCCCAAAATGCCGCCAATGGCGATCAACAGGGATAAAAAGAACTTCAGCTCCTGATTCTTGATGGCCTGGCGCCAGTTTCCCTGCCAGATCCGGATACAGAACGCCAAGGCAATGGAACCGGCTACGCCTCCGGACATCACGCCCAGCTGTGAGGCAAATGGCAGGTTCGACAGGCTGTTATTGGAGGAAGAAAAACCACCCGTGGAAACGGCACTGAGCCCATGCAACAAGCCATTGAAAAAATCGCCCAGACTCCACCAACAGACCAGGATGGCAAGCATGGTTAACAGGATATAGGCCCTCAGGACTTTTCGGGCGTAGACAACAATCGCCGAGACAAATCCCTGGCCTTCCGGTATTTCCAATAACTGATAGGTTGCCAGAGATCTCTGCATCAACAGGGTGATAGACAAAACCACCACACCCAATCCGCCGCACCACTGCATCCATGCTCGTGTGAATAGGAAGGTCCGGTCCATGGATTCAACTTTGGCCACGGTACTCAGACCTGTAGTGGTTACCGCGGAGATGGTTTCGAATATCCGATCTGCCAACGGCAATCCACTGGGGGTCAACACCAGGCACAGCAACAAAGGGGGGAACATAAAAGCTCCGCAGCTCAGCACAAATCCCTCGCTGCGCAGCAGGTGTAACGGCTCCGGCAGCGTACGGGTTCCCCGGCCGGTAATCATCAGGATAAGCACCAGCGGTACGAACTCGTAAAGATAGCGGGTTTCCCCATACCAAAAGGCGACCAGCATTGAAGGCAGGCACAACACCGCCAAAACGATGGCCAGTTGTCCGCCGAGACGAGCCAGCACAGGAAACCTTACGGCGTAAACAAGGGACTTATAGCCTTCCGTTCCGTTCATGGGGCAACTTCAAGAGGAAATTTAACGGAGTTCTTCTCGATTCATTATAGGTAGATAGGTAGCCCTAACCCGTTGTCTCCGCAAGGTCGTTGTTATGCGTGGATCTTCTTCAGGATAGACCTTAATCGCCAACACTTTAACGGCTTTGTTAAACACACACCACATCAGCTCATAAATGCAGACCAGCAGCGCGTAACTCCAGCCGATGGGGGTAACGAAAATGCCCTAGACAGCAATCAAGATCCCCGGGGTTTCCGTGCGAAATTTGCACCAAAGAACACCTTAACTAATCTTCGGAGCGGGTGAAATAAATAGTGCTATGACCAGTCACAATCAGCTTAAGAAACAGGAGTGTGCGGATCACATCTTCAGAAAACCCATATTCATTTCGGCTTGGGTCCCAGCCTATTGGGATCTTTGGCTAAGATGGTTTCGATGATCTCGGGCGCCACTAACTTTTGCCCGATTTTTTTTAGGCGTCCTCAAGGGGCTTCCATTAGCCGTCATGCTCGTAGCTCCAGATCACAAACTCATCGCGGGATTCGTCGATGAAGGTAAGCACTAGCAGCGGCAGGCCTGTTTGATGATCCGAGAAAGCTATGGTTAAATACATAAGGACTTTGTCAGCATTGTCCCCGTTCATATGAATGGGCGACTAAGCCTCTTAGCCCTGTCGGCGGCAGCAAATGTTGTATCTTTGAAAAGAAGTTAACAACCTCGTTGCATTTCTTCACCAATCTCCTGCCGCGTCATCCAGTCGACCCGGCTGTAACAATGCGAATTGACTTTTTTTGTAAACAGCGGGAGCGTAATAAAATGAAAGTATACTTATTCATTCTGTGCTTGTGTTCAATCGTTATGAGCGCAGGCGCAGACTCGGATAACCCGGCAGAAGGGGAAAGTGAGCTTCCCAATATTCTGTTTATTCTGGCCGACGATGTCGGCTATGGTGATCTCGGCGTATACGGCGGTAGGGAACTGACGCCGAATATTGACCGTCTCGCACGGCAAGGCATGCGATTTACCGATGCTCACTCCCCTGCAGCGCTGTGTGCGCCTTCACGTTACAGCATCATGACCGGTGGTTATCCGTATCGGAATGGCCGGCCGGGGGGAAGCTGGGATGTCAACTACAGTTCCGCATTCAGTGTTAATGGCGATAAAACACGGGCGGGCCGCCACCTGACAGTGGGGGACATATTACAAAAAGCAGGTTATGAAACGGCTTTTTTTGGCAAGATGCACTTCGGCGGCAATGTCTATAATGCAAAAGGTGAACTGATTCGGGATAAAAATAAATTAAACACCATGGATTTCAGTCGTGGCGTGGGCAGACACCATCAACCAGCATGGATTCAATTATTCCCTGGGGTTGCAAAGTGGGATCCAGCATGAACCCTATGCGTTTTTTGAAAATGGAAAGTTCATGCCCATAAATCCACAGAATCCGGCAGAAAATTCGAGTACGCGTTTATTGACCAATGGCTTTTATCGAGTGAGTGATAACGGTTTGTCCGAAATTGTCGAAGCCAGCGAAATTCCGGCACGAACAGATGTTGACTATGATTCCAGCCAGGTCGGGATTATTTTAAATAATAAAGCGATTCAGTTTATCGAGCGGCATCTGGCTGAAAATAAAAAGCGCGGACTTCGTCGACCTTTCCTGCTTTATTATGCCTCAGAGGCCATCCACGTTCCTCACACGCCGCCATTTGATTTTGACGGTGACGCCACAACAATAGACGAGCAGGTATGGTCGGTGACTGGCGCAGTAACGTCCGACATGTTGTATGAGCTCGATCTTCAGGTGGGCAAACTGTTAGCCAAGCTGAAGGACGAAGGCATTGCAGACAATACGCTAATTTTCTTTACCAGCGACAACGGTGCGCTTTGGCCAAGCGTCACCAAATATGCCGATCCCAAGCATGACAATAATGGCCCGCTGCGCGGTTATAAAGCATCAGTGTATGAGGGAGGGCATCGCGTTCCCTTTATTGCCAAATGGGGCGATGGAACGGTGCCTGGTTCGAAGATCAAACCTGATTCCGTGTCCGGGCAATTGATTGTCAACCACGATTGGGTGGCGGCCATGTATGAACTGACACAACAGGATATGGAAATTGACCAGGCCATGGATAGCGCGTCTTTGCTGCCGATACTCCTGGGACAGCAACCGGAAAGCAAACCGCTGCACGATTTTGTCACTTATCAGGCGGGGTATTCGGAAGTTGGCGCGATTCGGGAGGGGAATCTCGTGCTGGTGATCGATGAGTACAAAAAGGCGGTTGAATTATACGATCTCGCTAATGATCTGGCCCAGGAACATAATTTGATTACCATAAAAAAGTACCGAGGTACCGTTAACCGGCTGCGTAAGAAATTTCTGAAGTATCACGATCGGGATAACACCACTTTTGATGAACCGAGAACAACCCAACCGTATCGCCGCCGTCGATAAGCGGCTGTGGCCGAACAAGATATCTATTCAGTCTGATTGCTATCCGCGATGCTCATCAGAAGCGTGATGGACGCCCTGGGTCTAAGCGACATTCTACTTGGCATAGACTCGGCGTCGGGCACGAGCAGTTCGTAATGCAGGGACTGGAGAGCAGACACTCGTTGACCGAGATCCCCTGCGATCCGGCTATCGTGACCTCTTCACGGTAGGATTCGGCTGCACAAGCCGCGGGCTAAGCCTCCATACCCGATGTTCCTGGCGTCGTTCGAGGGGATCGCTTCGGCCGGTCCAAAGATCGCCACATTCGCGGGCATCCAGGCGACGCCTATGCTGTGCGAGATCCTCCGCCAACCATTAATCCGCCTGCGCACGCGACTCGGTTAAATGCGAAGCGGATGGACGAGTTTGTCGGGAGAGAGGCCAAGACTGGTATTAAGGTTGCTTGAAGGAAATTGGCAACGCTATCACAGCGCGGCACAAAGCTTGTACTGTTCCTGGTGTATCTGATCCTGTTTGTCGTTTCGCTCGTCATGGGCGGGCGGCGCCGGGGGCCATCACCAAACCACAGGAGTCGAACCATGAAACTCAACTCGTTAAGGCACGCCGTTCTTGCGGCAAGTGTCGCGGCGGCCGTATCGGCGTGGCGAGCACCGCCAAGCACGAAAGCACTGGCCAGTACCTCGACGACACGACCATTACGGCGAAAGTGAAATCGGAGTTCATTAATGACGATAAAGTGGCCCCAGGCGCCCGTGTCGGGGACTAGAAGGAAGATACGCGGCTTCAACGCGTTGGTTTGCCTATTGCGTAAGGGTAGCCGGCTATGGATCGGACAGGGGTGTGTGTTATGAAGAATGGCAGCGGCGTGGAAGCCGGCTGCCTCGGAGCGTGGACTGACGTCGCCACAGGCAGCGGTATCTACGAGGTCCATACCAGCGGACTGAAACGCACAGCGGATCTCGCCATCGCGATACCGATGTTGATCTTGGTCGTTCCACTGATGGCCGTGATCTACGCGCTGCTCAAGGTCTTCGACCCAGGTCCGGTGATCTACACGCATCTCCGCGTCGGCAAGGACGGCCGTATCTTCGTGATCTACAAGTTCCGCACGATGCGGGTGGACGCAGCCGATAGGCTGGAAAAGCTGTTGCAGAGCGATCCCGTTGCCGCCGAAGAGTGGACCAAATTCCAGAAGCTGAGTAACGACCGGAGGGTCACTGTCCTGGGCCGCATCCTACGCAAATTCAGCTTTGACGAGCTGCCTCAGCTCTTCAACATCCTACGCGGCGACATGTCTGTGGTGGGGCCGAGGCCCGTAAGCTCTTCGGAGATCTATCGGTACGGTTCAAACTACGTGTACTACACAGCCGTGCGGCCTGGCGTCGTCGGGCTGTGGCAGGTCTCGGGCCGCCACCGGCTAACCTATCCCGAGCGGGTCGCCCTCGACGTCCAGTACGTAAAAACCTGGTCGATCTGGGCCGATGTAGTGATTCTTCTACGCGCGATTCCTGTTGTACTACTGGGCAGCGGCGTCTAGAGAATAGAATAGGGAAATAATCAATAAAATGAAAACGCCTAGTTGCCGCCAACTTGAGTCCACGGATGGATCCCTTGGATTAGCCAGTATAGTCCCTGAGAATAGGTTGGGATTACGTTAACGGACAGATCTTAATGCGTTAGCCAGCACGCGAATACGAGGAGGTCAGTCCTATAACGTTGCGCCAAGGATGGCTTCGCAACTATTCATCAAGAGTACTAAAGGTAAACGTTATTAGCCATGGAACCGAATAAGGTTGAGCCTGTGCCGTGGCGCTAGGGCAGCCCGGTGATCAAAAGCGGGAAGCCGCTAGAACAGGCCAAAAAGATTAAATACACAAGCCTCGTCGCCAACGCCACATGTTCCAGAATGTTGTGGCCCTGGCGTACGTAATCAGCGGAATGATCGCGAAAGACTATACGGTTACGGTCACGCCGGAACTCATCAGTCGGCTTTGTCCCGATCTGCGGACGTATCAGCAGTAATAACTGTTTAAATCTCTTACGAGCATTCACCCATCCCAAGAATCTTCGAGGGCACGTGCAGAAGCAATCTCACCATCACTTCTGCTGGCCGCTAGGCCTCTTGCAGGCTGCCTAAGCGATAGCCATGAGGTATTCTACGGCTCAAAGCGGCGGAGTTTCTGGTGTCGCTGTGCCAGTCTGTCTGCTGCCTCATGGCGGTCAGTCTGGCGGAGATATTCCAGATACGTCGCGAGTTGCCCCCGGGTGTGAAAAGGTCCGCCTTCGTGGATTACGTGCCACATCGGATCGGTGGGATAATCAGAAGTAACCAACTGGTCGGATACCCATGCTTCCAGAAGTTGAATGCCCTTGCCAACGATAAGCGGACATTCTTCGGCTAAGTTCGTCGTTTCATGCGGATCCTTTGCCAGATCAAACGCCATCAGCTCGGGAAAATCCTTCAAACCATCATGATAGGTACGAATCACTATCCAATGATCAAACCGTACGGCGCGCTGACAACTCCATGCTGCCTGACTGACAACCAAATAGGGACGCCCCGTCACCTCTTCATGGGTAAGGGCAGGCAAAAAGCTAATGCCGTCCCATTTTTCGCGCGCATTCCCACCAGCTAGGGCGACTATCGTCGGCCCAAGATCAATTTGGTAATGAAAGTTTGCATCAACATGTCCCTGGCGGATTCCTGGACCAGCAATAATACACGGGACGCGACTCGTGATATGATCTGCCGTGTGATGGTCCCCATAGACGTTCAGCTCTCCCTGGTTTTCACCATGGTCGGCCGAAATAATGATCACGGTATCGTCCACGAGCCCCGCCTCATCAAGCGCCTGGAGCACCTGAGCGATATGTTCATCAACGTAACGAATTGCCACATCGTAGCCATCGATCCATCTTTTAAAATCCTCACGGGAGATAATTTCTTGCGGCAGATCTGGCCACTGATTTCCGGTCGGTAGGTCACGGGCACTCATCGGACCGAAGCTGGCTCGGTGGCGGGCAATGATTTCGTCCGTCAACCAGGTGGAAGCTGGATCATGCTTGAATGGATTCCCGAAGGCGATCGGCGTTCGATACGGCGTATGGGTATCCCAGAAGTTGAGATGTAAAAACCAATTTTTTTGGCGCCCCCGCTCTCTGATCCACCACACCGCGGCGTCCGCCATGTCATCTGCAGTTTCGCCTGCATGCTTGCCGAGATCATACGTTTCCAAAAAGCCTTCCTGCACATGCCAGGCGGCGTGACGGCCGGGAAAAGAACTGATCATGGCTGTATGAATACCTTGAAATCTTAGCACATCCACCCATGCCTGATAGGGCTGATGATGGTTGTTAAACGGACGTGCGGCACCAATCGGCCGCATATCGGCTTCCAAACCGCCATGATTGATCACTCCCGTATGGATACCGAATCGGGCGCTGAAAAGTGCTGAGCGCGAAGGGGCACTGGGAGCGTCCGACACATAATAATTGGTAAAATGGACACCGCGCGTTGCGATGCGATCAATCGTAGGTGATGTATGGCGATGATAACCGTAACATCCCAAATGGTCAGGACGCAAAGAATCGATATCAATATAGAGGATATTCATTACTTGTCGTTCCGTAGTCAAATCGAACCACAACAGGCGAGGTCAAGACGGCAATCGTCTCAAGCACCTCGAAGCCAAAATTCACGTCATAGTAGCTCAGCTTGCGTAGTTTCGCCGCCGCGTTGGCAAACAAGTCATAGCTCATTAGACTGTAATCTTGTGTCCGTCCCCCCGGCGGCGCTACTGATCAGATCACTGAGTTTCTTGAGTTGAACGGCTGCTGCGTCAAATTGTTTGTTGCCCAGCGCCTGGAGATACGCGTTAAACGTTTGATTGAGTTGTTGCCCCAGCGCTTTGATCGATAGGTTTTGCGGTGCGATTTCCGACACGCCCCGAGACGGCGCCTTAAACAAGCCTGCCAAAGCCGCATCGAAGTTCTCCGCGTAACTCATGGTGTCGCCGTGCATTGCCACGACGAGCCGCAGCTCCGGATAGGCTGCCGTTTCGGCCTGCAGATAAATGGGTTCTACATAGATAATCGTATCGTCAATGGGGATCGCTAAAACGTTGCCGCGAATCACATTGGAACCGCGCTGGTCCCAAAGGGTAAGCTGGCCCGAGAGGAATGAATCCTGGTCGATCTTGGTTTCCACCTGTTGAGGACCCAGCACTCGCTTCTCCTTAGGAAACTTGTAGGCAAGAAAGCGTCCGTAGTTCTTGCCGTCAGAAAGTCCGGCAATCCAACCGTTGAGCACTTGGCGATTCTTGGGTGTGAACGGCTGAATGAGCACGAACTCCGCTCGATCCGAGCGAGGCAGTTCCCACATGATGTAATAGGGCTCGACCGGCTCCACCCGATCATAGTGCTTCTCCGTCGCACGTACCCAAAGATCCTCCTGGTTGTAAAACACTTCGGGATCACGCATGTGATATTTCGCATAGACCAAGCCCTGTGTCAGGAGAAAATCCCGGGGATAGCGCACGTGCCGGCGCAGTTCTTTCGGCATCTCCTGCTCGGGCTTGAATACTCCCGGCAATATCCGCTGCCAGACTTGGATAATCGGGTCCCGCGGCTCGAATACATAGAAGTCTACGTGGCCATCGAAGGCATCGACAACGGCCTTGACTGAGTTACGCACGTAATTTATCCCTTGCAAGTCCTCCACGGTGCGCCGGGTGAAACCACCGGTTCGATCATGGTTGCGGTATTCGACGAACTCTCGAGACGAAAACGGCTCGCTATAAGGGAAAAATTTCGATGTGGTATAGGCGTCTATAATCCAGTACAGACGGCCATTGACCAGAACGATGTAAGGGTCTTCGTCGAACTCCAGAAATGGTGCTATTTGCTTGACTCGCTTGCGCACCTGACGATAAAACATGATCCGGCTGGCTGCATTAGGATATGTGGAGAACAGGAGGGGAGTACCGTCGAATTTCCAGCCGAATAAGAATTTACGCCAGAGGTTGCCCATCGCTACCCCGCCTTTACCGGAGTAATGGATGTATTGGTTCTGTTCCCCGCTGGGATAATCAAATTCGAGCTCATCGGTATTGACCACTACCGGATCCTGGGTAAGCTCGCCGTAATAGATCTGCGGCTGGCTTACCTTTAGTTTGGGGTAGTTGCTATGAGGCGGGATGTCCTTGAGCAGAAGGTTCGGTAATCCCTCTTCCGTAAAATCATTCACTGTCGCGAGGGTCAGTCCATAGCCGTGGGTATATTTAAAACGGCGGTTGACGAAAGTCTGACTCTGGGGCACCAAGTTCTGCTGGGAAAGCTCTCGAGCTGAGACCATTACCGGACCATACCGATCACCGAAAGTATAGCGGTCCACATCTACGTCAACGAACTCGTAGTATAAGCGTATCTCCTGGAATTGCTTGTAAACCGCTTTCAGTGCACGCCAATCCCATAATCTGACCTCCGAGAGAAGAGGCGCGTTGTGTTCCACCATGGCGGGAGTCAAGCGCTCACTTGCGGGAAACTGACGTTCCTCGACCTTATCCAGGTGAAATCCCTGCAGAGTAAAATGGATATTGCGCTCGAGATAAGGCTTTTCGAACGTTATCTCATTGGGTTCCACAACCACCCATTGCACCAGCTGCGGCAAGATCCCCAATCCAATCATCCAGAGCATACCAATAGTAACCCATATTGCGATGAGCGCATTCGGCGAAGATGCCTGCAAAGTGGTGAGTCGATGAAGAGGTACGGAAATTCGTTGCCTTATCCTGGGAAAAAACGGCAGCACACCCAGAACCGGCAACGCAACAGCCAAACCGAGATAAGCCGGTAGACGCACATGGATATCCGTCCATCCGGCACCTTTAACCACACCCATATCGGAGAACAGTAGCTGCCAGGAGTCGATGATATACCCTGCAGCAAGTACCCCGGAAAGGACTAGACTGCCGACCAACAGGGGTCGATATGCACCGTCACTTTGATTGTCAATGCTGCTACGGAGATCAGCTTGCTCATCGCGAACACCGAGGGCTAGGAGACTGGCTCCAATACCGACCAATACACAGAAGACCAGCAACCCATACAGGAGTTTATAAAACGGCAAGGCGAAAAGATAAAATCCCGTATCGTAGCCGAATAGGGGATCGTGTATTCCTGAATCGACCCGATTGAGAAACATCAGTAGCTCTGACCAGCTCTGAGTGCCCCAGGCGATGCCTATCACTGAGGTTATGAGAATGGCTAGGTTTCGAATCAAGCGGTTTTCTAGCGGCCAGGTAATTGCCGCGGTAAGCGCCATCGCCACGAACGCACCAAGGAGCATCGTGGTGGTCTCCGCCCCCAGGAATAACCAATAGCGCCGACCAAACCCCAGTGCTTCAAACCAGAGCATCTCTCCCCACAGGCTCATCAGCCCGAAGCTTGCGGCAGTCAGAAGCATCACGCCAACGCCGGCGATAACCCGGGAATGCCTGGATTGCACAATACCGTCTCGGATGAGTAAAAGCCCACCACCCAGCAACAGCGCAATGATCAAAGCGTACATCGTTTATTCTCGTAGCCGACCTTGAGCATTTTATACTTTCTCAACGGAACTGTGGTGATCGAGGGTTCGTTCCTTGCTTTTTTGCACTGATTTTTTACCGCTAAGTTTTTAAACTAAATCAACCGGTTTGGCCGTGCATTGCGAAATCACAGTAAGGGTTCGTCTCCAGCACAAATAATTCCGGACACGAGATGAAACGATCATCGGGGAATCATTGAAAAATTTAGGACTTATGAATGCAACCTTGACCCGTGTAGGCATTGCAATGCCGATGTATCCATTTGTTAATTTGATTAACCACGCCGGTGGGAACGACTTATCGTGTCTTCTTGATCCTTTCTATGACATTGATCATTGAAATTTTTCAATGAGACGTTCGATGCATTAGGCATACTGAGTTTTGATGAATAGGTACGATGGGATTGCAACCGAAGCGACCACGCTATGAGGAATGCCGTATTGCATCCGCACTAACGAGCCTATTGCAGTGCAACGGGTCTATTTGTAGGAAAGACCAATAACAAGCGCATCCCTAAAGAAACAGAGTTCAATGATCGACGTAAAGATCCCAGTAAATCAGTGGCGGCAATTTTGCGAAAGCTTTACACTGCAGCACCACGGCTGGCTGGTGAACTTATGCCAACTTGATAGCGGGAGCTTGCAGCAAGATACACCTTCGGCTCATGCTGCGATTCAATTGTTTTCCGACTATCGGATGCTGCAGGAAGTGCGCGAAGGGCGCGAGGACGATCGGATTGAGATCTTAGTGACGGTGGGAGAAGGGACGGACCAGACATCCTTTCTCATCGTTGATGCCATTGCCCTCTTCATGAGGAGAATTGGCGATGCACATCACGGCTTGCGCGTTGATAGCCGTAATGCCACGACTACCTTGATCGAATTTCGAGCCGTGACCAAACCGGAATCCCTCGATGGTCTCGCAGAATCTGAACGCTAAGTCAGAGTTGCTGTTCGATTGCCTCGCCAGCACACTGGAATACGTTGGGGAACCAAGAACTTGCTATTGCCCCTTGTTCTCACTTCTGCTCTGGGGATCCTGACAAACTTTGTGGTACTCAAGAAGTTGGGCCGCAAATAGCTCCCGCGATATATTTCCCTAGATGAGCAGTGAGATCCTACGATTGTTCACATTGAGCGAAAGCCGATGGCTGGGCGAGAAAATCGCGTCAAACCTCGATAGGACGTTGGCCCAACATGAAGAACGGAACTTCGAGGACGGTGAGCACAAAATTCGTCCTTTGGAAAACGTGCGTCATAGGGACGTGTTCGTCATCCAATCCCTTTACAGCGATGCCGCAAGGAGCGTGAACGATAAGCTATGCCGCTTGTTGTTCTTTGTCGGCGCTTTGAAGGACGCCTCCGCCGCGCGAGTAACCGCCGTACTGCTGTATTTATGCTACGCACGCAAAGACAGAAAAACCCAGTCGCGAGATCCACTAACCTTTCGTTACGTCGCTCAGCTGTTAGAAGCCGTAGGGACCGATCGGGTCGTCACCCTTGAAGTGCACAATCGGGCAGTTTTTTAAAATGCTTTCCGCTGCTGTACTGATCATCTGGATGCGCGGAGCTTATTTATTAATCACTTCGCCCCATCGGTTGAGGAACAGACGGTTGTCGTGGTTTCACCGGACATTGGCGGTGCTAAACGCGTGGAGGAGTTTCGCCAGGCGCTTTCGCTCTGCTTGAAGCAAGAGATCAGTAAGGCGTTTTTAGAAAAATACCGCATTGACGGGAAAGTCGGTGGAGAAGCCGTTGTTGGCGATATTAACGGTAAGGTGGCGATCATCGTCGACGACCTCATCAGCACCGGCGGCACTCTGGTACGCGCGGCACATGCTTGTCGGCAGCATGGCGCCTTTCGCGTGTACGCCGCCGCAAGTCATGGTCTATTCACCGGTGACGCAGTCCGAACTCTGACTGACTCCTCTATGGAGCAACTGGTAATCACCAAGAGCGCGCTGTCGCCCCGATTCGAAACGGATGCTATGTTCGCCAAACTAACCGTATTGGATGCCGCTCCATTATTCGCTGCGGCCATTCACTGAATCCACGCCGGCGGTTCCCTCGTCGAACTGTTGGAGCCCAAATAAACCTATGGGAAAGGCCGCGTTATTTGTGTCAGTTGGTGCTTTCGCCAACTCCAGCGCCCCGAATCTGCTTCAGGGCTTGTCTGCCAATCGGCATCACGCGGAAACGGTACGGTTCCCCCAGGGTCTTGATGAGAGACGGATCTTTGTCATAGATATCGTTCTTGAAGAAAACCGTTCCATCCTTATCCACGTCCACCGTCCAGTAAAACAGGATCACAACAACGGGCTGTCGCAGGTGAATGATTCCGGTCTTGTCGTTGTTTATCTTCGCGATGACGCGTTCCCGATCCCAGTAAGGATCACCATCGAGTAGCAAGTCCGCCAGGCCGAATGGATCCTCAATGCGGATGCATCCGGAACTGAAGGCGCGCTGCGTGTGTCTGAACAGCGCCTTGTCCGGAGTGTCATGCAAATAGACCAAGTACCGATTGGGAAACATGAACTCGATACGGCCTAAGGGGTTTTCCGGTCCCGGGGCCTGGCGAATCATGTAGGGAAAGTTTGTATCCTCGTATCTGGACCAATCGATGCCAGTCGGATCGACGGGTTTGTCGTGAAAGTCAACGATCCGCATGTTGTTCTCCAGCAGGAAGTGCGGATTGCGTGCTATGGCGGGCAGGACATCCTTTTCGAGGATGGTTGGTGGCACAGTCCAGGCCGGGTTTATTACCATGGAGGTAATGCGCGACTTAAATACCGGAGTCACACGAATAGGCTGGCCCACCACGGCGCGGGTATTCCAAATTACCTGGCCGTTGCGGTAAAAGCGAACATTGAAGCCGGCAATATCGACCAGCACGAACTCGATCGGCAGATCGTGTGGTACCCATCGGGCCCGTTCCAGATTAGCGCATATCTGCTCAATGCGGCTCTCAACGGATACATTCATGGCGGCGAGCGTATCCCTGCCAGCCACACCGTCCATCTTGAGCCCATGGTGCCGTTGAAAATGCTTAACGGCAGCCTGTAACGACGTGTCGTAAACGTTAGAGGCCGTATCCTTCGACATCAGATCACTGCTTGCCGCGAGTCTGCGCCGCAACGCCGCGACGCGGGGATCCCGCACGCCCAGCTTGAGCGGTGGTCCTTGCGGCACCTTCCGCCAACCGCCCTGCGCGGCGATGCCGCGGTACTTTCTTAGCGCGGATTGAAGTCGTGTGTATAACGGAAATATCGGACGTAAAGAGTTGAGTAAGGTGTTAATGCGCCCATCTTGAATCGCCTCGCCCAGCCGCCGCACAGCGTCCCCATCGATGATATGACGCTGTATATTCCAGTCTGGGTCGAGCGTCTCCGGGTCAACCTTGCCGATATTCAAATGGTAAGCGAGCCGGATCAGACTGTCCGTCAGCATCAGGTCAAAATCGATGGCTAACCGGGGTTGCGCGCTAACCCCGATCTCGATCAACCGGCGCTGCAATGCCTGCAGAGTTATCAGATGATAATCGGCGGGTACCAGACCCTCTTCGCTGCTACGACGGATAGCATTGAATAGTTGCTCTATCGACCGGAGATTCGACCATAAAGGCATATAATCATGCTGTTGATAAAGGGCAGAGAGCACTGTCTGCGAGACCAGCCGTTCTCCCGCAACGGTGACGGGTACGTTGTTCCGCAGCATTTGGATATAGGGGGCAATCGTATTTTGGGTGGGTTTGTGCAAAGCGGTAATGGGGTTACAAGGAAAGCACCCCAGCAGCAGGCATAGACCTACGAACAGGTGCGCGGGTGATCTGCCGACAGGCGGAGCCACGATGTCGATTCCGTCAGGGTGTGGATCGGAATAAGCAGGACAAAGTTAACCGGATTCATATAACGGGTAATAGAAAAATTCTAATAACAGGGAAATTTCTACCTGAAACAGCCCAGCTCAGATTCGTAATTAAAGCGGTGTTGGCGCATGAGATGACAAATGCAAGCATGAGGTCACTTAAAATCGAGATGCCGTTCCTGCCTGCGGCGTCGTTGGTTTGAGAGAACGGTATCGGGTAACGGGTGGTCAAGATTCTTCCCTATTAATGACCTAGTCCGGCCCCGCCTGCCGGACGGAATTCGACGCGCGGATCCTGCTTCGATGCCGATGATAACAGTCAAAGTCCTACAGTTTGTCGCTTTGAAACCAGGAATTGCTCGCTGGGTACGTCTCGTCGATAACCCGTACTTGATGTTAGCACCGAGACGTACACGTACCTGCGAATCGGAAAACTTACAAAAACGCTTTAACTTTTCCGTCACGATCCCAATAGCGCAAACTTTTCGCGGCTTCGAACAACCGATCAACGGCCTCATTGGGATTGGATAGCTCGACAAGACCTTGATCGTCGTTGACTTCTACGCCGACTTGTTCGAGTAAGGGCTTTGCTCCGGTAGTGAAGCCAATAAACTTGAGATGTGCGTAAGCATCGGCAATAAAATTTCTCGCCGCCGATTCCCTGGATAGTATTTTTGCGCCTTCGCCGGATGGCGCGATCGCCACGACGTCGAAAAGAACCGATGGTCCTCCGGCAAGCTGTTCGTCACCGTCGATCCAATCTCCCTGTACCGTTTTCACGCCGCCGACCATAGGGACCACAATTTTCAACGTCACACTTTTTTCCTTGGCCTTTTCGCGCAACGCCTCGATCAGTTCGCCATCCACACCGTCAGTCGCTAGAATGCCGATCTTACGACCAGAGAGGGTGGAGTTCTGGCTTTTTAAAATACTGAGCGATGAAGAAGGCCTCAGGTATGTCAGCGTCGGCCGCGCGGCTTTGGCCTTGGGCGGAAGCTTGAGACGCAGCCCGTCGCTTACCCGCGAAGCGAGTTCGTCGTCGATGTTCAACAGATGACTGACCATGCGTTCGCGAATGGCCAAGGTTTGCACTTTGCTCAGTTCGAATATCAGAGCAGAGGCAATATGCTTTTGCTCGACTTCGGTCTGGCTAATATAGAATTGCCTTGCCTGTGAATAGTGATCTGAAAACGTTTCTGACCGCAGCCGCACTTTCGGTCCTTCGACGGCACTTGTTCTGCTCACAAAACCTTTCTCCGGATTTTCCCGTGGACCACCATTTTCAACCCAGGAATTGGGTTCATAATTAGCCCGCCCCGTGGGATTTCGCAGCGTCATATGGCCATCCTGCTGCAGATTATGTACCGGGCATTTAGGTGCGTTAACGGGTATTTCGTTGAAGTTGGGACCGCCCAAGCGTTTTAACTGAGTGTCCAAATAGGAAAAATTGCGGCCTTGCAGTAATGGATCGTCGGTAAATTCGATGCCTTTAACGATGTTTTGCGTGCAGAACGCGACCTGCTCGGTTTCCGCGAAAAAGTTGTCGACGCAGCGGTCCAGTACCAACCTGCCCACGCGGCGCACTGGCACCTCTTCTTCCGGAATAATCTTAGTAGCATCCAATATGTCGAACGGAAATTTATTCGCCTGTTCTTCATCGAACAACTGCAGGCCCAATTCCCACGCCGGATAGTCGCCGGCCTCGATAGCGTTCCATAAATCGCGGCGATGAAAGTCCGGATCGGCGCCGTTGATTTTTAGCGCTTCGTCCCAGACAACCGACTGTAGACCCAATTTTGGTTTCCAATGGAATTTGACAAAGGTGGATTTACCATCGATATTCACCATTCGAAACGTATGCACGCCAAAGCCTTCCATAAATCGGAAGGAACGCGGTATGGTGCGGTCCGACATGATCCACATGACCATGTGCATGCTTTCCGGAGTTAGGGAAATGAAGTCCCAGAAATTGTCGTGGGCGGTTTGCGCTTGAGGGAAACCGCGGTCAGGTTCCTGTTTGACGGCATGAATCAAGTCGGGAAATTTGATCGCGTCCTGGATAAAGAAGACCGGAATATTGTTGCCGACGATGTCCCAGTTGCCTTCCTTGGTATACAGCTTCACCGCAAAGCCTCGCACGTCGCGCGGTAGGTCGGCGGACCCCTTGTTGCCAGCGACAGTGGAAAAACGGACGAAGGCTGGCGTTTTTTCGCCGGCGCGCTGGAACAGATCGGCGCAGGTAATATCGCTCAGGGATACGTAATTCTCGAAATAGCCGTGAGCTCCCATTCCGCGAGCATGCACCACCCTTTCCGGAATCCGTTCGTGGTCGAAATGGAAGATCTTTTCGCGCATGACAAAATCTTCCAGCAACGTCGGGCCGCGTGCACCGCCCTTGAGTGAATTTTGATCGTCGCCGATCGGCACGCCTTGATTGGTCGTCAACGACTGTCCTTCGTTGGTAATAATCTGGTGAAGCTCGCCACTTTCGCCATGGTTGGTCGTCGAGCGGTTTGGCTTTTCGGAAGATACGAGCGGATTCAACTCTCTCATAACGGATCTCCATCGATGCCTGTTTCCATTGATCTGAAAAAAATATTAAGAAGGAAATCGTTCTGCGGCCTACCCCGTCTACACTGTCCAATTCGATATAGTTTAAGCAGCATGTAGCGTGCCACTTGAGCTTACCGGAAACCTAGCTTCTTTTGCTTTTTTCGCGGAAGCGAGATCTTTCAAGTCGACAAAGCACCGATGCAACAGGATTGGCGTAAAAGAGCGGTAGATAGCGACCGACCATTTAGCTCAACTTAGGCGATCCGGATTCGGTATCGATCTTACACCGCACATCGGCGCAAGCCTGGGCAACGTCGAAACCTATGCCAATGCCGGTGGAATGATACGAGTTGGCAAAGACTTAATGGACGATTTTGGCCCCCCGCGCATTCATCCAAGCCTCCCCGGTTCGTTGTTCTTCCTGCCGCGTAAGACCTGGGGCTGGTATTTATTTGCCGGCATCGACGCACGGGCTGTCACCCATGACATATTTCTCGACGGCAATACCAATGGCGATAATCTCCACGTAGATCGCAAACCCCTGGTGGCGGATCTGCAAGTTGGTATGGCCCTCACCGTGGGGTGGTTTCATATCACCTATACTCAGGTCTTTCGCTCTAAGCAGTTCGACCAGCAGATTAGCGCCGACCGCTTCGGTGCGCTAAGCCTTTCAATCAAGTATTAAGCTAGATTTCGGAGAACAGGCGTCCGCAAGTCAGTCTCACGGCAACAATTGAAACTCGTCGATTGAATATATTCGCCGTGCGAGCGCCAGTGTCGCAACCCGTCTTTTATCTACCAACGGCATTATTTTCGTTGTCATGAGACCGCGACAGTCCCGCCATAAATATCCGCCGCATCGCCTCTTCGATCGACATATTCACCGACTTGACTCGTGAAGTCGAGAGATACACCGTATAGCCGCCGATTTGATAGCTCATAGGTAGGTACACGGCGACGACACCTTCAGACAAGGGTGCCCCTGGTAGATCAATGACATTGTCACTGGTGAGAAAACCGAGCAGGCGTATGTCGTCAAAAGTTACAAGTACAACCTGTTTCAGATCCTTATGCTGTTGCATGGTGGAAAAGAAATCCATGAAATCATGCAATGCCTTATAGATCGTCTTGATCACTGGAATTCGCTCAAGCAGATGCTCTCCAAGACTGAACGTGCGCCGAACGACCCAAGCATTCACAGTGATTCCGATGAGTAACACTAGTCCCAATCCCGCCAACAACCCCATCCCCGGCAGGTAGTACCGCTCGGGGACGATGTAAATAATAGCCGGAGGCAAAAACCATTCGATAGAATAGCCTAGCCAGTAAATCAAATAGAGCGTCAGGGCGGTGGGAAGAACTGTTGCCAACCCTTTGAGGAAGGTATTCCACACTAGTTGCATCGATATCACTTTGTATTGCTTTACGGGGCCACTATGAGCTCTCTGCCGACATTCGCACCACATGCAGGCAATAAGCACGAGTTAATTGCGACTTGATTTAAACAACTTAGTGAAGTTTTTAATGGTTTACATTGATAATTCTCAATGCGCACCTTATGCTGCACCTTCTGGTAGCGGACGCTAAGACAAGATCAACTGGCGCTTTCTTATGTCACAACGACGGCAATTCTTGAATGAGCGACTGTTACCTCGCTTCGGCTATTTTTCTGTTTCCCGGTCGATATTCAGCTTGTTTTTCAATCTGCTCGTTTTCTGCGATGACCGCGACGGCAACCTGGGCTGTCGAATGCCTTAGCTTCAATGAAGATGCGCGTAATGTTCGGATTTTTACTGCGGATCCGGTTTTCCAGCCGCTCGATGGCAGCGGCGATCTGCGACGTCGTCAGCTCCGGCAGAAACCCTACTTCCATATTCAACAGAATTTGCTGCGGTCCAAAATGCATGGTCAATGGGTCATTGGTGCGCAGCACGCTTTCGTCCTCGCTAACGATTTCACGGATGTCGTTCACGACCTGGGTATCGGCGCGTTCTCCCAGCAGCAAGCCCTTAGTCTCCCCAGCGAGGAATATCGCCACCACGATGAGGATCGCCCCTATGACCAAAGAGGCAAGGCCGTCGGGAATCGGACTGCCCCAGCGGTGGCCGAGAAAGACTACCATCAAACCTAGCAGATCCGCCGTGTCCTCACCGAGTACCGTATAGACAGAAACGTCTTTGCTGGCCCGCACTGCCCGCCACAAGCTCTGGGATCGGTGTTTATCCGACAGAAAAGTCCGTAAGGCTATAGTCCAGGAGCTGGCTTCGAACACGAAGGCAATACCGAGTACTGCATAGTTCCAGATCACATCCTAGAGCTGGCGCGGGTGCAAAAGATGTCTGATACCTTCATCGATGGACAAACATCCGCCAAATGAAAACAGAACCATGGCGACAATCAGACCCCAGAAGTACAACTCCTGGCCGTACCCAAACGGATGTTGTCGATCGGCGGCTTTACGGCTACGGTGCACACCGTACAACAATAGAAGCTGGTCGCCGGTATCGACCACCGAATGGATGCCTTCAGATAGTATGGCGGAACTGCCGGAAAAAAACGCCACCACGAACTTAGTCACGGCAATGGCGGCATTGGCCAAAATTGCCGCATACAAAACAATGGGGTGTTCCTCAGCTTCGGGCATCGGGCTAGTCCTGTCGTAACGTGTCACTCATTCGTCCAACTTCTCTCCGGCGGTCGGTTTACCTAAAATCTTCTTATCTCCATAACCAAGCATCAATCCACCACCAGCCTCCTGCTAGGACTAAGCGGATTTATTGAAATTTTTCAATGAAACACTCGATGCATTAGGTATTCTGAGATTTGATGAGCACTGAGATCCTACGATTGTTCGCATTGAGCGAAAGCCGAGAGCTGGGCGAGAAAATCGCGTCAAACCTCGATATGACGCTGGCTCAACATGAAGAACGGAACTTCGAGGACGGTGAGCACAAAATTCGTCCTTTGGAGAACGTGCGTAATAGAGACGTCTTCGTCATCCAATCCCTTTACAGCAACGCCGCAAGGAGCGTCAACGATAAGCTATGCCGCTTGCTGTTCTTTCTGGCGCTTTGAAGGACGCCTCTGCCGCACGGGTAACCGCCGTACTGCCGTATTTGTGCTACGCACGCAAAGACAGAAAAACTCAGTCGCGAGATCCACTAACCTTACGTTACATCGCTCAGCTGTTGGAAGCCGTAGGGACCGATCGGGTCGTCACCCTTGAAGTGCACAATCGGGCGGCTTTTCAAAATGCTTTCCGCTGCTGTACTGATCATCTGGATGCGCGGAGCTTATTTATTAATCACTTCGCCCCGTTGGTTGAGGAACAGACGGTTGTCGTGGTTTCACCGGACATTGGCGGCGCTAAACGCGTGGAGGATTTTCGCCAGGCGCTTTCTCTCCGTCTGAAACAAGGAATCAGCAAGGCGTTTTTAGAAAAATACCGAATCGGCGGAAAAGTCGGTGGAGAAGCCGTTGTTGGCGATATTAACGGTAAGGTGGCGATCATCGTCGACGATCTCATCAGCACCGGCGGCACTCTGGTACGTGCGGCACATGCTTGTCGGCAGCATGGCGCCTTTCGCGTGTACGCCGCCGCAAGTCATGGTCTATTCGCCGCTGACGCAAACCGAACTCTGGCTGAACCCGCTGTGGAGCAACTGGTAATCACCAATAGCGTGATGCCACCACGGTTCGAAACGGATGCCATGCCCGCCAAACTAACCGTACTGGATGCCGCTCCATTATTCGCTGAGGCCATTCACCGAATCCACACCGGGGCTTCCCTCGTCGAACTGTTGGAGCCCAAATAAACCAATGGGAACAAACATGTAATTTCTCTGCCACCATAATCAAGATTTTCTTTCTGCCACGTAGCTGGCGAATGACTACCGCGTATCTCATCGTAGAACTCGATCACGACTTGGGAGTATCAATAGTTTTTTCGGGATTGTTTTAGGTGAAACCGTGATCAGCTCTATTGGAAGTGGTAATCCATTTACAAATGAAATATCACACTCACAATAAGCTGACACTAAATTTTGCATGATGGGCAGTAAAGCGCGGCACGAATAGGTAACTACTCTAATAATACAATAGCAGTCACTGCTCTACTCTTCAAATACTAACGATTCTATCTTAGCGCCTAAATCTTCCAGAGCCTGTTTCACATCATCCACAAACGATGGTGGTCCACACACGTAAAACGTTTGATCAAAATCATCAATTACCGACTCTAGGAATGCTTTATTGATACGGCGATGATCATAACCCGGTGCGCTTTCTTGGGTACAAGTCAAGATGCAACGTTTCGCAAAATAATGTTGAAACTCTTTTTCACAGATCATGTCTGCCGGTGTTTTATTAGAAAAGATTAAACTGTGATTAGCGAGTTTTTTTTCCGCGGCCAGCTGCCTGGCTATGGCGATAAATGGGGTAATACCCGCACCACCAGCGATGAAGGTGCCTACACCATTATAGGTAATCGTACCGAACGGCTCTGATAACAACAATCTATCTCCGGGTTTAAGTGTATGTAACTTGTTGGTGACACTGTCATGCGCTGGATAACGTTTTATTACAAATTCCAGTATGCGGTCGTCAGTCAAAGAAGTTGGGGTAAAAGGTCGAGATTCATTTCTCCATTTTGTTGAATCGATAGAAATCTCCACGCCTTGTCCGGGTTGATATTGAAACCCATCTGGTCGACTCACCGCAAAACGTTTTACATCATGAGTGACAAACGTCGTTAGCAGTATCGTGACTTGATATTTCATAGGGGCTTAGCCTTCACTTTCAATTACATTTACTCGAATGTTGCAAAGATATTAGGTCTGGAATTAATAACATATTTGCATAATAGGTAAAAAACTCTTTTAGAATCTGTCAACTTAAGCTCACCATTGGTGAGCTTAAGTTGACAGATATACAAATACTTTTGAGCCATAATTTTATAAGAGTGTTTCTACGCCATTATGGGCTATGCAACTACAAAGTTAGCGATGATTAATATTGTGCATAAACCAAGCCATAGCACGAACACAGGTATTTACCTAATATTATTTTGACATATGTATTGTAATCTTTTCCGATTTTGTAAAACTTACAACCCATTTTGACATCATCGCTCGCGCGTAGACAGCGAATGGCTCTCCGGGAAAAGCACGTTCCTAACAATCACCTTCAAAAAGCAGCATACCCTGTCGTTAATGCAACCCTCACTTGTGATTCAATACTAAACCGTGGCGCGCGAATTGCTTCACAATAAGTGGAATATGATTTCCAATTTAATTCAACAAATACTATGACCTATCTTAAAACTGAATGGAGGTTTAAATGAACTGGGAACAAGTGAAGGGTAAATGGACACAAATGCGAGGTAAGGTTAAGGAAAAATGGGGAGAGCTAACCGACGACGAGCTTGATCGGATCGAAGGCGAGCGCGAGCAACTCATCGGATTGATCCAAGAACGTTACGGGATCGCTAGAGAAGCTGCGGAAAAGCAAGTCGATGAATTTGTTGGGTAAAACCTAGCAAACTTCGATTATAACACTCCTCCCTAAACGAAACGAAGGCAAACCCAAAAAGGCCGGTTCTCCAACCAGCCTTTTTTATTCGAGCGTGTTTCGAAGGATCTTGAGATCTACAGCTCGACGCAATCCCCATTGTTGACGTAGCGCACCGGACTATGGTCAACACAACGAGTTGGAATTCAGCAAAGCGCTGGTGGTGGTCGAGTTTCTGCGATTGATCAGCTCGGCAGCGGTTTAACAAGGATTGGCGCAGTGGTGGCGTTGCGATATGCAACGTTGGTATAGCAGTTGGGGCATTCGGCGCCACGCCGTTCTTCAAAGGCAGGATTGCGATTAAGGCAGCACAGTGCATCATGGCGACCAGGTTTTCGATGACCCTTTCCCAACTGGTTAACATGCCCTTGTTTATACCTACCTATCGTCGGCGAGTATCTGTATGGCGACTGCGGTTAAGCGAAGGACAATGGCAGCCCTTTGAATGACTCTCGAGAGAGACGCGCGGTGGGCATATTCACCTCCCGGAGGTGAATATGCCCCATTCGACTTAGACGCCGCGGTTAGGTCTTATCCACGAATGAAAGGCGTTAGAACGACGAGGTGAAGCCCGACAATCTGAACTCGTTATATTTTGTAGACACCGCAGAATGGCATTGCTATTGCTATCCTTTAAGTACACAACACGCTCACCGAAATGATCCGTCTCGGCGAAATTGAAGCCGGTGGGTTTGTATTTCCAATCTGCAATTGATAGGCGAAGCTTGCGAATACGGCGAAAGAGAATTCTCCGCGATTCGATCAGGCCTCGGCCACGTATAACAGGAGAAGTAGCAAATGAAAAAAATGACCTTCGACAGTCAGCGTCGCCGCGCACTCTTGACGGCTGTTACCGCCGTCGCGGCCGCACCGTTCCTGAAGTCTTCGATCGGGCACGCGGCCGAAGGGACGTTACCGCATCTATCCGAAAGCGATACGACCGCCAAATCGCTCCATTATCACAATGATGCTCAAAAGGCACCGCGTGTCGACAAGTCCGGTGTCCCCGCCTCTGACCAGTTCTGTCACAATTGCATGTTTATACAGGCGGCCAGTGGCGAGTGGCGACCGTGCCAGATCTTCCCCGGGAAGGCGGTCAACGCGAATGGGTGGTGTATGTCATGGACCAAACAGGCTTAACCGAGTGATCACATAAGTAACGATAATACGCCGTTTAATGGGAGGCCATTTTCCTTAAGTGCGAAAACGGCAATTCGGCACTGTAGCGCACCGCTGGCCACAAACGAGAGCGGCGGTTCGACTGATGACACGCGCCTTAGTCGACACGCATCGTTCGGGCGGGCTTCACCTTCAAACAGTTACGATTGTGATTCGATAATCTGTGCCCGCCCGGTTCACGCCAGCGATCGCGGAGACGGGTTCAACGATAAACCGTTCGTTGCCGGGTTGAAGCCGAACTGCGCAGTGCACGATTTTGCCTACTGAACATTGACCCTAACGCGGCGACGTCCAAGCCCGCCTAGCTATGGAGGAAACAAAGGCCCGTCACGCGCATCCGATAGCATGAAAGGGGGAGGCATCTTCGGAGGCTCGACGCCCAAGTTGCTCAAGACCGCCTTGCCCCGTACCGTGATATCCGTCATAAACTGAAACTGTTGTCGTGCATCCAGTGGGTAGGCTTTCACTTGATAGTGGGTGTGCCAGGCGCCTTCTGAAACGATGACCAGGATAGGACGTTCGAGCTGAAGATAAGGGCTCGTGATGGCCACATCATGGAGTCGTTGTCGTACGCGCTCCGCGTCATGAAGCGGGTCTAAATAGAAATGCACCACGCACATCAGCTCGCGCCTTCCCAAATTGGCGTTGTAGACCTTCGTGTTCCAAAGCATGCTGTGGGGTATGGTCACCACGGTATCATCGGGGGTGACGATGCGCAGTGCCCATAGCCCCACAGATTTGACCTCTCCGTAGGCATCGTCGATCTTGACCCAATCGCCGGGCCGGTACGGTCGCTCGAACAGAGCCACCACCCCTGCAATCAACCCATTCACATAGTCTTTTAGAGCAAAGCCGATAGCGAGTGCGGATCCGCTCAGGATGGCTAGCATATTCGGAAGGCTTGGATTTAGAACGACGGACACCAAGAGTGCGATCGCCACAACCAGGATTGCCAGTCTAACCACTGGGATCCAGCGTAAAACTCCCAATCGTGCCCGACCAGATACCTGCTGTGCCGTCCACCGCAATGCTTTTTGCATAAAGGCGGCCAACAACCAGGCGCCGAGAATAATAAGACCGATCTCGAGATAACTCGTCGGGTCCAATTCGTTCAATATCCGGATCACCCGTTGGGTTTGGTCGTCCTTCATACAACGTGTCCTCTAGAACTCATCGATCAGATAACCTTCGCTCTCCAACGCGCGGCGGACCGCAGGATAGCCCGCCGGGGTGACGTACCAACGGTCTTGTACACTATCGATAAGCCCTTGAATGTGTAAACTGTGAAGACCATGCATGATTTCCTTAGGGTTAAGGGGTAACGCCACCCGAAGAGCTTCATTTGGAAGATAGCCATGCAATAGCAAGGCATGCGTCACAAGCAGCGCATTTTGGTCGTAAGGTGAATGGAAACTAGGCAGCGCAAGTTGTGACCAAGGCTTAATCCAGAAAACGGTGCCACTTTCAGAATCACCATCGTTCGTCTCCTCGGCGGCATACCGTAAGCTACGTCGCCAGATGGCCCATGCTATTCCTGGGATCCCGCGACTCGTTCCTGCGACATATTTCAAAAAGCCGGTCACGTTAGACTGAGAGTGATGATTCTTGCCCTCAGGCGGTTGCCCGCTAGTGTCCCCCTCCGTATCATGATCGTCAATGGACAGGACGGGTTTGCCGTTATCAGCCTGAAGAAAGCGCATCCCAGAGGGATCAGGGCCGGAGATAAGAAATCGAAACCAATGTTGAAGACGTGTGTGGTCAAGACCTTGTAAGGTGAAGGGGGGAGGAAAGAGGACGTCTACTTCGTATACCTTACGAAAATACGCCCAAGCCCAGCTGTTGCACGCAAGAAGACACCGAATGCGTTTCATGGCGAGGCACTCTGTGAGGCGAGGAATAAGGCCGAGCCCATCTTGATGTCTCAGGTAGCACTGTTCGAGTGATGGAATCACGAGGGGAGTTGCATCATCGGTGTCGAAGTCGCTAAACCACTCGCGTGCTCCTGCCAGTATTTGGCTTGGCGAGGGAGGTTCGACGAGGCGCCAGTCGTGGGTGCGGGTCCAGGCCGTGACCATCTCGGGAATGCCACAATAAGGCGGACCGACCAAGACCTGAATAGGCGTCGATGGTTCTGGAGTTTCCAACCACTGCTCCAGAGCCGTAGCCAAGGCCGGGAGCGCTAGATTCCAATCCGGCTTTGGGGCCGCCTGTTGGAGCAACTCTGCAGGCACTTGACACAGGTTCTCCTGACTCATAATCATATTGTCGTGGGACGGACGGTGTTGGCGCAGCCGATCCCACATACCCCATATGCCCTTCCGCACCACCTCCGAAGCGGGTTCCGCAGGTTTTGAATATTGATTGAATCGGACAAATTCCCATAGAGCATTGGCTTGTGAATTCATGGCTACTGATGCATCCAGAGTAGTAATCGAGGAGAAAGGTGGTTAATCGGTGATCCGAGGATAGCGTCGTCCGCAGTCGTAGGTCAACAAGTCGGTGATGTCCTGATCCGTAGTCTGAGGGAACTCTCTGTACCAGCGACCACCGCCAAGAACGGTGAACTGGTCTTAATAGATTGATACAATCCAATTAAAAAATAGGCTTTCATCAGCCGTAATGGTGGTTATTACCATGACTAGGCAAACACGGCCAACTAAGCGGATAATCCTCTGCGTCAGGAGCTGATGGCTTGGATTGAGGCTATCGCCCTAGTGTTTGACGATATGTGCGGTAGCCAGCGGATGGAAAAGGCATTGAATGCTCTGGGTTATTCAGTTAGCTGCAACAGGACCTGCTGAATGAACATCGTCAAGCGCAGACTCAAATTCACTGACGTCGATGGTCTGTTCACGATAGTCTCAGCTCAACATTGCTTCTCTAGAATGGGGGTTAAGCAATGAGCTTTTTCAATCTTTCCTTAAGCCAAACAAATCGCCTAACAAGCCTAGTGGCCAGCGCATGAGACAAGTCACTCTTTGCCTGCTCAGTGAGCGAAGTAAACACAGCTTGCGCGATCAACTCGCTCAAGCGGGTAATTGTAATGCCATCAACATCGCCGATATTAGCCAGGTGGATATCGGGTAAGTCCACTCGCACAGTTCCGGGTTTGATGGGTAACAGCTCCGCATTAACCGAAAGTTCAGAAATCTCAAGATCGGAAACCGTATACCGCGCTTTCGCCCCTGCTCGCTCGACGATATCCTTATCGACCCATTGTGCAGCCGTATCTAAGAGTGTTCCGACTTGGTTTTGATCCTTGGCCAAGCGAAGTTCGACGACAAGACCCTGCATGCGCAGATGTGCGACTTGAATTCTAATCTCTAGGCTATCGTTGTTTGGCACAATACTCTAACCTCGACCGGGTGCTCAGATTCCTACGGGACTGCATCGACGAGCACTTTTCCGGTCTCAGTAATGATTTAGTGTTTAGTTTTAAGTACGGGTGAAGTGCCTGACCTATTCAAGCGCGACAACAGGCTCAATCCCGCCGCTGTCAGATTATTGCTTTAGATTCCATACGTAATGTGTCATTCGATAAGCCATGTCGTTAAAACCCCATAAATCAAATGTGTCCACTAAAAGTAGATCGTTAGGACCTACAAAACCAAAACTCGAAGTCAAGCTGTCTCTTCATTTCTATCGCAGCTTTCATGGCCGTACTCAGTATACTCAGTAGATGCTGAAGTCACACACAACACCCTTTCGAATCACCTTTAAGGGACGTGCTAGTAAGATCTTTGCTCGAAGCCTGTGTCATTGCAGTCGCGATCTCAAGTCGGCTCGTAATGCCTCGGTATCGGTTTGAATTTGGCGGCTGGCCAGCACAGGATACGCGCACTCCACGTCGACTTTATCTAGCGAGTGCAAGTGCTTCGGCAATGCGTGCAATTCATTGGCAACGTGACTGCGCGCCTTCTCCAGTCCATTACGCCCCATAGACAATCGTTTACCTTTGTGCATCACACGTTGAAACAATGGCACACCCTCGCTCACTTCATCATGGCGGGTGACAACGTCCTGCGCCATCGCACCATTGCGATATTTGCGATACACTTGCTTGCGACCGGGCCAATTCACCTTGTTGGAGGACAGCTTCATTCGCGGCTGTCCCCCGTACCCGACCAGCTTGTAAGAAAAATCAATCTGTGGCGAGTCCGGCGATACCGCCAAATCGGAACCGACCCCAAAAGCGTCGATGGGTGCACCTTCGGCCAATAGCCTAGTAAGCTCGTATTCGTTGAGATTGCTGGAAGCGAATATCTTTACCTGAGAGAGACCGGCTCCATCCAACAATTGTCGGACAGCCTTGGCAAGCCCTCCCAGATCTCCAGAATCTAAGCGCACCGCTTGAACCTGAAATGCATTACCGAGTTGTTGCGCCAATGCGATTACGTTGTTCACCCCATCGAGCGTGTCATAGGTATCGACTAGCAGCGTTGTCTGCGGAAATTCGCGCACGAAAGCTTCAAATGCGGTCCGCTCATTCTCGTGGGCTTGGATATAGCTATGAGCCATCGTGCCGAATACCGGAATCTTATACATTTTTGCGGCCAACACATTTGAGGTGCCCGCCGCACCCGCGAGATAGCTGGTGCGGGCGACCTTGAGCGCGGCATCAGTCCCAAGAGCACGCCGCGAGCCGAAATCGACTACCTTGCGCCCTTCTGCCGCCATGACAAGGCGCGCTGCTTTAGTGGCCACCATGCTGTGAAGATAGATTTGATTAAGCACCAGGGTCTCGACGAGCTGCGCCTCGGGTAAAGGCGCGACGACCTGGATCAGCGGCTCGCGTTCAAACACCACCGTCCCCTCGGGCACTGCGCGCACTTCGCCGGTGAAACGAAACGATGCCAACTCACTGATAAACGCTTCACTGAACTGCCCGCTTTGCGCGATCCAGTCCAAGTCTTCTTCAGAAAAATGCACGTTTTCCAAATATTCCAACACATCGTCCAATCCGGCGGCGAGAACGTAATTGCGATGGGCGGGCATTTGACGGAAGAAAAGCTCGAATGCCGCCGGTTGAAGCATGCCCGCGGCGTAATAAGCCTGCAACATGGTGAGTTGATATAAGTCAGTAAACAGTGCGTTACGCTGCCAATTATGCTCGATCACGGTGTTCATTTCGGTAACCAGCTTTATCTTGTTGCAAATCGTGAAACAATACTGTTCTGCAGGATTGCGTTAGTAACCATCGGTGCAAATGCCATACCGAGTTTCGTCCCACCGCTCGGATTGGATAAAATTAGCATAGGAAATGCTTTATATTCTGTTCAATCCTTTGGAAATAACAGCTTCATGCGCGGTAAGTCGCTAGAACTACGTTGCTGGCATAAGCAGGAAAACGCTTAGTGACGATGACGCCAACGCCGAATACGACAAACAGCTCTGTGATGCAGCTGAATACGACCTAGACCCAAAGATCTTTCGAGCGCGCAAAGTGCGACGAGGTTGCGATAAGACGAAGCGGATTGCGAATGTAAATTTTACAAAATTCATGTCGGCACATTCGTCTCATACGCATTACGAGCCAGAAGCACAGAGAATCAAACTCTTGATTCAGCGCGACGGCGAGCAGGCAGCACGTGAGTGGATTATCCGCACGCTTAAGATATACCGTGAGGCAAGCTATAACCCCGCGAGCCATGTTTCTCTTGCGCCTTATCGACCTCTTTTCGAAGAATCAATTACCGCATTCGGGCGCTATCTATGAGGCACTCCTATTGCCGACAGAGACAAATCAGATGCAAAGACCTGAGAGCCGCCCATGGAAGGACCCTCCTAATGTGAACTGCCAAGTACGTTATCGGGAAGTTGCCTCTGTTACAGCCAGTGTACTCCATACCTACCGAGCATAAGTTATGCCCATAACGGTTAGCACATATAACATTCATGCTTGTGTCGGAATGGATGGTCGTTTCAACCCGGAACGCACCATCGCCGTGCTGCGCGAGGTTAATGCGGATGTGGTGGCGCTACAAGAAGTGGAACATCACGCTGTTGAAGGTTATGACCTGCTGGATTACTTGGCGGTAAAAACCGGGCTGACTGCCATTGCCGGCCCCATTTTGCTGCGTGCAACCCGGCACTATGGGAACGCCTTGTTGACAAAGCTACCCATCTCAACGGCGGACCGGATCGATCTGAGTGTGCCGGGTCGCGAACCACGAGGCGCACTGGACGTAGTCCTCAGTTGCAACGGGCAATGCCTGCGAGTGGTCGCCACGCATCTTGGTCTCGGTCCTCGGGAACGACGTCAGCAAATTCTCAGGCTACTCGGTCTCTTTGAATCTGGTGGCTCTGGCCGTTATGTATTGCTTGGCGATCTCAATGAATGGCTGCTGTGGGGACGGCCGTTGCGCTGGCTACGTCGCCACTTCACGCCTACCCCACAGCCATGCACCTATCCCGCCCGGTTTCCGATATTCGCACTCGACCGTATCTGGGTTTATCCGCGTGCTACCTTGGCGAAACTCGAAATTCACACTAGTTCGCTGGCACGGGTAGCTTCCGACCACCTTCCGCTTAAGGCAGTGTTGGAGAATGAGCTGCCTCAAGGATGGGGCAGCACTCACCGCTAGTTCAAGCTACGGCAAGATAACGCGTTCACCTCCTAACTCAACGCACCGGGTCAGCCTAACTCACAGCATGATACAAAGGCTAACGGTTCGAGGCCGACATCATCACACCCGACGGCAAACACCTCGCGCTAGCTCAATTACTGGGTTACTTACTGGCCGAAACTTGCTGCTTCTTACAGGTATTCAAGCCAAGCAGTGCATTGACAGGACAGTAGCGAATGGCACCGGTAACCAGCGCGATGGCACCCAGCGCAAGCACGACTCTCTGCCACACCGCGCTCAGGGGAACAGCAAAACCGACCACTAGAAGAAGGATGCCAATGATGAACCGTGCGGTCATATCGACTTTACCTACATTGCATTTCATCTCGTTACCCTCAATCAAATCCCAGATTTACTCATGATCTAGCGCACACCCCAATCATGCATTGAAAAACCTCAATCACGGGGGTAGCTAATGCACTCAGTGAAGTTCAGTGCGAGTAAAATAAGCTTTGCCGGTTGATTACAATGGCGGCAATCGTGGCGATGCCATTCTTCAGCGTTCTGATTATTTCACGGTTTGGATGAAAATCCATGAGATTTCTTACCTTACGGGGAACAACGGCAATTGGACAAAGCGTGTCTTGTGAGATCATCAGCTGGGATGATCCCGCTCGGTCGATTTTTGTATACCTCAACTTTCTCGGCTGGACCAGTTCAATAGCGATCCCGATCTTTAAATCTCGCCCTCTAATAAAAGCAACATTTAAAGGCAGCATCCGGCTGGGCGCAAAATTCACCATCTGCATCGATATAACTCACGCATAACTGGACAGTTCATGGCAGTAAATCTTACGGGTCCTACCGTGCGAAAAACCGCTGCACATCCCGATACATTTGCTCCCGCGCGAGGCGGTGAAAATAAAGCATATGGCCTCCCTCGTAGACTTTCACTTGAATATTTTTCCGCATCGATGGTTCCAGCGCCATCTGCTCGACAGCAATCACGGAACCAAAATAAGGGGTCACCAGATCGTAGACACCATGCATAATCAATACTTGCAAGTCTGGGTTCAAGCTCATTGTTTTTATTAGCCGCTCGTTGACATCGGCATATCCCTGTCGTCCCGCAATTCCGGAACGCCAGTTCCAGGATTTGGATACCTCCTTGTTGAGGAGCTGATAGCGCAAGTCCGTCTTGAAGCTGAGCCTTTCGCGAATGTAGCTATTGAAGGCGGGTGTGAGCGTCGCATTGATACGAACCAGATAGGGGTCTGTATTTGTCAGCACCGGTGAGGTCGGATCCGGATCGATCAAGCTGATGGATCCATCATAAAGGCTCACCACGCGTCGTCGATCGGCCAATAACGCCTTGGCAAATCGAGCGGGCGGCACACGGCTCCGATAGCGTTGGAGCATATCGTCATTCAGACCCGTGAGCTCCCCCAATCGTCGACGTAACGCCTTGTGGGCACGATCCCCGCCAACAAGCCCAACCAATAGACCCGACAAGGCAAATTCTTCCACGTCCGCCAGCCTGGTGCGCGGATCGCTGTTTGTCTGCGGAACCGCTTCGATGCGCTTGTGTGTTGCCGCCACCGCCGCGTAACTGGGCAACAGCGCGGCCCACGACAGGAGCTCTTGATCTCCACCCCATAGCAGTCCGAAATCAAGAGCCGGCGAAATCATAATTAATCCCGCCGGGTTAATTCCAAATTCAGTTTGTAACAGCGTTGACAACCATGCCACTCGAAAACCACCGTAGCTCTCGCCTGCCAGATAAATTGGCGATAGCCAACGTTCCTGCCGCGTCAGATATAAACGGATAAATATCGCAAGTGAATGAGTATCTTCAGCGACACCCCAGGGCGGCGCATGATGCGACGCCCCCTCGGCTGACTCCGGCTTTCCTCTGTTCTTGCCATTCGGGACAGGTATCGTGCGGCTGTAGCCGGTGCCAATAGGATCGACAAAGACCAGATCGGTAAAATCAAGCCAGCTTAGTGCATTGCCCTTCAACCGGGCAGACGATGCCGGCACGGTCCCATCGTCGTTGATGACAATCCGTTGTGGCCCCAAGGCTCCCAAGTGCAGGTACGCTGAAGCCGCGCCAGGTCCTCCATTAAATACGAACGTTAGTGGCCGCCGATTGGTCGCGGAATGTTCTGTTGTATAGGCTATGTAGAAAATCCGGCCAACCGCCTCAGCCTGCTTCTCATGCACCGTAAGGGATCCTGCCGTGGCCCTATAATTAATACTGCCCGCCAGCGTTTTCAGGGTATGGTGAGTAACGGCTTGTTTCGACTCGGCTAAGATTCCAGCTTCACCCTCGGGTGGCCGAGTCTCACATTGCTTATCATGTTCTGAGGCATGCAACGTGGTAAATGCCGCCAGAAACAGTAACACTGCCAGAACACTCCAGAGCTGTAAGGCTTTATGATTGCTAGATATTTCCAAAATATTACTCTCTTTATCAAATGTCCAACGGACAGGTTTGCAGTCGGCACGGATTTGCGAAAAGCCTTATTGCGGACGTTTCGATTAGGTAACTGTCGTTTCATCGGGGGCGTCATCTCCATTTGTACTACCCTCGGGAGGACCCTTTCCCAGCTCATTCGAATTGAATTGCGAAATTTCAATGCAGGATCCGTCGCGACTGCTATATAAATAAAATACGAAATTGGTGTTCAATCACGAGCCTATGTCACTAGCAGGCAGCAAACCGATACTTAACAAGGTGATTCTATGGTGAGAGCACTCATCAACAATCTGAGACGCACTAACCAAGCAAGTTCAGGCGCAGTACCCATGTTGTTCGGTAACGCCGAAGATCATAGCGTATCGGCCGGCATTATCGAGGATATACGCACCTGGGTTGTAAATTCGGCCAACGGCTCGATAGTGGATGGAGACCTCATTAAGGTCAAGGGCGAGCACCGAAATGAAGGAGGTAATGAATGACGATAACATTAATTTTGACCGGGATGGATTCATGAAGAACTTGGATGATTGGACTATAACGGCTGCGGAGAAGATCGCAGCGCGGGCCGGGATTGTCCCCATGACGGAGGATCACTGGAAGGTGATTACCACGCTGCGCAGGCATTATTTTGAAAATCACCAGATTCCGACTGTACAACACATTTGCCGCGAGGCGGGACTCGAGGCGCATCGTGTCAGCGATCTTCTCGCCGATCCCAAATTAGCCTGGCGAATCGCCGGCCTACCTAATCCCGGAGAACAAGCCAAGGTCGACCCGGAAACATCTGAGCCCACTGACAGATAAACCATCACAGTCCAAACCACACAGTATCTATCCAATCTAGCTCCTGGCATTATCAATACCGGCGATATTGAGGCTAGTCAAACCGCCAGGGATGGTGACCGTCCAACCCTCCGTGAATCCATGGTATCCCAATGAACGACCTCCCCCTACTGAGACCAGGATGGAACTGTTGGCGAATTGAGCACGCCGATCGTGTTTGCTTCCTCGTGGACGGCGCCGATTATTTTAATGCTTTTCGGCAGACCGTGAAAAACGCGCAACGCTCGGTATTGATCATAGGCTGGGATATCGACAGCCGCTTCGAGCTCGAACGAGACCGCCCTCCTGACGGTCTCCCCACTCGATTGGGGGGACTTCCTAAACAGCTTGTGCAGCCGCAAGAGGGAGCTCGAGATTCATGTCTTGACGCATTTTACCCCGCAAAAATGGCCATTATCGGCCATAAGTCCGCGTGGTTATTGACTTTTTATCGATTAGAGCTTTTCAATGTGTAGCCATGCATAATCAATAATAATGCTTTCAATAAAGAACGATATGCATATATAATTAGCCATGCAGACCGCGCATGGCAATTTGCACCTTGAAATTCAAACCTCCCGTAAAACCCCCGTGGGTATACTGCGCACTTCGTTTCGTGAAAACGGCAAAATGAAACATACCCAGCACGGGCGCATCACCGGCTGCACACTGCCACAACTCCAACTCCTGCAACGCGCGTTCCGCGAGCAAGTCATCCCCAGAGATGATCCTGAGGCCTTTAAAATTCTCCACAGCCGAGAATATGGAGCCAGTTACGCGATCCTGACCCTCGCCAAACAGCTCGGTTTGCCCCAAGCGCTGTATTCGCGCCGTGAGCCCTGGGTCAATAGCCTGTTGGCGATGATTGTCGGACGTCTGGTATATGCGGGAAGCAAGCTGTCCTTGTGTCACCACGCCCCCAACACCTGCCTGTGGGAACTCTGTGGTATTGAGGGGCTGCCCGATGTAGAGCGCCACGGTTATGCGCCGATGGATAACCTGTTGTCGCGCCAGGGGGCGATTCAGAAAAAGTTGGCGCAGCGCCATCTCAACGGCGGTCACGTGGTGCTGTATGACATCACCAGCGTGTATTTTGAAGGGGAATATAACGCCAGTGAACTGGTGAAATTCGGCTACAACCGAGATGGCAAGAAGGGGCACGAACAAGTTGTCGTTGGGCTGATTTGTAATGCGCAAGGCTGCCCGATTGGGGTAGAAGTCTACGCGGGCAATACCAAAGATGAAACCACCGTGATCGATAAGGTGCAGGAAATCAAAAGGGACTATAGTATCGAGAAAGTGATCTTTGTGGGCGATCGGGGCATGATTACCCAGAGCACTATCGAAGCCCTGAAAAGCGAAGCGGACTTGCAAACGATCGGCGCCTTAACCCACCCTGAAATGCGATCACTGCTCCAGCGAAAGGTGATTGAGCTCGATTTGTTTGATGAACGTAAAATCCACGAACTCACCGACCCTTCCAATCCTTCGCGCCGCTATTGTCTGTGCCGCAATCCGATCACCGCTCAACGAGAAAGCGAGACGCGCCAACGGCTTTTGGATCTGACCACGACCGCTTTACAGGGCATCGCCGCCTACCAACGCAAAACCACCGTAGAGAATCTCGGCGCCCGGGTGGGGAAGGTCTTGGGAAAATACAAGATGGGTAAATTTATTCAATGGTCCATTGAGCCCGATCCAGCCAATCCCGCCTCGCGAAAACATCGCTTACGCTGGTCGATCGATACCGCTAAGGTCGCCCAGGAGAAAAGCTTGGATGGGTGCTATATCATCAGCACCGATGTCGATAACGCTCAGATGACTACCCTGGAAGTAGTCAACGCGTATAAAAGTTTGACCTTTGTCGAGCGTGCCTTCCGTAATCTGAAAACGGTACAGTTGGAGATTCGCCCCGTTTATCATAAACACGATGATCGCATTCGCGCTCATGTGTTCCTGTGCATGTTGGCTTATTACCTCCAATGGCACATGGAACAACGCTTAGCCCCCTTGTTTAATGCCGACGGCGTGGGGGAAAACAGGCGCTGGACCTTTCGTGGCGTCATCGATTGCCTGGCTCAGATCACACGTAACAGGGTTACTGTCAATGGCGCCGAGTTTTATCAGAACAGCATGCCAACGCCAGGGCAGGAACAGATACTGCGCTTGTTAGAGGTCCGTATGTAGCCACCCACTTGAAATACGAAACCTCCATAAGCCACTGTATTGGAAATGGTTTTCGCTATTTCGGAGGGGTAAAATCCGTCTTGAGTTGGGACTTCGCAACGATCTATGCTCCGAACCGGGAATGGTTTGCGATGTATAAAATGGATTGGACCACGCACCGACATCTACATTTTCGCCTGGACAGCCACCATCCTGTCGGCGCATCGCATCATCAGAAAATTGTCGTCGTCGACGATCGCGTAGCATTTGTGGGCGGATTAGATTTCGCGTTCGGTCGCTGGGATACCTCCGAACATCGACCCGCCGATGTGCGACGCCGCGATACCCAGAGCGTGATCCCCCAGCCCTATCATGACGTCCAAATGATGGTGAGTGGGGCGGTTGCCACGGCCCTTGGCGAGCTTGTCCGCCGGCGTTGGCAGACGGCCACGGCGAAATGCCTCAGTGCACCCAAGCCACCCAAAGGCCACGATCCGTGGCCCGCGGATGTTCCCGTTGATCTTGTTGATGTCGACGTCGGCATTACCCGCACTTATCCGAACTATAACGGTCAGGAAGAAGTGCGTGAAATAGAGCGGCTATTGATCGATGCGACTGCTGCCGCCCACCAGTTTATTTATATAGAAAATCAGTATTTCACGGCGTATAAACTCGGCGATGCTTTGGCCAAGCGACTAGGCGAAGGAAATGGCCCTGAGATTATTATGATATTACCCCAACAAACTCATGGTTGGTTGTCGCAATACACAATGGACGTTCTGCGCGAACGCTTGCTCAAGCGACTCTACGCCGCCGACCGCTACAACAGACTACGTGTCTACTCCCCGCACATGCCAGGTCTCGGCGAGCAGTGCATCAACGTACACGCGAAAGTATTGATAATCGATGAGGAGCTGCTACGTATAGGCTCTGCGAACTTCAATAACCGATCCATGGGGCTCGATACCGAGTGTGACCTGGCAATCGAGGCCAAAGGTGAAGTACGGATCCGCAACGCAATTGCAGGATTGCGTAATAGGCTGCTGGCCGAACACCTCGAAGTCGCACCTTCGGAAGTCACCCAAACGTTGAGGAAGCAAACCTCGCTTATCCGCACCATTGAAACATTGGGTAGTAGCAGGCGCACGCTCAACCCTCTGGCATTCCGCATTTCAAAGGAATTGGACGCGCTGGTCCCCGACGCTAAGATCACCGATCCTGAACAACCCATAGACGGTGACTATCTCGCCCAGCACGTCATCGCCGAGGAAGAAAAAATCTCAACTCGACGCGCGCTAGTCACGCTGGCATCCCTTGTTGTTTTTGCACTGTTGCTGGCGGCGGGCTGGCGGTGGACACCACTCGGGGAATGGGTTGATATCAAAGGGGCGATCAACAACCTGTCCCATTTGCGGGGTAACTGGCTGGCACCGATTATCGTTTCGGCTGTGTATATTCTAGGTGGAGTTCTTGTGTTTCCGGTCACTTTGATGATCATCGCTACGGGACTGGCCTTCGGCGCTATTTTAGGATTTGCTTATGCATTGTTAGGGGTAGAGCTCAGCGCGGTGGTCATGTACGTTATCGGACAGCATCTGGGCCACGATACAATCCGTCGCTTATCACATCGGTGGTTGGCTCGCGCCAGCCGCAGACTGGCGCGTCAAGGACTGCTGGCCGTCGTCCTATTACACATCGTACCGGTCGCTCCCTTCACCGTCGTTAATCTGATTGCCGGCGCCTCACACATTCGTTTCCGGGACTTCGTGTTGGGCACGTTGCTGGGAATGATCCCTGGCACCCTGGCGCTCACCCTGTTCTCCGACCAGGTAGCTGCCACGATCCAGGCTCCCGATGCGATGCGAATCTCCACATTGCTGGCTCTGGCGGTAGCCATAGGCATAGGGACTTGGACATTGAGTCGCTGGTTGCTGGGCCGGCCAAGGACACCTGCACAGCTAGATTAAAGCTTGTTAGAACCGGCATTAAAAGTATGAATCCACTTAGGCACGCCGATAGAGCGACCGGATCCCTCGCCAACATAGGTGTGCGAAGCCTGTCCGCAAGAATTATCTACAAATGGTACGCGACGCCCTGTGTAACACCAGCGCCATCGCCTTTAGTCAAGGAGCGATATCGCGTAGATTGGCGCCCTGGCGCAATAGCTCGCGCTGCACATCTGCCGGAACCAGCTGGCGGGGTAAGGTATTTTTCAGAGCCGCCAAAGCGGCACAAGCGCCGGCGGCCTGACCAACCGCCATACAGACAGGCATCACCCGGTACGAAGAATGCGCCTCGTGGCTGCCAGAGATACAGCGACCGGCGATCAACACGTTATCCAATCCTTTAGGCAGGAGGCAACGCAAGGGGATATCGTAGGACTCACCGCCAGGTAATCGATGTAAAATCGTACCGGTACCCGTCGGATTGTGCAGATCGATGGGATACGTGCTGCGTGCAACCACGTCGTCGAACTTGCGTGCGCTGAGTATATCGTCAGCGCCCAGATAGTAGTCCCCGCGGATACGCCGTGTCTCACGTACACCGACCTGCACACCGCTTTGTACCAAATAGGCCTGTTCGAATCCGGGCACGTATTTACGTAGGAAAGCCACAATCTGGCGCATCTGCCGACGGCTCACCCACTCGGCATAACTGAGGTCGAAAGGGTTGACTCCGAGCAACGGTACGGTTTGAGTAACGCGCGTGCTGTTGACGCTTACCTCGCGCGGGTGTGGCGTGGCGAAAAACAAGATATCCTCGCGCGGCAGCTCCAATTCACCGGCAGCAGTTGCCTGCGCAACCAGATCCCACAAGCCATGCACCCCACGCCACTGGTTCTTATGAGCAGCGATGTATTCCTCGAACGCCGCGTGCTCGAATTCGCCCATACGAAACATAAGCGTCATCGGCTGCACCTGACCGTCGGCCTCACGACCAATCTCATAGGGCGCGCCTGCCAAGGCGGCGATATCGCCATCGCCGGTGGCATCGACGATCATGCGCGCCAGCACGAGCTGCGGGCCGGCTTTCGTCTCGAACACTACCCCTTCGCAGCGACCCTCACCGACCAAGCCCGAGGCAAAGGCGTGGAACAGGAACTGTACACCGCTTTCGTCAAGCAGTTCCAGCGCCGTGAGCTTGAACTGTTCTGGGTCAAAAGGTACCGTAAATCCGGTCTGAATGGAGGGGGCGAGTGCGCCACCGCGTTCCACCAAGCGCGCTAGGAAAGCGCGTACCGCGCCGGCGATTACCGGGTCGCCCGGTCCGTGATCGGTAGGCAGCAGCGTATGGGAACCGAGCTGCTCGCGGCGCGGATGTTCGGTATGGAAGGACATCAGCGGCATCACCAGTGCCGCGGTGGCGTTGCCACCGAGGAAACCATAGCGTTCCACCAGCACGGTGTTCACTCCCGTCGCGGCGGAACCGAGCGCAGCTCCCAAGCCTGCCGGCCCTCCTCCCACGACCAGCACGTCACAACTGCCCACCAGATTGGCCTGTCGTGGTGGTAGCGTTACGGTGATGCGCTCTTCGGGTCGGGGCAGAGCAGGCATTAATTAGCCTCCTGTGACTGCAGCAGTTTAAGCATAAGCTCGTGCGTTCGACGCGCCGCGTTTTGAAGCGCCGGTAAGGCACGATCGATGTGCTTGGTCAGAGATCGGCGCCGATCCCACGACCGGTCGATATGGGCGATGAGACGGCCGGCATTAACCTGCTCGATAGGTGGCGAGCTCACGCCGACCTGATCGAGAAATCCACCCACTTTGGCGGCATAGGGCAAGGCAACGAACGGCACGTGCTGCAGCGCCGCGAAAACTAAAAAATGCAGACGCATACCAACGGCAAACGAAAAACGACCGATAAGCGCCATCAGCCGACTCGGCGAGTACTCACCCTTGAGCACCGCCGCACGTTGCGGCCACAGCATCCGCGACACCACCGCATGGCTGTGCTGCATGTCGAGGACGCTACGCTCCATCGGTACAAACACGATCTCCGCGCCATAGCGATCCACCATAAAGTCAGCCGCGTTGGCGAGCAGTTGGTGATAGACGTCTTCACTGATATTTGGCGCCGCGCCACCCGGCTCGCGGACGGACATGCCTACCACCGGTCCCTTCCATTCTACAGCCTCCGGCGCCAGCGCGTTGCGCGGCAACGGTTCCGGCTGAAGCAGCAATGCCGGGTCGGCGGTGATGATGATCTCGCGACGCACCCCAGCCTCCTCCAGCACCTGCCGCGCGGCCGCCTCCCGCACAGTAACGATCGCCGCGCGGTCGAGGCATTCACGCACCGCCGCCTGCACGGTCGTATCATGTAATGGACCCGCTCCAATGGCGTACACCATCACGGGCACATTGAGTTCCTGGGCGATGCACGCCTCGCGTAGGAACAGGCGGGCCTCGGCGTCGAATAAGATGCCGCCTCCGCCGACGATCAGCAAATCCAGCGATTTGATGAGCGGCACCAGTTCATCGCGCGACAGCGTCCGTGTCAAAACCGTTGTATTAACCGCATGACGGTGGCGAGTATCCTCCGCATCGCGAGAAAAGACCGTGACCTCCGCATTAACGGAGGCATTGATCTGCTGCACGATGCTTTGCAGGATCGCTTCGTCCCCGAGATTGAGTCCACCGTAAGAACCCACTATACCGATGCGGTAAACTCGGTGTTTAGTTGTCATCTATTTCTCTTCACCTACTCAAGGCCGCCGGTAGGCTGACCGCGGCATCGGGATTCCGCTCGATAAAATCCTGCTCTTTTCAGCCGTTATCCTAAACACTCACTGCGGCCTGCTGCTTGGTGCTGATTCCACGCCGGACACAGTCAAAACCGTAACGGATCATCTCGAACAGTTCCTGTTCCACGAGTTCGGTCGTTACTCCCCCGACCGGATGGAGGTTAAATGGGCGCGAATAGCCGTAAGGCAGATTGAGTCCTTCGGTAACGCGCGCCAGCATTTTATTCTCGACGGTATCGAACGAAAAACTGACAAGGAACTCTCCGTGCGAAGTATCGGTAGGGACAGTGCCGATCTTCGGGTTGACGTACATCAATAGCTCGGCATTCTGCGAATGCCCACTCTGGGCCACGGACGCCTCCGGATTGTAAATCCATGCCTTATGTCCATGTTCGGACAGCACTTGGGAGAACGCTTCCATGGTGGGTTGTATGATGTCGTTGCAGAGGGTGCGGAAATGCCGCAGAACCTGTTCCGTCTCCTCGCCTTCCTGAAGAAGGGGCTTGTCGAGCGCCTTCTCGCAGTCGACAATCAACTCGTCAAGTTTGGCTCGGGTTTCGGCTTTCACGGTCGCAACTCCTGGTAATTATTGTCAATAACAAAGCATAAGCTACTCAGGACGGCTCGCATTGAAAAATCACAATGCGCCGATAAATCATCTCATCGCACAATCCGCAACAGACTGGCAACTCACGCCGAACGACGGTTTGACCGGCTCAATGCCAACGCATTGATAAGACCGAAGCTAACCGAGTTCCACAATCGAGATTATCTTAGTATGTAACAGGAGAGCTGGACCCATCTATCGGTTCGGTGCGTACACCTCTCCGCCATCATTGAGGAGTGAAATCACTAATGTCCCGGCATCAACACCTCATGCCTTTCGGCGCCGAACTGCGGGGCGAAGAAGGCGTCACGTTCCGTCTTTGGGCCCCGGCGGCATCACGTGTTAATCTTAGTTTGGAAAGCAAGGACCCGCGGAGCGCAATTCCAATGGAGGCGGAAGCCGAAGGCTGGTTCGTCTTGACCACTACGCGCGCGAGTGCCGGCAGCCACTACTGGTTTCACATCGATGGTGAGCTGCACGTCCCGGATCCTGGCTCCCGGTTTCAGCCATTGGATGTGCACGGTCCAAGCGAAGTGCAAGATCCCCGGGCGTGGGATTGGCGAGACGAAGATTGGCAGGGGCGCCCCTGGGAGGAAGCCGTAGTCTACGAGGTGCATGTGGGGAGTTTCACCCCCGAAGGCACTTTTGCAGCCCTCACCGAACGCCTCGAACACCTAAGCGACCTCGGCGTCACCGCTGTCGAACTCATGCCGATCGCGGATTTCCCGGGGCAGCGCAACTGGGGCTATGACGGTGCGCTGCTGTTCGCTCCCGATGCGAGTTATGGCCGACCGGAGGATCTCAAGCGCTTAGTCCAATGCGCCCACGAGCTGGGCTTGATGGTGTTTCTCGACGTGGTCTACAACCATTTCGGTCCGGAGGGCAATTATCTCCACGTCTATGCCTCGGCGTTTTTTTCAGACCGGCACGAAACACCCTGGGGTGCGGGCATCAACTGGGACGGTCCGCAGAGTCACTGGGCACGGCAATTCTTCATTCACAATGCGCTTTATTGGCTGGAAGAGTTCCGTCTCGACGGCTTACGGCTGGACGCCGTGCACGCCATTGAAGACGACTCCGATCCCGATATTATCATGGAAATCGCTCGAGCGGTACGCCGGCAATTCGTCGACCGGCCCCATGTGCACCTTATTCTGGAAAATTATCACAACGCCGCACGCTATCTAACGCGCGACTCCAAGAAATCGATACCATTGTACACCGCCCAGTGGAACGACGATATCCACCATGCCCTGCATGTGCTCGTCACCCGAGAGACTAGCGGTTTTTACGGGGATTACTCCGACGACCCGATACGACACCTGGGACGGTGTCTCACCGAGGGTTTCGCGTATCAGGGGGAAGCCTCCTCGTACGCTAATCATCGGTCCCGTGGCGAGTCCAGCGCACACCTGCCCTTGACCGCGTTTATTTCGTTTCTGCAAAACCATGATCAAATCGGTAACCGAGCTTTCGGTGAACGGATCACAGAGCTCGCGGAGCCCGAGAAGATCCGGGCTGCCATGGCGGTGTTATTACTAGCACCCTCGCCGCCTTTGCTGTTCATGGGTCAGGAGTGGGGCGCCTGCGAACCGTTCCCCTATTTTTGCGATCTCGGTCCAGAGCTGGCGGAAAGCGTCACCGAGGGGCGGAGGCATGAGTTCGCCGCTTTTCCGGAATTTAGCGACACTGCGGCGCGCGCACGGATTCCCGATCCAATGCAATCGAGCACCTATGAAAGCGCCATACTGGATTGGACAGCGCTCTCGCACGCCACGCACAATGACTGGTATCAATTTCACCGCGAAGCACTGGCCCTGCGCCATAAGCTCATCGTACCGTGGCTCTCCGGCCTGCGGGCGGGCTGTGGTTCCTTTGAAATCTGGCCCTCGGGTGTACTGCGAGTCGATTGGCGCTTCAGTGGCGATACCATTTTGACCCTGTTGGCTAATTTAAGCGACGCCGCGGCCCACGCGCCTACCGCTTTCACAATCGGCGAACCGTTTTGGGTGGTGAGCGAGCAAAACGTTCTGGGTGCACTGAACCAACGTAAGATGCCAGCCTGGTCGGTGGTCTGGTTCTTTACACCTCCAGGAGACAATGACAATGGCTGAGTCGAGTTCTGAAAACTACTTGGAGCGCTTGGCGGGATTGTGCGGAATCGAACCGCGTTACAAGGATATTTGGGGACAGGAGCATGAGGTGTCAGATGGAACCAAGCAGACACTCCTCACCGCGATGGGATTGTCCGTCGCAAGTGAACGGGACGCGCAAGAAATCTTGGAGGCTCGTCTGCGCCACACCGCCCAGCGCACGCTGCCACCGGTACAGGTACTGCGTGATGAAGGCACCCAGGAGCCTATCGAGTTCACCGTACCCAGCGCCGCGCTGCACCACACTTACCACTGGCGGTTGACTCTGGAGGACGGAGTGATCCATGAGGGACTGATCATTCCCGCGGAACTCGAGCCTTGCTCCCGGCAAGAAATAGAGGGTAAGGTTTTCGAGCGGTTTCGCTTAATCCTGCCCCAGGGCATTCCATTGGGCTACCACAGCCTGGAGCTTACAACAGACCATTTTCCAACGGCAGCCATGACCTTGATTATGGCTCCTGCCCGGTGCTACCTCCCCGAGGCCATACGAGCCGAGCGCCGAGTCTGGGGCGCAGCGTGCCAGTTGTACGCGTTGAGGTCGATCCGCAACTGGGGGATCGGCGATTTCACTGATCTCCGGCTGCTCATCGACTGTTGCGCCGAAGCCGGTGCGGACCTCGTGGGACTGAATCCTCTACACGCCCTGTATCCCAGTTATCCGCAGCATTGCGGACCTTACGCCCCGTCCAGCCGGCTATATCTCAACGTGCTTTACCTCGACGTGGAGGCGGTGCCGGAATTCGCGCAATGCGGACCGGCTCTGGATAGTGTGTATTCCGCCGCCTTTCAGCAAGAGGTCCACGCGTTGCGAAATCGTCAATTGGTAGACTACCAGGCGGTAGCCGAGCGCAAGCTTCGCGTGTTGGAGCGTCTCTACGAGACATTCCGGCAGCTCCATTTCGAGCCCGAGACGGAACGGGGACAGTCATTCCGAGCCTTTCAGGCCCGTGAAGGCGAGTCCTTACACCGACATACGCTGTTCGAGGCGCTACAGGAGCATATCCATCGAAAAGGTACTAATGCAAAGGACTGGAGCACTTGGCCGGAACCCTTCCGTCGCGCCGACTCTCCCGAAGTGAAGGAATTCGAAGCGGATCACCGCGAGCGCGTGGAATTTTACCAGTATCTGCAATGGCAAGCGGAGGCCCAACTGCAGGCCGTCCACGAACGTGCGGACCGTCACGATCTAGGCATCGGGCTCTATCAGGATCTCGCCGTCAGCGTCGATCGCTGCGGTGCGGAAACCTGGTCCGACCCATCACTCTACGCCACCGGCGTTAGTATCGGCGCACCTCCTGACGATTTCAGTCCGACAGGGCAGGACTGGGGACTGCCGCCGCCGCTCCCGGAACGAATGCGCGAAACGACTTACGCGTCGTTCATTCAGACGCTGCGCCACAACATGCGCCATGCCGGCGCTCTTCGCATCGATCATGTCATGGGACTGACGCGGCTGTTCTGGGTTCCCGTCGGATCTCAGGCAGCCCAAGGCGCTTACGTTCGCTACCCACTGGATGATTTGCTGGGCATCGTGGCTCTGGAAAGTCGACGTAATCGCTGCCTCGTGGTCGGCGAAGATCTGGGCACCGTACCGGAGACGCTGCGCGAGAGGCTGAACTCAGCCGGAGTGCTCTCCTACCGCCTGTTCTATTTCGAAACTGAGCCCGATGGCACCTTTCGTGCGCCTGAAAATTACCCCTCACAAGCCCTCGTGGCGTTATCAACCCACGACCTTCCCACCATGCGCGGCTATTGGGAAGGACGCGATATCGCCGAACGCTGCCGCCTGGACCTTTACCCCGACGAAAACATCGCCCAGCGGCAAGTCGAGCGCCGGGCTAACGATCGCGTTCGAGTGATAGACGCTCTACGCAGCGCTGGCCTGGAGCCCGAGGGCCTAAGCACGGAGCAGGAGAGCGGATCAGAGATAACCCCCACCCTATCGCTGGCGGTCCACCGCTATCTCGCGCGTAGCCCAGCAAAAATCATGATGGCGCAGTTGGAAGACATAATTGGTGTCAAAGATCAGCCGAACCTTCCGGGCGCTAAGGCAAGCTATCCCGGCTGGCAACGCAAACTCGGCGTCGACCTAGAGGATCTTTGTGCTCTGCCACATTTTCAAGAAATCGCGCACACCCTGAATCAGGAGCAACGGGGAAACGTACCGGAATCCAGAATTACAGGGGAAATTCTCCGGCTAGACGTGCCACACGCTACGTACCGATTGCAACTTAACGCCGACTTCACTTTCCGGGATGCTGAGAACCTGGTGCCCTACCTGGCTCGGTTGGGTGTCAGTCATTGCTATTTCTCTCCTTACTTGAGAGCTCGGCCGGGAAGCACCCACGGCTACGACATCATCGACCACAACAGCCTAAACCCCGAGATTGGCGACGAAGTTGAGCTTGCAGCACTCGCGAATACTCTGCAGCAACATGGAATGGGACAGATCCTCGATATTGTCCCTAATCACGTAGGGGTAATGGGTAGCGACAACGTCTGGTGGTTGGATGTATTGGAAAATGGGCCGGCGTCTTTCTTTGCTTCCTTCTTCGATATCGATTGGAATCCATTAAAGCGCGAGCTCAAACAAAAGCTGCTGGTGCCAGTGTTGGGAGACTATTACGGGCGGGTATTGAAATCGGGTGAGCTGACACTTTCCTTCGACCCAGAACAGGGTACATTCACCGTCCATTACTACGAGCACGTTCTTCCGATAGATCCCCGGGAATACCCACGGTTGCTCGGCTATGAACTAAGCCGGCTGGAACAGCGGTTGGGAGCCTCGGATTCCGCTTTCGCGGAACTTCAGAGCCTGATCACGGCGTTCAGCAATCTACCCGTGCGCAGCGTGACAGAACTCGATAAAAGAGTGGAGCGTCACCGGGATATTGCAATCTACAAACGCCGACTGGCGGATCTTTGCCGTGCTAGGCCTCAATTAAACGAATTCATTGCCGAGAATGTCCGGGCGTTTACCATGCAGCACGACTCTCCCGAAGCCGTCAATCGTCTGCATGAATTGCTGGAGGCCCAAGCTTATCGCCTTGCTCACTGGCGAGTGGCCGCAGACGAAATCAACTATCGCCGCTTCTTCGAGATCAATGATTTGGCCGCCTTGCGGATGCAGGACGAACGAGTCTTCAATCTAACCCATCGTTATCTCTTGCAACTCATCGCTAAAGGTATTGTTCATGGCCTTCGAATCGATCACCCAGATGGACTGTACGACCCCGCCCAGTATTACCGGCGTTTAAAAACCCACGCTGAGGCCGCCGCGTGGCTTCCTCCGAACTCGCCGCTCAAGGCGCGGGGCGTTTACCTGATCGTGGAGAAAATCCTTGCGCCTTACGAGCATCTGCGCGAGGAGTGGCCGATTGACGGCACGTCTGGATATAAATTCGCCAATCTGGTCAATGGCCTGTTCGTTGCTCGAAGCTCCCAGGAGGCCGTGGAGCATACCTACAGAAATTTCGTCGAAGAACCGAGAGGCTTTTATGAGCTGCTCTACAACAGAAAGAAACTCATCATGGACGTAAGCCTAGCCGGAGAACTCAACCTGCTGGCAAATCAGCTGAGCCGTATTTCCGAATCGGATCCCGATACTCGCGATTACACGCTGAAGAACCTGCGACAAGCACTCGCCGAGATCGTAGCTTGCTTCCCAGTCTACAGGACCTACATTCGTCCCGGTGAGGTTGCCAGCGCTGATCGGCGTTACGTGGAGTGGGCAGTGGCGCAGGCAAAACGGCACAGCGCCGCGGCAGACATTAGTGTTTTCCACTTCGTGCGCGATGTCCTGTTATTGGATGCAGCCGAGGGGAAGAGTCAAGCATACCGCGAAGCCGTGACCGACTTCGCTATGCGGTTTCAACAATATACGGCGCCGGTAATGGCCAAAGGGCTCGAGGACACCGCATTTTACGTTTATTTCCCTCTCGTTTCGTTGAACGAGGTGGGGGGTGATCCCGCACGCTTTGGCATCTCGGTAGAGGCATTTCATCACTTCAATGAGGAACGCGGCAACCGCTGGCCGCATGACTTGATCACGACCTCCACCCACGATAGCAAGCGCAGTGAAGATGTACGCGCGCGCATCAATGTGCTGTCTGAGATCCCGGAACAATGGCAAAATCGCCTGATGCGTTGGAGTCGCCTAAATAAGGACAAGAAGCAGAATCTGGAAGGGCTCTGGGCACCTGACCGAAATGATGAGTATCTGCTTTATCAGACGCTGCTAGGTATTTGGCCTTTGGAAGATCTCGACGTACAAGGCCTCGACGAGCTCCGCGGCCGCTTGCAAGATTACATGCGCAAGGCCGCACGCGAAGCGAAAGTTCATACCTCCTGGGTCAACATCAATACGGAATATGAGGAAGCTCTTGGGGTTTTCATCGATGCACTGCTCGATGCGCGGCTCGAGCGGAATCGTTTCCTCGATGATTTTCTGCCTTTCCAGAAGAGCATCGCCCCGCTAGGAATGCTAAATAGCCTGTCCCAGCTCCTGCTCAAGCTCACTTCGCCCGGCATACCCGACGTCTATCAAGGAACCGAGCTGTGGTATTTTACCCTGGTGGATCCAGACAATCGTCGCCCCGTAGATTATGCCCACCGGCGCCAGCTCCTCCGGGACCTTGAAACACGCTTCGGCGGTCCGCAGGAAGCGCTTGCTCAACGCGCCCGCGATTTGCTTGATACGCTGGAAGACGGTCGAACGAAATTATATGTACTATGGCGTGCCTTGCATACCCGCCGCGAATTTCCATCGGTGTTTTCTCAAGGTGACTACCGGGCGCTGAGTGTTCACGGTCGTTGGGCGGAGCATGTCTGCGCCTTCGCGCGCAGCGACGGCGTTCAGCATGCCATCGCTGTAGCCCCACTGCGCTCGTGGGAAATTCTCGAGGAGCAAGAACAAACATTGCCTCTGGGCGAGGTCTGGGAAGACACCTCTCTTGAGTTGCCCAACGAAACAGACACACCGAACTATCGCAACATATTCACGTCCGAGGAGCTGAACATCGTGGTGGATCATGGCCGCAGCAGCCTGCAACTTAGCCAGATTTTACAGCACTTTCCCGTCGCGCTATTGATGGGTACGTCTGCTTCCGCATACGCCGCAATATCAAGAGGGTGAGCTTGCTTGGTGTCCAATTAGGGTTGTAGCCTGCCGAGTTAACAAGCATCACGGAATGAAATGATATTGAGCGATGAGTAAATGCTTTCACGCCCTCCTTAATCGAGTTTAAGGACAACAGATTACAAGCCATGCGGCATTCCGTAAACCGACTGGATAATATTCATGGTCGAATATGCCTCACTTAACGAATGCTAAATTGGAAAACTCTTGCGGATCATGGGCATCGATCTGGCGCGACTCAGCACCGCACCCGCTTCACCCTCGGTCGGCTCACGGCAAGAAACAAGCTGAGTTGTTCTAGGAAGGTGCGACGTCGTTTAACCACCCGAATCACCGCATCAACCAGATCGACACGGTGAATAAAGGACTGACCCTGCGCCACATCGCCGGCAAACAGATAAGCCTTTAAAGAGCGTTCGTAAATTCGCTTGATATGGTGCGCCAGCGTCGGCGCTCCGCCACAATCCGTATAAAGACCGGCAATACGTAAAATAACATAAGGGATGGATCCATGTTCTTCGTGGATGATCCGCTCGGTGGCGACTTTGGATTAGGGGTAAGCCCATTTTGCCCCAATTGGTGCCCCCCTCCACTAGCGGAATACCGGGACCAGTGGGCTCATGTACCAGCATGGAGCTGGAATAAATAAAGCGCTCGACCTCAAACGCCTGCAGCGCGCGCAACAAGCGGCGAATACCTTCCACATTGACTTGATCATAGAGTGGGTTAGGCTCGCCGGAGAAATCAAAATAGCCGGCAAGATGAATCACCGCGGCAATACGGTTGCCATGACGTTCGCGTAACTCACTCAGCGCGCGCTCGGTCTTTTTGTCCGATGTAATATCCATGGTGAGGCACTCGAACTCGCTATCGCTGCAGTCACGATTCAAGGCAACCACAGGGTAATCATTTTTCAGGGCAGCGGACACGACAGTACCGATCTTGCCCGTGGCGCCTGTTATGACGATCAAATCTTTTTTTGAATTCATCGCTTAACTAATAATAGCTTCAATCAATAGCGGCATCGTTTCATGCCCCGTCGTTGGGAGACGATTCGCCAACCCACTCAAATGCTGGAGGCTGAACGCTGACAGAAAGGTAGGCATATCAGATACCCTATGCGCTTGATTTCTACAGCTAAGGCAACGTTCTAGAGTTAGAACACCGTTAGCGTCCCCCCTGAACGCTAAAGAAAGCTGCGAGACTTGGTTAGAGTAACGGCAGCGATTGGCGCGTCATTGTAATACTTATATTCGCCGTAGCTTATAAGTACCAACCCACTCAGTGGTAATGAGATGTACAACGTTTTGGGGCAGTCTTAACGATCCTTATTAGATTTTTGGCTGAGGCTCCTTAAACTATGCTTTCTTCATAAGCACGCCGGGGGGCTCCGACAGGACTTGCGGGAAGGACCACCACACCCCCAGGGGAAATGTGATATCGCCGGCGATCGGTAACCACAGCATGACCGATTCGGCTGTACTCGTCGATCGTGTTGTATTGATCCACGATGACTCTCCGTAGACGTGCCCCCCGTTTGATGTGCACGAAATCCATGATGATACATTGCTCCAATTCCACCCCTTTCTCTATTCGGACTTCGCGACGAATCACTGAACTGCGTAAACGAGCCCCGTTGATCAACGTTCCCGCGCCTATGGTGCTGTTCTCAAATGCGCCCGATAGGATTTTCGCTACGGGGACTTGGTAGTTGCTCGAGTAGATCGGCCAACGTGGGTTAAAGATATCAAATCGAGGTTTTTCTCCCAAAACGTCCTGATTGGCCGAATAGTAAGCATCGATCGAGCCCACATCGCGCCAGTAGGCAGGCTCTTCGAAAGACCGTATACCGGGCACTTTGTTTTCGGCGAAATCGTAGGCATATATACGGTGCGAGCCGAGCAATCGCGGCAATACATGCTGACCAAAATCGTTCTGTCCATGCCGCTTGGTATCTGCTAATGCGTCTTCGAGTACCTCGCGATTAAACACGTAGTTGCCCATCGAGGCATAGGCACACTTCGGATCGTCAGGCATCGGACTGGGTCGCTGGGGTTTTTCCTGGAATTCGCGCACTCGACCTTTGTGATCGGTTTCGATGATTCCGAATGCCGGCGCCAGTGCCATGGGTACGGGTAATGCGGCTACGGTGACATCGGCATCGTGTTGGTGATGAAACTCGATCATCTGGCGTACGTCCATGCGATAGATATGATCCGCTCCGAATACAAGGACCAATTCGGGATCATGAAGGGCGATCAAATTCAGATTCTGGTACACAGCATCCGCCGTGCCCTGAAACCATTCCTTTCCATCACGCATTTGCGGCGGCACAACGGTGACAAACTGTTCGGCCAGAATCGGTGATAACGTCCAGGCCTTGCGGATGTGCTCGATGAGCGATTGGGATTTATACTGCACGAGCAGGTAGATCGAGTGAATGTCGGAATTGATCAGGTTGCTGAGCACAAAATCCACGATGCGATAGCGTGCACCGAACGGTACGGCGGGTTTCGAACGCTCAGCGGTTAAGGGATGGAGTCGGGTGCCTTCACCTCCCGCCATTACAAACGCAAGGATTTTCAATTTCATGGCTTGTTTCCTGAAAGATTCGCTTTGATAAAGTCAAGCAAACCTTTAAGTGGAATCTCGGCCCAGCCGGGTCGATTAGCAAGCTCATAGCGCAGCTCATAGAACACTTTTTCCAAGCTTAAAAGGCCGATCAGCCTAAGACCCTGGTCCGCGGCTCGCGGATAGATCTCGCTTCCCCGCACGACGTCGAGGTAGCCGTTTAGGAATGCAGCGCTTGCCCGCCGCGCCCAGTCAAGCGCGAATGGCTGGAGTATCTCGACATCGCCGGGACGCTCGACCGTCACGCGCTCTACGCCGACGTGGGCCGCATAGTCGAACGAACGCAACATGCCAGCCACATCCTTGAGCGGCGAACGCTTAAGTCGTCGTTCGGCCAGGGGTCGCGCGGGTTCGCCTTCGAAATCGATGATGATAAAGTCGTTCTCAGCCACCAGAACTTGACCGAGATGATAATCCCCGTGGTAACGTGCCTTTATGGCTTCGACTGCTCTGGGAATTGGATCCGAGATATAATTCAAAAGCGCAGCTTTGCGGGCCAGAAGCTTATCCACCTGCGCTTGTAAACGATCCGCAAGCCTTGCTCTTGATTGTGCCAAACGGTCTAAGGTGGACGTTGCTTCATGGAGAATCTGCTCTCGCCATGTGCTGAGATCGTCCTGCGTTATGGGTTCGGGATCGAAGGCCGCATCCCCAGTGTACTTAGCAAGTGCCTGGTGCAGTTCGCCCGTGCGCCGACCTAAAGTGGTCATCAGTATCAGATACGCCTCATGCGCCGCTTTCGTTACATTCTGCCGGATCTCTGGCGGCGCTAATAGGATTCCTTCTAAAAACCGTTCGAGATAGTTCAACGTATAGGTCCAGCCATCGCCTTGAGTTGGAATGAAACTCTGTAGCAACGCTAACGTCATCGAGCTGCCGTCATACCCTTTGAACTCAAGAGCGCCGGCAAGCGGTGCGATATGGGCAAACGGCGAAACCTCGGTAAGGAATCGCCCCATTTCGAGTTCCGGATTGAGGCCTTCTTGAAGCCGACGATACCCTTTCAGAAACACGCGGTCACCGAGTATGATTGAGGTGTTGCTGCCCGCGGCAGATGGCTGCCGCATGGTTAATTCACCAGGATCGCCGACCAATTTTGCATACGCCCGAGTCGCTGAAAATTCTAATTGACCTTCCGCCAGAGCAATTCGCTGATTCTCGCCCATAGCACAAACCAACGCCTGGCAAAAACGTTGGTCCGCAAAGGCATCACATAACACGCCCACTTGCGCACGCTGCCTCACCTTCGCCAGCACCGCATGTAATAGCTCACGTATACGTTCATCATCCTCGCTCCATACCAGTGCCAATGGCAGGAAGTACTGTTGCGTCTCCCCCGCCACCAAAGGGACCTTCAGTCGCAACGGCAACCACGTATCCATCCCGTCGATCCACTCGCCTGGGTGGTCAAACTCAACATGTGCAATGGCTTCACCCTTAGCGGCGAACCACCGCTGAGTGCGTAGATATTGAGGCAGGATCCCTTTCTGCAATTGTTTGCGCAGCTGCACCGCTAAGGGTTGACGCGGGTGCTCGATCCGCTGCGGAAAGAAGCTGTCCCAGCCTGCGATGAGCACCAACACGGGGAGTTCCATCGGGGGAAGATGTTCTTCATGCCAAGAAGGCACTTCGACCTCAGTGCTCAAACGAAACCAGTACACGCCATGGCCAGGTAAAGTCAACAGATAGGGAAGATCGCCGATAGGTGGGAACGCCGTATGGCCCATCATTTCGACCGCTACATATCCTCTAAATTCCGATAAATCCAGTTCCACGGGCTGTGCAGACCTTGCCAGATTGGCGACACACAAAATGACCTCCTCCTCATAGCGACGAATGTAAGCTAGGATTTTACGATTACCCGGATGGAGGAAATGCAGGCCACCTCGGCTGAAGGCCTTGTAGGTTTTGCGTATCGCAATAATACGTTTCATCCAATTGAGCAGAGAGGAAGGCTCTCGGCTTTGCGCTTCGACATTTACAGCCTGATAACCGTGGATGGGATCCATAATTGGGGGCAAATACAGACATTGCGGATCCGCTTTTGAGAACCCCGCATTTCGATCAGAACTCCATTGCATCGGCGTGCGTACGCCGTTTCGATCACCCAGGAAAAAGTTGTCGCCCATGCCAATCTCATCGCCATAGTAGATGATCGGTGAGCCGGGCATCGACATCAACAAACTGTTCAACAACTTGATCTTATCCGGATCGTTGTCCATCAATGGCGCAAGCCGTCGGCGGATTCCGACATTTAGCCGCATGCGCGAATCGGTGGCATACATCCGGTACATGTAATCGCGTTCGCGATCGGTAACCATTTCGAGCGTCAACTCGTCGTGATTGCGTAGAAAAATGGCCCATTGGCATGTCAGCGGAATCTCCGGTGTTTGAGTCATGATCTCGACGATCGGATGACGGTCCTCCTGGGCTACCGCCATGTACATGCGAGGCATCAATGGAAAATGATAGGCCATGTGACATTCATCTCCGTCGCCGAAATACTCACGCGTGTCTTCCGGCCACTGATTGGCTTCGGCCAAAAAAATACGATAGTCATAATGCGCCTCCACGATGGCGCGCAGCTGTTTGATGACCTCGTGCGTCTCCGGCAGATTTTCATTATTGGTGCCTTCGCGTACACAGAGATAGGGAATGGCGTCGAGGCGCAACCCGTCTACGCCCAGATCCAACCAAAAACGCATAACCCGCGCCATCGCCTTGACGACCTGAGGATTATTGTGGTTTAGGTCGGGTTGATGGGAAAAGAAACGGTGCCAATAATAAGCGCGCGCCACGCTATCCCAAGTCCAATTGGAACTTTCCGTATCGGTGAAAATAATCCGAGTCTCGGGAAATTTTGTGTCGGAGTCACTCCAGAGATAAAACTTTCGTTTAGCCGATTTGGCGGGTGCTTGACGGGCCGCTTGAAACCAAGGATGATGATCGGAGGTATGATTGATCACCAACTCGGTGATGACCTTGATCCCTCGGCGATGGGCTTCGCGCACAAATTCTTTGAAATCACTGAGTGTGCCGTAATCTGGATGAACGTTACGGTAATCGGAAATGTCGTATCCGTCATCCCGCATCGGAGAAGGGTAAAATGGCAACACCCAGATCGTATTAACACCCAGCTCCTGTAAATATCCTAGTTTATCGGTCAACCCGTAAAGGTCGCCGATGCCATCGTTGTTTCTGTCGAAGAATGCTCTGATATGCAGCTCATAGATAATGGCGTCTTTATACCAGAGTGGATCATTCTCCCACGCCAACCGATCAGTCCGTGCATTCATGTCAGTGCTCTGACGCTCTTTGCACCACGTTTTTTGGTTAGAGACGATACTCGAAGTAACTTCGGTACGAACCCAACGACGCAGCCGGAATAAGTAAGCGAGTATTGTTTACGGGTTGAGTTGGGTCTGCCTGCAGCCTCTATGCCAGAAGGAACGGAGGCATCTAAGATCAGATCATGCGTTTGATTACAAGCGCTTGTAGCATTCAAGTCAAAATATTCGAGTAGTAACTCCCTACAATCCACCAAGCTTCTAATGCTTTTCTCTATAAATCGGGTTATGTGCTCTCACAGAATCACAATTATCTGCTCAAGATTTTCATGATGTCCTGTTGAAGTCAGCTTAGTTTGTAAATATTACATGATTAGTGCTTGTAATAATTACAACTCGGGCAGCGTTCACTTATCGTTCACTACGAATTCTTAGGTAAGGGAAGATGGGGTTTGCGGTTCCGTATGCTCATCGTGCATCAAGATTTCTTTCATACATCTCCGGTGCCACCCTGAAACTGATCATTTCCTAAAAAAAGCAGCACTTGACGTTCTCGCGAAAGTTGCTTCTATACCGCGATATAGGCCACTATCCATGAGCTCTCCAGGACTCGCCCATGTGTGACTTCATGAGTTTAGTGAGTTTCCTGCGCTCGGGTCGCAATCTCGTCTGGTTTATAGCGTCAAAGAGAACTCATCTCTGTCGCGAGTGTAATAGCACAATTAATGCATGAAGAATAGTTATACCAGCACCTAGCTCGCGCGTCGAAAATAGCAGAGATCAACAGCGTCAGCTCAAACGCAAATTTCAACGGCAGAGAGTAGCCATGCAGCAAGAACACATACTCGTAGATCAATGGTGGGATTTCTGTAAAGGGTTCAGTGCACAACACGCCGGCGGGCAAGTCGACATTGATGTTATTCTCACCGAGGTGCTGACGAGTGTGCCGTTGGCAGGCCATGCGCGTGCCCGCAAACTGGCTGCTAACGTTACTTTTCGGCGCATAGAGGCCGAGCCCAGAGACAATGACACGGAAGTCTCGATCACCGTTTCCGACGATTCGGCCTACACCACCTATCGAATACCGCAGACAGCCCGCATTATCCTAGAAAAAAATTCAAGCGGTCTCGACTCTTGGTTGCGTATCGATGATACCGCCGGCACAACCAAGCTGCTGCGTTTTCGGATTCCCCATGACTACAACACGTCCAACACGCACCCCGATCAGTGATGTCCACCGACAAGAAGCCACCTACGTCAGGCTGAATTACGAAATACCCTCGTTGGTAAGATGAGCACGGTCTAGCAACGCATGCCGTGCGGTCAAACCACGCGACACATCGACACGCTGGTATAACGGCGTTGCAATAACAATATAGCCTACATCGGCGCGTTCCAAGGTCAGCACACGGCGGAGTGTGTAATGTTTTACATTTCTTTTTGATATTTACAACTACCGCTTTGTCAACCTCAGCTTTGTTCTGGGGTTTCTGATGTTTTGGGATTATCGTCACCGGTAACAATTACAAGGCAAAGACGGAGATTTTGGATCAGTTGGCGATTGAAGCGAAACGCAACGTGAAATAACCTACCATCGCGGCTACAAAAGAGGCCATAACAATGGCGAGCTTAACCGATGTAAGGGAGGTCATACTCTGGCCCAATGCCAGGTTGGCAATAAAAGTGGACATGGTAAAACCGACGCCGGCAAGTAGGCCGACACCCCATAGCCGTCGATTGGTGAGTTCGAGAGGTCGTTGCGCACCAACCAGCCGTTCGCCAAGCCAAACGCCCGCAACAATACCCACCGGTTTACCGATCACCAAACCGAACAGTACACCCAACGCTATGGGGTCACTAAAAGCATTCACCAGGACGCTCCCCGAATTGGGAATGCCGGCGTTAAGAAAAGCAAACATCGGTAATATGAACAGCGCCACGGGGAGTTCCAACCCATCTTTTCAAGGGCGCAAGGGTGTGGTTCCGGCCTTCGCCACCCGTTCTACCTCCGCTATGCGTCGATGTGTATACGCTTCGCCTAGCACTTCTCGGGAACTCGCGTCCGTGGGCACCTCAGAGACAGCCTCACGCACGCGGTGTTTCAGTGTCTTTGGCTTCATGCGCGGGCGTGCGGGTACCGTTGCGGCGACCTCACTGCAAGGCGGTGGGATTAGCCGCTTGGCATCTTCCAGTACTTCCAGTAGTGTGGCTGACGCTCTGCTGGTATTAAAATGAGCGACTGAAATCACATGGCTAACGGATTTGCTGTAGTCTCACCCTCGAATATCACTTCCGGATAGCAGTCAGTGATGATACTTTTGACTTTATACTGATCGACTGTCGCCGTATGTACAATCATCAGCACCGAGCCGGATTTAATCGCCGTTTCAAGTACACTAAGCTCTCGATTCGGTAGCGATATACCAATCAGTCCAGAAACCCAAGAACCAAACGCACTGCCAGGCAATGCCATTCCGGCCAATACAGCTCCACCAGGCACGGCAGTAGTTGTCAAGCCTGCAAATAATCCCGAAGTCACCCCTATGGCCGTCCCTTGCACTATGGTGGGTTTGAAATCGCTGCGATCGACTAGATCCGTTTCAGGCACTTGTTCCACGCGAGAGTGATCACTGGCGATCACGCCGATATCCGCTTCGGGAGCGTTTTTGGCCTTTAGTTCGGATAGGATTCGATCGGCCAAGTTTGTATCGGGCACCAAGAAGTACAATTTGCTCATCAATCGAAGCCTGTTGAATTCGGTCAACCCAGGTAGATAAGACACTTTTCCCGCTCGGCATTCGCCCAGATTTACTAGACCACGGATCGTTAATTGGAAGCCTCGGATAACCCGTCTGCCTAAGATATTCTCCGAATCTTTAATCGGTTGTACGGGTTTATCCAGGTCTCTTACAAGGTGTCCGGCAGCCATCTCGAACCATCGAACCGTTTAGAACGAATAGTGGAGATGGTGTCATTGCTGACCCCGTATCGGCCTGGCCAGTGACATCCGAACTAATTGTGCTCGGTTTTTTCACGAACCTTATCGCCGCCCTGCTCTAGCTTTTCACCCGCGCGGTCGATTGCCTTGCCTGTTGAGTCTTTCATTTGCTCGATCGACTTATCGAGTTTCTCGCCCGCCTGCTCCGCGGGGCCGTCTTGGGATTGGCCACAAGCGAATAGTGGCACAGTCACTATCCCCATCAAGATCAGTTGCCTTATCTGGGTTTTCATGATTCATCGCCTCTTGGTTTCAAGTCGAAGTCAAACTACGCCAGACTCAAATTGGGAATCGCTCAATGGGCGTAATGTCAATCGACTACTTGGTTTATGTGCATCTCGCACAACCCTTGCGGGATTGCTGCGTTCGCTGTTTTTAAGCAAGTTCGACGCCATAACGACAAATTGAATTTGTTTGGGTGTCCATTTTTTATTCTAGTTTCCCTAGATACTAGAACAGGTTTGAGGGCATATGCCCACGATTTGTTATACGCTAAGCCGCTGTATGGAAATCCGCGGGACTCATAGGCATAAGATAATCTTTACAAACAGGATGTACTTTTTACAAAGAATTTAGCCATACTGACGCGCAGCAGGTTCGAATCGGCAAGAGACTTATCTGGGGATTAATATTCACTTGCTTGCCAATCGGCCGTTGTCCCACCCAGTTCACCAGATCAGAGGAATTACACCGGTTTCATTTCGGGTGACTATCTACGGCCATTTCTCTAGCTTGTTCTCTAACTTGACATTTTGGGTGTAGTAGCCGATGTAGCGCAGAATTTTCCTGTGGAGGTGAATCGGGCTTTCCGGTCGTGTGACGGTGGATAACCAAAGTAATCAATTGGGGTCTTAGCTACGATGTCTGCAAAACCAAGACCGTTGAACATCTCCAGCTTACCCAGACGCACCGCATGATCTCATATAAAATCGTCGAGGACGTCTATTGCACCGGAACCATTGAATTCATTTTCGAGGAGGGAATCCGATACCTTGGACTCGAAGCCATCGTCAGTGGTCTGATCAGGCGATCGCTCACATCCACACCAACTTCATTGCCACTCTATTTCCAGAATTGTCTAATTGCCTTTCGGCTGACAATAGCCAACTCGCTTTGGCCCTGTTCGGTGGTCTGATATAGAAGGTAGCAAGCAAGCTTACTCGGATTTCTTGGCTTTCGTGCATCCGGCAATCTGGGCCGAAAAGCATTTCAATACGTCTCCGTTTCGCGGTGATCGAGTGATTATTCATCGCGATGACCGGCAAGTGAGATTCACTCGAATAGCCATCCTTATCTGAAATGGCCAAAATCGAGACTGCGTAAGATTAACTCGCCTACAATTGGATATCGGAGTTACGGAGACCCTTCTATTTTCCTTGGTCTAACTAGCCTCCGGTCTGATACCGCTTGAGTTTGTTATAGAGGGTTTTCAGACTGACGCCAAGCGCTTCGGCAGCCGCACGTTTATTATCATCATGCCGGTCTAGCGTTGCTAAAATCAGACTGCGTTCAGCTTCCTCCAGTGATAGTTCGCTGAGCGTATTCCGGGTCCCTTGTGCGTGATCGCTCGTTACATCGAGCAAACTCGTGACATCTTGAGCCGAGATTTCTTCCTGCTCGCTGATAATATAAGCACGGTGAAGCGCATTCTTAAGCTCACGCACATTGCCGGGCCAGCGCTGCTGCGCTATAAAGTTCAGCGCATCTTGCGTCAACCGCTTGTTACCCTCCTGCTCTTCATTTAGGACATTAATGAAATATCTGGCCAAAGCGGGAATATCTTCCTTGCGTTCGCGTAGCGGGGGTAGCCTCACAGGAAAAACCATCAGCCGGAAATATAAATCTTCGCGCAATCGTCCGTCGGCAACCGCTTGCGCCGGATCTCGGTTGGTAGCAGCAATTAAACGCACATCGACATCAATCTCTTTATTACCTCCAAATCTCATCACACGACCTGTTTCTAACACCCTCAGCAGAATTACCTGCATGTCGAGTGGCATTTCGGTGATTTCATCGAGAAACAATGTACCGCCCGAGGTGCGCTCAAAGTATCCCTTATGTTGCTGGCTGGCGCCCGTAAAACTACCCCGTTCGTGACCAAACAGCTCATTACCGATCAGGCTCTCAGGAATCGCACCGCAATTAAGCGCTAGAAACGGCCCGCTGCGACTGCTGAGTTCGTGAATCGTTTGGGCGGCCAGTTCCTTGCCAATACCGCTCTCACCATAAACCATGACCGTCGCATTGGTGGGGGCGACCTGCTCAATCATTTTATAGACTGCACGCATCGGCTCGCTATCTCCGATAAAACGACCGAACCGCTTCGAATCATTTGTGGATTTACTGCAAGTCGCTTTTGACGTTGGACTGACGGAAGGCTTCAAACGTTCGAGACAACTGCGCAAACGATTCATGTCAAGCGGTTTGGTTAAATAGTCCACGACGTCTTTGCGTATCCCTTCGACAGCCGAGTCTACGCTGGGATGACCAGTAATCACTACGGTTTCAGCTTGCGAACGCTCAAGATCGTCAAGCAATTCAAGGCCTCCACCATCCGGCAGCAATAGATCGATAAGCGCGACGTCAGGTGGCAGCTTTGCGAGTTGCAAGCGCGCCTGCTCAAGGCTGCTGGCCACATGCACCTCAAACCCTTCATGGCGAATGTATTCGGCGAGCGCCGAAGTGAAACCGGTGTCGTCATCGACGATCAAAACATGTGACATGGCCTTTCTCCAAAGATTTAGCGCGGTGAATCACTAAGGCGTCTGCAGCCGGTCGATAAGAACAACGGCACCGGACGATGCAATTCAAGTATACAAGAAACTACTGGATGGAGATCAGTTAGTGGTTCCGGTTGCAATCGGCCAGCAGTTGCAAGAGGATGAGGTCTGGGGAGCGGCATAACAATAGAGTGTCACATGAACTAGGTACAATACCTGCTTGGTACAGAACTTGTATAGTAATGCGGAATAGCTACAGCCCAGCATCTTACGGTACCTGATTCACCTCGATGAATACTCGATGATGCCCGACTATCCAGCCGACAACCGTATAGGAGATAAGGAACAAGAGGCCAACCTGCCGATGGTGCGTGCGCGCAACCTCGCTATGATCCATGCCGGCATCGCGCATGACTTGAATGATCGACTCAACGCAATGGTAGTCAATCTCGAAATGGTAAAGCAGGCGGGGGGTAGATGGAGAGACTGAACCCTACATTGACGCTTTATCAAGAGAGGTGAATCAGCTCAATGCGCTGCTCACGGCGTTGATCAATTAGCTCGCCCCATCGACCGAGGCATTGGGAGACTTAATTTTAAGGACTTCATTGAAGAAGTGCCACTTCTCACCTCCGCCCACACGCGACATCGGCGTATACGTCTCGAAGTTGCCATACCCGATGCGACCATCAATATATTAGGAATAAGCAGCGAGCTCAAACAAGCCGTGTTAAGTCTCATGCTAGCCACTCTCGAAGCCATTTCCTCAGGCGGCGAGTTACGCGTTGAACTGACCAAAACAATGCAAGAAACTACGCTCGAATTCTGCAGTAAAGGTAGTTGCGGACTCATTTAACATTAACTATATCAGTGCAGAACCTGCAACGAGTAAAGAGCTTGCAAATCCCATCATGCGCACCACTTGGGCGATTCTAAAAAAGCATCGGGCTTCATTCAAAACTCAGCACCTTTCCGACAACCAAGTTTGCGTTCGAATAACATTACCACTGGCGGTGTAAGTAAACGCTAGCGGTATATTCATTACATACAGCAGACCCTATAAATAACACGAAATAGCGCCCTTAGCTCAGCCGCCTTTACATCTTTTGTGCAACTAATGAATCAAGTACCACCCGCATAGCGGGGGGTTTGTTGTAGTCCCCCTGGGGGGACGAATAACGGTGAAAGCCCCATAGCGGCCATACGAACCCGCCTCGGCAGTTTCTCGTTACGTTAGTCGTCTAAATCAAACTTATATTGTCGACGATCTGCCTCTTCCTGATGCCGGATATACTGCCTAACCTTCGCTTCATCCAATCCGACGGTGCTCAAACAATAACCCGTCGACCATTCGTCACAACTTAGGCCAACGAGAGAGGAGTCAAGTCCCGCGGAGGGGATAGAGAAGCCGAAGGCGAGGATTTTTTACGTTGGCGCTTGACGATACCCAAGTCCTGATTTTCAGAAGCAGAGAAATACTTGGCCGATTCCTGGGCGAGCCCCTATTGATGAACCACAGAGAAGTGATACTCGATTCCGTAGTTATTAAGGGTTGACTTTCATGTTACGTCTTGATCTACGCCGCTTCACGATAACTCAGTGACGGCGTTGGTTCCAGTTGGCCCAGATCCAACCCTGCCATGTGTTTGCTTGATGGCCGTTCCTGCAGTGTATCGCGAAGTGCGTCAGTAAACGCATCCAATGCAACCTCGGGTTTTTCGGCATCCACAATATCTTCAATGGTCACGAGCAGAGCTTCTGCCTTAAGAGACTCGATCAGGCAACCAGCGGATATTCCGGGTTGTTTGTTTTTCAGACGGGCCGATTGCGCCGGATGCAGCAGCAACAGGTGATCGCACAACAGGCTCAGGATCACGCCGCGCGTCGATCCCTCCAGGCCTTGATGTTTGGTCAACCGGTTCCAGCCCGCATGGCACTTCCAGTCCTGAATAAAAACCTCCACCAGCCATCTCAAGGTATATAATCGGGCAATGTCCTGATGGCGCCAGGACAACTCTGAGGCGACCAGGAAGCGGTAATTGGTTTCGCCTTCGTATTTTAGGGCCACGACAAAACGGCGTTTGCCATGCGCTTTGACCAATAGTCGGGCGGCCAGCATCGTGACCGACTTTTTCTCCCCACCGCGAACAATGAGCTGCGTTTCAACACCAGTCTGGCGGGAGAAATACGTTGAGAGGGTGACTTTTCTACCGCGACTTATCACTAGCTGATTGCCACGTAACTGGCTGACTACCTGAGCGTTTGCGGTTGCCGCACTGGCCTGATCCATAAATTCGCCGCTGCCGTACAACGCATCGGCCAATACCGCGTTGATGGTCACGGCGGGAAAGCACTCGGTAAATTCCCGGACCATGTCCAGCGCCAACGCCTGCTTGGTCGGGTAGTTTGGATCAGGCGCAGGCCTGGCAGGGCGCTGAGACGCTGGCACGCCTACGGCTTTCAAGCGTCGGTTTTCCTTGTGCCAGGCACTCAATGCCGGGTCAGGGACATACCAGCGCAAGGCCACGGGAAAGGTGACAAGGTCGCTCACCAGCACCATGAACAACAGTTCCTGCCCGTTGAAATAGCCGCCGGTCTTCTTGTCTTTTACTTTGTGAGCCCCGGCGATTTTCGTGGTTTTCTTTGAACGTTGCTTATCGGTGTCATCAATCACTAACGTAGCGCGGGTGATCGCATAGTGTTTTAGCACGTACCCAATGCTGGCTTGCAGCAGCAAGGGCCAGGCCATTTTGGCGTAGGAGAACATCCAGCGCAGGCGGTTCTGCTTGAACGTCTTCAAACTACGCCGTTCAAAACCCGCCCAGTTGAGTGTGCCTGTCACCACGATGCCAATGAGCACTGTACTTAACCACACGCGCTGACCGGCTGACAGGGCTGCCGAGCCTTTACAGGCTTTCAGTGAACGATTGAGACTATCAACAAATTGGGTAACGCAGGGCAGTGAGTGAATCAGCATGAAAGACGCTTGCATTTGACCGGAACACGGGCCAATCTTAACGGGCTGGTCTGCCATTGCCATGTCGAAGGCGCCTTGCATGGCGAGGTTGCAGAGTGGTGATGGTAGTCCAGCACATTTTATGCGCCTGTCAAGGACTAAAAACTGCGGAATCGAGTGATAGGGCCCACGCACGAGTATCTCCAAAGAGATCCGGTCCAAGGGGACCCCGAGTTCGTTGGCGACCGCATCGCCCAGGTCCACTGTATGTGTTCGATGCCGCCAAGCGCCTCGTGTTCGATCCCGATGAAGAAGTCCAACAGGCGATACGCTTGCTCTTTTCGCTTTTTGATCACAGTAGCTCAGCCCTGGTCGTGGTAAAACACTTTGCCGAGCATCGGGTTCGTTTCCCCACGCGCTCCTGGGGAAACGAACCCGAAAACGACTCGATTGGCAACCCCTCGCGTACGAAAGGGTGCTCAGCGTACTGCATAACCCGGCCTACGCCGGTGCTTACGTCTATGGTCGTACGCAGACTCGTCTGCGTACCTTGCCGGGCGAGGCCCCGCGCATCAAAGACCGCACCCATCAACTTACACCCTGCGACCGGCCGATTGTACTGCGCGAACACCATCCCGCCTACATCAGCTGGGAGCCGTTTCTGCACCATCAGCAACGCCTCGGTGATCATCGTACACTACGCGATGATAACCGCCGCGGTGCCACGCGCGAAGATGCCGCACTCCTTCAAGGGATTGTCCTTTGTGGCCGCTGCGGTCGGCGCATGACCCTCCGCTACCTCAAGGGCAACATACCCAGCTACGAGTGTAATCCGCTGCACAAACAGCGCGGCGCGAAAACCTGCTAATCACTGCGCGGCGATGGGGTGGATCGCGCCGTGGCTAATACCTTGCTGGAGGCGATGAAGTGGTTACACTCCAGGGTGATCCCGTTTAGGAGATGAACTTGTGTAATGCCCTATCCACCGCTTATTTTTTTCGCATTCCAAATATTACGCCAGCTATTTTGAAAACAGCTATAAACAATGGTACTTAATCCGCCCTGAATTACTTCAATTGCGCAATACGCAGTAACCGTCATGTAAAAAACCCTTCGCTGTCTCGGTAGGGTTTTAGCTAGACAAAATCAAGCCTTCACACAAAGATACCCACCATTAGAGCGGTGTGCCGCACCGACTCACAATCAGCGTCGTTAAATAAAATACCCCGCCGCAAGCGGTCTGGGTATTAGAATGAGTTGCTCGAAAATCATAGATTTTCATTGCAACCCATCGTTTGATACGCAGCAAGCTACGTGGAATAGAACCCATACCGATTTAAAACCGTCATAGCCACCCTTTGGTGCTTAGGAGAACACTCGCATGTCACGTCTGCGCAACCAAATCGATGCAACTCGGGCACAGGTGCGCTCACTGTGGAGCGTTGTCCTTCTTCTGACGGCGTTGTTAGCTATGGCCCTCTATGGCTGGCATCGCGCTCCCGAACGAATCACGCTGCATTATCCACCCGATCTGCGCGCCGGTGCGGTGCTGGGCATTAATGAGGTGCCACCACCCAATGTCTATGCCTTTGCCTACTATATTTTTCAGCAACTCAACCGGTGGCCGAACGACGGCGCGATCGACTTCGGCCAGGCTATCTACCGCGTGTCGGGTTACCTCACGCCACGCTTTCGCGAACAATTGATCGGCGAAATGAAACTTAAGCGGGAACGGGGTGAACTCGCCGACCGCGAGCGCAGCGTGCGCTCGATCCCAGGACTGGGCTATGAGGCCCGCCGGGTTGAGGTGTTGAACGAGCGCACCTGGGTCGTGTGGCTGGATTTGGAACTCGACGAGACGGTGCGCGCCATGCCGGTCAAGCAAACCGCGATCCGGTATCCATTGCGGGTCGTGCGCTATGACGTGGATCCGGAGACCAACCCGTGGGGTCTGGCCCTGGATGGTTACGCCGGTGAGGGCCCCAAACGGCTGTCCAAAGAAATGTTGAATCCGGCACTTCAACAGGCTGAATTGAAGGAGATCCGCTGATGGATCAAATACTGAAACGGACCCTTTTAATGTTCGTCGTTGGACTGTGGATCCTCTGTTGCCTGGGGATCCCCTCGATCGGACGGACCGAGACCGCCGTGGCAGAACACATCGAATGGACCAAAACGCCTATCAAGCTGAGCTTATCCGTCGATCAGGAACGCCAGATTCATTTTCCCGCGCCCGTGCGCGTCGGTGTACCGATGATCCATCGAGGGTTCACTGCGGATCCAGAGCGTGGACGGCACCGTGTATTTACTCGCGTATCGTCCGTTCGATACGACCCGGGTGATGGTGCGCGAGACCGCCAGCGGCCGCACCTATTTGTTCGATCTCCAGGCTGTGGAGCCTAGCGGGGTTCAACCACCCCGGGAGATTTTCATCACCCATCCCTCACCGCAGACAGCTCGCCTCAGATCCCCAAGCCGACCAACCCGCCGAGAGCTTGGATTATGTGAGGTTGACCCGGTTTGCGGCTCAACAGCTCTATGCACCGAAGCGGTTGTTGCCCGCACTGTCGAATCTGTCGCAGGTGCCCGTAACCACTAAGGCCGTTGCGCTGGTGCGCGGTGGGGCCGTTGAGGCGAGCCCGCTGATTGCCTGGTCGGCCGGGAGGCGGTATGTCACCGCCGTCAAACTGACCAACACCTCGTCCCAGCCGGTCGAATTGGATCCCCGCAGGCTGCGGGGGCGATGGCTTGCGGCGACCTTTCAGCACGCCAGGCTGTTGGCCAAGGGGGATGAAGCCGACACCACGTGTGTGTACTTAATCTCCGCACGGCCCTTCGAGGCGTCGCTCTGAGGACTGCCCCCATGGTGAATCCCAAAAGCAATCGCGTGTTACCTATCGTGGCCGGCGTGGTCCTGTTGATGGGCGTCTTTATTGTTATTAAAACCCTCAATCAGGACGAGCATCCTTCGCTTACCCTGCAGGCCGTTCCAAAGCCCGGTGAACCCGACGCCGATTCCCCCACCGAGACGCTGCGCACCCTCCGGGCTAATGTGGTGGATTTGACGAACACTACTCAGACCCTATTGGCCGACAATAAGACGCTACGCGCTGACAACGCCCGACTGCTCGATCAGCGCCAGACGCTCGAGCATTCCATTGCGCGTCAAGTACAGCAGGCCTTGAACGTGCGTGAAAACCAAAGACAGACCGAACAACAGACGGCCAACAGCCTCATCTCTTCGCTGACTCAACGGGTCGATGATTTGGCTGCCATGATGCGATCGGACAAAACCCTTTCTACGCCCTCCTCCGATTTGCCGGTCGGCCTCGGTTTGGAGGCGTTGGGCACACAACAGGAACTGATCTGGCATGACCCGCTGGACGGTTCCGAGGAAACTCCTTCCAACAATGGTTTGTTGAAGACCACCACAGCGCTCCCTCAAGTGTCTCAAGTGACTTCGGCCAGTCAGGCCAACGACTCCGCCATAAAACCCGTCTACACCGTACCTGAAAACGCCACCTTGATCGGCTCCACCGCGTTTACCGCGTTAATCGGGCGGATTCCCGTGCGTGGCCGCGTGCAGGATCCGTGGCCGTTCAAGCTGATTACCGGGGCCGACAACCTGGCGGCCAACGGCTTTGAGATTCCGGAGGTCGCCGGCATGGTGTGGAGCGGTACGGCGGTCGGCGACTGGACCTTGTCCTGCGTCCGCGGCCAGGTCACCTCCGTCACCTTTGTGTTTAATGATGGCACCCTGCGTACGCTGAGATCGTCTGGGCACGGCGCCAACTCGGCCGAAGCCGCGGTCAGTAACGGCGTCACCAGCGATCAGGGACTGGGCTGGCTCTCCGATCGATTCGGTGTGCCCTGTCTCAGCGGGCAACGGATCACCAATGCCCCAGCGTTCTTGAGCCAGCGCGCCGGCCTCCTGGCCCTGCAGGCTGGCGCAGACGCTTTTGCCCAGAGCGAAACCACTTCGCTCGTGTCCGGACAAACGGGCACCGCCGCAGGGTTTGTGAGCGGAGACACCGGCCGCTTCGTGCTGGGCCGCACCCTGTCGGGTGGCGCCGAGGCAATCAACCACTGGTTGCTGGAACGCCAGCAGCAAAGCTTCGACGCCATCTTCGTTCGCTCCGGCGCCGAGGTGGCGATCCACATCACGCAACCCCTCGAAATCGACTATGACCCCCAAGGAAGGAGGCTTCGTCATGCCCAAATGCTGGATACCGCTGGCTCTACTCGGCTTGATTAGTAGTGTGGCCATCGGCTGCACCACCACCCAAAAAGCCGAACTCTTGCCCCAAGACGGTCCCACGCTGCGTGCCCTCTATGATGCGCATTTCGAGAAGCTTCGCCAACGGCAAATCCCTTCAGTACGCGAACCGCTGGGCGTTCGGCCTGCCGTAGATCCGCCCTCGGGTTTTCAGCACGAGAACCCCATTACTGGCGAAACTGATCTGACGGATTACACCCGAAACGGCGCGAACGAAATCCGTGGGCTATTCCCGCGCCTGCCCAATCCGGATTTGGTGATGTATGTCTTCCCGCACCTCGCCGGACCGGAGTCGGTGCCCGTACCGGGCTATGCCACGAGCTTCCCGATGTACGAGCGAGTCGAATACGCCCTCCCCGGCGAACTCCCGGGACGCTAGAGGATCATACCGATGAGCCTCGCTTCTTGGACAGCGACGTTGTTTTCCTTTCTCGGAAACGATCGTACGGGCGAGACGGAACGAGCCACCGATGACCCATCCCAGGCGTCCGGTGACTCGGGCCGACATGGCTCGCCAGTACCAGCGCCCGCCTTCGTTTACCGACCTGCTCCCCTGGATGGAATACTTGCCGGAAAGCCGTACTTTTCTGCTCGAAGACGGCGTCAGTGTCGGCGCCTTGTTTGAGCTCACCCCCATCGGGGTCGAAGCCCGCCCCGCCGAGTCCCTGGAGCAGTTGCGCGAAGGACTGCAAACGGTCCTGGCCGACGCCATTCCCGAGGACGACGAATCGCCTTGGATCGTGCAGCTCTATGTGCAGGATGAACCGCAACTGACCAAGTATTTACAGCGTATCCTCGACTATGTCCAACCCCACGTGAAAGACACCCCGTTCACTCGGAATTATCTGGCGCATTATGCGGCACATCTACGCCACATCACCCAACCGGGAGGACTGTTCCAGGATACTGCCGTCACGGGCGAGCGTTGGCAAGGTCGGTACCGCCGCCTGCGTCTAGTGCTGTACCGCCGCTGTCAATCGAAGCCTTCAACCCAAGCTCCCGAGCAGGCTCTCAATGAGTTGGCGGCTCGGCTGGAAGCGGCGTTTGCCTCCAGCCATGTGAAGCTTCGCCGTTGCACTGGTCGTGATTTCTACGAATGGTTGTTGGATTGGTTCAATCCCCGCTCGCCGTTAGCCGGTGACGATCCCGCCAATCTGTTAAACATCGCCCCCTATCCCGGGGACGACGACCTGCCCTATGGTGCCGACTTCGCCGAAAGCCTGATGTTCTCGATGCCGCGCTCCGACGATGCCACCGGCACCTGGTGGTTCGATGGCCTGCCGCACACGATCCTCTCGGTGCAGAGCGTGCGGCGCAAGCCTCAAGTGGGGCACTTCACCGCGGCTCGCCAACGAGGTGACCAGGTGTATGCCCTATTTGATAAGCTGCCGGAGCACACGGTGCTCGCAATGACCATCATCGTGCAGCGCCAGGACCACGTCCGCCACCGCATCAGTCGCATTCATCAAGCCTCGGTGGGCGACCAACCCGAGGCCGCGTTGGCCCGTGAAGAATCGGCCGCCGTCATGAAGGCAATGGCCCGCGGCGACAAATTGTTTCCCGTGGTGCTCACACTCTACGTTAGCGGCGAAGATATCACCGATCTAAATAAAAAGGCCAATACGGTACAGGCCTTGCTCGCCTCGAATGGCCTGCAACCCATCAAGGACGAGGCGGATCTGCTGAAGCTCGACAGCTATCTGCGCAACCTGCCGATGGCCTATGACGTGAGCCTCGATCGATCCACCCGCCGCTCACGACTCATGTTCACCAGCGACATCGCCGCGCTACTGCCCGTGTACGGGCGCTCACGCGGTACCGGTCATTCGGGGTTTAAATTTTTCAATCGGGGGGCAGAGCCTTTGGTCTTCGACCCCATGAACCGCGATGGCCGCAAGAAGAATGGCCATCTATTGCTTCTGGGCCCCACCGGAGCCGGCAAATCCGCTCAGTTGGTGGACTTATTGATGCAGGCCATGGCGGTGTATCGGCCCCGCATCTTCCTCGTCGAGGCCGGCAACTCCCATGAGTTGCTGGGCCAATACTTCGAAACCCAAGACCTCTCCGTCAATCAAATCACCCTGTCGGCGGGGGTGGATGTGAGCCTACCGCCCTTTGCCGATGCCCTCAAGTTGCTCGACCCACACGGCCGACGTCCTCAGACAGACATCGAGACTGGAGTCGAAGCCGACGATGATCCGGACACCGAAGCCTCGAGTCGTGACCTATTGGGCGAGATGGAAATCGCCGCGCGGATCATGATCACCGGCGGCGATGAACAGGAGGATGCACGGATGACCCGCGCCGATCGGCTGTTGCTTCGCGAGGCGATTTATCGCGCCGCCGAAGCGGTCTACACCGCGGGTCGTCCGCAGGTGCTCACGCAAGATGTCGTCCAGGCACTCAAAGCGGTCAGCCAACAACCCGGCGGCGAGAACCGGCTGGCCGACTACCGGCGCCAGCGTGCGGCGGAGATGGCGGACGGCATGGCGTTGTTTTGCGATGGCGTGGCGGGTCGGTTTTTCAACCGCAGCGGACAACAGTGGCCCGATACCGACGTGACCATTCTGGACCTCGGCCTGTTGGCTCGCGAGGGCTACCAGGACCAGCTCATGGTGGCCTACATCGGCTTAATGAATCATATCAACGACCTGGTCGAGCGCCAACAGCACACGGCGCGTCCCACGTTGGTGGTGACCGACGAGGGGCATCTGATCACCACCCACCCGCTGCTCGCGCCGTACGTGGTCAAGATCACCAAAATGTGGCGCAAGTTGGGCTGCTGGTTCTGGATCGCGACTCAGAATCTGGAAGATTTTCCCGATCAAGCCAAACGCATGCTCAATATGATCGAGTGGTGGTTGTGCCTGACCATGCCAGAAGAAGAGATTGATCAGATTGCACGCTTCAAGCACCTCACCCCCGAACAGCGTCAATTATTACGCTCGGCCCACAAGGAACCGGGCAAATACACCGAAGGCGTGGTGCTTTCGGATAATCTGGAGACCTTGTTTCGCAGTGTCCCGCCGGCGTTGTCGCTCGCCTTGGCGATGACCGAGAAACACGAAAAAGCCGAACGCGCCCAGATCATGCGCGAGTCGGGTTGCACCGAGCTGGAGGCCGCCCTAAAGGTGGCCGAGCGGATCGAGGCTCGGCGGGAATGAGCGCTCTGAAGTTTCTGTTGGTCGCCGCCTGGCTCGTCATTCCCGGCATCTCGCTGCCAGCCAAGCGGATGAAACAACCGCTCGTCGAGGTGTTCACCCTCAGCGATCGGCCTGTTCGGGGCGTTGATGCCCTCGAGCGTCGCGGCATCACGGTAGACGTGTACGTCGTCGATGCCGTTGAACAAATCGAATCGGACGCTGTCGGCGGGTTTACCCACGAATGTGCGTCAAGCCACCTCAATGGCCTCGCACCGAATCCAGCAACAGTCGGCAGATCTATCCCGGCGCTATCAACAGGCCGCCCGAGGGCTTTTGCGCGCCCAGCGCTTAGGCGTTCAACGCGTACCGGCCGTGGTGTTCGATGATGGCCAGACGATGGTCTTGGGGGTAACGGATCTCGAATCGGCGTTGTCCATCGTTCAACATCGGCCATCGGCCGGCGAGAGGTCTCGATGAGACGCACCCTCCTCATCGGGCTATTCATGGGTCAGCTACTGTTTTCGCGCGCAGATGCCGGCGAGATCACGACCGATGCGATCCTGGGGCATACCGCCGCCGCGTTGCCCTCTTGTCTCAATTGGCGACCGGTCGGTGTGTGTCTCTGGCTGAAATGCTCGATATACGAATGCGAAGTCGAGAGTTCAATCAAAATCGCCCATAACCTTCCGGATCTGGTGGTGCCGGTCTACAACGATGTCAACGAACACCCCTGGCCCGAGATGGGAGCGGTGCTGAATACACTCCAGCGAAACGCTTTGGAGGGAATCCTCGGCCAACTCACCGGGAACACCTCGTCGGCAGCAGCGGCCAACCCAATGAAACTCAGGTAGGCAATCGACAACACCACGCGTTTTTCCGCGAGACCGACGTGATCGGTCATCCCCTGCTGGCCACGACCCAACTCATCGAGGCAATCCCCGGCGGGTGGGTCTGTCCCTCGGCGATCACGCCTTTTCTACCGTACTTTCAATCCACCCTGGACGCGCTGGTCTGGCGTAACATCGTTCCGGCCGAGCTCTTGTATCCGGCCAGCTGGACACCGGGTTTGCGTGAAATCGGCCATTGGCCGCACAACACCTGGGGACACGTGCATCCACGGATCGGTTTTCTAGCAATATCAAGCCGAACCCAAGGCAGCCGCCACCCTCGCCCAACGCGCGGGCGACCTTGTGACACGCACGCAGCAGCCGCATCTCTACCTCCCGACACCGCAGGGGGTGCATACCAGCGCCGGACTGCAAGTCTGGTCACCTCCGCCGCTGGAAGAAATGAAGGCTGAGACCGGCACCTGGCAGATGCTCGTACCGAAACCCGAACGAGACTGTGCGGTCTTCGGCGAGAACGACACCCTCACGCCATCCGGTTGGTCGGGTGGCAAGGTGGATGAACGTGGTGATTACGTTTGGAACCTGTGGCGACCCTATGCCTGCTGTGAGGTCAAAGGGGCCTTTTTGACCGACATTGAATTCTGATGGAAATGAACACCTTGAACGCTTCAAGACTCAGCCTTCTCTACGTTTTGTTTCTGATTGTTAATCGCGGCAAACGCCGCCCACGCCGTGGGAACACCGACGATCGACGATTTGTGGTATTACGAAATCGGCGGGGCCGAACCCGTCTCGGTGCCACCGAACCCCACGGTGACGAGCCTGGAGCTCGACGGTTCGGGCGCGCTGAATCTGGGTTTCAGCTGTGGCAAGTTCGATCCGGTACTCAGCGTCGAAGAGACGCTGGACCGGTTCGCCAACCAACTCGATGGCATGAGCAATGCCATGGTCAACGCCGCCACGGCCTTGATCGCGGCGTTGCCGGCGCTGATTCTGCAGCGCGCCAATCCCGAACTCTATAACCTGTTCCAGACCTATCTGGGGGATGCGCAGGCGCGGCTGGCGATCGCCACCAAGACCTGCGAGCAGTTGGAGACCGATATCGCCGACGGCAAGAATCCCTTTCGAAGAATGGGTTCGGCTGTCCAAATCACAGCATTGGAAACACCGAATGGCCTCGGGCGGCAACATCATTCTCGCGAAACAAGCCGTAGAGGCCAGCGGGGGTGACGAGGGCCTGCCCTGGATCTACGGCACCCGCGGTGGCAACGGTCAGCTGCCGATTCAGGTCGTTCGGGATACCACCTCCGCAGGCTACAATATGACCCTCAATCGGGCGCCGAACACGGCGCCCACCGCTGCGGGACCCAATGGGCCGAATGCGCCGAAACTCGCTCAGCTCTGGGCCACACCGCTCGCTGCCGCCGAGTGGGCCGTGGACGTGCTGGGCGATGACATCGTCATGACGTGCTTAGACTGCAGCAAACGTTCCGTGCCCGGTTCCGGCTTGGCGCCCAAGTACGAAGCCGAACGGCAAATCGTGGCCAGAGCGCTGACGCACCTGGTGAACGGCACCACCTCACCCAGTTTTGCCCATCTCGATGCCCTATCGGCTCCCGGAATCGGCCTCAGTCGTTCACTATTGGAAGCCATTCAGGCGATGCCGGCCAACGAACAAGGCATTGTGCTGGGTCGCCTGGCCGCGGAAATTGCGCAGGCTCGCACCATCGAAAAGGCGCTGTTGATCCGCCGCTTGTTGTTGAGCGGACGGCGCGTACCCGAAGTCGAGGCGGCCGAACCGGCACAAGCGACACTCAGTGAGGCGATCGGCGAACTCGAACGCGAGATCGACAATTTGCTGTTCGAGACCCGCGTGCGCCGCGAGGTGGTTTCCGCGACCGCCGCCGTGGTGCTGGAGCGTGAATCTTGGCGTCAGCGCCGCTCGATGGCGCAACCTCTCACCCTACCGACCGACACCCATCCGCTCAAGGCGGGGCGTGTGCAGCCATGAGGATGAAACGTCGAGGGTTCCTAGTGCTCACGCTATTGGCCTTGGTGTTGAGCGCCGTCGTGGGCGCGGTCTTATGGCAACGCGTCCAAACCACCTCGTTAGCCGCCGTTGAAGCCGAATGGCAGCTCCGTGCACCCTTGCTAGCCGGTGTGCGGCTCAGTCTGATCGCGCTCATCGCGGTGTTCTGGCAGCCGATCACTCGAATGCTTGTGAAACACGAAGCTTTGGGGACCGAGGATCCGGCAGTATTGGCAAACCAACGCTGGCGGATCTTGACCTGGCTGGTGGTGCTGGAACTGATTCTGGGGCAAGAGATGCTCAACCGATTTTTCGGCATTTAGCCCGCCATCGCCATGGCCGTTGACAGTTATCTCGAACTCTTCACCACCTTGTTCGGCTGGCAATTCTATAACCTCGTGTGGGGTGTCCTGCGAGATACCGGCATTGTATTTTTACCCTTTCTCGGGATCCTGATCGATAATTTCACGGAACCCGCCCGAGGCGGCGATTTCGGTAGGAGCGCGGATCTCTCCGTGAGACGCATGGAGCTCGATGTGTTGTTAGCGCTGTTCGTGGTGGTCATCGCGGGCCAGCCTTCGACCCTCACCCCGCTCAACGCCTCGATTCTGAGCTACACACCGCCGCCGACGTTAAACGAACCTGTCCCCGCGGTGGCCACCGTCAACGATTCGCAGAGCACCTATGGCGTCACGGGGTTTACCGGGGCACCGGGCACCGTGAACGTACCGCTGTGGTGGTACGCGGTCATGGCGCTCTCGTCTGGATTCAACCACGCCGTGGTCGAAGGCCTCCCGCGGGCCGCGGACTTGCGCACCTATGCGCAACAGGCACGGCTGGCCACGATCGAGAATGGGCTACTGCGCCAGGAAGTCGCCGATTTTTTCAGTGAATGTTTCGTGGTGGCGCGTTCGCGCTACCAACAAATGCGTCCCACCACCCCGGCGATCGAGTCGCTGCTGGCCACCTATGGCAACGATGACCCGGACTGGATGGGCTCCCAAGTCTATCGAAACACACCCGGCTACTACGATGCGATACGTCCCCACCGACAGATTGCCGGTTGGCCGTTCGATCCCGCCCGTGACCTGGAGTACGACCCCACGATGCGTCCGACCTGGGGACATCCGACGTGTCAACAATGGTGGGAAAGCACCGGCACGCCGTTGGGCTTGCGACAAAAACTCATCGATGAAGCCGATGCCACGTCCGGTGGACTGTCCGGATGGGTCGTTGCCATCGCTCCCGCACTGGCGAGCGAGAAACAGCGCGATATCGTGGCTAAGACGGTCCTCAACAACAGTCCTCCCGTTTATACCAATAACGATTTCATGTTGCAGAACTCCTCTGGGGATGGCTTTTGGGCTTCCCTGTTCGATCTTGCCAAAGGGGGCACTGCGGCGGGGGGTATCCTCGGATTCAGTGGCCTTTTCGCCGTGATGATGGCGGCCGTCATTCCCGCCTTACCGATGATCCAGGCCGTGATTCTATTGGGAATCTATGGATTGTTGCCGCTGCTGGTGGTGCTGTCGCGTTATTCGCTCTCTTTATTGGTGCTCGGTGCGATGCTCATCTTCACCGTCAAGTTCTGGACCGTGCTGTGGTATTTCGCCTTGTGGGTGGATCAGAACCTGATCGCCTCGATGTACCCCGACATCAGTCTGTTCCTGGCGCAGTTCTCACTGGACAACCTGGCGACCGGCGAGCAATCCACCAAGCGGTTGTTGCTCAACATGATCACCACGAGCTTGTATTTGGGATTACCGCTGCTGTGGTCAGGCATGATGGCTTTGGCGGGTCTGAGAGTGGGCCGAGCCATCTCCCAAGCGGTCGAGACTTTAAGACTCCCAGCACAAGGTGCCGGGCAGACCGGTGGAAGTATTGCGAAGTCAACCATTCACCGGAGAACTGGAGGACGCATCTGAATATGAGGGAAATGAGTGATGGCTAATATCTACCACAAATCCCCATCAGGGTGATCGATATCATCATAGTGCCCATTTGGATCTAATCCATTATCGAATCGACCTTTACGGTAATTGTAATAACTGCCTTCGGGTATGATCAGAATATCATCTGGATCATCGTATGCCGAGTTTGTGAACAACCAAGCTAAGATCCTGAACACAAAAACTAAAACACCCGCAGCCAAACTCACGACAGCCAGTAAAACTCGACTCACCCTGATGACATCAATGTGCACATCGCACCTCAGCACGAAAATAAAGAATCACTAACGTTGAAGGAAGAACGCGGCCGGGACCATGAGAAAAACCAAAACGTAGAACCACAACAATGGTACAGGACATAAACTGTTGTTCTCGTGAGTTTACAACCTCAACACCGGAAAGGCTTAAAAATGGCTTAAAAGCAAGGCAACGGCAAGAGGCTATTCTTTAATGGGAAGGGCCTTATCCGAAAGGGCTTTTAAAGGTTTCACCAGCATAAAATGTAACAGGGCAAAAGCACCATGGAAATTCCGGAGACCAAACCGAGCTTAGCGAAGCTAGCCAGAAAACAGTTTCGAAGAAAGGGCCTGGGATATATTCCAGCTTTATCGTCGAAGTTTCAAGTTATGCCATCCGAAGTCAAAATACCGTGGCTGAGCATTGGGTTAACCGCTTTAGAAGCATAATCCATCTTGGAAATACGCACAAAAGCCAACTCCCCAAGGACTGTTTCCGGTACTTTCTGCAAAGCAATTGCTGGCGCATGAGCCACGCCCAATGCTTCTGCGACAAATACATTCGCTTACTCAGTGTGCCAGCCATACCGCTGAACGAGCTGTACCAAACCGCGATTGTCAACTACGCCAGGTTCGTGCAACAACTGCCCGCCTCGGAAGCCCATCACCATTCAGGTCCCGGCGGAATGCTGGACCATGCCCTCGAAGTCGTCACACACGCCTTAACGATTCGACGCGGCTATCTGCTGCCTCCGGGAGCCAACCCCGAACGCTTAGCACAAGAACAGGATCTTTGGACCTACGCCGTGTTTTCCGCTGCTTTATTGCATGACATCGGCAAACCCGTAGTGGACCAGTGCGTCACGCTTTTTGATGCCAAACGGCACCCATTAGGTCACTGGGATCCTTGGCAGGGGTCGATGGTGGAGCGTGGCGTGTGGTATCGGGTAGATTTCGTGAGGAAACGGAACCATAGACTCCATGAACGCGCTGGTCCGCTGCTCGCCCGGATGATCTTGCCTTCGACTGGAATTTCATGGCTCGCCAGTAATCCGGAAGTGTTAACGCAGTGGATAGCGGCAATCAGTGGCGATACGAATGAATCGGGCATTTTGGGTGATATCATCCTGCTCGCCGATGGCGAGTCCGTCGCACATAACCTGGGCATTGGCAATCCTACGCAATTACCCAATACGCGCATCAAACCCCTTCATGAAAGGCTGCTAACCGGGCTGCGCTATTTGCTGGATCAAGAAGCGCTACCGCTTAACACCAATGGGGCTGCGGGATGGATCCATGGAGAAGATTTGTGGTTAGTTGTCAAACGTTGTCTGGACAGTCTTCGAGAACACCTTCAAACCGAGGGACAAACCGGTATTCCCTCGCGCAATGATCGGCTGATGGATGAGTTGCAACAAAACGCAATACTCATTCCCAACGGTGACAAGGCTGTATGGAAAATGCGTGTGCACGCGCCGAATTGGCCCAAAGCGCACGATCTTACGCTGTTGAGATTTCCAATTCATAAGATCTGGCCGAATCCGGAGGCTCGACCTCAGACTTTTACAGGTCAAATCACGCCCATTGACAACCAAGAGTTACAACCCGAAACAGCTGAGGTTCATCCGCCTAACGCTACATTGGCAACAGATGCCAACCTTCTCGTTGATCAAAACGTGAACGAGAGCGATTCTCTAGCCTCTCCGAGTAGTCACCTTAACGAGACACCCTCAACCACCACTGCAACTGCTCCAGGTTTACCTATAGCACTATCGACTACCACCCCGGTAAATAAACCTGACAACGCTCTGGACGAGCCAAATGAGGAGTTGGATAACGATGCCGGCATGCAGTTCCTTACCTGGTTGAGAGAGGGACTTGGCTCAGGCCAGCTTGCAGTCAACGCCGTGAATGCCCGTGTCCATGTCGTCAAAGAAGGCCTTCTGCTGGTCAGTCCCGGTATCTTCAAAGATTACGATCGCGAGCAATGGGCACACGTACAAAAGCGGTTTCAGAAACTTAAACTCAATCAACGCACCGAAAGCGGCGAGAATATTCACACCTATGTCGCTCAGGGCCAACGCAAGCGTAGCTTGATCAAAGGCTTCCTGATTTCTGAGCCCAAAAAAACACTACCCGGCTTCAAACACTCCCCGCCGAATCCGTATTTAAGTCGGTTGAGTTGAGCGAAACGCCTTCCAATGGGTTCAGATAAGCGCAAAAGCCTTCGCAGAGAGTAAGATTTTAATAGCGGTTGACCAACCCGTCTTACGGATAATAGCCTTCCGATTGCCCGCGGAGTTCTTGGTGAGGGTAGCCATACACTGTTGGTACCTTTATCAGCTGTACCATAAGTGCGCTATAGTGCCAACGGATTTCGGGTTCGCACCATGATGACCACTTCGGGTGAGACCCCAGACCGAACACCGCCAGGTTTGAAAGTCAACCGATACCGGGATTAAACTTCTTATACTCGGCGACATGATAACCTAATAACAGGCAACCCTGATAACCTATAAACGGGTTAACACGAAAGCCTATAATTAGTACAACTTAATAACCTAGAGATTGGAAAACAGGAAGACCTAGAAACCGGAAATGCCATGCCCGCGCCTGCCGACAAACTCGCTGAGTCCCTGGCCATCCTGAAGGAACTTCAAGATCAGGGCCGCGTCGCGATTCGCACCTCCGACCTCACGCGAACGCATCGAGAGCGTCTGATTGCCACAGGATTCATCAGGGAGGTCATGAAAGGCTGGTACGTCCCAAGCCGCCCCGACGACCCCACCGGCGAGAGCACGTCATGGTACGCGTCCTTCTGGGCATTTTCGGCAGCTTACCTCTCTGAGCGGTTCGGCGATAAGTGGTGCCTGAGCCCCGAACAATCAATCAGCCTGCACACGGGTGACTGGACGGTTCCGAAACAATTGCTTGTCCGCGCTCCAAAAGGCGGTAACAAGCCCACCGAGCTTCTCTTCGGCACATCCATCTTCGACGTTCGCCTCGAAGTGCCGCCGCCAGCCGACATCGCTGTTCTGGGCGGCATGAAGCTCTATACCCTTCCGGCAGCGCTGATCGCTTGCGCACCGTCGTACTTTCCCGCCCATGCATTCACGCTACGCACCGCGCTTGCGATGGTTTCCGACGCATCCCAAGTGCTTGGGCGACTGCTCGATGGTGGGCGTAGCAAGGTTGCCGGGCGGCTCGCCGGGGCCTTTCGGAACATCGGTCGCGAACAGATCGCCGACAACATCGTCGGCACGATGCAATCCGCCGGTTATACGGTGAATGAGACCGATCCGTTCGGGGCCATATCCCCTCTCCCCTTCGGTCCCCGCGACACCTCGCCCTACGTCAACCGGTTGCGATTGAGCTGGGCCGTGATGCGGGAAGATATCCTCAAGACCTTCCCTGCCCCGCCCGGTCTGCCAAAAGATCCGGACGCGTACATGAAGCAGATCGAGGAGATCTATGTTGCGGACGCCTATAACTCGCTCTCGATCGAAGGCTACAAGGTCAACGCGGAGCTGATCGAACGTGTGCGCTCGGGTAATTGGAATCCGGATTCAATCAAAGGCGACAAGGACCACCGCGATGCGCTGGCTGCACGCGGCTACTTCCAAGCGTTCCAGACCGTTAAGCAGAGTATCGAGAAGGTTCTGCAGGGAGAGAATGCCGGAACGGTCGCCGATAAGGATCATGCGGCGTGGTACCGCGAACTCTTCGGGCCGAGCGTGAGTGCAGGCATCCTGAAGCCAAGCGATCTTGCAGGCTATCGCAACGGCCCGGTGTATATCGGCCGGTCTCTGCATATACCGCCGAATCCTGAAGCGGTTCGCGAACTCATGCCGATGTTCTTCGAACTACTGGGCCAGGAAAACGAACCGGCTGTGCGGGTCGTGCTCGGGCATTTCATGTTCGTCTACATCCATCCATATTTCGACGGAAACGGACGCATGGGGCGATTCTTGATGAACCTCATGATGGCGTCAGGCGGATACCCGTGGACAATCATTCCACTCGAGCGCCGAACTGATTACATGTCAGCGCTTGAAGCTGCGAGTGTCGAGCAGAACATCAAACCGTTCTCGCAGTTTCTCTCTGAGTTGGTGTCCAAGAAGAAATAGGATCGCATCAGGCTGCACATGGATTTGTTTGTGTTCAGACAAGCACAAAATCCTTCGCAGAGAGACTGGACAACTGAATGTTAGTCTATGACTAGCTTTGAGAATCTTGCAAATTAGAGAGTTTATCTAATTTCTCCACCAGATCCTCCGCACGCAGATGAGTATAACGTTTCAGCATTTGCATGGATTTATGCCCTGAGATCGCCGCTACTTCCTGATCGCTCAAACCAGCCTCCACCAGGCGACTTACCGCCTCATGGCGAAGGTCATGAAATCTCAGGCCAGTAATGCCAGCCAACTTCAATGCCCGGCGCCAGGCGGGTCTGAACTCATAAGGACGCCGCTTGCCATCTTTGCCGGGCTCTCCCCAAAAGATCAGATCGGTATCCAGCGGTCTTACGGGATGGGCCAATGCATCTTTTAACACGACGACTGCTTCCCGGGACAATGGAACAGTGCGTACGCTTCCGTTCTTGGTCTCGGTCAAACGTATGATCCGACGGGAGAGATCCACCTGCCCCCGGCGTAATGTCTGGATCTCTCCCGCCCGCATTCCAGTCGAAAGAGCAAGGCGTACGATCCAACCCAGCATTGGGTTGCTGTGGGCGCTGCAGGCTTTCAATAACCGTGTCTGTTCATCTACCTTTCCCTGATCAGGCACTGATCGAAGTAATCGCCGGTTTCGTCCCTGGCCAGAAGCAGGCTTGCGTATGGCTGAAACCGGGTTGTAAAACACGCCAATCCGCCACTCACGAATAGCGATGGTGTACATATGGGATAGGAGGGCGAGTTCAAGACGAACCGAGTTATTGGCCGCCCCGGTAGCCAACCGATCATCACGGTAGCGAGCGAGGATGTCCGGTGTGATAGCCGCTAATGCGTAGGCCCCCATGGACTTGAGCAGATGTGCAGACCGATCTTTTTCCCGGGCGACCGTACCTTTGGATTTGGTGGGTGAAACCTCGTTGAGGTAGCGTTGCATAGCTACCTCTAAGGTCAATCGTTCAGCTCCAGCGCGTGAAATATAAACTCCACGCACCATTTCGTCTTCGGTAGTTCTAGCCCAGTCTTGTGCGTCGCGCTTTGTCCGGAACGTTTTGACAGCGGTCGGCCAACCTCGCTTGCGAATGATTGCTTTCCAGCGACCGCCTGGGGTACGGGTAATAGTGGCCACTGTGTACCTCCGATACGATTACAAGTGTACCGAAATTGTACCTCTTGACCATCTGATTATAAAGCAAGTCTTGTAACTTATTGATTTTTGGTGGGCCGTGCAGGATTCGAACCTGCGACCACCTGATTAAAAGTCAGATGCTCTACCACCTGAGCTAACGGCCCCTGAGAAGTTGTATAGTTTACAGAGAAAGGCGGGAAGCATAAAGGGCAAATTGCCGATTACCCCATTGCCCGTGGTTGCGTGCTTAGCTACGAGATTTCTGAAGGGAAGTGTTTATGCGGGCTGATACCGGGTCGGGTCTTCGACCCCGGCATCTATAAATCCTTTCGCGCGGAGTCTGCAGGCGTCGCATCGGCTACATGCTCTGCCTTGATCATCCGCGGCATAGCAAGAAACCGTTAATGAATAATCGACTCCGAGTTCTTGGCCTGCGTAAATAATCTCTGCCTTGGTCCATTCTATCAGCGGTGTGTGGATGCGAAAGAAGTCGCCTGCCACGCCAGCTTTAGTCCCAAGATTCACTGTTGTCGTAAAGCTTTCGATAAATTCGGGACGGCAATCCGGGTAGCCGGAATAATCGATGGCGTTAACGCCGATGTAGATATCCCGCGCGCCGATCACCTCTGCCCAACCCACGGCTACGGCTAGAAAAATGGTGTTTCGGGCCGGGACATAGGTCAGGGGAATACCAGGGGAAGGCTGCTCGGGGATTGGGATAGATGGATCGGTCAAGGCCGATCCGCCAAAGGCGGATAAATCAAGCGGAAATATTCGATGTTCGATCACATCCGCGGCAGTAGCAATGCGTTTTGCAGCCTCCAGCTCGGCACCGTGCTTTTGGCCATAATTAAAACTCAAGGCGAAACAGGCCTGCTTCTGTTTGGCCGCAATGGCGAGCACGGTAGCGGAATCCAGTCCTCCGGAAAGCAGCACTACGGCCCTTTTGTTATCATCTCTCGTAGTCATTATCGACCAGGGACATCACCCCAAAGATATTTATGCAACTGAATCTGAAAACGGACTGGCAGTTGATCTTTCAAAATCCACTCCGCCAGACGCCGAGCATCCAGTTGAAGGTAACTGGGGGTAAACAAGACTTCACACCGGCGAGGCAGGCGGAACTCATCCAGTACAGATTTAGCCCAGTCATAGTCCTCGCGATCACAGATCACGAATTTTATCTGATCGTGCGAAGTGAGGCAGTCAATATTGTGATATTGATTCTTCGCAGACTCGCCCGAGCCGGGGGTTTTAATATCAAGCACTTTTGTGACACGTGGATCGACCCCTCGCGTATCCAACGCGCCACTGGTTTCAAGCGATACACGATAATTAAGATCGCATAAACGGCTTAATAATGTCAGGCATGGTTTTTGAGCCAGCGGTTCGCCACCGGTGACTAGAACATACTCGGTGCTGAAATTTGCGATCACTTGCTCGATTTCTGTCAGATTCAACCAACGGCCACCTGAAAAAGCATAGGCCGTATCGCAGTAGTGGCAACGCAGTGGGCAACCGGTCAGCCGGATAAAAACCGTGGGCTTGCCTACAGTATTTGATTCTCCTTGTAGCGAATAAAAAATTTCGGTGATGCGTAATCGGTCTGACACTTGATTAAGAACCTTTGTCGCTGGCACACGGTTTAATGCCCTTCATGTTTTATGCGCTTAAGCCGTTCCTCGGCCAGACGAGCAACCGCCGAATTGGGATATTGTTTGGAAAGCCCGCTTAAGAGCTGACGCGCCGCAGACCACTCTCCAAGCTCGTAATGAGTAAATCCCAGCTTCAATTTGGCATCGGGCACCTTGGGGCTCGATGGATAGTCATCGATGACTTTTTTAAACTCGATTTTAGCCTTTGGATAGTTGCCCGAGACATAGTTCGCTTCGCCCAGCCAGTACTGTGCATTGCCGGAATAAGGGCTTTGAGGATAGGACGACAAAAAGCCTGTAAGAGCCTTGATTGCATCGTCATACCGCCGTTCTTTGAGCAATTCAAACGCCTTAGCATACGCATTTTGTGCAGCAGGGGACGGAATCGATCCCTGTGGTGTTTCCGAAGTGGACAGTTCCGACGCAACTTCAGGCAATTCGGCTGCGCCTGGCTGAGTAGCGCCTTCGGTTTGTTCAGGCCCAGGCCGATCGGCAACCGGTGCTTGTGGATTCTGCCCCCCGTTTTCCAATCGTTGGAGACGTTGGTCAATACCCAAATAGAGTTCCCGCTGCCGTTTCTTGATAAGCTCAATCTCGTGCAAACTGACTTCATTATCACCCCGTAAACCCTGGATCTCTCTGCGTAATCCTTCTAGGCGCTGGACCATATCCAACAAGACTTGGTTGCTAAGTAATCTCTCCAGACGAGCGACCCGCTCATCCAGGGTATTAATTCTTTGCTCTAATTCCCCGTAGCTGGCTGCATACAGAGGCATTGATATCGAAATTAGAAGCAGCCCTGCCAGACCAAAGCGGATAACCATGATTTGACTAAACCTCCGGTTTACTTCTGAGGATACACCAGTTCTACACGACGATTAAGCTGCCAGGAGGACTCATCATGGCCGAAGGCCGAAGGCATTTCCTCGCCATAGCTGATGATCTCTATTTGATTTGCACTCACGCCTTGCAGTTTAAGCAGTTGTTCAACCGAACGAGCGCGGCGTTCTCCAAGCGCTAGATTGTACTCGCGTGACCCGCGCTCATCGGTATGCCCTTCCAGGCGTACTTTAAACGAGGGATTATTCGCTAGATATTTTCCGTGCGCCTCAATGATATCCATGGACTCGGGCGCCACTTCGCTGCTGTCGTAATCAAAATAAAGGGTGCGTACCGAGAGGGGATTGTTCGGATCATTGAAAGGATCAAGCGCCAAGTCGCCTTGCTGACCCAGGGGAGCGGTGCTCGACTGCTCCGCGCCTGAGCCCGTGGGCTGGCTTTGGGGCGTATTTTCCGCGCCTGAGGGTTGGACGGGCCTCGTGGCGCAACCGCTGGCTAATAGAGTAATCGCGATGACACCGGCCGCAATAAATTCGTATATCCTCATGAAGCTTTGCCTTTCGAAAATAATGATGAGAGAAATGGATGTATCCTCTAGCCGAGATGGCTGAAATCCTTTTCGCCTCGAGTTCCAAACTCGTGTATCCGCGCCTTAAAAATTCTAAACATGGGCTACAGGCGCTAGTCACGCAATGGCGACCATACCGGCTCTCGCACGTCGCCCTCCTGCAGAGTCAGGCGTTGTCGAACCCGCCCGTCGATGCTAACCGCCGCCAACACCGCTTTATCACGCCCCGCCGTGGCATAAAGAACCATACTGCCGTTAGGCGCGAAGCTAGGCGATTCATCCAACTGACCGTCGGTCAAGACCTTAAGCTCTCCCGTGGCTAGATTCTGCACGGCGATGCGAAAACCCTCGCCATCGTTGTGCACCATCACCATTTGCTGTCCCTTGGGAGAAATGTCCGCAGCGGCATTATAGTTTCCTTCAAAGGTCAATCGCATGGCACGTCCCCCTGCAAGTGGGACCCGATAGAGCTGGGGCTTGCCGCTGCGATCCGAAGTGAAGATCAATGCGCCACCATCCGGCATCCAGACCGGTTCGGTATCAATGCCGTCATCACGCGTAAGCCGGGTAAGCCGATTCGTGTACAGATCTAGAATATAAATCTCCGGATTGCCGTCGACCGACAGTGTAAGCGCGAGTTTACGGCCATCCGGGGACCAAGCGGGCGCGCTGTTAATGCCCGGTCTGTCCGAGACTTTGTGGCGCGCGCCCCCCTCCAAATTTTGCACAAACACTTCCGAATGTCCGCCATTAAAAGCCACATAGGCAATTCGTTTTCCATCAGGCGACCACGCCGGGGACATCACCGGTTGAGTTGACGAGAACACGGTCTGGGCATTATAGCCATCGGAGTCCGACACCTGCAGTAGATAGCGCTTCTCGTTTTCCGTGATTACGGTGCTAATATAAGCGATTCGGGTACTGAAGACACCTCGCTGCCCCGTGAGCTTCTCATAAACGAGATCACTGATCTTATGCGCCACCTTGCGCAAATCGCGCTTAGACACGGGTATGTTATAGCCGAGAAGTTGCTTACCGCGAATGACGTCGAACAACTGAAACTGTACCTGATAACGATCGGGTCCTTGCTTTACCAAATTGCCGAAGACGAGGTTTTCAATACCGAGGCCGCGCCACTGTGGAAAATCGATGGCATTGGCTGCTGCAGGATGTTGAGGAAATTGCTCTTCTGGGAGGGTGGCGAATTGTCCACTGCGGGACAGATCACTCGCGACGATGGTGGCGATCGATTCCGGAGCTGACTCCTGTTGCGGACCTTTCCAGACAAAAGGAGTAACAGCAATAGGCAAAGCCCCGGTTACGCCTTGAGTAATTTCCACGTTTAACGTGGCGTGCACTCGGATTCCCAAAAACAGCAACAGGCAACCCAGCACTAGCTTCAATCTTGAACTCATCAATTTATGATCCATCTACGAGACACTACACCGACGACTACGGCTATATTAAGTCTGGCACCGTTAGGAGTCATCACGGATTTTGTTGAAATTACAGAAATACAGGCGGGATAATACATTAACCCTCTGGGGTAAACGTAAAGTGTATCTGCCGATCGAACACCTCGGGTTGAGGCGGCGACGGCAGGGGGTCGGCTTTCCATACCGCAGCCTCCACAGATCGACGGAAAATTTCGTTACCCGTACATTCGATTACCTTTACGGCTTTCACGAATCCGCCGGGCGCTTGAGTGACATCAACAGTGCATGAATCACCTGCTTTGGCATCATAAGGTTTGCGCCACAAACGCTGAATCTTGTCGGCGATATTCGCAACGTACTGGTCTCGCAGCCGCTTCAACCGCTGTTCATAGGCCACCCGCTGCTTTTCCTGTGCCGCTTTAACGGCGGCTTCCTCTTCAGCTAAAACCGCCGCTAGGCGTTGCTCCTCCGCTTTACGTTCAGCGACCTTGCGCTCAGCCTCAAGCCGCGCGCGTTCTTCCGCTTGGCGCTTCTTTTCCTCGGCGCGTTGTCGCGCCTCTGCTTGGCGTTTGCGTTCTTCCGCCGCTTTCAATTCAGTCTGACGTTTAGCTTCCGCCGCGCGTTGGGCTTCTTCACGCTGACGTGCCTGTTCCTGCTCAAGTTGGGCTTGGCGTTTGGCCTCAGCCAACTCGGCCTGTCGCTTGGCTTCCGCCGCCCGTTTCGCTTCCTGTTCCTCACGTTTGCGTTGTTCGGCCGCTTTCAATTCGGCCTGATGCCTAGCTTCTTCCTCCCGTTTTTTTATCGCTTCTTCCCGCTTGCGCTCCTCGGCTTGCGTACGCTCCTCCTGCTGCTTAGCTAACTGTTGGCCATCGATGATACTGGCGTTAACGATCGGCACCTGCGGTTGACTCACGGCGCGCGACTTGTGGGTCATCTGGAAGCCTACGATCAACAACAAGAAAGCTATCGCATGGACCACAATGGCTACGATGACCGACGTGGGGATATGCCGATTAACCTGTAACATCGCCTATTTAGGACCGGAAGAAGGCGCGGGTGGTTCAGTAATCAAGCCGATATTCGCGGCCCCGGCATTTTGCAAAATGACCATTGCTGTGACTACGTGCCGGTACTCAGCCTGTTCATCGCCTCGAACATAAACCGGCAACGTGGGCTCCCGGGCGAGCCGGGCTGCGACTTCAGATTTCAGTTTATCCGTCGCAATCGGCACCCTAGATTGATTCAAATAGTACTGCCCCTGCCGATCCACACTCACGACCAAGGGCTCCTTTTGACGGGTGTCGTCCGGTAGGGACTTGGAGGGGGCATTGGGCAAATCGACTTCGACGCCTTGTTGTAACAAAGGGGCCGTCACCATGAATATAATCAACAGCACCAACATCACATCGATATATGGAACCACATTGATGTCGGACATGGGCCGTCGTTTACGGGCGGGCTTATAAGCCATCGTCGGTTTCAGCCTCTGGGATTCTACTACGCATAAGTTAAGCTACAGATTAATGAATCCAGTTTAGTAGCTCACTAGTAGCTCGCCTCACGAGCCAACGCTTGGCGCTGCAGCAATGCAGTAAACTCCTCCGTGAAATTATCGTAGTGATTCACGAGGCGATCCACGTTGTTGGAATAGCGGTTATATGCCACCACCGCCGGAATCGCCGCAAACAAACCCATCGCGGTTGCAATCAATGCTTCGGCGATTCCTGGAGCTACTAGGCTCAGGGTAGCCTGTTGTACATCACTCAGCGCGCGAAACGCGTTCATAATTCCCCAAACTGTGCCGAATAGTCCGACATACGGACTGGTCGAACCCACAGTCGCGAGAAACGACAGATAGGTTTCCAATGAATCCACCTCGCGCGAGAGCGCAACTTTCATGGAGCGGTGCGCCGTATCCGCCACGGAGAGCGGAGAAATATGCTTCTGATTATGTAAACGGGCATATTCCTTGAAACCGGATACAAAAATATGCTCGATTCCGGATAGATTTTTTTTCTTACGCGTTTGCTCGTAAAGCATCGCCAGATCGGTACCCGACCAGAAGCGGTCTTCAAAGTGTTGAGCTTCTCGGCGCGCATCCTTTAGGATCCGCCACTTGCTAAATATCATGGTCCACGACATCAACGATGCCAACAACAATACCGCCATGACGATCTGCACCAGCAAGCTCGCCTCGCTCACCAGATGGTAGAAGCTCATATCAATTTGCACGTTCTAGGTCCTGCCTTATCGTTTGTGGAATCGGTTTGGGTTTGAAGCTTGTAGCATCCAGGCTAGCCACCTTGATGACGGCGCGGGTCAGCACCTCCTCGGACCCTGGTGCACCCGATCCTAAGCACCGGGTTATGAGTTGTTCAAATGTGATGCTCGCATGTCTTAGCTGACGAACACTCACGCCAGCGTGTAGCAGATCATTAAATAGTGCGGGTTTATAATAGTCTAGCGCGGCCGAGCGAACAGCAAATAGAATGCCTTGCTGTTTGATTAAGGTATCCTGCTCATAACCCAGTGAGCGCAACCATTCGCTGCGCGCCCGCTCCATGAATTTCAGATAATTGGCATGATAAACTAGGCCACCTGCATCGGTGTCCTCGTAGTAAATACGGATTGGCCACACAAAGGATTGCACTCATCCCCTCACGATCGGTCGCAGCACCCCATGTTGGTACCCATACGAAAATTCGGTCTGATCCGATGCCGCAGTGAATTCAAGTTGGACCGCACAGTGAGAGTTGATTCCACCCCAACTCAATCCGGTTGCTTTAAAAGGTCCGCGGTGACGCCGAGCGGGAGTTCGCTTTGCGGCGATTTTAATCCGAAGTGCCGATAGGCCTGCAGTGTGGCAACACGTCCTCTTATGGTGCGCATTAAATACCCCTGTTGAATCAAATAGGGTTCGATGACATCTTCGATGGTGCCCCGTTCTTCACCAATAGCCGCCGCGAGATTATCAACCCCCACAGGGCCGCCTTCGAATTTCTCAATCACCGCCAGAAGCAGCTTGCGATCCATGTGATCAAAACCTTCTATGTCCACATTGAGCATTTCCAGCGCTTGGCCGGCAACGGCCTGGTCAATCTGACCCTTCGCCTTGACCTGAGCATAGTCGCGTACTCTACGCAGCAAACGGTTAGCGATGCGCGGCGTGCCCCGGGAACGGCAGGCAATTTCTTCAGCACCCTTTGCTTCAATCGGCACATTCAACAGGCCAGCCGAACGGTGTACGATGCGCTTGAGCTCCTCGGTGGAGTAGAATTCTAATCGCTGCACGATGCCGAACCGATCCCGCAAGGGTGAAGTCAATAGTCCCGCCCGGGTCGTTGCCCCCACCAAGGTGAACGGCGGCAGATCAAGCTTGATGGAACGCGCGGCCGGCCCCTCTCCAATCATGATATCGAGCTGAAAATCTTCCAAGGCGGGGTACAGGACCTCTTCCACCACCGGGCTTAAGCGGTGAATTTCATCCACAAACAGCACATCATGCGCCTCCAAGTTGGTCAGTAAGGCCGCGAGATCTCCAGGGCGCTCCAACACGGGCCCTGAGGTATGGTGTAAGCCAACCTTCATTTCATTGGCGATGATATGTGACAACGTAGTCTTGCCGAGGCCGGGCGGGCCGAAAATCAATACATGATCCAAGGCTTCGTCTCGGGCGCGCGCGGCAGAAATAAATATCTCCATTTGCTCGCGCACGGGATTTTGGCCCACATAGTCCTTGAGTAACCGTGGCCGTACCGAGCGGTCCAGTGTTTGCTCGCCATTACTCTCCGGTTCCGGACTCACGAGATCTCGAGAAACCATTATTTCAAGCTCGCCTGCAGCGCCTGGCGGATAATCTCTTCACTGCTTAGATCTTGGGTGTTCACACGGCGGACTAAGCGTTGGGCTTCTTGCAGCTTGTAGCCCAGCGACACCAAGGCTTGCAGTGCCTCATCCACGGGACTTATGGTTGTTGATTGCGCGTTCGCCGAACGGGGTAGACCCGCGGTCACCGCATCCTGCTGAGTATCCAGCCGATCGCGCATTTCCACAATCAGACGCTCCGCGGTTTTCCGACCAATACCCGGCAACCGCACTAGGGAATCGGTATCACCGGTTTGCACGCAACACGCAAAGGCCTGGACATCCATTCCCGAAAGTATGGCCAACGCCATCTTGGCGCCAATGCCGCTGACCCTGAGTAAGGCGCGGAACAGACTGCGTTCGGATTCATTTATAAACGCGTACAAGATCTGCGCGTCTTCCCGAACCAGCAGGTGAGTGAACAGCACGGCTTGTTCACCGAGAGGTGGAAGCGCATAGAAGGTCGACATCGGCGCTTCTAGTTCATAACCGATACCACCGACCTCCAGCAGCAAATGTGGCGGTTGTTTGGCAAGAAGCTCCCCTCGCAAGCGACCGATCATCGCCGCCGACCGTGGATCCGTTGAGGAAAACGCTGGAGAGTAGAGCAGGTGTGAGCATGACAAAGGGCTACCGCCAGAGCGTCCGCCGCATCGGCGCGTAGCGCATGGCTGATGCCCAACAAACGGCAAATCATGTGCTGAATCTGCTGCTTATCAGCCGCTCCACTCCCTACGACAGCTTGCTTGACAGACCGTGGACTGTACTCGCTAACTGCTAAGCCGTGGTTAACAACAGCGCATATCGCCGCGCCGCGCGCATGCCCTAATTTCAGCGCTGATGCGACGTTTCGTGATACAAAGACCTGTTCCACAGACACCACCTGGGGTCGATGCAAAATTACAATGCGCTCGATTTCGGTAAAGATAACGCCCAGCTTATCGGTAAGCGGTCCGGTTTCGATTAACACGCAGCCGCTATCGATGTAACGGCTACGTTTACCATCGCTGTCAATAACTCCATACCCTGTGATTCGTGAACCTGGATCAATGCCCAAGATACGCATATACCTCGTCCGCGGGGTTAGAGTGAAGCCAAGCCGCGGAACACCGGGAAGTCAGCGGCCAACGGTTTGCTGTTCAATCATCCTGCCGCAAACAAAAGAGGTTTGAGTCATGGCGTACACTCAGTTGTGGAATGACTTGCAACGCTCGCTTGTAACGCTAGTGAGTCTACAATGATTGTGTCCCCGATGGATTGAACGGCCAGCTCAAATCGCTTCGAGTCGCATGTCCTATTCCACTGGCTAAGCTCATCCCGCAGAGGGACCCATCCACTCCACGAATTAGGTTTCCAACTTGGCCAGAACCTCTTCGGAAATATCCGCATTCGAGTAGATTTCTTGGGTATCATCCAGTTCTTCCAGCGTATCTTGCAAGCGCAGCATTTTCTGCGCATCCGCCTCATCTAAAGTGACATAGTTCTCTGCCAGCATCGTAATCTCAGCCTTCTCCGGCACCAGCTTCGCCTCGATCATCGCTGTTTTGATTTCGAGAAAATTCTCCGGTTTCGTCAAAACATCCAGGCTGCCATCGTCATTCACCCTCACATCTTCAGCACCTGCCTCGATCGCCGCCTCCATGATGGCGTCCTCATCCACATCCTCCGGGTAGCTTAACATCCCTGTCGCAGTGAACATATAGGCTACAGAGCCTGAAGTTCCCAGATTTCCGCCCGCTTTGTTGAAGGCGTGCCGCACTTCCGCCACGGTTCGATTACGATTGTCCGTAAGACAGTCCACGATCACCGCCACCCCGCCAGGTCCGAAACCCTCATACCGGACTTCCTCATAGTTTACATCGTCCCCTTCACCCACCCCTCGTTTGATAGCCCGCTCCACGGTATCTTTGGGCATATTGGCCGACAAACCCTTGTCCACGGCCAAACGCAATCTCGGATTGGCACTAATATCGCCCCCTCCCATGCGAGCGGCAACGGTAATCTCCCGAATCAATCGGGTGAATAACTTACCGCGTTTGGAGTCTTGAGCTTTCTTACGGTGTTGAATGTTTGCCCATTTGCTATGTCCAGCCATGGTCTCCCTCTAGATCGATAACGAATCATCAACGACGTCGTGGTCAGGCTTGTTGAAAAGCTAAGTGACCACAAAAAAATTTTAACATTCTAACAAAAAATCGGAACAGCTCAGGTGATTGTTCGAACCTTTACCATTAAAGGGAGCCAACATCGTAAATTTCGTTCCTGAGAAATCTCATTGCGACCGAAACCAACGCCTGCATCAACATGGATTAGAGGAAACATCAGTTCAATTCCGTTTAATTTTAGAACGCCTGAGCCGACGATGGCAGCCTGAGTGATTTAGTGCGAGCTGAACGGTTAATTTTTTGGGTATTTATCGCCCATCACTCGTTTTCGCCCGTAAAATCCCCATAGCGCAGAAAATTGTATACGGCCTGTGCAACCGGGCTTGAAAATAACATGCCCATGTGGCTATAAGGCACCGTCAAATGAACATTGACCGCCGATGTGCGGGTTTCCGCCAAAGCTACGGTCCCATCATTGACCCCCGTCAAGCCTCCGATAAAGAGCTTTCCCACGCCAAAGCCACGGTTGCCTGCAATCATGCCCAGCTCGCGTCCACCTACCCAAGGGGGAACGCCACCGAGCAGGCCCCGATCGCTGCTGTTGCCTAACAGGATCCGCAACAGCGGGGTTTTGTAAATGCGTCTGGCTAATACACTCCCATTCAATGGGGTGCCAAGCATGAGGACACGCCCGGGCTTTTGGGCCGGATCCTGCTCGAACAAATGCATCACGACGATGCCGCCCAGACTGTGCGCTACGAAATGAATAATATCGGCATCCATCCGTTTAACATAGGCGTTTAATAGCCTTGCATTCCTGTGGGGCGTGTATCTTAAGCTCGGGTAGCCGAAGGTATGGGCCGAAACATCACATGCTCTTAGATAGCGCCGCATATAGGCCATCGACCAGCTTCCCATCCAAATCCCGTGAACGAGAACAATGGCTTCACGCATGGTCGGTACCGCAGTCGTGCTGACTCTCAACCACCCATTGTCTGATCGCGTCCCGATTAGTATACGAACTGACGAGCGCTAAGGCCTTTGCTTTGCTTAGCCACCGGTATTCGACATGTTCTTGATTGTCGAGCACCGGCGGGACGGGGTGAGGCAAACACACACGGAATACGCATTCCAAGTTCTGTGTAATGCCCGGAGCATAAAGGTGCCTGAAAGCAGGATAGATAGCAAAGCGATGGACCTGGTGACAATCATCAAGACCCTCACCAGCAAAGCCTGTTTCCTCTCCCAACTCGCGCAAGGCGGCCTGAGCTGGCCGTTCGTTCCATTCCAGCGATCCCGTCACCGACTGCCAGAAATTTTCGGGTTGGCGGCGGCGCAGTAACAACACTTGCATCGCCGTGGTATAAATGACCACCAATACCGACTCCGGACGCTTATAACACCGCCAGTTTGCCGTTTCAGACATAAGCGAGCTTGCTTTTAGCAGGGATGCTGTAATTTAATTCAAGGTATTTTAAGTCGATCACTTAAACTCTACCAGCCCTGGGAAAACGGCCTATTTATCGGAATTGCACCGATGACGCAGGAAATACAACGGCTCGGTGATAACACCCGGGAAATTCTGTATCGAACCGCGTAACGTTCAGATTCCATACTGTCCCCTGATTAGGCTAAATTAGCGGACCATCGTTGACCCTTTTTTAACATAAGCTTTAAACTGCGATCATGAATCGAAAAATTTGCCAATTGCTTGTAGTTGTCGGTGTTCTCTTCCTGTTGATCGCGTGCGCAGGTCGCGAGACGAAATTATCGGACGAGGAAAATCCCGACAACGCCGAAAAAAATGTGCAATTGGCGCTGCATTATCTAAAAGAGGGTAATCCGCAACACGCGTTAAATAAGGTGTTGTTAGCATTGAAGCAAAACCCCGAGCTTGACAGCGCATACGATGCCGCCGGAAGAATATACGCTGAACACAATCAGCCTGATTTGGCGGAAAAATACTACAAACGCGCCATAGAGCTTATGCCCCAAGACGCCACACCGTATAATCATTACGGACAATTCCTTTGCAACGAAAAACGATTCCAAGAAGCAGAAGAAGTTTTTCTAAAGGGGATTAAAACCGAGACGGCGAATGCCGCGGAAGTGGCGTATGCGAACGCCGGCTTGTGTGCGATCAGAGTCCCCGACCTCGAGCGCGCCGCCGGATATTTCCGCTCCGCCCTAAATGTGAATCCCAAGATGGCCGTGCCTTACTATCAGCTGGCTCGAATCGAATTTAAGAAAGAGCAGTTCGCCCAGGCCCAAAGAAACTTGCAAAGTTACTTACACTACGGTGTTCCGACCCCTAAATCCTTATCGCTCGGGATCGAAATCGAAGGGGCTTTGGGTGATACGGAGCTGCAGACAGAGTACGCACGTCAATTAAAGGAGAATTTTCCGAACGCTGAAGAAACGCAACAGCTGATGCTGCAGTACCCTGACCTGTATATGTCCATCACCGCAGAGGAACAGCAAGAAAAAAACTCAGCGCCTAAATCTTCTCCCCATCCGTAGACTTGCATGACGCCTAAGTTAATTCCGCGAACGCTGGATCCTGATGCTGAGTTCCGTTAACTGCGCAGCCGAGACTGGAGATGGCGCATCGGTCAGCGGACAACTGGCGGTCTGAGTCTTGGGAAAGGCCATCACCTCACGGATAGAAGTACTGCCGGTCATCAGCATCACCATACGATCCATACCAAAGGCGATCCCTCCGTGGGGTGGACAACCATAGCGCAACGCTCGCAGCAAAAAGCCAAATTTCTGCTCGGCCTCTTCATCGTCGATGCCCAGCAGCTGGAATACCGCTTGTTGCAGCCGAGGATCATGGATACGCACCGATCCGCCGCCCAGCTCCACACCATTTAAAACCAAGTCGTAGGCTCGCGAGAGCATGCCGCCCGGATCGCGAGTCAGCGTCTCGATGTCTTCTATCGCCGGAGCGGTAAATGGATGGTGTAAAGCAGACCACCGCTGTTCGTGCGCACTCCATTCAAACATTGGAAAATCAACTACCCACAACGGCTGCCAGCCCGCTTGTACCAAACCGCGATCATGCCCCAATTTAATCCGCAACGCCCCTAAGGATTCGTTCACGACAAAGGCTTTATCCGCCCCGAAAAATAAAATATCGCCATTTTCGGCGCCGGTCCCCCGTAAAATCGCAGCGATGACATCATCCGGTAAAAATTTCAGAATCGGCGACTGCAGCCCCTTGGCCCCATTCGTCACGTCATTACATTTAATATAAGCCAAACCTTTAGCACCATGACTGGCCACAAAAGCCGTGTAATCGTCGATCTCCTTGCGGGTCAACCCACCGCCGCCGGGCAATCGTAATACGGCGACCCGCCCTTGGGGATCGTTCGCCGGTGCCGAAAAGACTTTGAACTCCACGGTTCGCATCAATTCAGTAACATCCGCCAATTCCAAGGGTATGCGTAAGTCCGGCTTGTCGGTGCCGAACCGCCGCAACGCTTCCGCGTAACTCATCCGTAAAAATGGTTCCCCCAGCTCTACGTTAAGCACCGCGCCGAATAAGTCCCGCATCATCTCCTCCATAAGAACCATGACGCCCTCTTCGTCGATGAATGAGGCCTCGATATCCAACTGGGTGAATTCAGGTTGACGATCGGCACGCAGATCCTCGTCGCGAAAGCAGCGCACAATCTGATAATAGCGGTCCATTCCCCCCATCATCAGCAATTGTTTGAACAATTGTGGCGACTGAGGCAGAGCAAAAAAACATCCCGGTTGAGTACGGCTGGGAACAAGATAATCGCGTGCGCCTTCCGGTGTGGCTTTGGTCAACATGGGCGTCTCAATATCCACAAAACCGTGCTGATCTAGAAACTGCCGAATCCTCCGCATTACCCGAGCACGGAAGAGTAGCCGCTGTTGCATCACCGGACGGCGCAGATCGATATAACGGTAGCGTAAGCGGTTGTCCTCGTGGACGTCATCCTCATCGAGCTGAAAGGGGGGAGTTTCGGCTTGATTTAACACATCAAGCATCTCGACCACCACTTCCACCTTGCCGGTAGTGAGCTCAAGATTTTCGGTGCCTGGCGGACGCAACCGCACCCGGCCCGTTACCCGGATCACAAACTCATTACGAAGCCGTTCAGCCTGCGTAAAAACATCGTTCCGTTCCGGGTCAAAGACGAGCTGCGCCAGACCTTCACGGTCTCTTAGATCCACGAAGATGATCCCACCATGGTCTCGGCGCCGATTGACCCACCCACACAGAGAAACCGTTTGGTCAACCAGGGATTCGTCAATGGCTCCGCAATAGTGGCTACGCATGGCTGAGCTTCCGCCTATTTCAGTTGGGTAAGGATTAAATGAACTTTGGATATAGCATGTTCACCCGCTGGCCCACGGTTAGCTACCCGTTGCGGCAGGTTTAGCCGATCCACCGGATTGAGACGCCGTTGATGATTTGTCCGCCTTGGATGAGTTAGCTTCCTTGGGCTTAGCCGAATTTTTGGAATCACCGGAATCCTTAGAATTCTTGGCTTCCTTGGACTCCTTCGATTCCTTCGATTCCTTCTCGGTCAAATTACGCTGGCGGGATCGTTTGAAATCGGTTTCATACCAACCGGTGCCACTCAAGCGAAATCCTGCTGCTGATATCAGCTTCTTCAGCGCCGGCTGGCCACAGGAAGGGCAATCGGTGAGTGGATCTTCCGTGATCTTTTGCATAATCTCGTGGAGATCGCCACAGGCGGTGCATTCGTATTCGTAGATTGGCATTTTGAGATCCCTCGTTGCTATTTTAACTAATCTAACTCTAATGTGTTTTGGATTCGCCACCCGCAGATAGGATTAGAGACGCTGAGCTCCACCAAATGAAATCGTGGGTAGCGCGTCAGAATCGGTGAGACTGCGGCGTGGCATACCGCAAACAGTATCGAATGCGGAGGATTTATACAATTATGCAGAATATTGGGATTACCAGGAAAATTACCAGTCCGTTGGTCTAACTATTTTGCTACAGGCGTGCGGAGAATCTGCTGTAGCGCCAGCAAACGAACCGCGCCGAGTATTGTTGAACAGCATTAGGACAGAGAATAAAAAATGGGGTAAAAACGGCTAATAATACCATTAAGAGCCCCATGGCTACTGGATCCAAGCGGTTAGGTAATGTAATCTAAACCCAGCCGAGGGGGCAGGAGGAAATAATGAGTCATCACCAAGAACCCACAATAGCCCAGAAATCTCCATTCGCCGTAAATCTAGAAGCCGGAAAAAAATACTGGTGGTGTCGTTGCGGCAAGAGCAAGACTCAACCCTTTTGCGATGGCTCGCATAAGGGTACCGAGTTCACACCACTGGCTTTCGTGGCCCAATCCACCGAAACCGCCTATCTGTGTGGCTGCAAACATTCCCAGGACCAGCCGTTCTGCGATGGCACACACAATAGCTCTATAAATTCGCATTAAAGTGCTTACAGGAGGTTAGTGCGTATTTTGCACGCCGTTCAGCGGCGCATTGCCAAAAGCCTGTCTGTACCTACTCAGCCATAACACATTTTTCTGAATGGTCGAATCGTTACGCTGATTCTTTTATTGTTCGTGCAGATCAAACTCCTGGAAGACCCGCCGGGCTTTCCACGTAAAGCGAGTATCCAGTCATGAATCAAACATCGACCAATCTTTACATCCTGTTAATCAGCATTCACGGCTTAATACGTGGCCATAACCCAGAACTTGGGCGCGACGCTGACACCGGAGGCCAAATCAAATATGTGGTGGAGCTCACCCGAGCTCTGGCGGAGCGTGCAGAGGTAGAACGGGTTGACCTTCTCACCCGACGGGTCGTCGACACGGAACTAAGTACCGAATACGCCGAACACATCGAGCAGTTATCGCCTAAAGCGCGTATCGTCCGCCTAGATGCCGGCCCGGAAGAATATATCCGCAAGGAAGAACTTTGGGATTACCTGGATAATTTCGCCGACACCGCCTTGGACTGGCTGCATAAGCAATCCCGCATGCCGGACATCATCCATAGCCATTATGCGGATGCCGGTTACATTGGCGTACGCTTAACGAATTTTACCGGCAGACCTTTGGTGCATACAGGCCACTCGCTAGGCCGCGTGAAGCGCCGGCGATTGATCGCTAGCGGCTTGAACCGCGAGGAGGTGGAGCGTCGATATAACATGGCGCGGCGCGTGGAAGCCGAGGAGGAGGTGTTGGCGCATGCGGCGCTGGTAATCACCAGTACCCATGACGAAATCAACGAGCAATACGGTCTCTACGACTATTATCAGCCAGACCGCATGGCGGTAATACCACCCGGAACCGATTTACAATGCTTTCACCCGCCCAACGGTACAGAAGCGAATACCACCTTCCTCTGCGAATTGCGCCGATTTCTGACCGACCCGGACAAACCGATCATCCTGGCGCTTTCCAGGCCCGACGAACGTAAAAACATCGCCACCCTAATTCAGGTTTACGGCGAATCCCCCGAGCTGCAACAGGTGGCCAACCTGGTTATCGTCGCCGGCAACCGGGATGATATTCGAGAGATGGACAGCGGCTCCCAAACAGTACTGACCGACCTGCTGCTGCTTATCGATCAATACGATCTCTATGGCAACGTTGCCTATCCCAAACGCAACCAGGCTGACGAAGTACCCACCATTTACCGGCTGGCGGCGGCGTCCAAGGGCGTATTTATCAATCCCGCACTGACAGAGCCCTTTGGCCTCACGCTCATCGAATCCGCAGCCAGCGGCTTACCCATCGTGGCTACCGAAGACGGTGGTCCCAGGGATATCATCGGCAACTGCGAAAATGGTCTTTTAGTCGATCCCCTCGATAAAGAAGCCATCACTCAAGCCTTGTTGCGCGTTTTACAAGACTCCGAGTACTGGCAAAAACTCGCGGGAAACGGCATACGAGGTGTGCAAACGTATTATTCCTGGCCGGCCCATGCCGAGACCTACCTGAACCGTATCGCCCCGCTGATGGGCCGCATTGAACCCCTACCCCGATTAACCATTAGCCGGCGACCGATGTTATACCACGATCGGGCGATCTTCACGGATATCGATCAGAGCCTGTTAGGTGACGAAGAATCCCGCAAGGCGTTCGTCGGGCAAATCAGAGCCAACCGCAAATTAGCCAACTTCGGCATCGCAACGGGCCGCAAGCTCGAATCGGCACTGGCCATTTTGAAACGCTACGGCATACCCGTGCCGGATATCCTGATCACCAGTTCGGGCACCGAAATTTATTACGCGCCGGAGCTTACTGCCGATCTAGCTTGGAGCAACCACATCGATCATCAATGGAATCCCTATGCGGTGCACCGTATCCTTACCGAGCTACCGGGCCTTAAATTACAACCTAAAACCCATCGTAGCCGCTTCAAGATATCCTATTACATCGATCCCCAGGAAGCGCCGCCCATGGAAGAGATCACCGGTTTGCTTCATCGGGAGGAGCTGACGGTCAACGCGATCCTTTCTTTTGGGCAATTTCTGGACGTGGTGCCCGCCCGAGCTTCCAAGGGAAACGCGTTACGCTTCTCCGCCCATCAACGGGGCATGCCCCTGGAAAAAATACTGGTGGCCGGAGGCTCGGGTGCGGATGAAGACATGATGCGCGGTAATACGCTGGCGGTGGTGGTTGCTAACCGGCATCACGAAGAACTCTCGAAACTCACCGATGTGGGGCGCATTTATTTCGCCGAACAACCCCATGCCCGAGGGATACTTGAAGCCATCGATTACTATGATTTCTACGGTGAATGCCGCGTCCCGGAGGAATCATGATGGAACGCTTATTATTGTGTACCGATCTAGACCGCACCTTGCTCCCCAATGGCAACCAGCCGGAGTCTCCTGAAGCCAGAACACGCTTTTCCCAACTCGCGGCACGCCCCGAAGTTTCGCTGGCCTTTGTGTCGGGGCGTCACCGTATGCTGGTCTTGGCTGCGATTGAGGAGTATCAGCTACCCGAACCGGACTTCGTGATCGGCGATGTTGGCACCAATATCTACTCGGTGCAGAACAATCATTGGCGTATTTGGCAATCCTGGGCGGAGGAAATCGCCGCCGATTGGGGTGAACTCAGCCGTGATGAGCTACAAGCACTATTCGCTGATCTCGACGAATTGCGCTTACAAGAAGCAGAAAAACAGAACCGCTTCAAGCTGAGTTATTACGCCGCTCCCGATGTGGATATCCAGCCCATCCTAACGGAAATGGAGCAGCGTATGAGCGCACAACACATCAAAGCCAGTTTGATCTGGAGTGTAGACGAAACCGTACCCATCGGGTTGTTGGATGTATTGCCCGCCAGAGCCAACAAGTTGCACGCTATCGAATTTCTCATGCAACAGCAGGGCTTCACGCGAGACAATACCGTGTTTGCTGGTGACAGTGGTAATGATTTACCTGTATTGATTAGCCCAGTGAATTCCGTGCTCGTCGGCAACGCTCTCGCCGAGCTTAAACAACAAGCATTACAGCAAGCGGAAGCGAAAAACGCGTTGGAGGCTCTCTACTTAGCGAAAGGCGGCTTTATGGGTATGAACGGGAACTACAGCGCCGGTATTCTGGAAGGGCTGGCTCATTACCATCCCGCCCTCACACAGTGGTGGAATTGACATCGTGTAACGGCTCCACCTCGATGGATGAGTGTTGCTTGAAGATTCTCTAGACTAAGAAAGTATGTGAATAAATCTCATACTGAACGAGGGTATTACGGAGCATCCATAGGGCTGTTTCGTTTTATCCAGAAACCCCGCCCAACACACGGATTAGTGAGGCAAAGACCCGCCGACGGCTATCGCAATACCCCTGAGTTTGGCCCGGTGAGGTATTCATAAATTCAAAACCAAAAAATACACCCTAATCATTTGTCGGGGACTGGAGGCTGATATGTTGACGAGCGCTAACTTTGGATCTGACCAAGTAGCACAGCTGCGTGAATACATGCAAACCCATCACAGCGAGACCCACCGGATGGTACATCATCTGCTTGGATTAAAACGCCCCTTTATGTTGCGCAGTGAAATCCATGATGCTTTCGAGGCCATTTGCGAAGGAGATGAAACCGGCGCAATAAAAAGTTGCCCTTTTACGGCACTCGTCGAGCACTGTCAGGAAGCGGCCTTGAACACAGTCTGGATCTACTTCGCGCTACGTGTTCGCACGGCCCGCTGGATTTATTTACGCATTCATACCGGGATCATGGATCTTACCGAGGTGCCCGTAGCCGAATATTTGCATTTCAAGGAGTGCCTCGCCACTGCGCTTCCTGAGGATAGTTGGGTAGTCGAAATTGACCTGGCGCCTTTCAACCGCGAGGTATATAAACTTCAAGAATCAGAGTCGATCGGCCGTGGAGTTGAATTTCTCAACCGGCGGTTATCCAGTCGTCTATTCGAGGATCTGGGCAAGGGTGACCGCCGGCTGTTGGAATTTTTACGGATGCACAAATACCATGATCAGCAATTGATGCTCAACGGCTCTCTCCGGGAGGTTACTGAATTACGCACCGCCCTGCGCCAAGCCGAGGCTCTGCTACGCCCCCAGCCGCCGGAGGCGGGTTGGGATGTGGTCGGTCATGGATTGCGTGGACTCGGTTTCGAACCCGGGTGGGGCGATACGACGGCGCGTATCCGCGATACCATGCGGCTGCTGCTGGATATCCTCGAGGCACCCTCCCCCTCAAATCTAGAACGCTTCCTCGGGCGTGTCCCCATGGTATTTTCCCTAGCCATTCTTTCTCCGCATGGCTATTTTGGCCAAGCCAACGTACTGGGTCGGCCGGACACCGGCGGCCAAGTGGTCTATATCCTGGATCAGGTGCGAGCAGTGGAAAAGGAGATGCGCGACCGATTGCGGACCCAAGGCCTGGACATCGAGCCGCAAATCATCGTGCTCACCCGCCTCATTCCCGACTCCGAAGGCACGGCCTGCAACCAGCGTCTGGAGCCCATCGCCGGCACGCAGTACGCTCGGATCCTGCGCGTGCCCTTTCGCAATGAGGCTGGCGAGGTTATTCCACAGTGGATTTCCCGCTTCGAAATTTGGCCGTACCTGGAACGCTATGCCGTGGATGCAGAACGTGAACTGCTGGCGGAGATGGGGGGGCGGCCGGATCTCATCGTCGGGAATTATTCGGATGGCAATCTGGTCGCTTCACTAATGTCACAGCGGATGGGCATCACGCAGTGCAATATCGCCCATGCCTTGGAAAAGACCAAATACCTCTATTCCGATCTCTACTGGCAGGATAATGAAGCGCAATATAATTTTTCTTGCCAGTTCACCGCCGATCTCATTGCCATGAATACGGCGGATTTCATCATAACCAGCACTTACCAGGAAATCGCCGGCACAGAAGATACCTTAGGTCAGTATGAGAGTTACATGTCCTTTACCTTGCCCGGCCTCTACCGCGTGGTTCACGGCATCGATATTTACGACCCGAAATTCAATATTGTCTCTCCGGGCGCCGATGCGGAAGTGTATTTTTCTTATACGGATACCCCGAGGCGTCTATCCCATTTGCACGGCGAAATCGAGACTTTGATCTATGGTAATAACACCGACGTCACTAGCCGGGGCCAATTGCTCACCCGGGAGAAACCGCTGATCTTTTCCATGGCGCGTATGGACCGCATCAAGAACATCACCGGCTTGGTGGAATGGTTTGGCCGCAACGAGGCGCTGCGTGATGAGGCCAATCTGCTGATCGCTTCGGGCTATATCGATCCCGCGCGATCAAACGACATGGAAGAACGATCCGAAGTCGAAAAGATGCATGAATTGATTAGCCATTATGAGCTAGACGGACAGTTGCGTTGGGTTGAGGCCCAGGTGGACAAAGAACGCAATAGTGAACTCTACCGTTACATTGCCGACTCGCGCGGTATCTTCGTTCAACCTGCATTATTCGAGGCTTTTGGACTGACCATCATTGAAGCCATGAGCTCCGGGCTGCCCACATTTGCCACTTGTTTCGGAGGACCGCTAGAGATTATAGAAGATGGCATCTCCGGCTTTCACATCGATCCAAACCATGGGGATCAGGCCTGTGTGAAAATGACGGAATTTTTTCTGCGCTGCCGCAAGGAACCCACCTATTGGGAGAAACTCTCCCAAGGTGCCCTAAAGCGCGTGGAGCAACGTTACACCTGGAAACTTTATGCCGAACGCATGATGACTTTGTCTAGAATCTACGGCTTCTGGAAATACGTCAGCGACCTGGAGCGCACCGAAACCCGGCGTTATTTGGAAATACTCTACGGACTGCAATACCGTCCCCGGGCTATGGCGATTCCCGGAAAGGCATAAACACGCCTATTGGGCTGAGTGTGTCGGCCAACGCACGGTAAGCCAACTGTGCGTTGCTAAGTCAAAAACCCCAACGTTTCTTCGTCCCACTCTTCGGATTGAGCTGCCCAGGCGGGCAGCACGAAGATTAAGTGCCGATCAGCTATCAATAGTTCGTTAGCCACCGATAGACCGCCGACTGGAGTTCTCCGCCATCGAAGGGCTTCTCGAAATACTCTATGGCGCCAAGCGAAAGGGCTTTTTCGCGCATTCCCTGATCTTTATGGGCGGTGATCACAAAGAACGGCGGCACTTTTCCGTGGGCCTTCTTGGCGCGGGAGATTACATCAAACCCGGTGCCCCCCGGTAGAGAGATATCAAAGAGAACCAGATCTGGCTGCCACTCCCGCAGCATGGTCATTGCACCCACCGCGTCGTAGGCATGTGAAACCGTATAGCCATCCAAACTCAGGCGATAGTCCAGTGCCTTGGCAATCCGTTTATCATCTTCTACAATGAGTATCCTTGTCATTAGCAACTCCCTTCAATACATTGCATACTAACGGTGTTCCACAAATGCGACGTGTGGCAATGTCTTTCGACATCCAGTTCCCCTAAGTTAATAAGAGTATACAAAATTAAGCCAAGCAACCCTATCTTTTCCTGCCCGATGAGAAAAAATCTCGGATGCACAGCGCAACTGGATCTATTCCATGATAGCTGGGGTCGTATCTGCTATTTGTTCCCATAACCCACAGTCGAGGAAAATTTCTTTAAAGCACCCGAGGCCATCCACGCCGTTAGAGCTCATGAGTCGCCTTTAGCGTTAGCATGAACGTTGCGCCGTTTCCTTGCGTACTCGTTGCCGTCAATGACCCGCCGTGACGCTCGGCAATTTTACGGCAAATGGCCAGTCCCACGCCGGTACCCTCGTATTCGTCTCGGCCGTGCAAGCGTTGAAAGACCCCAAAAATTCTCTCCGCATATTGTGGGTCAAATCCGATGCCATTATCGCTAAACCATATCCGACACTTGAGTTCGGTTAAACCACTGCCCATTTTCTCTTCGAAAAGCTCAGATTTAACTCGAACCACCGGAGGAATGTTTGGTTTGCGGAATTTGAGGGCGTTGCCGAGCAGGTTCTGAAATATCTGGCGCATTTGCAGCGGATCGGCTTCGATCTTCGCTAAACTTTTCACCTCGACTTTAGCGCCTGTTTCGGCGATGCGGATTTCCAGATCCGATAACACGCCCGCCATGATTTGGTTCAAATCAATGGGCTGAAAACGCTCACCGCGGGTACTCACCCGGGAAAAGTTCAACAAATCGTCGATCAGCGAACCCATGCGCTCGGCGGCGCTCTGCATGCGTTTTAAATAATCGAGGCCCTGGGCATCCAAAGCCGATTGATAGTGCAACGCCAGCCGATCGCCGAAAGCCTGAACTTTTCTTAAGGGTTCCTTTAAGTCGTGGGAAGCCACATAGGCGAATTTTTCCAACTCCTCGTTGGAACGCTTTAAGGCGTGTTCCCGTGCATACAATTTAGTCTCGGCCGCTTTACGCTCACTGATATCCCGAAGCAACGCGCTGAAAAGGCGCCGTTCGCCAACTTTCATTTCACTCAGCGACAACTCGAGTGGAAACAGGCTGCCGTCTTTGCGCTGTCCAGCCACCTCTCGTCCACGCCCCATAACGCGCACTTCACCGGTTTGCAGATAATGCCGGACGTAGGCATCGTGATGTGTGCGATGAGGCTCCGGCATCAATACGCTGACATTCTTGCCTGTGATTTCCGTCGCCGTGTAACCGAAGAGTTGCTCGGCTCCAGGGTTATAGGATTCGATGATCCCCTGCTCGTTGGCGATGACGAGACCGTCGAGCAGGGTATTATTAACCATCTGGTAACGAATGCGGCTATCCTCTCTGGCCAGTTCCGCGCGTTTGCGTTCCGCGACCTCGTGCTCCACTTGCCGAAAGGACTCATACATACTGATAAACAATCCGATCAGCACAAAAAGATAGCTCACATTCTTTAATACATGACCGGCGACAAACTCCACATCAAATAGACGGATGGAGAAAGCCAGGAACATCAACTGCGCGCCTACGCTGATAATCATAGACATGACGAACCAGTGTTCAAAAGCGTTGTATCGCCACCAACCCTTTTTCAAGTAAGCCGTCAGGGCGAACATTAACAGTAAGCCTGGGACGAGTTCCTGCGGGCGGGAAAACAGTCCAGTAGAATAAGCGCGAGGCAAAGGCACCCAATAAAAGAAGAGAAAACACAATAGCGTCAACCCAACCGTGGTTGTGTAGACATCGCGCTCATCCACCTGGACCGCGCCTCCCAAGCGCTGCTCACGCCACCAAACCAGCACACTGAGACAAATAGATGCCGCCAGAAATACCCGTGGAGCGATCCCACTCCAGAGAGAAAGACTATCAAGATCTTGGGGGAAATAGCTCTTGAACCACACAGAGGTGATGAGGAAGTGGTAGCCATCCAGCAATGCGGTGCCCATAAATCCCGCGGCGATGATGAGAATGGTATTGTTTTTCTTGCTGTAATAGCGTAGCAGCGCCATGGTGCCCACCGTTAAAGCGAGCAGCGTTGCAGTGCATTCCATCAAGGTATGGCTATAAGCAGACCCCCGCCACTGTGATCCATGAATCCACGCGAAGCCCAGCGCCAAGGCTAGCCCGATTAAATAGTAGACTTGTATCCGTTTTTCGGCGGTTTTTGAGATTAATCCCTGCGGTAGAACAGTAGTCGCCATAACCTATCCCTATGATTTTATTCCCTCTGCTGCACAGTATCACGTGAGCCACTGCATCGACTACCTAGCGATTCTAGCCAGACGGCTTGTGGTCTTCGGGTAAGTAAAACGAAAACACACTTCCCACTCCAGGCGTGCTCTCCACCGAAAGTTCCCCGCCGTGCAACCGAACGATTTCTCTGGAAATGTACAATCCGAGACCCAGCCCGTCCGCGCGCTGGCCCAGCTCGTCGCGCACCTGATAGAGTCGGTCGAATATGCGCTCAATGTTGTCCTGTTCGATTCCGCAACCTGTGTCGTGCACGGAGACTCGAATATGACCCGGATGTTGGCTATCATCGCCCACCCTGACGGTAATCCGTCCACCTTGAGCGGTAAACTTGAGCGCATTACCAATCAGATTGGTAATGACTTGATTGATCCGCCGCTCGTCAATGAATACCTCCCGTAAATCGGGTTGGAGCTCTTGTTGCAACTGAACCCCTGCTTGATTTGCACTCAATGCCATGGAAGCGATCACCTGAGTTACTACAGGCGCGATCGACGTCTGCCTCGGGGAAATACGCAGCTTACCGATATCCAACCGGGTCGCATCCAATAGATCGTTGAGATGGAATGTCATCTGATCGCAACTGTCTTTGGCGATCTGCAAATATTCTCGCTGCTGTTCGTTCAGCGAACCGGTCAACTCCTCTAGGACTATGGAGACAAACTCGCGCATAGCGGTTAACGGTGTCTTCAGTTCGTGGGATACCGTGTGATAGAAATGCTTTATTTCATCGTTTCGACGCAGCAGTTCTTGGTTGGACATGGCGAGCGCCAAATGCTTTTCTTCGATGGCCAAACGCAGCAGGTACTTCTCCACTGAGTTGGTCAGAATGCGCTCGAGCGCCTGACGCGATACCGCGCTCTTGGGAATATAATCCGCCGCCCCAGCGCGCATCGCTTCAACAGCGATGGTCTCGCTGCCGAGCCCGGTCAACATGATAACGGGAGCTTTTATGCCTTGCTCGATGATCCGCTGCAACAGCTCTACTCCGGTGTGCTCGCCAAGCCGGTAATCCACCAGATACGCGTGATAAGCTTTGGTGGCGATCAAGCTCAACGCTTTGTCATAGCGGGATTCCCACTCCAGCTCGATTTCCAGATGCTCGATCTCGGCTAACAGCGATTGCGTGAGGACGCAGTCGTCTTCGTCGTCATCGATCAGAAGTATTTTTAATGGCTTGGGCAGCATAGACCTAGTAAAAAGCAATAGATACGTGCGACATGAACACAACTATCGGCCCGCTGCGCCGATTCTTTAAGCATGTGCGATACACGACGCGGCATGACATCGAAGTTGAATTTGCAATATCGCCACGGCTTGCGGCGGGAACAACCACGCCGACGGGGCGAGTGCCAAAGATTAAGGCGCGTTAATTAAGGCTGGGGAGCAAGGTGGGCCTTCACCCTCCAGACTCCGAACACTGGGAAGTCGGGTTAGAATCTCTTTTCTGGCTAAACCCTGGGGAGACGAACGATTTGTAACCAATAATCGGTTACGCTTTTAACTATTTCTACCAGACGTTCAAACGTAATGGGCTTAACCACGAAGGAATTGACGCCCAGATCATAGCTGCGCAAGATATCTTCTTCCGCCTCAGAAGTCGTCATAATAACCACTGGAATACGACGCAGGTCGGGGTCAGACTTGATTTCTTGTAGGGCCTCTCGCCCGCTTTTGCGGGGCATATTCAGATCCAGAAGGATCAACCCCGGCAAGGGCGTATGACAGTTAGCATAGGTTCCCTCGCGCTTAAGATAATCCATCAGATCCTGCCCATCGACCGCGAAATCGATGATATTTCCTAAGCGATTCTCTTCAAGCGCTTCTTTCAGCAGCAGCCGATCATCCGGATCGTCATCAGCCATCAATATGCGAATAGGTATTTCGTGATTCACTCGTATAGCTCCTTCGTGGGTGCCTAGCTCTACCTGGCAATCAAATGAAATTAGAAGCGATCCCCCGCCGTTCACTTCAATACTAAAGAGTGGACACACGAGGTTTGAACGGAGCAATCAAGCTAGGCGCTAGAGCATCTATTGAGTTTATTAGGGACAAAATTATAGGGAATTGACGAACTTTGAGTCAAGCGCTCGTCGGCTTGCCAGGTCATTTCATAAGATAACATTGGTCATTAAACAATACCGGCCGATCGCCAACACCGTAGACCGAGGCGGCTACCGATTGCTTTGTGTTAGAATTTGCAATCAATGCGGTCTATGCGTGTTACCAGTTCAAACTGCCAAGCGCACCCAAACCACGAGCAGCATTTCTCTCAATGCACCACAAGCTGCAAAAAAATTGCATTATAGCCATCCTCTCAGAGGCACCTAGTGAGGTTTGAACGGCCATGTTAGAAGTGCTGCGGCATATCATCTGGGAGGTCAATAGCGCCACCAATTTGGACGAAGGGGTCAGCATTATCGTCCGCCGGGTGAAACAAGCCATGGGTGTCGATGTCTGTTCAATTTATCTGAACGACAAGACCCACGAAGAATATGTGCTGCTGGCCAGCGATGGCCTGGATGAAAGCGCGGTAGGTCGAGTGCGCCTGCGTCACAATGAAGGCCTAGTCGGCCTCGTGGGAAAACGCAAAGAGCCCGTCATTGTACGCCATGCGGCCAAACACCCCAATTACCGCTATATTCCCGAAACCGGAGAGGAACGTTACCGAGCCTTTGTTGGCGTCCCCATCGTGCATTACCGACAAGTCTCGGGAGTGCTCGTCATTCAACGCAAAGAAGATTCCCAATTTAACGAGGATGAAGTGGCGTTTCTGGTGACGATTGCCGCGCAATTGGCTGGTGCGCTTAATCACGCCGCGTTGGACGGCAGCATCAACAGCTTGCTAAACCGGCAGGTTCGAGAATGCCGGATTGTTCAAGGTCTCCCAGGATCTCCAGGTGTTGCCATTGGCACGATTGTGGTGGTGTACCCGCTAGCCAGGATCGAAGCCGTGCCGGATCGCCAGGCGAAGGACATCGACGCGGAACAGCAGGCCTTTAAGGCGGCTGTGGCCCAGATACAGGAAGAATTACGTCTAGGAAGCGAACGTTTAGCCCTTGTGCTCCCTGCGGAGGAACGCGCTTTGTTCGAAGCCTATGTGATGTTGTCGAGCAGCGATACGCTCATGACCGACACACTCAAACTCATCCAAGAAGGCAATTGGGCTCCTGCGGCACTGCGCAAAACCATCGCTAAGCATGCGAAAGTTTTCGAGGAGATGGAAGACCCGTACCTGCGAGCGAGGGCAAATGATATCCGTGATATCGGCACCCAGATCCTCATCCGGTTACAGAGCGAAACCCGGAGTAAAATTGAATATCCCGAACGCAGCGTTTTATTGGGAAATTACGTCAGCGTTATGCAGGTCTCTGAAATACCCAACGAGCGCTTGGCCGGCATTGTTTGTACAGAGGGGTCCAGCTTATCGCATATCGCCATTCTAGCCCGCGCGCTTGGTGTACCGGCGATCATGGGGCTGGGGGACCTCCCATTCGCCCGTTTGGATGGGCGTGAAATCATCGTCGATGGTTATCAAGGCGAAATCTGCATCCAACCCACGACGGCAATGCGGGCGGAGTATCAGAGGCTCATCAACGAAGAAGAGGAGCTTTCTTCAGGTCTGAAGGGTCTCCGAGACCTCCCGGCTCGGACTCTCGATGGAACCCGGGTGGGACTGCATGTGAATATTGGCTTACTCACCGATATGCCTACGGCATTGAGCAGCGGCGCGGAAGGTGTCGGGCTGTACCGAACTGAATTCGCCTTCATGATCCGCAACACGTTTTCACCGGAAGAAACCCAATACCGAATGTACCGGCGCGTGCTAATGGTTTTCGCGCCGAAACCGGTCAATATTCGTGCCTTGGATATTGGCGGGGATAAGGTACTACCCTATTTTCACACTGCTGAACAAAATCCCGCGCTGGGATGGCGAGGTATCCGCGTGTTACTCGACCACCCCGAGATTTTTCTCACTCAGCTGCGCGCCCTATTGCGGGCCAATGCTGGGCTAAATAATCTCCGAGTCCTGTTGCCGCTAATTACCAGCGTATCCGAAGTCAGCGAATCCGTGGAGTTGCTGGAATCCACTTACCATGAGTTGTTGTTAGAGGGGCAAGACTGCGCCAAACCTCAGATCGCGGTCATGATCGAGACACCGGCAGCGGTACATCAGATTGCCGCGTTAGCGAAAAGCGCCGAATTTTTTTCAATCGGAACCAACGATCTGACTCAGCACATCTTGGCGGTTGACCGGAATAACCCGCGGGTGGCGAATTTATATGACCATCTGCATCCCGCCGTGCTGCAAGCCATCAAACAGGTAATCGAGACGGCGCATCAATGGGGCCGACCCGTGAGCATCTGCGGTGAAATGGCGGGCGATCCCGCCGCCACCATGCTGCTTCTAGCGATGGGTGTCGACCACCTTAGCATGGCGGCCTCTAGCTTACCCCGCATAAAACAGGTCATCCGTAGCTTCAGCTTGACACGCTGCCTGCAATTGCTCCATCAGGCGCTTGAGGTCAATGATGTCAAAGAGACCCGTGCTTTGCTTGCCCATACGCTAAATCAAGCCGGGCTCGGAGGATTACTCAGGGCAGGAAAATAAACCCGCCGGTTGCTAAAGAAACTGCCGGAGTTTCAGCTCGCTTAGCCGAGCATGGTCGTGCTGATGTCACATTCTGGCAACACTTTTCTTAAGCTATTACCCCCCTCCTCGGTGACCCGGGTTCCCCACAAAATCAGTTCACGAAGCTTGGACAAACCCCGAAGATGTATTAGGCCCTCATCGCTGATCGGCGTGCCCCATAAGCTGAGCGACTCCAGATTCCCAAAAGCTTGGAGATGAACCAGCCCCACATCGGTAATATCGGTCTGTGTTAGAAAAAGGCTTCGCATACCGGAAAGTGGCTTCAATAATGCCAACCCTTCATCGCCAATCCGGGTATTTTTTAGATCCAGAACCCTCAAGCTGGGAAGGGATCCCAGCAACGCTAAGCCGCCGTTGCTCACCGCGGTATTGTCGAGGTGCAGTTCTTGAAGAAATTTTAGGGGCTTAAGATGGAGCAACCCAGTATCGCTAATTTTAGTGTTGGCGAGCGACAAAAAGCGCAGATGGTCCAAGGATTGGAGCAGAAACCCCAAATCATCATCCGTAATTTCGGTATTAAACAGATCCAGTTTTTGCCCGCTTTGCACCCTGGGCCATTCCAAGACATTCTCCAGTACCCGCAAGAGGTTTTCGGACGTTTTGTTAATGGCTTCCAGCCGTTTATTTGACTCTTCGGTATCCCCGCCGGTTTTCGAGGCAGTCGTGTTAATTTCAGCGCTGGCTCGGTAAATTTCCGCGAGCGAAGCTTGCAGATCATGCCCAATATTGGATAAAAACCGATCTTTGGTGGCATTGAGTTCCTGGAGTTCTTGTTTCGCCACCTCAAGCTCCAGTACGTGTTTCTTTTGCTGCTCGATTAACCGCTTGATCTTCAAATGAGCGCCGACCCGGGAATGTACCTCCTGCTGTTTTACCGGTTTGGTGATATAGTCCGCGCCACCCACTTCGAAGCCTCTGGCAAGATCCGCGACGTCCGTTTTGGCGGTAATAAAAATGACGGGAACGTCACTCAACCATTCCAAGCGCTTGAGTCGGCTGCAGGTTTCAAATCCATCCATATCAGGCATCATAACGTCCATCAAAATGATATCCGGTTGGGAGCCGGGCGCGATCTCCAAAGCCATCTCACCTGTCGTGGCGAAAAAGATCTGGCATCCCTTGGGTTCAAGCAGGCTGCGCAACAAATCGAGATTCACGGGAGCGTCATCAACAATCAGGACTTTCGCCCCTACAAAAGTTTCATTATCCACGATCAAGTAGCCCTAAAGCCATCCGCATACCCTGGCGGTCATAACGATCCAGGAAATGCTGCATATAATCGGCAAATTGGTAGGCGCGCGGATCCAGGCCTCTTAATTCTCCCAGCAAGGATTCAATGTCAGTGAAGGCGTTGCGGTCTACGGCATGGCGCAGGCGCTGTACCAGTTCCTCGGGCAACACAAGTTCCGAAAACTCCGCAGTGGATTCAACGCTATCCGAAGTTAATGCAGACGTCCTACTAAATTTCACTTGTAAAAGTTTCTCCAGACACTCGGTAAGCTGGTGGACTTTGAAAGGCTTCATTATAAAATCATCGAAACCGGCGTCGAGATAATATTGCTTGTGGGGCACGATATTGGAGGCGGAAACAGCAACACAGCGGATAGTTTGAGTTGTCCATTGTTGGCGGATATGGCGCACGGTTTCCACACCGTCCATCACCGGCATGCGCACATCGATAAACACAATATCCGCTAGTGACTGCTGCAATTCGCGAAGAGCTTGTTGGCCATCGGCCGCCGTCCTCACCTCGGCCCCTAGCGCACGCAGTATTCCTGCGAGAATCTCCCGATTGTCAGCCACATCGTCGACAACGTATGCCGTGAGCGTATAACCAGGCGCCAAGCTAGTCGGTTGCGTTTCTTTTTCCTCCTCGGCCAGCTGTTTCGGGTCTGCCTCGTGCAAAGTGAGCGTAAAGAAAAATCGGCTGCCTTTGCCAAGTTGAGACTCCAATTGAAGCTTCCCACCCAAGAGTTCGATCTGTCGTTTCGCGATGGCCAGCCCCAAGCCCGTGCCGCCTTTTGTCAGGCCGCCCTCTGCCTGTTGAAAGGGCTCGAAAATCTTTTCTTGCATCTCGACCTCTATTCCGACACCCGTGTCTGAAACTTCGAAATAATAATGTGGACCGGACTGTGTTACGGACAAGGTCACCTTTCCTCGGTTTGTAAATTTAATCGCGTTACTTAAGAGATTAATCAACACTTGACGCAGCTTACGCTGATCACCCCGTACAGAGGACTGGTTGATTTTGGATTTTACCTGCCAATACAGCTGTTTCTGGTTACAGCGCACTCTGAATATATCTGAAATTCGCTCGATCATCGCTGGCAACAAGAAATCCTCGGGCTCTAAACGCTCAGCGCCGGCCTCAATTTTGGAAATATCGAGGATATCGTTGATTAATTCCAAGAGATGATTTCCGGCGTTGGCAATAGCCCGGATATTCTGGCGATAGTGCGAAGACATGCCCGGATCGTTGTCGAGCAGTTGCGCATATCCCAATATGGCGTTCATCGGTGTGCGAATTTCATGGGACATATTGGCGAGAAATAGGGATTTGGCTTGATTCGCCGATTCGGCTTGGGCCTTGGCCGACAAGAGAGCAGCTTCCGCAGATCGTCGCGCCGTGACATCGCGGATAATGCCAACGAAGAATTGTTTCTCATTTTGTAGGGTCTCTCCCACGGAAAGTTCCATGGGAAACGAGGAACCATCTTTTCTCCTGCCTTCAACTTCGCGCCCGATACCGATAATTCTCGCTTGTTTCGTTTCACGATAGCGCTTGAGATAATCATCATGAGATTCGCGATAAGGCGAAGGCATCAGCATCTTGACGTTCTGCCCTACTACCTCCTGGCTGCGATACCCAAATAACGTTTCACAAGCATTATTGTATTCCTCGACTATGCCGAACTCATCGATAATAATCATGCCGTCCACCGCGGTATCGAACAGCGTGCGAAACCGAGACAAGCTCTCCTTAGCATTAAACTGTGCTCGCCGGTAGGCAACGACAGTCAGGCTTGCACCCCACAACGCGGTCACCATGAGAATCCATTTGGCGAGAGGATAAGGACTCTCGTAGACACCCTCGGTGTTGAGATAGGCAACCACGGATAACCCGGTGCCCAGGAGCGCAAAAAGTGCCGAAGGCGGTTTCCATCCCCACCGCTGGCTGAGCATAACCATCAACAAGCACCCAAATACACTCACTTCAAAGATCAAGCACGATTCTCCATAAAAAGCCAGACTTAAACCTCAACGGCCTACGGCTAGGCTATGCCGAATTCGAGCGTTTTGCAGACCCTAGTCTACCGAATCCACCACCTCCCGGGGTTTCGATCACAAAGAGATCGCCCGGCTCCATTGCAACGCTAGCGGCGGATCCCAAGGTTTCGATCCGTCCATTGGCGCGTATCACCCGATTTATTCCCGAGGCTCCATTGGCGCCTTGAGCCAGTCCAAACGGCGATCGACGGCGATTATTGGATAGAATCGAAGCCGTCATGGCCTGGCGAAAACCGATCTTGCGCACTACACCGTCACCACCACGATGCACGCCCTCCCCTCCCGAGCCATAGCGGATGGAAAATGCCTCGACCCAAACCGGATACCGCCACTCCAACACTTCGGGATCGGTCAGACGCGAATTCGTCATGTGCGTGTGCACCGCCGAAGTGCCATCATGATCTGGACCAGCCCCCGATCCGCCGCAGATCGTCTCATAATATTGGTAGCGCTCATCTCCAAAGGTAAAATTATTCATGGTGCCTTGGGACCCGGCCAAAATACCTAGCGCGCCGTACAGCGCATCGGTGACACACTGCGAGACTTCCACGTTACCCGCCACGACAGCAGCCGGATACCTCGGGTTTAACAAGGAGCCCTCGGGAATGGTGAGCCGCAAAGGCTTTAAACATCCGGCGTTCAACGGAATATCGTCATCGACCATGGTACGGAAAACATAGAGCACCGCAGCGACGGTCACCGCCACCGGCGCATTAAAATTGCCTTGCGACTGACGCGATGTTCCCGAAAAATCGATATGCGCCTTACGCGCTGATTTGTCAATGGAGAGGCGCACGCATATTTGCTGGCCATTATCCAGCTCATAACAGAAATGACCGTCGTTCAGCACACCGAGCACCCGGCGTACGGATTCCTCGGCGTTGTCTTGAACATGTTGCATGTAGGCTCGAACCACGTCCAAGCCGTACTGCTTCACGAGCTTGCGCAGCTCCCTGAGGCCCTTCTCATTGGCCGCGATCTGCGCCTTGAGATCGGCCACGTTCTGCGGAGCGTTCCGCGCCGGATAAGGCCCCTGCGCCAAACGATCGAGCAAGGGCATTTCCTGGAATAGGCCCTTATCCACCAGCTTAAAGTTATCGAACAACACTCCTTCCTGTTCGATATGGGTACTGTTGGGCGGCATGGATCCGGGGCTGATGCCACCGATATCCGCATGGTGTCCCCTGGAAGCCACGAAAAAAAGCAGCGATTCCCCCGCTTCATCGAAGACAGGGGTCACCACGGTGATATCCGGAAGATGGGTGCCGCCGCGATACGGTGCATTGAGCATATAAACATCTCCCGCCGCCATGGACCTCCGGTTGTCATTGAGCACGGCTTGCACGCTTTCCCCCATGGAACCTAAATGAACCGGAATGTGGGGAGCATTGGCGATAAGTTGCCCTAGCTTGTCGAAAAGCGCGCAGGAAAAATCCAGGCGTTCCTTGATGTTGACCGAGTGCGCCGTGTTCTCCAGCACGCTTCCCATTTGTTCAGCCACATGCATAAAGAGATGATTAAACACTTCCAGCATCACCGGATTGGCTGAGGTACCCACGGCCTCGGTGCGCACCAGCGGATTGACCCGGGTTAAAATCAGGTGATTGCGTGTGCTGACCACGGCCCGCCAATCGGGCTCTATCACCGTCGTCGAATTAGCCTCAACTAGGATTGCCGGTCCATCGACGCGACTGCCCGGCGCCAGTGACTCACGCCGGTAAAATCGGGTCGTTTGCCAGCGGCCCTGCAGGTGAACCTCGCGGATCGATGCCGGCACCGGCAGGATCGGCTGGGACGGGAGTTCAAAAAGGGGATCATCAACCGCTTCGGTTGCGCCGATCGCTTCTAAGCTACACGTTTCGACAATCAACGCCTTCTCGGGAGTAACAAAGCCGAACTGCCGCCGATGCGCCTCGGTAAAGGTGGCGGCCATGGCTTCGCGCTCCCCAAATTTAACTCCGAGCGCGGTGTCTGTCCCGGCATATTTCAAATGGGCGGTGCGCACCACGCGAATCTTTGCAGCGGCGATTTTCTGGATCTCAAGCTCAGCCCGCGCATCGCGTTCCATTCGATAGAACAGCGCTTGCAAATGCGGAATCAGTTCATCATCCAGCAACGCCTCCACGGTTTGCTGACGCAGCGTCCGCAGGTCGGCGAGGCCCATGCCATAAGCGGATAGCACTCCCGCCAGCGGATGAATAAATACCTGCTGGATGCCCAGAGCATCGGCGACCAAACACGCGTGCTGGCCTGCGGCCGCGCCAAAACAACACAATACATATTGGGTAACATCATAGCCACGTTGAATGGAGATCTGTTTTATGGCATTCGCCATCACCTCCACCGCGATGCGTAAAAAGCCATCGGCAAGTTGTAGCGGGCTCATGCTAACCGCTGTCTCCTGGGAGACTATTCTCGCGAGTTCAGAGAATTTCCGCTCGACCACATCGACCGCCAGGGGTTGATCACCCATAGGCCCGAAAACATACGGGAAAAAGTCCGGTTGGATTTTCCCCAGCATCACATTGATATCGGTCACGGTCAGCGGGCCACCCGCCCGATAGCAGGCAGGCCCTGGATTGGATCCAGCCGAGGCGGGTCCTACGCGCAGCCGTCCCCCATCGAAGCTCAAGATTGAACCGCCTCCGGCCGCAACGGTATGGATTTTCATCATCGGCGCCCGCATACGCACTCCCGCCACCTGGGTTTCGAACGTACGTTCGTACTCGCCGTCATACAAGGACACATCGGTTGACGTTCCACCCATATCGAAGCCGATCAGTCGGTGAAATCCCGCCATGGCTGCGGTGCGCACCGCGCCTACAACACCGCCCGCCGGCCCGGAGAGTATGCTGTCTTTGCCCCCAAACAAACTCGCGTCGGTCAACCCGCCGTTACTTTGCATGAACATCAGTCGGGCGTCACCCAATTGCGCCGTGACCCCGTCGATATAACGCCGCAGAATTGGGGTTAAATACGCGTCAACGACCGTGGTATCTCCCCGACTGACCAGTTTAATGAGCGGGCTCACCGATGAGGAAACCGAGATTTGGGTGAATCCGACACGTCCGGCGATTCTGGCCGCGAGACGTTCATGCCGAGGGAAACGATAGCCGTGCAGGAACACGATGGCGACGGAACGAACTCCGCTGCGGTAACTGTGCTCCAGGTCGCTTCCCAGTCTGGCCTCATCCAGGGCTCTAATCACTCCCCCCTGCGCATCGATGCGCTCATCGGCTTCGATGACCGCTTCATAAAGCAGCTCAGGCAACTCGATGTGACGTTTAAATAACTGCGGGCGATTCTGATAGCCGATACGCAGCATGTCCTTGAATCCCCGCGTAATCACCAACAGTGTTGGATCACCTTTGCGTTCCAATAAAGCGTTGGTAGCCACGGTAGTGCCCATCTTCACAGCATCGATTAGACCAGCCGGGATCGGCTCAGCAGGGCCCAAGCCCAGCAGATCACGGATGCCTTGAACCGCCGCGTCCGGGTAATGCGCGGGGTTCTCCGAAAGCAGCTTGCGGGTCAATAGCATGCCGTCAGGACGACGTGCAACCACATCGGTAAAGGTCCCTCCTCGATCGATCCAGAATTGCCAGCCGGTATTTCCTCGCGCTTTATTCATGTGTCATCTGTCATTATCCGCAAGCGCATCCGTGTGTGCTAATCATAAAAAGCTGACATGGAGTGGGGATGCGCATCTTCGATCTGAGCCTGATCAATTCACACGCCAACTAAAATTGTATAACATCGAAACGTTTTAGCTCGCGTTTCTAAGTACTTAGCCAGCCGCATGGATAGCCTAGGCGGTACACCTCCGTTACGAAAGGCATTTGTACATGCTATGTCGCACATTGGGAAACTCAGGCATTCAAACATCGGTCATCGGTTTGGGTACTTGGACCATCGGCGGGGGACTCCATTGGGGTAAGGCGGATGATAATGAATCGCTCCGCACGATTCATGCGGCATTGGATGCAGAAATCAATCTTATCGATACCGCTCCGGTGTATGGTTTTGGGCATTGTGAGCAGGTGGTCGGCCGGGCGATTCATCACCGTCGCGATCGTGTAGTGCTTGTAACGAAGAGTGGCGAAGCAATTGCGACTGAAACCCTAGGTTCACCCTAGAGAATCGCGCGTGAGTGCTCGCCATGCTCGATGGCTGGGGCGATCTCACAGAGCAATACCGCGCCGCACAACGGCTTAACCGGGCATTACCCATGCTCTCTGTGGCGGACGACGGATCGCACAGGTAGAAGAAAACGCTCTTGGAGGAAACCTTGAGATTGCGCCCGAGGATCTTCAGCGAAGGGTTGCAGCTACCGAAGCATTGGGAGGATCGCGATGACCTCCCTGCCTGAGTCTGACGGGTATCTAACCAGGGTTTATGCTCTGCGCCGTATAACGCAATACCCGAAGATTGTCCGACCAGTAATTGGACGGCAATCCTGCCTTTATTTTCAGATGATTCAGAAAATCTCGCTCATCGGGCAGGGACTCCCATACGCTAGGTAAGAAAGTACCTCGATGCCCTCCTTCCTGTAGGATCAGCCCATCCGTTCCCCGACGTAATTGCTTGAGCAATTCGGACTCGCTGCCAAACACCATTTCTTCAGGCTGGCTCAAGATGGAAAGACTAATATCCAGATCGGCAAATTGCTCGCGCGTTAAGGGGGAGAATCTGGGATCGGAGAATGCCGCCGCATACGCATTGTACGCGATATCTTCTACTAAAGACCGACGCGCCTCCAAGGTGCCGATACAGCCTCGTAATTGCTCCCCTTGTTTAAGGGTGACAAACGTGGCGCGCGGTGCTCGCAGCGGTGCCGGGAAGTCCCGGTTGCGCACCACCATCCGCTTGGCGTGCGTTAAACCGTAGTCAATACTATCGCACGCCAACTTCCAGAGGCTACGATGATACTGAGGATCGATCTCAGTTAAAGATGTAAGCGCCATAGCCCACGACATGATCTCGAGGCCCTGCCGTATCGCCTGAATTACGCAAGTCCACGGTCTGGCAATGCAGGCCGCGTTGCTTGGCAACCCGTAGCAATCCCTGCACTGGAAGGCAGCCGCAGGCTTGCTCTATTTCGATGTCCTCGCCGCGCAATTCCTCAATCGCCCGGCTGGTGCGCGCATCAATGGCGCTGGCCGATTCATAGTCGAGATAATGGCTAAGATCGGAGCTGATTACGATTAGGGTCTCGGCCCCGCCCCATAGACGATCGATGACCTCGGCCACCTGGCCGACTCCCGCGTGCCCTACCAACAACGGCACCAAATTAAATTCCTTAAGAACGGTCTGCAGAAAAGGCAGGTGTACTTCTAAGCTGTGCTCTTGCGCATGCGGGTAATCCGATCGTTCAACCCACGGCAAGTCCAGCAAATGATCGATCGCCTGGTTATCGACCTCGATTTGCCCCAGCGGTGTTTCAAACGCCGTCACATTCGGTGCGGCAATCCCGGCGAAGCCAACCCGATGAGCAGGTCCCAACAATACCACCCGATTGATTGAGGAAGCCTGTAATGCTAGGCGCGCGTAAGCGCTAGCCGCCACAGGCCCCGAATAGATATATCCCGCATGCGGCGCGATAAGCGCTTTAACCAAGGTCGGTGACTCGACCGCCGTTTTACTGAACAATCCGCTCAGCATTTGGCTTAACCTTGAATTATCGGCGGGGTAGAAGGTTCCCGCTACCGCTGGAGGTCTCACGGTACTCATTATCATACTCCTCTAGTTGCTCCTAGATATAGGATTGAGCCGGGGAGTGTAGCCCAGTCAGCTCCTATTTCTACGGACCTTGTAGTCCCTTACCGATGTTATAACATCGGTTAAAGAACACCTTGGTATGTCAGTCTTCCCGCCTTGAAGACGAACAACAGATTGTGTCTTTTTGAAAAGTATACTCATTACCGGACCCACCAACCCAGCTCCAAGCTGGCCTTCCCTTGCGATGGTCGGCTAAGTTCGGCAGGCACGCCTTAACGCGCGGTATTAACTATTGACAAATTTTGGAAAAAAAGGCTTCATAAAACGACTATGCTCCATAAAACTTTCGCTCGGGGAAACCGTTTGCAATGCGAAAACCGCTCACTTCCTCATCATCTTTTGCCATGTCATCTCCCACATGGATACGCTGCCTAACGTGGATAACCTAGAATACCGCTCAAAGCGAATATTTTAAAAAGTGTCAAAGCGGCCTGTATCCCCAGTTTAGCGCCGCTAACACTCATGGCACAAGTGCTTCTCAATGATTGGGCATTCGCTTTGGCTAATTAGCATGCAATCCAATTCGACACTCAGCAAGAGGTGCTAGCGCCTTATTTTGCGCTCAGTTCAATCCAATCTTTTATCTTCGCCAACCCTTGGAGACCTAATGAAAACTTCACGTCTATTCATTGCGTTACTTGGTTTAGCAGGAATGGAAACTGCTTATGGTCAATCGCACAACATGGACGAAGTACGTTTTTTTTACAATTTCTTTGAGGACGCGGCGATCTCGACAGCACCCCATGCTGAGGGGTTTTTTAATTATCAGGATTTCGATCATCGTAACGTGACCCAACTGAGCGGCCGAGGTGGCGTTCCTTTTAAGTTTCGCGAGTCGCAAGTTGAACTCGGAGGTGAATTGAGCTTCTTAGATGTGGACCCCGATAAGGGAAGCGGAGATTCCGGAATCTCGGATATCCGCTTCGTAGGCCGGTATCATTTGGACTTACCGGTGGAGCCGCATTTTACTGCGGGTGCTCAATTTACGTTGCCCACCGGGGATGAAGATCTAGGACAGGACAAATTCAATTTCGGGGCGTTCAGCGCCGTGCGTCAGAGGATAAATCAAGCATTGGTGTTGGCCGGGACCCTGGGTGTCAACTTCGTGGAAGTGCCGGACGCTGACGGTGGCGACGACCGTAAGTTTTCCATGCTACTGGGTGGGGGCGGCATCTATGAAATGGATGAAAAACTTCATATTATCGGCGAACTCCGGGTCCAGACAGAGGAGGACCGCGGCATTATCGATGGCGGTGCGGATTATGTCGTGATCCCCAATGGCCGATTGAGGGGGGCATTGGCCGTTGGTTTTGACGATGGTGCCCCGGACTTTGCGCTCCAGGGAGGTTTCCTTTATTCCTTCTAGGCACCAAGTCAAATCTAAATTAGGGAATCGGCAATACTGCTTCAGATAAGATTCGCTTTTGCCATTCCCACTGATCGATTTCTCCGCTCGTCTAAGCATGCTTGCCATTTCGAGAGGAGCGATCGGAGTGAATCTCAACTTTGTTCTTCATAGATTTGCGCTGCAACACCCATAACGGTATCACTTAGATTTTGCGCATTATCTTTGGATGGCGATCTGGCGGATCGGGCAACGACACCACGATTTCTTTACACCGACCTATGGCTAATTTTGAAACCCACTTGGCCGTCGCCTCGCTGAGCAGCGGCGTCTTCGCCATCACCAGCTTGGCGGCAGGTCTGGCAACACCCTCTGAGACGACGAGCTATTTTCTGCTAGGCGTGATGGGGGGACTGCTGCCGGATATCGATGCCAATCAGTCCGTGCCGGTGAAGATTTTTTTCAATCTTCTAGCACTGTGCTTGGCGTTTGCCGCCATGTTCGGATTGGCCGGCCACTTCAGTATAGCCGAGCTGTTTATAATCTGGCTGGGCGTTTACTTGCTGGTCCGCTTTATGGTATACGAGGCTTTCACACGACTGACTGTACACCGCGGTATACTGCATTCTTTATTAGCCGCTACTTTTTTTGGCGTACTGACGGTCGATATTGCCCACCATCTGCTCGATAAGTCAACCGATATCGCCTGGTTGAGCGGCTTCGCCGTTTTATTGGGTTATATCGTTCACCTTATCTTAGATGAACTCTTCAGCGTAGACCTGTTAAACAATACGGTAAAGCGCTCCTTCGGTACGGCCCTAAAACCCTTGAGTCTAAGCAATTGGCCAACGTCCCTCCTATTAGGAGCCTTGACTCTGGCACTCGTGGCCATCCTTCCACACCCCGATGTGATCTGGAGACGCGTGTCGGATCCTCATACCTATGTGCATCTGCGCGCCATGCTTCTGCCTCATGGTCCTTGGTTTGCCCAATTGATGCCAAGGTAGCTCTGTTGCTATCAATCCGGAGACAGCCACCCTCGTTCGTTTACGGAGGGACTATGGAACGACTCGATGAGAATAAAGCTCTACCCTCGCGAGGCAGTAAGCCACGTGGCCCGCCTGCTTGCGATGTGTCATCGTCCAACCCGCCGGCAATGCAGGAGCCGCGCGATTCGCCGGGGTTTCGATATAGATCCGCGCATCATGCTTCAGCAGGTTGCGTTGAGCCAGAGTACCGAGGGCGGTTTTCAACACCTCCTCGCCGAAGGGGGGATCCAGCAGGACAACATCGAAATGCTCGGAAGTCAGCTGAAGCCAACTCAGGGCGTCAGCTTGAACGATTTCAATCTGCCCGGCCTGAAGCCGCCTCGCCACGTCCTGCAACTGGCGAACGGCTTTGGGGTGATTCTCAACCAGTATCACGCGCTCCGCCCCGCGGGAAGCCGCTTCGAACCCTAAGGCCCCACTGCCCGCAAACAAATCAAGGCAGACCGTACCCGAGATGATCGGTTGCAACCAATTGAATAACGTTTCCCGCACACGGTCAGGGGTTGGTCGCAAGGTGGGCAGCTCGATAAAATCGATGCGCCGGCCGCGCCAGGCGCCGCCGATGATCCGCAGGCCTCGATAGCGGCTACTGGAAGCCTGGTTGCCACGGCGTTTGGGGAGTTTCTTGATCATGGCGTAGGGACCTGCCACTGCCAACCATCACGTTTATTCGATCCAGACACAAACATTTTCAGTCAATAGCTTCGGTTCTTTTTCTCCAAACGATTGAACAACCGGCTTTCAACCGTCATTCCCAGCCTCTCATTACTCCGTAAGACGACCTCAGTCCGACAGCTTCTGAGAGCTACCGCGTAGTCGCTTAAAAAGAACGCAGAATAATGCTACGATTCATTCAGTACGAATAACTACGACGAATAAGACTCAGATTAACGTGTTCCGTTTCAAAAAGAAAACAGCAGTCAAAGAGGGGGCCACCCCTGTCGTTGACACAGACCAAGCGACCCGTTTTACTGCGCCGACCGGGCTAGATACACCAATAACCAGGGATAAACCCAAAAGATCAGGACTATTCTCCCGTTTGCGCAACGGTTTACGCAAAACGAGTGCAGTCCTAAGCCAGGATATCGGCTCTCTGTTACGGGGTAAAATTGATGATGACTTGTTGGAAGATCTGGAATCCAGATTGTTGATGGCAGATGTCGGCATCGAGGCCACACAAAAAATTATCGACGGATTGAATTCGAGTCTACGTCGCAAGCAAAAATCTGATCCCGACGTGCTATTGGATACGCTCTACCAACAGATGTACGAAATTCTCGAACCTTGCAGTCGATCGCTTAGCGTGTCTTCGGAACACAAGCCCTGTGTATTGCTGATGGTCGGTGTGAATGGTGCGGGCAAAACCACGACCATCGGCAAACTGGCGAAACAATTGCAGCAGCAGGGTAAAACGGTGATGCTCGCCGCAGGCGACACCTTCCGCGCCGCCGCTGTCGAGCAGTTACAGATCTGGGGCCAAAGAAATAACGTGCCGGTTATTTCCCAAGGCCAAGGCGCAGATAGCGCTTCGGTCATCTTCGACAGCATGCAGGCGGCTAAAGCGCGTCAATTTGACGTTCTAATTGCCGATACCGCCGGTCGCTTGCATACCCAGCATAATTTGATGGAGGAGCTAAAAAAGGTTAAACGGGTCATACAGAAATTGGACGCAACCGCGCCCCATGAGGTCATGCTGATTGTGGATGCCGGCACAGGCCAGAATGCACTCAATCAGGCCCGACAATTCAATCAAGCGATCGGGGTGACCGGCATTACCGTGACTAAGCTGGATGGCACCGCCAAGGGAGGCATCTTATTCGCGATAGCCAATGAGCTCGGTATCCCTATACGCTTCATCGGCATTGGCGAAGGTGTTGATGATCTGCGTGTGTTCGAGGCAATGGAGTTTGTCAAGGCTTTGTTGGCGCAAGACACAAATTAAGCGGCTAGCCAAAATCCGTCGACCGTCACATACGCTCTAAAAAGTTGGCTCCATAGGCTCAGTTCCCATGTAAACCGCGCCTTTTATTGCAGGCATTCTGCTCTCCGCCCATTAGATCAGCGGGGCGGCTCCGCCGGTGATTTTGCCTCCATTTTTGCTTTCTAGCACTCCTCTGAGGCATTTTTAGTACATTAATTGGTTTGTAAAGCGAAGTTTTCGGGTCGGTAATCAGCGGGTGTGACAACGACAAGCGCCGCTCTAGCACTCAATGTGGGCAAATCTAATTTGGCCCTGTTTCTAGCCTGGACTGTATCGTTTCCGATAACCGGTTCCGTTCACTGAGGCGAACGCAAGACTCCCTCGCCCCCCGTGGTTGCGTAAACTACGAGGTTTCCCCTCAAAATAGTTCTTTTTAGCGAGCTTCTCTAGATAGTCCTAAGGCCCTCGCTCAACCTGGTGATTGCGACGATGATTTTGTTTCAGAATGTCAGCAAATACTACCCCACCGGCCATGTGGCACTCTGCCAACTGAATCTGGAAATCGCCGAAGGCGAAATGGCTTTTATCACCGGCAGATCCGGGGCCGGAAAAAGCACGCTGCTGAAACTTATCCCCTTGATCGAACGGCCAAGCCGAGGCCAGATCTTGATCGACGGCAAGAATATTACCCAGTTGCCGAAGCGACGCATTCCCTGGCTCCGGCGGGAGATCGGCATCATCTTTCAAGACCACCAGCTACTGCCCGATCGCACGGTTTTCGACAATGTGGCGTTACCTCTGGTGATTGCCGGCTACCGGCGCCGTGAGATTGATCGCCGTACCCGCGCTGCGCTGGATAAAGTCGGCCTCGCAGCCAAATTCAATGTCTTTCCTATCGCGCTCTCAGGAGGCGAACAACAGCGCGTCGGCATCGCACGTGCTGTGGTCAACAGACCCTCGATTCTGCTAGCCGATGAACCGACTGGCAATCTCGATCCTGAACTGGCTCAGGAAATCATGCAGCTATTTAATCTGTTCAATCAGGTAGGCGTTACGGTGTTGGTGGCTAGCCATGCGCTCGATCTAATCTCTCGCTTCAATAAACGCATCCTCCATTTGGAAAACGGCCGTTTAGTAGATACCCGATTAAGAGACACTCAAGGGCAGTCATCATGCCATAGCGTACTTGCCGAGCATCGCATTGCCTAAAACAACCGGTTATCTTCCATGATAAACCCGAGAAGGCAAGCGCTGGTGCACAGTCTAGTCCAAGCCTACGCGCTGGATCATGCACGCACCTTGCTGTTCAGTTTGGGCAAGCTATGCCGTACCCCTTGGGCGAGTCTGATGACTGTGGCCGTGATCGGTATCGCACTGGCACTGCCCAGCGGGCTCTATGTGTTTTTGAAAAATCTTCAGGCGATTACCGGTACGTGGGGTAATGCGACCCAAATTTCACTGTTCTTGAAATCGGGCACGTCGCTTCGCGAAATGCATACCTTTGCCGATCAATTGCGAACTCGGACGGATCTCACGGTTCTCGAAATTGTGGATGCCGAGCAAGCGCTCGATGATTTCCGACAAAAGTCGGAGTTTGGGGAAGCGCTGAATTATTTGGACGAAAATCCGTTACCCCATGTGATCATAGTCAATCCGACAGACACTCGACAGCACGCAATTAAACGTCTAGTGGATGAATTATCACAATTGCCGGAAGTGGATTCGGCCGTGCTCGATATGCAGTGGCTGCAACGCTTGGACGCGATGATGGAGATCGCAGAGCGCGTCATTACCGGGATTGGCGTAATGCTAGCGATTGCCGTACTACTCATTGTGGGCAATACCATACGTCTCGATATTCATAATCGAAGTAATGAAATCAAAATCATCAAACTAGCAGGGGCCACAGACGGATTTGTGCGACGCCCTTTCCTGTACGGTGGTCTCTGGTACGGTATCAGCGGCGGCGTGTTGGCTTGTATCATGATTAATTTGGCGCTGACTCTGGTGCAAGGACCCGCAATACGTCTAGCTGAATTGTATAACAGCCGATTCCAGCTTTTGGGATTGGATGGCCTGGATACACTCATTATCGTTATGCTCAGCGGCGCCCTAGGCTTGGCCGGATCGTGGTTAGCCGTAGCGCGACATCTGAGCAAAATCGAGCCGGAGTGATTGATCGGCGATTGGAATAAAGACGTGAACCACGCACTTGATTAGTACTCTTACAAAGAGATTGTTAGAATAGCCACTGAAAATTTTCTCTAGGAGCCCCGCATACATGACCCAAGCATTGATACACCCTCACGCATCCTTAGCAGTTCCCATCGGCAATTTGGATGCCTATATCAGTGCAGCCCATCAACTGCCCATACTCACCCTAGAGGAGGAAAGGCATCTCGCCATCCAATTACAGGAACACAATGATCTGAATGCTGCCCGTGCCTTGATCACCCACCATCTGCGATTTGTGGTAAAAATCGCGCGTAGTTACTCCGGTTATGGTCTGGCTTTGGGTGATTTGATTCAAGAAGGTAATGTGGGCCTGATGAAGGCAGTCAAACGGTTCGATCCTACCCTTAATGTGAGACTGGTATCCTTCGCCGTGCACTGGATTCGAGCGGAAATTCATGAGTTCATCCTTAGAAACTGGCGTATTGTCAAGGTTGCCACCACTAAAGCTCAACGCAAATTGTTTTTTAACTTGCGGAGTGCGAAAAAACGGTTGGGATGGTTAAATCTAAAAGAAGTGGAAAGCGTAGCTATGGATCTGGGAGTGACTCCGGATGACGTCATCGAGATGGAAAATCGGCTGAATAGTTACGATGTCGGCTTCGATTTGGAGTCCGGTGAAGATTCTGAGAATTACCAGGCCCCGTTAACTTACTTGACCGATCGCAGATTCGATCCTGCTCGGGTGAATGAACAGAACGATTGGGATGAATTTCACAAGCGGCGCTTGCGCTCGGCCCTGGAAACACTCGATAAGCGCAGCCGGGATATTCTCACACAGCGCTGGCTGAGCGAGAAAAAACCCACATTGGGTGAGCTTGCGGAAAAATATCAAGTATCGGCTGAACGCATCCGTCAACTCGAAGGCAATGCAATTAAAAAGCTACGCAACGCCATCAGCGGCTAACGTGTCTTAGCATTCAATAGGTGCTTGTCTGGGGCTCTAAACACCCCTGCCTGATCCAAACGCCAAGCAATATAGTTAAAGGTAATCTTGACAACTGTTATGCCGGGTATTTAAGACGGCAAGAGGAAGGCAAGCCCCGTGCTGAGTGATGGCTTTGCTAAATACCGAGAGTCCTGCAGCATTCTTGAGGATGGCGCACTGCAAGCCCCTATCTACACTATCATACGCATCGCCTTGCTTTCCGCTGCACTGATACTGCTGGCCCCCTGCATAGCATACAGCGAAGAGATTTCCAGTTACGCCTTCGTGCAAGACGATGGAACGCTCAGAATTAATGGTCAAGTCATTCGGCTTTTCGGTATTTTTATCCCGGTCACGGAGGAGCTCTGCCGATTTTCCACTCGCCTGTCCGATTGCACTTCCCGTGCAGCGCGTGCACTCGAATTTAAAAAGGGTGCGAATTTCGTTCACTGTGAAGTTATTCAACCCAATCAAGACGGCACGATCAGCGCGCTTTGCCGAGTCAAGGGTGAAGATCTGGGTGCGTATCTGGTAGAAAGGGGCTGGGCATTAGCGCTGCCTGACGCACCCTTTGAATACCAAGCTCTGGAAAAAATTGCCCGCCATCGCGGTGTGGGACTGTGGGCATTCTCCGTACGAAGTCCACACACCTGGTCCAAGCCATAATCCGGCAGCTATTCATCGATAGAACGCCCGTCGTAACGAACACATAGACGCTGATTATACAATTCTCAGTCACACGCGAGGCAGACACCCATTGGCTATCTCACCTCGCATTGATATAGCGATATTATCGGCAATGCGACACCAAGCTCGTAGACGATTCAGCCAGCATTTTTTAAGAGATTTCAATGTCATCGAAAGCATTGTCGATTGCATTGTGCCCCGCAAAGGGCAACCGATGGTGGAAATCGGCCCCGGGTTAGGCGCGATAACAGTTCCATTGCTTGAACGGCTGGGACGGCTTGAGGTTGTGGAACTCGATCGTGATTTGATACCGAAATTGCAAGCTTATTGCGCCCACGTCGGTGAGCTGGTTGTACATAATGAAGATGCCCTGAAATTTGATTTTAATCGGCTTGCACCGCCCACCGGCAAGCTACGGGTAGTGGGGAATCTTCCCTATCAAATCTCCACCCCCCTATTATTCCGGCTGATCCGCTATGTGAAAATTGTTGACGACATGCATTTTTTATTACAAAAAGAAGTGGTTGACCGGATCACCGCCCCTGCCGGCAGCCACCAATATGGTCGACTTTCGGTTATGCTCCAGTACCGTTGCTATACTGAGTGCTTATTTAATGTAGGTCCAGGGGCATTTTCTCCTCCCCCTAGGGTGGATTCTGCATTGATCAGACTTGTCCCCTATGCCGAATTGCCGATTACAGTAAGCGACGAGCGCCACTTCTCGCAAATCGTGGCACTGGCCTTCGCACACCGCCGTAAAACGCTGAAAAACGCCCTCAAAGACCGAGTAAGCCCTGAAACCATTGTTCGCGCAGGCATCGAACCTAGTGCGCGCGCGGAAACGGTGAGCTTGCAACAGTTTGCCTCACTCGCCAATCACTCATGCCTCGCCGTATAAGGGTCGATATCAAGCTCCTCATTGCTTAATTCTCGGATTAAGTCCCGGCCCCAAGCCGCACGATAATCCGTTTGCCGATAACAACCGGTACGTAAAAAATACTCACCCGAGCATTGAATTATAAATTCTCGGAATTGTATTCCCCACAATCAATAGGATTTACTGCAGAGCCGGGGTGTGGGAAGATAGGCCTATCATGGATGTTACTCAGCAACCCAAAATTTCCGTAAAAGTGGTCTCCTCCTTCATTGAGACGCAATCCGATGTGGAGCAAGGCCGATATGTCTTTACCTACACCGTCACCATCCAGAATGTGGGCACGATTCCAGCTAAGTTATTAACACGTCATTGGATCATTACCGACTCCAATGGCAAGGTGCAAGAAGTTCGTGGCGAGGGTGTGGTAGGGAAACAACCCTATCTTCGCCCCGGCGAGGGTTTCCAATACACCAGCGGCACGATGCTGGAAACTCCGGTCGGCACGATGCAAGGCAGTTACCAAATGGTTGGGGACGATGGCAGCTTGTTTGACGCAGAAATCAAGCCGTTTACCCTATCGATGCCCCGCGTGCTGCATTGATCGAAAGATGTCTGCGGAGGGGCCAATTGAAACAGTCGAACTGGCCGCCGGATTCCTTATTGCAAAATACCCATGAGCATCTACGCGATCGGTGATTTACAAGGGTGTTTTGATGAATTACAGCGGCTACTGGACCGTTTGAATTTCGATCCAACCAAAGACCGAATCTGGTTCACCGGCGACTTAGTCGAACGTGGTCCGAAGTCATTGGAAACCTTGCGGTTTGTCTATCAATTGGGCGATTCGGCGACCACGGTTCTAGGTAATCATGACCTGCATCTAATCGCCATCCATGCGGGCGTGCGAAAACCGCGTCCACGTAGCAGCATCAACGATATACTCAAGGCAGCAGATTGCGATGAACTGATTCACTGGCTTCGTCATCGCCAGGTGCTGCATCACGACGCCGAACTAGGTTTCACCATGGTGCATGCCGGACTGCTCCCGCAATGGAGCCTAGAGAAGGCGCAAACCCTTGCCGGAGAGTTGGAATCGGCACTTCGCAGCGATGATTATTTGCAGTTCATGGCAAACATGTACGGCAATCATCCCGATCAATGGTCCGATCTTCTCCAAGGATGGGAGCGGTTGAAAGTCATCACCAATGCATTTACCCGCTTACGTTATTGCTATGCGGATGGCCGTATGGACATGCGCTGCACCAGTTCACCCGGCAGTGAACCAAAGCATTTGATACCGTGGTATCAAATGCAGGAGAGGAAAAACCGTGACCTCAACTTAGTCTGCGGTCACTGGGCGACACTCGGTTACCGAACGGTACCTGGACTCATTGCCCTCGACTCAGGTTGCGTTTGGGGAGGTTCCCTGACGGCGGTGCAGCTAGACAGCGAGCTCAGGCAGCCGCTGAGTGTTCAATGCACCGGTTATGCTAAGTGCTCGTAAGCATAGCATTTGATGGCTTGTTGAGCTGTGGGGAGTAGAACAACGCAATGGCATGCAATCGACCAAGTAATCCGACCGGTCATCCCGTTGCCAAACCGCTCTATGTCGCGTATAGCGAAATGATTTCAATTATGCCACGTTCATTTGGATCGGATTCCCCTAAGCACCACAACCGCGTCGGCGGAATTCATAATGACGTAGGCCCAGTGGCCATCGAATTCACACATTCAAACCTCTGCCGAATATGTTCTCCCTCGCCACTGCGCCCGTTCGCCCCGCCAATAACGTAATGCCGATGTCCAGGTCATCGCTAAAAACAGCATTCCGATAAGCGGAAACGCGAGCACCCAAGCCGATGTTCTGCCATAGAATTTTAAGGTGGGCCTGAATGTGAACATCATGAAACCCAAAGCAATAGCTGCCAAGGAATTCGACAGCTCCCAAGGTGTCCCAAATAAGCTCAGCAAGGGAACCGCATATCCCAGGAGCATAAGCAAGGTACACAGAATCAATAACCCTATGGAGTAATGAAGCTGAGTGAACGCAGTGCGCGCCACCATGTTCCAAATTTCCCATATATCCCGATAGGATCGCTGGCTACGCACGGAATGGCTTAAGCCGATCCAGGTCCGATAGTTCATTGATTTCGCGCACCGCGCCAGCGCGCAATCGTCGATTAGTGCTCCGCGGATTGCGCTAAATCCCCCCAGTTCATTCAGTAACCGGGTCTCCATCAACACGAAACCACCCGCTGCGGCGGCCACCCAGGGCAACCGGGAATTTGCTAGCCGGAAAGGATAGATCAGTTTAAAAAAATAAACAAAAGCAGGCATCACCAGCTTTTCCCAGAATGAACACATGCGGGGAAAAGCCATCAAGGACAGCAACTGACAATCCTGATGTTTCAATCGGCTAAACGCAGTGGCAACCATACCCGGCTGCAATTCGATATCGGCATCGATGAGCAACGTATAAGGCGTCTGAATGTATTGTCGCCCTTGCTCCAACGCCCAGAGTTTCCCACTCCAACCAATGGGTAATGGCTTTCCTGGCACTACGATCAGATTCCGGTCCAAGGCATGGCGCGCAGCGGCAGCGGTATCGTCGGTTGACTGATCATCCACCACGATCACGTTCAAGCCGTGTCCCTGGTGATCCAATGCGTGTAAGGTGGACGGGATCGAGGCAGCTTCATTACGCGCGGGAATAAGCACGGTGATGTTATCGAGCCTAATATCTTGTCCGGACTCGTCCGCATCTAGATAAGGCTCAGAGGCCCACGGGCGCCAAGGCAGCAAGGTTATTACTACCCATATCGATAGCGTCGAAACAGAGAGGACTAAAGCCATAGGTTCAACATGCTATGCGCTCTAACGACTCTTTGAAAATTTCCACCATTAGAAAGCAGTCGGACGCAAAACAAGTAAAAAGATTAAATATTGGAGGTCATCATAAATCGCATCTGCCGCTTGAGAGTTGCCCGATGAAACCCACTAACCGAGATATTTAAACCGCTGGAAGATGATTGGGACAAATGATCAAGAGCTATTTATACATCTCACAATACTGCCACTTGCGGCCAGTGGCGATCACCCGAAACAAAAATGCTAGTTATAGTGGTATACAGCCATCTCCAGCCTAATGCCACCCACACTAACGATCGCTACGGAACACTGCGTTTACTCATTAAATCATCCATGGCGAGTTTCGTTTCTTCCGCTTGGACCGAATGTGGGTACTTTACGGGCAATTCCGGGGCCATTAAACCCTCTGTACGAGGGCCGGCAATCGATACACGCAGCGCCTTGAGCGGATGAGCCAAGCTGTCATTTACCGCAGTAGGCTCAAATCCGCAATGGGCCATGCAATTGGCGCATCGCGGATTACGGCCTGTTCCGTAACTGTCCCAATCCGTTTCGTTTAACAGCGCTTTGAAACTAGGCGCATATCCTTCGTCCACCAGCAAATAACAGGGCTTTTGCCAACCGAACACATTGCGTGTCGGATTACCCCATGGAGTGCATTGATAGGTCTGATTACCCGACAGAAAATCCAGAAACAAACTGGAGTGATTGAGTGGCCACTTACGTCCCTTACCGCGTTTAAAAATCTCGCGGAAGAGCTGTTTGCTAGCGTGCCGCTGTAAAAACACGGATTGCTGAGGTGCATGCTCATAACTAAAACCCGGTGATACGGTAATGCCCTCGACTCCCAATCCAGTGACGAAATCAAAGAAATCCGCCACTTCTTGCGGCGCTTCCTGGTGGAATAAGGTACAGTTTACATTGACCCTAAATCCTTGATCAATCGCTAGTTTAATAGCTTTCACGGCCTTGTCGAATACGCCTTTACGACAAACCGAAGCATCGTGTCGCTCTCTAAGGCCATCGAGATGGATCGAAAATGCGAAATAGGGTGAAGGGACATAGTCACGGATACGCTTGTCAAGCAACAACGCATTGGAGCACAGATAGACAAATTTCTTGCGGCGAATGATTCCTGCGACGATTTCAGGCATCTCCTTGTGTATCAGTGGCTCACCCCCCGGAATTGAGACGATGGGTGCTCCGCATTCATCGACGGCCGCCAGACATTCTGCAACGCTCAGACGTTTATCCAATATCTCTTCAGGATAATCTATTTTTCCACAACCCGCGCAAGCCAAATTACAGCGGAACAGAGGCTCCAGCATCAGCACCAAGGGATAACGTTTTACACTTCTAAGCTTTTGGCTCAGAACATAGCTGGCAACTCGGACTTGTTGACGAAATGGAATACTCATTAAAACCCCTCTCCAGTGGCGTTGTGCGAACCGGGGCGTTCCCACCATAATCGCTGCTTTGTATCGCTATCGGCTCGGGTAAGCGGGCGGTCATTGTATAAACTAATAGAACCGAATAACAAGGCCAAAGTTGCAGTGCTCCTCGATCGAGACCCGATACCCCTACCGATCTTTAGCTGGCGCAGACCCGGTAATGGCGCAACCAATAAAAGGTTTTCAAGCACCTAGTGAAACCGCTTGAATAGTATTGCAACGCAAATTCACTATTTTCGCAGGCACTCTGGTTGTGATAAATTGCTATTGATAAGTTATAGACTTGTTCCTTTTGGTCTCAGAGTCATGGATATCATAAATCGGTAGTCTTATGCCCTTATCATTCACCGCAGAGTATGTCCATTACCCCCAAGGAAGTACGGTAACGCACTGCGGCATTTCACTGCTATGTCGGTATTAGCCATGATCCAGTTGTGGCATTTTCCGACAGGTAATCAGCATCGTTAACGGACAAATGTTAATGCACCGAGGCGCCAGCAAAGAGTTTTTTAATTCACCTCTACCCGAGGATGCTGGAGAGGAATCGAGCAGCCGTGGGTTCGCTTCCGCAGACGATCTGCAGACATATCTACTTGAGGGGGTATCACGCACATTTGCGCTAACCATTCCCCAACTGCCGGCTAAACTTTATCGAGTGGTTTCCAATGCCTATCTGCTTTGCCGTATCGTAGATACGATCGAGGATGAGCCTGCGCTGGATTGGCCGCAAAAGCAGCATTTCTCTCAGTTCTTCGTGGATGTAGTGGCGGGTAACGCGGATGCCCCCAGTTTCGCCCGTAGCTTATCTTCAAGGCTCTCGGATAGCACTATTCCCGCTGAGCACGAGCTAATCCAACTCACACCAAATATCATCGATATCACCCGTTCTATGAATACGCGTCAGCAAAACACATTGCGACGCTGCATTCGCATTATGGCGGCGGGAATGGTGGAATTCCAGCAACGGCGCTCTGTAACCGGATTGGATAATCTACCGCATCTTGACCGTTACTGCTACCATGTGGCTGGCATCGTAGGTGAAACCCTGACCCAACTATTTTGTGACTACTCGGACGAAATTTCCCTCAATGAGGCGAAGCTAATGGAATTGGCGGTTTCATTTGGCCAAGGATTGCAAATGACGAATATTCTTAAAGATATTTGGGAGGACCACCAGCGTGGCGCCTGTTGGCTGCCACGAGATCTATTCACGGGGCAAGGGTTTGACTTGAGCAACCTGGTTCCAGGACAGCAGCAACCCGATGCCTTTGAGCGTGGACTCATTAGCTTGATCAGTGTAGCACGCTGCCATCTCACCAACGCCGTTGATTACACCTTGCTGATACCAAAATATGAAACCGGCATTCGCAATTTCTGCCTGTGGGCTATCGCCATGGCTGTGTTGACGTTGCGCAAGCTCAATCGCCACCTGGATTTCAGATCGGGCAACGAGGTTAAAATCACCCGTCGCAGCGTGAAGGCTACGGTAGCTACAAGCCGGTTGACGACAACCCATGATTCGCTAGTGAAATTGATTTTCTATTGTTCGTGCATCGGGTTACCCCGAAAACTACCGGAGTCTGCAACCAAAACAAAAAATAATCGCTTAAATTGCTACCGACGCTGAGATTCGTGGCCACCACAGCTGAATGGCCACTCACGGTGTTTCGGAGAAGTAGAGCACTATTGGTTTAACGGCTAATCTCAGCGGGAAAACCCCACTTACCAGACACCTTCTGGAAAGAGCTGAGTAGTCTTAAAGAATAAATAACAAAGCCTAAGCTATACAGGAGAGGCTAATGAGCAACGCCACAATCCACGCACGGAAAGACGATGCGAAAGCTTTAATCGACCGCGCTCCGGCGCTTTCTCGATTAGATGTTGCGATAGCCAATGCCACGGAAACCTTGCTCGCATTACAACATCCCCAGGGCTACTGGCTATTCGAATTGGAGGCAGATTGCACCATCCCGGCGGAATATATTTTAATGATGCATTATATGGATGAAGTTGACCCCATCCTGCAATCTAAAATCGCCACGTATATCCGGGCTCGGCAAAGTGCTGACGCCGACAATGGTTGGCCACTCTATTACGGTGGCGACTTTAATCTTAGTTGTACGGTAAAGGCCTATTACGCACTTAAACTTGCAGGTGACTCCCCTAACGCTCCACACATGATGCGAGCACGCCAGGCGATTCTGGCCCATGGCGGTGCGGCATGCTGCAATGTGTTCACCCGCATAACCCTGGCCCTATTTGAACAGATCCCTTGGCGTGGCGTGCCGTTTATCCCCGTCGAAATCATGTTGTTGCCACACTGGTTTCCATTTCATATCGATAAGGTTTCTTACTGGTCCCGAACGGTTATGGTGCCCTTATTCATTCTGTGCAGTCTGAAACCCAAAGCCAGAAATCCAACGACGACCCATATTCGTGAGCTCTTCACCGTACCCCCCGAAGAAGAGACTCATTATTTCCCTGTGCGCTCCAGATTAAACCGGATGTTTTTAATCACGGATCGGCTGGGGCGACACTTGGAACCCTTAATCCCTAGATGGATCCGGCGGCGGGCAATCAAACGAGCTGAAGCTTGGTTTACTGAACGGCTTAATGAGCAGGGGGGGCTAGGCGCGATTTTCCCCGCCATGGTTAACGCCTATGAAGCGTTGGATCTGTTGGGCTATCCACCCGAGCATCCCTCACGGACAACCGCCAAGCAGGCATTGGAAAAGCTATTAATCAAAACCAATCAAATGGTCTATTGCCAGCCTTGTGTGTCACCGGTCTGGGATACAACCTTAGCCTGTTTAGCACTTCTAGAATGTTCCACTATTGATTCTCTGCGGGGCGTCCACCGCGGATTGGCGTGGTTGCAACAACAGCAATTACTCGATGCAAAAGGGGATTGGCAACGAAACCGGCCCGAACTCAAGGCGGGCGGCTGGCCTTTTCAGTTCCAAAACAGTTACTACCCTGACTTAGATGACACCGCCGCAGTGGGTTGGGCAATGCATCAAGCAGGGCATGGCGATTTTGACTCCTCGATCAAACACGCCGCAGATTGGCTTAATGGAATGCAATCCAGCGATGGCGGCTTTGCCTCATTCGACGCCGACAATACCCATTATTATTTAAATGAAATACCTTTTGCCGACCACGGCGCTTTGTTGGATCCGCCCACCGCCGATGTCACCGCGCGCTGCCTTACGCTATTTTCCAGGCTCGTTGATCGTTACCCCGAGTATCGACCAACCATGGACGCTTCAATCGCCTATCTTCGCCGGGAACAAGAACCCGAGGGGAGCTGGTTCGGACGCTGGGGAACCAACTACATCTACGGCACCTGGTCGGTTTTAACGGCGTTCGAACACGCAGGGATCTCTAAAGATGAGTTGTGCATCCGCCGGGCGGTGCGGTGGCTAAAATCCAAACAACGCGCAGACGGCGGATGGGGAGAAACCAACGATTCCTATGCCGATATTTCCTTGGCCGGCACGAACGCTACCAGCACGTCTTTTTCCACTGCCTGGGCATTGTTGGCTCTGATGGCTGCCGGAGAGACCGCCTCACTTGAAGTACTACGAGGCGTCGAATACCTAATCCGCACCCAACGGGAGGATAACCTCTGGGAAGAACCAGATTACACAGCCCCCGGATTCCCTAGAGTTTTTTATTTAAAATACCACGGCTACAGCAAGTATTTTCCACTGTGGGCGCTAGGCCGTTATCGTAATTTGTGCCGAGCCAACACAGAGCTTTAAACTAGACCCCATCCCGCCTATGGCGAACAAGCCCTTAGGCATCGTATGCGCACTGCCCACCGAAGCGAAAACCTTAACACGGAAGACGATCGCGATCGGCACGATCCTGCCGCTTTCAGAAGGAGTTTGGCTCACCGTATCCGGCATGGGCGCCCGACGCGCTCAGGAGGCCGCTAGACTTTTGCTTGAACAAGGGGCTGGCTCCTTGCTCAGTTGGGGCACTGCAGGGGCATTAGACGATACACTGCGCGTAGGCGATTTATTGCTACCCCAAAGAATTCTGGCAATGGATGGACAAGAATGGTCTATCAGCTCGACTTGGCAAGAACTTCTGTATCGAAAACTGGCTACAAGCATCACATCTCATCTTGGGGCGTTAGCCGAGTCAAACGGTGTGCTGAGAATCCCCCCTCAACGACGGACTTTAGCTGCCTCCTGCGGTGCAATCGCGGTAGATATGGAAAGCGTCGCGATCGCCCGTTATGCCCACCAAAATCGAGCACCCTTTTTGGCCATTCGCGCCGTTTCGGACACCACGCAAATGGTCCTACCGGAATCACTCCTGAAAGCAGTTAACCCGTTAGGCAAGTTATCCAGACAGGACGTTCTTACCGAGGTAATACTTAAACCTCAAGATTGGTTACGCATTGCAAACTTAGCCAAAGGATTGTACGCCGCCAAACGGACCCTTCGGCAGGTGTTAAACAGTCTGGGGTTTAAGGGACTCGAGGTACCCACGCCAGAGTGATCCGGTAAATATTCCCAAAATTTTTATGCACCCTCACGATACGGCCTAGCGGCTTGGAACTCGGTCTTCAGACCAGGATGAACAGTACTATCAAGTCGCCAGAGTTCGCTCCGACTCAACCCGAGGTCCCGCAGCATACGCTCGGGCAGGCATCGTATCGAACGGACTGATTGTTCTTGTGGCTGCTTCTGGTATAAAACGTTAAATGCGATACTGGGATACATAGCCGTTATCCTCTACTCGTTGTAATTTCGGCGAGGTGGGTGGCCACTCGCCGGTTAGCATGAGTACTACCCGCTGTTTTCGGTTAGTCCGCTAATCCCTAACGCGACAAGGACACCGAATTCTCTGGCTTATCGTTTGCTCGCGCTTTCAAGCCCCCATGTTGGCGAGTCGCGAAGCGAGCTCTGCAGGTTTGTAAGACGATCTCCGTTAAGCGGATCACCATACCTGCACTCATCAGTCCCCAAAAGAGGCCGTCAACCCATAATGGGAGCTGGTCAGCACCATAAACCATCACTGCTACAATGCCCATCAGGGTTGCGATCACGATGCTCGCAATTAGAATGATCATGATGATCTCTCCTATTTAATTTCAATGTATTGATTGTGCAGTTATTGAATAGGCAATCCCTATACCAGCCTGGGCATATTGAATTTCCAGAGTTTATCCCATTGTTTACAAATATATTTATTTCTGACCCTCGGTGGGTATCGGCAACCACAGTATCAATCGTTTTCCCAACCCATCGGGATCAATCACGAAATATTGGGAGCGGGATAAAAGAAGAGTTCGCAATAGAAGCTCCGACGATAATATGCATTCAGTGCTCGACCGCGATACGTCCCGCCCTTCCTCCCGCTAAGTTCGAAATCACGATGAGCAGCTCATCGACTAGCTAGTATCGTGGATTAAATGTCGAGTATCGCCTGGAGCTTACTCATGGCGCGAGTTTCGATCTGACGTATGCGTTCTGCAGACACCCCATAGTGCGCCGCAAGTTCCTGCAGTGTTGCCTTGGGTTCAGTCAGCCATCGCCTATTGATGATGTCCTGGCTACGTGGGTCCAAAGTTTCCAGCGCGGCAACCAGCTGCGCCGAACTGCGCTCTCCCCAATCAGCGGCCTCGATGAAACCGGCGGGATCAAGCTGCTTATCCTCCAGATGAGCGGCAGGCGCTATCCAATCAGCATCTTCATCCGTGTCAACCGGTGCGTCATAAGCTTTGTCGGTAACACTCAAACGCCCCTCCATCTCTTGCACATCTTGAGTGCTCACCCCAAGTTCGCCGGCGATTTCGTCAGCCTGTTCTGGACTGAGCCACCCCAGTTGTTTCTTGGCACTGCGCAGATTAAAAAATAATTTACGCTGAGCTTTTGTCGTCGCCACCTTGACGATACGCCAGTTACGCAAAATAAACTCGTGGATCTCTGCGCGAATCCAATGCACAGCAAAAGAGACCAAGCGGACACCGATATCGGGATCGAAATGCTTAACCGCCTTCATCAGGCCAACATTTCCCTCTTGAATCAAATCGTCCACGGGCAGTCCGTAGCCCCGATAACCCCGCGCAATCTTAGCCACGAACCGCAGGTGAGATGTCACCAGCCGCCAAGCGGCTCGTAAATCATTTTCCTGGCGATAAGCCTTCGCGAGCTCACGCTCTTCCTGCGCGCTCAGAAGCGGAAATTGATTGACTGCCTGCAGATAGGCCTGCAGACTTCCCCCGGGCATCGAAAATGGTATATCTAGGACCTTAGTCATAGGTTCATCTCCCAATAAAACATTATTAGCACTCTACTCCTTCGAGTGCTAATCTTAAATCAAGTTCCCAACGTTAACGCGATTCAGAATTTAAATCCCCATTGAGACGGCTTTCATCCGGTAGAGCTAATCCATCCCAGGACACACAATATTTATATTGAGCTCCACGGTCGCTAAACAAGCCGTTAATCCGCTCAGACTTTCTGTGGATAGCTGAATGACGAGATCTCCGCAACACATATTTTTCATGAATAAACAAGCGCTTATATTTCCTCTTGCGGGACTCTTTCAAGGAGCTTTCCCTCGATCTCAAGATTATCAACTCATCTCCGCGTTGTTCCTGCGACTGCTCGCCGTTATTTATCTCATTGCGTTCGTATCGATTGGCACCCAGATTACCGGGCTAGCGGGTGCGGAAGGGATCCTCCCGTTCAGCCAAAAACTGCAGTTCGTCGCCTCTCAATATGGGAGCGCCAGTTGGTGGAAGCTCCCGACTATTTTCTGGATTAATGCCAGCGACGCGGCGTTGCGTGCAACCGCCATCGCGGGGTGCGGTTTCTCTGTCCTACTTTTCTTCAACATCCTGTCACGACTGTCTCTCATACTGCTTTTCGTGCTCTATTTATCGCTTTTCCATGCGGGACAGATTTTCATGAATTTTCAATGGGACTATCTGCTCCTCGAAGCAGGTTTCCTGGCTATTTTCCTGCCATCAAGCTCCCGCATCATCATTTGGTTATTTCGCTGGTTACTGTTCCGATTTCGTTTTCTTTCCGGCTTATCGAAACTGATTAGTGGCGATCCGACCTGGGCAAACCTCACCGCGCTCAACTATTACTTCGAAGTGCAACCGCTACCCCATTGGGGATCCTGGTATGCTCACCAGCTTCCGGAGTGGTTGCTGATACTCTGCACCGGATCCGCGCTTATCATTGAACTGGTGGTTCCCTTCATGATGTTCTTGTCCCGAGGCCCAAGATTGTTTGCCGCCTGGGCTACCATCCTGATGCAAGTGCTGATTCTATTGACGAGCAATCATAACTTTGTCAACTTGCTAACCCTATTTCTCTGTTTATTCTTGTTCGACGACCAGGCCATTCGCCGTATTGTGCCTGAGACAGCAGCTCATTGGCTGATGCGCACTCAGGCCGCCGAATTCATAGGAGGCCGTCTGAAGGCCAGCACCATTTGGGGAGTGGGTATCCTCATAGTGCTAGTCAGCGTTTTTCAAGGATGGGAAATGATCTCCGGGCAACGCAGCCCCGAGCCTGTCGCCACGATAATTGAACAGTTACGGCCTTTCCGACTGACAAGCAATTATCATGTCTTTCCCACCATGAAAACGGCACGTATCGAAATCATCATAGAAGGTTCTCGAGACGGACAGACATGGAAACCTTACGCGTTTAAATACAAGCCGGGGGATATCCATCGGCGCCCAGAGATTGTTGTGCCGCATCAACCTCGATTGGATTGGATGATGTGGTTCGTTCCCATTGGCTCACCCTTTTTACCCTGGTTCGAGGCCTTTGTTGACCGCTTGCTAGAAAATGCGCCACAGGTAACGGCACTGCTTGAATCGAATCCGTTTCCTAGTGCACCACCACGTTACCTGCGGATAAGTCTGTATTGGTACCGGTTTACCGACCCAGAAACACGCGCAGTCACTGGTCAGTGGTGGACGCGCTACTATCTAGGGCCATTCTATCCATTACCATGGGTGGAGCGTCCGGCCTCTGCTTCGAAGGAAGCGGGAACGAAATAACGGTTGCCCAATCGCTGAGGCTATTTGCTGAACAGATAATTTAAGGAAATATTGAGATCACCGACTTCAAAGGCTAATCCACCACACAAAAGGATTTCCTGTTCAAACAAGATCGAGTTCGGGCGCTGCCGTGATTGCATTTTTCGAACAGAAATTATCAGACACCCCGGCCTCGCGACGGACGCTGAAGAATTTCTATGGTTTGAGGAATTCGTTGCGTAAGCCATCCGCTATCAGCGTGAAAAACTTCAACATTCCCATCCCCGATGATAGGTGCAATCCCTCATGTGCCAAGCCATCGATATCGGCTCACTCTCCAGTCCATGCTCACCACGTGGTGGATCGTCTGCCTTTGTTCCCAACACTGATCGATATGAGTGGCATTTATGTTTCGGAACGTAATGAACCGCTTCAATTCGCCGAAGAACGTATCCGGTTTTTCTAAATAAACAACGTGTCCCGCATCGGGAATCGTTTTAAACTGGGTGTTTGGAAGAATACTGCAGATTTTTCGCTGCACTTCGGGAAGTATCACCCGGTCTTCAGCACCAACGATGATAAGTGTAGGCACTGCAATCCTTCGGTAGCCTTCCAGATTAGCGTCCAATTGCGCGAAAAAGGGGATTTGCGCCTCGGTAAGGCGAATCAAGCAATGTACTCGGTCTTCGTAGCGTCTGTGAAATTTCTCACGCATTGATTCCAACTGATCCCGAATGCTTCTCACGAAAGACTCACCAAAAATCTTTTCGTACATATAATGTGTGTAAAGATCAAAACCTTCCGATCCACCACGGTAGAAACGCAAAGATAACTCCTGGTACAGTTGAAACAACACTTCATGACTAAGAAGAATCCCAGACAACGTTAGGGTGTGGAGACGGTCTGCGTACAAACGGGCAAAGTCGAGCGCAACAAATCCACCGTAGGAAATCCCCATTAAATGGATTTTACCCAGATTCAGCGTGTCTAGAATAAGCCTTAAGTGACCGCCAAAGCTTGGGATGGTGTAAGGTTCATCTTCACACGAAGATCGTCCCTGACCAAGGTAGTCAAACAATAGGACATCGTGCTTATCCAATAAGAACGGTAAAAACGATTTCCAAGAGTGGGTGCTCATCGCTAACCCATTGAGTAAACAAACCGTTTCACGTTGTTGTCGACCGTAGTATTCCCAGTAAATATTTCGGCTATTTTTCCGAATAAAATCTTTTTGGGTAGGTTCAATTTTTTCTGGTTTCATACTTGTGCGCCACTCGTTGTAACGGATAAGGGCTATACTCCGTCGATCCTTCATTCCCAATCATTCGCTGAAATTGAAGCTATTGTTTTTCCGCGCTGATGGGTTTCACATCTTTGGTTCCTGTGGTATCTGGTGATTTATTTCTTAGTCGCAACCGCCACCGTGCGGCTGGGAGCAATCAGGATACTCTATAAGCACAATCTTCCCTGGCAGGGGTTATGCGCTTACCCTATGCTCGGACTCGCTCCCTATGCAATGGGGAAAGTACTGCCTTCCACCTACGATGATGTGTTGTTTCTTGGCTCGCCATTCGAGTGGATAGATTACGGAGTATTCTTCGCTCTGGGAATAGTGTTGTTTCTTTGGCGTAGTTGGCCGGAAAAGTTTACCGTGCTCAGCCTCAACTCTACACTGATAGCGGGTTGTTTTATTATATTTCAGCCACTCTACCCCGTAATCGAAGATGATGAACAGCGCTTCCATCTGGTTCGAGATTTGCTGAACAGCTACGCAATATTTGCCGCGGTCCATCTCGTACTTGGTGGATTCGAGCGGGTGTTCCGGCGTGACCGGCGAATACAGCGCGTACTGTCTGACGCCGCCTACAGCGTCTACCTGCTGCATCACACCGATCATGATTGGAGCAATCCTTGCGAATTTCTCGTGGAACGTCTGGATAAAGTATGCACTGGTGGTAGCGATCGCTGCCACACTGTCGCTGGCGATACATGCGATTTTTATACGTGGAAGCAGCACATTAAAATTCTTTATCAACGGCGAAATAGTAGCCCGAGTTCCGCATTCTTGGTATTCTTTGCAACCGCTTTTGGTAAACGCTAAGGAACTAAAGCAACAGTAAGCCATCGCCCCACGAATCTGTAGCACAGGTATTTATATATACTACAGCGGCCCATCGAATCGCGACGTCCTAGGTTTTCAAGCCTCTGTGTTGATCCTACAGATCCCGAGATTATCTCGCGGCAGTTTTCCTCCGTAGCAATATTACTTAAGCAAACAAATATTATTGCATTGCAACATAGCCTATGCTAGGCTGCCTCAGAAATACGGGAGTCATAATACGACCAGTTGTATAGAGAATCGATGTATAGATTAACTGGAATGGCTCCTCAACGCTCCCAGAACTTGTTAGCAGCAAGGAAAGGTGAGCAGTTAGTTCTTGAACGGTCCGTGAATACCATGGTCGACGCTTTTTTTTTGCATGACCGCCATATTTGATTGAAGATTGAAAATCTAGCGCTGGAGGTTAATCAATGTCGGTTTACAGTAAAATCGGCTCCGCCGCAATCGATGCCTTGCAGGATACGCATCAAGAATCACTTGAAGTATGGGAGGCGGTATCTCAAAATTTCTGGGCTATTTGCAATAAGTGGGCGCGGTTAGCCGAGACCGAAGTCGGTGGTTGGGTTAAACTACAAACTGAATGGTGGACCTGTGTCGTCTGGTTGCCAACAGTCAGTAAGACAGGCTCTGAGAAGCTATCAAAAGTCACAGAAGATCAATCTACTTTCACAGAACCCACTCTACAACGGGGGGCAACGCAGCAAGCTATAACCCAACAACCACCGTTAGCAGCATCTAGATATCAAGGGCAGGAGGCCTCCAGATTGACTAATGGCTTGAAGATGGTGCCTTATGTCGAACTTAACTCTGAGCAAAAACTGGATGCAAAGCCCATCTTAAACGCTCAACAAACTAAGCGCGCAATAATCTTGGATAGAACACTAACTGCAAAAGATCTGGATGCAGAAACGCGAGCTTTCCAGGGGACGGGCGGGACTAGCGAACATAGCCAATCACATGGTTTCACGCCGGCGTTCTTAGATACCCAGACCGGCATCATTCATCCGTGCTGTCAGGCAAATGGTAAACCAGCGGTAATGCATCTGCTCGATGGCCTTCCTGGGGAACTGGTTTTAAAGCGTTCACCTTCGGGGCGCGTGCTAACAGCAAAAGGCTCTCTCATTGCAGGTTTTATAAAAGATAATCGATTCTATACCCGAGAGGAAGCCGCAGAAGAGATTATGGAATCCAACGAGAATATCAATACAATTGTCTAATAATACTGGATATTCCACTCATCGGCCTTCACCTTTCTGCAGTGGTTCCGTTAGGCAGGTGAGAGCTGGTTTCCTTCTTCTTGCCGCGATCTAATCCCCTAAGGATCGGTAGCGCTCACCGCGCTTAGGTATTTTTTCTCGATCCGTCTCGTCGATCGATAGCTTAATTCGCATTCACTTGAGAGGCCATCTAACAATTCTCCACGCAGGCAGGAGAACCGACCCGGATCAGGGCAGTACCCCGGGAGACGGACAAGACTATAGAGACTGACCCATATCATCTCAGATGATATGAATACCTCTTTCGGTCATTTCTGACCTCCGATTTAAGTGCACACCGACCAGTCGGTTTCAAAAGGTGTTGTTTTTTTGCTTAGAATTGTTGCATAAAAACCCAGAAACGACTATAAAATAGATTATATTTAGATGACAATCCTATTGAATCGAGTTCCCCACCCTTTAGTGAACGCTTATGTTGTACTCACTAGTAGAACATTCCTTCCATCCAATGCTGATTACGCTCTCCGGCCATGCGCATCTATCCTGTCGTGGTGCGGCGCAAGCAAGGATCGGTGAATGCCTACGGCGGAATAATCGGAATTATATACGCCACCCCTCAGAGCTGCCGTTAACTTTTCGGACTGTAAATACACCCATAGCACAGAAATTCTACAGTAGCCCCCCGTTTGTAGGCTTATATTTCGAGTGCACAAATGCATTTCCACTTGGTAGCTTCTTAGCTCTCACAGTCAAAATATGCTCTGAAGAGTGCAGCTTCCAAGGCCAAATCGAATGGATAGATGAGGAGGAAAAACATTACGCGCTGGGTATCAGTTTCAGTAATGAATCCGATGCGTTTTGTGCACGTATGGTGGAACAAATCGGCTATATCGAAATCTACCGCAGAAGACTCTGTGAAGAGGAAGGATATTATATCGATACGGAACAGGCCACGAGAGAGTGGATCGAAAAATATTCAGCACATTTCCCCGGACTGATAGAAGAGGAGCCCGGACAAGACAACCGTGAGTCACTCTGCCATCCTTGATTTTTAGACAAATCTTAAAATGACTCCGGAGCACTTTCACTTCTAATTCAGACGGAACTGGATACTGCTCGGTTCTTGCCCCCGACAACCGCATCCGCATACCCTGCTGACCCATTAAAACAAACGCGAGCATAACATCAATGTCTGCTAATGAGCCCACTTTCAAACCTCGTATCCTGTATATCTTTCCTGGTCAAGGATCGCAGTATAAGGGTATGGGAAGCGATCTTTACGAGGAGCACGCCAGCGCACGTCAAATCTACGATCAAGCCAGAGAAATACTAGGCTATGATATCACCACGCTCTCCTTTAGGGACCCAAAGGAAGAACTTGATTTTACCCGATTTACCCAACCAGCGTTGCTAACACACCAGATCGCTTGCTATACAGTCTTCAAAGACCTAATGCAGGAGAATTGCCCAACTCCCTTTGCGGCCGCGGGCCACAGTCTTGGTGAATATGCTGCGCTGGTGATTGCCGGCGCGCTCAGCTTCACGAATGCCCTCAAACTGGTGCAAAAACGTGGGGAGTTGATGAGCGAGCACGGAGCGGGCGTGATGTTGGCCTTACCACTCGATCTCAAAACTGCACAGAACCTGGCTGACAAATACTACTGCGGGGTCGCAAGCTGTAATCTTCCCGCACAAAACGTTGTGGGTGGCACGGCTGAGGATATAGAATCGCTGGCAACGGAGATAGCTGAAAAGTTCCCTCGCCAGCGCCCAATTTTATTAAAAACTGAAGGTGCGTTTCACACCTATTTCATGGTAACGGCCGCTCGCCACTTCAGGTTCATACTGGACAGTATCGAGCTCTCCAAGCCCACTATCCGGGTACTCTCCAATTACACCGGGAGTTACCATGAGACGGAGATATCTTCCATCCGTTCGCGGCTTTTCTTCCAATTATTTAACCCTGTTAACTGGACAAAGTGCTTGCAAACCGCCATTGATGATGGTGTTACGACTTTTATTGAATTCGGAGGCGGAATTGGCCGCTCTGAAGAACCGCAGGGTAAACGGCCAAATCTGGAAAGTATTATTAAGAAAACCTCGCGGGCCGCGAAGCTAAATTCTCTTTATTTGCCCGCCATCAATTGCCAAACGATCGAAGAAACTTCTGCCTTGCTCCAAAAACAAACTGAGGCAATTTAGATCTCTAACCGATAGAGAGCCTCTATATAACCCGCGCTACGCGATATAGTTTGGTCGGTGCACAAGAGAAACGGGGTCAAACTAAAATGAATCTAACAACAACCCGAGGCAGGCGTATTCTGACGTCTCTCTGGTACCTGCCCCGGGGAAGTTAACTGAAGGTTGATTACACCTGCTCAACCTCCACCAAAGTACCGCAGAAGTCTTTCGGATGTAAAAACAGCACAGGTTTATTATGAGCCCCAATCTTCGGTTCACCATTGCCCAACACCCTCGCACCTTGCTCGACCAACCGATCGCGCGCCGCCATGATATCTTGAACTTCATAGCAAATATGGTGCATTCCTCCATCCGCATTTCGTTCTAAAAATTTCGCGATAGGCGAACCTTCCCCAAGTGGATGCAATAACTCAATTTTGGTGTTTGGCAACTCAACGAAGACTGTAACAACACCGTGTTCGGGCAGCTCCACCGGTGCGGACACTTTAGCGCCTAAGGTATCGCGATACACTGCGGTGGCTGCTTCAAGGTTTGGCACCACTATCGCCACATGATTTAATTTTCCGATCATTGTATTCCCACCTTTATAGTTTGATCTTGATTCACCACGTAAAGTGTTGACGACTGGCTTCAATTTGGATCAATGGCCAACCGCGCGTCGATAAGCTCTTCACGAGATTGGCACAACGGCGATTTTGGCCAGACAGAGGTCATCCCTATTTGAAACCAGCGAACCCTTTTCCAACCTACTCAAATTCAAGAATATGTTGGCCCACCTCAAGGGCATCGCCTACTTTAGCGTGGAGCGTAAGTACTTTTCCATCACGTTCAGCACGAAGCACGTTCTCCATTTTCATCGCCTCAACAACCGCGAGCGTCTCACCCACCCTGACCTCCTGACCAATATCCACCGCTACCGACACAAGTAACCCAGGCATGGGGGATAGTAAATACTTAGAAGTGTCTGGAGGTGGTTTCACCGGCATTAAGGCAAACAATTTCGCTGTGCCCACGCGTAATACATTCGCCTCGGCCATCGTTCCTTCGTGTAACAAGCGATAGATTAAATCATGGCGCTCCACCTGTACACACAGATCTTCTCCGTCAAACGTTCCCTCGAACAATGGCTGACCAAATTGCCAGTCGCTCATGACGATATAGGTTTTACCATTGTATTCCGCCTGGTAACCCCCTTCGATCAATTTTACCGTCACCGGATGGTGTTTGCCATCGATAATGACAACCCAGTTATCAGGGACCTGACGTTCATGCCCGCGGAGCTGACCGGTAATTTTAGCGGCTCGCTCTCGATATTGTCTTGTTACGGATGCAGCGACGACGATCATTCGGGCGGGGTCTTGGGGAGGAATATCTTTGGCATGGAAGCCCTCTGGATATTCCTCTGCGATAAAGTTGGTACTCAACCGACTGTCAATAAACCGAGGGTGCGCAATCAGCGCGGCTAAAAATGGAATATTGTGGGACACCCCACGAATGTAATAGCGGTCCAGAGCTGTGCTCATGTGCTCAATCGCTTGATTCCGGGTTGCTCCGTAAGTAATCAGTTTGGCTATCATGGGATCGTAGTACATGGAAACTTCACCACCTTCGCAGACACCGGTATCCACTCGAACTCCACTCCCCTCAGGGGGCGGAATATAACGTACCATCCGCCCAATAGAGGGCATAAAATTGCGAAACGGATCCTCGGCATAAATTCGCGTCTCAATCGCCCAACCCGTTAATTTCACTTGCTCTTGAGTTAGCGGGAGCTTTTCCCCAGCGGCAACGCGGATCATCAACTCAACCAAATCCTGGCCAGTGACCATTTCCGTTACCGGATGCTCTACTTGTAACCGGGTATTCATCTCTAAAAAATAGAAATTTCGTTGAGCATCGACGATAAATTCCACGGTTCCCGCAGATACGTAGTTCACTGCTTTAGCTAAGATCACAGCCTGCCCGCCCATCGCACGGCGCGTCGCTTCATCGAGAAATGGTGAAGGGCACTCTTCGATCACTTTTTGGTGGCGACGCTGGATGGAACATTCGCGCTCACCCAGGTAGATCGTATTACCATAGCTGTCCGCCATGATCTGAATCTCGATATGGCGAGGTTCATCGATATATTTTTCGACAAATACGCGATCATCGCCAAAACTGGAATTGGCTTCATGGGTAGCGCGCTCAAATCCTTCGCGACATTCTTCCTCATTGCGCGCCACGCGCATGCCTTTGCCCCCCCCTCCGGCGCTAGCTTTGAGCATAACGGGATATCCAATATCCTTAGCAATCTCTATCGCATGTTCGGCACTTTGGATCACTCCGGTAAAGCCAGGTATGGTGTTGACACCTGCTTCTTCGGCCAGCTTTTTAGAAGTAATCTTGTCCCCCATCGCCTCAATCGCATAACGCCTCGGTCCAATAAAAGCTATACCTTCTCGTTCCAAGGCTTCGGCGAATGCTTTGTTCTCCGAAAGAAATCCGTAGCCAGGATGCACGGCATCCGCCCCCGTTTCCTTGCATGCACGAATGATATTTTCTATGACGAGATAACTCTGAGCTGATGGTGAGGGTCCGATAAACACCGCTTCGTCCGCCATTTGTGCATGAAGGGCATCACGGTCTGCATCGGAATACACGGCAACTGTGCCAATCCCCATGGCCCGAGTGGTTTTAAACACTCTACAGGCAATCTCACCCCGGTTAGCAACTAATATTTTCTTAAACATTTTTTTGTCGCTCATAATCAGTTAATAATCAGTTCTCGAAGCCATTTCTACTCCCTCAGATAATACCCCTAGGGTTCACAAACAGGGATAGACGCCACTCGCGTGCTATCCGGATTGGCCGGAGCAAACGATAGAAGTCAAATGGCCTGTGCTACCGATCTGGCAGATCCTATAATGGGATATTGTCATGTTTGCGCCATGGGTTCTCGCGTTTCTTCTCGCGCAACATGGCTAATGATCGGCAAATGCGCTTTCGCGTAGCGTGGGGTGCGATGATATCGTCGATGTATCCGCGGCGCCCAGCGATGAACGGGTTGGCGAATTTTCGGCGATATTCCTCGGTCTGCGCTTCGATCTTCTGGGAATCATCGAACTCTTTCCTGAAGATAATCTCCACGGCACCCTTGGGGCCCATTACCGCGATCTCAGCACTCGCCCACGCAAAATTAACGTCACCGCGCAGATGCTTAGAACTCATTACGTCATAGGCCCCGCCATAGGCTTTACGGGTAATGATCGTGACCTTGGGCACGGTAGCTTCAGCAAAAGCGAACAACAGCTTGGCCCCGTGTTTGATAATGCCTCCGTATTCCTGAGCGGTACCGGGTAAAAATCCGGGGACATCCACGAAGGTGATAATGGGTATATTGAAGGCATCACAAAAGCGCACGAATCTTCCCGCCTTGATAGAAGATTTAATATCCAGACAGCCCGCCAAAACCATAGGCTGATTGGCAACGATGCCCACGGGATGACCCGCCATGCGAGCAAAACCCACGATAATATTTTTAGCGTATTGCGGCTGAACCTCGAAAAAATCCCAGTCATCGACCACCTTGTAGATAAGTTCTTTCATATCGTAAGGGGCATTCGGGTTGTTGGGGACTAAAGTGTCCAAAGACATTTCCATACGATCAGCCTTATCTGGCGATGGCCGAAACGGTGGCACTTCCCGATTATTGGCAGGCAAATAATTGATAAAGCGCCGCACCATCATCAGTGTACTCACGTCATTCTCAAAGGACCGGTCACAGACGCCTGAAATGATTGAATGGGTAATTGCACCGCCCAATTCTTCCGCAGTAACCTTCTCTTGAGTGACGGTTTTTAGCACCTCGGGACCGGTTACAAACATATAGGAACTGTCTTCAACCATGAAAATGAAATCCGTCATCGCCGGTGAATATACCGCACCACCTGCGCAGGGCCCCATGATGATGGAAATCTGTGGGATCACACCGGAGGCCATTACATTGCGTTGAAACACTTCCGCATAACCTCCCAAAGAGGCAACCCCCTCTTGAATGCGCGCCCCTCCGGAATCATTTAGGCCAATCACAGGAGCACCCACCCTAATCGCATGATCCATGATCTTACAGATCTTTTCAGCATGCGCTTCCGATAGGGATCCACCAAACACGGTAAAATCTTGGCTGAACAGGAACACCACACGGCCGTTAATGGTGCCATAGCCCGTCACGACACCATCACCCGGTATCTTGTTTTCCGCCATCCCGAAATCAGTGCAGCGGTGCTCAACAAACATATCCCACTCTTCAAAGCTGCCTTCATCGAGCAGCACTTCAATGCGCTCCCGTGCCGTGAGCCGGCCTTTTTTGTGCTGCGAATCGATTCGTTGCTGTCCACCTCCAAGCTTCGCAGCCGCGCGCGTTTCTTGTAATTGACGAATAATGTCTTGCATAGAGTCCTCCAAATTGATGGGAGACCCCGATCGCTACCTTAATAGCGACTGGAGTAATTCCCGCTAATATTCAAAGTTTAGAAAATACTTCTATTTAATCTTAACTCGTAAATGCTCGACGCGAAATGGGCAATTTCTTCTCGCTCATAAGGGAACCACCGATAGCGTCTGTTGGGTGTATAGGAAAGCATTTTCAGCATGCCTAAATGATGGCCTCTCATTACTGGACTCTCTGGAAAATTCTGCGCAGCCATCCCTGTTCTGCGTTACCGTGTTTATTCAAGTTATTCAAAGTTAGCGAAGAAATTTCGCACGAAGAGAGTACCTCGCTCAGCGTGACAGGCAAGGCGAGGGAATCTCTTGTTCGAAAATGCAAAGGAGTTCAAGCGGAACTGATATTGCGAACCACAACGCCCCAGGGTCTCAGGGAAGCCGACATTCAGGGGGAAATTTGATCACTAGCTGTCGGCAACGCCATTTCGTTTAAAGGAAGGTAGCAATCCATCAGTACATCTTTACTGAAGCCGTTAACCCGCACGACCTGCCGCACAAATTAACGGTTCTCACGCGACTACCCTAAGCCTTTCTTTTCCGAACAGAAATTCCCCATTGAGATGCAAACTTCGTAGCATCTAGTCGCAACCAAACCACGAAGAACCGTCAAACAAGTTAGTCCGATAGAATGGAATCTTGTTCAACAATTACTTGGGATCTATTATAAACCGCGCACCACACCAAAGCCATCCACAGTAAATACTACAATTTATATAATTATCAATTAATTAAACATTATTTATAAATAATTATATGTCACTTACTAAATAATTATGGCGATTTAACACCCTCCGTGTTAGGGTAATCCCATGATGGATGGATTACGACGCTATGAATTCAGTGAGCGGCTCGCCGAGATCCTTGGAGAATCGAGGCGTGACTTGCGCTTCCGCGTGACACTGATGGTTACCGGTGGGCTCGTAGCACCTGGACCACGAGGACGGGGCTCACCCGTCGCTACACCACAATACGCCGCCAATCTGCTCATCGGCGCTATGGCGGCACCACAACAAGCGCATACGGTGGAGGCGATCCGCTGTTATCAGGAGTTGCGGCCCAGCGTCAGCAGCGCTTATGCGGGTGCACCGAGAGTTATCATTGGTGTACCGAACGAGCGTTCCAAAAGCAAAGAGCCAGCGGCCATCCCCCTGCTCTTAGGTCAATTGCGTTTTGGGGAGGCATTGGCCCAGCTATTGGATCTGGCACAAAACCCAGAAACCCGGCATACGCTCGCCCAAGAACTCTTTGGGGTACGGATTAGCCGTAGCCATCCCAGCGCTGCTATACAGCTGGGAGTTTGGTCTAAAGGGCGGCGTACACTCATCACACGGCATTACGAACCCGTAGAGCGCACACGCCCCCCGGCTTGGCTCGATCCTGGCCGTGGCGGCATCGCCGATCCCGGCCTTTTGCACACCGTATTCTTACCTGTCAGCAAGCTGCTCGAAATCGGCGCACTGACAACTCACCCAGATAATAGGAGTCCTTTCATGCTCAATCTAGGGCCCAAGATGGCCAGCATTGCCAATCTCGCAAATCTTGCCCGTCAAACCCGCTATCGACGCCAATGGGAAAAACTGCTATCGGCTTTGGCCACAGTTCAAGCCTGGGCGGATACGGTTGATAAAAAAGAAAGCCGTTTGGTGGAAGTCACGGATTTCGGCCCCAACCCAGGAAATCTGCGAATGCTCACTTATGTACCCAATCAATTGCCGCCCTCAGCCCCGTTGGTGGTCATTCTACACGGCTGCACTCAAACCGCTGCCTCCTACGATAAGGGCACCGGATGGTCAACGCTTGCCGACCGCTTCGGGTTCGCTTTGCTGTTGCCGCAACAACACTGGACCAATAATCCACTGCGTTGTTTTAACTGGTTTAGGCAAGAGGATATCGAGCGTGACAGCGGCGAGCCGCTCTCGATCAAACAAATGATCGACCGCATGATCGTTGATTATGGTATCGACCGCCGACGCATATACGTCACTGGCCTATCATCAGGTGGAGCCATGACCTCTGTAATGCTAGCGACCTATCCCGACGTGTTCGCTGGTGGTTCGGTGATAGCCGGTGTGCCCTACCGAGCCGCAAATAACCTTCAAGAATCCTTCGAGACGATATTTCAGGGGCGCAGCCGATCCGAACGCGAATGGGGTGATTTGGTGCGCGCGGCTTCCCCTCATCAAGGGCCCTGGCCTAAGGTCTCGGTTTGGCATGGCGATGCTGACTCGTCGGTTAAGCCCATCAACGCAGACGAGATCGTAAAACAATGGATCGACGTCCACGACCTCAAGCTCACCCCCACTATCGAAGGAACGCTCGAAGGTTACCCCCACCGCGCGTGGCACAGTGCCGAAGGCGACATTCTCGTGGAATCCTATACGATTACCGGGATGACGCATGGCGCGCCGCTGGACCCGGGCGACGCAGAACATCAATGCGGCACTGCCGCCCCCTATTTCCATGATGTTGGCATTTCGTCCACATACCACATCGCCAAGTTTTGGGGCTTATTAGACCGAGGGGTAAGACCAGACGCCGCCACCCCAGCAACCGAGATCGACCACGAGCCATCGTCCCCCGAGCCGGCCTATGCTGGATCCCCCCTAGTGTCCGAACGTTTGCCGATCGTCTACGTTGATTCCGCAGGCCGAGCTCACGCCGATAGCGCTTTGTCGTCGAAAACTGCTCATGCCGAGAACCACTCTCAGAAATCCAGTGGAAGCAAAGGGCCAGGGGGTATCGATATCCAGGGGATTATTTCCCAATCCTTAGCGGCAGCCGGTCTATTAAAAGGTGCTCAGAATGGTTCCGCCGACAGCAATTCACCACTCGGTGTCGATGTACACGGGATTGTCAGCAAATCACTCGAGGCGGCCGGTTTAATCAAAGGCGCACAGAGCGGATCCAGTAATACTGGTCAAAAAACGAACTTTCCGTTAGGCTTGGACATACAAGGCATAATAAGCAAATCCTTGGAAGCAGCGGGTGGACTCATTGACGCACAGAATAAAGCGCCGGATTCAGAGCGAAGTCCCAGCGATACCCTTTCCGGCTCCGGCTGGAACGGGGAAGGTTGGGAGTTGCTCGTTAACGATCCGCGAAGGTTCCATGAGAGTCCGCCACTCTTCGGTCAGGCCCTGTCCGGAACTGGATGCAAAATCGGTAGCCAAATTCGATCGGTCTCGCGACAGCTCTCCTTGGGCCATCGCCCCGAATTAAGTTATATTCGAAAGTTGAAACTTGGCGCGGGCGTAAACCCCGACACTAGTGCCCGCTTTAGCGTGCTGGTGGATGGGGTGCTAGTGGATGAAGTCTCGGCCATGGGCATGGATCATGCCGAAGAAGAATGGTTGCAACGATCGGGCATCGACCTAGCTAAATTCGCCGACCGGACGGTGACGCTGACTTTCGAAGTGGCCGCAAATTCGAATAACTGCAAGGAGGTGCATGCCAAAGCTTGGGTGGACCGGGTTACCGTGCATCACACCAGCACAGCGGAAGTACTTTAGCCCAAAGGCGCATCCGCTAAGGGTCATCAAAATGAAAGCATCTAGTACATCGCCCGACTTGGCTCGAATTGTGACGGCATTGAGCGCCATGCCTCATTGTCAGTCGCTGGGTTTGCAGTTCATCGAGCTGCGCCATGGAGAGGGTCAGATGCGGGTTCCTTTCGACAGAAAACTGATCGGCAACCCGCAAAGCGGAGTCGTTCACGGTGGGGTAATCACCATGCTTCTCGATACCCTTTGTGGAGCCGTCGTGCTATCGTCCATCCCGGAGAACACACCGATCGCAACCCTTGATTTGCGCATCGATTATTTGCATCCAACCGTACGCGGGAAAAACATTCACAGCTTAGCCAGGTGCTATAAAGTAACCGCCAATATCGCCTTTGCTCGCGGACTCGCCTATCACGATACCAAAGCCGAACCTATCGCCCATTGTGTAGCTACCTATATGCTAGGTGCGACAGGATTTACCCCATCTGCAGATGCAGAACTAAAAGGTAGCCTAGAGGATCAATCGTGCTGAAACACATTGCAACGCTCCAAGGAGAGAATCGGATCGCGGCTCTCAACGAACTGATTCCCTACGCCCAAACGATCGGTTTGGAAATAGTTTACGACGAACGCGGCCTGGTAACCGTGCTTAGGCGTCGCGAGAGCAACATGGGCAACACCCAGCTCCCCGCGATCCATGGCGGCGCCGTTGGCGCTCTATTAGAACATGCGGCAATGCTGCATCTGATTAGTGAAACCCAGTCCTTGGTCGTTCCCAAGATTATTAATTTTTCGGTGGACTATCTGCGCCCGTGCTTAATGAACGATACTTACGCCCGCGGATTAGTTATCCGACAGGGGCGGCGGGTGGCTAATGTGCGGGTGGAAGCCTGGCAAGTAAGCCCGGACCGTCCGGTGGCGGCCGCGCATGCCCACTTTCTGCATTCCATCACGTATGATCAATAATTCTGAGCTCCACACTGGGGCTAATTGACAGCGGCCGACTCCTCTTCGCTGTCCCACTGCGCTAGAAACACTTCCATTCTATCCGAGCTGAGGGGCATGCTATAAAAATAACCCTGTGCTTCATGGCAACCGGCTTCTTTTAAAAACTCTACCTGCTCAGAGGTTTCCACACCTTCCGCGATAACGGTCATTTGTAGGCTTTGGCCAAGCGCGATGACGGCATTCGAAATAGCGATATCGTTTGGATCTTCCGGTATGTCCCGTACAAAGGATTGATCGATCTTCAGTTTATTAATGGGCAACCGTTTAAGGTAACTCAGTGATGAATATCCCGTACCAAAGTCGTCGATCGCCAATACGACACCCAATTCACGCAGTGCTTCGAGCTGGTTAATGGCGTGCTCGGCTTCACGCATAATGAAATTCTCCGTGACTTCCAGTTCCAGCATGGAAAGCGGAAGTCCAGATTCTTTGAGCGCGGTTCTGACGGTATTGACAATGCCGCCTCGCTGCAGTTGGCGCCCCGCCACATTGACCGCGATATGACCGAAGCTTAACCCCTTTTTCAACCAGCATGCCGCCTGAGTACAGGCGGTCTGCAGCACCCAATCACCGACAGAATGAATCAAACCGCAATCCTCGGCCACCGGAATGAATTTGGCCGGAGAAACTATGCCCAGCTCGGGATGCTGCCAGCGTACCAAGGCCTCGATACCGATGATGCGGCCGGTATGCAGGTCGATCTGGGGCTGATAGAAAAGGGTCAACTCATCTTGTTCTAGGGCCCGTCGTAAATTATTCTCCATAAATACCCGTTCAATGGCATTTTGAGTCAGCTCCCGGGTATAGAACTGATAGCCGTTACGCCCGCCTTCCTTGGCACGGTACATGGCGGCATCAGCATTACGCAACAAAGTTGATGCGTCCTTGCCGTCGCGGGGGTACAAACTGATACCCATGCTCGCAGCAACATGGATCTCCTGACCCTCTAACTTGAAGGGCTCGTTTAAGGCTAACATCAGTTTCTCGGCGGCGATCATAGCGTCTTTTGCTTCGTGAATGTTCTCCAGAATTAGAATGAACTCATCTCCGCCGATGCGTGCCACCGTATCTTCCTGACGGACGCTGCGTACCAGTACCTTAGCCACCTGCTTCAGCAGGGCGTCACCGGCTTGATGACCCAGGCTATCATTAATGTTTTTGAATCGGTCGAGATCCAGAAAAGTCACGGCCAGCATCAGCCGGTTGCGTTGCGCATGATTCAGCGCGTGACTCAATCGATCATTGAAGAGTAAGCGATTGGGTAGTCCGGTTAACGCATCATGGTGAGCCAGATATTCCATCTGCTCCTGAGAATGTTTCACCGCACTGATGTCGGCGAACACCGCCACATAATTCGTGAGCTTGCCACCTTCTTCATGGACATTACTAATAGTCAACCACTCGGGGTAGATAGAGCCGTCTTTACGCCGGTTCCAGATCTCACCGCGCCACTTACCCGTGGTATTTAGGCTATTCCACAACGCCTGGTAAAATTTTTCATCGTGGCGTTGAGATCTTAAGATACGAGGGTTCTTCCCGAGAACTTCCTCTCGTCGATAACCGGTGATTTCGGTAAATGCTCGGTTGACATCGATGATATTGTTATCCGCATCGGTGATAATAACGCCGTCGGCGGTGTTCTCAAATACGATCGCGGATTGTCGTAGTCGTTGTTCCGTTTGGCGAATCCGCGTCAAATCGTTGAGCCCCATGACCATACCCGTGGCTATCCCGCTAGAATCGTGAACCAGCTTCAGCGTGAGCTCCAACGGCCGCCCGGTGGGATTCCCGGCATCTTCCGGCTCAATAGTGAACACGCCTTCCTGCCGCGTTTCCAGAGCCTGGCAGATTCGACAAGGCGATTGTTCACCCTCTGGGTACACCAAATCGGCGAGGTATTGGCCTACTGAGCTGGCAACGTCGATGCCAAGCATGCGATAAAAGGCACTGTTTGCGCGTACCAGACGTCGATCCATATCCAACAGCAGAATGGCGTGTGCGAATTGCTCCATGGCTTGAGTCCATTCATCCTCGGCGCGCGCCAGTTGCTTTGTCGTGCGCTTTTGCTCGGTGATATCCCGCAACACACCCAAGAGAAGTCGTGGCTTTCCGGGGTCGGGTTGAACAGTACGCGCCTCGTCACGCAGCCAAACGAGGTGCCCATCCGCAGCCCATATTCGATACTCGGAGCAAGAAGCCTTGTTGTTACAAGAACGTTGACGGAACTCTGCCAACACCCGCTCCTGATCCTGAGAGTGTATTTGTTTAGCAAAAAAACCTCGATCTCCTACGATCTGTTCGGAGTTATATCCCAGAACACGCTCGATTTGCGGGCTGACAAACTGAAAGCTGGGAACTGCGTCCAGGCTAGCAGTATAAATAATATCGGGCAGTTGTTCGATCAGATTCCGGTAGCGTTTCTCCGAAGGCAACAACTCCGCTTCAGCCTGTTGGCGGACCATGTGGCTATGAGCCTCGCGCAGACTGCGCTCTAAGGCGGAAACCAGGCGGACCAGTTTGCCATTGTTCACACAATCGTCTACTCCCTCCTTGAACAGCTCGACCGCCCTTTCCTCACCGATCGTACCCGAAAGTAGGATTATAGGGACATCGGGTAACTCCGTTATAACGTAGGAAAGGATGTGGAGGGTATGCATTGCTGGCAGGCGATAATCGGAGATCACTAAATCCCACGTCTGTGTCAACAGCGCATTACGTAATGAGGCGGCGTCATCCACCCAATGACAATTACACGCGATGTTATTGCTCCGCAGGTATCGTACCAGAAGCTGATAGTCAACCTCATCATCTTCGATCACTAATATATCGATCGGCTCAGCCATGCGAATCGTCACGCTAGGGATTCTGAGAAAAGGCGGGCCAATCGAGAACCCACTTTGCCAGCCCCAGGCTTGGGCGAAATGAACACTTCTAAGTCCTTACACAACGGCGAGGCCTCTTCACTCATGTACGGTTCTCGATTATTGGAGGTACCACATTAGGCGAATCATATTGATGATCCAACTATGGTATGGGAAAAACGTTGTAAGAATATGCTATGTAAGGTTTCTTTGTGTCGTTACTCAGAAGTACATGTCACAGGTATTAAGCGAACATCTTTTGAATTGCACACGGTAAAACTCATCTCGTGGAGAACCGAGAATACAAACACAACAGATCCTTCCAAAAGCATAGTTTTTCCCGACCCTTTTTTAAAGGCTTCCTAAGTTGGGAATTTATATTCAGATGTTGAAGCCAGCATCAGGGAAAGAGAGACGTCCATAGCGACGGTGGAGACCGTAATTCGGCAGGCTTGATTAAGGGGAAAAGTTCTGCCTATTCGACTGTCATTACTTGAGGTTTATGGAAAAGTAGTCAGTCCCATTCCGCACTTAGCTGATCATTAATTGCGTGCACCACTGAAAGAGGATCCGTAGATTGAGTTATCGACCGTCCTACCACAAGAAAATTAGCGCCGGCCCGAATTGCTTGCAACGGACTTAGAATTCGCTTTTGGTCATTAGAAGCATCACCTTGTAGCCGTATTCCCGGCGTTATAAGTAGAAACTCCTCGCCATAATGCTGTCGAAGTGCCGAAGCCTCCTGGGGTGAGCACACCACGCCATCTAGGCCTGTGGATTGAGCAAGTTCTGCTAACTTTACCGTTTGGTCATTGACCGTCCGGTTAATCCCAAATTCTTTGAGATCGGCATCATCTAAGGATGTCAACACGGTAACTGCAATAAGCTTAGGGGGACTTGCCAGCCCTCTTATGGCATTTCGGGCTGCACGCATCATTGCTATCCCCCCTGTCGCATGTACATTAAGCATCCAAATTCCGAGTTTACTTGCCGCTACACACGCTGAAGCGACTGTGTTTGGGATATCGCAAAATTTAAGATCAAGAAACACATCGAAGTTACGCGAGACTAGATCACGAATTAGCGACGGGCCGGCAGATACAAATAACTCGAAACCAACTTTTAACCTACAAAAGTTCGGATCGAGCTTATCGGTAAACCGCAATGCGTCATCCGAGCTAGGGAAGTCCAAGGCAACAATGATTGGCTTATTAGGCCCTTTAGAGTCCATAAGTTAAGTTTCTACAACAGTAACTACCGATTAACTAACGTGAGTCTGGACTCTTGGTAGATGGTTGGCGCAGATTTTGAACCTCTTGTTCCAAGTTTTTAATCAGTTTATTCAACTTGCGATTCTCAATACGGATTTTTAACTTTGACCCTGCACAGATCACTAAACTAATAAGAACACCCAGAATGATCGAACAAATGATCAGAGCAGCTAAAGGCGCTTGTAACCGCCCCACATGATAATTTAATACTGCCATCTGTTGATTTAATGAAGCGAATACCAATCCCAATACGATAAGCATTAAATAAAAGAGCGCATAGAATAGCCGGCGCATGCTGAGTTGCTTGACAGTAAGGATTAGAAATTAATAATACGGTATTCGTTTTCGATGTTACTTTTATACCAACCAAGGAGCTCTGGTTATTAGCGATCATCTTGGATGCGTAGAAATAGAACACCGTGCTAGATTCATCTGGGAAGATTATGGCAGACCTGCCTCGGCAGTGTGAAGAAAATGCTTCCGAGTGATTAGTACCACTAAGGCACTTGGCTTGCTGACTCCGTGTTATAAATCTAATAGAAGATCGTTAAAGGCTGGTGTTCAATCGCATTATTTCGGTGACTATTCGTGACTATTACCGATACGTTCCCTTAATTCTTTTCCTGGCTTAAAGTGGGGGACATGTTTGCCTGGAAGAGAGACGGATTCACCTGTTTTTGGATTTCTACCTACCCGTGCGGGACGATAATGTAATGAAAAACTACCAAATCCACGTATTTCTATACGCTCACCTGTGGAGAGCGAATGGGTCATTTGCGCTATCAAGCTCTTAACAGTGAGTTCCACATCTTTGTAAGCAAGTTGGTTTTGCTTTTGCGCAATTCTTTCTATGAGTTCCGATTTTGTCATAATCCTTCACATTGTTGTGTGCTCAAACCTTGCGATCGGAAGTACATTCCTGATTCATGCAATGAACTGCTTCGATAGGACCACTGGAAAACCATATCTTCCATCAACCTCGTACAGGATAAAACTCTAGCGATTCGAATTATAAGATACTTGTGAAGTGTTTGACGGCTTCATGATTTTAAGCAAGTACGCTCTCGCTATAAACAGGCAAAAATATGTAAATCGATGTATCCAATCTGGGTTGGCCAGAATAAGCCTGCAAAGTTGTATTGAGCCTAGCTTCCAAATGATAAAACGAACGACTTCGGCCTCAATTAGTCCTCAGCAATAACTTACAAGGGCTATTTACTTTTTTCCTTCATTTGCTCCTTGATAATATCCCCTAGGGATGTCGTCGCCGTTCCGATATTACTATAATCTTGTAGAACCGCCGCTTCCTCTGCAGCTTCTTTAGCCTTGATAGATAGGGTGATATTACGGCGTTTCCCATCAACACCGATAAATTTCGCTTCGAGCTCTTCACCCACCTTCAATACCGAACGGACATCACCCACACGATCGCGCGCAAGCTCAGAAGCTCTTAAAGTGCCTTCAATTCCATTACCCAAATCGATAATTGCGGCTTTAGCATCCACTTCCTTCACAACCCCCTTCACGATACTACCTTTAGGATGCTCTGCAACATAGGTAGAAAAGGGATCCTTATCCAGTTGTTTAATACCTAAGGAGATCCGCTCTCGCTCAGGATCGATTGAGAGCACAACCGCTTCAACGTGGTCCCCTTTTTTGTAATCCCGTACCGCCTCTTCACCCGGCACATTCCATGAAATATCCGAAAGATGCACGAGGCCGTCTATTCCTCCATCCAAGCCGATGAACACACCGAAATCAGTTATTGATTTAATAGTGCCAGAAACTTTATCGCCTTTATTATGGTTTGTCCCGAAATCATCCCATGGATTGGGTTGACACTGCTTCATACCGAGAGAAATTCGTCGACGCTCTTCATCGATGTCCAGAATCATTACCTCGATTTCATCTCCCACAGAAACCAACTTTGCAGGATTGGCATTTTTATTAGTCCAATCCATCTCAGAAACATGTACTAAACCTTCCACCCCTTCTTCAATTTCTATAAAACAACCATATTCCGCTATGTTAGTAACTTTTCCGAACAAACGAGTCTTTTCTGGATATCGACGCGCGAGATCCTTCCACGGATCTTCACCTAATTGCTTGAGCCCCAGAGATACGCGGCTACGTTCACGATCGAACTTCAGTACTCTGACTTGGATCTCGTCCCCGATATTCACCACTTCGGAAGGATGCCTTACACGACGCCAAGCCATGTCGGTAATATGCAACAAACCATCCACGCCACCTAAGTCTAAGAACGCCCCATAGTCCGTTAGGTTTTTAACTACGCCCTTGACAACCATACCCTCTTCCAGATTTTCGAGTAAGGCATCACGCTCAGCGCTAAAGTCCGATTCAACGACGGCACGGCGAGACACTACGACATTGTTGCGTTTCATATCGAGTTTGATCACTTTAAACTCAAGATCTCTTCCCTCAAGGGAAGAGGTATCACGCACTGGCCGCATGTCGACCAAAGAGCCGGGGAGGAACGCGCGTATGTCACCCAGTTCTACGGTAAACCCGCCTTTGACTTTTCCAGTGATTACTCCTGTAATATTTTCATCCGCCTCAAAGGCTTTTTCCAGGATCGACCAAGCTCTAGCACGCCTGGCTTTTTCATGAGATAACCGCGTTTCGCCAAAGCCATCTTCCACTGTGTCGAGCGCCACCTCAACAACATCACCCACATGCACGTCGACTTCCCCATTGCTACTGCGAAATTGTTCAATAGGGATCATACCCTCTGACTTAAGACCTGCATGAACAATAACAGCATCGTTGCGCACCTCCACAACCGTGCCATTGATAATGGTACCAGGACGCATTTGAATGTGACTCAGGCTTTCTTCAAATAACTCTGCGAAACTCTCACTCATAGATTGGATGAACTCATCATAAAAAAAGGGCCACACAAATCGCTTAGGAAATCATCAGCAACTGTATTAACACTTTTTAGAAATTGTACGGTTTAGGTGTACTTTTCCGCGAAACGCAAAAAAAGCAAATATCCATACGAATTAAATGCACACGTATGGCACGAAATCGGTCCCTCGCTGTTCCCTAAAGGAAATTTAACGACAAATATAGCTTTGCCCCTCCCAGACTGCGGCAAAAGGTGAACAAGCCCTCAACGCTCTATGCGGAAACCCACCCGCCCGGCATTTACCGATGCGATGCCACCTCAATATTCCCCTTATGCAATCAACCTAGAAACCTGCTAGACATTAGCAATCGTCACTCGGAAAAATCCGTTTGGGTCAGAATATTTCCTAGGTTCCTGCTTTTCAGCCATCCGTTCGCTATAACTGGAATTAAACTCCTCTTTCGGCAAAATTGCCGCACACCCGAGAGAGGTGATCCCCTTAGCTAGCAAGAAGGATTGAAAATCTGTCCCGCCCCGGACTTTCCGCAGTCAATCACGCTTACTTCCAGCCGGACTACGGAATCTTACGCTAGTGAAAAATCGTATTCAGCGGCGAACGCAATGCTGTTCCGGCATGACTCAATCTAAAATTCGACAGCCTAAGCTCTTACAACCTCCTGGCTTAATCAAACTCTCACCAATTTAAGGGCCCTATCAAGGACCTCTTCAACACCCATGCCCGAAGAATCAATGACCAGAGCATTTTCTGCGGGTCTAAGCGGCGCGATGGGGCGCTCGGCATCCCTCTGATCACGCTTGGCGAGCTCTGCTAGAAGGGCGTCAAGGCTAGCACTAATCCCCTGATCCTTCAACTGTTTGTACCGCCTTCGCGCGCGTTCCTCAAGATTCGCGGTAAGAAAAATCTTCGTATGGGCATCTGGAAACACATGCGTCCCCATATCTCTGCCATCCGCCACGAGGCCAGGGGGTTGTCGATACGCCCGCTGTTTATCCAGTAATACATCGCGCACCTTCCCCACACGCGCAACTTTAGAAGCGGCCTGGCTGCAAAATTCTGCGCGAATATCCAGGGTCACATCTTGGTTTTCGAGATGAACAGCATACCCCCCCAGAGGGGAGATCTGGAATTGAATATCTAGTAGGGAAGCCAGTTTGGCCAACTCATCGACATTATCCAAAGAGACTTCGTGCCGTTGGGCAGCCAATGCTACGGCGCGGTACAGCGCACCGCTATCGAGAAACCAGTATCCTAAGCGCTGTGCTAATAATTGGGCCAGAGTACCTTTCCCAGCCCCCCCAGGTCCATCAATGGTGATTATCGGAATGCCGGTCAATTTGTTCCGCCCTTCCTAGCATTCAGAAAATGCATTCAATCCTACACGTTTGGCGACATGCCAAAATCCAGGGAAAGACGTATCCACATTTTTACAATCTTCGATCACAACTGGGTTGGTGGCCCTTAAACCGGCAATGGCAAAAGCCATCGCCACTCGGTGATCTCCGTGGCTGTCCACACTCCCGCCCCTGATCTGACCACCTCGGATAATAATACCATCTGCTGTGAGTTGAGCACTAATGCCCAGAGCGAGTAAGCCATCCGCCATGACCGCAAGCCGATCACTCTCCTTTACCCGCAGCTCCTGCGCTCCTCTCAGCACAGTCTGCCCTTCGGCACAGGCGGCCGCGATAAAAATAGCGGGGAATTCGTCTATGGCCAACGGCACTAGTGAAGGAGGAATCTCAACACCCCGAAGTTGAGCCGAAGTGATCCGGATATTCGCTACGGGTTCATCACCACTATTGCTTAAATTAAATATATCTATTTTTGCCCCCATTAGCCTGAGGATCTCAATGACTCCGGTGCGCGTCGGATTGACTCCAACGTATTCCAATACCAATTCTGATTCTTGGGCAATACTCGCGCCGACCATAAAAAACGCAGCCGAAGAAATATCGGCGGGAACGGCAATAGATGTTCCGCTCAACCGTTTCCCCCCCGACAAACAAATCTGGGTGCTATGGCTTCGCACATCACAACCGAAACACCTTAGCATACGTTCCGTATGATCTCGTGTCGGAGCAAGTTCGGTTACACAAGTGATTCCCGACGCATACAAGCCAGCAAGGAGTATACTGGATTTGACCTGTGCGCTGGCTACGGGCATAGCATAGTCGATAGCGCGAAGTGTCGTGGCGGGTTTAATCATTAAGGGAGCCGTTCCCTTAGGGCTAGACTCGATTTTCGCCCCCATTTGCGTTAGTGGCTCAATAACCCGGCGCATGGGCCGTTGCGACAACGAAGCATCACCAATCAACTCAGTAGTAAATTTCTGGCCGCTTAAAAGACCCGCCAACAGGCGCATGGAAGTACCCGAATTTCCTAAATCTAATGGATAGCCAGGCGATTTTAATCCTGCTGACCCAACCCCATGAATCACGACCTGGGATTGATGCGGCCCATCGATCGCTACCCCCATAGCGCGCATGGCATTGAGAGTAGCCATGCAATCCTGACCTTCCAAGAATCCATTGATTTCAGTATGACCCTCGGCAATAGCCCCTAACATAACCGCACGGTGAGAGATGGACTTATCGCCCGGCACCCTCAGTGTCCCGCGTAAGCATCCTCCAGGTTGGATAATAAATCGACGAGTAGATTCGTCCATACGTCAGGCACTTTTGAGCTGGGTAACTTTAACCGACCACATAAGTGTCGCGTGCGAGTTTGGCCCGAGTAAAGATTTCCAGCAGCAGATCACCATCCTCCTTGTCGATGGCTTCAGCTAGGATATCCAGATCGGCTTGAAAACGCGCCATAATCGAGAGCAGCGCCTCCCGATTGGCAAGGCAGATGTCCCGCCACATCACGGGGTCGCTGGAAGCGATTCGAGTGAAATCCCGGAATCCCCCGGCAGCATACCGGAAGATCTCATTGTGATCCCCCAACCTCGCCAGGCTATCCACAAGTCCAAAGGCTAGCATGTGCGGTAAGTGGCTAGTTGCGGCTAACACTTGATCATGGTGATCGACGGTGGCTATCTCAACAATCGATCCTGTGGCCTCCCACATATCTACAACCGTGCGGCAAGCTTGTTCCGAAGTAGACTCCAGAGGGGTCAACACCGTGCGCCTATTCTGGAATAATTCAGCAAATGCCGCATCGACACCACTCTTTTCAGTACCGGCAATAGGGTGACCTGGAACGAAGCCTGAAGGCAATTCACCAAAAGCGGAACGCACCGCAGCAACCACGCTGGCTTTGGCACTGCCGACATCGGTCAATATGCTATCGGAGGCGAACGTCTCCTTCAGTTGTTGACACACCGCTTCCATGGCTCCCAAGGGAACACATAACACCACGACATCCGCCGCCGCGGCGGCACGCGCGACATTCAGATCAAAGCGATCGATCACCCCTAATTCAACGGCGCGTCGAAGATGAGCTTGATTGCGGCTGGTTCCAACGATTTCATTGACATACCCAGCCTGGCGTAACGCAAGAGCCAGTGAGCCTCCGATCAAACCGACACCCACGATACACAAGCGATGAATCATCTATTTAAGACCTGATCTAGAGCACGTAGTACTCGGCGATTCTGTTCTGAAGTACCCACAGTAATACGCAAATGACGGGGAAGACCATAGTTAGCAACAGGTCTGACAATAACGCCTTGCGCTAACAGCGATTGATAAATAGGTAAGGCTGCCTGCCCCACATCAACACTAATAAAATTGGCCACGCTCGGGATACAAATAAGGCCGCGGGCTTGAAGCGCGGAAGTTAGCTGTTTCAGTCCTGCGGCATTAACCTCTCGACTACGGTTTACGTGAGTTTCGTCGTCCAACGCTGCGCAGGCGGCCACTTGTGCCAAACTGTTGGTATTAAACGGTTGGCGCACACGATTTAGCAGCTCCGCCAGCTGAGGATGAGACACCGCGTAGCCTATACGTAAACCGGCCAAGCCATAAATTTTTGAAAAAGTACGAGTAACGATCAGATTGGGATACCGATCCAGCCATTGGAGTGTATTCGGGTAGTCAGGTTCCTGTACATATTCGAAGTAAGCTTCATCGATCACCACAAGAGTGGTTCGAGGAACAGCTTTAAAAAAATCATCGAGAGATTCACGATCCAGCCAAGTACCGGTGGGATTATTCGGATTGGCGATAAACACCACCCGCGTGTCGTCACCGACGAGGCTAAGCATCTCCTGTAAATTATGCCCATAGGCCAGCGGATGATCGAAAGCGTGGGCAACGGCCACACGGGCGCGAGCCCCGACCGCTTGGGTGACGATCGGATAGACAGCAAAGGCATGTGCGGAAAAAACGGCTTCCGTTCCAGGAGATAGAAAGGTCCGAGCCACCAGCTCCAATATCTCATTGGAACCATTACCTAAGGTTATCTGTTCGGTGTTTACATTGAGTTTCGCCGCCAACGCGTTTTTTAGCGTAAAACCGTTACCATCGGGATAAAACGAAACATTTTGGAGCTGCTCTCGCATAACCTCTACCGCGAGGGGGCTGGGACCCAGCGGGTTCTCGTTCGAGGCTAGCTTGAGCGAATCGCTTATTCCCAATTCTCGTTCCAGTTCTTCGATCGGCTTACCGGGTTCATAGGGCCTGAGGTCTAGCACTCCAGCTACCGCTAAGCCCATGAAATCACAAGCCATACTAAAACCTCTTTTTACGGTTAACTCCTCCACCAATCGTCGACTGATTCGCCTGTGTTTCAACTAAAGGACCGCACGAGGGTACGACCCCAGAATATTGAAAAGATCGGTCGCATGTTTCAGTTCACCCAGCGCCAAACGGACATTGCTATCATCCACATGGCCCAACATGTCCAGAAAGAATACATACTCCCAATTGACACAGTGTGAAGGCCGAGACTCGATGCGAGTCAAACTCACCCCATGACGCGACAGGGGCTCTAATAGCCTGTATAACAATCCGGGCTTGTTGCCGGCCGAGACCAACACACTGGTTTTATCGTTCCCGCTGGGGGATACATTGGGACGACCAATAATCAGAAAACGGGTGGTATTATTCGGATGATCCTCAATATTACTTTTGATAATCTGCAAACCATACTTCATGGCGGCGGTATCCCCAGCGATTGCGGCAGCATCCGGCTCGGAGAGAATCCGCCGGGCGGCCTCTGCATTACTGCTAACAGCAACGCGCTCGGCTTTAGGAAGATTGGAATCCAGCCACTCACGGCACTGAGCCAAAGATTGTTGATGGGAATAGACCCGCTCGATGCGTTGTTGAGGCTCTTGGGGACACAACAGATGATGATGGATACGCAGCTCCACTTCGCCGCTAATCTTAAGCGGAGAGATCACAAACATATCGAGAGTATGGTTGACCACGCCCTCTATGGAATTTTCAATGGGCACGACACCGTACTGACTGGCTCCGGCCTCGACTTCACGGAATACTTCATCGATGGCATTTAACGACGTGGTGTGTACAGAATGGCCGAAATGTTTGAATACAGCTTGTTGGGTAAAAGTGCCCTCGGGACCTAAAAACGCAATATTCAGCGGTTGTTCCAACGCCAGACAGGCGGACATGATTTCTCGAAATAGGCGAGCCATTTCTTCATCATTCAATGGCCCCTTGTTGCGTTCCAATATCTTACGCAGGATTTTGGCTTCGCGTTCCGGTCGATAGAACTCGGCCGTCTCATCCAATTGCAACTTGATTCGCGCAATCTCCTGAGCACAGCGTGCCCGTTCGCTAATGAGATTCAGCAGCGCCTCATCCAATTCGTCGATGCGTTGACGTATAGAATCCAAGGTATCGTCTGTGGACATCGTCGCAAGCCAATAGATATTAGTTACAGATTGACTACTCCGCGCTAAAACTACAATACCCTGACCTTTAACACGCCTTCTGTAGCCGCGATCTTGTCGACAATTTCGGGCGTAATACCCGTCTCGGTATCAAGCATGGTGTAGGCCACATCACCATTCGACTCGTTCACCATATGCACAATATTAACCCTCGTTTTACCTAAGTCATGGGATATCTTCGCCACCATATCCGGCACATTGGAATTCACCACCGCCAAGCGCGCATGCCCTTTTCTCGGTAAGTAAACCTCGGGAAGATTGACCGAATTCCTGACATTGCCATTTTCGAGAAACTCCCTTACCTGGTCCGCCACCATCACCGCGCAGTTCTCTTCGGCTTCACGCGTCGAAGCCCCCAAATGAGGTAAGGCAATCACTTTCGGATGATGCCTAAGCAGATTCGACGGGAAATCACATACGTAGGCATAGACTTTACCACTGTCAATCGCCGCGACTACAGCCGCATCGTCGACGATTCCCTCGCGAGCGAAATTAAGAATCACAACACCATCGCGCATCAATTTAAGTCGATCGGAATTAATCATGTGACTCGTGGAATCCAACAAGGGTACATGAAACGTCACGAAATCCACGCGCGTGAGCAAATCATCCATACTATATGCTTGCTCAACTTCGGCTGACAGTTTCCATGCCCGCTCAACGGTAATGGTGGGGTCATAGCCGATGACATGCATACCCAAACTCTTTGCCATATTCGCCACCAGCACACCGATCGCTCCCAGCCCGACAACGCCTAGTGTGCGCCCAGGTAACTCAAAACCCACATAGCGTTTCTTGCCGGATTCAACAAGTTCACGAATTTCGGAGTCATCCCCGCTCAATTTTAATGTATAGTTCCAGGCCTGGCAGACACCGCGACAGGCCAATAACATACCCGCTAACACCAGTTCCTTTACGGCATTGGCGTTGGCCCCCGGCGCATTGAATACCGGCACACCCAATGCAGTCAATCGCTTCACCGGAATATTATTCACTCCAGCGCCAGCCCGACCCACTGCTTTCAAAGCATCGTGAAATTCCATGTCATGCATTTTATAGGATCGCACCAAGATGGCATCGGGGTTGGTTATTTCGGAAGCCACCTCATACCGATCCCTCGGCATTCTGTCTAAGCCTTTGATCGAAATATTATTCAGAGTAAGAATCTTATACACGCTATATCAATCCTGGAAACCAGGCTTACAATGGATATCGTTGTATTCAACGCGAGTCAATAGAGGTATATCGACGTGGGAATTCGCTACCGCTGGACATCTAGCACCACACTCAACCCTTTCGGCGCGCAAAATCGGCCATAAAATCGATTAGGGCGTCTACACCCTTCTCGGGTATCGCATTGTAAATGCTTGCTCGCATTCCGCCTACCAAACGGTGACCTTTTAGGGCCAATAACCCCGATTCCTTGGACTCAGCAAGAAAACAGCCATCTAATTGCGGATCAGCCAAGGTAAACGGTACATTCATCCACGAACGGCACGCAGGATCCACTGGATTGTGGTAAAAATTCGATCCATCGATGGCTTCGTATAGTTTCTTCGCTTTACTCCGATTGATCTCTCCTACAATTTTAAGTCCGCCCTGTTGTTTCAGCCATTGAAACACCAAACCCGCCACATACCAAGCAAAAGTAGGTGGCGTGTTGTACATCGAGCCAGACTCGGCATGCACCCGATAATCAAACATACTTGGCGTACTCGGCAAAGCCTTGCCAAGCAAGTCTTCCCGTACGATAACCAGCGTCATTCCCGCGGGACCAATATTTTTTTGTGCACCGGCATAGATCACACCGAATTTGCTCACATCAATCGGTCGAGACAGTATGGTGGAAGACATATCCGCTACCAAAGGAACAGTTCCCGTATCGGGTATAGACGGAAATTCCACGCCTCCTATCGTCTCGTTCGGCGTATAGTGCAGATACGCCGCTTCGGAGTTGAGCTTCCAGCTCTCCACTGGCGGAATATTAGTAAAACCACTGTCTTCCGACGAGGCGGCCACGTTCACTTCACAGAATCGTTTTGCTTCGGTGATGGCCTTTTTTGACCACAGTCCGGTGTTCAGGTAGTCGGCAGAACGTTTATCGCCTAATAGATTCAGTGGCGCCATGGCAAACTGGCTGGAGGCGCCGCCTTGAAGAAAAAGCACCTTGTAATGTTCTGGAATCGACATCAATTCCCGCAAATCGGCTTCCGCTTGTGCCGCGATGGAACTGAATTCTGCGCCGCGGTGACTCATCTCCGTTACGGACATCCCGCTGCCTTGATAGTTTAATAGTTCGCGCTGAACGCATGTCAATACTTCCGTCGGCAAAGCAGCGGGACCTGGGCCGAAATTATATTTCCTGTTCATTGGTTAAGCATCTGTACCTATCGTGTGGAATCGTTAAGCGTACCGGAGCTATCCGTCTAAAAATTCTTGGGTTATAGAGAAGATTCATACCGAGTGCATTGAAGAAGAAACCGTCTTGCAATACTTACTGCATTGCAATAATGCTCGCTCCACACTTCCAATTTCACCCCCCCTAGCATTATGGGATATCATTCTCTTCGACTCCCTCCCCTTCTCTTCTTCCTGATCATCGCCGTTGATACTGGCAATACGTTCCACTTCGACGAGCGATTCATCACCGCCCAAACGAATCAGTGTTACCCCCTGAGTGTTTCGACCCACTTCCGAAATATCCTTCACTGGGGTGCGCACCAAAGTACCGCCATCAGTGATCAGCATGATCTCGTCTTCCTCACTAGTCAGCACCGCACCAATCACTTTTCCGTTGCGTGGTGAGCTTTGAATTGCAATGACGCCCTGGCCACCGCGTTTTTGGCGTGGGAAGGCCTCCACCGGTGTACGCTTGCCATAACCACATTCCGTGGCCACCAGTACCGCCTGCTCGCTAGCTTCTTGTCCCGTAACGATCAAAGAGATCACCCGCTGTTGCGGTCCAAAGCGTATCCCACGAACACCGGCCGCGGTGCGTCCCATGGGCCTGACCTCGGATTCTGCGAAACGAATAGCTTTCCCGGAATCACTGACGAGTATCACGTCCCTGGTTCCATCGGTGATGTCAACCCCAATTAATTGATCGTTTTCATGCAGATCAATGGCAATAATCCCGCTGGCGCGTGGACGGGAGAAATCGGGCAATGCGGTCTTTTTAACAATCCCGCCGCTGGTAGCCATCAATATGAATTGATCCGCCGAATACTCGCGTATGGGTAATATGGCGTTAATCCGTTCACCCTCTTCGAGGGGCAGAAGATTGACCATGGGTTTGCCCCGCGCCATACGGCTGGCTTGCGGCAACTGGTAAACCTTTAACCAATAGCTTTTACCCTTGCTAGAGAAACATAAGATGGTATCGTGACTATTAGCGACGAACAATTTATCGATAAAATCTTCGGCCTTGAATGAAGTGGCCGCCCTCCCGCGCCCCCCGCGACGTTGAGCACGATAGGTATCCAGCGGCTGCGATTTTGCGTAACCCGCATGGGAAAGCGTCACCACCACGTCTTCTTCGGGAATCAGATCCTCAAGGGTGAGATCAAGATGATCGACCAGAATTTCTGTGCGCCGCGCATCGCCAAATTGCTCCCCGAGCTTAGTCAGCTCGTCTCGAATGACACGCATCAAGCGATCCGGGTTTGCTAGAATATCCAATAGATCGGCAATTTCATCCAGCAGATCGCCATAGTCCTTAACCACCTTGTCTTGTTCGAGACTGGTTAAGCGATGCAGACGTAGATCCAGAATAGCTTGAGCTTGAACCTCGGACAATCGGTAACCGGACTCCGAAAGTCCAAATGCATCGCTCACTCCTTCTGGTCGAGAGGCATCCGCGCCACTACGCGACAGCATTTCGATGACCACGCCTGGTGGCCAGGGGCGCGCCACCAGCGCCGTCTTAGCTTCGCTTGGATTAGCCGAACCTTTTATCAGGGCAATAATTTCATCGATATTGGTCAACGCAACCGCCAATCCCTCCAGAACGTGAGCCCGTTCGCGAGCTTTGCGCATCTCATAGAGGGTTCTTCGTGTCACGACTTCCCTGCGGTGTTGTATAAAAGCTTGAAGCGCTTGACGTAGATTAATCAATCGAGGCTGACCGCCTCGCAACGCCACCATGTTGATTCCGAACACACTCTGCAATTGAGTATGCTGATAGAGGTTATTAAGAATCACCTCGCTAACCTCACCGCGGCGTAACTCAATCACCATCCGCATGCCATCTTTGTCCGACTCATCGCGCAGCTCGGTAATCCCTTCGATCTTCTTGGCCTTCACCAATTCAGCGATTTTCTCCAGCAACCGAGCTTTATTGACTTGATAAGGCAATTCGGTGACCACGATGCGTTCTCTGCCGTTGTTATCGGTCTCGATGTGGTTGCGCGCACGCACATAAATTCGCCCCCGCCCCGTGCGGTAAGCCTCATGGATGCCGCGAGTGCCATTGATGATTCCCGCCGTGGGAAAATCGGGTCCAGGCAGATAGGTCATCAATCCGGGGATATCGAGTTCCGGATCGTCAATAAGGGCTACACAAGCGTTGATGACCTCTACCAGATTATGTGGCGGAATATTGGTGGCCATACCCACGGCAATTCCCGCAGAACCGTTGATCAGCAGATTCGGGAGCCGTGAAGGCAGCACCGAGGGTTCTTGCTCGGATTCATCATAGTTGGGCACGAAATCGACGGTATCCTTGTCAAGATCGGCCATCATCTCCTGAGCGATGCGCGCCATGCGCACTTCGGTATAGCGCATCGCGGCGGGTGCATCGCCGTCCACCGAACCGAAATTACCTTGACCGTCGACCAACATGTAACGCAAGGAAAATGGTTGTGCCATGCGCACGATCGTATCGTAGACCGCCGTGTCTCCATGCGGATGATATTTACCGATCACATCACCCACGATTCTTGCCGATTTCTTATAGGGTTTATTCCAATCATTACCCAGTTCGCTCATCGCATAGAGCACTCGGCGATGGACTGGTTTGAGTCCATCGCGCACATCGGGTAGGGCACGCCCGATGATTACACTCATCGCGTAGTCCAAATAGGACTGACGCATTTCGTCTTCGAGATTGACCGGTAGAATTTCTTTGGCGAATTCAGCCATTCAGAGGGAGGTATCTTGGGGAGCGGTTCATCGGGAGATTATTCAGCACGCTAAAGCGGTAATTTTATCACAAGCCCCTGATCGGCCCCAAGTCAATTCGGACCAGAAATAGTGACTTAGAATGCCTGAGCGCATCTGAATCGCTATAAACCAGGATTTAACCAGCCAATTCAACACAGGTTATAACGGCCCTACACGCATATGTAGAGTCAATATCCGTGACAATTTAGGATATCCAACGATTTATGATCGGTGATGAAGAGAATAGCCTTCTTGCGCGGCAGAGTAGAATAGGCCAAGAAGGTTTGTAAGCGGGCGCAAACACTCACCCACTCGGCTCTACACGATTTATCAGTTCAAGCAATTTCGCGGCGTTAGGCTGATGAATGACCCCCTTTTCGGTCACCAGCGCATCAACCAAAGCCGCCGGTGTAATATCGAATACTGGATTCCAGACCGCCGCGCCCGCAGCGCCAATTTCCTGTCCTTGCAACTCCAGAACTTCATGGGAATCTCGCTTCTCGATCTCTATATCATCTCCACGCAAGGTGTTCATGTCGATCGTGCTGGTAGGCGCGACCACCATAAAGCGAATGCCATGATGGCGCGCATTTACCGCGAGACTATAGGTACCGATTTTATTGGCTACATCGCCATTGGCGGCCACACGATCCGCCCCCACAATGGCCCAACCCACGGCCTTGGTACGCATGAGGGTTGCGGCGGCTCCATCGCAGATTAGCGTGACGGGAATACCGTCCTGTAACAGCTCCCAAGCCGTTAACCGTGAACCTTGAAGCCAGGGCCGCGTTTCATCGGCATAAACCTGGCCGATCCTACCCGATCCATAGCCGCTGCGTATAACCCCCAGAGCGGTGCCATACCCTCCGGTAGCCAGGGAACCGGCGTTGCAATGCGTCAACACGCTATCTCCATTTAAGAGCGAGGCCCCCAACGAGCCCATCCGGCGATTGGCGACAATATCCTCCCTGTGGATACGCAACGCCTCCTCGATAAGCGCGTCACTAGCGTCTAGCTCCACAGTGGCTGCAAGCCGTTCCATGCGTTCTATTGCCCAACGAAGATTTACTGCCGTGGGCCGTGCGTCAGCCAGTTTCAATAGGTCGCGTCTAAAGGCTGAGCGCCAATGTTGAGGCGATTCCCGGTAACGCTGTCTAGCAGCCAGAGCCACACCATAGGCCGCTGCGATACCTATTGCTGGAGCGCCGCGTACAACCATATCGGAAATGGCCTTGGCCACCGCTTCGCAGCTATCGCAATCCACATAGCGCAACTGCTGAGGCAATCGGCGTTGATCCAATAGCCGTACCTGCCCATCCACCCACTGTACCGCTTTGATGCTATCATGGTTTTCAGTTTGCATTGAGGTATTATACTCAAATGGTAAACAACACGGTTTTTTCATTGACCCCAGGTGTCTGGCGGAATCATACGATGATCCTAAGCAAACAGCGGTTTTCCAAATCGAATCAGCGCTCCGTCCGACAGACGCCTAGCCAGCGTTGCACAGGAATCAATCCATGCAGTTTGTAGATACGCTCATCCAGGCTCGCTGGGTACTGCCCATACAACCATCGGGAACCACTCTGGAGTACCACACCCTTGCACTACATGAAGGCCATATTATTGATATTCTACCCAGCGTGCAGGCACAAACACGTTACCACAGCGACGTACACGTCGAACGCAATGAACACGTATTGATGCCGGGCTTGATCAATGCTCATACCCATGCCGGCATGAATTTGCTACGGGGCCTGGCGGATGATTTGCCCTTGATGGAATGGCTCAATGAGCACATCTGGCCAGCCGAAAATCGGTGGGTGGATCCAGAGTTCACCCGCGATAGCGTACAACTCGCCATTGCGGAAATGATACGCGGTGGAATCACCTGTTTCAGCGATATGTTCTATTTCCCAGAGGTCACCGCACAAACGGCTGCCAGCGCGGGGATGCGTGCTTGTATCGGCCTGATCGTGTTGGATTTTCCCACTCAATATGCCGCGAATGCTGAAGATTATCTGCGTAAAGGGCTTGACGTGTACGAGCAGTGCCAGTCGCAGCCATTACTCAGCACCGCTTTAGCGCCTCACGCCCCCTATACCGTCTCTGACGATGCCTTAGTTCGCATCCGAAGCTATGCAGACGAATTGGCACTCCCTATCCACATGCATGTACACGAAACAACGGATGAGATTGCGCGCGGACTGGAGTCATTTGGCACGCGCCCGCTAGCCCGTCTAGCGAATTTGGGGCTGGTATCACCAGCCTTGAACGCAGTACATATGACCCAATTAACCGACGAGGAGATCGATTGGCTCGCTGTCGCGGGTGGTCATGTCATACATTGCCCCGAATCCAATCTAAAACTGGCCAGCGGTTTTTGTCCCGTTCATAAGCTATTGGAACGCGGGGTAAATGTCGCCTTAGGCACCGATGGGGCCGCCAGCAATAACGATTTGGATATGTTCGGCGAGATGCGCACCGCTGCACTACTCGCCAAGGGCGTAAGCGGGGATGCAACCGCGCTCTCGGCTGAGACCGCTTTGAGGATGGCCACCATCAATGGGGCTATCGCCTTAGGACTCTCCGATGCAATCGGTACACTAGAAGTGGATAAGAGCGCCGATATTATCGCGGTTAAACTTAACGATGTGGAAACCTTGCCTTTTTATGATCTGCATTCGCAACTCGTTTACGCCACCGGTCGGGACAAAGTTACGGATGTCTGGATTGAAGGGCAACAGGTGCTCAAAGACCGTCAGATGACTACCTTAGATGAAACACTGCTGAAGGATAAGGTACGTATTTGGAATACTCGAATCCTTGCTTCTGGAACCTGAACTATGACTAAGCCTGGCCCTAATATTGATCAATCAGAACTCGCTAAATTCAATGAACACGCCTCCCGCTGGTGGGACCCGAATAGCGAATTCAAGCCCCTACACGATATCAACCCCATTCGGCTTAGCTATATTGATGAGCGGGTTAACTTGGCGGGGAAACGCGTGTTAGATGTCGGTTGCGGTGGCGGCATTCTGGCGGAAAGTATGGCGATAAGGGGTGCACGAGTTACTGGAATTGACCTCGCAGAAGCCTCACTGTCCACGGCGAGACTTCATCTATTGGAATCCTCCGCCGAAGTCGACTACCGGCTGATCTCAGCCGAATCCTTGGCCGAGCAAGAGGCGGGCGAATACGACGTAGTGACCTGCATGGAAATGTTGGAACACGTACCCGATCCATCATCTATCGTTTCGGCCTGCGCCAAACTGGCCAAACCCGATGGCGATATTTTTTTCTCAACCATAAACCGAAACCCCAAGTCGTTCCTATTCGCCATCATCGGCGCCGAATACCTGTTGAATCTGCTACCCAAAGGCACTCACCAGTATGCGAGGTTTATCCGCCCGGCTGAGCTCGGTCGTTGGGCACGCAAGGCTAAGCTGCAATTAATACACATTACCGGGTTGAGTTATAACCCATTTACTCAAGTGTATGCATTGAGCGACGATGTAGATCTCAACTACATCGTGCACACCCGCAAGACTTGAGATTGTTTCGGGCGCCAATGTAGAGTAATCCCCCAGCACTGACTTCGAATAAACGGCCACATGCGAGCTATTGATACCGTATTTTTTGACTTAGACGGTACCTTAGCGGATACGGCCCCGGATCTGGCTTTTGCGCTAAATACCGTGCTGCAAGAAAACGGATTCGATCCCTTAGCCAAGGATTGTCCGGCCTGTAGCCGATGGGTGAGATATCCCAGCTTTTTCAGGATCTTGATTGTTCAACTTTCAATACCCGAAAAGCAGCATTAAGATAGATCACCATAGACCACAGCGTAAGGCCTGCGGCAATATTCAACAGCACCATTCCGGCGTAATGAGTTGGAATACTCAAGACCGGATAGTGGTATAGCAGGAAAAGCAGGGAAACCATTTGCGCGGTAGTCTTTATTTTAGCAATATAGGTAACGGCCACGCTGCTGTGTTGACCCAGGCGAGCCATCCATTCCCTTAGCGCCGATATTGTGATCTCTCGCCCGATGATGATCATTGCCGGCACGGCGAGAAAAAGGGAGCGGAATTGCCCTACCAACATAACCAGCGCCACTGAAACCATCAATTTATCAGCGACAGGATCCAGAAAGGCGCCAAACTTAGAAATCTGGTTGAGCCTACGCGCCAGATAACCGTCCAACCAATCCGTAATACTCGCAAGGGCGAAGATCAATGAACTTACCGGCCAAGCCCAGTCGTAGGGCAGATAGTACACGACCACAAACAGAGGGATCAGCGCAATTCTGACCAGTGTAAGGACGGTAGGCGCGTTAAACAAAATCATTTACACAATATTTGCAAAAACACTCGATAGTTTGACCACACATCCACCTCAATTGCATCTTAGTCGCAACGAGGAAACGCGACGGAGTAACCACGGGGATGGGCCCGATCTATACACCCTATCAAATTTCCTCCGCAAACCACTCGGACCCTGTCCAATATCACTCGCACTCACCAGGATCAACGGGTATATAGCCCTATAGCGCTTTTAACCTGGTTCGAAATGAAATACATCATAGATATGTTGTGCAAGTTGATCACCGATGCCTGGCACTTTAGCGATCTCCTCAACTCCGGCACGGTCGAGGCCGCGCATTCCCCCGAAATGTTTCAATAACCGCTGTCTACGCTTGGGGCCAAGGCCCGAAATCTGCTCCAGATGCGAATGCATACGGCTCCGCGTTCTCCGTTGCCGGTGTCCTGTAATCGCGAACCGGTGAGCCTCGTCGCGAATCTGTTGAATAAGATGCAGGGCTGGCGAATCGGCGGGTGGCTGTCTCGGTTGAGTCTCACCACTCAGGATGAGAGTCTCCAAGCCGGGTTTCCGATCCACGCCCTTGGCTACACCTACTAGCAATACGCCCTCGATATTCAATTCTGTTAAGACTCGCTCAGCCTGTCCGAGTTGACCTTTGCCGCCGTCGATAAACAAAATATCGGGAAATTGACCTTCCCCCTGCTTTAGTCGCTTATACCTCCGGCTGATCGCTTGACGAAGGGCGGCGTAGTCGTCCCCTTTCTCGATACCTTCGATATTAAAACGCCGGTAATCCGCCTTGACCGCACCGTGTATATCGAAAACCACGCAAGAGGCGACGGTGGCCTCTCCTTGGGTATGGCTCACATCAAAACACTCCATACGCGTTGGACAGGCCGGCAATCCCAAGACCGCTTGCAGGCTTTCCAAACGTTGGCGCTGCCCTGCGTTTGATGCAAGCCGCATTTGCAACCCATTCACCACATTTCGGTTTGCCAATGCCAACCAGCGGGCGCGTTCACCCCGCACTCGATGTGTGATGAGAATGTGATGACCACATTTTTTTGCGAGCATTTCCACCAACACGGACACATCCCGGGGAACATGGCTCACCACGATATGATCAGGGATATCACGTGCAATATAGTACTGCCCTAGAAACGCGCTCATAAGCTCCGGTTCGCTTATGTCTGCTGGAATGACCGGGAAAAAGCTTTTGTTTCCCATGTTCATACCCTTGCGAATACTGAACACCTGCACGCAAGCGATCCGTTGCTCCACCGCACAGGCTACAATGTCCAGGTCAGCGTGTTCCCCTGTCACGTATTGCCGTTCGGAAATCCGCCTAAGCGTCTGAATCTGATCCCGATGTAGTGCGGCGCGTTCATAATCGAGTTCCTGTGCCGCGAATTCCATGCGCGCTATCAGTGTCTCGACCACCTCGTTGGCCTGACCATCTAAAAACTGAATGGCGTGCTGAACATCCTCCAAGTATTCCGCACGCGTCACCTGGCCAACGCAGGGAGCCGTACAGCGCCCGATTTGATATTGCAGACAAGGCCGAGTTCTGGATCGGAAAAAGCTATCCTCGCATTGCCTCACTCGAAATAGTTTCTGCAGTAAATTCAAGGTGTCGCGCACTGCGCCTGCACTGGCATAGGGACCAAAATAACGCCCTTGGCCACGCCGTGCTCCGCGCTGGAAGGCTAGCCGAGGATAAGGATGCTCGGTAGAAACGTAAACATGAGGATAGCTCTTATCGTCGCGCAGCAATACGTTGTAGCGCGGCCGGTGTTGTTTGATCAAGTTATTCTCAAGCAACAAAGCCTCAGCTTCGGTATGGGTAACGGTGACTTCCACTGAGCGCATTTGCTGCATCATAACTTGAACGCGGTAACTCAATCCGGTCGCTCTGAAATAGCTTGTTAAACGTTTTTTCAGATCTTTCGCTTTACCCACATAGAGCCACTGATCCCTTGTTCCAAGCATGCGATACACACCGGGAGAATGCGTCAGACTCTTGAGAAAAGCAGCCGAATCAAAATGTGGAACAGCGGATGGCATGATACAGTCATTTCATCACTCACCCAAGGATGGGGCAATGATGAGGCATTAATTAATTAGTTAGTTAATTAATTAGGGCCGTAGATAAAATTTGCGATGCCGTTACGCCTTGCACAGTCACCTCTCCTCGATGATAGGCACATAATTTATAAGCCATAAATGATGATGGGCGAATACTGAAAAAAGGGTTCTACCAGATGATGCGAGAGTAGACCTTTATCGCCAATGTAGCAGCTGATTTATGCAGTGTAGTTTATCCAGCGTATCAATTAGGCCGTTTGTAGTTCAGTAAAATTTCTAGTTGTTTATTTATCCGCTGGGGAACGCGTTTAATCGCCTCTATGCGGGCGATTTTAATCGCGTTCTCAAAAGCGAAAGTATCTACACTTCCATGGCTTTTGATCACGATACCCCTTAGGCCAAGGAGACTTGCGCCGTTATACCGCCTCGGATCAAAGCGTTTACTCACCACTTTGAATGCCGGCATGGCTAATAACCCTATCAGACGACGCATGAGATCACGTTTGAATTCACGTCGCGCAAATTGCGTCACCATTCTGGCTACACCTTCGCTCGTTTTCAATGATACATTGCCAACAAACCCATCACACACAACCACATCCACATCACCGAGATAAATATCATCACCTTCGACATACCCAATGTAGTTTATTGGACTATGTTCGAGCAAGTTATTGGCGGTCTTGACTTGATCATTACCCTTAATTTCTTCCTGGCCAACATTTAACAAGCCGACACGTGGATTAGGTATATTGTCTACAGCGCTAGCGAGCACGGATCCCATGGTTGCAAATTGCACAAGATGCTCGGCTTTGCAGTCCACATTAGCCCCCAGATCAAGCATATGGGTATGCCCGTTGATGGATGGGATCGAGGTGATGATTGCTGGGCGATCGATACCATTAAAAGTCTTAAGCACATAGCGTGCAGTCGCCATCAAAGCTCCAGTGTTCCCGGCGCTGACCACCGCATCGGCAACCCCTGTTTTGACAAGATCGATCGCCTGGCGCATGGAGGAATCTTTTTTCAAGCGTAGCGCCTGGGCAGGGCGATCATCCATCTCCACCTTCTCGCTTGCGTGATGCACCGTCAATCGGTCTCGATCAAGTGCATGCAAGGCTTCCAGCTTTTTTTCCAATAAGGACTGTTCCCCCACAAGAATTAAACAGATGTCATCAAACCTGGCTAGACAATTTATTGCTGCTGATACGGCAACATCCGCCCCATGATCTCCACCCATAGCATCCACAGATATTGTAATGTGATGCGTCATTATCTATCGAAACATTTATTGAAACGCGTTATTCGAAAAAAAATTAATGAAGGTCTTGTCCCGGAATCCTTGCTCGGCGCGCTATGATCACCTAGCTTTCAACGTTCAATACATCGGAACAAGGAACGATTTTGCATGGAGCGATTTGAATAGGAGCCAACTTGTATAACTTTGCTTCTTTAACTTTGCACCCGCTGTCTCTGATGACACAGCTAAACCCTTTGAAACACTATCGCCCGCGAGGAACCGGCCAATGGACCAATCCAAATTAGTTATTTACTCAGCCCTTGAAGTTACCAACCCCCCAATACCGATTGGACATAAATCCGGAAATCTACCAACCCATAAATCGCATGCCAATCCAGACAGATCTTGGCATTAGACTTCCAGAATCCCTGGAAACCGTAATTAAGGTGTTGTCATTCCCTTAGGACTCTTCTTCCTTGGGGAGGATAATCTGGCGACCCCGATAATAGCCATCCGGGGAAATGTGATGACGCCGATGACTTTCTCCGGTACTTGAGTCGATGGATACCGTGGGTACTTTCAGGGTATCATGAGAGCGGCGCATATCACGCCGTGATCGAGTCTTACGTCGCTTCTGTACGGCCATTATCTTTCTCCAAACACTAGAAATTAATCCTGTTTCAAATCTTTTAAAGCACTAAATGGGCTCTTTTTAGTTTCCGAAATTTGATCGCCACTATTGCTCTCCAATATACGCAGCATCGTCTGGTTACACTGAGCTTTGTCTGCATGCATCGGTACGATGGGCAGACTCAATAACAATTCCTCTTCCACAAAATCTTGTGTCAAGAAGGTATCGTCGGACTCAAGCTGGTAAGTCTCGTATTCAGTTTGAATCGAGGCAGCCTCCGCTTCTGACCTTACCAGGGCCAGTTCCACATTGCGATCGATCTCAAGTGTGACGGGCTCAAGACATCGCTGACAAATCAACAGAACACAAGCATTAACTCTGCCCTTGAGCAAACAAATTCTTGAATTCAACATGGAAAAATTCAGCTCAGCATCGGCTTGGCGTTCACCGACCCCCTCCACGGCCTCCTTTAAGCGATGCATAGCCTGAAGAGGAACTTTCCCTTGCCAATAACCACCCCGCTTAGCAAGGTCGAAAGGATCTAACCGATCGGCTCGTGATCTGCGCATAAGGTAGCGAAGTGTACTTCCAGTAAGGGATTAGGTCAAAATAAATCCTTGATTAAACCGCGGCTTTTACGCCTTAGAGGGTCTTATCTGAAATGCTGTCCAGCGGCGGAACTCTGAGCTGTACTAATCACTCAACATTGATGCGTAAATCTATCAGTTGTATCAACAATACAGTCAAGAGCAGTAAATCGACGTAAGCTTGTCCACCTGCAAGGAATCTGGGTATTTCTAAACGTCTTCGGAGATGTTGAAGTCGTCCTTCTGTAATCCTACCGGGTGAACATCAGCGATAGGACGGAATCAAGCTCACTACATATACAATGTAGTGTGACTTTTGTGGGCAGAATAAGGAATGACAACATAAAAGCGTGGCAAGATTCCCTCCGAACACCACGCTTTATGACTAAGTTTGGTTAACGCACACCTTCAACCGGCGGCATACCCTGTTCAGCGGGAGAGCTACCATAACTGGGGGCACTGTACCCAGAGTTGGGATTGTCGTAACCTTGGTTGGGGTTAGGGTTGCCATAGCCCTGATTGGGATTGCCATAACCAGGGGCGCCGTATCCATAAGCTGGAACGCCATTTCCGTAGCCTGAAGATCCATACCCCGGAGCACCGTATCCATAGCCGGGACCCCCGTATCCATAACCGGGACCCCCGTATCCATAGCCGGGACCCCCGTATCCATAACCGGGACCACCGTATCCGTAGCCGGGACCACCGTATCCGTAACCGGGACCACCGTCGTAATCGTCGTAGCCCCGATCGCGGTTTCCTCCGAACCACCTTGACGGGTTCATCCATCTCCCAGGATTCATATCAAATGCTTGAGCGATATTTACTGTTAGGCTGGTACATCCAATGGCTAACAAGCCACCGTAGATCAGAAAGGGTTTTCTATTCACTATGCGATTACTCCTCAATATCCTATAACGATTTATGATTACTTCCCCTATCAATAGGTTGAGTGGGGAATGACTTATTTTTTAAAGCAAAACATCATGCAATTTTATGGATATAGCGAATAGGATATTCCGATTTGAAATTTGAAATAGATGATCCGGGTAATATCCATATTCTTTTCCCTAATTTATCAGGGCGTCTATACTATACTTGATATCCGCAAGGAATGCAGACACCTGATAAATGAGGCTCGTTGAAGCGCACAGATGTTTTTCCCGAACTTGATACAACCCTGAAAAACACGTCCAAACCTGAGGGGGTGTAGCCATGCAATAATGTATAGTTCAGCAAGCCGCTTCGTATCGACTAACGTTTTCCCAAAACTGTTCCCATCGATTAGAACGTTCCAACGTTCTCAAGCTCAAAATAATTGAAGCTCCCTTCTCGCCCCATTTCATGCCGGATTGACATAAGCGCTGTTTGACAATCATTCTGCAAGCGGCTTCGGTGACGCCAGAACCAATGGGCAGTGCTTGCTTAACAAAGGCGTAGTAATTCATACGGCTTTGTTGGTGAGTAAAATAGCTGATCGCTTTGTTTAACTTTTCCAGTCGGATCTTCCCTCGTATAGTTTTCGCCCACTGCTTGAGCTCTTTAAGTATTCTACGGGTAATTATCGGATCGGGTCAGAGGAGGCCAAATGGCCTCCGTCACCGGGTCGCCGAAGGCGGTCACCCGCTTCCGGCTCCCACAGAACGCAGCGTGCGGATTTCCCGCACTGCGCTCGACAAAATGTGCTTCGCCGCGACCGAGCTCCGCGCGGTCGATGCGCTCGAGTCGGAGCTCTAACCACACGAGATCGCCCGCATCGTCCATCAGCTGTACCATGGGATTGCCAGCGGCGAACAGATCGGCCTATCACGCGAAGAGTCGCCCGGTTTGATTGTGGATGGCGCGTGGAATGCCTCGGCCATCGTGACGCCGGTGATTCGCGAGCCGGACGAGCCGCTGCGTCGCGGCCTATGCACCTTGGAAGACGGAGAATCGTGGCTGCTGGAGCCACGTATGGTGAAGGACAATCCGTGTTTGTGGAGTCCCGGCATCAAGCTCGGCGTGAAACCCGGCAGTTGGTATCATCGCACGGAGTGCTTCGGCCCCGTCCTCGGTCTGATCTGCGTGGATAATTTCGCCGAGGCGCTGGAGATTCAAAACAGCAATGCGTTCGGCTTGACGGGCGGCTTGCAATCGCTCGATCCCAAGGAAATCGGTATCTGGCGTGAAAAAGTCGCAGTGGGCAATGCCTACATCAACCGGGGGATGACCGGGGCCATCGTCCGCCGGCAACCCTTCGGCGGTTGGAAAAATTCCTGCGTCGGCCCGGGGGCCAAAGCGGGCGGACCCAATTACGTGGCTACCCTCGGACTATGGATCCAAACCGAGCCGCCTAAATTTCGACTCCCGCTGACGGGCGATCTCGCCACGTTGGTGCCGAAAATGGAGGCTTGGTTGGACGACGAAACCGCTCGCCAATGGCTTAGATACAGCGCCGAAAGCTACCACTACTGGTGGCAGCATTATTTTTCTTTAGAGCACGACCCATCCCAGGTTCACGGCGAAACCAATCACTTCCGCTATCGCCCCAACCCTGGCACGTATTGCGAATCAACGATTCAACCCGGACAGGCTACAGGCAATGAACTACTCCCCTAAGCTTCAAATCGCCCAGACTGAATGTGCCTGCCGGCTGCTCGGCGTCCGTTTTTCGATCAGTCTTGCCAGCGAACCCGACTGGCGTCTTGATTTTCGACAGATCACAAATACCGATATATTCGTCGAAACCCATGAACAGCTGATCGCACGCCTTCATCGCCTGCGCGACGGCACCCTTCTAGTGCTCGACCGCTCGGCGCATCAGATTTTGTCCCCACTGGATATCAGCAATCTCTTTGTACGCCACGCCTTCGTTGGCTAATGGTCGATTGGAGTTATTGTCTTATTACCGTGAACAGTCGATTTCCGAAACCATCCATCGGTATGGGAATATTATGTCTTTCTCCGGACACGCCGCCGACTGGCGTAATGTGTCATGCACAGCACGCCTCGATTGCCGTCTTGGTAAGGAGCATTTCTCTATTTCAACAAGGTCGGACCTCATCAATCCGCCGCACGTCCGGAACTACATTCCGTTTCTCCGGGCATACTTGTCCAACCGCTGATATCGATTATCTCCCCGCAACGGAGGTGACGCCTGAGAAATGGCTTCCAGGCATTGTCTCAATTCCGGAGGTGCCCACGGTTGATCATTGAGAATCGCACTCAGGAGTCTCAGAGCATCCTCGGCAAAGTGTTTTATTAAGCCGGATTTGTGCAACAGACGCACAACATAGTGCGGGTGCTCAATCGGTCGTAGCCAGTCCAGAACTGCTGACAACACAGCGGGAAATGCACCGCGCGCTGCGATGCTCAGGCGCGCGAGAGGCTCCGCAATGCCATTTGAGGCGAGATCGCGCGACTTGGGCCACACGTTCTGCCAGAAGGGTTGGATTCGGTTTTTCCAGTATTCCTCTCGTTGCTGCCCTGCACTCTCAAGCGCTAGCGATAGCGCCTGCGCTGCCTCCTGTAATCCCTCTTGCGGTAATGCCCCAATGGCCAATCGGAAGTCTTGTGCCGTATAGCCATCCATGGGTTCTAATGCAACGTAGGTCAGGAACGCAGCGAATTGACGGTTGAGCTCTCCTAGTTCCACATAGTGATAAGCGGTTTCGAGAAATTGCGCCTTGAAAGCGATCTGCAACGGTCGGTATAGGCGGGGCGACCACAGGAATCCTTGCCATGCCGCTCTCGCCTTCAGCCGTGTCTGTAGCCCAATCAAACAACGGCAATAGATGTACCTCTGTCCATGGCCGGTCTACGCGGAACAACGCAATTAATCGCGACGCCAGCAGAATCCTGCCGTTGCCGTATTGCCCTACGCCAATATCGCAAAGCTGGGTGAAGAACGGCTCGATGTCGCCAGGCAAGGAGTCGTTATCGTTTGGCCCACGCTTGAACCAAACGTTCAGCAATGCTTGCGTTACGTGGCCTACTGGGTGATTGATTGCCCAGTTTACGGGTTGTTCGATGTCCACGTCCTCCTGATACGTCAGTGCTAGCACGCGGCGGCACAGGTCCAGTAGGATAGCCTCATGCCGATCAAACGACTTGGAAACCGCCTCTAGCCACCAGGTGAGAACGTATGCAATCTCCTGAATAACTTCGTCAGGCATGGTTTGTACTAACGGTGCCGCAAACCGCCACGACCGAAGCACTTTGCCTTCCTCACTCCAGGCTTGCAGGGCTACTCGCCAGCTCTCCGCTGGCCAAAGTCTCTCTTTGGTAAGTTCGCATAAGGCATAGAAACAATGAAAAAATCGGGTGCGGCAGGTTTCGCGCCAAGGGTCCTCGTAGAAAGCTCGCCGAGCGTGCGGCGGTTGCTTGAGCCACTTGACCAGATCCCGCCGCTTGCGCGGTGCGATATCGATGTCGCGACTTTCTTCGTAGTCAGGGTCTCCGGTGCCACTCATCCAATACGAAAACTCATCGCTTTCATTGCCTGCCAATTTCCATTCGGGATGTGCCGCTGATAACTCATCGAACCGCTGTGCGGTGGCATTGCCGAGCTTGCCCCCACCTTCTAGAAGTTTGGCGAGGTGGAGCCAGACTTCGTAAGCTACCAGCCGCTGCCAGCGCTCAGGCTCGACGTCATCCTGGTACATGACCCGTGGTGGCCCCTTGAGAATTATTGCTTCCAACCTTGCCCGATCCTCCGGCATGAGGTTTGCGCCCTGCAACACCAGCAGACGCATCGTTTCCCGTTGTGTTTCTACAGACCACAACCACAAATTTGCATCGGTAATGAGCCAAACCCTACCCTCTGCTAGGGCATACAGCCGTCCTTGCTAGCAGCGAACAAAGCCAATCGCTTAAACGTCGGGTAAGGCAAGTCGAACCAGCTCTGTGCGATCCGAGTTGCTCGCTCGGATTCGCTGGCCCGCATCGCTAACCACGCATCGCGCAGCAACTCGATCGGCGCCACCCACTCATGGAAACCCCGGTTTTGCCAATGCGGGCTGATCGACGGCAGATGCCAGTGCGAGCAATCGCTGTGATCATCGGCTTCACCCAGTTCGTTAAGCAAGTCCAGCGCATCGCGCAACAGTTGCTGAAAATCGTCCAATAGTGCCGGCAAGGCTTTGTTTCAATTCTCGTCAGCTAGATCACAGATGACGGTATGTACGTGGTCGGCCGTCAACACCAGTTCCCAGTCCACCAGATGTCTCAGACGTTTAGGCGCCTCAGCATTCTCATCATGATTACCCCGGCGGAACGGCTTTTTCAGTGCTACCTTAGGCGCAATCAACTCACGTAGCTCCAGACGAAGCGTAGTGGTCAGTCCGTCGCGTTTTAGCTTATTTTTCCAGCGGTAAATATCCCCGTTGCACCGCGTAGATTTCACTCGCCCTGTTAGCAGCAATCGCCACAGCGTTTGCATTAGCGGACTGGGGATCGCATTTGGTGCGTTGGCGCGGATTCTTTCCAACTCAGTCGTCTTGCCTTCCTGCTCAAGACGCGTAAAGTGGTCCAGCTTTTGCTCGATCAGCCTGTGCCAACGGTCGTGCAACTGCCCACCCTGCCGTGCCAACCAGATGATCACAGCTGGATCATTCATGTGTCGTAACAGCCAGCGGGCCAGGTGGGACATCACGTCGTCCCACTCGCAATCTACCGATCCCCCGGATACTAGAGACATCCAAGGTGCGTGGATATAGGGCCCGGGGCGGCGGATCAAGCTGAAACGGAGTTCGTCGTCTACCTCGGCACGCGGTGGAATACCAAAGCGGGATAAGTCGCTGTGCTGGTAGCGGACATCGGAAAAAGTTTCCAGCCATGCCAGTGCTGGCACGGGGTTAAATTCGGCAAAGCGTTTGGCCGCTAGACCCGATTCGTCTGACAGAGCCCAGAGCATACGGCCTACGAAATCATCCTGCCGTGTGCTAGCCGAAGGGTGCGCAAGAGCGTGATCGATAATGATGCGCTCTTTCCCTAAGATTCCGTCGCGGTAGGTTTCAGCCCAAGCCTTCAGGGTGCTGTGCAACGCGGAATGGTCGTGACTGCCTAAAGACACTTCGTAAAGGATGGCTTAACTCCCTTCGCCTCCCACCGCGTGCTCATGCTCATGTTCCAGTCCGGACTCGCAATCGCCCAACGCATAGGCCTGCGGGGTAGATTCTCCCAGCATCCTGTCGGCAGCCAGGGCATCCATCATGTAGCGTAGCACCGGGTCGTTGATGCTGTATCCGATGAAGCAGACCAAGTAGTTGCGGAATAGCTCGCCGACAAAGCGCGCAGCCCAGCGTTCGGTCAGATACGCCTGGCCGAAGTCGCCGCTAGTAAGCACCAGCCGCTGCAACGCACTGTTGTCTGCCTTGCCTGGCAATAGACCATGCAGATACACTAAGCCGTTCCAACGGCTGTTCTTCGGAATGGGCAACATCGGCGCCGAGTAAGCATTGATCGACTGTTTGGTTCGTTTGACTACCTTCTCGAAAACGCGGTCAAAATTGGTGGTCACCAGTCGCAGTGCGCCCTCGCGACTGCGCGCCAGCTGCAACAATGCGGCGTGGGTGTCGGTCGCCCCCTTGCGGCGCAACTTGGGCTGCAAAACTTCCGCGAGCGCGGTCCGCACGGTTATTCGCTGCCCAGGCACGCGCCGCTCCAACAGATCCAGCGTGGCATCAAACTGACGGCGTGAGTACGCTTCTTGCTCAATGGCATTGGGAGTAGTACCCACAAGGCGGTAGATCTCATCGATCAGCCACTTAAACCCTCGCAACCCCGCTGGATAAGAAATACCCGCCCCACAGAAGAACACCACACGACCCTCCTCGTGCCTCTGCAAAAGCGCATCAGGAATATCTGGGCCGTTAGCTACAAACTGCATTTTTCATTCCCACACTACCCATAGTGTAGAGCGTTCAATTTTGGTTTAGGAGGAGGATCATTAGGAGACAGGTCCGTACGCAAGGTCGTGTAATAGACGACTGTTTGAACGTATCTGCTAATCCCCGACCAATTCCAGTCGTAGGACTAGTCAATATTCAGCCATTTCAGAAAAATTTCGCGACGTGAATGGGATGAGGGGCTTTAAGATTCAGCCGAACAGGAGCACGCTCGGAGTTGCCCAACTTTCCTAAAACAGTTTTAGTGCTTAATACCGCCGCTGCGCGGCCTCAGGTAATATCGTACGCTGATCCGTCAGATGCGCGGTGCGCGCGGAGGAATGCGATTCGATGAGCTGATAGCAAAGCGGTTGTTAGGGTGGGTGGTACTGATAACAGTAAATCCCACTCACTCCACCGGCAATCCTTGCCACAAGTATCGGATGAGACAGCAATCATTTAACTGAGCAGCAACCTGGAGAAACGAAGATTGGTCTCAGTTCTCGTCATGGTGATGCTCGGCTCCCTTGGTCAGCGCGGCATACTGTTCCGCAGATAGTGACGGAAGCTTGCGCAGAAACGCGACCATTGCCCAAATCGCCTCGTCGGAATGCGTGCCGCCCCATGCGGGCATGGCCGTCATTTTGATGCCGTGTTTGATTACCCAGAACTGCTCGGCGGGACTCTCACCGTGATTATTCGTTAGATTGGGCGGTCGCGGGTATAGACCCTGGCGGATTTCAGTGTTGTTCTTGCCGGGCGAGAGGTGGCAACCCGCGCACATCTCCGCGTAATGGTCGGCACCATCAGCCACCATCGCGGGATCGTCAAGTTTCGGAACTTCAAGCTGCTCGGCGCGACTTTCGATGGAACTTTCACGCAGAAGCTCAAGCCACACACGCACCGGTGCAGTATGCGGCGCGTCGGCGCCAATGTCATACAGTCCCGAGAAGGCAAACACCACGGCACCGATCAGTCCCAGCAGCAGGAACACAAGTAACAATTTCAGGTATTTCATTTAGACCTCGCTTTCTGATTAGGCCGGTATGGCACAGCAAATGGCCGAACTCCGGGTCGCGATTCACGCGCCTCGCGGGAGTACTATTCGGATGAAGAATACCAGCCCGGATTCCCCTAATCGAGCTTAATTAAATCATCTGTTGGTCGAGAACATCCTAGATTTGTTCACGCATATTCTTGGTCATTGACCCTGATAACGTGCCGTGGAGTTCGTCGCTGTGTGCCAAATGTCGGATATCTACATCCCTGTATCTACGGGGAATTCCCTTGTTCGCGTGTGGACCGCGCTGAGTACGTCCACTCTTTGCATTATTGCATTACCCACCTTTGATCTGTATACGTGATACCCGTTGACCTATGGGCTAGGTCGGTACTATTTCATGTTAGATTCCCTTTAGCATCATTTTATATAGGAAGAGACTCGCAGGTAACGTATGCTGTCTATACCATTAAAATTGCGTGTTTATTGACATCTCAAGCCTCGATCTAAAAGAGTGCGAAAAACTCTGTAGGCGCTAGCCAGATAAACAAAACTTGGCAAAACCCGTGCTTGATTAAACACAATACATGTACATGCTGATGCCGAATTGAGAACAACATGCAGGGCCCAGCCCAGTAATTTATTGCCACATTGCGAAACGAAATTTATCTCACCATGACACCTCGTCAAGTACAGTCCCGGCGACCTAGAGCTCAGCGTTTTACGTGCAGTGTAAAAAAGCGAATCTCTATCGCTGTCGGAGGATTCCTCCTGAACAAAAACATTTCTGCCCAGCGACACAAAATATTGCATCCGGCCACTGTGAATTCCCTGTCCCATTTTTGTGACCGCAGCTTCCAAAGCACAGCGGAGTTGCCTCAATGAGTTCAATCCCTCTTGTCGTTGATCTCGATGGCACACTTGTCCTCACAGATATGCTGCATGAGTCAGCCATCCGCTTGTTTCGCGACAAGCCCCTTGAAATCCGGCACATTCCCGGTTGGCTGTCTCGTGGCAAAGCACAATTAAAAGAAGCACTCGCCAGTCGTACGGCTTTTGATCCAAGCGCATTACCTTACAACGAAGAACTGATCGACTGGCTGCGTTCACAAAGAGAATACGGACGTGAAATCATTCTATGCACGGCCGCGGACGCTACCATCGCGACCCGAATTTCCGAATACCTGGGTTGTTTCGATGATGTCATGGCCAGTGACGGCAACACTAATTTATCGGCGGACCACAAAGCGGCAGCGCTGAAATCTCGCTATGGCCAGGGCGGCTTCGATTACGCCGGCAATTCCGCCAAAGATCTACCAGTCTGGCAGTCTTCCCACAAAGCAGTGCTCGTCAATGCCAGCCCGGAAGTTGAAAAGCAAGCGGCGGAATGCTGCGAAATAGAACGAGTATTTCCCCCTCCTACCGTAACATTGAAAACCTGGACAAAGGTGCTGCGCGTTCATCAATGGTTGAAAAATTCACTTATCTTCATCCCCTTACTGGCGGCCCACCAGTACGCCAATATCGATGGCTGGCTAACGTGCATCCTAGCGTTCTTCTCATTCAGTCTGTGCGCATCCTCTGTTTATATTGCCAACGATTTGTTCGATCTTGAGAGCGATCGTCACCACCCTAGAAAACGCCACCGTCCATTGACTTCTGGTCACGTGCCCGCCTGGAAGGGCGTGGTTCTTGCGCCCGTTTTAATACTGGTCAGTGTCATGCTGGCCGTGTTTGTCGGCACTCCATTCCTCTCCTGGCTACTGATTTATTTTGTGGTCACCTGTGCCTATTCCTGGTGGCTGAAACGCCAGATTCTGGTGGACTGCATAACCCTAGCGGTTCTCTATACACTACGCGTGATCGCTGGCGCAGCAGCGGCAGACTTGTCTCTGACGTTCTGGCTGCTGGCATTTTCGGTCTTCCTGTTTTTGTCGCTCGCTTTCGTCAAACGCTATTCCGAACTGGCCGAACAGGTGAATCTAGGTAAACCCGAGGTACATGGGCGGGGGTATACCGCTTCCGACACGCCAATCGTGCAGATCATGGGTATTTCTTCCGGCTACACCGCGGTGCTCGTTTTGGCGCTGTACCTTAATAGTGACGCAGTCCTTAGACTTTACAACACACCGGAACTGGCGTGGGGCGGTGTACTGATCATGTTGTACTGGATCAGCCGAATGTGGATACAGGCACACCGCGGCAATATGCACGACGACCCCCTGATTTTTGCCATCGAAGACCGCGCGAGCCTGATTGCCGGTGCCGCATTCGCTGCGGTAATGTTGCTAAGTACGGTGAAATGGACATGATCGTGAGCAGCTCTTGGGGACGGTTGGGCCACTGGCAGCACGAACTGGTCCTATTAAGCAATCGCAACGCTGTGGCCAGACAAATCGCGCAGTCCACGACAGGCATTGCGCAAGGCATGGCCCGAAGTTACGGCGATATCTGTCTAAATCCGAACGGATTCCTGTGGAAAACCACGGGATTGAACCGCTACCTGAGTTTCGATCCGCAGAGCGGTAGGCTGCGCTGCGAACCCGGCGTACTGCTGCAGGATATCCAACGTCTTTTCATCCCCCGAGGCTGGATGCTGCCAGTGACGCCCGGCACCCGGTTAATTACAATCGGCGGAGCCATTGCCAACGATGTGCACGGTAAAAACCACCATGCCATGGGTTCCTTTGGCGACCATGTCACAGCGATGCAACTGCAGCGCACCGATGGCAGCGTGATCGAGTGTGGCCCGGATTTACAACGGGATTGGTTGGAAGCCAGTGTTGGCGGGATCGGACTGACCGGAGTGATCACTAGCGTCGAAATCCAACTCCGCAAAGTAACGGGTCCCTGGCTGCACACCGAAATCATTCCCTATGCCGATCTTGACGAATTCTTTGCGCTAGCCGACGGCTCGGAAGCCGATTGGGAACACACGGTTTCCTGGATCGACTGCATATCCGGCGGTGGCGGTCGGGGCCTGTTTATGCGCGGCAACCCCGCGGACGTTACCAGCGGACCCGAGCCAAAAACACGTAGTATGACCATGCCGCTGACGCCGCCATTTTCCCTAGTCAACACATTGAGCCTAAGACTGTTTAACAGTGTGTATTTCAATTTCAAGAAACGCCAGACCGGTCAATCACTCGCACACTACGAGCCATTCTTTTATCCACTGGACAATGTGCAGCAATGGAACCGCATGTACGGTCCCAAGGGCTTTTATCAATATCAAAGCGTGGTTCCGCGCGAGCATGGACAGGACGCCACTAAAGCCATGCTCAGGGAGATCGCCCGGTCGGGCAATGGCTCGTTTCTCGCTATACTAAAGACATTCGGAAATCGCAAAGCGCTGGGTATGATGAGCTTCCCGCGTCCCGGCGTTACGCTTGCTTTGGACTTTCCCAATCAAGGACTGGCTACCTTAAAGTTATTCGAGCGCCTCGACGCCATCGTGCGCGAAACCGGAGGCCGTATTTATCTCGCCAAGGATGCCCGCATGCCCAGGGACCTGTTCGAATCCGGTTACCCGCGACTGCAGGAATTTCTACAGTATCGCGATCCCGGCATCAGCTCCGCCATGTCACGTCGTCTTATAGGCAGCTAAATACCGTGAGCACAAGCAAACAACACATCGTGATTATCGGCGCGACGTCCGCGATTGCGGAGCATTGCGCTCGTCTCTGGGTACAGAACGAGGCCGTTCAGCTGACGCTGGTTGGCCGCAACGCCGAGAAAACAGAGTGGGTCGCGGCGGACTTGCGGGTGCGCAGCCCGGAATCCGACATTCGCACAGTAACCGCGGAATTTACCGATCCCTCGGCGATCACCGAACTCATCGACGGTATTTGCGCAGCACAGAGAGTTGACATCGCCCTGATTGCCCATGGGTCACTCCCAGACCAGCAAGCTTGCCAGAACGATCTTACGCTCATTGAACAAGCCTTAAACGTTAACGCGATTTCCCCCGTCCTGTTTGCCGAACACTTTGCCACGCTTATGGCCCGTCAGAGCTCGGGTAAAATCGGCATCATCAGCTCGGTTGCCGGAGACCGCGGGCGTAAATCCAATTATGTGTATGGCTCAGCCAAAGGACTGGTCACGCGCTATGCACAGGGATTACAACACCGGTTTGGCACCGGCCCCGTGCAAATATCCCTCATCAAACCGGGACCGACAGAAACGCCCATGACCGCGCACCTTAAGGCTCAAGGCAACAGGCTTGCCCGCGTCGAAGACGTTGCCGGAATCATCGTTAAGGGGATTCGACAGGGGAAACCCGTCATCTACGCCCCGGCCAAATGGGCACTGATCATGCTCATCATCCGTCATCTACCGCGCTGGATTTTTAATAAATTGGATATTTGAACCCATGCCGAATTTCACCTCTGAGGGGACTCTTACGTGGCTCGCCGCTGGTTTCGCGACCTTAATGGTTGCGATGGCAATCGTTGGTGGAATCCATAATTACTCCCCAGTGCCGTTTTGGGATATGTGGGACGGTACCGTAGACTTTTACCTCAAAGCTAGCCAAGGAGATATCTCAGCCTGGTGGGGGCAGCATAACGAACACCGAATCGTGCTAGCACGTCTCCTGTTTTACATCGATATGCGCTGGTTAGGCGGTACCGGATGGTTTCTGATCCTTACCAACTACCTTCTTGTGGGCGTCAGCTGTATCGTATTCATTGCAATCTTAAGACGATCACGCCCTTCAGACTCAACGACAAAAATAGTCCTATTTTTCATCATTGGTTGGCTTTTTTCATGGACTCAAAAGGCAAACCTGACTGAAGCATTTCAAAGCCAGTTTTTCCTCGCTCAACTTTTACCGCTATGTGCTTTTTACTGGCTGTTTAAATCAACGATTGATGAACATAAATCGCTGAATTTTTCCATTGCCTGCGCCTTGGGTATCTCGGCAATAGGCAGCATGGCCAATGGCGTACTCACGTTGCCTTTGATGTTGCTTTACGCATTAATCACCCGCCAGAATGGACGCCGATTGGGAGTATTATTTTTTCTTAGTGTGCTCTGCATCGCCACTTATTTCCAGGACTACCACGCACCACAGCAGCATGGTTCATTGCTCAAAATCGTCACGGAAGACCCTCAGACTTTTTTCCACTACATACTGCTCTACTTGGGAAATCCTTTTTACGACTTGCTTTCAGACATTGGACTTGCCCACGAGGTTACGGCTCTAGCGGGCATGGTTTTGATTGCCGGTTCCGTTTACTACATCATCAGATCACTACGTGACATCGAGAACCACCGTCTGGAACTCATGCTACTGACATTCCTTCTGTACATAGGCGGAACCTCAATTGCCACAGCGGGAGGAAGAGCATTATTCGGAGTTGACCAAGCCTTGAGTAGCCGCTACGTCACTCCCATGCTAATGGCCTGGGCCAGTCTAATTATCCTAGCCTCACGTTCTAGCTTTGCGCTTTCTCTGAAAAATACCCCAATTCGTGCCGGCGCAATGATATTTCTGTTCTTGTTGTGCCTGGGAGCACAAACACACGCGCTTCGCTCGCGAGCCGATATAGTCTTTGAGCGTGAACTCGGCGCACTTGCTCTGGAGCTTCATGTCAATGATGCCAGCCGTATCAACAAAATTTATCCGTCCACTGAACGGGTATTGACCGTTGCAGACGAGGCTTCGCAACAGAATCTTTCGGTATTTGGCTCGGATTCTTTGAAAGACAAAAGGGAATCAATCGGTCGAATTAGGGATTCGCCATTTCCAACAAAACTCTGCTCGGGCAGCGTAGATCAAATCGAGGATATTGAAGAAGACCCAAATTATCTATTTATTAGCGGTCAAGCCTCCCCATTAGAAAAAACCCATCATACGGTCCCAATCCAGATTCTAACTCCGCAACGTCGGATCGTTGGCTATGCAGTCTTGGGGTATTCACAGAACGAGCATGCCTCGTCACGCGATGGACAAGTGGCGCGGCAAAAATTCCAAGGTTACTTGCTAAAAAAATATACCAATAGCCAACTGGTGCTTACGACAACTCAGCCGTCTTGCAAGATCATAACGCAAGCGCCTCCCCTTTATTTTCATCTCAGAAATAAGGAACTCCAGGCGGCATCCACAACCGTTGACTCCACGCGTGTACTGCCGGGTAATGAATGGACAGGGCGGGATTTTTACCATACTGATGTGTTCGGTCTCCAAGTATATGGCAGCTACATCTCATCGGATGCCGATACCGGATCCATCAATATAAAACTACACCGAGGTGACACACTGTTTTACCGTTCAGGCCCGCAAGGGGAACATCAATATTTGCACCTAAAATCAAAACCTGAGAATAAGATCAGGCTACCGATCGCGACGGATTGGGTACTACTGGATTTCGACACATCGTATTTTACAGAGACTCCACAGATCGTAACCTTAACGGATGGAGGTAGTGGCTGGGGAGAGTGGTCGGCAATTGCTGTACGATCCGCTGTCAACATGGAGGGACAATAAAGTCTCATTCCCTACATACGTGGCCAGCGTAGTGGGCAGTGGCATCCTACGAACCCGATCGAAACTGAATTCGCTATTCTCTAGCACCGGCATCAGGCAACGTTCCGCTGGACTTTGTGGAAAACCCGAACGTGGTGACATCCAAAAAATTACAGTCTATTGCCTATTTAATAAGAACACTCATGCAGAAAGACAAAATCATACTTCCCGGCGGTGCAGGCCTGGTCGGGCAAAATCTCATCGCCCGACTTAAGGCAAAGGGATACTCAAACATCGTGGTGCTCGACAAACACCGCGCGAACCTGGAAATACTCCGTCGAGTCCATCCCGATGTCACCGAGGAATATGCTGATCTAGCAGAACTCGGGGAGTGGCGAATTCATTTTAAAGAGGCGGATGTAGTGGTAATGCTGCAGGCCCAGATCGGCGGTAACCACTATGAGGACTTTGTTCGCAACAATCTCGATTCAACGCGATTGATTCTAGATCAGATCAAACGTAACCAGGTACCCTACCTGATCCACATCAGCTCTTCGGTGGTGGAGTCCGTTGCGGACGACTTCTACACCAATACCAAAAAAGCACAGGAAAAAATGGTTCTGGAAAGCGGCATTCCATGTCCCGTATTGCGCCCCACGTTGATGTTTGGCTGGTTCGATCGCAAACACCTGGGTTGGCTGTCCCGCTTCATGAAAAAAGTCCCGATATTTCCCATTCCGGGGCACGGGCGCTATATGCGGCAACCGCTTTACGTGGGTGACTTTGCCAATATCATCATCAGCTGTATTGAGAATCGCGTGAAGGATGGCATCTATAATATTTCCGGGCATGAAAAAATTGATTACATCGATATTATTCAAGAGATCAAAAAAGCTACCGGCGCGAAAACGCTGATTACCAAAATTCCCTACCCGGTTTTTTACATACTACTCTGGACCTGGGGTTTATTCGATAAAAATCCTCCCTTTACGACCCAACAACTCGCAGCGCTCAATGCCAAAGACGAATTCGAAGTCATCGACTGGCCCGGAATTTTTAATGTGCCCAGCACTCCGTTCACCCAGGCCATTCACGAGACCTTTAACGACCCCATTTACAGCAAAGTGGTTCTGGAGTTTTAAACATGGGAAAACGAATTGCGGTCTTGGGCGCCGGTCCAATGGGTTTGGCGGTTGCGTATCAACTGGCGCGGGATGGACATAAGCCCGTAATCTTCGAGGCCGACGACCGAGTGGGCGGCATGACGGCCACTTTCGATTTCTCCGGAACGGAAATCGAGCGGTACTACCACTTCCATTGCATTTCCGACAGCGGCTTTCTGCAGATGCTCGACGAACTATCGCTGACGGACAAAATGCACTGGGTCGAAACCAAGATGGGATACTGGTACCAGAACCGTCTTCAGTCCTGGGGCAATCCCATCGCACTGTTAAAATTCAAGGGACTAAGCCCGGTGGCAAAATTTCGCTATGGTCTGCATGCTTTTCTCTCGACCAAGCGTACTAACTGGAAACCGCTGGACCCTATTGAAGCCACGGGTTGGATTCGCCGCTGGGTCGGAGCGGAAGCCTATGAAGTGCTGTGGCGAAAATTATTTGACTATAAATTTTACGATTACTCCGAGAATCTCTCCGCCGCCTGGATCTGGAGCCGAATCCGCCGCATCGGCCGCTCCCGCTATGATCTGTTCCGTGAAAAACTAGGTTACCTCGAAGGCGGTTCAGCCACCCTGCTCAGTGGCATGAGTGAGGATATCAAGGCGCACGGCGGCGAAATCCGCCTGTCTTCTGCGGTTAAAAAAGTGGTGATAGCCGATAGCAAAGTGACCGGCATCGAAGTTAATGGCCAGTTTGAACCCTTTGAAATGGTGATCAGCACCATCCCGCTACCCTACGTTCCTCGGCTAATGCCGGACTTACCGGAAGAGATCCTCAATCAGTACCGGAACCTGAAGAACATCGCCGTGGTTTGCGTAATCGCCAAATTGCGTAAACCGGTAACCGAAAATTTCTGGCTGAACACTAACGATGATGACATGGACATTCCAGGACTCGTGGAATACACCAATCTGCGGCCCATGGACCATCCTATTGTTTACGTACCTTTTTACATGCCGGGCGAACACCCCAAATTTGCCGAACCCGATGCAGCCTTTCTGGATAAAGTCCAGCGTTACCTGCGCAAAATCAATCCCAAATTGAGCCCGGATGATTTCATCGATCTACGCGCCAGCCGTTATCGCTATGCCCAACCGATCTGCGATCCCGGTTTTCTCGAGCATCTACCCCCGGCAAGACTTCCTGTGGGCGGGCTTTGGGTTGCAGACACGTCGTATTATTACCCTGAGGATCGGGGAATATCCGAAAGCATCGATTTCGGCAGAAAAATGGCGCGGGATGCCGCCGCGTGATCAAGCAGTTTTTCTCCCGCCAGTTTATTGCTTTCTTACTCACCGGCGGAGCCGCCGCGGCGGTGAACTTCGGATCCCGGATTATTTACAATCAATGGACAGGCTTTTCCACGGCCGTGATCCTCGCCTATATTACCGGCATGATCACGGCGTTTGTTCTTGCAAAACTCTTCGTTTTCAAAGACAGCCAGCAGTCCGTACACAAATCCGCGTTGATTTTCACACTCGTAAACCTGGTCGCCGTATTGCAGACCTGGGGCGTCAGCATAGGCCTGGCTTATTACGTCCTACCGACACTGGGTGTTACTGCGTACGTGAAGGAAATTGCCCACGCCGCCGGAGTCACATTCCCTGTCTTCACCAGCTACCTTGGGCACAAGCATCTGTCGTTCCACTAGGTAGCGAGACATGAAAATCAAGAAAGCGCTGATCGGGTTTGGCACGATCACTTTGCTGTACCTGATCGTATTGGTCTGGGCAGATTCCAGAAACCAAGTGTTCAGCCAGATCCCCGCCCTGCTGAACATCCTCCCGGTGCTTGTCAGTCTTTCTTTGCTCAGCTATCTGATCCGATATCTGCGCTGGTTCTGGCTACTGAAACAGACTCATTACCCCTGCGGTTTTGCGATCGGATTTCTGGCGTATCTGGCCGGTTTTGCATTTACCGCAACACCCGGCAAAGTCGGTGAGCTAGTCCGCATCCGATACTTCCAGCCTCAGGGAATCCCTCCATCCGTCGTTCTGTCTGCATTTATTTTTGAGCGCGCGTTGGATCTCATCGTCGTGCTGCTGCTGGCAGCCACTTTCATCAATCGACCCGACGTATTTTTTGTCGCGTTAAGCTTTGTCGCAGGACTACTATTAACAGTCACACTGGTGGCGGCACGTCCAAGATTACTCAGTAAAATGGCTGCCTGGGCACGATTTCACGGGCTAAAGAAAATCGCCCGACTCTTGACCACCTTTCGACAAGGCTTTTCAGGTTGTCGCCTCTGGCTTAATTTCCGCGATACGTCTCTAGCGTTGGCACTGGGCATCTCCGGTTGGGGACTCACTTCCCTCGCATTTGTATACCTGCTGCAATCCCTTCAAATCGCAGCCCCGTTCAACGCCGCGTTCGCGCTTTATCCACTGGCCATGCTAGCGGGAGCCGCTTCGATGATACCGGGAGGAGTAGGTTCCACCGAAGTCGCAATTATTGTCCTGCTCTCATCGCTAGACGTCAATCTGGCCAATGCGACGTTAGCGGCGGTAGGCATTCGGCTGGCAAGTATGTGGTTTTCCGTGGTCTGCGGCCTGGGAGCCCTGTCTTATCTTGAAATTCGCAATAACAAAAAGATTCCGTCGCCTCAATGACAAACAACAGCACCCAAAACCATTCGAACCAAGACCGTAGCTGAAATCTATCAAAAGCGCCGGACAATCGAGACGACGTTCCAAGAAATAGAAGGCTATTTGCACTCGTAGATCAACATCTAGGGTTATCCGAAGGCGGCACTATTCGGTTCTTGCGTCGCGCTGGTCGCCTACAATTGCAATAACCGAGGGAACTCCGGAGGAGCTTTTCTCCGAGGCTGACAATGAGCTGGGGAGCATGCCGGGTCCGACCGCCGCCGATCCCTTGGAATGGAATCGGGCAATCGGAGAAATCGTGAACTACTCGTTGTTAAAGCGCGATGCCAATGGGAGAGGAAGCAGGTTAAATAGCTTCGAACACTTAGCAAGGACGGATAAAGCTGGACCTCCACCGATGCACGAAAGCGCAGCGTAGAAGTGAGTGGTTCGGGGAGGGCTATTGAGTTGGCACCGTTTCCAGCGTCAGGCGCTCCATGAAGTAACACAGACAGTTCTGGCGGATGACACGCTCATCCAGGGTCAACATTGATGGCATCACCGGGCGGTTCAAGACGAGCCGGTGGTTGATGCTACTGAGATAGCGATCGGTGACGTCGACACCCTGCTCGTCTCGAGCGGAAAAGAGTTTTTGGTCGATATTGCGCACGACTCCTAGAATGGTGCCTTCGGGCAGTTCCCGGAAATTGAGTCGATCGATATCATCATTGAAAATCACATCGGCATCCCGTTCACGAAAACTGAAGCTGATACCTTCGTTGATCTTAACTTGGGCTACGGTATGAAACAGGTTGATGTCGTGCTCGGCCACGGGATGCCTGGGAATCTCGGAGAGGTGGAGGCAGGCATTCAGGTAGTCTGTGGCATGGTCTACACCGTTCGGCTCACCAGGCTTGCCGCATTCCAGCGTCACGGCGGGACAGAGTTTGGCCAAGGCCATGGATTGAACGCCGCGGGGACGTAGAAAATAGACCACCGTGCGGCCGAAGAGAGTGGCCAGCTGCAGGAATTGGTGATCGAGTACGTTGACACAGGCGTAGTGAGGATTGAATCCGGTATTGTTATGTATGTCCACGCTCGCGAACAATGCCCGTTTCGATACGATGTCCACGATTTCCTGCATCATCCTGGCCTCGGGACTGGGCAACAAATGTTCCTCGGCCCCGGGCCAAACCCTGTTGTAATCGGGCTGATCATCCAGGTGTCTCAGACCCTCGCGGGCCGCGCTGACGTTGCCGATAAATACGATCACATTCCGGGGCAACTCCGAATCTTTATATTTCTGCAGTAACCGCTGCAATGCTAGCAGTCCTGTATATTCATTCCCGTGCAGCAGTACCGAGATGAACAGGGGTTGTGGTCTGCGCCCGCGCAGATGCATAAGGGTGGGCCCCGGAAGAAACTCCGCTAATGCCCTCGAATGACAATCGAGCAGCTCCGATGGAAGATAATCGATCTGATGTAACATACCTGATTCTTGTCTTATATCCAAAGTTAACACTGAACCATCTTTCCGATTTGCTCAAAGCTCAGGCCGACCTAACGAGGTCGCGTGTATATCATACGGGCCACAGATGGACAGGTAAGCCGTTGCTTTGTCTTTCCAGGTACGCACCGGTCAAGGCGCGCATATCCTGACCGTATCGTTTTACGAAGCGGCGCTGCCAACGACTGCCGTTCTGTCCGCAAGCCAGTCGTTCTTCGATAATCGTTAGATAGTGATCGCAGCTGCGCGTTTCAATCCCCAGTCGCGTTAAGCCGAATTTGGCCATGGGCAGTAGTTCGTCGAGCAGCAGTTGCCTAAGATTCCAGTTCTCGTTATCGAACCAGTTCACCTGGGCCTCCAGCCCGAAACGGGCCGCCTGATAAAAATTATCCTTGGCTTGCGCGAATGGCAACCGCCGCAGTAGCTCGTCGGAATCCATGACCAGCGCCTCGGTCAAGCCGTAAAACAGCGCCGCATTCGCGATTGCGTCTTGGATGCTGGGGCTGCCAGGCAGCACTCGGTGCTCGATACGCACATGAGCCGTGCCGTCCTCGTCGAAGCCGATCAGGGGGCGGTTCCAGCGCCAAATAGTGCCATTGTGCAATCTGAGGTGCGAGAACCGTCGCGGTTCGTCTTCGAAACGCATGGGCAGCAACACTGGGAAATGCTCGAGGTTCTCTTCGAAGCACTCGATGATCGAGTTTCTGGCGTAGCCCGAGCCGAAGCTCACCCTGTGCAGTGGCCCCTGCGCGACGCTGTGAAACCCGCCGATCTCCACGGCTTGTTCGAACAGCGGGATGCGGGTTTCGTCCCACAGGTCGTGATCGAACAGGTAGGGTGAATTGGCGCCCACGGCCACCATGGCTGCGGAGGCGGCGATGGCCGCATTGTACAGCTTGTTGGCCTGCTCGTAGGGGGTCTGAAGATGGAGCTGGTATGAGGTGGCGGCCGCCTCCAGCATCACGTCACGATGTTCGCCGCACAGATGTTGGCGTCCCACGATGTTCAGTTTCAAGGGGCGGCCCTGTCTAGAGCGAAGCACCTGCTCGTTGAGGGCCCGGAAGCGTTTCATGGCCGACATGTTGTGCGTATTCAGGAGGGTATTGGTGACCGTGGGCAGGATGCCGATGCTCATCAGTCGCACCCCCAGAGACTCGGCAACCCGGCAGGCCTGCTTCCAGATGCCGGTGAGCTCCGCTTCCAGATCCTCGAAGACACGGCCCACGAGCAGCCGAGGCGGATTGTTCAGCTCGATATTGAACCGGGACAGCTCGGGAAAGGCCAGAGGTGGTCCCATTTTCTGTAGAAAGGCGTGGTTGAAGGGAGCCGGATCGAGTCTTTCGTCCACCAGCCACGCCTCTTGCTCGAATCCTACCACTGGGCCTCGGGAGGAAAGCCTGCCCCGCTCTGCCCACAGCCTGAGCAATTCGGTCTCCTCTCTGAGACTTCGGGCGAAGTCTCTGAAGTCCTTTTTAGAAAATCGAAAGCTGTCTATTTCCTGTCCCACGATGCAGGTTATGGCTATGTAAAATGTTCTAGATGCTAGTTTGCGACGGCTAGCGCTAATTTAGAAAGCTTCGTGTAAAACGGGATTTAAGTGGATATTCTCAGAATAAGAAGATGATTAGTCTCAATAGCGCGTGCAACGCACCCTACGCTTGCTGCTTGTTTCATTTATACTCCAAATTACATATGTCAACTAGCGTTTTTTCATAACGCAATGCACCTGGAAAACACCGCAGGATGCACGAATATTCGAATGCTACAGAGGTGGAGCAAGGCGCTTCAGTAACAGTGGACGGTTTCCACGCCTGGCATTCCTCTCGGGCTGTCGCGCCAGGTAGTCACCGGATCAAGGTGGCCTGCCGTCGTTCAGCGAGGCACCGATGTCGGCAGGCGCGCAGAACAGCGGAAAAACGTCGCAAATAATCAACAATCAAGGTCTACAACATGCCAAGGACTAATAGCACAAAAACTAAGAAAAGCACCGCCCGTCATGCCCGCTCGGTGGAGAAACGCAAACCCCGATTTCAAGGTTGGCTAAGCAGCGACGAGGACGAAATCGAGCGCCGCAGGCTGAGAGGCGCCGAGGAACCCATGCGGATCGTTTCGCTGGAATCGGAATATCCGTTCTTCGGCAGTTTTGAAGTGAGTTCCCGGTCTGAGGTTAACTATACGGTAGAGATCCGCTCGCTCACCGATCTAACCAATTCATGCGACTGCCCCGATTATCAGGTCAATGGTCTGGGAACCTGCAAGCACATCGAAGCCACACTGCTGCATCTACAGAAGGACAAAAAACGACAATTCAGAGAAGCCGCTGCGGAGGGCAGTCCCAGAATCGAGATTTTTCTGGAACCTGGAGCCGACCAGATTCGCACCACTTGGCCACGAGACGCATCGCCCAGCCTGCGCGACCGCCTTCTGCCCTACTTTTCCGCCGATCAGCACTTACTCGCCGATCCGCTGGCCGCGCTGCCGTCCTTGCGCCGGGAGCTGGAAAAGCTCCCGTCGGAAAGCCAATCCATGATACGCCTCTCACGTCACCTACAGGCTTGGGAGCGGCGTCTGAAAAGACAGCGAGATAAACAAGGGGCGCGGGATCGTTTCATGCAAGACGTGCAGCAGGGCAAGCGCACCCTGGAGCTCGTGAGGCTGCCGCTTTATCCCTACCAACGCGAGGGCATGCTGTATCTGGCCTTCGTCGAGCGTGCCTTGCTGGCCGACGAAATGGGACTGGGTAAGACGGTACAGGCGATTGCCGCCTGTGAGCTCCTGCGGCGCTTGCATGGAATCCAGCGGGTATTGGTGATCTCGCCGGCCTCACTCAAGGCCGAATGGGAGGAGCAGATCGACAAGTTCACCGGGCTGAGCGCTTTGATCGTTCAGGGAACGCGCCCCAACCGTCTGATGCAATACCGCCAACCGGCCTTCTTCTATCTGTGCAACTACGAGCAGATCCTGATCGATGCCGAAGACATCCAGGCGACACTGGCACCCGACGTTATCGTGCTGGACGAGGCCCAGCGCATCAAGAACTGGCAGACCAAAACCGCCAATGCGGTCAAACGCCTGCACAGCCGCTACGCCTTCGTGCTCAGCGGAACGCCCTTGGAGAACCGTATCGACGAGGTGTATTCGATCGTGCAATTTCTCGATCCTTACCTATTTGGCCCCCTATTCCGCTTCAACCGCGATTTCTACGAGCTGGACGCGCGCGGCAAGCCGGTAGGTTATAAAAACCTGGATGAGCTGCACCGGCGCCTGCGCCCGATCATGCTGCGCCGTCGCAAGGAAGAGGTGGAAGGCGATCTACCGGGATGCACGATCAATACTTATTTTGTCGGCATGGACGAGGAGCAACGAAGCCGCTACGAGGAATACAGCCTGCGCGTCTCTCGCCTGGTGAGTCAGGCACGACGTCGGCCGTTGCTCAAAGAGGAATTCGAAAAGCTGCAAAAATGGCTGGCCTGCATGCGTATGCTCTGCGACACCCCCTATATCCTCGACCCCGAGTGCCGACTCTCACCCAAATTGCGCGAGTTGGAGACCATTCTGGAGGAGCAATTGGAAGAGCCAGACGCCAAGATCATCATCTTTTCCGAATGGCAGCGCATGCTGGAGCTGGTGCGCGAGTTGGCCGAGAGCATGCGGCTCGAAATCGCCTGGCACACCGGCGAGGTTCCGCAGCAGCAGCGCCGTACGGAGATCCGCCGTTTCAAGGACTCCCCCGAATGCCGGCTGTTCCTCTCCACCGAATCCGGTGGCGTGGGGCTCAACCTGCAGAACGCCAACGTGGTCATCAACCTCGACTTGCCGTGGAATCCTGCGCGGCTCGAGCAGCGTATCGCGCGTGCCTGGCGTAAGCACCAGACCCGCACCGTGCAGGTGATCAACCTGGTCTGCGAGCACTCCATCGAGCACCGCATGATGCACATGCTGAGTCAGAAAAAGGTCCTCGCGGAAGGTGTGCTCGATGGGGAGAATCTAAAAAGCATGGAACTTCCCTCCGGTCGCGCGGCTTTCATGGAACGCCTGGAGAGTCTCATGGGAACTGTGGTAACGCAACCGCAAGCGACCGAACCGGCGATCCAACACGACCCCGTAACGCATTTGAAACAAGACGCCGTGGCCCGTTGGCACGATCGACTGGATCTCATGGAAATCCATGGCCACGAACAGAAAACCGTTCTCACCGTGATGGACCGGCGGGATGAAAACATCGAATCGGATCTGCAGCGGATGCTCGGCGAACATTTCCAGGGGCAGGACGCCCATCTTGAGGTCATGGACCGTGCCACTTATGAGACCATCCAGCGACTCATTGACGCCGGCGTGCTGAGTCTCAATGCCGAACCCGAGACCCTTCACCGCTCACCTAATCTTGCTGCAAAGCGGGCCGATGAACAACGGCGACGGTTGCGCGAGGCACAGCAGCACTTCAGCCAGGCGGAGCATCAACGGCGTATGGCGAAGGTTCTGGCTGAAGGCGGTTTCGCCGTGGAGGCTCTGCATGCCTTGACCGAGGCTCTGGAGATCACCCTGCGATCGCTCGCCCTATGGCTGAAAGAGGATCACGCGGATGGCCCCCTACCGCTTAGCTTCATCGAGTCCAGACTCGTCCCGGAAAACCTAGTACCGAGCAACACCCTTGCGTTGGTCGCTCAAATGCGTGAACCGGCTGGCGACCAGAGAAGAGAGCCAGGCACAGCGGCTGCTCGCACAGGGCGAAGCGATCATTGAACATAGCGCTCACGCCTTGGAGCGTCTGGCTTTGCAATAGTGACCTGGCCGAGCGGACAGCTTGGCTTAGTTCTGCCCTAGATACCACCGATTGCCATAGACTTAGTTCGTCGCCTCGACGATGGCTTCTCGGAACTTCACGAAACTACGCGAACGGTTGCGATCGGGGTCGACCTGGGCGCCCATGGCCTTTGCCGCTTCCACTTTACGAAGACCGGTCTTGAAGTAGCCGTACCGGCGTAAGACGCGTTCGAAAGCCTCCCAGGTACCGCCCCGGATCGCATCGGGGTCACGGTAACCGGATTGATGTGGAACGTTTGGCGATATTCGCGGGAACGCACTGCGCACCGCCTGCCAGTCTCCGAAGTACCAAGCCTCCAGCTCCTCGATCGCAATGCGGTTGACCAGTTACCAGGGGCAATGGCCGGACCGCGAGCGCGTCTGTAACCCTGCCGAGGCAGCCGAATTCTCCAGTTTCTGCTTAAGCACCACGCAGTCTTCCTCGTCGCGATCGACGATTACGAAGAGGCACCAGTCGTTAGGCAACCACTGCGCATAGCCACATAGACGATTCTGCAACTTGCCGAGAAGATCGGATTTACCCTGAAACGCATGGACCTCAAAGCTGCAGTCTACGAGGCAGTACGCGCGGCAACAATGCCCGCAGAAAGGCCTCCATCGAAGGCTCCTCGACCAGAAATTCCAAATGCCGGGCAGTCACCTTGCGCCTTTCGTCAATGGTCGGGTCGGTGCCCCTTCATTGACCAGCGGGTCGCCCACGCCAAGCTGTCCCTCCATCCACAGATGTCCCAGCAATGCGCCGTGCTCCACAAAATCCTTCACACCAGTCAGATCCGCGGCACGCCGCGACTGTGTGTAGCCCTGCTCGTCACGCCACAGAACGCGCACTTCCTTTGGCCGCAATCCGTTGAGGAAAAATGGGGAATGCGTAGTAATCAGTAACTGTGTGCGTTCGCAGGCTGCACGGCACTCCTCGGCTAGCTCCGGAAGCAGCCGCGGGTGAAGGAAGTTCTCCGGTTCTTCGATGCCGATGAAGGGCGGCGGTTCCGGGTCGTACAGCATCACCAGGTAGGCCAGCATTTTCAAGGTTCCGTCGGATGCGAAGCGAGCCAGCACCGGGTGGCTGAAGGGCGCATCTTTGATCTTCAGCAGCAGTCGGCCATCGGGCATGATATCGGCTAGCACCCGCTCGATGCGTGGCACGCGCCGCCGCAGCACCTCGAAGATGTGCTCGAGCTGCCCTTCATGTTGCTCGGCCAGGTACTGGATCACGTTGGCCAGGTTGTCGCCGGTCTTGCTCAACCGCTCCTGAGGCCCGGCCTCGGGCTGCCCACGTGTGCTGTCCGCTGAGAGATACGATACATACCAGCCGGTGATGAAATCGCGCAGCGCCGCTACGCGCGGATGCTCGGCGAATTGTCCCAATGCGTTGACGGCCAGCAGATCGGAGGACTTCAGCGGGGTCTCTTTCCGTTGGTCCTGGGCGTCGGGCAGTTCACCGCTGATAGCCTGACCCTGGCCATTTCGGTAATCGAGGAAACGAAACGGCTTGCCTCGTTGCCCGCGCCGCCATTGCAGCCATTCCTCGACCACCACCGGTCCCCGACTAACTTCATCCACAGCCAAGCGATAGGTAATGATTGGAAAGCCTGGTTCCTTATATTTAATTTCGATCGTCACCGGTCCGTCTGAGCCTCGTGTCTTGAGTTCCTTGGCCCGCCCGCGCTTGTCCCAGGCACGGCGTAGTCCCAGCTCGAAGCACTCGGACAGAAACGCGAACACGTCAAAAACGGTGGATTTGCCGCAGCCGTTGGGACCGAGTAGCACCGTCATAGGTTTGAGGTCCTTAAACTCCACTTCACGCAGGGCACGGAAATTCTGCACTTTCAGGTACTCTATGCGCGCCGGAATGAGGCGTTGCGGGTTGGAAGGGGTCATATAGTCTTCTTCAGGAGTCTGGAGGCTTGGTTAACACGCAGATCAGCGGAGATAAATTTAGCGAGAAGGATTTCGTGCAAATTGGTGCGAGTACGAGATTCCTCAACCACCCGAGTCGCGCTAGAGAAAAGAGATTTGACGAACTGTCCGAACACATAAGCAACTTGAGGATTGACTAATAATGTGAGCTGGAAATGCGAAAGTGCGGACGCAGGGACATGATCTCGCGGCCACCCGACCCGGTCATATTTTTAAACCTCGTTCTCCGATCACGCGATACAGCCCAGCGGATTCCCGAACCCCGAGTTACAATTCATGCGCCTCGCAGGATTACTTCTCGAACAAGGATACCAGCTCGGCTTCCACCATTCGAACTTGATTGAATTATCCGATTGGAAATGCCCAACTCGCTAACTATACTTCACGTAAACACTGAAAGTGTCATGCCACGATGCTAGTTCAAATGTCTTTGGAGTAACTTCAATGGATCGTATAACAGCAGCCAGTTGGTGGGCAAAGCTTGGTGTTGAGGAATGCTACTTTGCCTTCGGAGGGAGCTACGCCGATAAGATTCAGTCACACTAGTCGTAATAAAACCGTTTATGATCTAGAGGTTGAGTGAGGGCTTTTGTCCTAATAGATCTTAATAGATATAGATTCAGCACTCCTCCCTAATCAACAACTTCCGGGATTCGCCCGGCTTAGGCTGGGCGGGTTTGTTCAGTTCCTTCGCGGCCTCACTGCCGAGTCCGAAACCTAATCCCAGCCCCAGCGGATCGGTCGCGGAAGGCTCGGGTTCCGGTCTGGCTTCTTTAAGCTCCATGGCCTGGACCTGCTCCGTGCCGAGACCTAGCCCCAGCCCGAGAGGGTCGGATTCTTCTGTTTCAGTGGACTTGGGTACTCCCGCCGGTGCCGCCTCTTTCGACGGCAGACCGGCATCCGCGACGTATTCACCGGCGAAATAACAGGATACCGCCCGGTAATGTGCGCGCCGAGCTGAGTCCATCTCGGCGACACCGGCTTTTTGGGGATCGTGCAAGTAATCCTGCCAGTAGTTGAATCCACCGAGCAGGGCCAAAGCATCGCGTCCGGTCAGGTCCAACAGCAGCGCCGCCTGTGCCGCATGGGCGCTGCCGTTGGAATAAACCACGATCTTGCGCCCGGCCGGCAGACTGGCCAGTGAAGCGTCGGAGAATAACTCAGCAAGTGGAATATGACGGGCACTCTCGATATGGCCGGCGGAGAAATCCTCTTGCTCACGGATGTCAACCAGTTCGAAATCGCGTTGATCCTTGATCAGCCAGTCGGCGAGCTCCTCGGCGGTCACATGGTCCTCTCCCTTGGCGATGGTTTGAGCGAGCGTGGCGGCTTTTAAGCTTGAATCGAACTGAACGCCATCCCCACATCCAACCAGCAATAAGATGGTAAGCAGCGCTGTAAAGAAAGGAATTTTCATATTCATGGCGCGAGTCTCTGAAGCAGTTGCGGGTCAAACTGCGCGGCGTAGTCGGTCCAAGTGCTGAGCTGACCCAGTTCCACCGTAAGATAGCGCAGCATGAAACCGCCGTACAGCACCAGCAGCGAGGCGGCTAGTGCGAAAAAACGGTGGTTTTTCCGCAGCTCAAACATTTCCAGGTTAATCGGCACCAGCAAGCCGGGCAGCACGAACCACAGCCAGAACGGCACTGTGTACACGCCGCCTATGATCAGTTCCACCGCTTTTAGCTGCTGCGCCGCTCCGGTACCCAGATTGATGAGAAGCAATGCGATGAGCATGAGCTCCACGCCGATCAGACCTATGTCGGCACGGGTGAAGAAGTGTCTTTCGCAGGCCAGACGGGCGCCGATTAGGGCCAGCGCTGCGGCGGTGGACAACCCGGAAACTAGGAACAGCGGGCCCAGCAGGCCGGTATTCCAGAACGGCCGTGCGCTGAAGGCGCTGAGCAGCACGCCGGTATAGATGCCTAGGGACACCGCAAGCGGAATCACCAGGACGGCCACGGGTCGACGGAATCTTTCGCTCAGATCGAGCGTCGCGGCACCGAGAGGTATTTTTTCCAGCCACGCGGCCAGTGCCGGATAACCGCAGCGCAGTGTCGAAAGTGTCTGCAGGATCATCAACGGATAGACCAGCACGAGCACCCAAGCGCCCCAGGACATGGGTGAGGTGGGCTGAAAGCTGGTATAGAAGCGGAACACATAAAGCTTGTGTTCCAGATCGAGAAACAGTGCCGCCATACCCACGGAAAGGATAACCGGTGCCCAAAGCGCCAGTCGGTCGTGCGCGTAAGGTAGCTCGTCCTGCTTGCGTGCCAGTACGGCGTAGGCGGCGAAACATAGGATGCCGGCGGTGAGGCCGCCGAGAAAAAGATACAGCGGGATTTCCCAGCCCCAAATGGCCAGGGTTGGGTCGATCTTGGCATTGTTGCGGGCGGTGACCAGAATCTCTTCGACCATCATTGTGCACTCACACCAGGTAGTAGACCTGCGGGGCGTTGCCGGTTTCCGGTAGCAGGGTCTTATGCTTGCGGGTGCGCAGCAGACGGCTGACGGGGCTTTCGGGATTGTCGAGTGTGCCGAAATGCATGCACCGTGTCGGGCAACCCGATACACAGGCAGGATCCAGTCCCTGCTCCACGCGATGATGGCAGAAGGTGCATTTATCGATATAACCCTCTGGATGCATGATCAGCCGTGCGTCATAGGGACAGGCGGCGATGCAGGCCTTGCAGCCCGTGCATTTCTCCGCCGCCACCAGCACGATGTTGGTGTCCTTCCAGTAATGGCTGGCACCCGTCGGACAGCTGCTGACGCAGGTGGCATGGCTGCAGTGATTGCAGCGCTCGGAGCGGAATTCGGTGCTCAGATGCGGGTACTCACCGCGCGTCTCCTCGACCACCCAGTCGCGATTGAGCCCCGCGGGCACCTGGTTTTCGGTCTTGCAGGCCACCACGCAATCCCCGCAGCCGATGCAGGTGGTGGTATCGATCACCATCGCATAAGTCACCATTTCAGGCCTCCTCCGGGATCAGGGTGACGAAACTGGCGCGCATCCCGGTCCCCCCCATGATGGGGTCGATCTTGACGTTGTGCATCAGCGCGGCATCGTCCGCGCCCGTGCCGACGGCCAGCCTCAAGCGCGGATCGGTGTGACCGAAACCGTGCACCAGGAACACCGAGTCGGGACGGATACGCTCGGTGATACGCACCCGCACCCGATTGCTCCGCGTGCCTTTGGGATTTACTAAATGCACATACTGGCCATTGCCGATTCCCAACTTGGCCCCGGCGGAGGGGTGCAGCCAAACGGTGTTCTCCGGCATCAGCTCGAACAGCAGCGGATTGTTGATGGTGCGCCCGAAAGTGTGGGCCGCGGCGCGCCCGTAATTGAGGTGAAAGTAGCCCTTGGGCGGACGTTCGGGAGGAGTATAGCGGGGCATAGGATCGTGTCCCGAATCGGCGAGCCGTTGCGAGTAGAGCTCGATCTTGCCGCTGGGGGTGTTGAACGCGACCGGCTTTCCTGGTTCGAAGTAAACCGGCGTCTTGCGAGGAAATGTTTTCACCCCGAGCCGCTCCATTTCCTCCAGCGACGAGCCGACCTGCTTAAGCTGCCAGTCCAGCACCTCCCTGTAGTCCTTCCAGGGGAAGTATTTCCCGAGGCCCAGTTTCTCGGCGAGGCCCTTGGCGATCCACCAGGCGGGCTTGGTGTCGTAACGAGGTGCGAACGCCGGGCTGCGCAGCGCGAGGGTCGGGGTGCGCTCGGCCTTGTTGCGCAGATCGTCGTAACGCTCGAGATAGGTGCATTCCGGCAAAATCACGTCGGCGTAACCGGTAATCTCCGCCGGCATGGTGTCGATGACCACCAGAAGATCCAGCGACTGCGCCGCCTGTTCCAGCCGACTGCGAATGCCAGGCACGGTCGTGGCCAAGTTGGTCGCATAGACGAACCAACCCTTGAAGAAGGCATCAGGCCCCAGGGAATGATCGATCAGTAGGTTGCTGATCCCGGTGCCGGCCAGAGGATAGTCCGCCTGTACCGCATCCTTCCAGTCGCGCTTAGGTTTGGGCGGCTGAGGAGCCGGGTATTCGGGCAGATCGACCTTTTCCTGATTGTAGAAGCCACCGGGTCGGCCCCAGGAACCGAACAAGGCATTCAGTAGGGCGATCGCGCGGCAGCGCTGGGTGTCGTCGCCATACCAGGTGACATGACGGCCCGGATGGATCAGGGTTGCCGGTGCGGCGTGCGCCATGGCATAAGCCGTGGCGCGGATCTGCTCCGGTTCCAGACCGGTTTCAAGATAGGCCCACTCAGCTTTGTAGGGCTGCACATGCTTGGACAGCGCTTCGAAACCAGTACAGTACCGCGTCACGTAGTCCCTGTCGTATAAGCCCTCGTTGACGATCACGTTCATCCAGGCGAGTAGCAACGCGATGTCCGTACCCGGCTTGATGGGCAACCAATACTTCGATTTGGAAGCCGGGACCGAGAAACGAGGATCCACCGTGATCAGTGTCGCTCCCTTCTCCAGAGCCCGGGTCAGGGTTTGCACTTGGCTGTTGTGCAGATTCTCGCCAATGTGCGAGCCGATCAGCACGATGCAGCGCGAGTTCTCCATATCGGTGCGGTCGGGAGACCCCACGCCCTCGCCGAACGTCAGATTGAAAGCGGTTTCCCGCGGGCCGCGGCATTGCGCGAAGGAAGGATGGGCGGACGCGTGAGAGCCGAAGGCTTGCAACAGGCGTCGGAAGTGGCTGCCGCCATCACCGTGGGAAAACAGCGCGATGCGGTCACTGCCGTGTTGTTCGGCGATCGAGCGCATCTTGCCGGCGATATGCTCGAAAGCCGTCTCCCAGGATACGGGCTTAAATCTCTGCTTGCCATTGTGCTCCACCCGCAGCAGCGGTTGTCGAAGACGGTCCGGATCGTCGTAGCTCGCGATACCTGCGGTGCCTCGGGTACACAGCCGGCCGTTGCAGTGGGGGTCTTCCGGATTGCCGATGATCTTCCAGGGTTTGCCGTTCTCGGTGTAGACCGTGGCGGCGCACTGCCAGAAGCAGATATTGCACACCGTACGGCGGGTTCGAACCTCGCCACTGCCGGGTAAGGGCGGTGCAGTGCATCCTCCGAGCATGTTCGGCATCAGCCCCGCCGCGCCGAGCATGGTGGAGAGGCGGAGGAACTCCCGCCTTTTCATCAGCGTGCCGCTATCGCTCAGAGCTTGTAGTTACCCGCCTTGTCGATGGTGATGGTTTCGTTCAGGAAACGGCGTCTTGAAGCCCAATTTATTGAGCGTCTCATAGGCCATCTCGGCGCGGATTCCGTTGGCGCAGTAGGCAATGATCTCCTGATCTTTCGGCAACTTAGCCGCGGCCTGTTCGAGCCCGTCCAGCGGAATGTGCCGAGCGCCTCGGAGCACGCCGTTAGCCGCTTCCTTGTTGGTGCGCACATCAAGGAACAATACACCCTTACGGGATTTCTCCAGGGCGATGAATTCCTTGGGATCAATCGCGCCCGGCGCGAGCTTTTTCTCGTAGACGATCTTAGTGGTTGCCGGACCCTGCATTGTGGGCAGAGCGGCAGATTGCCAGCCGCGCAGCCCTTGGTTTAATACCGTCACGCCCGTGTAACCCCAGTCGCGCAGCGCCTTATAGGCCAGCAGCGCTACCCTGGAGGTGTGGCTGTCGGCATAGACCACGATCGGAGCCCGCAGGTCGCTCACACCGGGGAGCTCTGGCACTTTGTTCTCCTCGATAAAGCGTTTCGTCATAGCCTGCAGTTCGGCCAGCGGCATGGCAACGGCGCCTTTGATATGCAATTGACTGCTTTCCTTTGGATCACGCACATCCAGAATAACGGTCTGGGTGCCGAGGTTCTTTGCTAGCCAGGTAGCTTCGGAATGGATCGGCAGTTTGTTCTTTTTCCAACCGGGCAGACCCGCCTGATAGCCCTTGAGATGGGTGTAGCCGGCTTTTTGGGCCTTTTCCACCGCGTTCCCGGTATAGGGACAGGTTGCTCCGCCACAGTAGAACACGAGCAAGGCATTCTTATCCTGCGGCAACAAGCTAAGAAAGTTATCGTCCTTGGGATGGGCCGGCTTAGCGCCCGGTATGTGCGCGGGGCCGAAAGTTTTAACCGGCCTGGCGTCGTAGAGATGATAGGGCTGCTTGCTGGTCATAATCTTCAGCAGTTGCTGGATGTCGATCTCGACACCTGGAGGCAGCGCGAAAACGATCTTCTTGATCCGCGTCGCGGCTTGCCCCGGTTCCCGCTCGACCTCGATAAGATCCGGGGGGCTGAGTTCCTTGAGACCGGTAAAACCGTCGAATTTTGTGTTTTTATCGGTACGGATAACAACGTTCTTATCCTTGACCACGATCTGTACCGTACCGGCCTGTTTAGAAATGGTTTGAATCCGGCCCTTAACCAGCTCGGCATGTAGGACCTGGCTGAACGCCAGAGACATCGAAAGTGAAATGAAGAATACGAGCCCGCGCATTTTGCCCCCCTGCGTGAGATATGTTCGATATATACCGGGCGGACCCCGGGATGCTGATAGCTATGCAATAAGGGCAATGATATGCAGAAAATGTGGGGTTGTAGATACCCAGAAAAGGGAGGTAAGCAGAGAAAGGACAACAGTCTTATTTTAAGTTGACAAGGCTCAAATTTACCGTGGAAATTCGGATACTACGAGGAAGGGTGACGTACTTCGTTCAGTTCTCCATCCCTGATGAATTGTCCCTAAGACGCGACTTCTAGAAGTATACCTAGCCCTGGCATAAATTTTGATTTTTCAAGGGTCTGAATCGGATAGGCTTTTGCTTTCTTCAACCACCTTGAGGAATTGGGAAAGTGCGGTGATTCAGTTGGAGTTTACCGAGGCCAAAGTTAACGCGTTGGCTTATGAACGCTACCACCACCCTCAACCGCGGGGACGACGGAAAATAGAAGCGCTTTGGTTGAAAAGCCAAGGATTGCCCCACCGGGAAATTAGCCGACTGACGGGGATAGGATCGACGACGCGGAGGAGCTATCTCGGGCCTAAGTAGTCGACTAAAAGTTCTTTAACATTCACAAGAACTCAAAGTTTAATCTATACCGATACCAGCCAATACCTTTTAAACTGTTTTTGTTAAAAGACTTACAGTCACCTACTTATGATTGAGGGGGACCGGAAGTGCTCAAAATGGTAAGTTTTATCGTCCGGTGAGTGAGTTGGAAGCGTATCGAGAGACGTTGGAGGCGTAATTCCGCGCGCACCCCACCCGCCACGATCAAGGAGGCGATTGCGAAGATTGAACAACTGACGGGGGTCCGCCGCAGTAACGCACGCACGGAATAGCCGAAAACCCATTATATATATTTACTTATACTTCATGTCATAATCTTCTTTTCATTATTCTAATTCTGCGAATAAAAATTGATATAGTTCTTAATATACAATACGGGGGGTATGAAGTTGCCCTCCCTGGGAGGGCGAATAGCAGTGAAGGCCCCATAGGGGCCACATGAACCCTCCTTGGCGGTCCTCTTACTAGTCTCTAAATCAACTCTTCTTGTCGACAATCTGTCTCTTCTTGATGCCGATATACTGCCTCATCTTGGCTTCATCCAGTCCGACTGTACTCACACAGTAGCCCGTCGACCAAAAATCAAATCCCCTTCGCATTCCCTCGTCCTTTGATAAATCCCGGTGAATACTCACCGCCGACTTCCCTTTCAAACGCCCTATCGTGTACGCCACACTCAATCTCGCTAATACTCAAACATATGAATATGTCAACTCGCTACCCTCTACCTCCACTCCTCCCCATCTTCTCACCTCCTTCTTTCCCCTCCTTTCCTTCTCATTTCTTTCCTTTTTCCTCCCCTTCTTTTCTCTCCTTCTCTCTTTTTCTCCTCTTTCCTTCTTCTTTCCTTTTTCTCTCCCCTCTCCTCTCCCTCCTCTTCTTGTTATATACCGCAGCTTTACTTTAGTTGCGGTATAGCTTAGAGATAGTATATGAAGCAAATAAGCAGACTGCCCGATAGTGTCGCTCTGCAGTACACCGAGTTGATGCAGCAGTGCATACAGCCTGCGCCCGATGGCGCCAATCTCTCTTTCAAGAGCAAGACCATTGGAAGAAAGCGTTACTGGTACCTTTATATCAGTCTTGGCACGCGTCGCACCGAGCACTACCTAGGCGAAGAGACGCCCGTCCTCCTCGACACCATCGAGAACGAGAAGGCTCTATGGTCGTCGACTGAGGACGATCGAGCAGTTCGTGCGCGCCTAGTGGCCATGCTGCTGGCCGGTGGCGCAACTGGCCTACCAGACAGAGAAGGGAAGGTTCTGGCGTTGATGGAACGCTCAGGCGTCTTTCTGGCCGGTGGGGTGGTGGTCGGGACACTTGCGTTTCGGGCCTACGCCAATATGCTCGGGGTCGTCTGGCAGAGCGAGCTGCAGACACGAGACATCGATATGGCGGGCGACTATCGGTTCCCTATCGCGATCCCCCGGTCCAGAAAGCCGATACAGCTGGCAAATATCCTGCTGAACAGCCGGATGGGATTCATAGAAGTACCCGCGCTTGACAGGAAGTCTCCTTCAACCAAGTTCAAAATTCGGGGCGAGGAGCTGTCTGTTGAGCTGCTGACGCCGATGAGGGGCAGAGGCACGTCCCGGCCAGTAGAGATCTCGTGGCTAGGTGCTTATGCCGAACCTATCCGGTTTATGGACTACTTGCTGGAAGACGTCCAGCCTGCGGCGTTGTTGTATAAACACGGCATTTTAGTCAATGTACCGGCCCCGGGTCGGTTCGCGTTTCATAAGCTGGTTGTCAGTCAGCGGCGCCGAAGCGGCGACCGCGAAAAGATCAAGTGGGATCTCGCGCAGGCCGAGCAATTGTTTTCTGTGCTGGTTGACGGCAGACCGGGGGATCTGATTCTAGCGTATGAGGCCACCGCGGCAATGGGAGGTAAATTCCTGGCACAACTTCGTGCTGGATTAACGCAGATTGACCCGGAACTCACTCAAGAAGTCACGAATATTGTCAGTATCTAAGCCTACTTGAGGCACAACAGGGTTCGACTTTGCGATCGGATATATTAACCAACTGCCTAGCAGAAATATTGCGCTAAGCTTGTTCTAAATAACTATGTTGAGTAAGCGATCTTCTAGATCCGCGCCGCGGCTTGCCCAGGTTTCCACTCGACTTCGATAAGCTCCGGTAGGCTAAGTTTCTTGAGACTAGCGAAACCATCGAATTTTGTGTTTTCGTCGGTGCGTATGACGACCTTCTTCCCCTTGGCCTCGCCCTGCACCGTACCGGCCCGTTGTGAAACGATCTGGATACGGTCTTTAACCAGCTCGGCATGTAGTTCCTGGCTGAATGCCAGAGACATAGAAATTGAAACGAAGAATATGAGCCCGCGCATTTTGAACCCCCCTGCGTGAGATATGTCCGATATATACCGGGCGGATCCCGGGATGCCCATTGCATGGAATACAGGGCATCATATTCAGAGAAGTGTGTGACGTAGATATCTAGCTAAGGGGGTATCGATAGGAAAGACATCAGTCTTTGGCTGTAATGTACGTTAAAACCAACCCTCTTATACCCAGTTCGAACACTCAATAAAAAATGGCTCAATATGGATTCCGGACAGCTATGTCAGAAGAAGTTCCAAGAGGGGTCTGAGCAGGCTTTTACCGCGAATCCGAGTGTTATGCACGAACTCAAAGAAGCCGAGATACAAAGGCAGCTTTTCTTGGGAGATTCCCCGATGGGGTCGCAGCCAGGAACGCAACAGGGACCAGAACCCTTCGATGGTGTTGACATGGACCTCGTGAAACCCGTCACCATCGTCATCGCGCGCATACTCCCCCTGGCTGTGGCAGACGCTGCTGTGCCCGTAACCCCAGTCGCTCAAGCGGGCATAAATGTCATACTCGTCGGTATACACCTGCGTACCCGAAGCAACGGCCGCTTGAATCAGCGGACCAATCGTCGCTTGTTGGACATTCTCTAGCATGCGGATGACCACCTCCCCACCGCGTTGGAGCATCCCGAAGATGGGGGGTTTCTCCTTCTCCAGCGTCCCGCGTCCGCGCGCGCCCTTGAGCCGCCGACGCCTCCCTTTACGGCCTTTTTTTTACTGCCGTGGGATGGCCTTTGTGGCCCGCCACCACATACACTTCGTCGCATTCCACCGTACCAGACAGGCTGGGTTCGGGCCGGCGTGCGACCACGCCGTCGCGCAGTTGCGCCGTCATGCTGTGCACATCGTCCTTGTTCAGCCCCAGCTCTTGAGCAATCTGCTGGTTGGACAAGTTCAAACCCATCAGGTACAAGCACACAATCCACGTCTTCAGCGGCTGATGGTGACCGGCAAAGACCGTCTCGGTCAGGTCATCAAAGTGGCGATGACACCCCTTACAGTAGTACTTCTGCCGATCGACCTGGGTTCTGTCCCGCCCCTGCTTGGTCACCTGCGCTGAATCACAGTGCGGGCAACGTGCGCCTTCGGGCCAACGCAACTCGCGCACTGTCTCGTAACATTTGGCATCATCAATCAAGTTCTGCAGGTTGATCATCGTCTCACTGGGCTCCCCGGCGGTAGGCCGCATAGCTTACCTGAGAACACCCCTGAAACGCGACCCTCCTATAGCTGTCCGGAATCCATATTGAGCCTAAAAAATTATGGCGCAATATGGATTGTGGAGAAAAGCCTCGAAAATAAAACCGCCCCAAGCAGTTGGGGCGGTTGCCAAATTGGCTTCCAACCAATCGGATTCAGGGCACGGCTTTCTGAGGTATGGCTGCTTGATCCGCCAGCTTGTTTAATTCTTCGACGCTCATTCTATCGTCGTAGATTCCGGCGGCAACCTGAATGTCTGGTTGGAAAGAAACCTCTGCTCTGTGCGCGAAAGAAATCTTGCGCGAGGCTTTGGCTTCGCCCGGTTTAGGCCACCAGTATTCGACCCAGCCACCAGTTTTACTGGCACCCGCTTTGCAAAGCTCTTGGAACAGCGGATTATCTTTGTCGTCTTTCATTTGTAGGATCGGTCTGCCGACCAGATCGGGCCGCAAGGGATGGGCGATCATCACGTTGTCCCGGCAACTGTAGACGAATACGTAGCTGTCCTTCCACACCCACCGGGCGTCCTTATTGTTGTTGAAATCCGAGAAACCGGCCAAGCCCTTACCATTCAAGTACTGAACGGCCTCGTAAACCTTGGAGATCACTTCCTGTGGGGTGGCGGCGTTGGAACTCGCGGCCAGGGTGAGGCCCGGCGCGGTGCCCATGGCCAGGGTCAGACAAGCCAAAGCAAGCATAGTTTTTCGCATTATTTAACTCCTCCAAATCGTGCAGGTGGTGACTATGAGCAGACTGGACCGTTCAGGATACCCAGGCTTTACCGGCAGGCAAGATTTCTTTTTCGTAGATTTCGTTCAGGATGATGCGCGCCATCATGTACCACGCCGCCAATGCGCAACCCATCAACTCGTAGCCGGCCACGACCGTCAGACCGGGATAACCGAAGTGCGCAAAATCTAGCAAGATGAAGCCGATCAACAGCAGGGTGAAGGTTATAGCCATGGCACCATGAATGCGTAGCGAGCCGATCCACAGAATTGCCGTGAATAGCGTCCAAGCAACCAGGAACCATCCGACGTCGTTGGTGCTGGCTTTATACACCTCGTATTTGTTGCCGATCAACATTAGACCAAGAGCGATCCAGAATGCTCCATAAGAGGTAAAGGCACAGTAGCCGAAGTTATTACCGGTCTTCATTTCCTGGAGACCGGCGATAAGTTGCGCCATGCCACCAAAAATCAGGCCCAGCCAGACCACGGGGCCGATTCCCATCCAACCTACGTTGTGAAATTGCAAGACCATAGTGGTTAGACCGAATCCGGCTAAGCCGACGACTGCTGGATTACTAAGTTTTTGTTCTGCCATACGTATTATCTCTCCAGTTGAAATTTATCAGGCTACGATCCACAGTGTTTGATTTGGGAAGAAAAGTGATGCCGCGTTGGTCTGGAATCACTATAGAAAAGTAATCTTTGAAGCAAAATGCTCTCTACCCGGAGCAATGAATGAAAGTCTTGCCGTGTGTCGTATCCGCAAAGCGGATATCCAGCCCTTTTAGAACGGAGATTTAAGAATAAATGTCCTTTTGGCCCAACCGGAAAAGTACTTAACGATCGGTAAATTGTCAATCGAGATGTTCACCGGCGATAAAACTCGTTATTGTGCGTTCGAAATGGGCAAGAAGGCGGTAGTTTCGAAGTACTTTATAGCCGATGACTCCCTCAAAGCGAGCGCCCAGTGTAACAGCCCGATCTATTTGAAACCGGCTAGCGCTCGCGCCGGGATAGGTGTTTGGTGCGGTGAGGAGAGGAATTCTTCGGCGCGACTTGCGACTCAGATGTCGAGTTCACCGTCGAACAGGAACCAGTTGGCGATGTCGTAGCGGTACGTGATTTGTTCCGGCGGCAGCGAGCCGTCGGTGTAGGTCAGCAGCTGGCGGGAGTGGGGGCGTTTGATGAAGTTGTTGGCGGCCAGCGACTCGGTGAATACCGGCGTGCCGGCGTAGCTGACGTAGATGCTCTTGTGGCCGAGCTTGCGCATCTTCTCGGAGAAGGCGAACAGCAACAAGTCGAGGTCGCGCGACAAGTTGCACAGCATCTCGGCGACCACGACCACGTCGTTCTCGATCGTGTAGATCGCATAGCCGATCAGCTCGTCACCCTTGAGCACCGTGCAGTACTCGTAGCTGGCCGTCGGGAACTGCCCATAGCGCCAATTGAGGAACGAGGAACTCTTCTCCCCGGTGATGTATGAGGGCCGTTCCCGCGCCCATAGCGCGTCGAACCGCTCGTCGGCGCGGATCAGGATCTCGGTGCGGAATAGGCTCGGGTGGTGCAGGAACGTCGTTATGTCGCGGGCACGCAGTCCCACGTTCACTACCGTGCTCGCCGCCTTCGCGAGCACCGGATTGGATATCGTCTCGCGCACCTTGTACTCGGAGTTCAGAGGCTTGACCCAGATCTCGGCGTTGCCGACAAACGTGTAGCGCAGGCGCTTGAAGATCGGGGCCGCATCCTCGTTCGGGTAGCCGAACAGGAAAGGGACGCCGGCGCTGGAGCATTCCTCGGCGATCCGCCGCTGCACGGCAAGCGCCGGTCCCGCCGTGCGATAGCGCCGGTCGACCGCGAAGTCGCACAGAATGCCGGTCTCCTCGTAGTGGCCCTGGATGCTTAACCGCCGGGGGATCATTGACGCGCAGCCGACGATTTCTCCGCTCTCGACGTGCGCGATCACGCAGGTGCGTGCGGCGCCGCTCGGATTGTGCTCGTATAACCACTGGTAGCGCTGCTCCGCGACCGAGGCGATGCGCTGGTTTCGCATGTTGCCGGCCCACAAGCCGAGTAGCTGGTCGCGGTGCCGCGCGGGATCGAACAGCTCGACGCGGTAGCTCATGCGCATTTACGCTGTACTAGCGCTGCGATTCTCTCGATGGAATCGAGGTTTTCGGGGATCATTTCCTCGTCGGCGACCTCGATCTCGTAGGTATCCTCGAGAAAGCCGATGACCTCGAGGACGCCGGTTGAGTCCACGACGCCGGCGTCCAGCAGCGATTCGTCGTCGCTGAGCTCCTCGTCGCTGGGGACGTAGAAATTTGTGCTAATGAACTCGCGGACTTGTTTTTTGATTTCCATGTTACTGACTCTCTTGTAAGCGTGCATGCGCAACGCGGGGGTTGCCGTCGGCGTCCGACTCGAACTGGACCTCGCCGTAAGCGCGGCTTCGCTTGAACAGTGCCGCGAGCTGCCGATCCTGTCCCAATCCGAACTCGAACAACAGATGCCCGCCCGGGCGAAGGAAGGCGCGGGCGTCCTTGGTCACCCGCTGGTGAATGCTCAGGCCGTAGGGTCCGCCATCGAACGCTTCGCGGGGCTCGTGCTCAAGCAGCTTACGGCGGTCGCCCTCGGTCAGGCGAGACGTCGAGATGTACGGCGGGTTGCAGACGATGACGTCGATCGTGCCCTCGATTCCCCGGTCCACCAGCGGCGCGAACAAATCACCTTGGACGATGTTCACTCGGTTACCCAGGCTTAGGTCCTTGACGTTGCGGCGCGCCAGGTTTACGCAGCCGTCGGTGAGATCGCTGCCCCAGACCCGTACGCTCGGCAGCTTCATCGCCAGCGCGCACGCCAGGTTGCCGGCGCCGCAGCACATGTCGATCACCCGCGGTTCAACGACGTCCAGCGCTTGCAGCACGTCGAGTGCGGTGCGGCCCAGGATCTCGGTTTCCTCCCGCGGCACGAGAGCGCCCGGATCGGCCAGCAGCTCCACACCCATGAACGTCGCCCGCCCGAGGAGGTATTCCAGCGGCGTGCCGGCGATGCAGCGGACGATCAGTTCGTCGATGTCGAGCGCCGGGTTGGCTGCGGCGACCGTTGCGATGCGCTCGGCGTCTCTTGCGGCGGTTCCCACCCCACCGTCGGCTAGCTTCGATTGAATCGCTGCGATTGCGTCGCTCATGACAGCTCCGTCTTTTTGATCTTGCCGGTCGTCGTCTTCGGCAAGGCATCGAGGAACTCGATGAATTTGGGCACCATAAAATTCTCCAGCCGCTGCTGGCACTCGATCTGCAGCTTTTTGGAGTTCGGCTCCACGCCCGGCTCCAACACCACGAAAGCCTTCACCGCCTGACCCAGCACATCGTCCGGCACGCCGATCACCGCGGCCTCCTTCACCTCGGCCAGGTTCATCAGCGCGTTCTCGACCTCCTTGGGTGCGATCTTCTCGCCGCGCGACTTGATCACGTCGTCCATACGGCCGACGAAGTACAAGTAGCCGGCCTTGTCCAGCTTGCAGAAGTCACCGGTGTAGAGCACCTGCTCGCCCGGTAGTGGTCCGGGACGCAGTTTCTTGGCGGTCTGCTCCGGCTTCTCCCAGTAGCCGCGCATCACGGTGGCACCACGGATGACGAGTTGGCCGACCACGCCGGGACCAACCTTATTGTCGTTGTCATCCACGATCCACAGCTCGGTGTTCGGGATCGCGATCCCAACGCTCTCCGGCTTGCGCTTGATCTCCGAAGGCGGCAGGTAGGTGCAACGCTTACACTCGGTGAGACCGTACATCGAGAAGATCTGCGCCTGCGGGAACATCTCCCACAAGAACTTGATGTGTTTGAGCGGCAGGGCTGCCGCCGTGTTGGTCACGTAGCGGATCGACGACAGGTCGTAATCCTTAAGGTTCTTGAATTGCGAGAGCACGGCGAAGATCGTCGGTACACCCGGAAATGCGGTGATACGCTCGGCGACCATCACGTTGAGCACTTGCGCCGGGAACGCGAAAGAACGCTCCAAAACCAGCCGCGCGCCGGATTGGAACGCCATCAGCATCTGGTACAGGCCGTAGTCGAACGCCAGAGGCAGCACGTCCAGAATCACCTCGTCCTCGGTGTTGCCCAGGTAGGTGTTCACCGAGGTTGCCGCCGCAAGCATGTTGCGGTGGGTAAGCATCACGCCCTTGGGATCGCCTGTGGAGCCCGAGGTATAGATGATGGCGGCTAGGTCGAGCTCGTGGTTGCGACGCGGCGGCGCCGCCGCCCGGTCGCCGATGGTCAGGGCATCGTCCCAGCGCACAGCGCCCGGCAACTCGGCCAGCGCCTTATCGGTCACCTTTCCGGAGACGATCACCGTCCGCAGGCTTTTGGCCGAACGCGCCGCCGGCCCGAAGGTTTTGTATAGGTGGGCATCGGTGATCAGCACCCGCGCGCGGCAGTCGTTGAGCAGGTAAGCGAGCTTGTCTGTTTTGGTGAGTGGATTGACGATCGATACGACCGCGTTCGCCTTGAGCACGCCCCAGAATGACACCACCGTCTCGACGGTGTTATCGGCAAACACGATGACGCGGTCGCCACGCACGACACCGTGCGCCACTAGCGCGTTCGCCAACGCGTTGGATCGCGCCTCCAACTCGGCGTAGGTGATGCGCTCCTGCTTGCAGACGAGCGCCACCTTGTCCGGCAGCCGCGCTGCGGAATTAATCAGATAATCATGGAGTTGAGGGATCGCATCCTGCATCCGAAGCTCGCTTTTTAGGGTATGGGATCGGTTATGCGGTCGACGTCGGTGGTGAGCTCGACTGCGGTGACGGCGGGTGCCTCGCGGATCAAGCGCTGATGCAACAGCTGGGTGGACAGCACGCCGACCACGGCCATATTGTCCGCGTTGGAGAACTGTCCGGCTTCGGCACGCCTGCGACACTTGCTCCAGAGCTGCGCAACGGAATGCGGGTCAAATACGCCGACCTCGGCAACGGCGCGTTCACTCATTAACTCGCCGACCCACTCCGGGGCGTCGGCGGCCACGAATGACAGCGCGTCAGGCGCCCGGTACGGCTGCTTCTTGCGTACCAGGATTTGCGCCGGGATAAGCTCGGCGCTCGCCCGCTTAAGAACATGCTTCTCGTCCAATACGCGCAGCTTGTAGCGCGGCGGCAGCGAATCGGCGAGCGCCACCACGCCAACGTCTAGGAAGGGAAATCGTCCCTCGACGGAGTTCGCCATCAACATCCGGTCGCCCTGCGAACACAGCAGGTAGCCGGACAACAGCGTGCGGATCTCCAGGTACTGATCCTGCGCCAAGTAGCTCCACTGCCTGAACTCCGCCGGCAGGTCGGTAATCAACTCCGCGACCACATCGCGGTCGGCGTTCGCGTCGCGCAGCGCAGCGCCGAACAATCGCTTGAGCGCACCGGTGGTGTGCCAGCGTGTGTCGTGAGTGAATCCCGGCTCGCGCCAGTTGTCGAGGTTGCGCCCGAAGAATCGCTTGGCTATCGCCTGCTGCGACACCGGCGACCGCGCCAGATAGGGGTACAGCTTTTCGAGCAACCGCGGCCGCCGCTTCGAGCCCGGCTGGCGCGCCCAGAAGCGCCGCACCGCCCCCTCGCGGAAGAGGTCATAGCCAGCGAACATCTCGTCGGCGCCCTCGCCGGTGAGCACCACCTTGATGCCGTGTTCGCGCACCAGCCGCGACAGCAGAAACAGTGGCGCTGGCGCGGTGCGCAGAATCGGCCGCTCGGTGTGATACACGACGTCCGGGAACACGTTGGCAATATCGGCGCGCGATACCACAATCTCATGATGATCGCTGTCAAGCTGAGCCACCATCATTCGTTGGAACTCGGTCTCGTCGTACTCGGCATCTTCGAACCGCAGCGAAAAGGTGTGGAACCGGTCGCCCATGGCGCGCCGCCCCAGCGCCGCCACCAGCGAGCTGTCAAGCCCGCCGGATAAATAACTCCCGACCGGCACGTCGGCGCGCAACATTCGCAGTGCGCTGGCCTGGAGCAATGCATCGCGCACGATCTCCACCGCCTCGTCGAGCGTGCCGTTGAAGCCGGGTTCGTCCGCCGTCGGGTAGCGCGGCCGCCAGAACGCGTGCTCTCGTACAGCGCCGTCTTGATAGGTGCGCACGTGCCCCGGCACGAGTTCGCTGATGCCGCGGAAAATCCCCTGTGGTGGCACGATGCTCCAGAACGTGAACGTCTGCTCCAGGCCGCGAGGATCGAATTGACGCGGGAGCGACGGGTCCGCCGCGAAGATCGCCTTGACCTCGCTGGCGAACAGTAGCCGCCTGTCGTGTTCGCTCACGTATAGCGGTTGGATCCCCAGTCGGTCGCGCGCCAGCACCAACTTGCGCTGGCGTGTGTCCCATAGCGCAACCGCCCACTGCCCGTTCATGCGTTGGAATGCGTCGTCACCCCAAATGCGGTAGGCATGTAGGATAACCTCGGTATCGCTTCGGGTGCGAAACACACAGCCGGCGTCGATCAACTCCTTGCGAAGCTCGACGTAGTTGAAGATCTCGCCATTGAAGCAGACCCACAGCATCCCGTCGGCGGTGGACATCGGCTGTTGCCCGGTGGAGAGGTCGATAATCGATAGCCGGGAATGCGCGAACCCGCACCGTGTGTCGCGGAAGATCCCGAATTCGTCCGGCCCGCGGTGGCGTAGCGACCCCGCCATACGGATCAGCGCCTCACGGTCGGGGGGCGGAACGCTGCCGCGGAGACCGACGATTCCGGCGATTCCGCACATCGCTTAGATTTCCCGGACGTCCTCGATCAGCAGCGGCGGGAGGTGCATGTAGCGCGTCGCACGGCGCTTGGACTCGATGTCCTTGTACACCCGCTGCGTCTGCTCGATGCTGAGGTCAACGACCGGTGCGACCTCCTCGACCGGAATGCCGTTGGTGAACGCATACAGGCACAGATCCATCTGGGGGTAAGGCAATGCGAAGTAGAATTCCTCCTGAGACTGCGCCATCGAATAGGTGTCCGTCGTGGGCGGCCGGCGGCGAATCTCGTCCGGCACCCCCAAGTACGCCGCGAGCTGGTAGACCTGCGTTTTATACAGGTGTGCGATCGGCTTGAAATCGGCTGCCCCGTCGCCCTGTTTGACGAAGAACCCCTGGTCGTATTCCAGGCGGTTGGGGGTGCCCGCGACGGCATAGTTAAGCCGGTCGGCGTGGTAGTACTCGGTCATCTTGCGGACGCGCTGCTTGTAATTGGTGGCCGCCACCAGCTGCAGGTACGCCTTTGCCGGCATCCGTTGGGTCTGCCGCACACCGCTCGGGTCCTCGACGGTCAGCTGGAACACATTGAGCCGGTTACTTTCCAGAATCGATGGCAGCGTGATCTTGCACTTCCAGCCGTCGCCATACTCCGGAAACACTTCGCGAATCGCCTCATTCTGCCGTGCGTAGCAGCCAAGCCCCTCGAGCGCTGGCGCGATGTCCTCGACGATCGCGTCGATGCCGGCGGCCACGGCGAGCAAGCTGGCCGAGCCGCAGTGCGTCGTCGGAGGAGTCGCGCTCGGGCATAAACAGTCCCTGCACACGGTCGGCGCCGAGCGACCCGACACACAAGAACGCCACCACCGAGCTATCGATGCCACCAGACAGGCCGACGACCGCGCCACGCCTGTGCAGCGTACCCATGACCTGTTCGCGGATTTTCTTTTGAATCCGGGTCGCGACCGACGCCGCGTCGATGTTCAGAACATCTGCCGAAAACATGAATACCTTCTACCTTCCGAGATGTGGTTTGGCAATGATTCCGCGACCGTCAGCGACCGCGGAGCCGGTATCAGCCCACGCCTATGCCTTCGGTGGGAGGCGTCCCACCAGCGCGTGCCGCCGCTTGCTCGAGTGAATTTCTCTCTATGTGGCCTGGATTACCACAGTGCGCGCTTTGACCTGACGTGGTTATAGAAGAATTAACGTCCTTTTTCGTCAAAGGGAAAGGTACTGAACTGCCGGAAGGTACTGAACAATCGGTAAGTTGCGTCTTTCGAGGCAAAGCACCGAAAATAATTTTGGATCAATATGGATTCCGGACAGCTAATCGGATAAGTAAGTTGAATTATTCAACCTAACTGAGGGGCACTTTCATCCGCCCATTGCTTCAAATCAACAGCTCGCATTGTTGATCATTCATTTGTATTCCTTTGACCTAATCATCAACTGTGCCTTTTGTTATTTTGTTGATAATGACACTTGAGATAGATGGACAATTGTCTCAGCTGTTAGTTATTAGCAGGCCCGTGGAGGCCTTCTAACCTGACCAATAGAGGATTATAGAAATGCCTAAGAATAAAAAGCTGGATGTGAATGAGTTTGTATTAAACTGTGTTCCGTCAATCGATCAACAAGATGACTGGACAATGGATGACGCAATATCAGCGGGATATTTAGATGTATCAGCTCCGTTACCGGAGCAGGTTGATCTTCGGCTCAATTGGTGGAAGGTTGATAATCAAGGTTCAACCGGGGCGTGTGTGGGTTATGCAACGGCGTATGGAGTTTTACGTTGGCATTACTATAAAAAAAATTTAATACCAAAACGCCAGAAACCATCAGCTCGTTTTATTTGGATGGCAAATAAAGAAACAGATACCTATACCACGTATCCCACTACTTTTCTTGAAAGCACAGGCACCTACACAAAATTAGCGCTTAAGGTCGCTCAGAAATATGGTTGTGTATTGGATTCAGATCTTCCGATGAATGGTCACCTATCCACGTTGAAACAGAGTGTATTTTATTCGAGGGCTGCCAAACACAGGATTACTAGTTATAACAACCTTGGGGACAACTTGGATGACTGGCGTAAATGGATAGCATTCAACGGCCCAATATTAGTAAGACTTGATATAGATACGACGTGGGATAATGCTACGCATACAGGCGGCCATTTGAAAGATTACATAGACACCCAAACAAGGGGAGGTCATGCCGTTTGTTTGGTTGGATATACACAGGACTATTTTATTGTCAGAAATAGCTGGGGGGAACAATGGGGAGATAAGGGTTTCGCATACGCCGCTAACAAATACACAAAGGCTGCATTCACCGAAGCGTATGGGGCAGTAATCTAAGGAAAATGGCATAATCGGGTCACCGGGGTGTCTCTCCCCACTTTAATGGTGCAACTTTCTCACCTATCAGCACCGAACGTGCACCAGATCATCCCTGTTCGTCAAGCCTAATACTCGATCTTCGAGTTAGGTATTAATAATATTAAAAAAGTCTAATATTAGGCTGCGATAGCTTGGTACTGTAACGAGGGCGTTGGCCCGATTCGCCCCAAGTCACGCCCATTCATGTGTTTTGTGGAATCGCGTAAGACGATCTCACAATAGTTGATATACTCGTGATTATGAAGCCGAGTGTTTTCCTGACCCTACTTGAAGATGTAACTGGGTCATCGCATTGGCATCGGATAGCAAACCGAATTTTTCGCGGTTGCTTAAGCTTTCGATACCCTTTTCTAAAAATTTTTTCACCAGTTGCTCCCGCTCAACCCAGGGTCGTTGAGCATACCCGGATTCACGTTTCAGCAATCGTAAATGAAGCGCGTTCACCAAGGGATCGGCCACCGCTCGCATAAAGCCCACTTCAGGAGTCCGCTCGGAATGATCTACCAAGCCTTTCAAGATCGGTGGCGGCAGAGTCTCCTCAGGAATAAGAAACAAGCCCCAGCGCTTTGACCTTACACCCAAATCCTTTCGGCTGGTTAGCGAAGCGGTCGGGACCGCAAGGACTAAACCCGTGAGAACGGGTATCAGCCACCAGAAAAACCCGGGGGCTAACTGGTAGACGAGCACACCCCAGGCGATGCCGATCAGCATGTCCACACCATGATAAACTAAGGCATCTTTCCAGCCTAATTGGTAATCGGTGCGCTGTTGTGCCCCCCACTGCGATCGAGCGCCGAGCAAAGTCTGCACAACAAAGCGGCTATGTCCCACCATGCGGATGGGTGCCATCAGCACGGATAACAACGATTCGACGATCACGCTGAGCGTCAACTTAAGACGACTACCGCTTTGCCTCACGAGGTCTTGGTCCTTAACGATTAAACTCAGCGCCAAAAATTTAGGCAGAAACAATAAACACATGGTAAATGCAAAAAGGCTAAGCGCCCGCAACTGATAAGAAACCGGCCATTGCGGGAAGAGTGAGGGTAAATTTCCAAAATATTGGATAGGGGTCATGGCTTGCTGTATTGCTTCAAATGAGCTAAGCAATAGCAATGTAAGCCACAAGGGTGCGGATACATAGGCCAAGATGCCCATCACGAACAGGGTTCGATGGACCAAGTGAATCCCATTGGCTAATACCAGCTTAGAATGTTGTAGATTGCCATGGCACCAGCGCCGGTCACGTTTGAGATCGTCCAGCAACGTGGTGGCGGGTTCCTCATAGGACCCTTTAAGATCGTACGCCAACCAAACCGACCAGCCGCCACGGCGCATTAAAGCGGCCTCGACAAAATCGTGGCTCATGATCTCTCCACCCAGTGAGCCGCCACCCGGCAACCGGGGCAACCCGCAGTGGGCCATAAATGCCGCAACGCGGATAATTGCATTATGTCCCCAATACGGAGCTTCACCCAACTGCCAATAGTTCAAGCCGGCGGCGAACATCGGTCCGTAAACATGATTGGCGAATTGCCTGATACGCGCAAACAGCGATTCACGATTCACCGCTACGGGGGCGGTTTGAATAAGCCCGACTTGAGGGTGCTTATCCATCATTTTTACCAGCTTAACTAGGGTGTCACCCTCCATAATACTATCGGCATCCAGTACAACCATATAGTTGTAATAAGTCCCCCACCGGCGACAAAAATCGGCTACGTTGCCACTCTTGCGCTTGATGCTGGAACGCCGCATGCGGTAATGAATCCGTTGAAAACCATCTACTCGGCGGCATAACTCCGCCCAAGCTACTTCTTCTTCCACCCAAATGTCTGGATCGTTCGAGTCGCTTAATACAAAAAAATCGAAATAGACGATCTGCCCCGAAGCTTGTAGCGAACGGTAAATCGCCTCCAGCCCCTTGAACACGCGGGTGACATCTTCGTTAAAGATCGGCAGGACAATCGCCGTTTTCGATAACGGAGTGCCAGTATCCGCTTCCTCCGCGATTGTGGCGGATATCGAAAAACGATCGCTTCCGCGAACCAGGGTGATGAAACCCATAACTGACGTCCAGAATCCGGAGGATACCCAGGCGAAAAGAATGAGAAAGATTGACATAATTGCCACCTCCAGGGGCGTAGTGCCCTTGTTTGGCAGCATTTCGGTTAAAAACTGTGTGGCTAAGCACGCCGGTCCAATGGTGAGTACGGCAAGCGCGAGTCGCCGACGCCTCGCGGCTCTACGCCATTGAGTACCATGAACGGAAAAATCCGTAGTAGCCACGCTAGGTACTGGCTAACAGACGCCTGAACAGTTGCGTGGTTAATCCACCGGCTATGGGTAACTTTTCAGTGAAAAATCGCACTATAGGATCGAACTGGGTACATTTAAGATTCGCAACAGGCATGGACAGTCGCCGAATTGGCGGACTACGGAGTAACTCATCGATTCCAAACGAGTCTATCGTACGTTTAGCATCTGTGTGCACGGACTCTGAGCCTACTAGCCAATCCTGAAGCCGCTGTTCTCTGGAAGCTATAATCGATGTCCTGACTTCCTCAACATCGCTCGCGTAGGCGGTGTTCATACCATAGAGGGTTTTAGTAAATTCGATACGCTGGTTCATTTCGTTTTTATCCTTTGTCTGAATGAGATATAAGTTTTATTCATCACGAGTTGGAACGGAAATCAGGGCAATAAAGAGAGCACGGTAATAATTACAGCGCTCAAGGTACGATCGAGTAACTCCAGGTTTCAGTTAGATAATCATGGCCTTGCTTCAGCGAAGCGCGTACTTCCATGGGCTGATCATTATCCAGTCGGACCTTTAGCGCGAGACGCCAGCCCTGGGTCACAGCGTTTTTATATAATTGATGCTCAAGAATCTTGCCGTTTTCATTCGTATCGAGCACAGCCTCTAACGGAACATCGGCACTCAGTTTTTCGAGTTCACCGCCACTGAAGTCGACGATAACATTACGCACATTGGCTTCTTGAGTGGGCATCACGCGGGTAGCGGTAACATAACCACCCCATGGCCTATCCGGATGCGAGGTATACCACTCCAGGCGATAGGACAGACTCATTGCTTCGCCTGGATTTAAAGTCTTTTTAGGAACCCAGAACGCAACGATGTTATCCCGATATTCATCGGGGCTGGGAATCTGGATGAGTTCCACTCGCCCTTCACCCCAGTCTCCCTTGGGTACAATCCAAGCGCTCGGGCGATTGTCGTAACGGGATTCAAGGTCTTGATAATGATCGAAGTTTCGATCCCGCTGTAACAGGCCAAATCCCCGTGGACTTTGCTGCGTGAACACATTAATGAGTAACTGAGGATTATTTTGAATTGGCCTCCAGATCCATTCTCCGGTATTCGCGTTAATTAATAAGCCATCAGAGTCGTGAACTTCGGGACGGAAATCGATAGGTCTGTTAACTGTATTCTCACCATAAAAAAACATGCTGGTTAAAGGGGCGAAGCCCATTTTTGTAACGGTTTTGCGCGCAACAATATAAGCATCCACATCGGTGATGGTATCCACACCCGGAGTCACCACAAATCGATAAGCGCCTGTAGCACTCGGGCTCTCCAACAACGCATACACCACCATCGACGTATCCCCCGGCTTGGGTTTCACTAACCAAAACTCGGTGAAATAGGGAAATTCTTCACCCGATGGTTCCGCCGTATCGATAGCCAGGCCACGAGCCGATAGACCCCAGTGCTGATCGCGCCCTACCGCGCGAAAATAACTCGCCCCAAGGAACACGGCGACCTCATCGTAGTAAGCCTGGCTTTTGGTCGGCGCGTGGATTCGGAAACCGGCAAAACCTAAATCGGGTGGGATCTTATCCTTGATGTTATTTTTGCCGTAATCAAATAGGTCGGTGGAAAAAGGTATTTTCTTAGCGACTCCGTTGTCGACCTCAAAAAGTTCTACGGTCCTGTGGTAATACAAACCGGGATGAAACATTTGCACATGGAAGGGCAACGACGTATTACCCCATAGCGTATGTTCTTTCTTAAAGCGTATATCGCGGTATCGGTCGTAAGCCTTCTTATCCTGATCATCTTTTTGCAATAAGAAATCCGGCACTCGCTCTTCTGGAATCCTATATGGGGCTGTACCGAGTTGCTTGGCTCGCTCAATAACGTCGTTATAGTCGAACGGATGGTCTGTAGGAGCGGCAATAGCCGTGGCACTAAAGATAGCCGTCAGCCATGCCAGCACCTGAGCGGTAATCCATGTGCCAAATGCCGGCGCAGATCTTAACTGATATTGTTTATTTTTAGACGTATACACTTGATTCATATAATCAAATTTCAAACATTAGCTACAACCCTGCGTTTATATCGGGGCTATCCAAGAAGAAGGGTTGAGATTATCCTTCGCCGCCGCACTGACTAACGTACAACCGACTCCGGTAGGATTTTATGAGCTCTGGTTCAGGACGTAGGAATGTATGTTGGATGTAGGGTTAATCCCCTTACCAACAGCGGATGAACGTTTAAGATTGTCTCCTAACTTTCATTCTACAAACCACGCAACTTTCTGATTTAATTCACTACTCCACCTGTGTTCCTGCCTATACTCAAGATGCCATCGACGCGGAATCTCATCTAAACTGCATCAATAAAGAGTATTTGGGAAAACAACTCCAGATTAAGCCTTTAGCAAGCTATATGCCATCTCAAAAAAAGTGCAATTACATCAGGATGATCCAGTAGCTAGAGTGCTTCATACCTCTCGGCAACACCTTGCTAACTGTCGCAATATGCCGACAGGTTTCGCCTGACACTTAAATATTTTTTTTATTTCAATTACTTATACTGTCTCCACTCAGAGACAGAGGGAAAGACTGTATTCACTCCACTTTCAATGTACTGTAGTTTAATGGGACGAATGAGTTTAGCTGAGCAGATCGAACTCCGTAAACTACGATTGGCTCGCTCATGAAAAATCCTATCGGCGCCCGATCGAGAATCCCAACTTTTCACAGAACAAGGGAAATAGATCAGTACCGGTGGCAGCCATAATAAGATCATAATTTAGATGACCGTACAGCTCACAAGAATTGAAACTCGCGCACGGCTAAGACAGGACCTCAACAGGCTTACCCGCAATCGACTGCACACGCTGGCGCTGTGCCTTATTCAGTTAATCTGTGGCTGCACGGAGTCTAGCTCTCCAACTATAGAGATTGACTTTTGGGCGATGGGTCGCGAAGGGGAAGTGGTGCAGCAGTTAATACCCAAATTCGAGCGGCGCTTTCCGGAAATTCATGTCAACGTACAACAGGTTCCCTGGAGTGCCGCACACGAGAAACTGCTCACCGCCTATGCCGGTGGCACACTGCCCGATCTTTTTCAGCTGGGAAATACCTGGATTCCAGAATTTGTCGCCCTAGGCGCGCTGACTGAATTGGACCCCTGGATCGCGTCTTCTCAGCAAATCGCCCCCCAGGATTTTTTCCCTGGAATCATGCAAACCAACAGGATTGAACGCCTGACGTATGGCATCCCTTGGTATGTAGACACCCGTCTGCTGTTCTATCGCAAAGACCTATTAAAACGTGCAGGTTATGCCACACCGCCGACCACTTGGACTGCCTGGATGGACGCTTTAAAAGGCCTAAAAGATCGGGCCGGAGCCGGTAATTATGCCATACTGCTTCCAATCAACGAGTGGGCGCCTCTGATTATCTTCGCCTTACAATGCAATGCGAAGCTATTAAAAGAGAATAACCAATACGGCAATTTCACCAGTACCGAGTTTCGCAAAGCTTTCAAGTTCTATTTGCAGTTCTTTCAACATCAGCTTGCACCACCGGTGGGGAATGCCCAGATGGCCAATCTTTATCAAGAATTCGCCATTGGACGCATTTCAATGTACATCAGCGGGCCATGGAACATCGGTGAATTTCGCCGGCGTTTGCCTAAGGAATTGCAAAACCATTGGATGACCGCTCCCATGCCAAGCCCGAACGCCGATTATCCGGGGAGATCCCTGGCAGGTGGCGCCAGCTTAGTCATGAATCAGCACTCCGAACACCCGCAGGCGGCGTGGAAATTGATCGTGTATCTGAGCGAAGCGGCCCAACAGCTTGAATTTTATCACTTGACGGGCGATCTTCCCGCCCGCAAGGTGGTTTGGACGGACTCTAGTCTCACGGCTAATCCTTACGCGCAGGCCTTCTGGAAGCAATTGCAACACGTTGAATCTCCACCTCAAATACCCGAGTGGGAACGGATTACCGCGAAGCTCGCCGATTACACCGAAGCGGTTATTCGCAAACAATTGAGCGTCGATCGCGCACTTGAAAATTTAGATGCGGATGTCAATCGAATATTAGAGAAACGACGCTGGTTACTTCGCCGCTCACACTAGCATTCTGCCAGGCTTCGACTCGCTTATGATTTTTCAATCAACTCCTAACCGGCTGTGAGCTTACAGAAAAGCCATTTCAGACTTCAGCATCGAATCGCTGCGGCGGCCTATGGTTTTCTTGCGCCCGCCCTCTTGGCCATTTTGATCTTCTTTTTTTTACCCGTGCTCGCCGCGCTCGTCTTAAGCTTTACCGACTTCGATATCTATGCCCTCGGAAATCTCGACAATCTGCGTTTTATCGGTCTGCAGAACTACTTTCAGCTAGCACAAAGCTCGCTATTTTGGCAAGCCTTGGGGAATACCTGTTACTTCGTATTGATCGGCGGCCCCTTGTCCATCGCGGTTTCGCTCGCAGCCGCGTTACTGATCAATTCCAAACTCATTCGTGGCAAGGCTTTGTTCCGCACAGCATTTTTTCTCCCCGTGGTGACTACATTAGTGGCTGTCGCCGTCGTTTGGCGCTATATCTACCATCCCAATTATGGATTGCTGAATTATGGTCTCAGTCTAGTCGGAATCGATGGGGTGGATTGGTTAGGGAATCCGCACTGGGCCATGCCCGCCATTATTCTGATGGCGGTATGGAAAAACTTTGGCTACAACTTGATTATTTTCACCGCGGGACTCCAGAGCATTCCCGAACAATTATACGAAGCCGCTAAGATCGACGGCGCCACCGGCCTGCAACAATTCAGGCATGTGACGGTACCCATGCTGACGCCTACCTTTGTCTTTGTAACGATCATCACCATGATCGGCTATTTTCAATTGTTTGCCGAACCCTATGTAATGACTCAAGGTGGCCCGTCCCACAGCACGCTCAGCATCGTATTGCTGATGTATGAAGAAGGCTTCCGCTGGTGGAATATGGGCTATGCAGCAGCGCTAGCGTTCGTCTTGTTCGTCATAGTCCTGGCTGTCACGTGGCTTCAATTAAGCTTCAACAAAGGCTTGAAGACATGAGTCCGCAGCTCATTAAGTGGCTGATTTACAGCCTGTTGATCCTGATGCTGGGAGTTACCCTCGCCCCTCTATTGTGGATGTTCTCCGCCTCTTTTATGCCTACAGGGGAAGCCAGCCAATATCCACCCCGGCTGTTGCCTAGCCGGTTTACCCTCGAACACTACCAGGCGCTGTTCACCCGACTCAGTATCGCTAAGTATTTGGTGAACAGCACCTTATTAGCCACCGCGGTAACCTTCATCTCGCTATTATTCAATTCGATGGCAGGATACGCCTTTGCCAAACTGCGGTTTCCAGGACGCGAACCACTATTTCGTACGCTGCTTGCGGCTCTCGTCATTCCCGCCCAGGTCTCCATGCTACCCCTGTTTTTGTTACTCAAGCAGTTAGGTTTCATCAACACCTATTGGGGAGTCATCATCCCTGGAATGGCAAGCATTTTTGGGATTTTCTTGATCCGCCAATACGCCCTGTCGATCTCAGACAGTTTATTGGATGCCGCACGAATCGATGGGGCCAGCGAATTCCGTATCTACTGGACGCTGGTATTGCCACTGTGCAAGCCGATCCTGGTTACGCTTGCGATCTTTACCTTCATGGGTACCTGGAACGACTTTATGTGGCCATTGATCGTGCTGACAGACAACGATATGTACACATTGCCCGTCGCTCTCGCGAACCTTCTGGGTGAGCACGTGCAAGATACCGAACTCATGATGGCGGGTTCAGTCCTCACCATCATCCCCGTGATGTTGTTATTCGTCGTGCTACAAAAAGCCTATATCGAAGGTATTATGCTGGGGAGTGTCAAAGAGTAGTTTCCCCAAGCAATTATCAGAGAATTTCCCGCTTCAATCCGATTCCAGAACCATTTTCACCCTATCCTAGCTTGAGTTGAACATAATGCTTCCATATCACTACCCCATCAACCATGGGGCATTGCCACGATTTGACTCAACAAACGCCTTCCTTAAGACACCTAATGACTATCCCTCCTACCTCACTACACGAAAGACCCATCGCCCGAGCTCAATCAACATTTAGATTCTGCCTATTAATGTGGCTACTCCTGTTGTTCCTAAGCTGGGTGAATCTGGCAACCGCGGGCGAAACCCGGGTAGTGGACGATTTTGAGGATCTCACGGGCTGGCAGATGATCACCTCGGAAGGGGTAGATTTGGAAATTGCTCAGGACAAGGGCCATACCGGGATGGGCATGCGCCTGGATTTCGATTTTCATGAACATAACGGCGGCGGCTTCGTACTCGCTCGGAAGGTCGTCTCCCTACCGCTAACGGAAAACTACGCGTTCTCCTTTTATGTGCGTGCGAACGCTCCCACCAATAATTTCGAGTACAAATTGGTCGATCCCAATCAAAACGTATGGTGGTTTAATCAGCGCTATTACCAATTTCCAGACCAATGGCAAAAAGTCACGGTTAAAAAACGCCACATTGATTTTGCGTGGGGTCCCTCGGGTGGTACCGAACTGCGGGAAGTAGCGGCTATTGAGTTTGCTATTTCAGCGGGTAACGGCGGTAAGGGATCGGTGTGGATCGACGAGCTAACCCTCGAACGCCGCGCACCGCTGAGAGCGGCTCATCTCCCACCCATAGCACAAGCTTCCACGACAGCCGCGGGTTTCGAACCCGCTTCGGTATTCGACCAAAACCCGGCGACCTCCTGGAAAAGCGGTTCTATTGCGGAAGGTCAATGGCTACTGATCGACTTCCAAGAAGTCCGTGAGTACGGGGGTTTAATCATCGACTGGGATAGCGACGATTATGCCGAAGTTTATGAGGTACAAGTCTCCGACGATGGTGAGAAATGGCAGCGAAGCTATTCGGTGGCGACCAGTAATGGGGGACGCGATTATATTTCGCTGCCGGATAGCGAATCACGGTATCTGCGCATCGACTTGCAACGCAGCAGCCGTGGACAGGGTTATGGTATCAAGGCCATTGATATCAAGCCTTATCAATTTTCTTCTTCCCCTAATCAATTGTTCAAAGCGATAGCATCTGACTCATTTCGTGGCGCCTATCCAAAATATCTCGCTGGGGAACAATCTTATTGGACGGTCGTGGGTGTCAGTGGCGATTCCAAAGAAGCCTTAATTAATGAGCAAGGAATGGTCGAGGTGGACAAGGGGACGTTTTCGATCGAACCCTTTCTTTATCTGGATGGCAAACTGGTCACCTGGAACGATGTCTCCACGAAGCAAAAACTGGAAAAAAATTATTTACCGATTCCTTCCGTGACTTGGGATTATCCCGGAGTGAAGCTCACCGTCACCGCACTGGCGGCCGGGAAACCCAAAGCCTCGTCGCTCTATCTCAGATACCGGGTGGATAACACCACGAATCAACCGCTACGAGGCAAGCTATTCCTTGCGATTCGCCCGTTCCAAGTTAACCCTCCATGGCAATCGCTCAACATGATCGGTGGTGTGGGCAAGATCAAAGAACTACACAACGGAGGACAATCTATAAAAGTCAATAAAGAAAAATCGATCGTGACTTTAACGCCTTCGGACCGCTTCGGAGCCGTGATCTTCTCTCGGGGGGATATCACCGACTATTTGGCCGAAGGGCTGCTTCCGAAACAAACCGCCATCATAGATCCATTCGGTTATGGCTCCGGTGCACTGGAATACAATTTGGATCTATCGCCCGGTGGAGCGCGTGAAATATACCTTCTTGCGCCATTTCATCGGGCGAGCCCTGGGGTAGCTGAACACCTCACCGCTCAAACCGTGAGCGAACTTTGGACCGAGGCATTTAATCAGACCCGGGACTATTGGGATGCTCAGATCAACCGGGTCGAATTCCAGCTACCGCCTTCGGCCAGTAAAATCGCCCAGACACTTAAAACCACTCAGGCTTATATTCTTATCAATCAAGACGGACCCGCCCTCCAACCCGGATCCCGCGCCTACGAGCGCTCCTGGATTCGCGATGGCGCCATCATCTCCACGGCGCTCATGAACATGGGTCACACTAAAGAGGTGCGCGATTTTATTGAATGGTACGCTAACTATCAGTTACCTAGCGGTAAAATACCTTGCTGCGTGGACAAGCGGGGGCCGGACCCGGTACCGGAACATGATAGCCTTGGCCAATGGATCTATCTCATCATGGAATATTATCGATTCAGCCATGATACCGGCTTTTTGACCGAGCTCTGGCCCAGCGTAGTGAAAACAGTAGCTTACATTGATGCGCTACGCCAAGAGTGCCTGACGGCAGACTATCGTCTGCCGCAAAAAACCGTGTTATATGGGTTAATGCCCGCCTCGATTAGTCACGAGGGTTATGCTTCCAATCCCGTGCATTCGTATTGGGACGACTTTTTCACTCTGCGCGGTCTAAAAGACGCGACGAATATCGCTCATATTCTGGGCGAACAAGCCCGTGAGCAAGAATTCAAACAGTTGCGAGACGAGTTCAAACGGGATCTACACGCCTCCATTCGCCGCAGCATTACCCTACATGGGATTAATTTTATTCCGGGCGCCGCCGAACTCGGAGATTTCGACCCAACCGCCACCACGATTGGGATTGATCCCGGGGGCGAGCTGAACGATCTTCCGCAAGAAGCACTAAGGAAAACCTTTGATAAATATTACGAAATCCTCATGCAGCGCACCCAGCGGGACAACAACTGGAATGCCTACAGCCCCTATGAATTGCGTATCATGAGTTCATTTATTCGCCTGGGCCTCAAAGAACATGCCCACGAAGCCTTGAAGTTCTTTTTCAATAGTCAACGACCCGCATCCTGGAACCATTGGGGTGAAATTGTGTTACGGGATCGCAATGCTCCAGGGTTTATCGGCGATCTTCCACATACTTGGGTGGGAGCTGATTTTCTGCGCGCGATTCGCACGCTGTTTGCTTATGAACGCGAAGCAGATCAGGCGTTAGTCATCGCCGCCGGAATACCCAGCGAGTGGGTCACAAACGACCAGGTCATCGGCGTGAAGCGGCTTCCTACCTATTATGGGACGCTCAATTATTCCTTAAAGCCACGTGAGGAAGGTGGTCTTAAGCTCACGCTCTCCGGCGATATCACTTTGCCACCCGGCAAACTCGTGGTCTATTCGCCACTAAAAACGCCTCTGAAAAGCGTTAGCGTAAATGGTCATCCGATCGAAAACTTTAAGCGGAATCAGGTCACCATCGATGAGTTTCCCGCCGAAGTGATCCTACAATAGCTGCAGAAGCGATCGTTTGCACCCAGCCCACAACGGATCATTGTGGAAAACTCAGGTCTATAGATATCCCCTAATTGGGGCGTCTATATAAGATGGGTTTTCTACAGTGCAAGCGGCACCTGGAAAATGCGATGTTAACACTCGCCGTCGATCCGCGGCACGGCGAGCATTACAACACCTCCCAAAAAGCCAATTGTTTAACGAGTCACGCTTTTTAAACCGATCCATGCATCAAATGATTAATGGGTAGATTTGTACCGATTTAAATTCTTTTTTTCGCTTCTGTAATCGAATATCCACTGGCCAGGCCGTAAGGCGTGTTCCGTGTATTATTTTGTATAGCTTAGTGGATTGTCTGAAACTTAGAATCGCGGCCGAATGACTAAATCATTACATTTAGGATCGGATTTTTCAGTAGAATCGCGTAGTTATTCGCTCGAAAACTCCAAAATTTATAACATCGTGCTAACCAGGAGGGATCATTCCCATGCACCAGATCAGGGCAATCATCGTTTTACTGAGCTTACTGTTACTAAATGCGTGCGGTGGCGGCAGTAGTAGTGGCGGCGGCAGCGAGGACCCGAACAGCTTCGCGAAGTCCATTATCTTGAAGAATGGAGAATCGGTCCAAGGCACTCCCCCACCCGCTTCGAATTCTACCGACGCTCCACAGCTTCTTGGTAATCCTTCGGCAGTCGTTTCATTGATTACCGATCCTGTTCAGCAGGTGATTAAAATCCCCACCATCATCCGTTCAGGATCCAAAATCTCCAAGCTGTATATGCAAATCTCGGGGGCATCGGATCAATTTTTTGAGATCACTCCAAGCTCGGCATCAAATACTACACAGCAAACGGGAAGCGGGTTGCGCGTGGATTACAAGGAAGTTATTGAAGTCACCGTGCCATCAGACTTGTCTCAGGAGCTTCTCGATCAACAGTTTTGCGCGCTCATTAGCGCCCAAGATGATACAGGACTGATATCCAATCCTACGGAGACCTGCCTGGAAGTATCGAAAACCAAAAAGCCTAACACGGCTCCCATTGCCGACGCTGGCCCGAATCTAGGTGTAAAGACGGATGTGCAAACGGAGCTTGACGGGGCAGACAGCACCGACCCGGATGGAGATCTGATTACGTATAGCTGGAGTTTGACCCAAAAGCCATCGGGGAGTAACGCCGCTCTGCAAAATGCCACTGCTCCTATCGCAGCTTTCATTCCGGATATCGATGGAAGCTATGAGGTGCAATTGGTCGTAACCGATAGCAAAGGGGTTGATAGCCACCCCGCTTCCATTGCGATCGACGCTTCTCCAGCCAATACGACGCCTATCGCCAACGCCGGACCCGATTTGAACACGTTAACGGGAACGGAGGTATCTTTAGACGGTAGCGCCAGCGCAGACACCGATGGCGATACACTCAGCTTCAACTGGGTTCTGTTCAGTCTTCCAGACGGCAGCACGGCATCACTCAATAATACGAGCGCATCCACACCTTCATTCACTCCCGATGTGGATGGTCAATATGTATTAGCACTGGTCGTCAACGACGGCAAGGTGGATAGTGAACCGGATACGGTTATCGTGACCGCCAGTACAACCAATTTAGCGCCTACAGCCAATGCGGGAGAAGATGTGCCCTCGGCGCCTCTGGGCACTCCCGTTTCCCTAAACGGTACCCAGAGCAGCGACCCCAATAGAGACCAGTTGACCTATCGATGGTCATTAAACGCTAGACCCGCCAACAGCCTAGCTCAGTTGAGCAACCCGACAAGCGCCACACCGACGATTACTCCCGATGTGGTGGGTGACTACGTTATCCAGCTGGTGGTCAATGACGGTACACTGGACAGTGACCCAGTCAGTATTGTCCTCACTGCAGTGGATAGCAGTAACAATGCACCGCTAGCTAATGCGGGTGTCGATCAAACGGCTACTATTGGCCAAACCGTACAGTTAAATGGCGACCAAAGTTCCGATCCAGAGAACAGTACACTCAGCTTTCAATGGACGCTAAAGTCACGCCCGGCCACTAGTACGGCGAGCCTTAGTAATCCAACAACAGTCAACCCCACATTTGTTGCGGATGTAGAAGGCGACTATATTGCAGAATTGGTTGTCAACGACGGAACCGTGGATAGCCTACCCGATAGCGTCACAATTAGTGTTAGCGCCACCCCTACCAATCAAGCACCCACTGCCAACGCCGGTCAAAATCAGACGGGCGTTGTCGTAGGAACTGTGGTCACTCTAGACGGGAGTCAAAGCGCCGATCCGGAGGGCGAGACCCTCACATTTCAGTGGGCTTTTCAATCAATTCCAGCCACTAGTCAGGCAATCTTAGTCAATGAAACTACAGTCAATCCGTCATTTACGGCGGATGTAGCGGGCCAGTACGTGGTTCAGTTGGTAGTGACGGATACTGCGGGACAAGCCAGCCAACCAGCGAGTGTCAGCATTACGACCCAAAGTAGCCCATAAAAAAAGGCAGGGCAACTATCCACTGGAAGGCTTATGGGTTCAACGGCAGGCAAGTATGTGATGCTGCCGAACATCTGTTAAAAAGCCGTTTGACGTTCGATCCCACCACTAGCGCTAAGAGTGCTATTGGTGGGAGTCCGAAGGTCCCACGGGAAAGCATATCAAGCTTCACTTTATTCGGCGGTAGAACTCCGGGCCTGACTCACTCAACTTGCCGAGATCAGGATCGACTCAATTTTTTCGAATCTTTGAAAGCATCAAGTTCTCTAGGATCGGCTTCCCTCCTCCCTCTTAGCCAGCAATCGTTTCAATATGAAAAATGCTACAAGCTTGATGACGATTAGTAGGACAACAGCGCCTACGACCAACCAAGTAATGTTCGGAATCATCCACTCCAACATCATCGTGTAACCATTTTTTACAACGCTATTCCCAACACTCTGAACTAAACTTTAAGAAAATGTCCAGCTCGCCCCATCATTTGAATCGCGATTTTCTCGCTCATACGCTACGAAGAGGTGGCTATTTCACTTGACACTTCTCTGCAACGTATTAAATCGACGGTGTCGAGAGGCGCAATAAATTTGAACTCGATAATCGACACTGATCCCTCACATTCATCAGAATGTGATTAGAATCACATTCTAAATGTAAATTTTTCACAGCGCGAGCTAGCTAGACTTTATATCATTCAATTTTTACCGTCAGTTTCTTGACGCTGCCACACGAACATCAGCCAGAACGCGCGTATCTATGGAGCAGTATTCCCAATCAGAACCAAAACCATAACTATTTTAAATATATTCCACTTTAGCCGGCTTAAACAAAGAGGGGGTCAATCGTGCGCATAGGTGCCTTATTGCTAATGAATACTACATTGCTCATTTCGCTGGTCGCGTGCGGTGGCGGTGGGAGCAGCGGTGGTGGTAATAATGGTGATGGAAGCGATAGCGAGCGGTCGAGCAGCTTCTCACAATCGATTATTTTGAAAAACGATGGACAAAGCTTTACACCTAAAACGGGGAGCCCACCTTTTACCACTCAAACGGCTAACAATCCGGAAGTACGTGGGAACCCAAAATCGATAATCGAAAAAGCTGCAAACTCGACAAACGAAAAAACCGCAAGAAACACGGACTCAGTGATCAGGATATCTGCCACCATTAACGCAGCCTCTCCACTTTCTAAGTTATACCTGCAAATAAAAGAAGAAAATAATCTGTTTTTTGAAATTACTCCGACATCGTCACCATCGGGTTCAGCCGTATCGAACGCCCCGGAGAATCAGGGTAACAACCCCTTGCGAGCCGATTTTGACGAGGAACTGGCGATCACTATTCCCCAGGATTTTCCCCGAAAATTATTGAATCAGCAATTTTGCGCTGAGATCAGCGCACAAGATATTAACAATCGGGTCTCTGAACCGGTTGAAACCTGCCTGGAAGTATCAGAAACCAAGCCACCCAATGTCGCTCCCATTGCAGATGCGGGGCCGAATCGGAAAGTGAAAGTAGGTCAAACGGTTAAACTCGATGGCTCGAAGAGTACGGATCCGGATGGCCAACCGATTACGTATCAATGGGAACTAATCGAGTTGCCGCCAGGCAGTCGAGCGAAACTGAAGAATGTGCATGCGCCTATAGCCAGTTTCACGCCGGATATCGCCGGTATCTATCGAGCCCAACTAACGGTTAACGATACGCAAGTAGATAGCCATGCCGACAAGGTCAAGATCACCGTGTTTCCCGATAATAACTCTCCCGTGGCTAATGCCGGTGCAGATAAGAATGTGCAACCGCAGGTCAGCGTATCGCTGGATGGTAGCAACAGTTCAGACCCCGATGGTGATGATCTAACATTTCATTGGACACTCTTCTCCAAACCTCAGGACAGTGCCGCGGAACTGGATGGCGTAGACCGGGTGATTCCCACGCTAACTCCCGACCAAGAAGGTCAATACGTGCTAGTACTTGTGGTTAATGATGGGAAGATAGACAGTGAGCCAGATACCGTGATTGTAACGGCCAAAAAAACCAATTCAGCACCGATCGCCGACGCGGGGCCGGACGACCCGATACCTGCGAAGACCGATAGCGAACTCGTTCTGGATGGCAGTGGCAGCCGGGATGCCGATCCCGAGGACACTTTAACCTACCGATGGTTATTGAAGTCCGTACCCGAGGATAGTCAAGCCGTGCTTAACAATGACACCACGGTTAACCCAGTATTTACCCCCGACAAAGAAGGCGAGTACACGGTTGAACTCATTGTTAGCGATGGCAAGCTGGATAGCAAACCCGATACGGTGCTTTACATCGCCACCCAAGGGAACACCCCCCCCATTGCCAATGCAGGTGAAGACCAGCAAACAGTAAGAGGCAAAACGGTGACATTGGACGGTAGCGATAGTACAGACCCGGAAGGGAGTGTACTAACACATCAATGGAGTTTTAAATCACGGCCGAATGGAAGCACAGTGACCCTCAGTGATCCCACATCAGTACAACCGACCTTTACCGCCGACCAGGTTGGGGATTATTTAATAGAGCTCTTGGTCAGCGACGGCGAGTTGACGAGCGATCCGGATACCGTGGTAACCCAAGTGGCCGAAAACCCCAAACCCATCGCCAATGCCGGGGAAAATCAAAACAATGTCGTGGTTAATACTCAGATCAATCTAGACGGAAGTCAAAGCGAGGATATTGGTGGGGAAACATTCACATACGCCTGGAAATTTCAGTCTAAGCCACTGACAAGTCAGGCTTTATTGGTTAACGAATCGACGCCAAATCCTTCGTTCACAGCGGATGTACCGGGCCAATATGTGATCGAGCTCATCGTCACGGACGAAATCGGCCAAGCTAGTGATCCGGATACGGTTATCATCACGACTCAGAACCAAGTACCCACGATCAGTGAGATCGCCGATCAAACCGTGGTTGCCGGCCAAACATTGGGCCCGCTGACGTTCAGTGTCAGCGATGTTGAGACTTCGGTCGACGCCTTGAAAGTAGAAGCGAACGCTGAAAACAAGGAGTTGGTGCCGGACGAGAATATCCAAATTGACGGCACCGGCGCGGAACGCAGCCTCAGTCTAACACCGATGGATCAACTTTCCGGTGTTACCATTATTACACTCACGGTTACTGATGAAGGGGGGGCAACCAGTTCCACGAAATTTCAGCTAACGGTGACAGAGCCCATTCTCCAATTTCTCTCAACACCTATCACGGCAGCTACCGTGGGGAAGGTTTACACCTATAATATCACCGCCCAGGATATCGATCCGAACGCCATCATCACGCTCGCCGCGACGACCAAGCCTGCCTGGCTGAGTTTCCAAGACAACGGCAATGGAACCGCTACCCTAAGCGGGACGCCCACAGACGCCGATATGGGTGACCACCCTGTGGTGATTGAAGCCAGCGACAATGGATCGCCGCCACAATCGGCAACGCAACCGTTTACCATCACGGTCGCAGCCGTCAATCAACCACCCAGATTCAGCTCAACGCCCATCACGACAGCTACCGTGGGGGAGGTTTACACCTATAATATTGAAGCCCAGGATCCCGATCCGAACGCCATCATCACGCTCGCCGCGACGACCAAGCCTGCCTGGCTGAGTTTCCAAGACAACGGCAATGGAACCGCTACCCTAAGCGGGACGCCCACAGACGCCGATGTGGGTGACCACCCGGTCGTGATTGAAGCCAGCGACAATGGCTCGCCGCCACAATCGGCAACGCAACCATTTACCATCACGGTCGCAGCCGTCAATCAACCACCCCGTTTCACCTCAACGCCGATCGCGACAGCTACAGTGGGTGAGGTTTACGGCTACAATATCACCGCTCAGGATTTCTATCCCAATGACACACTAATTATTTCCGTGACGACCAAACCTTCATGACTTGATTTCCAGGACGAGGGTAATGGCAGAGGCACGCTCAGTGGAACTCCGGACGCGACAAATCTAGGTGTCGCGGATGTCGTCCTTAATGTGGAAGACGATGGTGTTCAACCGAAAACCGACTCACAAAGTTTTATGATCAACGTCAATAGCTCCGCCACTAATTCCCTACAGAGCGGATAGTGGCGAGGCTAAGGCGTTGCCATGGATGGCTTTGCCGGCTGTGGTGCTTAGAGCGGAATCGATGCCATGAGGGCGGACTCTAAGCGTAGGGAGAGTTGGCGCTATTTGACACCGGGCAAGATGAAGAGCTTCAACTCTAACCAGACCTTCCGAAAAATTTAAAAGGGAGGTTATGCTAGCGTTGGTACAGCTTAATCGTCTTTCGAGTCTTCCGATGTGTCCAAACTCAGAAACTGGAGTACACGTGCGGATTGCTGCAGTTTCGCCGGCTGTTGATTCAAGCTCGCTTGCAATGTCTGCAAGGCGTTTAACAATCCTCGTTGCCCAACTAAGGAGTCCATCATCATGGAATAAAGGCGCAGAGTTGCCCCTAGAGGCGTCTTGGAACGTCGCCGTTCCATATCAATACGCCATTGAAAGCTCCGTAATCGCGCCTGGTTCTGTTCGGGCAGTGATATGATGAACGCCTCGATGATTCGGGTCCTTTCTGCTTCAAAAGCCGCCGGATCCTCTTTCCAAAGCTTAGACCAGTGTTCGTGATCGATTTTTCCAAACGCGGAGTCTTTCATCTCAGCATCCTTCTGTAAGACGTCATTGAAAAATACGGATTCTATAATGCTTCCCTGATAAACACTAAGACGTGCGTTCAAACTGTATTTTTATACTGTTGGGATTCAAGCTTCACGCACTTTATACCGTCAATCGGGAACTACCTTAGTAAATTACAGTATACAGGTAGACGTCGTGATTCGTTACGCAATATTTGGTATCGGTTACTCACTTGGATGAATCCATGGAAAGAATTTCAGCGCGAAAATTCATGATAAACTCGGATCGATGTCGGGCATATTCCTAAACGTCGTGGGACAGCTCATCTATTCCAAGTTTTTAAATGCCTGCTTCATTTCCCGGCTGCAATTAGCGATGAAATTCCTGTGCGATAACTCTAGAGCGTTCACCAATCATTATTGATTTACCCGGCGTTATACTTTGACTTTGCCACACCGTTAATTGGTATTTCAATTAGGCAAGCTTGACAGCGTCTACTCTCGCTGATTGAGTCCGGATCCGGATAAGGTTCGCCTACCTGATTCGAGAAGTCTAGACCCTTCCAAAGCTTCGTCTAATAAGTCGTGTTGTCGATCAATATACCGTGGCGATAGATGACAAGGAACGATCCGTTTGACCTTGGCAATCCCGGCTAACATCCGGCTTGGCGGGCCGTACATTCGAATTCGCTTATCCCTTCCCACAACATGTCTGAGTAACCAGTCAAAATCCGCAAAATGGTCCATGTGGGCATGAGATACGAAAATATCGCTCACCCGCAGAATCTTACGGGGCGACAGATTTCGAATGCTACCCAAATCAAATAGCAAAGCCCGCCTTTCAAACAGAAAGTCCACAAAGAGCACGGGATCTTCAAATGGGTTGTTCAATAACTGGGATTGAAACAGTGGTTTCATCGCAAAATAAGCGCCAGTGTTAAACAGTGCAGTGTTAAACATCGCGGCCGTATTTTTAGTTTTAGGACTCCACGTAAAAACCTGTTATTTTATTTCTAGTCCTTTCTTCACCAACTAGTTTTAGAGGAAACCTACGTGGGCACCCGTATAACCCCCATTTTCCGAGGCGACATCATTGCTGTTAATATCGAAAACGTTGAGCTGCCAGATGGACGCCAGTTCGATCTGGAGATTGTACGCCATCCTGGCGGTGCGGCTGCAGTCGCCATCAATGAGAGAAACGAGGTCTGTTTACTGCGCCAATATCGTCACGCTGCCGACGGCTGGCTTTGGGAACTTCCCGCCGGTAAGCTCGATTATCAGGAAGAACCGCTGCAAACCGCACAACGTGAACTGCATGAAGAAGCCGGGATACACGCAAGATCCTGGGAAACATTAGGATCACTCGTCAGCTCCCCCGGAGTCTTCACCGAAGTCATCTATCTATATCTCGCTCGAGATTTAACTAGCATACCAAGTCGAACGGAAGAGGATGAATGCATCGAAGTTTATTGGCAGCCTTTTTCAACGGCGATTACCTGGGCCAATGAAGGCAAGATTGTAGATGCAAAAACGCTGATTGGATTGTTTCGAGCGGCTAATTTACTGCAGAACCAAGTCAGCTCACGGTCCGGGGACCCCACTTAGATCTTTCCAAACAGTGTCCCCAAACTAACACATACCATCCACTAGGCGTGGCACTGGACCAGGTATAGGATCACTTTTTTTGCGTGTTTTAAGCGACCCCCATGTACTCATAGTTTATTAGGGTGAAGCTTTCCCAGGCAGACGACGATAGCTGAACGATATACCCAAGCGATTACCTAACTGCTCGTGAACATCGTAATTTTACTAAATCTATTGCTGCTCGTCGCTATTGCCAATGGAGCGCCCATACTGGCCAGAAAGGTGTTTAAAAACCGGTTTAACCAACCACTGGATCACGGTTTCCGATTCTTTGATGGAAGACCCCTATTCGGCCCCTCTAAAACCTATCGTGGGGTTATCGCATCCCTTGTGGCAACTTCAATAGCCGCCGCAAGTTTGCAATTACCACTGATGACAGGGTTCTGGTTTGCTCTGTTTACCATGCTGGGAGACCTGTCTTCCAGTTTTGTCAAACGGCGCCTCAACATAGATTCTAGCAAAAGAGCGCTGGGCATTGATCAGGTGCCTGAAGCCATATTCCCGCTGCTCCTGCTTCGTTCTGAACTGAGGTTGGAAGCACTGGAAATCGTCGTGATTGTAGCGGCATTCTTTCTGCTAGAACTGCCCGTCTCCCGCATACTATATAAACTCCATATACGGCAGACGCCTCATTGACAGTCGGAAAACGGGGGTATGCCGGGCAGGACTATTGTTTGCGTAGATGATGTAATGTGACCTCAGGCGGACAGTTAAGGCGCACATCGACCACACACACCCCGGAGCCTCGTGAAGTGTAGCCGTTCAATTGATGGTAACGCCAGGCACCCGCGCAATATTCTCGTGCACAGCGCGCATTACATAATAGAGGGAATCCGCCAGGTAAACAGATCTGGCCACCGTGGGTATGGCCGCAGAACATCGCATCGAAACCGGCGTGCGCCGCCTGGCGATAGATCTCAGGGGAATGAGAAAGGAGAATTGATGGTGCACTCGAAGGAATATTTTGCAAGGCTTTCTCGATGTTATCCGCGCGGTAATAGTGAGGATCATCGATTCCCGCGAGATAAATCTCGGCTCCATCCCGCTTGATGGAGACGGACTGGTTAAGCAACAAGTCTATTCCCATCTCCTCCAATCCGGGAACCATCAGGATCGAATCATGATTACCCAACACACCATAAACCGGGTCTTTCAAATGGGCGCGTACTTGCTGCATTCCCTGCAGCGCGGGTTCATAGGGGCCAAAGGTTTGAGCCCTAAAATCACCCGTTAACACGCACAGATCATACTCTAAACCCCGAACCCGTTTGGCCAAGGCCTGAGCCATACCGCCATTGACGTCGAGATGAAGATCGCTGATATGCAGAATGGTATACCCATCAAACGGATCTGAAAGGGACTCAATGGCGATGTCATTATGCCGAACTTCAATAGCCAACGCGTTGCGCTTGCCGCGACCGTGTAACAGAAATAATCGTAATACAGTTCGGATGAGGGAATGAATCGAATACCAATTCTCGATATGAAAAAAATTCAATCCCTGGCCGAATATCTGTGCTTCATGGTCCGACTCCACGCCAAGGCGCTGCCGTAGATGCATCAAGCCCACTCGTTGTTCCAACAGTTTATAGATGGGATTATCGTTAGATAGGGTGGTCATCAGAGTCCAACCAACGCAGTGGTGTTCGCGATTCGGAAGCCCCAGTTCCTCACTGATACGCTCTTCAGTAGACATTTACAGGTGTTGACACTCAGCTTCATTATAAATTGTATATGTAACCCGCCTCATTCATTCAGTAACGGCATTGTCACGCCTCACCTTAGAGCAGATGGGCGATGACGCGTTATTACACCGAGCATTTAAGCCAATGAGCGAGCTTATCTTTTCGCAACCTACGGAGGGACTATGTATATCCTCCGCTCATATAAGTGTAGCAACAAATAATCCGCTCGCGACCTTATTTTCCCACTTTAAGCATCCACACGCTGTGAACTTGTGTGTCCAGAGTTTCTAGTTGGAGCACGCGTAGCTTTATCCCAATGTCAAGCGAGCCAGCTCCTAGATATCCATACAGCTGTTCGGGGATTAGCTTTTAGGCGCCAAGTCCATCTTGCAATGCACTACTAAGCCTTTTAATCTAGCTCAATTATCCAAGCAAGCATTAACTGCCGAGCATTAGTGTTTGATTAGAACTGAAGTCTAAATATTGAGTTAAACATGCTGACCCAACGCATTCGCGAAATTCCTTATAACTACACCTCGTTTTCCGATCGGGAAATCGTGATCCGATTTCTAGGAGCAGAGAGCTGGACGATTATCGAAGAATTGCGTTCGTCTCGACGCACCGGGCGTTCCGCACGTATGCTTTTCGAAGTGCTCGGCGATATGTGGGTCGTAAGCCGCAATCCCTACCTGCAAAATGACTTGCTAGCAGATCCCCGTCGTCGCAAAGAATTGATACAGGCCATGCGTCACCGCCTGGAGCAAATGGATCAGCGTACCGATGGCAATCTCAAAGCGGCACACCTCATTACCATTACCCGTGAGGCGGTCGATCGCTTTGACACCTTCTTTAAGGAACAACTGCAATTGCGGCGTCAGCTCAAGCAACGCCTAGCCTCTCTTACTCGCAAAGATAACGTGGATTTTAGCGGACTAGCGCGCGCTTCTCACGCGACCGATGCGACCGACTGGCGGGTGGAAATCCCATTCGTGGTTATTAATCCGGATACGGAACAGGAAACTGCCGATATCGTCCGCGCCTGTATCGCATTGGACTTGAGTATCATCCCCCGCGGTGGTGGAACCGGTTACACTGGCAGCGCCGTGCCCTTGCATACAAACACAGTGGTGATCAATACGGAAAAACTAGACCGCTTAAGTCGGGTGGAAATCCGAGAACTACCTGGCGTGGACCGACAGATTCCGACAGTGCGAGCTGAGGCGGGCGTCGTAACCCAGCGGGTGATGGAATTAGCCGAGGCCAATGGTCTGGTGTTTGCCGTAGACCCTACTTCTCAGAATGCCTGCACTATCGGTGGAAATATTGCCATGAATGCGGGTGGGAGACGCGCGGTCGCCTGGGGCACGGCACTGGATAACCTCGTCTCATGGCGCATGGTGACGCCTGAAGGCCAATGGTTAGAAGTGGAACGGCTCAATCACAATCTAGGGAAAATCCACGATCAACAGCAGGTCTCTTTCCGTATCAGTTACTATGATCAGGACGGCAAAACCTCGACTCGCGAACCTGAAACAATAACGCTCCCGGGAACCGCCTTCCGCCGCGCAGGCCTCGGCAAGGATGTGACGGATAAGACCCTAGGCGGGCTGCCTGGAATTCAAAAAGAGGGCTGCGACGGACTCATCACTTCCGCTTGCTTTATTCTGCATCCCATGCCGGCTCACCAGAGAACCTTGTGCCTTGAATTCTTCGGTCCCGATTTGAGCCAAGCGGTCCCCGCGATTGTGGATATTAAGGATCGTCTCCAGTCGAATGACAAAGTGTTGCTAACCGGCCTGGAGCATATCGATGAACGTTATATCAAGGCGGTCAGATACTCCACCAAGAGCCCCGGCCGGCCACGTCCTAAGATGGTGCTATTAGCGGATGTCGCCAGTGACGATGAAACCGCATTGAATGCCGCCTGTACTGAGGTAACACAACATCTCGACCACTACGATGCTGAAGGATTTATTGCCGCCAGTCCGGAGGCTAGGCGACGCTTCTGGGCGGAGCGTTCCCGTACCGCTGCCATTTCGGCTCATACCAATGCCTTCAAACTCAATGAAGACGTGGTCATCCCCCTCCCTCGGCTCAATGAATACAGCCAAGCGATTGAACGCATCAATATCGAACACGCGATTGCCAACAAGTTAGAAATCATTGAGGCCCTGTTAGTGTACCTTAATACTGATCTGACCGCACAATGCTCAGGTGAGGAATACCTAGAGAGCGAAGAAAGCACAGCCATCCTCCTCGCCAAGCGCGATACGGTCCGAGAGCATCTCACCGCTGTGCGGCAACGCTGGCAGACTATCCTCGAGGTCATAGACGAGCCGGTAACAGATCACTTGGTTTTATTGGATGCACAGACGCGAGCTAAAACACGTCCAGGTGACCGTTTGGTGGATTTATTGCTGCGGCGCGATCTGGTGATTTCCTATCGCCGCGAGGTCGCCGCTAAGCTCAACCAAGTCTTCGATGGTAACGAATTCGCACCGGTGCGTGAACAACTGCTGCGGATTCATGGGGACCTACAGAACACCCGCCTGTTTGTGGCGCTACACATGCATGCCGGTGACGGCAACATACACACCAACATACCGGTCAACTCCGATAATTATCGGATGCTTCATGAGGCTGAGGGCATCGTCAAGCAAGTCATGGCACTGGCGCTGTCGTTAGATGGCGCGGTCTCCGGCGAACACGGGATTGGAATCACCAAGTATCCGTATCTATCCGAGGAAAAGCGCAAAGCCTTCACTGAATACAAACAAAAAGTTGATCCGCAGGGATATTTCAACCGCGGTAAATTACTGGCTGGAGCCACCTTAGAGAAAGCTTATACTCCCTCGCTCCGGTTGGTTCAGCAGGAGGCCCTCATCCTTGAAGAGAGCGCGCTCGGCGAACTCAATGATGCCATCAAACATTGTCTGCGTTGCGGCAAATGTAAGCCCGTGTGTATGACTCATATTCCACGGGCTAACCTAGCCTATTCGCCACGCAATAAAATATTGGGAACGGGGTTAATCATCGAAGCTTTCTTATATGAAGAACAAACCCGGCGTGGCGTTTCCGCCCGTCATTTCGAGGAACTCAATGACATCGCCGATCACTGCACAACCTGTCATAAGTGCCTCGCCCCCTGCCCGGTCGATATCGATTTTGGTGAAGTTTCCATTCGAATGCGCCAGATTCTCACCGACCGCGGCCAAAAACCGACGAGTTTGATGACAAAGGCGGCGATGGCCTTTCTCGATATCAAGGATCCGCTGACCATCAAAATCATGCGCGCCGGTTTGATCGATTGGGGTATGAAGGCTCTGCGCGTGGGCGCTAAGGTCGCGCATAAAACCATCCTGCTAAACGACTCGATCGTACCCGCCGCCACCACGGGGAAACCCCCCGTACAAGCCAAAGTAGTGAATCTCTTGCGCCATCCCCCGCAGGCGGTAGTGCCTAACAAAACCACGCGCGCCCTATTGGGTGTGGAAGATGCGCGCTACGTCGCGATCATCCGTGATCCAGCCAAAACCAGCGTAGACGCCGAGGCGGTGTTCTATTTCCCGGGCTGCGGTTCCGAGCGCCTGTTCAGCCAAATCGGGCTCGCCACCCTCGCCATGCTTTATGAGATCGGCGTACAAAGTGTTATACCGCCGGGGTACCTGTGCTGCGGATACCCACAATTAGCGGCGGGGCAACGGGCGAAAGGCCAACAGATCGCCACGGAAAACCGAGTCTTGTTTCACAGGATCGCCAACACCTTGAATTATCTGGATATCAAAACGGTGCTGGTCTCTTGTGGCACCTGCATGGATCAGCTATTGGACTATGAGTTCGAGCAGATCTTTCCTGGCTGCCGCTTACTGGATATCCATGAATACTTAATGGAAAAGGGAATCTGCTTAACGACTACGGATGGTACACAGTATCTTTACCACGATCCTTGCCATTCCCCCATGAAAACCTATATGCCGATACAAGTGGCTTCGAAACTCGTGGGCCAAGAGGTGTTGCTGTCTGAACGCTGCTGCAGCGAATCGGGCACCCTGGCGACCTCGAGGCCGGATATTGCCAATCAACTGCGGTACCGTAAACAGGAGGAATTGCAAAAAGGAATGCAACGGCTCGCCGAGAAAAACCAACCACACAACGGCCAATTTAAGTTATTGACCGCCTGTCCTGCCTGCCAACAGGGCTTGTCACGCTTTGAAGAAGGCACCGGATTAACTACCCGTTATATCGTAGAGGAACTGGTGGAAAAACAGCTAGGCCAACACTGGCAACAACAGTTCCTCGATCGAGTGAGAAATGGAGGCATCGAACAGGTGCTGTTGTAGTAAAATCCGCTGCGGATACAGCATTTACGCGACCCCTCAATCCGGATAAGCCGCGCAAATGCGAACCCCGCCACGCTCAGCTCAGCTTGTTGCGCCTTTAACGGGAGCTAAAGGCGAGTGAATCGGGATCAGGTATTGGCGTAATAAAGCGCGACCAGCAGCAAGACCAAAGCCAAGCCTTGAAAACCAACCCGGGCGCGCATGAGTTGGTTGCTGTGCTTCTCATCGTATTCACCGCCCTTCCCCATCGACCAGATACCCATCACCAGAGAGGCGATGGTCGCTAGCAATGCTGCAATAATAAGCAATGTAAGCAATTCCATTAGGGCACCCCCATTTTATTAGCTAGATTTCGTTGTAGTATCCTTAGCAAATACACGTATTTCTATTATACGTTTTTCTCTCTCGCCTCGAAAAGGGAAAATGTCTTCAAGACCATGAGAATCCAGTGAGTACATCTATCGAGCGGAAAAGGGACATAGCAGGAAATATCAATAGTTCAATTACTGTCCCATTAGCTTGCCACCATCTCCTTGTCTTCAGCGACTAATACGGCGATCTTGCCCATCACATGCCCCTGTTCCTGCAATTCATGGCCTTTGGACAATTCCGATAAAGGGATTCGATGGGAGATATGCGGCTTTAGATAGCCGCCATCCACCAGGTTGGCGACGATCCTAAGTATCTCTCCTTGCCGTTCTGGCTGGATACCGTACATCATAGGAGCCCCCATAAACTCATAGTGTAACGACACATTCTTGATGAACAGCTTGTCGGGGATCGCCTCGGTCGTGGTTGGCACGATGGTGACCAGTTGACCGTTGGCGGCAATACAGTCCATGGACTTTTCGAACACCTCGCCACCGACAAAATCCAGGATCACCGGAACACCTTTCCCCCGCGAGATTTCCATCATACGCTCAGAAAAATTAGTTGTCCGATAATCAATAACTTCATCTGCATGCAAGACGTCCTTGCAGAATTTCATCGATTCCTCCCTTCCAGCAGTGGCCACCACCTGGCAACCATGCAATTTGGCCAACTGCACCGCGATATGCCCGACACCACCCGCTCCGGCATGAATCAACACGGTTTGTCCATGGGGAATGCGGACCCGTTCATGCAATGATTCCCAGGCCGTCAAACTCACCAGAGGCAATACCGCACTGGCCACATGATCCAACAATTTTGGCTTGAGTGCGGCGGTGCGGCTATCGACGGCAACGTATTGGGCATTCGCCCCATCGCCAAAGAGATTGGGAGAAGCGTAGACCTCATCCCCCAGCTTGAATCGGCTGACCCCCTTGCCCATTGCGACCACCGTACCACTGACATCATACCCCAATATCAGCGGAAACTTACGCGTGATCATGCCACCGCGCCGAATCTTATAGTCCACGGGATTAACGGATGTCGCCTGTACCCGAATCAGAATATCCCGCTCCCTTAAGGTCGGCTCGGGCCGATCGCGGAATTGAAAGACATCGAGACCGCCGTGTTGATTAATGACCATTGCTTTCATGATGGACCTCGTGCAGTACAGGATAGACAACTACAGATGCAGCGGGAGCCGAACAAACAAGGGGCAGGTTATCAGACCCCGGGAGAAAACAAAAGAAAAGGGGGAAGATTTGCCGGGAGTGCGGTCGTGGATCCAACGTCGTTGATGCGCATCCTTTGATCTTTGGATGGACATCGTTTTATCGTGCTCGGTCAAGTAAAATCCTCCTTAGGTTTCACCCCTTAGAATCGCGCCTGCCGATTGGGGCTCGGAGAACAGTGGACAGGAGAACAGGGGCAGACAGGAAACAGGGGACAGACCACGTTTCTTCTGGTACTCGTCAGTCACAAGTTCTGTCCCTAAAAAGCCGTAATGGCGTCTCCTAAAATAGCATGGATTCCCCTAAACTACCCCTGCTCTAATAATCTCGAGGTAAGCCCTAAAGGAGAACCCATGCTACGGTACATATACCATGCTTTAGAAAGCTTTAGAAGCCGCTTTTCACGGCAACGCAGTTGGCTGTTGTTTAGTGCGGCGGTGTTGAGTTTTCTGGTCGCCCCGGAGATGATCGGTGTGACGTCGATGTGCCGGTTCTGGCGGGGCGATGAGTGCGGTTATCATCGCTTGCTCCATTTTTTTTCGATCCAAAGCTTATCGCTATAGTGAGCTCTTAGCCACTTGGCAGCGCTATGTGCTAAGCCAAGGCCAAGCGGTTGAGCTCGAGGGCCGTTGTGTGTTGTTGGGGGATCATACCCACGTGGTTAAGGATGGCGGTCGTATGCCCGGGGTGGTGTCGTTACACGAGCACTCGGAGACCCAACGTAAACCATCCTATTTCCGTGGCCAATGCTGGGGCGCTGTCGGTCTGGTGGTCGGTTCGCTGAGCGCCTGTTTTTGTTTGCCTTTAGAGTTGCGCATCCACCAGGGTTTTCGGCATCTCGGTGTCGACGAACCCCACGCCAAACGCCCGTCTCTGAGCCTCGCCGAGCGGGTGGTGCACATGGCATTGGCCTTTGTCACCAGCCAGGATCGGCCCGCTTGGTTGGTATTAGATGCGTTCTTTTCCACCGCTGGGGTCTTTCGCCTGGCCCGCTCGGTGTACTCGATCGCGCTGAAACAACCGTATCTGCATGTTCTGGCTAGGGCGAAAAAAAACTACGTCGCCTATTTCCCTGCGCCGCCTAAAGCGCCCCATCGTCGAGGGCCTCAGCCGTTGTATGGAGACAAAGTGCACCTGATGGAATGCTTCGATCATCCCCACTTATTTCACACGGTCACCTGCCGCGTTTATGGCCGCCTCGAAACCGTCCAACTGATGAGCGTCGCCTTGCTCTGGAAGCCACTCGGTGACGGGCTCTTGTTCATCTGGGCGATCACCTCCCGAGGACCGATTGTGCTGATGTCCTCTGATCTGAGGCTCCCGCCCACCACGGCCCTGGAACTCTACTGTATCAGGACGCGGATTGAGATCATGTTTGATGTGCTCAAAAACCTCCTCGGCGCGTTTTGTTTTCGCTTCTGGACGAAACGCTTGCCGCGCCACTCCCGGCGCCCCCGCGCCAACCGCTACCTGAAAGCCCCCCTGCCACAGCACCTGCCTACCGTCCAGGCGTGCTGGCAAGCCTATGAAACCTTTGTGCTCTGCGCGGCGATTGCCCAAGGCCTACTGCAGTTGATCGCGCTTCAGTTTGGCTCCGTGGTCTGGCAACACCACAGGCTCTATCTACGGACTCAATCGCGCGAGCTGCCCTCAGAGAAAACCGTCAAGCAAGTACTGGCCCCTTTGATCGTCAAACAACTTATCGTTCTCCCACAAAACACCCTCATCGCCAAGATACGGCGTTATCTTGCTGGCGCGGAGGACAACGATCCCCACAACCAGCGCCAAGCCGCATGAATCACGGCTAGAATCACAGGGTAGGACGGCGTTTTATCGGCTGAAGTTAGACTCAGCTAAAGATGGCTTTGCTCAATAGACGGGCTGATAAACTTACGACTGAGGAGTAACTTAAATGCTTTCAATTCCTGGATGACGTTGTACGCCTGATCGCCAGTTACACGCTCCGTCAACGCCGATCGAAGGGTAACAACACACCGCCACCAGAGGACTTATGAACATCTGCTTGTATCGGTAGGGGTTCCACGGAGCGAGTGATGGTATCAGTCGGAGTCCGGCAGAGATCCCCCACTTTAGCCGTGCCTCCATTGACTAAACGAGCATACGTCGTTTTAGCTAAAACTCGTAAAATTTCTATTTGACCTACTTCGAACTCGGTACGCCCTAGCGACTCTCCTGTATATTTGTCATGCACAATATCACCTTGGCGATACACTACCAGCTTCTGGCCGACTTGATATCCGTTGCCACCCTGGTTCAGAACCAACTCCCCGCTCGGCGTCACTGCCGCCACAACGGTTGGATAGATGTTTTCCAGCATTTCCTGGCGGATACGGGCAGCGGCTGCCTCGGACATGGACTCGATAAAGCTTGCAGCATCAACCATCACGATCGGTTCGTTGATATCTACTGTAGCCGCCCACTTCACTTGCCGAGTAGCCATGACGATGACACGATAGTCGACTCGCACATAGGCTTGGCCGCTATCAATCACCTCTCCGCTTATCAAGCGCTTACTTTCATGTTCACCTCCGGCGTCCACCACCCGGCCGACCACTAGATAATCCGCCCCCAGGGCTTGGCCGACCTTAATAAGTTCGGTCAGTGGGGTATCCGCACCCGTTATATAGTTGCGTTCCTGAACATATTCAGAGGCATACATGCGATCCATAACGCTGAAACGCCGAGTCTGGGTAAGGTCATTGACCAGGTGGTGTGTGAGGCGCTTGCTGAGACGTTCTCCAGAGATGGGCTGCCCGTCAATTTCGAACATTTTGTGATCGCAACGCAAGGGCATCACCGCCAGCTTACGCCTGTTATGTGGCGAGAAACCTGGAGTGTCGTAGGTATTGAGGCGAACCCGTAGGTCCAGGCGGTACTGACCCTCAGAGCCACGGTTCTCGGAGATGACTTCATAACTCGAAACCAGTCCAGAAGTCTTCATCCGGGTGCTTCCAGACTGGGTCGCCGAGTAACTCAGGCGATCGTGGTCCTTACCATCGACCGTAACGGAGGCTTGTGCCGCTTGGCTCTGTACAGTACGGTCACTATTAATGGCAACACCTTCGACCCTCCGCACCGCCTCCTCTAGACCGTTTGCCACCGCCTCATCACGGGTAAGACCCACACCAGTAACCCTTTCTATGCGTTCCCCAGCCCAAGCCGGACTCAGAGATACGACCCAAAGGCCGCCGAGCAACAGGCACTTAAAAAGATTGCGCATCTCCCTTCCCCTTTAGAAATCACTAACGTCCATGCGATCCTTGCTGGAACGCACCCCATTCTGGCCAGAGATGCTGGCCTTTGGTGCTGACTTGGGCTTTTCCGTTAAGTGATCCATGAGTCTTGCTGCTCGCTCCGACTTGGGGCTATACATGCGTACTACACCCACCACCTCCTGCTCCGGGTACAGTGGATATCGCATAGCCCAGGTGTATACAGTCGTCAGGCCGGTGATATTAGCTTTAGCCTTCGCGCGCGAGTTTTCGCGTACCGTATTGACGACTTGGAGAACATTATCGCTCTCCTTGTAGTTGTTTGGGTGAACCTTTTCGGCCTCCTCGAACAACTCCTGCATGGTGTTCTCATCAGTCCAATGGGCCTTGCCAGCAACGAAGAAGGTGATCTGGGAATCGGCCGAAGCCTCGGCAGCCTTCTGCGCTGCCTCACGGTAACGGCGCTGTTTGCGCCGGTCTTCTCCACGGTAAGCATTGGCTGACTGACCGAAGGAGACCAGTACCGGATAGCCGTCCTCGTCATACAAACGCCGCAGACCGAACTCGTCGACCAAGGCCTTGGGATTTTCAGTGATGACCTCGTAGATAGGCCGGCCAGCCTCACCCTTCTCAGGCTTGATGTCCCCACGGGCATTTACGATCTCACGGGCGAATTGTTTCATCTTCTCTGACTGCACCACCACCACACCGATGACATGCTCGCCCGTAGAGTTATGCGCCTCGAAGGTCTTTATCGGCATAACCCCGGCCAAATCCGCAGTTGCCTCACGTGTAGTGGTCTTGGTCAGGGCCTCGCGAAACATAAGATGCCGCTGGGGCTCTGGCGCGACCTTGAATTCTTCCTTGTCGACGCCCAATTTATCCAACTCTTTGTCCAGATTCCCTTCAGCTACCGATAGCAGCTTGGAGACGATACGCTCGAACTTACCTCCGTCGCCCAAGTCATCTGGCTGGAAATCGGGTACTGGTCGGTCAGTGTCACTGAAGTATTCACGCAGCTTTTCTGCTTGCAATTTGAGTCCACGGCGGCGAACAATCTCATTCTCCGCTTGGATCAGAGCATTCTCATACGCAGTCGTCCGGTGTTTACCCCATTGGGCGTTCTCCGGTCCTACTTTTATTTCCGATTTGCCGTCGCTGACAAACAGCTCTCCAGCCGCATCACGTGCCTTCAGCTTGGAACCTATTGGACCGTGATAAAACTCACGTAGGATATCTTCTATTGACTGTTCCGGATCAATTCTCTCAGGCTGACTCGCCGAAACGACTTCTGCATCTGCCTGATCTACTTCCGCAACCGCTCTAACCTGTAGCGGCGTAAGCACCACACTGCAGGCGAGTAGATAAATCCAAACCCGTCCCTTATTAATCATAGGGTTTCTCCTGAGAATCACTGTCAATTGATATCCATTCAATGCCTACCAGGACACCGACCTGTTGCTACCCTGTTTGATGATTGGAGTTTCACCCTCCCAATAAGCTAAACCAGTCTTAATGTCGGTAAGAGTGAGTTGGAAGTAGTAATCAACCTGTTGGGTTGAACTATCGATTTTATGATTGCGTTGGATCAACTTGCCGGACAAACTGAAGTCCGGACGTACCAGTTGGCCTTTGTTTATTTTGGTCGAATGATCGAACTCCTCGGATGCATTTAATTCGCGAGCCTGATAAACCATCTGGTCCTCAGGTCCATTGACACTAACGGCAGTAGTAGTCACCACTTTGCCGCTCTGTAGCAGGGCTACACGAATCTTTTTCACCAACTGGTCGGTATCAATCCGCTGCATCGTATCATTTATAATGCGAGAAATTACCAAGACATATCGCCCCCCTCCTGGTCGATCAATGGCACGCGAGCTCAACATCGATTGCGTTGCTTCCATGGCAGCAAATTCGAAGTCTCTATAGTCCAAACCGAGTGTAGTGCGTGTACCTTGCGCGTCGGGGCGGACAATAGTGGCCGATGGTCCACAGCCACCGAGTGGCAGTGTCGCAATAGCAGTCAACAAGACGATGGAAGGCAGATTAGGTTTATTCATGATATTCATCCTTTGAAGAGGTGGATGCGAAAATCAACTGCAGAAGGAGAAGGCGCTATACCGTTTAGGCTGAAATCACCATTCGAACGAACTTTCAGATACTGAGGGCGTGACAGCAGTGTTTTAATTTGCAAACCTGCACTGTCATACCAGTCTATAGAGTAACCGATATTCACCTCAAAGAAGCTTCGATTCTCACCTTGCAAATCAAAACGTAACAGATCACCTTGATGAGCTGTAACAACATGATATGCCTCAATAATTGCGTCCAGCTCAGGATCAACCTTTACTCGGTAATCCACAACCTTATGGGCACAGCCTAGGATTAGAAGAGCTAATACCATTGGAACAACGACGATCAATCTCAGTGATTTCATCAACACCATTCCTCATTAAACTAATGTTTACGGAGCAAATAGATCACTTATTCGATACTAGCTTTGGCACTAGTGGTAACCTGCTCCTTAGTACCCAGTGCATAGGCGCGGGCTGTTAGTGCAACACCGGGTTGGGGTGAATGGACATGTACCAGGCTGAATCGCTCATCTGGAACCGATACCTGTACTTTGGCACCATTAGCGGTGGTAATGGTCAATTTGCCGGATTCTGGGCGTGGCACGCGTACTGCCTGAAAGTCCTTGGGCAGGGCGCTCCAAATCCGCGTATCGGCCTGGGTGGTCGCTAGTTGGTAAGCTGCACCAGCGAGCATCCCTACTGTACCCTGTTTCTTACTCAACGCTGCTTGCATGGCTGTCTTCAACGCAGCCGAAACAACCGCTCGGGTAATAATCCCTGGGAAACGTTTTTTGAATTCGGTCTGCACCAATCGATCTATATCGGCAACCACCTGCGTTTCGCCGAGACGTGTCTTTCCGTCGTAGACGACAAAACTGTCGTAAGCTGCGTCTCGCAACTTGAGTTTGGGATACGCGATACCGGTATAAGCGACATGCCCATGTGGGGCAAACAAGATCGCAGGAATATCAATCCGTTTAGCTTCTTTGAGAGGTCCTAATCCATTCTCGACCAAAACCCAGACCGTGGATTCAACAGAACTCACCGGCGTGTGACCAGCGGCGATTGCATCTGCCAGTTTCAAATCGGACGCCAAATTCGTATTATCAGGATTCATGCCGTACGCCTCTTTAAAAGCGTCGGCAGCTTTTTGAAAATCGCTTGAGTCACTTGCATGACTAAGCAAAAACACACCTCGCAGGTAACTTACCAAAGGATTGATAAAATCTGGGTAAACTTTCCACTGATCCATTGTAGTGTAAACGGTAGATAGCTCCTCATTGGCAGCGGCCATACCCTTGTCTAGGTTTGGCTGCCCCTGCTTCTGCTTTTTCTCTACCTCTTCTTGCTGCGTATTGATCTCATCTTTGAAGAATTCAGCAGCGCGACGCTGGCGATCCATCGCCCTGTTCAACTCAACACGGGCATATTCCCAGTGACCCTCAGCCATAAATCCCAGAGCTTTATACGAGTTCATCATAGTGGCATCGTACAGTTGACCTCTATAATCGAGTACTTTGTCATTAACTAGTGTTGCTCCAATGTTGTTCAAAACATATTTCTTGAACGCTGACTCTTCGTCATAAATCTTGAAGTGATCCTCTGTCTGATCAAAAATTTGGATAGCCTTATCCGGGTGTCCATCGGCATATACGGCACTACCCGCCTGTAACGACCACAAAAGATTCTTAGAAGTTACCCCGTCTTTATCGAAGCGACCTTTTTGCTGAGCTGTAGTTGTAGCTTCACTGTAATTACCAGTGGCAAAACTGGTATCGAAGTCTGAATTACTCGTGTGAAGTAGATTCGACGCACACCCACCGAGAATGGCAGGAACTAGCAGGAACCCCAAACCATGAGGAACGAATAAGCGAGAACGACAAAGTGTCATGAGACGCCTCCTTGTGTCAGTGATTGATAAAAGCTTGGTATTGAGCTTTATGTTGAGCTTTTAACTTCAACGCCCATACGGCACTCCTATATATCGTCAACAGTGGCACTTCCTTGTAGGGTACCTTGTCGGCGGTGAGCTGCCGTTCGGTGCGGCCGATAGAGCTGATCTCCGGGCTGGTGTAGATGCCGGTGGGAAAATCATTCATTAGGGGCCAGTCGCAATCCCCATCAGCGATGTAGGCGCTGATGAAACGCCCCTTATCGTAACTGGCGTTGGCTGAGCCGGGTGCGCCCACCACATCGCCTACCGCGTATATGTGGGGCTGGTAGCTCTCGGTCACATCGATCTGCCCTCGATGGTTGATCTCGATACGCACCTGCTCCAGCCCCAGATTCTGTGTATTGCCACTGCGCCCGTTGACCCACAGCAGATAATTGGTCTCCTGATTAGAAAGATTCTTCAGCCAAGGTAAGAAATCCAGTTTTTTATCGATAAGAAAGAGCATACTGGTGGCTCATTCACGAAGGGACACAAGCCATGGCGATGAATCGCATTCAATTTCAATCGGGTTTATCTTTGCCCGCATTTCTTGCACAGTTTGGTAGCGAAGCGCAGTGTGAAGCGGCATTGGAAATCACCCGTTGGCCGCAAGGCTTTCGATGTCCGGAATGTGAGGCGTCGGATCACTACGTCCTCAAGGGTGGCGCGCGCAAGACCTTCCAATGCAAATCCTGCCGGTTACAAACGTCTCTGATCGCGGGGACGTTGTTTCAGAGTACCCACTTGAAACTGACGATCTGGTTTCTAGCCATATATCTGATCAGTCAAGCCAAGACCGGCTTGTCGGCGCTGGCTCTGAAACGGCAATTGGGTGTCAGCTATCCCACGGCTTGGTTGATTCAGCAGAAACTGATGCAAGCGATGGTCGAGCGTGAGGCGCAGTACACGCTGTGTGGTGACGTCCAGGTCGACGATGCCTATCTCGGCGGCGAACTGGCGGGCGGCACAGCCGGGCGTGGCTCCGAGAACAAGGTGCCGTTTGTCGCCGCCATCTCGCTTACCCCCGAGGGGCACCCGATGAGGATCAAAATGGCCCCGGTTCCGGGGTTTACCCGCAAAGCCATTGCGGCCTGGGCCACAGACGACCTGCGTTCCGACTGTGTTGTGATGTCCGACGGATTAGCTTGCTTTGCCGGGGTAACCGATGCGGGCTGTCACCATCATGCCATCATCGTGGGGAATCGAAAACCTAAGGACCTACCCGAGTTCAGTTGGATTAATACGGTACTGGGCAATCTCAAAACCAGTTTGGGCGGTGCCTACCATGCCTTCAATTTCGCCAAATACGGTACCCGATATTTGGGCGCGTTCACTTATCGCTTCAACCGGCGTTTCCATCTTGACACACTCCCGATGCGCCTCCTCGTTGCCGCTGTCACCACCGGACCGCGTCCCGTAAATTGGCTTCGCCAAGCTGAAGAATCTTGCTAATCAGGAGACGTCTTTTACAGAGGTCTCTTCAACGGGATATCGAGATCATGTTTGATGTGCTCAAAAAAATTCCTCGGCGCGTTTTGTTTTCGCTTCTGGACGAAACGTCTGCCGCGCCACTCCCGGCGCCCCCGCGCCAACCGCTACCTGAAAGCCCCCCTGCCACAGCACCGGCCTACCGTCGAGGCGTGCTGGCAAGCTTATGAAACCTTTGTCCTCTGCGCGGCGATTGCCCAAGGCCTACTGCAGTTGATCGCGCTTCAGTTTGGCTCCGTGGTCTGGCAACACCACAGGCTCTATCTACGGACTCAATCGCGCGAGCTGCCCTCAGAGAAAACCGTCAAGCAAGTACTGGCCCCTTTGATCGTCAAACAACTTATCGTTCTCCCACAAAACACCCTCATCGCCAAGATACGGCGTTATCTTGCTGGCGCGGAGGACAACGATCCCCACAACCAGCGCCAAGCCGCATGAATCACGGCTAGAATCACAGGGTAGGACGGCGTTTTATCGGCTGAAGTTAGACTCAGCTAAAGATGGCTTGCTCAATAGACGGGCTGATAAACTTACGACTGAGGAGTTCTGGTATAATAGCGCTTTAATTCAATCTTGCATTTTCACGCCTGCCTCGTCGTCCGAGACTCAAACTTGCCAACGTGCCCGTCCACGTTATTCAGCGCGGAAACAATCGAGGGGCGTGTTTCTTCGCTGATGATGATTTTCAATTTTACCTCGATCACCTTGGGAAGGCATGCAAAGCGCACAAAATAGACCTCCATGCCTATGTTTTGATGACCAATCATGTTCACCTTTTGTTGACGCCCGAGCATGGCGACGGACCTTCTTGGCTGATGAAACGGTTAGGTCAACGTTATGTGCAATACGTCAATCGCACCTACCGCCGTTCGGGGACTCTCTGGGAGGGGCGATTCCGATCATGTTTGGTTGGCGAGGAGAATTACTTGCTCGGATGCCACCGCTACATCGAGTTGAACCCCGTGCGGGCAGGGATGACGGACCACCCCGGTGAGTATCCTTGGTCCAGCTATGGTCATAACGCGCAGGGCGAGATAACCTCGTTCATCCAGCCCCATTTGCTCTATCAGCAACTTGGCGGAGACGCAGAATCCCGGCGCCAGGCGTATCGCGAATTATTTCGTTATGAACTCGATCCCGGGTGGGTCGACGAGATCCGTAAAGCGACTAATGGCAGATTTGTTCTGGGGTCGGAGCGCTTTCAGAAAGAAGTCGGGACAATGCTCGGACGGCGAACCTGGCGGGGAATTCCCGGTCGCCCGGTTAGAGCAGATGAATGAAGGGCAGTGCTAATCGTGGTCTGGCCCCTATTATTCTATTATGCCTATTATTAAGAACGGATGGCTACGATAAATCAAAAAGACGTGTCGAGAGACTGGGCTGCCAGAGGTTTCAGCTGTGAATTGTGGGTTGATCCACCTGGGCAGCGTTGGGAGGATTTTGTCCATGGCACGGATGAACTCGTGCTTGTTGTTGAAGGTGAGTTAGAGTTCGAGATTAACGGTGAGATTAGCCATCCTAACACAGGTGAGGAGATCTACATTCCTGCAGGGGCGGTACATTCAGTTCGTAACATTGGCGGTTCAACCGCCCGATGGCTCTATGGTTACCGTTAATGGCGGGCTGTCTGATGTACTTCCGCGGGATGGTTCGCTTCGCTCTTAGCACCTGAAGGGCGACGTTATCCTGAAGTTTGATGATGACCGGTTTTACGAGAGTTCTAGATCGGCGGCAGATCTTGGACGTGGTGACCCTGGCGGAAGATGTCAACCTCTTTTAGACACTTAATTTTCAATTAGGCGATTTCCGGGATAAAACATCCCTGCCAGCGTAGAATTTATTGTTCACCTTACCGATTGAGCATAAGCATGCTATCGACCACCGAGCTAAACATGATGCCCTTGAACGCCTCCCACATCGAAGACCTGAAATTGGCGAGCTCGAAAATGTCCGGAGCGAAACGCCGATCTTTCCAAGCCGCGATGACATTGAAATATTGCCAGGGCAACGCCCGCCAGGCCGAGCGGATGTTGGGCTGGAATCGCGACACGGTCGAGCTGGGCTTGCATGAGCAGCGCACGGGCATCACGTGCTTGGGGGCGCAAGCGGCTTGTTGCGGAAACCGGCTGTGGGAGGAGAAGTACCCGGCGGTAGCGGAAGCGCTCTGGGCTTTGGCCGAAGCTCACTGTCAACAAGACCCGACCTTCCGCGGGACCCTATCGTACACCCGGCTGACGGCAGCGCAAGCCTTAGTCTCTTCCAATATGAAATGAGCCTGAAGGGGAGGCGTATTTCCAACATGAAATGAGCCTAAAGTGACCTGATTCTGTTCATGATGGAGGAATGAAAACCATCATGAATGACTCTCAAATTGAAACACTCGAACAGGTTCGTCAATTTCTGAATGGCGCGGCGTTCATGGAGATATCCATCTCGTCAAAGACCGAGTGCTACCGCTGGATTCAAGGGACGCTCGTTCGGTTCCGGTATCTAACGCTTGGCAAGACGGATCGAGGACTGTTACATCGCTATCTACAACAGATCAGCGGCTACTCCAGAGCCCAGATCACAAGGCTCATAAAGCAGTACCAAAAGACGGGACTCCTTCAGCGCCGACAGCGTACCGTGAAGGGTTTTAGCTCCAAATACACACGGGAGGATATCCGCCTGCTGGCACAGCTCGATGAGCTACACGGCACACTCAGTGGTCCGGCTACCAAGAAGCTCTGTGAGCGGGCCTGTCAGGTTTTCAAGCAGGTAGCGTATCAACGTCTTGCCGGAATCTCGGTCTCGCACCTATACAACCTGAGGCAGTCGACATCCTACTCTAGGCAACGGGGGATAGTCGACAAGACACTTCCGGTACAGAACAGCATTGGTGAACGCCGAAAGCCCAGGCCCGAAGGCTGTCCCGGCTATATCCGGGTTGATACCGTCCATCAGGGTGACTGGGACGGCATCAAGGGGGTCTACCATGTCAATGCGGTTGACGAGGTTACACAATTTGAAGGGGTTGCCTCTGTCGAGCGCATCAGCGAACGTTATCTCATCCCGGTGTTGGAGTCTCTAATCGACAGCTTCCCCTTCATCATCAAGGGCTTTCATGCTGACAATGGCTCAGAGTACATCAACCAACGCGTCGCAGACCTACTCAACAAATTGCTGATCGAACTGACGAAGTCCCGGTCTCGCAGAACCAACGACAATGCGCTGGTAGAAAGTAAGAACGGCTCCATTGTTCGCAAGCATCTGGGCTATCACCACATCGCTCAGAAATGGGCATCACTGATCAATGAATTCAACCAGAAATACCTCAACCCTTATATCAATTATCACCGACCCTGTTTCTTCCCCGTTGTCACAATCGATGCCAAGGGAAAACAGAAAAAGACCTACCCCTATAAGGCCATGATGACACCCTATGAGAAGCTCAAATCACTGCCTGATGCCAATCAATGCCTCAAGCCGGGTCTTACCTTAAAGCAGCTTAATGACAGCGCATTGGCTATCAGCGATAATGAAGCCGCACAGCAACTCAATGAGGCTCGAAAACAACTCTTCAAAACTATCCATGAACAGGATCAAAAGGTCGCCTGATTAGCCTTATCAAGCACCTTAACCCCCTGTGTCAGGATAGTTGTCGCCTCTTGATCTGTCCTGGCTATCGAGTCGTAAGGAGCCCGTGGGGCGACTGAGACTTGATAGCCAGGGCGGCGGCCGCCACGGCCACACTTTGGAAGTGTTGGCTAAAATGCGGTCATTCAAAAACCCAGGGGGCAGAGGTAAAGATAGATGGAATATCCAGTAGAATTGAGAGAGACGGTGATCAAGAAGGTTCTGACTTCGAATGAGACCCAGGATTCGGTGGCCGAAGAATTTGGTATTGGACGCTCAACTTTGCAAAAATGGCTCCGTGATTATCGCCATGCCGGAGGAAGGCCAGAGAGCAACAGAGAAAAACGCCCCCAAGACTGGAGTGCTGAAGAGCGCTTTGCGGCCTTGCTAGAGACCGGCCAGCTGGCAGAAGAGGAACGTGTGGGTTGGTGTCGTCGCCATGGATTACATAGCCATCATCTTGCCCAGTGGAAGGCTGCGGCCCTGGCCGGCACAACCGCTCACAGGGCCAGCCCGTTGCAAGGCGAGACCCGTCAGCTTCGGGAAGAGAACAAGCAGCTGAAGAAGGAGTTACGGCGCAAAGAAAAGGCTTTGGCGGAGACTTCGGCGCTGCTGGTATTGAAAAAAAAAGCGCAGTTGATTTGGGGGGAGCCCGAGGACGATTAATCCGTCGCGAAGACCGTCAACAGGCCTTGGAATTGATTGTGCAGGCGAGTCGGTCGGGGTGCCGCAAGCACGTCGCCTGTGAGGCCTTGGGGTTATCGTTGAGGACGGTTCAACGTTGGGAAAGCCCAGGGGTGGAGGAGGATCAACGCCAAGGCTCGCGGGCCAGGCCGGCCAATGCCCTAACGGAGTCGGAGCGCGCCCAAGCCATGGCGCTGGTGACCTCGCCGGCGTATCAGGATTTAACGCCACACCAGATCGTACCGCAATTGGCCGATCAGGGGATCTATGTGGCCTGCGAATCCACCCTGTATCGGTTGCTCAGAGAAGCTAAGATGAACGCGCATCGCCAAGCCAGCCATCCCCCCCGCCATAGTCGGCCGAAGTCGCACGTGGCGTGCCAGCCCAATCAGGTGTGGAGCTGGGATATCACCTATCTGCCGACCGTGGTGGCGGGGATGTTTCTGTATCTTTACCTGGTCATCGACATTTACAGCCGTAAGATCGTCGCCTGGCAAGTGCATGAGTGCGAACGGGCGGAGCTGGCTGCTGAGCTGATTACCGAAGCGTGTTTTGTGGAGCAGATCCCGCGCGATCAGATCACGCTGCATTCCGATAACGGTTCACCGATGAAGGGCGCCACGATGTTGGCCACGCTGCAGAAGCTGGGCGTCATTCCCTCGCTGAGCCGACCTTCGGTGAGCAACGACAATGCGTTTTCGGAAGCGTTATTCCGCACGTTGAAATATCGCCCGGAGTATCCAGAACATCGGTTTGCAGATATCTGCCAAGCCCGCCAATGGGTAGCCGGCTTCGTGGACTGGTACAATGACGAACACCTGCATAGCGCCATTCGATTTGTGACCCCCAATGACCGCCATAATGGCAAGGATAGTGAGATCCTGCAGCAGCGACATGCTGTGTATCAGGCCGCCAAGCAACGTCACCCTGAGCGCTGGTCGGGACAAACCAGAAACTGGAGCCGCGTCGATGAAGTGGTGTTGAATAAAACCAACCAGAATGACATGGCAATTAAAAAAACAGCTTAACAAGTGAAGCGACAACTTGCTTGACATTTACCGTTAATTATCACCCCTTTTCAGGCTCATTTAAGGATTGGAATACACTGCCTTGCAACAGCTCCGCGATCAAGGTTTCCCAGAGGACTGCTTACCGTCGCCCAGCACGATGGCGGAGGTTTTGAACCGCAACGGCTACCGCCTGCGCCGGGTGGTCAAGGCCAAGCCTCAAAAAAACTTCCGGAAACGGATACCATCTTTGCCAACCTGGCGGAAAAGGACGGTAAGCCCCTAACGGGCGCAGAGGATGGGCAGATCATGCGCCTGAGCATCGACTGCAAAGCCACTGTGAATATCGGGGACTACTCACGGGGTAGAAAAACCCGCGGCAAAACCCAAGCGGCCGACCACGATATGGGCTGTGAGGAAAAATATGTGCCGTTTGGCATCCTGGAGGAAGATAGCGGGCAGGTGCATCTGACGTTCGGAAGCTCCTTCAAGACCAGTGATTTTATCGTCGATAGCCTGGAGCACTGGCAATGGCATTCACATATTGTAAATATAAGTTTAATTCTCCAAAATTTTTAACCGGTTGATCTAACGACTGATTTTTTGATTTATTTTTTTTGATTTCACAGTTGACTCTCACAACGATTTTAGGCAAACTAAAAAAGGAGAAATCTAGAGACGAGAAAATCAATGTCCCCCGACCTCGAAGCCCTGGAATCGACCACCTTTGCCGGCAAAAGATTCACCCGCAAGCAACTGGCCCATATCCAAGAGACGGTGAAAACATTTCCTGCGTTGAGCCGCCGGGAACTTGGCCACACGATCTGTGAAAATCTTCGTTGGACCACACTGAAAGGGGCTCATCGAATTCAAGCGTGTTTGGGCGCGTTAGCCGAAATGGAACAAATCGGCCTCATTAAACTCCCCGTCAAGAGGACACAAAAAAAGGCGACCCAAAAGCCCATAAGTTGGACCGACAGAACCCAGGAACAACCTCGTATTGCGGTCTCTTTAGATCAGTTAACGCCAATCGGTGTGCGACCTGTCACCGGCAAAGAGGAGATCGCCCTTTGGAACGAATTCGTCGACCGCTATCACTACCTGGGTTACCGGCGTCCTATGGGCGCTCATTTGCGTTACTTTATCGTTGCTAAAGACCAGAGAAAACTGGGGTGTTTATCCTTTTGCTTCGCGGTAAAGTCCTTAGGTAATTTCCGATAATAAAAATACCTATCATACAGGCCGGATCAGAATGTCCCACTTGGGCAGGAGCGGGTTGCGTTCCAATCGGGCCTCAATCTCCCGCATCGCTTTCTTGGTCAGCGAGATACTTTTTCGGTAGGTTGTACAACTCAATCTGACGATAGGCCGAACGCCCTTCCAGGTCATGCTCTTCGCCCATTCCAACATCGTTTCGACATCCACCAGCATGGCCCCATTCCAATGCTGTTCCAGAATGCCCCAGCACCGTTCGATGGGATTATATTTGCTGTGATACGGCGGGTAGTACAGCAACTGGATGACTTTGCCCGTGTCGTCAGCGAACGCCACCATGCGCTTGAGGAACTGCGTGCGCATCCCGCTGCTTTCCGGGCCGTTGTCCACCTTGAGCTGGATGTGCGTAATCTCGGTCCGCTGCTGCGCCGGGATCGCTTCCCACCAGTGCTCCAGGCTATCGACGATAAAATCACTGGTCTTGAAGGAGCTTCCGAACGTCAGATGTACCTGCCCGCTATCTTCCTCCAGAATGCCAAACGGCACATATTTTTCCTCACAGCCCATATCGTGGTCGGCCGCTTGGGTTTTGCCGCGGGTTTTTCCACCCCGTGAGTAGTCCCCGATATTCACAGTGGCTTTGCAGTCGATGCTCAGGCGCATGATCTGCCCATCCTCTGCGCCCGTTAGGGGCTTACCGTCCTTTTCCGCCAGGTTGGCAAAGATGGTATCCGTTTCCGGAAGTTTTTTTGAGGCTTGGCCTTGACCACCCGGCGCAGGCGGTAGCCGTTGCGGTTCAAAACCTCCGCCATCGTGCTGGGCGACGGTAAGCAGTCCTCTGGGAAACCTTGATCGCGGAGCTGTTGCAAGGCTTGCGCTGCCGTCAGCCGAGTGTACGATAGGGTCCCCTGCGGAAGATCCAATGGCATTCACTTAAGAAAAAAGGCCATTCACTTAAGGGAATTCAATTAATCGTCCAAGAAACTCAAGTTTTATCTGTTAAGCAGTGATCGGATGCGTGATTTTTTTTCCTTTGGAGTTGGCAGCTCGCCATTTTTTTATGGGCTTCAGGGACTGTCGTTTATAGTTTCTGTTTGGCCGTTGTTTTTGTCGACAACGCGAAATGGAAGCCAGGATGTGGTTCACGGTTGTTTTCACCAAATCGGCTTGTCGGAAAAACAGGCCTTCGAGGTTTCTGGCCAGGGTAATGAGCGCATTTTTCACATTGACTTTGAAGGTCAGTCGGCTGTCCTCGGTTTCATTGTGTTGCGCTCGATCATTGTTTTCACAGAAGCCCGCTTCGGCCTTCGAGGTCAAAATGCGATTCAACGTAATCAGCACAAAATGGGCAAATAATTCCTGCTTTACCCCTCGCTCGCTTTGCCCATGGAAGTCCTCAACATCGATTAACACCTTAGAAATTTTATAAAGTTCTTCTACCCCCCAGCGCGCGTGGTAAAGCTCGGCGAATTCTGCTGCGTGATAAAGCGCCTCATCAATCAGCGTGGTTCCTAATGTGAAAGTGGTATCGGCGATAGCATAGTTTATCAAACGCAAGCGCAAGGGGCTAAAGTTGATATCAGGCTGTTGTGCCAGGATTTCTTTCTGTCGGGTTATCGAGGGTTCGATGTCAACCACCCGATCGGTGGCGTCGCTTGACATGAAGTCGTCGATCACTTGATAAGAACTCTTTTTCAGGCGGAAAACGGCGTGTAGGTCCTGTTGGATATGAAAGTAAAGCAAGGCATAGGAAAAATAACCCCGGTCGTACACCACGAGATCGTTTCGCCTTAAGACTTGCAGATGAGACAAGGCCATTTTTCGCTCGTTGCCATGAGTCACCAGATCGAAGTCATAGGGGATTTGGGCTTTGAGCCGATACAGACAGCTGACTAAGCCTTGAGGATAATGGGCGTTTTGACTCGGGGTGCGATAACCCTCGGCGCGCAGTGGACGAGGCAAATTCATTTTGGTTCCATCAACCGCAAACACACGATGAGACTTCCACCGCGCTTCAGTCAAGGTTGGTTCATAGGTGCGGATGATTCTGGCGTTTAAAATTTTGAAAATGGTTTCATCTAACTTGGCTCTCGCATTACAAAAAGCCGAAGCAGCTACAGGGTTAGGTTGCGGCAGCGCAACCTTCATGATCCGGCATTGATCCCATAACTCACTAACCGTCGTCGCGTAGCCTTGTTTGTTTTTGGAGAAAACCAGCCGAAAGATAAACAGGATCAGCAACAGCGTATCGATCGCCCGTCGGCGCTGTCGCCAGTGATGATCGAATTCGTTGGCCACCTCGATCACTAACGCGATAAGCTTTTGCCACAACTGGATGAACGGATCATGCAATGAGAGCGGTTTAGTTTTCATCGAGACCTTCGCGGGTAAGCTTTTATTGCAAGGCGATGAGCTTGCTCCCGTGTTGAGAAGGGAGCGAAATTGATCGTGCAAAGGATAAACATAACAGTATTTTTGCGAAGCGCCCGTTGGATTGGTGCGCTGAGCCGATCCTAACGTTTTGCCAATGAGTTGCCAATTGGCGGCCTGGTAGCTGGTGCCCTTGAACCGTGCGGGGTCAACAAAGGTTTCCAGCAGTACTGGCCGATAACCATGATGCGTTTCCCAGTCCTCGGCAATTTGCCGAGAAAGGGTTGCTAAGACCTTGGAGGCCAAGTACTTGACCTCAACCCAAGGGAAAATCAAGAAGCGATTATTATTCAGGATCAAGTGCAACCGCCGGGTCCGTGCGTTCACCGTCCAGCCGATCCATCGATCGCGACACGCTAAGGACTTTACCGCGAAGCAAAAGGATAAACACCCCAGTTTTCTCTGGTCTTTAGCAACGATAAAGTAACGCAAATGAGCGCCCATAGGACGCCGGTAACCCAGGTAGTGATAGCGGTCGACGAATTCGTTCCAAAGGGCGATCTCCTCTTTGCCGGTGACAGGTCGCACACCGATTGGCGTTAACTGATCTAAAGAGACCGCAATACGAGGTTGTTCCTGGGTTCTGTCGGTCCAACTTATGGGCTTTTGGGTCGCCTTTTTTTGTGTCCTCTTGACGGGGAGTTTAATGAGGCCGATTTGTTCCATTTCGGCTAACGCGCCCAAACACGCTTGAATTCGATGAGCCCCTTTCAGTGTGGTCCAACGAAGATTTTCACAGATCGTGTGGCCAAGTTCCCGGCGGCTCAACGCAGGAAATGTTTTCACCGTCTCTTGGATATGGGCCAGTTGCTTGCGGGTGAATCTTTTGCCGGCAAAGGTGGTCGATTCCAGGGCTTCGAGGTCGGGGGACATTGATTTTCTCGTCTCTAGATTTCTCCTTTTTTAGTTTGCCTAAAATCGTTGTGAGAGTCAACTGTGAAATCAAAAAAAATAAATCAAAAAATCAGTCGTTAGATCAACCGGTTAAAAATTTTGGAGAATTAAACTTATATTTACAATATGTGAATG
>CAVSWL010000004.1:0-82496 GCA_963731655.1 uncultured Gammaproteobacteria bacterium | reverse complement strand
TAGGGGTATCCGTAGCGGAGCGTCGAAAGAAAGCATAAGCGTGAGGCTGCCGCCGTGCCTTAGCCGATGTCCCATTGAGTAGCATCCGTGGAACCCTGAGGAGGCTTGGGCTTCCAACTTAAGCCGGGACATCTATCAATTTCAAAGGGTTATTAATCACACGCTCACGATGCTTTCGAGGCAATGGAAGCGCCCCCATTTTTTCAAGCAGCCAGGGGAACAAGTCTGGAAAGTCGGTTTCAAATAACCGCATGGCAGCCGTTGTGCCATCCTCGCGTTTGAGTCCGTAATTATGAATCACCGTTAATGCTCTCAATCGTTGTTCACTCAATCCGCGACCATTATGGTACATCTGGGCAAGACAGCCATTGCGCCCTTCAACCGCGGATGAACTACGGTGGAATTGCCGCGCCATCGATTCAGCCCAGGTGAGCCAGCGTTGGATTTCGCTTTCAGGCAGAGTAGCGCGTGACAGGATGAGCGTTGAACGCCTGAACCGCCTGCTGCCAGGCTTTGCGGTAGCGGTCTCTCGCCTTACGGTTTTGGGTTTTGTGGAGTTGATGGTGCCAATACACCAGCGGGAGCAAAGTCGTCGTTAGCCAATGTTCCATTTCCGTATTAACCGCTAAGCCCTGCAAGGTTTCTCGCACCCAGAGCCACCAGAAACTGACCGTGACGGCCAAGGCCTGGATTTGATTGCGAAACGTTTTCAGGGTGTCGTTTTTGTCCTCAATACCCTGATCGTTGGCTATACGCTCAAAGGCTTTTGCCCTGTTTTCAAGCCCCGCTTCGACCTGTTTAGCCGACTTTGGGCGGTTGTCGCTTAATGAAAAGGGGTGGATTTCCTCCGCAATGCCCTGCAAGTTTTCGTGGTAATCGGCCCGGGTTTGTTTGGCTTGATCAAGCGCTTGTTCGGCTTCAAGGCGTTGCTTTACAAGCAGAGCCTTTTCAGGATTGGCGGCCGTTTCTACCGCGTTATCCACCGCGGTCTGGGTCGCTTCAATCTGTTTTTCGGCCGTCGCGCGACGTCTTGCCAAGCGGGCCCCCAACCAGCGACTCACCTCCTGTTGCGCGTGAAACAAGATCCGCTCCAGAGTCGCATTCAAATCCACTGATGGCCAGTTTTATTAATGCCTTAGCCCGATCACTAATCGCATGATTCACTTCAATTCCCAGGGATTCCAAGCGCGGCGCTGTCTTCGCATACCAGGTGTCAAAACGCCTATCCTCACTGATCTCCTCCAACAGTAAATAGCCCGAGCGTAAATCCATCAACACCAAAATCAAAAACTCGCCGAAAAAGGTCTCATCCATGGCCACAACGGCTTTTCGTGATCGCTTTTCAACCTGTTTTTCGCACTCCGCCTGAAATTGCGGCAATAAAACTTCCATCTGTTTAAGCTGCAGGCGCAAGGCTGACGGCGACACGCCTACATGGGTATCAATCCGAATCAGCTTGAAAAATCGCGATAACTTATCGCCTCCAACACCACATTCCAACCCGAAAAAATACAACACTGCCAATACCAACAGGCGCAGCCAGACGTGGCCCGCCTCTGTCTCCCACAGCCTGGATTCCGGGTACCGGTTACGCCGCTCCTGGGCATGAAGGTGGCGATGCACACCGCTTTTACTGCCGTTGATAAGTTCAGCAAGCTGGCGAACGCTTTGTTTGCCGCGAGCGTTGATTTCACGGATAATCGCTCGGCTAGCTGACCGTATGGCCTGTGTCGTTGTGTTTTTTTAGTCATTAACTCATGATACTAGAATACGGCAGCTAGTCCTGCACTTTGTCCCGCTTTAAGTGGGTAGCCGAGGCTTGAGTGTCTCCCCGCTGTTGGTGGCGATGATCTCATCGACAGCTTGAATCAGATCTTCGCCGGTCGCAAAGCGCTCTTCCGGCTTTTTAGCCATAGCCTGGTTAATGACCGGCTGGAACATCGCCAGGTCGGCTGGCAGTTCGGGTACCGGCTCTCGAATCTGCTGCAACGCCACCGCAAACCCATCGTCGGCCGTATAAGGCTGGTGGCCAACCAACATTTCGAAAAACAACACTCCTAACGAGTAGATATCGCTTCGCCCATCGAGCTTTTTTCCAACGGCTTGTTCCGGGCTTATATAAGACGGTGTGCCGAGACTCATACCGGGCTTGGTTAGATTGGTACTACCCGATAGCGCTTTGGCGAACCCAAAGTCGGTCAGCACGGCATATCGGTCCCCCCTGAATAGAATATTTTCAGGTTTGATGTCCCGATGAATGAAACCTAGACGGTGGGCAAAACCCAATGCCTGGGCGATCCGTTTAACAGTGTGCACACTGCCCTCAATTGTGATGCCGTCGCGGATACGCTGCTTGAGATTACGCCCCTCCACATATTCCATCGCGATGTAATAGCGGTCCCCGGCGAGCCCGATGTCGTGAACGGTGACAATGCCGGGATGATTCAGTCTGGCGATGATCTGGCCTTCCTTGGAAAATCGCTCTTTGAAAGTGGGGTCATGAAACAAGGTAGGTGACATGACTTTAAGCGCCACCTGCCGGAAGAGGGATTCCTGAATCGCGAGATAGACAGTGGCCATGCCACCGGTGCCTAGCGTTCGAATGATTTGATCACCTACTATATCCATAGGTGATCAAGGATAGGCATGAATGCTCGCTATGTTTCGGTGGTTATACGGCCGAAAACGGTAAAACGCTTAGCGTGCGCATGGCGGCATGGCCTGGTGCGACAGACCGCGCCACAGAGTAGAGATTAAATCACCCAGGGATAAGAACCGCTAGTTTTATAGTCAACAGGCCAGAAAAAAACAGGGCATTCCACCACAAGATTAAGTGGTATTTTGTTAAAAAACACCTTACGCGACGCATTAAACCAGTCTAGAGGAGCCTAGTAACTGCATCCTTTATTGTGGAAAGATTGCCTGCCGAGCGCAACGGCCGCTTCTGGATAACACTCGTAATTATTAGCGGTACTGAAACTTGAATGCCACCGTCATACCCCAATTGAACGATTAGCGTCCCGCTCTGTGGTGTACTGTTACCAAAGAAGTGAAAGTGGGTTACAAACTAACATCTAACTACCCTCCTTTGGTTCCAACCGATACTCCACATAGCTTTCATCACGAAGACGGCGCAACCATAGCTCGGTTTCCTCTTCCATTTTGCGCCGCAGAATGGTCTCTCTGGCTTGAGCGCGCATCGCTTGTTCTGTGTTGTCATATTTGCGCCGGTCAATAACCTGGACCAGATGCCAACCAAAATCGGACTTGAAAGGTTCACTGAGCTGATGAATCTGCAGGCTATTCATCACATCCTCGAATTCAGGTGTCAGCTCACCCGGATTGACCCAGCCTAGATCTCCCCCTTTGATGGCTGTAGCCGCATCCTCTGAGTGAGCCTTCGCCAGCTCGGCAAAGCTTTCCCCGAGCTCGATGCGGTGAGCAAGCTCTTTTAAACGCAACCGCGCTTGCTCGTCGTTTATCAATGCGCTCGTTTTGACCAAGATATGGCGCGCTCGCGTTTGATTCACGATCTTCTGTTCCTGTCCGCGGCGATCCGCCAGGTAGATCAGATGAAAACCACTGGGACTGCGAATTACCTCACTGATATCGCCGACCTTCATCCCCGGCACGCGGCGTGCGAACAGGCTCGGTAGTTGATCGGATTTTCGCCAATCTAAGTCCCCTCCCTCCAAAGCTTTTTGACCATCCGATTCACTGATCGCGAGCCGCTTGAAATCCGCGCCTTTGAGTACACCTTCCCGAATCGATTCCGCCTTAGTCCGCGCCGCTTGGATCTGGTCCGCACCAGCCCCTTCGGGAACAGCAATCAAAATATGGTTTAAACGGTATTCCACACTGCTGTCATCTCCTCCACCTTGTTGTGTGGCAATCAAGTCATTAACTTCCTGATCCGTCACTTGGATTTTTCGATCCACCACGCGTTTGCGTAGGGTGTCGAGGGCCAGCTCGGTACGTACCTGTTCTCGGAATTTGACATAGTCGATGTTTTCCGCCACCAACTGCTCGTGGAATTTCTCCAAGCTCAAATGGTTGCGTTGCGCCAAGGCGCGCATGGCTTCATCCAGCGTGAGATCATCGATACGGATTTCTTGTCGGCTGGCGAGTTGCAACTGCAATCGCTCGATGATCAAATGTTCCAGCACCTGCTTTTTTAGCAGTTCAGGCGGTAGCTCCACCCCTTGATGACCCGACAACCGCCGTTTGACCATCGCTATGCGTTCCTCCAATTCAGAATTCATGATGGCGTCATCCTCCACCACGGCCACGATGCGATCGAGGAGTATCAGATTCTCCGCCGCACGCACCGCATGCAACCCTCCCACGCTCAAACTGACAATTAAACCAAGGAATAGAGGTTTTGACATTCGTCTGTCCTATTAAGAATGATTAGAGAATACTGAAACAGTCCAGAAACTCCATTGCGAAAATAGCCTTACGTTTTGTGCATCTGTCAATCTTCAGCCCTGTAACCGAGAATACTGCGCTCTAGCATCTTATCCACCGACCCCGTCCCCAGAGCGGCTAATCCTTTGAGCACAAACTGTACGTCAAAAGTATTGGTAAAATCACCATCGGCGTTATTGACAAACTGACCGGCCACAGCCCTTACCTTCCAGCAACAGGTTTCATATTCGATCCCCCCAAGTACCTCCAAGTTTCGACGGCTGTCGATATCATAGTTCCAGCGGCCGAATAGCTCCCAGTGAGTCCCCAAAGGCCAAGCAAAGGCGAAATCCGTTTGATCCAGATCGTCGCGGAGAAAATTATAACCGATGTTAACAATGCGATTATCTTTGTCCCTATACCTTAAACTCGCCGTGGTGCGTTGCTGATCCCCGTTGTGGGGATCAAACACCGTGGTACCCCGAGCCGTCCAATGGTCGGTGATGCCAAAATAAAGTTCACCGACGATATCTGAATTATTCTTCTCCTCAGTAGACCTTGTCGGCAACGTGACTTTGCGATTACGGAAATAGAAGATATTACCTAGGCTGGCGCTAAAGATCTCACTGCCGCTATCCGTATCAATTAACCGGGACGTCAAGGCTAAGGTGAGTTGGTTAGCGTCCCCGATCCGATCGCCTCCTACAAATCGGTTGTAACGAAACAACCGTAAAAAATTGAAGTCCAGCTCGGCGGTGTCGAACGTGGGTACTTCGCTCTGAGCCTCGTACGGGACATATAAGTAATACAGCCGAGGTTCTAGTGTTTGCAGCACATGTCCGCTACTCAGATCACGTTCAAAAAACAGTCCACTATCCAGACTAAAGATCGGCACGGTAAGACTAAGCGCAGTCTCCATGTCTTCCGTATCCAAGTTCCGCAAGTTGTATTTGGAAAACCACAGGCGAGCGCTGGGCTTGAGAAAGAATCCCGGTTGCAGGTAAGGGCGATCAACACTGAGTATGGTCCTGAATCTATCAGCATTAACTCCAGCATTGCGGTCAAAACGCACCCACTCGGCGCGTAAACCATACCCTAGACCGAAGCGCTGGTCGGGTAAATGACTATCGAACAGCACTTGAGGCATTTGGGCATAGGGTCTGCTCAGCGGTGGAATCGATAAATCGATTGTTTGAAAATTCTGAACGCGCGTCACCAAACTCCAAAAATCGCCACTATAACTAATGTCCGCTTGTCGCGGCAGGTGAGAAATACTGGTTTGACTCAAGGAATTACCGAAATCTTCAAAATACTGGCTGTCGGAAACCTTGTTATAGTCAATATGGGTAGTCACCCGGGGGATAAAATGACCGGTGTCCAAAAAGGAGATTAAATACCGGTCGTCATTCTTTCGCTTATCGTCGATATACTCAAGTGTTAGGCCGCCGCGATGTGAGGACTGCAAATAACGAAACGTGGTGTTTAATTGCAATCCCCGATCCGAAAGAAAACGGGGCGTAAATAAAAGATCTCGATTGGGCGCCATATTCCAATAATACGGTACCGCAATTACGAATCCGGAGGTCGAAACAGAGCCAAAAGAGGGAGCTAAGAACCCCGATTTGCGCCTGTCATCAATGAGAAAAGGGAACCAGGGTGAATATAAAACCGGAAAATTCTTGATTCTGAGCACCACATTGCGCGCGGTGCCATCGCCTGATTTACGATCTAGTTTTATCTTGTCCGCACTGATTAACCAGTCAGAACGGCCTGCATTGCAAGTAGTATAAGTAGCCTCTTCCAATTTGATGACTTGCGGTGATTCGCGATAGACGCGCTGCGCTTGTCCTCGGGCATGTCGGGGCGCGTATTGGTACGTCGCTTGGGTAAACTCAGCGGTGTCATCGTTGAAATGGACCTCGGCCCAAGGTCCTTCAACTCTCAACCCATCATCACTGAAATCGACCCCTCCGCGCGCCTGCGCCACGCCATCGACCGCAGAATAGTGCACTTGTTCGGCTCGCAGATGCTGACTGCCTCGAACGATTTTAACGTCTCCGGATAGCTCGGCTTTGCTAGTCTTGTCATCGTAGTTTGCAACATCGGACGCCATATCCACCGCTTGATCGTGGCGCATTGGGAGCGTGTGTCCCGAGGATTGTGTAATGGGAGGCCCGCATAACAGCCAATCGGTTTTAGCCGCCTGGATTTGAGGTGAAAGCACCGCTAACAGCGCGACCACGTAGCGTATTCTTATGTTTGTTATCACCGCTCAATAATTCAGTGTCGGCAATCTAGAGATTTATATCCAGCAAGCTCGGTTTGCATCTATTGCTCTCAATCAAACTCGAAACGCCGAATTCTAACACGCCTCATTCATCCAGTGGCCGAGCGGCGACGCTTCGTCATAATCACAATCACGTTCAGTGACACCTCAGTCATGCGTAATGGACGACTATTGAAAAGTTGACCTTACTGTCTCCATGGCACTATTCCTTATTGTGGTGATTCACCATACCAAGCAAGCTGTGGTACATTCCCCTAAGCTGTTCAGTAAGGTTTCCTATCCGGACCTCCTGTGGTTTACTAAGTACTTCAGTTTGGCAACATCGCTATTGATATTCCGTACTCGAAGTGGCTATAGCGCGGAAAATTTTCGGTGAATCTTTAGCGCAGGGAAGCGCGCACCAAATGCCAATTCCCGGATTTTGACACGCTCAAGATAGCTTGTTTGGGGCCAGAGAAAACTAATAATGAAGCCCAACGTGGTATCCTGAGATTACCTCCAATAACGAATTAATACCGATTTTTACTTATGAGTTGGGATGCGTGGTATACCTTGGGCATCGTGACCCTCTGCTTTGTCGGGCTTTCTGTAAAAAGCTATGCCTCGGATGTAGTCATGATTGGCGGGCTCACCCTGTTACTCGTGGCAGGCATATTAACCCCTCAAGAAGCGCTATCCGGCCTCGCCAATGAAGGCATGGTAACAGTAGGCGTAATGTATGTTGTGGTATCGGGGCTTAAAGAAACGGGATGTATCGCCTGGTTGGGTAGCTCGGTGCTAGGTAATCCTAAATCCATTGGCCAAGCCCAAACAAAGCTGATGATTCCGGTGGCCTTAGTCAGTGCGTTTCTCAACAATACGCCGGTGGTGGCGCTTTTCATACCCGCGGTCCAGGACTGGGCGAAACGGCACAATCTCCCGGTCTCCATGCTGATGATTCCTTTGAGTTACGCCAGTATCGCCGGAGGAATTTGCACGCTGATTGGAACCAGCACTAACCTCGTGGTCAATGGTTTGATCGTCTCGGAAACCGAGCTGCCCAGCCTGAAGATGTTTGATATCACCTGGATTGGATTACCTGTAACTCTGGTGCTGATAGCTTACGTGTTGTTATTCAGCAAGTGGTTACTCCCCGACCGTAAACCCCTCATCAGCAAGTTTTCCGATGTGCGAAAGTACACGGTGGAAATGATTGTCGAACCCAACGGCCCGCTGCTTGGAAAAACAATCGAGGCCGTGGGATTGCGGCATTTACCCGGCTTATACTTGGTCGAGATCGAGCGAGAAGGTCTATTTCTGCCGGCGGTGTCGCCTAAAGAATGTCTTCGTAGTAATGACCGACTGATTTTTGCGGGGATTGTTGAATCCATTATCGATCTGCAGAAAATGAAGGGGCTTAAACCGGCAACGAACCAAGTTTTTAAACTCGATGCAGACCGCCGTGACTGTTGCCTAACCGAGGCAGTGATCTCTGACACTTGCCCCATGGTCGGGAAAAGTATTCGCGAGGGTCGTTTCCGCACGTTGTACAATGCTGCAGTGCTCGCCGTGGCACGCAATGGCGAGCCAATAAAAATGAAAGTCGGAGATATCATTTTATGCCCGGGGGATACCTTGCTCATGGTTTCCAATCCCTCGTTCGTGGCACAGCAACGCAATTCCCGTGATTTCTATCTGGTCAGCCGTTTGGTTGAAAGCTGGTCGGTACGGCATGATCGCGCTTTAATCGCATTGCTCATCATAGGTGTCATGGTCGCTGTCGTAGCCATGGGTTGGATGAGCATGCTGGAAGCCGCCTTGCTGGCGGGGGGGCTGATGGTGGTCACTCGTTGCACCACGGGACGCATTGCGCGACAGGAGGTTAATTGGACAGTGCTAGTCGTGATTGCAGCGTCTTTCGGAATCGGTACGGCCATGCAAAAAACAGGGGCCGCCTTCACGATCTCTCAAGCGCTCATAGGGCTGGCAGGCGGAGTACCGTGGCTTGCTTTGGCCTTTGTGTTCGTCGCGACCGCGCTGTTCTCCGCCATCGCCACCAACAACGCGGCCGCCGTGCTCATGTTTCCCATCGCGTTAACCACGGCTCAGAACCTGGGTGTGAGTGTAATGCCTTTTGTAATAACAATTATGGTCGCAGCCTCCGCGAGCTTTGCCACGCCCATCGGCTATCAAACCAATCTGATGGTATTAGGTGCGGGGGGATATCGGTTTATGGATTACGTCCGATTTGGCCTGCCTTTAACCCTAGTAGTCGGCTTGGTCACCATGCTACTCGTCCCGCTAATATGGAAGTTTTAAGTCGAATGATCGCACGGATAATAGCCAATCAATGCCGATCCAAATTACCGAATCGATTCATTTATCATCCTCGTCATCCATGAGCATGCGGTGAGCGGGCCCTTCCAAGTCATCAAATTGGCCCGTTCGTATCGCCCACCAGAATAACCAAATAACGAACCCCAGCAATACGCCGGCCAGGGGAATCAGTATGAAAAGTACTTCCATCATCAAAACTCCGAGTTCGAATCGTGCCAACGTGTTAAGCGCATTGCGTTAGCCACCACAAGCAGTGAGCTCAAGGACATCCCGATAGCCGCCATCCAAGGCGCCACAAAGCCCATTGCCGCCGCTGGCAAGGCGAATGCGTTGTAAGCAATCGCCCAAATCATATTCTGTCGAATAATAGTTCGCGTTCTACGGCCGAGTTCAAAAGCCTGGACTAAGCTAGATAACCGGTTGGACAGCATAATCATATCGGCACTGACCATTGCCACCTGCGCCCCACTGCCCATCGCCACAGAGAGATGCGCACCAGCCAATACCGGGGCGTCATTAACGCCATCGCCCACCATAGCCACGACCGCACCGTGGTCTTGCATTGTTTGTACACGCTCCAATTTCTCGCCAGGACTCAAACCACCCATGGCGCGTTGCTCATCGATCCCAACAGCCCTTGCAATCCGGCGCGTAATACGGGAGTGATCGCCACTCAACAGCCAGACTTCCAGCCCTTCGCTACGCAAGCTATGGACGAAGTGTCTAGCATCCGCGCGCAGTGTGTCTCCAAATTCGAATGCCGCGAGCCATTCACCTGCTCTGGCCAGATAGACCGTAGTGTGACGACTATGCAACAGACTCTCTGGCAGTTCGTTCGCGTTTGATAGTTTACATTGTTGACATACAAAAGCTATTCCGCCCAAAACATAGTGCTGCCCTTCGATGAATCCCGCAATGCCATCACCGGGAGTATTGGCAATCTGAACGGCCGAAATAGGCGGTACGCTCGCCGTCGCAACCAATGCTTTAGCGATGGGGTGTTCGGAATACCGCTCCAAAGCTGTCGCCAGTTGCAACACTCGTTCTTCGCTGAGCGATGAAAGCCGACGAACCGTCTTCAACCGCAATTTTCCCTCTGTGAGTGTCCCGGTTTTGTCTAAGACAACATGAGTTACTCGCGCCAGGGTTTCCAGCGTAAGACCCCGAGTAGACAATAATCCGAGACGAGTGAGCGCGCCAGTACTCGCGGTAATCGCGACGGGGGTTGCCAAGGAAAGGGCGCAAGGACAAGTTACGACGAGCACGGCGATGGTGATTTGCAGCCAATTTTCCGATCCTGTCTGCCACCAATACAAGCTTACTCCGACGGCCAGCACTAAAACCGCTGACACAAACCATGAAGCCACGCGATCGACCAGCTGCGTTATCGCCGGCTTCTCGGCCTGGGCGCGATCTAACAACCGGTGTATCTGCGACAGCACGGTATCCTGACCTATCTGCTGCACTTCCATCTCCAATGGGCTCTCAATATTGAGGCTCCCTCCGATTAGGCGATCCCCGGCTTGCTTGAACACCGGCTTGCTTTCTCCCGTCAGCAAGGACTCATTGACACTCGATCGCCCTCTAAGGATGACGCCATCGGCCGGAACGGGTTCCCCCGGACGGATAAGTACGCGATCACCGATGTTTAACTCAACGACAGCAACACTGATTTCGGTCCATGCTCCATGAGTGGCAACCAATGTTGTTGCTATCGTGGGAGTTTCCTGCACCTGCTGCTCAGAAATATCTGCAGCACGCCGCCGAGCTAGCAGCTCGAAGAACCGTGCCGTCAGCAATAAAAATACAAACATCACCACAGAGTCGTAGTAGACGTGCCCCTGTCCTGAGGCCGTTGTCCAAATGCTGGCGGAGAACGCGCCTAATATACCTAACGAAACCGGAACGTCCATCCCTACTCGCCATTGCCGCAGTTCACGCCACGCCGCACGATAAAAAGGTTGTGCTGAGTAAAGCACCACGGGTGTCGTAAGAATCAGACTGATCCAATAAAAAAAAAGTCTAAATTTATCTTCCATTCCCGACCAATCACCGAAATACAACGCGACGGCTATCATCATCACCTGCATTCCTAAGGCCGCGGTCAACCCTAAACGCTTAATCTGCTGCTTGCGTTCATGTTCGAGTAAGTACTGTTGACGATTGGGATCGTAGGGATGCGCGCGATAGCCGATCCGGGCTATGGCTTCCAGAATATCGCTGAGGTGGATCTGGCTATCGTTCCAACTCACACGAGCGCGATGGGTGGCATAATTGATCTGCGCCTGAACCACCCCCGGCAGCTCCGCGAGGTGCCGTTCGTTAAGCCAAATGCAGGCCGCGCAAGTGATACCCTCGAGGATCAGCGAAGCCTCGCGGAGTTGACTATCCAAATGTAAAACGAAACTCTTCTGAATCTCCGGATTGTCGTAGATCCGCGCCTGACGCAGGAACTCGGGCACCAGCTCTTCGCCCTGGGCAGAATTTTTCGTACGAAATTTATAAAAATCTTCCAAGCCACTCGCCACGATTCCGTTGGCCACTGCCTCACACCCTATGCAGCAAAAATGCCGAGTCTGCCCCAATATTTGAGTGCTGTAATCTGAACCAGATGGTACTGGCAAACCGCAGTGATAACATACCGCGGCTTGTCCGCATTCGGTTTCTGGAACTTTATCTAGCTTCGAATTCATTAATTATTTCTGGAGTTATCCCCATCGCCTCGCCTTTGCGAATCCTAACTTTATTTTGTCGAATTTATGCAATAGCGGTGTTGTAACTCTTCGCCAGAGCGCTCAGTCTATGATTCCTCATTGCAGGCTATTGGTCATACCTTGAGCTTGGACAAATGAAGCTGAACATCTAAGCACATTGGTTGATCAGTAGCTAGGTCAATGCCCGATAGTGTGGATTCCATGATTCGTCTCCAAGATCCGACGGCGCGCAAACTATCTCTGTTCTAGTGGATTCGAGCGGCAATACTTTTAAATTGATTCATGTCAAACGATCCAGTTGACTTCGAATCAAGATACAGATGTCAATACGAAGGTATTCGACTCTATCCTACCCGACACCTTGAGCAAGCTAAATTTAACCATAAAAAATATGCTGATCAATTATTGACCATATTCTTGCGTCGACCTACACTACGCAGGGCCTTGAGGATCCAACATATCCACGTAAGCATCTCGATCGGGTGAGGTTGTGTTGTTGATTAAACCGTAATACCGTTGTGCCCGTTATGCCACTTCGTCCTGCGACCATATGCTGAGCATCGTGCTGAAGCATTGGATTGGCAAACAATGCGGCCATGTAACGCAACCCAAATGTAGACAAGGCATCTTGAGTCGTTAAAGTTTTAACTAGGGACATAGTAAAATTTTAGCCTAAAATCGATTCCGCTAATATAATACCCGCTCGTTGCAGAGGTGAGGCGAACACGAACTAGGCTTTCACCTGTTCCCGCATCCGGTAGCAGTTAGCTGATTTAGCACTTGCCCCGTAACGCAATACTTAGGGATCTGATTAGGCGATTCAGTGATATGTATAGAGGCAGTTTGGGTAGTCATTCCTGAGCACTATGGGGAATTAAATCATGGTTATCAAACACATCTTAGGTTTATTCACTCATCCCAAAGACGAGTGGGTTTCCATCCGTGACGAACAATGTTCAATCGCAGGGTGTTTCGCCAGCCACACCTTATTCCTGGCGGCAATTCCAGCGATCAGCGGATTTATCGGCACCACTCAGATCGGCTGGCAGATTGGTGTGGGACCACCGAGCAGGCTAACCACGGATAGCGCTCTATACATTGCCGTGCTCTATTATCTGGCCATGCTGGTAGCCGTAGCCACCATCGGTGCATTGATACATTGGATGGGGAAAACCTATGATGCCGAGCAACCTTTATCACGCACAATCATCTTGGCGTCCTACACAGCGACTCCCTTATTTTTGATTGGATTATTTCAACTTTACCCCATACTGTGGCTAAACATGATCCTCGGCCTGCCCGCCTTGGCCTACACGGTATATCTGCTCTATATCGGGCTACCCATTATGATGGACATCTCATCAGAGCAGGGTTTTCTGTTTTCCAGTGCGGTGCTCGCAGTGGGACTGGTGACGCTCGTCGCCACTCTAGCCGCTACAGCCATTCTCTGGGGATATGGCTTCGAGCCGGTATTAACCGCGAAGTGAGGTTCTAATTAGCTATCGACAATCTATTCAACGTTTAGCTTTGTCTTGAAATTTTTGTCTGCAAATATTCGAAAAATTTCTAGCTGGAAAATATGGGGAAACTTATGAGATCTTCAATCATCACTGGATTTCCTAACGCATGGGAGTAACCGATGTCCGAACACACGACTTATAACGATAAGGTGGTCCTGCAATTCGCTGTAATGACGATGGTTTGGGCCATCGTAGGCATGGCTGTGGGGGTATTACTGGCAGCGCAGCTTGCTTGGCCCGCCTTAAATTTTGATATCCCGTGGCTGACTTTTAGCCGTATTCGCCCCTTGCACACCAATGCGGTGATCTTTGCCTTCGGTGGATCGGCGCTGTTCGCAAGCTCTTATTACGTGGTGCAACGCACCTGCCATGTGCGTTTGATCTCGGACAAACTCGCAGCGTTTACCTTCTGGGGTTGGCAGGCCATTATCCTCGCTGCGGCCATTACACTGCCCTTAGGATATACCCAAAGCAAGGAATATGCTGAGTTGGAATGGCCCATCGACATTGCTATCGCCGTAGTTTGGGTATGCTACGCCGTGGTTTTTTTTGGCACGATTGTTAAACGCAAAATGCCGCATATCTATGTCGCGAATTGGTTCTTCGGTGCCCTAATCATTGCCGTCGCCATGCTTCACATTGGCAATAGTATCGAGATTCCAGTCTCTTTTCTGAAATCCTATCCGGTTTATGCCGGAGTGCACGATGCCATGGTGCAATGGTGGTATGGACATAATGCGGTGGGGTTTTTCCTAACGGCTGGCTTTCTAGGAATGATGTATTATTTTATTCCGAAACAAGCAAATCGGCCGATCTATTCCTACCGGCTGTCCATCGTGCATTTCTGGGCTCTGGTCTTTACCTACATCTGGGCAGGCCCTCATCATCTGATGTATACCGCATTGCCCGACTGGGCTCAGTCTTTAGGTATGGTTTTCTCCTTGATTCTGCTGGCACCTTCCTGGGGCGGCATGATCAATGGCGTGATGACCCTTTCCGGAGCTTGGGAAAAACTGCGTACCGACCCGGTCATACGCTTTCTAGTCGTATCGGTTTCATTCTACGGTATGGCGACATTTGAAGGCCCGATGATGTCGATCAAAACCGTGAACGCACTGTCGCATTACACCGACTGGACCATAGGTCATGTCCATTCCGGAGCACTGGGATGGAACGCCTTGGTGACATTTGGAACGCTTTATTTTCTGATACCGCGTTTATACAACCGCGAACTCTATAGTCTCAAGCTCGTTGAAGTTCATTTTTGGACGGCCACGATTGGTATCGTGCTCTACGCCGCCTCCATGTGGGTATCCGGAATCATGCAAGGATTGATGTGGCGCGCCGTAAATACGGACGGGACCTTAACCTATAGCTTTGTCGAATCCGTGCAAGCCATGCACCCGTTCTATATCGTGCGGTTTATCGGCGGAGCGCTGTTTTTATTCGGTGTGTTGATCATGGCCTACAATTTAGTGAAAACGGTGGCAGGCGCACGCAGCGTTGAAGCCGCCATTCCGGCTCCCGCACTTTAAGGAGATTCTCATGGCTAGTGGAACCGCTCATGAACGGGTCGAAAAAAATGTCGGCCTATTGATCGTATTTACCTTGCTGCTCGCCCTGGTTGGAGGCCTGGTGCAAATCGTACCGCTCTATTACATGCCCGCCACCACCGAACCGGTGACTGGACTCAAACCTTATGATCCGCTTCGGCTCACGGGACGAGATATTTACATTCGCGAGGGCTGCTATGTCTGTCACTCACAGATGATCCGTCCGTTTCGCGCCGAAACCGAACGTTATGGACATTATTCCGTGGCTGGAGAATATGTTTACGATCGTCCATTTCAGTGGGGATCCAAGCGTACCGGACCTGACCTTCAACGCGTAGGCGAACGATACAGTGATGGCTGGCATCGGGCACATCTGATCAACCCCCGCGATGTGGTGCCAGAATCCATAATGCCCGGCTACCCCTGGTTGGATGAGACCTTGGTGGATCCCAGTACCATAAAAGCCAAAATGAAGGTATTACGCCTACTCGGTACACCTTATACAGACGAAGAGATCGAGAACGCACCCGAGGCTTTGAAGGGCAAAACCGAAATGGATGCCATCATCGCCTATATGCAGGGTTTAGGGACCGCCATCAAAACGAGAAGATAAAGTATGAATTATCAAGTTTTTGAAATACTGAGAACGATTATCTTGCTGACGGTATTTATCTCAATCGTTATTTGGGCCTGGAGCAGCAAACGTAAACAGATGTTTTATGACGCGGCCCATCTCCCATTGAGGAACGATGACTTGAGAGATGACGACCGTTCGAGTGCTGAGGACGATTGAAATGAACGCATTTGTGAGCGATTACTGGAACTGGTATATCACAATCCCGACGCTATTGGGAATAGTCGGCTGTTTTGCCTTGGTGTTCTGGATGTCCACTAAAAAGCAAACGGGTGAGCAAATCAAAACAATGGGGCATGTCTGGGATGAGGATTTAGAGGAGCTTGATAACCCTCTGCCAAACTGGTGGAGAAATATGTTCTATATCACCTTGATATTTGGTCTGGTCTATCTTGTGCTTTATCCAGGTCTTGGCAGTTTTGCCGGAGTCCTAGGGTGGTCACAAATTAGCCAATATCAACGGGAAACCCAAACCGCTGAAGAAAAGTACGGTCCGATATTTGCCCGTTTTTCGAGCCAATCCATCCCGGCCCTGAGCAAGAATCCGGAAGCGATGGCTATCGGACAACGTCTGTTTCTTAATTATTGTGCAACCTGTCATGGCTCGGATGCGGGTGGTGGCCCTGGGTTTCCCAATCTTAGGGACAACGATTGGCTGCATGGCGGATCGCCGGAAGCGATTGAAACCACCATTCTGCATGGACGTAAGGGTGTCATGCCACCCATGGGCGCCGCGCTAGGAGGTAATGAAGGCGTCGAACAAGTGGCTGCTTATGTTTTAAGCCTGAGTGGACGCGAGTCAGATCCTAAACTGGCCGCCGCAGGGAAACAAAAATTTATGCTTTGTGCGGCTTGTCATCAAGCGGATGGAACCGGCAACCAAGTGATCGGCGCTCCAAATCTCACGGACAATACCTGGCTATATGGTGGGTCACCAGCAACCATTAAAAAGACCATCACCGAAGGCCGCAATGGTGTTATGCCCGCCCATGCGGAGTTTTTAGGCAAAGACAAGGTTCATCTTCTAGCCGCCTACATATACAGCCTTTCTGCGGGTAATTAACTTTTAGTGCTGTGCTTAATTTACACTCAGGAACATTTTCCCATTGCCCGAACATACGTCACTACCCATTCCTAGAATCCAACAGATCATCTCCCTGTTGTGGCCTTCTTTCCTTACTGCGGGTATAGCCACGGGATTGTTGTTTATCGTCTTCGACCCAGCGCAGATTTCCGCGTGTACGGGCGGACCAGAGGTTTCTCGTCTGGGTGGCTATACTCTGGGTTTTTTCCTGCTTTGGCTGTTAACTTTTGCTTCGAGTTTGCTGACATGGTATTTCCAGAAACCTTGTCGCCAAACTAATATGAAACGTCAAGGCGCAGATTAATATTAACTTATGGAAGATTCAGTCCTAAGTAAGACTAAAACGGGCAACAAGGTATTGGAACTCGATCTTTACGCTAAGCGTAAGAAAATTTATTCCCGAGAGGTTCATGGCCTGTTTGCCAATCTGCGTGTGTTGGGTGTCATCGTCTTATTGGGCACCTACTATGGTTTACCGTGGCTACGCTGGGGAGATCGGCAGGCTATTCTACTGGATCTTCCAGCCCGCCAGTTTCATATCTTTGGGATCACATTTTGGCCCCAGGATTTTTTCTATCTTGCAGTTCTGTTGATTATAGCCGGCTTGTCCTTGTTCTTTTTCACGGCGCTTGCCGGTCGACTGTGGTGTGGCTACGCATGCCCACAGACGGTATGGACCGAGGTATTTCTCTGGATTGAGCGCAAAATCGAAGGTGATCGCCCCCAACAAATTAAATTGGACAAGGCTCCATGGTCAGCACACAAGCTGATCATCAAATTTAGTAAGCACGCCGTGTGGATACTACTGTCACTGTTCACCGGATTTACTTTTATCGGCTATTTCACCCCCATGGAGCTACTGGCTAGGGATATTATCAATGTTGATCTGGGGCCCTGGCAGACTTTCTGGATTTTGTTTTACAGCTTTGCAACCTATGGCAATGCGGGGTGGATGCGCGAACAGGTGTGCGTTTACATGTGCCCATATGCACGTTTCCAAAGTGCGATGTTCGATAAGGATACTTTGATAATCTCCTACGATGAACAGCGCGGCGAGCCCCGGGGAGGACGTAAGCGCAGCGCTTCGCCAAAGACGCTAGGATTGGGTGATTGCATTGACTGTGGTCTTTGTACGCAGGTCTGCCCTACCGGTATCGATATTCGCAATGGACTGCAGTACGAGTGCATTGGTTGTGCTGCCTGTATTGACATCTGTAATCAAATCATGGACAAGATGAACTACTCCAAAGGTTTGATTCGCTATACCACTGAAAATGTATTAGAAGGGCGAAGAACCCGAGTACTCCGTCCACGCATCTTTATCTATGCCGTCCTATTGCTAATGTTGATCACCAGCTTGATTTATGCTGTCTCCCAACGCGTACCTGTGGATTTGGACGTCATACGTGATCGTAATGCCTTATATCGGGAAACCAATGAGGGTCAAGTAGAAAATATCTACACACTTAAGATCATCAACAAGGATGAGAACGCTCATGAATACAAGCTGATGGTTTCGGGACTTGAGCAGTTAGTGCTGTTCGATGTACAAAATAACTTACGGGTACCGGCCGGTGAAGTACGCGATGTTCCGGTTCGGGTGCGTACAGATCCTGCTCATTTACAGAAAACCAGTAGCCCCATCGAATTCACGATTCAGGCCATTGATAATGCCAGCATCCGTAAATCAGAGCTTGGTCGATTCCTTGGACCCATTATTCATTAATTGTATTTGTCATGTTGAACACCGCCCACCTCCCTTCCGACGACTTACCCTGGTATCGGCTGTTTTGGCCCTGGTTTTTACTGGCAGTTCCTTTTGCCGCCGTTGTCATGGGTTTGGGAACTTTAGTGATTGCGCTTACCACCGCTGATGGTTTGGTGGTCGACGATTATTACAAGCAGGGGTTGGCAATCAACCGCACCCTCGCTCGCGATCACAAAGCTATGGAACTGCAACTCGGCGCACTGGTACGAATCGATCCGCAGACTGGCAAAGTGCAGCTGCAGTTGGAAACGAGCGAGAAGATTGCTAAACCCAAGTTCCTCTATCTGCAATTGCTCCATCCGACACGTTCACATTTCGACTCCAGGATAACGCTGCAAACTGATGGTAACAGTGGCTATGCGGGTATGTTACAACCCACCTCGAACGGTAACTGGTATTTACTAATCGAACCGGATTCAAGAGAATGGCGCCTGACAGGGCGCATTAAGCTACCCAAACAAACGTCCGTATGGCTCGGGAAAACCCCATTTTCAAGCAGCCATTCGGAGTGATACCTCCATTGATTAAATCCCTAGGATTGCATCAGTGAATCGCGAGTCAAGCTAGTTGCCCTCGAACCAAACAAGTCCTCAGCACTCGTTGGCCGACCGACAAAATAGCCTTGTGCGAAATCCACCCCAAACGTTTTAAGCATACGCAGAACTTCAGCGCCATCCACAAATTCAGCCACTGTTTTTTTACCAAATCCCTTAGCCACATCGGTTACCGCTTTGACGAGAACCTGTTGCTCTTGGCTGTTACACAGATTACGGATAAACGACCCATCAATCTTCACGTAATCAGCAGGTAATTGATTGAGATAACGTAAGGACGAGAAACCGGATCCGAAATCGTCGAGCGCAAAACTACATCCCATCTGCCTGATAGAATCCATCAAACTTCGCGCTGCCATGAAATCGGACACTGCGGCTGTTTCCGTAATTTCAAAGATCAGACGAGCAGGATTAACGCTCATTTGCTTAAGCAACGCCGAAAGCGTAGACAAAAGCTCGGGATCGTCAAAAGCGCACCCCGAAAGATTCAGGGATACCCTGATATTCTTCCCGGCCGCATCCAGGTATGCGACTTGCTGAATTCCCTTGCGCAGTACCAGGTGATCAATCGCATGAATGAGGCCGCTACGTTCGCAAGCGTCAATAAACGCATCGGGCCTTATCAAATTATTGTCCACATCCACCATCCGCAACAAAGCTTCCACATGGGTAATTTGGTTGGTTTCAAGGTTCATGATTGGCTGATAATGGAGCACGAACCGATCTTCTACTAATGCTTGTTCTACCTGTTCTTTCCAATAGACCTGTGCGCGCATTCGCTCTCTACCCTGGTCTTCGTCGGAGAACACGTACCAGCGATTGCGTCCCGATTCTTTCGCCTGATACATGGATAAGTCCGCATTTGTTAATAGGTCATGAACATTTATCCCATGAGCGGGATAGAGTGCGATGCCGATGCTTACAGAGACTCGATAAGAACGTTCTCCCACAGGTAATAAAACCTCGCTGAGCGCTTTATTGATCTTATTGGCAATATTTATGGCGCCTTCTTTATCTGTTTGAGTGATGACCACACCAAATTCATCTCCTCCGAGACGACCCACGATATCGGTATCTCTCACCAAGTGACTCAATGTATTCGATACCACTTTAAGCAACATGTCCCCAGCCTGGTGACCACTGGTGTCATTGATGTATTTAAACTGATCCAAATCGCAAAATAATAAAGCGCCTTCATGAGCATAGCGCTTGGCTTCCGCCAGACTCCGCTCCAATTCATGCTGAAAACGCCGACGATTATATAGTCCGGTAAGGGAGTCATGATCAGCCAGCCAAGCTAAATTTTGCTCCGCTTGTTTTTGTTCGGTTATATCCAGTCCGATGGACAATATCACCGGTGCGTTACCAATTAAGACTCCGAGCCGCGAATGCAGCCAAGCAATATCACGTTTTGATCCATCTCGGCATTGTAGTGGCGCTTCGTGGCGAAACTGTGCCTGCTTTCCAACCGCCAGATTGTCTAATTTCTCCGCTACAGTACTTAGATAACTGTCCGCGCCGATAAAATCGTCAAAGTTCTTGATATTGACTACTTCCCGTCGATGGAAACCGCTGAGCGATTCCCCATACTGATTGATCATGCGAATCTGATGTGATTTATCCTGTGTTAACACGACAACTTGTGCTGTGTTAAGCAAACTATTGACAAAATCACGCTCCCTCCTGAGCTCATCCATCCGGTCGCTCAACGCGCGGGTGCGTTCTGTCACGTCATACTCTAATTGTTCCAATCGTTGCGAGAGTGCGATGGCGGTGTCATCTAATTCATCGATTTCATCCCGGAACCAGTGATTGCGGGTCCGCTCGCGGATAGCATGACGTGCACGCTCAAATGCCCCTACCCCTAGCAGTGGGAGCGTTACAGCGGTCTGGCGCAGGCGAGTCATCGGGGTCCAGAGCAAAGCGACTAACAACAGTTCGGAGAACACCAAGCCGAGCCCTCCCAAAATGAGGTTATCACGAATGGCATCCCTGATATTTTCTAATTGCTGGGTGATATCTGAAATCACTACAAAGCGACCGTTTGCCGTGTGGCCCTCCCCAGCCAGGGGCAATAAATTGATTTCATAACTACGTCCCTCAAAATCAGTGGTCAGACCCACTTCGAATTTATGGAGTTGCTGATGATGAGCAGAAATGTCTCGCAAAAGCTTGAGATTACGTTTCCAATCAGTCAAAGCCACAACAGATGATTGCCAAGCTTTTATTCTGCGATCGGTATCTATAGCCGCGGTGTTATTCTTATCGGTAATTAGCACTCCCACATTGGCACCAGAAATCTGCTTAAAATCAAGGACAATATCCGTCAGAGGGCTGCCAAGCAGCACGGCACCAATATGCTGACCTTCCGCAAGAATCGGTACGATCGCATAAAGTGCGCATTCCACAGCGCAGTCGAACGCTTTGACAGGACGCTCATATTGATTTGCGTCCTGAATCCAATTTGGCACAGGTGTATCTTCAGACTCGGGCAAACCCGATTTTCCCCAAGCGGCTAGTAAGCGGTTATCGTCATCATAGATTCGAGCAAAATCTAACCCAAATTGCAGCTGCAATTCAGTCCAATGTTGATCGAATGCGGCGTGTAGTCGAGACGGCTCCCGCGCCAGTAAAGCGGGGCTCATATCGGTCAAGTCTTGAATTAACTCTGCTAAATGTTGGATGCGTAACAGCGATTGATCTATCAGACCTTTGATTTCCTGTGATTGGCGTTGTCGGTTAAGTGTTCGTTCAGTTCTGAATTGAGATATCAGATTTAAGTAACTAAAGATCGCGAAAGACGCCGTAATAATGATTAGAACGACACTGGTAAGGATCATTGCCTTCCATTTGAGACTCAAGACATATGCGAATCGTTGTTTTCGTATACCCGCTATCGCTATAAAATTGCTCATCGAACACCAGGAATTGATTCATTCTTAAGAGTGCCAAATTACGAGAATACCAGCACATATCCTTCTTTATTAGGGAATGGGTCGTGAATGTCAGTTTAATGCAATATCCACGATCGAACCATTTTTTTCTATCACTCGATGTTCGAGTTAGGCTTTAATAATATTAAAAAACTCTAATATTAGGCTGCAATAGCTTGGTACCGCAACGAGGGCGTTGGCCCGATTCGCCCCAGCTCACGTCCATTGATATGTTTTGTGGAATCGCGTAAAGGGTAGATCTGCTCCAGCTGATCAGCCAACTGACGCAGTTTTTCCTGGGGGTTGTCTTCGTGCAGCACCCGGTGGACAAAATTCAATAAGGCCTCTACTCGAGATTTTTCACATAGGCTGCCGACGGTACACGCGGGCAGGTTGGTAAAAGGCGAAGTCGACCGGAATCGTCAGCACGGGGGTCGCCGGCAACAACATCATCCGTGACTGCCCCATCCGATAACCCCCTGTGGGCTTATCTTTGAGGTTGCACGCTTTGTAGATGCGCTTCACCCCTTTCGTGCGCCCTCGATCCGAATCATCACCCACTAAAATGCCCTCGGCGACCCGTGGGCGACTAAGAGAAGCTCCAACACTGACGGGTAATAATCTGGCCCAACTGAGGCGGGTGTGACGAAACATCCAGGATAACGCGCTCCAGCGATGCAACCTAAAGCTCGCCCGTTCGAAGCGCGACCAACAGACACTACTGGTAACGAGAATCCCCATCAAACAAAAGCCTAACCAGACGTTTTGACCCAGACTCAGCCCCGTGCCGGTAGACATTTTCAAGCCCTGATCCAGTTCTTCTACATCGCTTTTGATAAACGGTAGGGCTGAGCCGGGTCGATTAACATCAGGGCAGCCTTGCAGCTAGGGCCAAAGTGGGTGAGACGCTAGCGTTTACGCTCCGATAGAAAAACTTGGAAATGCCTGATGCTCTCCGCGCCAGCCACAGGGCAGATCTTAGGTCAAGCTTGTGAGTGAACCTCCATAAGATTATTACTAACTTCTAACTCGAACATCGAGTGTAAGGAGATCACTTTAGGCTGGTAGACTGAGCCGCAGCCGATTTCGAGAAAGCGGTGGTACTCGCGCAGTCCCAGGTGGAGCATGTACTGGAACTGGAGACCGTCGTTGATATCGCAATTGTATAGCGCACCGACGTACGGCCGGTAGTGCTCGGACCTTGCAGAACATCGCTGCACATAACTGTGATCCCCAGGTCGCCAGCTTTTTTAAAATAGAACTGGGCGACGCAGTCATTTATATTGAGCCTAAAGCACTCGACCACAATAATCGCCCAGTTGATTTCAACCGTTGTTATTACCACAGTGACTTCTACGACCTCGTCACCGAGTAAAATTTAGAAATGTATACTATGCAAGCACTATCCGCTCCACGCGTTTTTACTGGCGAGGAATTTCTAACAAATTATGCGGTAATTATTGATGCAGGGAAAATTGTTCAATTATGCCAGGTGGATCAGGTCGATCACTCTATTCCCAATATCATATTAAATGATGGGTTCATTTGTGCCGGTTTCATTGATTTACAAGTAAATGGTGGAGGAGGTGTATTATTTAATGAACAGACCGAACCCGAGGCCATTTTTTCCATTGCTGATGCCCACCGACAATTTGGCACCACTTCCATTCTGCCAACCTTAATCAGTGATACACCCAACGTGCTGGAAAATGGCATAAGGGCTACCAATCGCGCACATCAACAGCGATCCGGGCAGGTGTTAGGACTACACATAGAGGGTCCTTTTTTCAACGTCGCCAGGCGCGGCATTCATGATGAACGATTTATCCGGCCAGTTGGTGAAAAGGATCTGGAGATTTTTTCTAGGGCGAGTTCTGGAGTCCATCTGATGACGTTGGCTCCTGAGCAGGTTGAGACCGATTTTATTCAGCAGCTCAAGCAATTGGGTTATCACATTTGGGCGGGCCACAGTAATGCGGGGTATAAACAGATTGACGCTGCGATAGATGCAGGTTTGAGCGGCTTTACTCACTTGTACAATGCGATGTCACCGCTAAATTCCAGAGAGCCAGGCATGGTCGGCACCGCAATGACCGCAGACAACTGTTGGGCAAGCATTATTGCTGATGGTTATCATGTTCATAAAAAATCGATAGAGATCGCATTACGATGCAAGCCAAAGGGAAAGTTGATTCTGATTTCGGATGCCATGAGCACCGTTGGAACGACCAATAAACAGTTTGTTCTGAATGGCCAACTCATCAACGACGATAATGGTGTACTCGTCGATAACAACGGAACTCTGGCAGGCTCAGCGATAAGCTTAATGGATGCGGTTAACTATTTAACGGCGTGCGTTGGAGTTGATCAGGCTGAGGCACTGCGTATGGCCACTCTATACCCTGCTGAAGCTATCGCAGTTGATCATTATCTTGGCCGTATCAAGAGTGGCTATATGGCAAATTTGATACATATCGTAGACCAAGCGGTGCTTCGTTCCTGGATCAATGGAAAGATGATGGAGCACCACACTGGGGAAGTAATATGCGCATAGTCATTTTAGATAATAGTGATGACGTTGCTGCTTATGGTGCTCAATTAATGATTGAGCACATTCAGGCTAAACCGGAATCCGTGTTGAGTCTGGCTACAGGTTCTTCACCGACGAAACCCTATGCCAAATTGGTGGAAGCGGTCGAAGCAGGGAAGGTCTGGATGTCGCAATGTCGTAGCTTCAACCTTGATGAGTATTTGGGTTTGGCACCAGAACACAATCAAAGTTACCGTTACTTCATGCAAAAGCATTTGTTTGGCCAGATCGACATCCAGCCCGAATTCACTACCGGTAGTTGTCAACAAAGATGACGCATTTTTTAAGCTACTTTATCTGTGTAATTATCCTCCTTTTTGGTTGATTTGCCCGGATTTGTCAATGGCCAAAAGAACTGAGCCAGTTTTGGCCATTGACACGGATAGACGAGGAATCTGTGCGGCTCCAGATAATCGATCTCGGAGATAGTGCCAGAAGGATAGGCCGTGTTTGCGACAGGTTTTCTTCAGACTTGCAAACGTATCCCGGCTTTTTCGTCCCGCTTCGCTGCGAGTGCTGCCACTGATTTTTCGTTTTTTCACGTAATCCCGGATATCGCGTTCACTGAGGTTGTTGTGCGGGGGAACCCAGGGCTTGTCCAATACTCTGAGCAGCTCCTGTTGGTTGTCCCCCAAACGCTTCAAGGCCTGATTGAGAGTCGCATAACAGGTCTGGGTGCGACAAAGCTCTTCAAACCTGGCGCGTATCTCTTCGGCCTGAGCGGGTTGCGGATTGAGTTTGTAGCCCTTGATATCAGCGTAGAGTTGCCAGAGCTGTTCGCGGACCCACTTCACGGCCTTCTCATGGCCCTCATTGAGCGGGATGAGCCGATTGATGACGCGCTCGGCATGGATCCAACACAAGGCATGGTCAAATACATTGAATTGACCCGCATCGTCACTCATGATGACCAGATCGCGGGGGATGCCTTGTGCCAGAAGTCCCCCGATGAGGGCCCCTTCAGTGACGATTTTTCGATGGCGTGAACGCGTGATGCCTTGGGCTGTCAGCCAGTGATCCCATGCGTCCTGATTATCGAGATCGACCTGCACCGTGTTCAGGCTGGCCTGAAGTCGTTTGGGCAGTTTTTGTTGGGCCAAGTACTCCAACGCCCCCTCGTTGAGCACGTAGCGGCGTTCAACCCCTTGACTCAAGCACTCCAAAAAGTTGATTCGACTCTTCGATTCTGTGCTGGAAAACCAGGCAAACAACTCATTACCGATGTGGGTGCAGTAACCGCTCTTGCCCGCATGACGGGCACCGGTATCGTCGGTGTGTAAGATCGGCGATACCGCCATACCAACACTCAGAATTTCCGCCTTTTCCTCATGAAATTGATCCAGTTTCCGGGTGAGTAAATGACTGAGCTGTCCACTGGAGATGTCCACGCCCAGATCGCGCAGGAACTCCAATAACAGAGGTTGGGTGACATGCTGATGATGATAGGGGTACAGGATAAAGCTGTGCAGTTCTTTCCCCCAATGGCCATCACGGATGCCCGCCGGGAGTTTGCCGGTCACATAGCACCCGTCTGCGGTTTCATATTGCGCCAGGCGGTAGCAGGTATTGTGTAGTTGGATCACCAAATCCTGAACAACGACATCCCGATAACCTTTGAATGTGCTGCCCTCGGGGACGACATCCGGTTCGATGATTTCGGTCTTATGAATGGGGAGTTGTTCGGTTTTTTTACGTTTGGGACCTTTCTTTTTCCCTTTATTCTCGTTTTCATCCTTAGTGTCCTTGTCATCATCGCTATCCGTTTTCTTGTCCAGGGTGCTGGGCTTAATTTTCGGTTTAGTCGTTTCACCCTTGAGTTTCAGGATCTGTTGCTCCAGCTCCTCTATCTGCTTCTGCTGCCAAGCAATCAGCTCAAGCAACGCATCCACTAATGGGCTACGCTCGCTCTCGCTAAGCTCTGGCATTGAAGGTTTAGGGGATTCCATTGGGTTATTATAGCCTGATTTTTAATGGGGTCCCTGTGGATAATGAGAAGTTACGAAATCATCTTGTTCAGTTCATCGATACTACAGCAAAAACGCAATGAAAAGCGTACAATGTGTCCGCATAGATATCACGCCGCATCGTCGCAAGAGATCTTGAAATGCAACAATTAAAAGGCTATGTCGATACCCACTACTTAAAAACATTAGCCACGTTGATTGGCCCATTAAAACAACGTAGCTATGAACTGATTAAAGCGCAGCCGGGGCATAAATTGTTAGATGTTGGCTGTGGCCCTGGTATCGATACGGTTAAGCTGGGTCAAACTGTTGGTCATACTGGCCAAGTATTTGGAGTCGACCACGATGCAGTCATGATCGCTGAAGCTGATGAGCGCGCGATGCAGGCTGGTGTTGAAGCTTTTGTCAGGCATCAAAGAGGCGACGCTTATTCTTTGAAATTCGATTCGGATTGGTTCGATGGATGTCGTAGTGAGCGATTATTTATGCACCTTTTACGGCCCCATCAAGCATTAGAGGAGATGATAAGAGTAACAAAATCCGGTGGCCGTATTGTGATAATAGATCCAGACTGGGGCACTGCATCTATGGATACGGAAGCAGTGAAATTCGAGCGCCAGCTGGCTCGTTTAAGAGCTGAAAGAGCATTAAATAATGGCTTTTCCGGCCGCCTACTCTATCGGCTTTTTAAGCAGCATCATCTAGCTAATATTTCGCTGGATATTTTCCCACTACATACCACGGATCTCATCTTGTGGCGCTATTTAACCAGGCAAGACGAAGTCGAGGAACAAGCTTTGCGAGAAGAGGTTTGCTCATACCAACAACTTGAAAGTTGGCGCGCAAGCCTTGAACAAGCCAATGCAACCGGGTGTTTTTTTGCCAGCGTCAATATGGTTCTCGTAGCTGGTAATAAACCTTGAGATCTATGGAAAGCTTACGTACTTCTGATTCAGATTCGATAAAGCCTTTCCTTTAAAAGGATCAATTTCTCACGGATGAATAAACTATACATGTAGCACACACAGATACATTGATTCCGGTGCTTCTATGTCAAAACCGGTAAGCGGCAAGAATGGCAAATAAGTTCCAGTGTTGCTTGGTTTCGGAGGGGATGTTTTCCAAATACGAGATCCAACCTGTGCCATTTACTCGGTGGTATTCCATCTCTAACATGAAAGCCGGTGTAATATCCCAACGTAGGCCGGCCGTCCAATCCTTTGCAAAGCGGCTGTAGGCGGGAATTTCTGGATTTAAAGCGTGAAATTCCTTGCCATTGCTATCACTCCGATCCCATATGAGTTGGTCATAGCGTAACATGGCTTGCCAACGATGATTGAAATGATAAGTCCCTTGAATATAAAAGCTTTCCCCAACATAATCAGGGTCTGGGAATTTTAAAATACGGTCAAAATCATTATAACTGGAGTGTCGTAGAGCATACTCAGCGATCAAGCTCCAACGTTCCGCATTGTACTGAGCCGATAGAATCAAAGGGGAGAAAGTAAAATCTCCATTCTCTAATGTGTCTCCCTCAATTTGAGTTGGATTGAATTCGGCGTTTAACTGTCCGCCTGAAATCGCAAGCCGCAGTTTACCGCCATCTTTTTCATACAACAAACGACCGATCCACGATAACTTTTTATCGAGATCACCCGGCGAATCCCGCGCGATAACTTGTTTTATATCAGGATCATCGACCCTTGGATAACCTATCCCAAGTTGTAAAAAAAAGTCACCAATTTCGCTGCGACGCTCCCCATAAAGCTGAACGCCATCGGCCGCAAGCGAGAGTTGGCGATTTGTATCGAAATAGATCGATTGGGGGAGCAAGATACCCGATCGCGTGAAAGCCATGTCACGAGTCTCATTATATAAACCGAAAGGCATCGCCACACGTCCGAGTCGAATTCCTAAAAGATCCTCGACGTCTGATAGAAAGCTATAATCCAGGAAACCGAAATCAACCCTTAAGTGTCCATTATCCGTCTCTCCCGCCTGTCTTGAAACCGTCTGCATTGAGAGCTGCAAATTAGATAGTGGACGCCACGAACCGTTGAGCCCAAGTTCCCAGAAGTCGATATCCCCCCCAGACGTTGTATCACCAAAAAAATTATTTCCAGTGGTATTGAAGTATCCTAAGGAGGCAAAACCATGAATCTGAGCGGACTCCGGCAGGCCAAACGCCGCCATTGAGTTCCTTCCAAACAATAATATCCAAAGGAAAAGAACTACAATGCATCCACCGATAGCAGGTTTATAAGTAGCCATGTCAGATTGACACAATGAGACCTGCTTTATGGCATTTTAACGGCAAGTAAATGAACACTATCATCTATTAGATCCGGGGGTAAATAGCCGATTGCACCGACAGTACTGCTCACCATTTTACGCATCTCCTTTACTGAAGCCACTTTAATCGGTGCTTGACCTGTCCCCGAATAAACTAGTCTATCCCAGGCGTCACGTAACTGATGAGGATAAATTTCTAATTTTTTCTTGGAAAAGCTTACGTGCAACTTGGCTTCGTCACTCAATACAAATACTTTAATTGGAGTGCCATCTGGCCAACTGCGCAAACGCATTCCAAAGATAGCGCGTAATGCATTTAGGGTCAGATTTTCTTCATTCAACGACGGGTTAACTACGACCTCCTGAGCATCTGTAGGCAGTGTAGTCAGTATCACTGCTAGAGAGAGAACGAAAAGAAGGAAGAATGATTTTAAATTAACAGATGTGATTAAATTGACCAACTTCCCTGTAGGATGTTGTTCTAGGCCCAGGTTAGCCTTCGTCATGTAAGTTCTAAGTATGTTTCTTTTACTTTGTTGTGATGGTCTAGTAAGGCACCGCATCAATTCTGTACCCCCCTCAGTAATCTGCCACCATCAGTTATAAGGTGCCACATATCCGGACATTGCGATTTGAGTTTAGATGATATAGCGGTGATTTCTCCAATGAATGGTTGACGCAGTCCATGATATTGAACAGTCGAGCCAATCGGTTGTAAATCCACTCCAAATCGCCTCAATAAACGGTTGAGTACTGGCTCCATAGCGGCATACAAATGCGATAGACGCTGTTCTGCCGACATACGCATCACGGCGACAAACAAACCCAGTACAGGATGTGGAAAATGATGTTTAGCGCCTCTGGGCTTACGAATACTTTCATCATTGCCAATCTCAGAGCTAAACTCACCTTTGCGTTTTCGAAAATGACTAGCTACAATCAGGCGCGATATCTCAGCAGTATGAATTCTGGGTAAATTCTCGGGATTAAATATTTGCCGGTTGAAATGGCCTCCGGCAACCACTTCGACTGGAAATGGTTCATCCGGATTAGTGCGATCAGCCAATATTAGACGTACCACCCCCACCGCTTCACCGCTCGTTCGGTGACGTAATAAGCAATGAATAGACCGCTCATCATAGGCATCAGTTTCTAGATGCTTCCTATTGTTACAAACATCAGGTCCTGCTATTTTTATTTCCTTACAATAAACCTGATATCGAATACGAAACACTTCCTCCCTTAATTCAGGGCAATTAGCAGGGACTATATTGAAATATTCATTGAAACTGTCTAAGAGCTCATTCATGGTTAAACGGGCATAAATAAGGCTGTTCCAGTGGTTGGGGCTGGGATAACAAACAAGCGCAACGGAATCGCAGGATCACCACCGGGGGAACTAAGCACCCTACTATCCCTTCTTAATAATCATGCCGAATGGTCCCCTAGCGACTAACAATGAACCCCTTCAAGCCTGTTTTCTCACATGATAATAGCCTAGTGATATATGAGGTCTTAAGTAGCTGGCTTAAACAGTTTTAGGGGCAGATTCTTCTTATTATAGATCAGGATTCATAGTATTAAGAGATGTCATTGGCACTAATCTGCATATTTTTGCTCCTCCTGAATTTGGCGATGCGCATCAACTTCGGCTGAATGTCGCTTTTTCCAGACAGTTTGCCGCTGAATGACTCGTTGCTCAACAGCTGCTTTTTTAATGGGGATGGTTTTCTCGCCGTACAATACCTGTTTTAAAAACCGCAAACTGAACTGTAAAAGCTGATCTTCATCGGAAATGAGTTCATTTAACTCACTACTTTCCAAATCAAACACCGACAGAAATCCCTCGGATTGAAGAAACTCTCGAAAGCTATCCATATCATAACTGCACATATCAAAGAGCTGCATGCTGCGTGGTGATGGCTTGCCGATTGTAGGTCCACTAGAGCGTTTTTTTAAGATAATATCCCGCCATTCCCGATTCATATCGTCGTAAATTTCCACACCCTGCTGAATACGATATTCGCGAACTGTCTGCTGAACCGGCTCATCATGGCCCAAGCAATGCGCTTCTTTCACCACAAAATATACATCCTCCACCTGCGAGCTATCCTTCTTTCGTACCCCCATATTGCCTAAGGCATAGTAACGACAGGCGGCCGGCCGATCCTCGTAGACACCGCAACCTTCCGCCGTAAGGTGCACGCACTCCGTCGTTCCGGGCTTAGTGATCATCTTAAGCCCCGGCAGTCCATGAGCATCCATCTCGAAGGGTATTGTATAGCGGGCCACAAACTCCTTGGAATCGATGCCCAAACGGCGTTTTAATCGCAGGATATCATAAGGAGTCAATGTGATATCGATGTTCTTACAGCAAGCATTGAAGCAAGCGATACCTTTATGGCAACTGAATTGAAAATGACTATTCAGGGTAAGTTCTACGGGCCTTATCGGGCTTTGGTAGGGTATATTTTCTTTAATCTTTAGCTCGTCCATCGGGAATACCTCCAATAGTAATGTAGAAACCAACGATATAGGGCTTAGCGACCATTTTTGGCGAACCCTATAGTCATTTATACGTGAACGCTTAGCCTTACTCGAATCGTTCACCGATCTTTGGGTTCTCTATAATATAGACCCGTTAAAATCGTGAAGGGTATCTCGTTCAGCAAGATGTTTTGAGCCAGGCGATCAATACTCCTTACTCACTTACGGAGAGGACAGCCCCAAACTTTCAAACCCTTAGAAATCCATCCGAGGCACGTGACACAGCATGTCGAACTGGATTTGTTACTTCAGGCATCAAAAAAAAGGCCGAGCACCCAAACGATGTTCGGCCTGATTCTTTGATAGCGATGAGGTAGAACTTACACGGCGGACCCCGGTTTGGAGATACCCTCGGGCTCATTTTGCGGCTTGATGAGCTGTTTGTAGGCCACCTTTTTTAGGCTCCACTCACCGGTATGGCGATCGTATGTGGAATTAACGAAACATTTCCAATTGTCATCATCAATTCTCATAAAGTCTGCCCGGTAGTAATAGCCCGGATAGCGGGATTCTTCGCGGAACTGAATATGCTTCATATGGGCAAAGGCCGCCACCAGACGATGGTAGTTTTCCCAGGCCCGCAACAGCTCGTGTAGATCCTTTGCACGCATTTTTAAAGAATCTTCCCGAAGCATCTGTAGCTTGCGTTCGGCTACTTTAAGCATCGCGGCATTGGTCTGGTACATGGTGGAAATACCCGCCACGTATTCGTCCATCACTTTCTGCAGACGGAATTGAAACATTTTCGGCGTAATATAGTGAGGATTGATATCGATCGCCGTAGTGTAGTCCTTATGCTCCAAATAGGTCTTTACTGGCAGATAGATTTCGTCAATGATCTCCTCAACGGAGCGGCTTAACTCAGGTTTCCAGTCCTTGTTATCCATCGCGAACTTAACCAAGGCCTTGGCCGCTATACGGCCCTCAGCATGGGAACCGGAGGAAAATTTATGACCGGAAGCACCCACCCCGTCGCCGGCGGTGAATAGACCCTTAATCGTGGTCATCCGGTTGTAGCCCCAATGATAATGATCGGGGGTGCCTGGAATATCCTCAGGACCAGAAACCCAGATACCGGCGCAACCCGCGTGGGAACCGAGCAGATAGGGTTCGGTGGGCATCAGTTCGGACATCTCTTTATCGGGCTCGATGTTTTCACCAGCCCAGACACCACATTGACCAATGGTCATATCTAGGAAATCTTCCCAGGCTTCCGCCTCCAAGTGCTTGATTTCCTTAGGCGTCATGTTCTCGGCCAGTTTAGCCATGGCGGTAGGGGTATCCATAAAAATCGGACCGCGACCCTCTTTCATCTCCTTCATCATGAGGTGATTACGCAGGCAGGTCCCCATTTTCATACCGTCGGCATAGGAGTCATAACCGTAGACCTTCAGGTCGTCATAGTTTTTAGCCTGGTAATCCTCACCAAAGGCGTTCATCGCCTGGGCCTTAAACAGCAAAAACCAAGCACCAACCGGTCCATAACCATCTTTAAATCGGGCTGGAACGAAACGGTTTTCCATCAGAGTGAGTTCGGCGCCAACCTCAGCGGCCATGGCGTAGGTGGAACCGGCGTTCCATACCGGATACCAAGCACGCCCCGTGCCTTCACCAACGGAGCGTGGGCGAAACACATTCACCGCACCACCCGCCGCCATCAGGCAGCATTTAAATTTGTAAATATAGACCTTATGGTCTCGCACACTAAAGCCCGCGCAACCGGCCACACGAGTGGGGTCATTCTTGTCGGTCTCCAGTCTGACGATGAAAACACGTTCCTGGATATTCTCCGTACCCAGTGCCTTTTTCGCGGCTTCCGCCACAATCCACTTATAGGATTCGCCATTGATCATGATCTGCCAACGACCGGAACGCACCGGTTTACCGCCTTCGGGCAAGGTTTTGCCTTCATCACCCGGTTGTTTCCAGATAGGCAAACCCCATTTCTCGAAGTTGTGCACCGAATCATCCACATGGCGCCCCACATCATAGACTAGATCTTCGCGCACGATACCCATGAGATCGCCCCGCACATACCGCACGTAGTCAGCCGGATCGTTTTCCCCCATGTAAGTATTAATGGCGGAAAGCCCCATGGCGACCGCACCGGAACGATCCATGGCCGCTTTGTCAACCAGCTTGACCTTGAGATCGACACCCTGCTCCTTGGCCTTCTCGATCCATTTCATGATTTCAAAGGCAGTGCCGCAGGACGCCATTCCACCGCCGACAATTAAGATATCGACCTCTTCTTCGATAATCTCTGGATTACCAAAACCGAACTCTTCACTCATTACTTGTTTCCTCACTCAGGCGCGCCTTGAACTTCGCAAGGCCTGTGCGCCATTAGCTTATTTACTTTTTTATCGATTCGATAGCCCTTTAACTGGCGGCGAATTGACTCATATCACAGCTATGAGTGCCCTTGGTGAATAGGGTGCTGTGATCGGTGACTTCAGACATATCGGCGTCGTTCTCACCGCCATAAGGATCTGCCGACCCTTCTGGGGTCGTACGGATGGGAAACTTGAAACGTTTCATGGTCCCGTTGCGGAATTTGATGGTCCACATGATTGAGTCAGTACCGCGCAGGGGCTGTACCGAGGCGCCGAGCGGCACGACGTCAGCATAATGGCGGCATTCAATGGCTTGCTGCGGGCAGATCTTCACGCAAGAATAGCATTCCCAGCACTGCTCAGGCTCTTGATTCCAAGCTTTCATGGCATGCCCTGTCTCGGAGCCATCCTTGTCCAATTTCATCAAATCGTGAGGGCAGATGTACATGCAAGCAGTCTTATCTTGACCCTTGCAGCCATCACATTTATCGGTGCGTACGTAAGTAGGCATCAGCGTACTCCTCTTTAGCTTTAGCAAATTTTGCGTTGGTTTATAACTATTGGCTGGATATTGTTGCTCTAACGACCCATTAGCCTGTCTGGTGATGGCATTACCAGAGATAGAATTTAAGAAATCGCTTTCGCGTGATTAAGCAAATGATTGGCTTAATCTTAGTTAACGCTGCGACTCAAACCACTTATCTTAGTTTCCGCACAATCTCTAGGTCTCTACCCACGATGAGAGGTGGGTGCATATCCGGAAGCCAGCATCGCCGGGATTTCAAGTTCCCGGCATGCTTCCACTCTGCTAATAGCGAGCGATCACCCAAAAACAATCTAGAAAGCTCACTATAAATGGGCACTAGAGCTTCTCTAGCAAAGCTTTAAGACCCTATCTTATTTTAAAAAATAATCAAATAGTTATAACTTTATCGACCATAAGCCATGCTTATGGTATAGCCAATTTTGAACAATGCGGCTTGAGTATCGCGATATAGCACTGGGATAAAGCACGCTCTCGAAGAGGCGCAGCGACAACCCTTAACCAACTCCAACCCCGTATAGCAGAACACAGTTGGATTAAGTTACGATAGTTCTAAGGGTTAAGTGGACTGGCGCTTATTAGGCACCCTTGAACAGGGTGCCTGGCTTGAAACCAAAAATCTTTTCGAGTTCCAGTTCTCGAATCAATCCGTCGACGGCCGCTTGTCCATGCTCTTTATAAACCTCTGCCAAGATTAGGCGTGCGCCATTACGGGTATAACCGCCAGCGACTTTTGTCTGGTTGGTAAGTAACTCACGAGCTTTTTCTAGTGTCATGGAAACAGCCTCCAACTTTCCTCAGCTATCAATGCGAGCTGGCTCGCTGTTATCAAGAGGATAGGTTGCGCAGGGATAATCGAAATCCTTTTGGTTTCTATAAGCCGCCACCATCAATACACTGGAGAGAGCTTATAACTACCCGGCAACTTCCATTGCACAATACCTGGCCGGATCTGTGCTCTCGCTTTATTTCAGTGTAAATTGAGTACCCAGCTTTTTTGGCACGGCAATGTTTTTCAAAACCACATATTGGGGCAGACCATTGGTATAAGGCGGATAGTCCTCACCCGCAATCAGGGGTTGTAGATAACGGCGGCAACTCTCGGTAATCCCGAAACCGTCCTCCGAGATGTAGTCACGGGGCATCATTTTTTCCACATTCGCGACTTCAGCTAGCTCAACGCTCCCCGTCTTCCACTGATACGGATCATCAGAGACGCGCACGATGGTGGGCATCACCGCGTTTTTCCCTTGTAAGGCCAACTCCGCCGCCGCCTTACCCATGGCGTAGGCTTGCTCCACATCGGTCTTCGATGCGATGTGGCGTGCCGCACGCTGGAGATAGTCGGCTACGGCCCAGTGATATTTATAACCCAGCTTTTCCCGAATAAAATTAGAAATCACCGGTGCCACGCCGCCCAATTGAGCATGACCGAACGCGTCCTTCGTGCCTGCATCGGCCAGGAATTGACCCGTCGCATCGCGCACACCCTCGGAAACGACGATGGCGCAATAGCCGAAGCTATCCACCGATTGCTTTACTTTTGTTAAAAAGGCTTGTTCATCGAACACAATCTCAGGGAATAAAATAATATGCGGCGCATCGCCTTCCTTTTCGGCCGCTAAGCCTCCCGCGGCAGCAATCCAGCCGGCATGGCGGCCCATGACCTCCATCACGAAGATCTTGGTGGAAGTCTTAGCCATCGACGCGACATCAAATCCCGCCTCCCGAATGGATACCGCCACATATTTAGCGACCGAACCAAACCCGGGGCAGTTATCGGTAACAGGAAGATCATTGTCCACGGTTTTCGGAATGCCCACGCAAGTGATCGGGTAGTTCATCGCCTGACCGAGTTGGGAAACCTTGTGCGCCGTATCTTGAGAATCCCCTCCGCCATTGTAGAAGAAATAACCAATATCGTGAGCTTGAAATACCTCGATCAGCCGCTCGTACTCCGCCCTGCTCTCCTCCAGGCCTTTGAGTTTATACCGGCAGGAACCAAACGCACCTGAGGGGGTATGGCGCAACGCGGCAATATCACTATCCGACTCCATGCTGGTATCGATGAGATCCTCGGTAAGCGCGCCGATAATCCCGTTACGCCCCGCGTAGACCTTGCCGATTTTGTCCCCGTGTTGGCGCGCCGTCTCGATTAAGCCACAGGCTGACGCATTGATTACGGCGGTTACTCCACCCGACTGAGCATAAAATGCATTTTTTTTGGTCATTAACGTACTCTTCCCCTAAATTGGTTTTTTTTAGATCAATCGATAAACATCCCACAATGCAGTTATTCAATAAACCGTTACGGCGCATCGCCTGGAAACGTCCCGGTGCGTACGCTTTCATAGTCTGCCTGCGCTTGCAATAAAGTAACGATACAGGTGGCTATGTCGTCATATTCCTTGATTCCGGTACTCAGCTGTTGCTCCAAATCCTTTTTATAAAAAAATTGGCAGCGATACCTCTGTTCACCCGTTTTAGTCACTACAAAATTGCACTCACCATTGACCCAAAACACCGCGGGACAGTTCAACAGGGTAGCTTCCTCGGGGCCCAACTTCATTTCCACATCAGCCAGGTGCAGTTCGACCACACCTTTGCCCCAGCGTTCATCCACAGTAGATTGGATGATCCAAAGTTCAGTATCGGTAAAATCGGGTATCATATCTACAGTTCGGTCATATTCTAGCTAGCTGCTTCCAGACACAGACTGGGCGTATAGTTAATCAGAATAACGTTTGATCGAGCAAGCTACAAGATATTATTAAATTCGAATACATTAACACAACATTCAATATTTAGATCGTCCCATAAATTCTAGCCACTGGGACGTGAACTGCAAATATGGCAAAATCTACGGCCACTCTTATAACTAAATTAATGATACAGAGAGAGTAACAACATGCGTATTATACTTCTTGGAGGCCCCGGGGCTGGCAAAGGCACACAAGCGAATTACATTAAGGAACGATACAACATTCCGCAGATTTCGACGGGTGACATGCTACGCGCTGCGGTCAAACAGGGCAGTCCGCTAGGATTAGAAGCAAAAAAAGTCATGGATGCGGGCGGACTGGTCTCCGATGGGATCATCCTCGGTTTAGTGAAAGAACGTATCACCGAAGCCGATTGTGCCAATGGGTTCTTATTCGATGGCTTTCCCCGCACGCTGGCGCAAGCAGAGGCGTTGAAAAATGAGGGAGTTGACATCGATGGTGTTGTGGAAATCGATGTCGATGATGCTGAAATCATCAAACGCATGAGCGGCCGACGGGTTCATTTGGCTTCTGGCCGTACTTACCATATTGAATTCAATCCCCCTAAGGAAGCGGGTAAGGACGATGTGACCGGTGAAGAGCTCATTCAGCGCGATGACGACTCGGAAGAAACCGTCCGTAAACGGCTTGCCGTCTATCATGAACAAACCGAGCCTCTCATTGAGTACTATTCTAAGTGGGCAGCAAGTGATACCCCCAAAGCTCCGAAATACGTCAAGATAAACGGTATCGGCGAGGTCGAAGCAATCCGCGATAAGATATTCGCGGCCCTAGGATAATCGGGAGAGCTTAGTAGTACGCGCACCGCAACCGTAGTAATGATTTCTGTTCTTGGGAATTCTCGCTGCGGTTGGAGCGCAGCCCAATTGGGCGGAAAATTTAAGTCCCTGAGAATGAAAATCGGTGGCGGGCTCAGCGCTACGGATTGGATAAAGGATTGATCGATTTTGGACGCGGAGCCATCGTTCCTTACGATCAACTACTGCAAGAAATGTTAGAACTCGTGGCCGAAGACGCCGAGCGTTTCGGCTGCCAAGCCGAAGTTCAGCACGCCCACACCATACTGGCACGCGGCACCAGTGCCCACCGTCAGCTACAAACTTATCACAATACTATTGCTCAAGGAGCCAACCATATGAAGCCCTTGGCCGCCGTAGTGGATATGCTGATTGAAGAAACTCTGCATGGCGTATGAACAAAGCCATGCTAGCAAGAGTACCAGCCACTGGCCATAGTCACCGCACATAGCACATGTCCCTCTGGATTCGAGCCAATTGCGTGATAAGGTTCTAGGCGTCCCTATCCATCAAGCACGGCGAGCCACTCATGGATATTTGGATTGCCCTCTTGACTATCACCGCCCTGGTCTGGTTTTGGGGAGACAGCATGAAGGCCAGAGAGGTAGCCATAAAACGCTGCTCGGCCTTGTGTGAGGATATGAATGTTCAGCTACTCGACCAAACGGTACGTGTCGCTAGGTTACGCGTTGACCGTAATCGACGAGGCCAGCTTCAGATCCGGAGATTCTATGTGTTTGATTTCAGCATCGATGGACAAGATCGGTGGTTTGGCGTCGCCATACTGCTTGGCCAAACCCTCGAGTATATCCGTATGGAACATCCCCAGGGCCCTATCGTCCAGGACATGAGCTCAAATAATCCGCATCGCCCTAGTTGATGTCGGTGTTGTGTACGAAGGGTTTGAGCAAACTATTCGACAAATCTTAGACACTCCCGTACTTCCTCTTTTTTGCAATTGAGGAAGTACGGTGCTAGAGCGGAAACTCCGATTCCGTTACGCCGCCGCCTTGCCGGCTCGTTCGAAGCGTAACTGACCGGCCTCGCTGTCGACCCGGATCATATCATCGGGACCGAACTTCCCGGCTAAAATTGCCTGGGCGAGTGGATTTTCCAACTGTTGCTGGATCGCGCGTTTCAAGGGACGAGCTCCATAAACGGGGTCGAAACCCACTTTGCCCAAGCTGTCCAGGGCAGTTTCGGAAACTTCCAGATCCATATCGCGCTCGGTGAGCCGCTTGCGCAGATATGCCAGTTGAATCTTAGTTATGGCTCGGATCTGCTCCCTTCCTAATGGATGAAACACCACGGTCTCGTCGACGCGATTGATAAACTCTGGACGGAAGTGTTGGCCCAGAATTTCAATTACCGCGCGCTTCATCTCCTCGTAGCGTTCTTCGCCCGCCATCTCTTGAATGATATGACTGCCGATATTGGAGGTCATGACAATCACGGTGTTGCGAAAATCCACGGTGCGGCCGTGACCGTCGGTGAGCCGTCCGTCGTCTAAAACCTGGAGCAGCACGTTGAATACATCCGGATGGGCTTTTTCTATTTCATCGAGCAATATCACCGAGTAAGGCTTACGGCGTATGGCTTCCGTGAGATGCCCCCCTTCTTCGTAGCCCACATAGCCCGGCGGAGCACCGATCAGGCGTGCCACCGAGTGCTTCTCCATGAATTCCGACATGTCGATGCGCACCATGGCCTCTTCCGTATCGAACAAGAAATACGCCAGAGCCTTAGTCAATTCGGTCTTTCCGACGCCCGTAGGTCCTAGAAATAAGAAGGATCCGTTGGGACGGTTCGGATCCGCCAGTCCGGCACGAGAGCGGCGAATGGCGTTGGAAACGGCAGAGACCGCCTCCTCCTGGCCGACGACACGCTGCTTAAGGGAATCCTCCATGCGCAACAGCTTCTCCCGTTCACCTTCCAGCATCTTGGATACCGGGATCCCGGTCCAGAGTGACACCACTTCGGCTATTTCTTCATCCGTGACCTTGGTTCGAACCAATACGGTCTCCCGCTGTTCCGCATCCGTTGCCAATTGCAATTGTTTCTCCAATTCGGGAATACGACCGTATTGCAATTCCGACATCCGCGCCAAATCGCCAGCGCGACGTGCGGTTTCCAGCTCGATTCGGGCGCGCTCGAGTTCTTCCTTGAGATGGGTGGCCCCTTGCATGGCGGATTTCTCCGCTTTCCAGACCTCTTCCAGATCGGAATATTCCTTCTCCAGATCGGCGATCTCCGAGTTCAAGAGCTCGAGGCGTTTTTTTGATGCCTCGTCGGTTTCTCCCTTCATCGCCTCCCGTTCGATCTTGAGCTGAATCAGGCGGCGGTCCAGCCTATCCATCGATTCGGGTTTGGAGTCGATTTCCATGCGGATGCGTGAGGCCGCCTCATCCACCAGATCGATGGCTTTATCCGGCAACTGCCGGTCGGTGATATAGCGGTGTGAAAGCATTGCCGCGGAAACAATGGCCGGATCCGTGATCTCCACGCCGTGGTGCACCTCGTAGCGCTCCTTGAGTCCACGTAAGATAGCAATGGTATCTTCCACATTGGGTTCATCCACTAGCACCTTCTGGAAACGGCGCTCTAAGGCGGCGTCCTTTTCGATGTTCTGCCGATATTCGTCTAAAGTCGTCGCCCCAATGCAATGCAGTTCGCCTCGTGCCAACGCCGGTTTGAGCATATTGCCGGCGTCCATTGCGCCTTCGGCTTTCCCAGCCCCGACCACCGTGTGAATCTCATCGATGAACAGGATGATACGCCCTTCCTGCTTAGCCAGATCGTTCAATACGGCTTTTAGCCGTTCCTCGAAGTCACCTCGAAATTTGGCTCCGGCGATCAGCGCTCCCATATCCAATGACAGTAGCCTCTTGTCCTTCACCCCTTCGGGCACTTCACCATTGACAATGCGCTGGGCCAGACCCTCGACGATAGCCGTCTTGCCTACGCCGGGCTCACCGATCAACACCGGGTTATTCTTGGTACGGCGTTGCAGTACTTGAATGGCCCGGCGGATTTCATCATCCCGGCCAATCACCGGATCTAGCTTGCCCTGCTCGGCCTTTTCTGTCAGATCGGTGGTGTATTTCTGCAGGGCTTGCCTCTGCTCTTCGGCATTGGGATCTTCCACGCGCTGGCCTCCACGCATGGCTTCGATGGCCTGCTCGATGGAGACTTTGTTGGCACCCGCTCGGCCTAAAATCTCACCCAAAGCACTGCGGTCCTCCAGTGCGGCGAGCACGAACAATTCGGAGGAGATATATTGGTCTTTGCGTTGTTGAGCCAGCTTGTCGGTGAGATTCAACAAGCGGCCGAGGTCATTAGAGAGATGCACCTCGCCCGCCGTCCCTTGCACCTGAGGCAAGCGGTCCGCAGCGTCGCCTAATTGGGAACGCAAGACATTGACGTTCACGCCGGACTGAGTCAACAGATGACGCACTGTGCCACCCTGCTGATCCATCAGAGCGATCATCAAGTGTATGGGCTCGATGAACTGATGGTCGCGCCCCACCGCCAGGGACTGAGCATCCTGCAGTGCCATCTGAAATTTACTGGTTAATTTATCCATTCGCATGAGTTAGCCTCCACAAAAGAAGTGATTCACCTAACAAATGCGGGTTAATCTGGACGATTCAAGATGCTTTACACTATTAAGTGCGTGGGAATGACAAGTTTTTCGGCACCGCGTACCAACCATTATCCCTTGGCCGCTCTGAGTTGCACCGCTGAGATCTCGGTGAGCACGTCCATGCGCTTTGTAGCGTCATTAATATTTCGGCTTGCCTCCAAAGCACGCTTTAGCGTTCGTTGGGCGCTATCCGCATCACCGGCTGATAGTTCTAAATCAGCCACCTCTTTAAGGGCTTGAGCTCGTGTGTACGCATCGTTGATGGCTTCCGAGGACAGCTTAGCGTGATGAAAATCCCCCATGCTCCCCCTCGTTAATGCGATCGAATAGAAGGCTGCGGATTGCCTTTTTTGATCGTGCCCAAGACGAGTAGCAATCTTCTCAGCCCTTTCCAAGACCTGCCGCGAGCGCTCTCGATCGCCGATCTCCAGTTGGTCTTTTGCAAGAACGCACCATACCTCCACTTGGCGTAAGGGATCCTCAAGCTTCTCCGTATTTGCCGAAGCCAGGTTAAAATGATCACTAGCGTCTGCTATGTGGCCCGCAATGGCATGGAATTTCGCGACAGAGCTTAAGATTTCAGCCTTCCCATCCAGAGAGCCAATCTGTGGTATATCCCGGGAGATTTCCCCTAAGATCCGCTCACCCGTATCCCAATTCTGGGCTCCAAACTGGGCTTGCACGACGTCGAGGAGAAGCTTATCACGTCGGTATGGATCAGCGAGCATGCGCGCAATGGCGAGGGCCTCGTTGTATTGTCCGGCATCGATACGGGCACCCGAAATGAACTCCAAGATAAGCTGCCGTTGTTGCTGATCCTTCGCCAATGGCAGGCTTTCCAACGCACGGGCAAACGCCAGCTCCGCTACTTCATTATCACCATTGTTAGCATGTTTACTCGCAAATAAACTCAGGGTTTTCACCCGCATCTCGACATCTTGGATAGCATCAGCCGCGCCGACGACCCGCTCTAAAACCGATGCCTCTCGCGTGGTATCCAAAGCCATCGGCGGTGGGGTCAACTTCTGCTCAGAAAGCCCAAGGGGCGACACAGCGGATAAGCCATTGGGACCACCACCGCCTTTTATTTCCTGTGTTGCAAAGTCGGGTTGGAGCGAAGATAGGAATTCCGTGCCTTGCGCCAAAGCCTGCTGCGGATATTCGCCACCCTGATTCATATAAGTGAATGCCATTGCAGCGAATAGGCTCGATACGATGGATGCACTGATGAGAACACGCGATAGGCGAGCCTTCCGACGCACACCCAACGGTTGGCGAATGCTTTTCCTTTCCCGTTCCCGGGACCACATTTCCTGCGCTTTTTTAGGTTCTTCTTGACATCTTTGTAGCCTAGCACGGTGTGATGCATCGACGGCTACTAACTTAGTACAATGGTCTTGTGTGCCCGATGTAGTCCCATCGACACCGTATTGGCTGCCAAAATTTGAGTCATCCGCAGATTGTTCTTGCACATGGCCGCAGGCCTGGCAGGTACACTTCGGTGTTTCTATTTTTTTAGGAGTTGGACTCAACGCCAATTCAATGTCGCACAGTAACCCATATTGCTCTAGACTCCACTGCTTTTGCACCAGCTCAGCATGGGAAAGCTGATATTGAATTCGCACCGGCCTATTGAGGAAAAGTGCCTCACGTATCGAAGCTCCGGATAGGCTATCAACCCTCTTGCACAAACGATTGAGCCGATGGAGAACCGCCTCGAACGCCTCGCCATCTTTAATTCCTGAAATTACCAGATCGTAGTATTCTTCGGCCATCCCGCGCCATCCTCGTGGGCATTACTTGCTACTCGTAAATCACTCTGCGAACGATGAAAAACCTGTCCTGGGAGACTAAGTAGTCACATTAACTATAAGTTTATAAACTAAATTCTCGATTGCTTCCGATTTGCAACGGCGTCATTAAAGCATCTATAGCAAAAATTGGGCCTTGTATATAGAACCCATTTTTTTCCGCACTCGCATGGAGCTATCACGGGAACGGGGCCACGATCTCAATGGTTAGTGCCTCATAAAATCGAATAGGAGTTCGTTAGATTCTGGCGGTGGTAGTGCGGAAAAAGCGGTTTAAGATCGATTAGCAGCTCGTAGAAAGCTTGAGAGTTTACTTAGGAAGAAAGCCTAGCTGATCAACCAAGAGGATCGGAACATCTGACCCTCTCCAGCTTTTTCTCAGCAGATCTGTTCCATATCCGAGACATTTAGTAATCTCCGTAACTCTCGGATTCGTTACGCCATGAATCAAAGCGCTGACCGCCGGTTCTGGGCTATTAACCGTCTAGCCGCTCTAATACAGCGGGTAAAACCTAGAATGAGTGCTCTTAAACCGGACAGCAGACAACACATCGAGGTTCAAAGCGTTATCAAGCAATCCAGATCAGGCTCGCCATACGGCCAGTGACGCCATCCCGGCGATAGGAAAAGAACCTTTCAGCATCGCTGTAGGTGCATAAGTTCCCGCCATAGATGTGCTCGATGCCTAAGGAATTCAGCTGATTTCGCGCCAACTGGTAAAGATCGGCCATCCAGCGGCATTCAGCCGAGGCGGTGAACGCGGAACGGTTGGCCATTTGCTGATGAATAAATTGCTGCCTCACCTCGTCCCCGACCTCATAGTGCCGGGGACCAATGGCCGGTCCAAGCCAAGCGAGTAGCTCGGCTGCGGGCTTAGCCAGCGATTCGACTGTCGCTGCTAGTACGCCCGCAACTAACCCGCGCCAACCCGCATGAGCCGCCGCTACACAAGTCCCGGCCCGGTCGCAAAACAAAACGGGGAGGCAATCTGCGGTAGCCACCGCGCAAACTATCCCGGCGGTCTTAGCAATCGCCGCATCGGCTTGCGCGAGATTGAGTATTCCGCCCTGCATGAATTACCTGTCGGCCATGCACCTGAGTCAGCCAGAACGGTTCGTTGGGTAGCGCCAAATACCTGAGCAATGCCGCACGGTTCTCAAGCACGGCTTCGGGATCATCACCTACCCGATCACTTAGATTAAGGAATGCATAAGGCCCCTGGCTTACCCCACCTTCTCGGGAAGTTGAGACCGCGCAAACGTGTTTTGGCGCAGGCCAGCTGGGCACCACCCAGGAGCTAGGAATACTCTGCATCACTCCACATCCCAAACTGAAATTCACCTATCGGATTGAGCTTCATCGTCGCCTAGGGCACCTAACAGGCTCGCCATATCCGCGGCCATCGGGGAATGCCAATCCATTCGCTCTCCGGTGCTCGGGTGTGTCAGACCCAGTGTCATCGCATGCAAAGCTTGCCTGTTGAATCCACGCAGTTCCTCAATGAGCGACGCGCTCGCTTGAGGTGGCACTCGCTGACGTCCACCGTAAAGCGGATCCCCAACCAGCGGATGGCCAATATGGGCAAGATGAACGCGGATCTGGTGGGTGCGCCCGGTTTCCAGCCGAACCTGCAGTAAGGTATGGTGCCGAAAACGCTGCGCTATTCGATAGTGTGTGACCGCCGGTTTTCCAGCATCGACCACCGCAAATCGCTTGCGATGAACCGGATGACGTCCCAGATTGCAGTTCACCGTGCCGCCAGCTATCCGGCATCCCTGCACTAAGGCAAAATACTCCCTCTGCACTCGACGGTGCTGAAGTTCAACGACCAGATGATGATGGGCCTGAAGGGTGCGCGCCACCACCATGAGCCCGCTGGTGTCCTTATCCAGGCGGTGTACGATACCGGCCCTGGGGATGAACTCAAGCTCAGGAAAATGGTGCAATAAAGCGTTCAACAACGTACCTTGCCAATTTCCTGCAGCCGGATGGACTACCAAGCCGGCCGGTTTATTGATCACTAGAATGTGGGCGTCTTCATGGATGCGCACCAAGGGGATCGGCTCGGCGATAAACATATTCTGAGCGGTGACTTGAGGGAAAATGGTGACCTGTTCGCCTCCTTGTACGTTATCTCGTGGCCGCCATATCTCGCCGTCAATGCGGACATGACCCTGCTTGATCCATTGTTGCAAGCGTGCCCGCGAATACTCCGGACAAAGTTGCGCCACCACTTTGTCAACACGCATACCGGCACCCTGTTCTGGAATGATCGCCGCCATAAGCGGAAGATCAGTTTGCGGTTCTTTATTCATGAGGCTAAATGGATACACATATCTATCGGGAATAGAAATCCATGTAGGACGTTTGTTCAAGCAATTACTGAAAATTTACCCCCCTTTCTCACCGGCAATGAAATCCTTCGTACCCAAACACTTGATCGTAGAGTTCCTGCTAGAGGGACTCGCAGCACGATGGTCTCTGCAATCTCCATTGGTGGGAATTACCAGCGACTATAGGGGCTAGCATGCGCCTAGTCGATCAGCAATTCTATAAATTACGGCTATACTTAGTATAGAATAGATCGACTCTTGTGAGTAATGATGATATAACCATTATCCGAAATTATCTTTAGAAATCCTGCCGTTATACGCGATATCTGCTCAGAGATTTGACCCCATTATTATTTATTTAGTGTCAATCTCATTCGATCCAACCGACTCCTAGTGAAATTATTCCAAAAAACATCAATAATAGTTGACTAATACTTTGAGCTGGATTTTTCGTCTGGTCCTCGATGTTCGCCCCTACCAAGCCTATAGACCCAACCCATGACAAGTGTAAAGTTGAATCTCTTAATCCTAAAACTTCCCGTCCTGATGGCGATTTTCAGCCTGTTGGCCGCCTGCGCCGCCTTTAGCGGTGACCATGATCCCACTAAAGGCTGGTCCGCGGCAAAATTGTATTCGGAAGCCAAAGAAAGCCTCGATGCCGGTAATTTCGAACACGCCATCGAACTGTTCGAGTCACTGGAAGCCCGTTATCCTTTCGGGCGCTACGCACAACAGGCTCAATTGGACTCCGCCTACGCTTACTATAAATACGATGAACCGGACTCAGCCATCGCCAATGCCGACCGATTTATCAAGCTGCATCCCCGAAGCCCGCATGTGGACTATGCGTACTATCTTAAGGGATTGGCCAATTTCAACCGCGGCCGGCGTGTACTATCCAGCGTTATACCCAATGATCCAGCCAAGAAGGATCCCACCCCTTTGTTGCGGGCATTTGACGATTTCAGCCAGCTCGTCCGCTCTTATCCCAATAGCCGATATGTCGATGATGCCCGACAACGGATGGTTTTTCTACGCAACAAATTAGCGGAACATGAAATGTACATCGCGGATTATTATATGCGCCGCGGCGCTTATGCCGCCGCCGCTAATCGCTCCAAATATGTGTTGGAAAACTATCAGGAAGCGACCTCTGTGCCCCTAGCTCTGAAAACGATGATTCGGGCTTACCGCAAGCTGGGACTGGAGGACATGGCAAATGAAGCTGAGCGGGTGTTAAAGGAAAATTACCCCAAGGACGCACAAGACTCATCGGTTTAACGTTCTAGCGCGCAGGGTAATTGACGCCCCAGTATCTCGTCATCTGTCAGCTTACCGAAACGCTGCTACACGCTCATGTCCAGGATATTGTTACTGCTAGCGGTGGTGATCGTGATCGCATTGCTGCATCGACGTTGGCAAAGCTTTAAAAACCGGATCCGGCAAGGGAACCGACATCTCGACGCGCAGAAAATGGTGCGTTGCGATTATTGTGGTCTGCATGTTCCGGAACAGGAAATCCTGCACGTCGGTGGCCAGAACTATTGCTCTCAGGAACACAGAGCTTTAGATCAGGCTCGGCATTAATGGCTAGCCAAAGAACCGATTATGGAGCTCACTGATCACCCGACGACGACTATACCGCAGTGGAAGCCACTGCGGCTGTTTAATCTTTACCGTATCGCTATCGGCATACTGTTATTGGCGCTTGGCTTATTCCGGGGGTCGGAATTGGTGGGCCAATACAATTCACTCTTATTTAATTGGCTAACTGTCAGTTATCTCCTGTTCGCGCTGTGCTGGACTGTTCCGAATCAATATCAATGGCCAAGTTTCAAACTGCAAGTCGTTATACAGACGCTGGCCGATATCCTATTCATTACCTTGGCGATACACTTTAGCGGCGGAATCGAAAGTGGACTGGGTATTCTGATGATCGCCGCCATCGCCGGAGCCAGTCTGCTGATGCCTGGTCCCGCGGCGATTCTATTCGCCTCACTCGGCGCGCTGGCGTTATTTGCGGAACAGCTCTATAGCCAGTTGTATCATCTATTCGAATCCACAGCCTACAGCCAGACCGGGCTCCTGGGGGCTTCGCTATTTGCAACCGCTATGCTGGCCATGTATCTCGCGCATCGCGCCGTGCTCAGCGAAGAACTCGCCGCCCAGCGAGGCATCGATCTGGCAAATCTAGCCAAGCTGAACGAGTACATCGTCAATCGGATGTCTTCCGGAATCATCGTGGTGGATGATGTCGCTTGCATCCGGCTGATCAATCAATCCGTTTGGTCATTGCTCAGACGCCCACCGATTAGCGAACCGAAATCGCTCCAAGACCTATCCTTGCCGTTATATCACCTGTTCAATGAATGGCGCGAGAGAAAACCTCGAAGCCGATCCAGCCAGTTATTGGATCAGACCAGCATCGCGGGCTTGCAAGTGCGCATCACCCATGTTGGGACCCGCAAGGAAGACCGCGGGACAGTAATTTTCTTGCAAGACACCGCGGACATCAATCGCCAGATACAAGAGACCAAACTGGCCTCTCTGGGGCGGCTAACCGCGAGCATCGCCCATGAAATTCGCAATCCGCTGGGAGCGATCAGTCATGCGGTGCAATTGCTGGGGGAAACGCCTGGCCTGGATGAAGCCGACCAACGCATGGTGCGCATCATTCATGACCAGTCCCGGCGCATGAACGAGATCATTCAAAACATACTGCAGCTTTCCCGAGCGGAACTGCCGAGACAGGAGCCGGTTATACTCAAAGAATGGCTGATGACCTTCACCGATGAATTTAGCCGCGTGCAGAATTTACCCAGCGATTGGGCTTCTATCACAATCCACCCGGAAGATACGCTCGTGCATATCGATCCGAATAATTTCCATCAAGTTATGTGGAACTTATGCATCAATGCCAAGAAGTACGGCACCCAGCCAGATAAGGCCGTGCGCGTGGATTTACGCGGGGGGGTTTCGAGGGATTTCAGAGCTCCCTACCTGGATGTGATTGACTATGGCCCGGGGATTGATTCCTCAATACAAGCCCAGTTATTTGAACCGTTTTTTACAACCAGCACTAGTGGGACCGGCTTGGGGTTATATATCTCCACCGAATTATTAAAAAACAACGGCGGCAACCTGAGTTACTTCCCCGATCAATCGGGCGGCAGTTGCTTCCGTGTAGAATTCCCAATTAGTCAAACCGAGGGTCAGAACATTGCAATACGTGCTAATTGTTGACGATGAGCCCGATATCCGTGAATTGCTCGAGATTACGCTTAACCGGATGAATCTCAGTACCCGTGCAGCCGCCAACCTGACAGAGGCCAAGAATTTGTTCGAACAACATAGATTCAATCTCTGTTTAACCGATATGCGCCTGCCCGACGGTAACGGTATCGATTTGGTACAACATATTCAAAGACACTATCCGCGCGTGCCAGTGGCGGTCATCACCGCCTATGGCAGCATGGATACGGCCATACAAGCCCTCAAAGCCGGGGCTTTCGATTTCGTATCCAAGCCGATTGATCTACCCATTTTGCGCAACCTTGTGAACAGTGCGCTTAAAGTGTCTAAGGAACGCACCCTCAAGCCGGTGCCGGACCGGGAAGACACCCTGTTGGGCACCTCACCAGCGATGTCGCGGCTTAAGGCCACGATTAAAAAATTGGCACGCAGCCAAGCCCCTGTCTATCTACACGGAGAATCTGGCGTGGGCAAAGAATTGGTCGCCCGCCAAATTCACGAACTCGGCCCCCGAGCCGACCGCCCATTTGTTCCGGTCAACTGTGGCGCCATTCCTACAGAACTTATGGAGAGTGAATTTTTTGGCCACATCAAGGGCTCGTTCACCGGCGCAGTTACAGATAAAGAAGGTCTGTTTCAAGCCGCCAACGGCGGCTCTTTATTTCTCGATGAAGTCGCGGAATTACCTTTGCACATGCAGGTCAAGTTGTTGCGCGCCATCCAGGAAAGAGCTATTAAACCCATCGGTGCACAACAAGAGATTCCGGTGGATATCCGCATCCTGAGCGCTACCCACAAGAATCTGGTCGAGGAAATTGAGCACGGAAATTTCCGTCAGGACCTCTATTATCGAATCAACGTGATCGAACTCGACGTTCCGCCGTTACGCAAACGGTTGGAGGACCTCCCCTTGCTGACCCATCACATCTTAAAAAAACTGGCCGTCCAGTGGCAGGAAGATACCTTGCAACTCACTCCGATAGCTTTGGACCAACTCCAAGCTTATCACTTCCCTGGAAATGTGCGCGAATTGGAGAACATCTTAGAGCGTGCCGCCACTCTGTGCGAGGATAAAACCATCGATGCTCACGACCTCAATATACCCCAAGCCATCCCAACGCCGACGCCTATACCCAATCACGACCCGCAACCATCCGATGAGATTCCACCTACCGACGGGCAACTCACCAATTACCTTGACTCTATGGAAAAAGACGCCATCATTAAGGCTTTGGAAAAAACTCGCTGGAATAAGACAGCGGCCGCGAAGCTGTTGGGGCTAAGCTTTAGGCAATTGCGCTACCGACTAAAAAAACTGGGCGTGGAGTAAACCGAGGAACTCCAGGATTGAAGATAACTGTCGGATCAATTAGCTTCTAAAAACTGTCCACTTCGATCCAGTGTGGACTATCATCGATCCAAATTGAGGGATAGAAGCCCAGTTCTTCGATGAATCGGCGTTTAGCTTTGCGGCCGGTAAAAAAGATCTGATCGCAGTAAGCGCCCAAATGGTGTTTAACCTCGTCACCCTCAAATTCATAACGCATGGTTGCGCAAATGATGGTATGCCCCCGGGACTTGGCAAGTTGTATAAACCCATGCCAGAGCTCGGGATCGGCGGTGTAGGTTTCGTCATAGTCAAGACAAATGAGCAGCTTATAGTCCATGAACCTGTATGAGTTCGTAGGAGAAACAGAACGAATTACATCGATTGCTACTCCTGGTCATCGGCATACAACTCCAATTCCTTAATTTTCCGGGTTAAGGTATTTCGTCCCCACCCCAACAAACGAGCGGCTTCCTGGCGCTTGCCACCCGCCTTATTCATGGCTGTCTCGATCATCACGCGCTCAAACATGGGGGTTGCCTTATTCAATATCATGTCTGCACCCCGCTCAAGTTCGCAATTAGCCCACAAGGAAAGAATCTGTTGCCAATCCGAATCGGCAGGTACAGGTTGTTCATGTCGCAGTTCCTTAGGTAGGTCTTCCATCAATATTTCCTGACCTGAGGCCATCACCGTCAGCCATCTGCAAGCATTCTCTAGCTGCCGAACATTACCCGGCCACTCCAAGCGACACAAATAATCGATGACATCGGGTCTCAGGACCTTCGGTTCGACATCCAGCTCTTTCGCTGCGTTTTGTAAAAAGCGGTTTAACAGAAGCGGAATATCTTCGCGACGTTCTCGCAAACTCGGGACATGAATGCGGATTACATTGAGCCGATGAAATAGATCCTCGCGAAAGGCACCCAGTTTCACGCGGTGGTCAAGATCTTGATGAGTCGCAGCAATGATGCGCACATCCACTTTCAGCGGCGTATGTCCCCCCACGCGGAAAAAATCGCCATCAGACAATACCCTAAGCAGCCGGGTCTGCAAGTCCGCAGGCATATCACCGATCTCGTCTAAAAACAAGGTGCCGCCATCGGCTTGCTCAAAGCGCCCGCGCCGTAAAAACTGCGCACCAGTGAACGCACCTTTCTCGTGGCCGAATAGCTCCGTTTCCAACAAATCCCTGGGGATTGCAGCCGTGTTGAGGGCGATAAAAGGCTTAGCACTGCGGGGACTGTAGCGGTGCAACGCCCGGGCCACCAACTCCTTGCCAGTGCCCGAAGCGCCGGTGATCAACACCGTGATATTGGAACGGGACAAGCGCCCGATAGACCGGAACAGCTCCTGCATGGCAGGCGCCTCGCCTACGATTTCCGGTTCGGCGAATTGGGCCTGTATTTGCGTCACTTGCTGCTTCTTGCTTAGCGAACACGCACGTTTCGCCAGTGCGATCGCTTGATCAATGTCAAACGGCTTGGGAAGATACTCAAACGCACCGTATTCAAAAGCGGCGACCGCATTATCCAGGTCGGAGTGCGCCGTCATAATGATGACCGGCAGCTCCGGGAAATTTTGATGAATACGCTCCAGTAGCAGTAAACCGTCCATGCCAGGCATGCGGATATCGGTAATCACCGCATTGGGCGATTCATTCCCCAAGGCTTCCAGTACACCGAGCGCGGAGTCGAATGACTTGACCTGCATATTGGCCTTTTTCAACGCACATTCCAGCACCCAACGAATGGAGCGATCGTCATCGATTACCCAGACTTGTTCATTTACACTGTTCATCGCCAGACTACCTGCTGATCGGGATGTATACGTTAAATTCGGTGTGGCCGGGACACGAAGTAAATTCAATGAGTCCATTATGTAGACTCACCAAGGTTTGCGCGATGGACAAACCTAATCCCGCGCCATTGCCGCTACCGGCAATCATGGGGTAGAAGAGTTTTCCCTTCAAGTTTTCGGGAACCCCCGGCCCATTATCGATAACATCAATCCGCGCCACAAGCCGATAGCGAATCTGCCCGATCGAGAACTGTCGCTCAATCCGGCTGCGCAAAGTGATGGTGCCGCTCTCGCCCACCGCATGCATCGCATTGCGAACAATATTCAACACAGCCTGAATCAATAAATTGCGATCCGCATGCACCTTGGGGATACTCGGATCATAATCGCGTTCGATCAAAACCCCCCGCGGGGCTTCGGCGGTGACAAGCTGGCGCACCCGCTCGATAACTTCATGGATGTCGAGCGTGCGTTTTTGCGGATGAGTATTGGGCACGAGCAAGCGGTCAACCAGCTTTTGTAACCGATCCGCTTCGCCGATAATAATGTCGGTAAATTCTTTGAGATTTTCATCGTCCAACTCACGCTCCAGCAGTTGTGCTGCGCCTCGAAGCCCACCCAGAGGGTTTTTGATTTCATGAGCAAGGCCGCGGATGAGCATGCGTGAAATTAGATTCTGATTTAGGATTTGCTCCTCTCGTGTAATTCTTAATCGCCTGTTCAATTCAACCACTTCCAAGATCACTCCCCGAACTTGATCCGGACCCACCAATGGCGTGATGGTACAGTTTACGGTCACGTTCACTTTACCTGGAGTATGCACTTCAATTTCGCGTTCGGCGTAAGGCTGACAGGTCTGAAGCGCTTGGGTAATCCGCATCGGTAAGTCTTCCGTGGGACAGGTGAAGATTGAAGTGAGCGGCTTACCTTGCGTTCGTTGTGCACTGAGTCCTAACAACATTTCCGCTGCCGGATTGATGTATTGCAGCGTGAGATTCTCATCAACCAGCAAAATTGCCGTGGTAAGGTTATCCAACACAAAAGCATAATCGTGCTTATCCATGCCGTTAAATAAGCAATAAGTGATCCACTGTGTAAATTACCCGCAGGGCCCCCCTACGGCGACCTACCGCCTAGATCGGCCGCAGACCGAATGTGGCACAGAATATAGACGATTCACATTCATGTTTGGCGAATACTCGCCAAACTACATAAGCGGTTCAATGGAGAACCGCGCTTCACCAGGCTTAGTTTAATTATTATAGGACCCGTCCCTATCAACTGAAAGCAGCGTCAGGGTTGTAGGCGCGCCGCCCTGGTTGATCGGATTCGGTGACGTCGGTTTATGCAGTATCGAGAAACGGTGCAATGTAAAATGGGTGGGTTGAGTCGAGATTAATGCAGTTCCAGCAGCATCATTAACTTCCGCATGAAGGGTGTGTGCACCGCGATCCACGTTCGCGAGTTGAAATTGGGTTTGGTGCCCATCAGCAATCACCGCGCCATCAAGATAAAGTCTAATCCGGTCATTGGACTGCAAGGCAGGATCCAATGCAGTACTCACCTTAATATTACCCGTATTGTCGCGGATCACTGCATCTGATATCGGCTCGGTGATAGAAAATTGAGTATACGTTGCTTTAGAATTCTTTATAAGGGCTTGCTTGGATGATCCGCGTGGAGCATTTACTGAGGGTATTGTTTCGACGGTGGGAAGTTTAACCGTTTTCACATCCTTGGGACGGGCGCTCTTCGAGGGTAGAGTATCCGAAAACACCGGGTTACCGTCCTGATCTATCCAACGGTACACTTCTGAATAGGCCGAAACGGACCATAACAACAAGATCGAAATGAGAACGAAGCGGAGCATAGGCGCTATCCTTTAGTAAAACTACTGATCAGTAAGACCACGTTCAGACTACTTAGTTGTGTTCAGCTTAACGCGGAATCGGTACACGGGGACTTTCAAAACAATAGCATGGAAACAGTTGCTTAGGCCCATTATGTGCGTCACCGAGCATAGTTACAGATGGAGCGTCATGCAAGGCTAAGTCTCATCTAAAAAAAAACGCCCCGACAAGGGGCGTTTTTTAACCACTCTAAGAACAGTCTAAAGACTGTAGTACATATCAAACTCTATGGGGTGTGTCGTCATGCGTAATCGAGTCACTTCCTCCATCTTTAGTTGGATATACCCATCGATCGCGTCATCGGTAAATACTCCACCGGCTTTGAGAAATTCACGGTCCTGGTCCAGAGCACCAAGGGCCTCATCTAGCGAGAAGCAGACTTTAGGAATTTCTGCCTCTTCCTCCGGTGGCAAATCGTAGAGATCCTTGTCGAGGGGGGCACCCGGGGAGATTTTGTTTTGGATGCCATCTAAGCCGGCCATCATCATCGCCGCAAAACTGAAGTACGGGTTCCCCGAAGGGTCCGGAAAGCGAACTTCGATCCGGCGCGCCTTGGGATTGGGATCGAATGGAATGCGTATCCCGGCGGAGCGGTTACGTGCGGAATAAGCTAGCATCGTCGGCGCTTCAAACCCCGGAACCAAGCGTTTGTAGCTATTCGTCGAGGCATTCGTGAAGGCGTTAATTGCCCGGGCATGCTTCATAACGCCGCCAATATAGAAAAGCGCCATTTCCGAGAGTCCGCCATATTGGTCTCCACCAAACAGATTTTTCCCGTCTTTCCCTAAGGATTGATGCACATGCATGCCATTGCCGTTATCGCCAACCAGAGGCTTGGGCATAAAGGTCGCCGTCTTGCTATAATTATGGGCGACGTTTTGCACGACATATTTGAGAATTTGATTCATGTCGGCGCGCCGCACCAAGGTATCGAATCGGGTGCCGATTTCGCACTGGCCCGCGGTGCCGACCTCATGGTGATGAACCTCGACGGGGACCCCCATCTCCTCCAAGGTTAAGCACATGGCGGAGCGAATATTCTGCAGCGAATCCACCGGAGGCACGGGGAAATAACCGCCTTTGATGCCCGGCCGGTGACCGATATTGCCCCCTTCAAAAACCTTCTCCGAGTTCCACGAGGATTCATCCGAATCCACTTCATAAAAAGCGCCTTTCATCTCCGCTGCCCAGCGCACGTCATCGAAGATAAAAAACTCAGGCTCCGGACCGAAATACGCGGTATCGGCGATTCCCGTCGATTTCAAATATTCCTCGGCCTTTCTAGCGATAGACCGCGGATCCCGCTCATAACCTTGCATAGTGGTCGGTTCCACGATATCACAACGCAAGATCATGGTGGCATCGTCAAAGAATGGATCCATCACTGCCGTGGTGGGATCTGGCATCAAAATCATGTCCGATTCATTGATCCCTTTCCAACCGGCAATAGACGAACCATCAAACATCTTGCCATCTTCAAAGAAGTCTTCGCTAATGACTGAGGAAGGTAACGATACATGCTGCTCTTTTCCCCGGCTATCGGTGAACCGAAGATCCACATACTTCACCTCCTTATCTTTAACCATCTTTAAAACATCGCTTGCGGACATCTAGTTACTCCTTCAGGAAAGGGTCATTTAATAAAACACCGCTTAGCTACTGCGCGGTTTCGTTACGAGCAAACTGAAGCGAAAAACAAGCAGAATTTATACCACACGTCTAAAAAACGGCTACACTGATCGTGACTCAAGATATTCTATCGCTGTGGTACGACAAAGCCGAACCGTTACGGTGCATCACCAACCGGTGGCGCGCCAATATAGTGCATCCATGTCCATCAGGAACCGTACTATGGTGATAAAGAACTTTCTAACTTATGAATTCCCAGACTCTGGAAGCCAATAAGCTACGACGGGGCTGCACCTTGGTGCGGCGGCGATTCGGGGATGCCTAGTTTCCGCGAATCTCTGAGTTGACTTTCCCGCCGTAGGGCTAGACCGTTGTCTTTACACTCCGGAATACTAAATACTCGCATGCCTCACATCGACTGCAACCGACAACACGCGCTCCACTTCGGCCTCAGCCTCGCGCCAGTCCTGGAGTTGGCTACCCCCCACAAAACCACGCTGCTGGGCGCGTCGGTGCGCTAAGCTTCTAATCATCCGTTCGCGCTCCTCGGGGGTAACCAGTATGCGGTTGCGCATTTCCGTCACGAGTTGGGAAGTGGCATTGCGGACAAGATCTGACACGAGCTTCGCTAGATTGTTACGACAAGGTTCGCTGTCCAGCCATAGCTGCGCTTGGTGCACCACCATGTGAATAATGTCTTCCCGCGAACTATCCAATCGCCCTATTAATCCACTCATTTGTTCATCGAGTCGCCGCTGTAGATTCACCAGGGAGCCCGAAAACCGTTCACCTTGCTGCTGTATAGCATTGTTCAGTTCAGCGCGCAGCGCCTTCTGATTTTCGCTTAACGAATCGAGCGCAGATTTGCTATTGGCTTCGTTCCGCTCATATCCAGCTTGTATGCCATTAATTTCTTTCTTTAAATCGCTTTCAAGACGCTTAAGCTGCGATTCATTCGCCTCCTGCGCGAGAGTGATTTGTTCATGTAACCGACTATTGATTTGGTTTATGAGCGTGACGACTTCGCTTAACGGCGCTCCGACCAGAATTTCGCGGATCCTATCAATCGCGGATTCCCTCAGGCTTTCGTTTCCCTCACTATCCCCGCGTAGTATTTCATTCATGGGATCCGAATCCACTCATTAATTTTGCCATCATCAATTGTGAACGGATTGCGTATGGTATGGATGTCGTATCGGGCTTGTTGTGATTGTTGCGCACCTAAGACTATCCGACCGAATTTAAAGAATCTCGATCAAGTACATCTAATTTTGCTAGAAACTATACCGCAAATGAACCAAATTGTCATAGGGGTGTTGGGCAAGTGCTTCTCTAGCCGTCCCTTTTTAGCTGCTTGTATTTTTCCATAGACTGGCCTATGGATGAATTCAACGTTTCGGAATAGATACGATTTTTACCTGCCTGCTTTGCTTTGTACATGGCTTGATCCGCTGCCTGAAGTAGTTGCGGAGTGGAACAGCCGTTCCCCCGATAACTCACGATACCGATACTCACTCCAAGCTCCCACCCTTGATGCTTCATGTCCGCGGAAAAGCGCTCTTGAAAACGTCGAATCACCCCTTGTGCAGTGGCTTCGTCCGTCTGGGGTAGCACTAGGGCGAATTCATCGCCGCCCAATCGGCCCGGAACATCCATCTTACGGCACGTCTGCTGCAGAGCCGCGCCCACGGTCTGAATCGCGCGATCGCCTTCGCTGTGCCCAGAAATGTCATTTAATCGCTTGAAGTTATCCAAATCAAAATAGGCGATAGAAAAGTTTGATCCCAAATGATTGGCTCGGTTGAGCTCCGATTCCAGCGCGCGAAGAAATTCGCGACGATTGGCGATCCCCGTCAAGGGATCGAGACGCGCGCTTCTCATCTCCGAGTCGAGCGTCGTTTTAAGCGTGCCGAACGCGTAAGCGACGGTGGAAAAAACGCCGAAACGCATCAAGACGTTCCACAACAAATAGACATGATGGGGAGTTGGGAAGCCGGCGATGTAGTGAGCGCCCGTCCATACCGATGCAGCAAGGAAAGCGATTCCCACGCCAAAACGCCATCCCCTTACCCAAGCTGTTAAGATCACGGGCACAATGTAAAATAGGGACACCGATAACAGGTAACCTTTCCAAAAATCAATAACTCCGATGATTACAATAAGCGCAATCGACAGGGCAACGGTTGTTTTCGTCGATTCCTCGATCCATTCTAATAGTGCTTGCATTGTTTGTTCTTTGACTCGAGTGGATTGTACTGGAAATTTCCTTGGAACCTAGCCCCGATCATGCTCAACACATCAGTACTGAATACAGTCGAGCGTCCATTGAAATCCTCGCCAAAATAATGACGCTCAGCGCCAATCCGCAATAAAGATATTGGTTTCGCCCTTCACCTTGCCGTTGCGGTTTGAAGCGAACACCAGCTTCTTACCATCATGGGAAAACATGGGGAATCCGTCAAAGCCGGGATACGTGGTGATACGCTCCAGTTTGCGCGACGCGATATCGATCATATACAGATCGAAATTGCGTCCCCTGGAATCACGCAAATTGGAGGCAAAAATAATGTGCTGGCCGTCGGGATGCCAATAGGGTCCGAAGTTGGCGGCACCGTTGTGCGTCAGTTGGATCGGTTTGCGTTCCTTGAGATTCATGATATAGATTTCGAGATGGCTGGGACGAACCAGATCCTCCGCCAGCAATTGGCGATAGGCCCTAAGCGCCTCGCCTTGTGGCCTCGATGCCCGCCATACAATCCACTCGCCATCCAAGGAGAAAAAACCGCCACCATCGTAACCCGGCGCGTCGGTCAACTGCTCCACACCGCTGCCATCGGGATTCATCAGATACAATTCCAGATCACCGCTGCGTAGCGAAGTGAACAGGATCTTATCGCCTTGCGGGGAATACACGTCTTCGGCGTCGTACCGCTCGGTATCGGTCAGGCGCCGCAGATTGCCACCTTCGGGATCGGCGCGGTAGATTTCGTAATCCTTGTACAGCGGCCAAACGTAGCCGCGCGAAGTGTCGGGCTTGGGCGGGCAGCTCGGCGCGCCGCCGTGAGTAGACGCATAGATAATCGAGCGATTGTCCGGTGCGATAAACGAGCAGGTCGTTACGCCCTTGCCCGAGGACACCCTGCGAACCTTTTGGCCATCGCTATTCATGCGGAAGATGGCGTCGCACCGCAACCCGTCGCGTGTGGACTGGAAAATCAGCTCCTTGCCATCGTGGGAAAAATAAGCCTCGGCATTCTCACCGCCGAAGCTCAATTGTTTGAGATGGGCGAAATGTCGCTCGCCTTCCATCACTAGATCTGGCGTTAGCCCAGCGGCCGCCAACGCCGCCGGAAGCAACAAACACATAGCGCACCCTAGTACGACTAATCGCTTAATCCTCTTGTATTTCATCGGACCTCCCCGCTTAACGCGCCATCAATTGTGCCTTGGCCGTTTGCTCACGGCCCTCGCGAATGAATCGAACCGTCACCCCTTCGCCCGGATTGAGGCCGCGCAGCCGAGCGGCGAATTGACTCAAGTCGGCAACCGGTGCCGCATTCAGCCCGATAATGATATCACCGGTACGTAGCCCCGCCGCCTCCGCCGGTGTACCTGGTGTCACACCACTCAAGCGCACGCCTTTGCCGTCATAGGTATAATCCGGGACCGTGCCAAGCGTTACCTTGCGCCTAGATGTGACAGGCGCGGCCGACGGTGCGGTGCCCCCACGAGAGGTCAGAGCTTCAGGACGTCCAGCAAGGTAGTCCACCGTTTCTTTTACCACCGTCGCCACTTTCACTAGGCCTTCTGTATCGATCTTATCGACCGTATCCGTAGGCCGGTGATAATCGGTATGCGGCGTACTGAGCAGATGCACTGCTGGCACTCCGATGTCGTGAAAACTTTGCTGGTCACTGCTGGCGATGGCTTGCGCCTCGATTGTACTGACCGGAATGCCGGTAACAAAACTCACACCGCGGAAAATATGGGGCCACTCGCTCGCCGAACCGCCGCCTAGAACCAGCAAGGGCTGATCGCGCAGACGCCCGACCATGTCGAGATTGACCATGCCGATGGCCTGTTTGGCCGGATAAACACTAGCTTGCCGAACATAATGCCGCGAGCCGAGCCGCCCGGCTTCCTCGCCGGTGAAGGCGACGAATACCACGGTGCGCTGCGGCCGCCAGTTCGGTGCTAGCTTGCGTGCGAGCTCCAATAATACGGCCACACCGCTGGCATTATCATCGGCGCCGGGATGTATCTTGCCCTTGTCTCCTGCATGCACATCGGGCCAGCCGCGCCCCAGATGATCGTAATGCGCGCCGATCACCACGCTTTGACCGCGCCATAGCGGATTCACACCGGGGATGATGCCGACGACGTTTTTCAGTTTGACGGACTTTCCCAGGTGGGGCACATCAGCCGACCAGCGCTGAGTGTAATCGGTTCCTTCCATAGGCTTTAACCCGCCCTCGCGGAATTCCCCCGCGATATACTCGGCGGCGCGATCGAGTTCCGGCGTGCCGAGACCACGGCCGGCCAGCTTAACGTCGGCGAGCACCTGGATATCATGGAGCATACGGGCGCTGGAAAATTCCGGAGTGGGGTCGACTAGCGCCTTGCGCGGTGTGAGTTTACCGGGCGTAAGCGCCGTCTCGCTCTCATCGAGGCGTACCGACAGTGGAGAATCTACCACCGGCCATTGGCCCTTGACCACATTCGTTGGTTCGTCTCCATTAAACGCGAGATAGCTATATTTGCCATAATGTGGCAGCTTGGCTGCCAACCCGGGCATGGCGACCGGGTTATCGCTTGCGATCCAAACCAACGCCTGTGCCGGATTACCGGGTTGGCGACCGGCCAGAACAACCGAGTGTGTCTTGCGCAACAGATTCTCCCCATCCAAGACTACGGCGTCCCGGGTTTCCTTCAGTGCATAGCCTTTAAGGGCCAGCGATAACTGCGGCCGAAACCGGTTTTCCCAGCCCAGCAACCATACGGCGCGATCGTCCGGCAAGCGTTTCAAATCAGTGTCCAACACGGCCTGTACACCCTCACCCTGCCATTGGCGCGCGAGTTCTTGGTATGCTGACTTCAGCGGTGCGGACGCCTCAGAGGGCAATACGACGAGTGCTTGTATTGCCCCAAAAGCTTGGCTTAAGGCCGGCGGGATTTCGTTACGGTCCAATTTGCGGAACACATCGAACTCGGGATCCACATCCAGCCGCCAAGGCTTGGCCGGTACTCGCCAATTCACGGTGGTGCGGCGCTGGTTGAGGCGCACATCGCGCTGGATGGCCTCCTTCCCTCCGACCAGATGAATAGCCACGGGCACACGCAGGGAGTAAATTTCACCCGGTTGAGTCTGTTCGATCACCGCGTGCACTCGAAACGCGGTTTCGTCTCGCTCCACCCGAGCTTCGGCGAGGCGCAATTGCGGTGCGCCGGCGCGCTCGACCCACTGGGCAAAAAATTCCTTGAGCGAATGCTGGGCGACAGTGCTGAAAATCTTCTCAAGATCGCCGAATCCGGCTTTGCGGAATAGGTAATGGCGATAGAATGACTGCAGGGCGGCGGTGAACAGCTTATCGCCAAGTTCTAAGCGCAGCATATGAAACAGCATCATACCCTTGCCATAGCCGACCGCCTCACTCGCCGCGCTGTGCCGGCCGTGGAACTCACGGAGCGGAAAATCGCGCTGGGTCTGTACATAGTCGGCATATTTCTGCAACACCGTACGTCGGTATTCAACAGCTTGGCCCTGCTGTTCCTTGAGCAGATGATCGGCAAGATAACTCGTCAACCCTTCTGACCAGTTGCCCGCCGCGTAATCCACGTACACGCCGTTGCCCCAGTAGTTGTGCAAAATCTCGTGCGGATAGGACGACGTCAAAATAAACGGTAGACGGATCACCTTCGGGCCGAGCAAGGTGAACGAGGGCATGCCGTAACCTGTCTCCCAGAAATTTTCCACCAGGGCGAACTTGGAATAGGGATAGGGGCCGATGAGCCGTTCGTACATCTTAAGATACCGGCCGGTGGCATCCAAATATTTCTGCGCCAGCGCCGGGTCGGGCTCGCGTAAAAAGGCCATCGTCTCGATCCGGCCAGCTGGCTGATGATATTCGGAAAAAGGGGCGGCAACTAAATATATTTCTTCCTGCGGAGACGTGATGCGCCAAATATCGCGGCGCGCTGTAGCATCGGCTTCACTCCGGATACGCTTCCCTTGGCTCACCGATAGCCAGCCTTTCGGCAGGCGAACATCCAGCTCGAATTCCAATGGGGCTGTCTCGATTACCGGATACCAATATGATTCACCCGTAAGAAAAACGCCTTCCGCGCCGATGAGGCCGGGTGATATCGCGAAGCTTTTTGCATAGTCTTCGCCAAAGCTGGACAACGGATGATGGATCTGACCTCCATACCGCAAGGTGAATTCACGTCGCCCCGCTGGGAGATGCACGGTATATTTCTCCAGAGGGATCAGCCCGGATTCCCCCGGCATATATTGCAATCGTTCCAACTGAATATCAGGCTCGACGAGAATGGGCTTTAGCCCGGCATGCAAATGAAACCGCACCCTTGCCGGAGTGACGGGCGGAAGGCGTACCCTGTCCTCCACTGTTAACCGATGATCCGCCGGTTCGAGCTGCACCTGCAACTGATGCGAGACAGATTGGTGCGTCACTTCGGCCCGCGCCAGACCTGTTAACACTAGTGTTGCTGAGATGAAAAGACAAAACAGGAAACAATGAAACCTTCGAAGATCAATTGGTGTAAAGACTCTACTCATCAGATTGAAATGGCGATTGGATTAATCGCCTACTATAACGCCAAAGCCACCGAGCCACACCTCCCACCGCTGACAAACACCTGCTTACCCCGACCCAATTCCACCCATCGCAATCCGTTCAAGAAAAAAACTGCTTGATTTCTCCGCCACGTTTTATACTCTAACCAGATTATTGCGAGTGGCCACTGCGCCGCGATAGGGAAGACGGTGAAATTCCGTCGCGGACCCGCCGCCGTAACCGGGTACGAAAACCGCAAACAAACCACTGTCCTTGAGGACGGGAAGGCGCGGCGAGTAGAACGAACCGGAAGCCGGAAGACCTGCTCGCACCGTGATTGTCCGGCTCCTCGTGGATAGGGAGTCGTGTTGGTTAAGATGGGGTTTAAAACGGAATCCCCGGGCCTTATTTAGGCTCGGGGATTTTTTTTTGGGAATCAATTATATTTCGCCTGCGAGGCATGTACCTCGCAGGCGACCAAAGGGGAGAGCTGCACCTCTCCCCTTTGGAAACCCCATTGCTAATGTCCCCGCCGCAAGCAGCGGGGTAATTCAGAATATATAAAGGAAGGCGAGCCTTGGAATCATGCCGAAAACGGCTGGTGTTGGTCAGGCACGGCGAAGCCGGCCATGAGGGGGTGCGGTACGTGGGCAAAACAGATGCGCCACTCACCCAAGCCGGCCGGCAGCAGGCCGAGCGGATCGAAAAATCGATCCATAGACAGGCTCCTTCACGCGTCTTTTCCAGCCCCTTAAGACGCAGCTCGGAAACGGCGGAGATCCTGCTCAAAAATACCGATCTTGTTCTAGAACGCGATCCCGATCTGCGGGAGATCGATTTCGGGCGCTGGGAGGGCTTAACGTTTCAGGAAATCGCCGCGCACGATCCTCGATTGGTTGAACAATGGGCACACGGAGAAATGGACTTTTGTTTTCCCGAGGGAGAATCCCTCGTGGATTTTTGGGATCGAGTAGGCCGCGTTGCACATCGATTGCGGGAGATGCCGTGCGAGTGTGTGCTGACCGTGACCCATGGCGGTGTGATCCGTTATTTACTTTGCCATTTTCTGGGTTTGGATGCCCGATCCCATTTACGTTTCGAAATACGGCCGGCGGCGCTTACCCGCCTCCATTTTCAGGACGGCTCAGCGGTACTGACCGCTCTGAATGAAACGTGTTCGGAGGAGGCATCCTAACATGGCCAGGATGGTATTGATTACCGGCGGTTGCCGCAGCGGGAAAAGCCGCCATGGGCTGCGCTTAGTGGAGAGTGCGGGAAGCAAACGAATTTTCATCGCCACGGCACCGATCCTGGATGCGGAGATGGAGCAGCGCATCGCCCGTCACCGGGAGGAACGGCGCGGGCGGGGATGGGACACCATCGAAGCGCCGCTGGATCTCACCGGTGCTTTCGCCGAGGCCGCCGGCTACGATGTCATTCTGTGCGATTGCCTCACTTTGTGGGTGAATAATTTGATGTACACCGCTGCTCAGCGTGGGGAAACCCTACACGAAGAACGCATCGTGGAGCACTGCCGAGAATTGATAACGGCCGCACGGCGAAGCGGCGCATTTGTCGTTTTCGTAACCAATGAAGTCGGGATGGGAATCGTGCCCGGGGATGCGGATTCCCGCCGATTCAGAGACCTGATAGGCCGATGCAACCAGGAGATGGCGGCCGCAGTTGACGAGGTGATCTTGATGGTCAGTGGCTTAACCCTACAAATCAAAGGATCGAGCGATGTCTAGCTGGTATGAACACACTTTGGCCATCCTGCCTCAGGACGCCTCTTGGCGAGAAAAGGCCATAGCACGCCTGGACCAACTCACCATGCCCCATTGGGCGCTGGGGCGGTTGATGGATTTGGCTATGGATCTGGCGGGCATGACCCGCTCCTTGACTCCCCCGGTCCGAAGCAGAGCGGTGGTTGTGATGGCCGCCGACCACGGCGTGACGGCGGAAGGGGTGAGCAAGTATCCACAGGAAGTCACAGCACAAATGGTGGCCAATTTTGCGCACCGAGGCGCGGGGATCAACGCGCTGGCCACGGTGGCGAATGCCGAGGTGTGTGTCGTGGATATGGGGGTTGCAGCCGATTTGGGCGATCTAACCCAGGCGGGTGCGCTCGTTTCGCTGCCGGTAGGTCGGGGAACAGCCAATATGGCCAAAGGGCCGGCCATGACCCGGATCCAAGCCGAAACCTGTCTGGAAAACGGCATCCGGGTTGCCCGCAAGCTCATCGAAGAACAAGGCCATGATTTGCTCGGTGTAGGAGACATGGGCATCGGCAACACCACCTCGAGTTCAGCCATTATCGCCACTCTGACAAATAAAGCCGTGGCAGAGGTTACCGGCCGAGGCACGGGGATCGACGACGAACAACTACGCCATAAAGTCGATGTCATCGAGCGTGTCTTGCGGCTGAACCGGCCGGATCCCGACGATGCCCTGGATGTATTGGCCAAGGTCGGAGGATTCGAAATCGGGGGGATTGCCGGCGTGATCCTGGGGGCGGCATTGCGGCATAAGCCCGTGGTCATCGATGGCTTGATCTCCACGGCGGGCGCATTGATCGCGCAGCGCTTGGCGCCGTACGCCGCCGATTACCTCATCGCCGGGCACCGCAGTGTGGAACCGGGGCACCGGTTTGCATTGCAGTTCCTGGGCAAGGAACCCCTATTGGATCTGAATCTGCGATTGGGCGAAGGCACCGGCGCGGCGCTGGCCATGCCCCTGGTTGAAGCCGCGGCACGCGTGTTAAGCGAGGTGAAAACCTTCGAAGAGGCTCAGGTGTCGGAGGCCCATGCATGAAACGTCTGTGGGCCGCACTGGGATTTCTGACGCTCTTGCCCATGCCTGCGGCTTGGCTGCCCAAGGAGGAAGATCTTGAGGGCAGCGTCCCGTTTTTTCCGCTGGTTGGATTACTGATCGGCATCTCCACGGTGGGCATCTCTGCCAGTTTCGAACAAATCTTTCCACCACTGGTGCTCGCGGTCATTCTCGTAATTTGGTTGAGCGTGGCGCACCGCGGGCTCCATATCGACGGTCTGAGCGATACCGCCGATGGATTGCTAAGCCATCGTTCCCGAGAGCAAATACTGGAGATCATGCACGACAGCCGCATCGGCGTCTTTGGATGCCTGGCTATCGCGAGCGATTTAATCCTAAAAATCGCGGCCTTGGCCTCGCTTTCCCCAGAGCAACGCATGAAGGCGGTGCTGCTGGCACCACTTGCCGGGCGTTGCGCTATGGTGCCTTTATTGGATTTTCTGCCGTACGTCCGGCAAGAAGGTTTGGCGGCGCCATTCTGTCGCGGTCGGGCAGCCTGGGAATCTTGGGTGGCGATCACAGCGCTATTGGCTACGGCCTGGTTGCTCGCACACTGGGCAGGAGTGATCGCGGGCGTCGTAACGCTGGCCGCGCTGGCCGCTCTGGCCATTTGGTATAAGACCAAGCTCGGCGGAATCACCGGAGATACCCTGGGAGCCGCGAGCGAAATCGCCGAAACGCTGGTGCTGATCGTGCTCTGCGCGCAGCCCTTGAGCGCACTTTGGGGACAAGGAGGCGGTGAATGAGCTTCGGCCACGGCGGACATACGCGCCGCTTAGCGCACTTGGCGGGATGCGCTCCCGATGAACTGCTCGACTTCAGCGCTAATATTAATCCGCTCGGGCCGCCGGATTGTTTGCGGCGAGTGATCGCCCGCAACCTGAGCGCGGTGGTGCACTATCCCGATCCCCATTGCCTGGAGCTGCGCGAGGCATTGGCCTCAAGGCATGGGGTGCCGCCGGAATGCCTGGTGGTCGGCAACGGTTCCACGGAACTCCTGTATGCCCTGCCGCGAGTGCTGGGCCTCAAGCGCGCCGTCATCCCCGTGCCGAGCTACATCGATTACGTCAGGGCCGCCGAGTTAGCCGGCATGGCGATCGAAACCGTCGAGCTGGATGCCGCCGACGGATTTGCCATCGACTGGCGCCAGATTGAACAGAGGCTTTTGGGAGAGGAGTTGCTGATCGTGGGGCAACCGGGAAATCCAACCGGCACATTGTTTAATCCGTCAGATCTCACTCGATTGGCCGAACGGCATCCAGCCAGTATGTTCGTCGACGACGAGGCCTTTGCCGATTTTGCCCAGGGTTGCCCGAGTTTGTTGGCTAAGGATGCAATCCGCCGAGTGCGCCTCTCGGGTTTGGGCGACGCCAGCCAGGGGACGCCGTTAATACGTCCTGGTAGGCTTGACGGCGGCATCCCTGCCGCCAACACCCCCGGCAGGCGTCGCCCAAACCAACCGAGGACCGGAGTGGAAGACGGGTTACATTCATTAGGTAATGGGCACCCCAATATCATCGTCGTGCGCACAATGACCAAGTTCTATGCCATCCCGGGACTGCGGCTCGGTTATGCCGTAGCGGCGGAACCTATCGCACGGCGGCTGCGGGCAGTGCTACCCCCCTGGTCCGTCGGCAGCCTGGCCCAGGCAGTGGGCGTTGCCGTCATCGAGGACAGCGTGTACTTCGAAAACACGCGCGCAGAGGTCACGGCACTACGGGAACAGTTATACCAAGGATTGTCCTGTTTGGAGGGGGTTCGCGTGTTCCCTTCGGCGGCCAATTATTTACTGGCGCGGCTCGAAGGCTCTGAACCGGATGCGCCGGAACTGGCGAGACGTCTTCTCAAACAGAACATCGCGATTCGAGTCTGCGACAACTACATTGGATTGGATCGCCGCTATTTTCGGGTCGCGGTGCGTACCCAGGATGAGAACGAACGCTTGTTGAATGCGTTAGCGTGTGCGCTCGCGGTGCCAACGCCGCAGATCCTTATCAAATCCGCACCAGCCCAAACTCCGGCCATCATGTTCCAGGGAACCGCCTCGAACGCCGGTAAGAGCGTGCTCACGTCCGCATTTGCCGAATCCTGCTGCAGGACGGTTACCGGGTGGCGCCGTTCAAAGCGCAGAACATGTCATTGAATTCCTACGTGACCCGCGACGGCGGCGAAATGGGACGTGCGCAGGTGGTGCAGGCACAGGCCTGCCGGCTCGATCCGGATGTGCGTATGAATCCGGTGTTATTGAAGCCGAATTCAACGACGGGCGTGCAGGCGATTTTGCTCGGGAAACCGGTGGGCAATAGGGAGGTGGGACGCTATATTCGGTACAAACAGCAAGCTTTCGAAGCGGTGAAACAAGCCTATGATTCGCTGGCCTCGGAGGTGGATGTGATGGTGCTCGAAGGGGCCGGCAGTCCGGGCGAAGTCAATCTTAAGCGTCATGACATCGTCAACATGGCGATGGCCGAGCACGCTAGCGCGCCGGTGCTGCTGGTCGGCGACATCGACCGGGGTGGGGTGTTCGCCGCCTTCGTAGGGACGATGGAAGTCCTCTCCGAGAGGGAACGCCGACGCATCGCCGGTTTTGTCATCAACCGCTTTCGCGGCGACCCGGCACTGCTCGATGAGGCGATCGATTATACCCAACAACATACCGGAGTTCCTACGCTCGGCGTGGTGCCTTATATCGACGAACTGGGAATTCCAGAAGAAGATTCGGTCAGCTTCAACTCCTGGACAGCGCCGGACGAAACGCCGGCGGAAACGGATCGGGTGGATATTGCGGCCATCGATTTGCCACATATCTCGAATTTCACCGATCTCGATCCGTTAAGGCTCGAGCCTGATGTTCGGCTGCGCATCGTGCGCAAGCTTGGGGACTTGGGTCGGCCGGATGCGGTGATCCTGCCGGGCAGTAAAAATGTGGCGAGCGATCTCGCCTACCTGCGACAAAGCGGTCTGGCGGCACGGCTGGTGGAGCTGGCACAAACAGGCGATGTGATGTTCATCGGCCTCTGCGGGGGCTTGCAGATCCTGGGAACGGAAATCGCCGATCCGCATGCCATCGAGTCCACCGGAAATACCGCAACCGGGCCTGGGTTTACTGCCGGTCAAGACCGTGCTAGCGCGGGAAAAGACCCTGGTGGCGACTAGGGCCCGACATGTGGCATCCGATCTACCGCTCAAAGGCTACGAGATCCACCACGGGCGCACTACGGCGGCGGGCGACGCTCGTCCCGCCGTGATCCGTGACGATGGCGAAGCCATCGGCTTTTGTTCGGCGGATGGACGTATCCTGGGCACCTATTTACACGGCTTGTTCGATGCCGATGGCTTTCGGCGCTGGTTCATCGACCGGCTGCGCACTCGTCGCGGCCTGGCCCCCGTTGGAAATGCGCAAACCGTTTACGATATCGAGCCGGCCTTGGAGCGCTTGGCCGAGCACGTGCGCTCGCACCTGGACATGAAGGCGGTTTACTCGGATGATGGGGCTCAAGTGAACGAATTCGTGCCGCACATTTGGCTCGCGCTCGGACTGGATCTTCTCGTCGGCGATCCCCGCTGGTTTCCGCACCCGGTACGACTCATCGGCCGACTCGCCCAATCCCTCGAAACACCCGCGCGGCGAGTTTTAAAGCAGCCGTGGCTTGCAGGAATTGTCGTGGCCTGCTCCGTAATCGGCGCGACCGGTTTGCTGACCTGGGGAATAGTGTAGGTTGCGGAAGCAGTCTCCCCTTTGTTGCGTGATCTGCTCGTTGTCGGCCTAGTTTATACCGCGTTCGCGGCGAAGGATCTGGCGCGCCACAGCCGTGCGGTGCCCTCAGCCCTCGATCGGGGGGATCTGCGCGCCTTGACGAATTCGCCGTTACGAGGGCGCCACTGTTGAATGCCTCTTCACCGGTAGCCCTCTTAATTGTTGTAGATTATCCAAAGCCATCATGATGCGGCATTCACTCAAAAAATGCCAAACTCAGCCCCCTAATTAGCTGGAAAAATATTTTTTCGCTATTCCGTATCCCATTAATACTATGCCTTTTTTATGAGGCACGGAATCGCTGTACACGGTCCTGAATCAGTCGCTAAATATTTTGCAATCAGTCCCGTGTGTCATTGCGCATTGGTTCACCGGTGTCGGGCGCTAGACCACCCGGCACACTCACCACCACCAGAATTTGGGGCATTCCCACCATCGCAACCGACAAAGCGGGGCGAAAGGCCCATAATCAACTCACATAGGATCGTGGACAGCGTAAAGCCGTTTGCACAACGTGTTGAGAGTATAATGGATTGTCAGGTTCTCATTTCTATGCAAAAACACGTCAATAAAATACACGGAGATCATCCGGATGGACGCGCAGTTCTGGTTGGAACGTTGGAAGAATAATGAAATAGGATTTCATCAGCAGGAAATCAATGTCCACCTACAGAGGTATTGGGACAGGTTGGTGTTGAACGCTCGGCAGGCGGTGTTCGTGCCGCTGTGCGGTAAGAGCCGGGACATGCTCTGGTTGCGGTCAAGGGGACATGAAGTGCTGGGTGTGGAGATCAGCCAGATCGCGGTGCGCGATTTTTACGCAGAGAACGGACTCAAGCCGGAGGTGACCGATTGCGGTCCGTTTACTCGCTGGGAATTCGACAGGCTGGTAATCTATGTCGGGGATTTTTTCGATATCAACGCCGAGATGCTTAGACATGTTGCGGGCGTGTACGATCGCGCCTCACTGATCGCATTCCCCCCAGCGACCCGCCCTCGTTATGTGGCGCATTTGCAGGCCTGCCTTCCCACTGCAGCCGAGATCCTGTTGGTGACGATGCAGTATCCCGTAAACGGGATGCAGGGTCCGCCGTTTTCCGTGGACGATGCAGAGGTCATGGCGCTTTTTCGAAACCGGTACGACATCACTCGACTGTGCGAGATCGACATCCTTGACGAGAATCCCCGCTTTCGGGCGCGTGGACTGAGCGCACTGCTCGAGCGGGTTTACTATCTCAAACCTTTGATGGGAATTATGTAGTTCTTACTGACTTTTGAATAACTGATCTGCAACCCGAACTGCGGACGATACTGGGCTAAACTTGTAATGGATAATACCGATACCCGAAGCCATCGTGTCGATGCAATTTCGTGGGTCACGATTTCTGGTGGCCGCTGACGAAGGCGTGCAAGTTTTTCGTATCTTCGAATTTCTGCAGCTGCTCCTCGCTTGCCTCTTTCTGATAACTGGCCTTCCACTCGGAAAAGGGCATGCCGTAGATCACTTCGCGCGCCTGATCATAGCTCATCTCAATTCCCCGTTCCTTGGCCGCGCCCATGTACCATTTGGAGAGGCAGTTTCGGCAGAACCCGGCAAGGTTCATCAAATCGATATTCTGTACGTCGCTGCGTCGCTGCAGGTGCTCCACCAGCCCCCTGAACGCGGCGGCCTCGAGTTCTGTGCGCGTCTTTTCGTCCATTTTCCCTCCTCAATATCAAGAACGTTCTGTAGGTTAACCTGCCTGGATATAGGCGTCCTGGAAAGCGGATAAGCTCGGATCTCTCAATCAATTAGACGTCATACAAGTAGCATAAACCACCTTTTTCGAAAGATCGAGGAGTAGTAGATTCATTCGCGACACCCGGCAGGATCGTGAGATGCACCTTAGCTTCACGCCAGCCTGTAGGCTGATCCCCGACATGTTAGCGACTCGAGCAAATCCTTTCTTGGGTTCTTCGTCTACAGTTGTACCTGTACGTACCTCAAGATTAACACTAGTCAGGGAACCTTTCTTCAGGATCGGGAAGTAGGAACGAAGTAAAAATTCCGAGGAAGGCAACGCCAGCATAATCAGGACTTATTCCACTTATAAAAGTAGAAACACCACATAATACTGTTAGAATTGTAAAAATACTTGCCAGATATATATTCATAATTATCTCTCACTATTCTTCAATTTACCGCGCAACATCTCGATGAAACTTGGCGGAATATAAACATTATTTAATATAATTAATACCTAATATATAAATTGGATTCTGTCAACTATTGAGAGAAAAGGGCTGGCTGAATCAACCGCTTTTTTCGCCTAACGGCATAGCACCGTATGATCACGTATAAGTTACTTGGGTACGCAGGTGATCCACGTGGTCGCACATCGAGGCCGACCAGGACAGGACGGTGGTGTCCGAGATGGGGGGCGGAGGTTGCCGAAGATCGCGGCGGCGAGCACCGAGCTAATCGTCCCCAACTGGATCGAATAGCGGGACTCGTTTTCGGCATCCGTGTACCCGCCGAGGGCGATCGTGAGCGGAATCCGCGGTATAAGAGGTGTTCTCGTTGTCACGTTCCGGAAGACCCCAGGGATCCCGCCACCCGCTGGCTCATCTCTTTCTCTCGTATACTGCGGTGTATTCGGATTTCAATTGCGACATCTGCTGTTTGACGGACTGCAATTCCTGTTTTAACTCCTGGTTCTCATTTTTTAATGCTAAACTGGCTTCCTCCAGGGCTTTGTCTGTAACTCGTTCCTTCAGTAGGCTTCGCTTTGAAGGCTTATACAAGGCTTTTGACGCGTTGAGTAAGGCCTTTACATCCTCGGAAACAGCTCCAAGCAAGCTGGATTTACCTTCACTGTATATCGCTAATATACAATCATAGAGCCGCTGTTGTTGCTTGTTCAATTCCTGGATGCGATCTTCAAGTCCAAGCTGTTCGTATTCTTCTGATCCATCTAGCTCGTGTCGCAATTCTTGCTGAGTGTGTTCCACATTTGAAATCAATTGTACAGTCATGGTTTTTGCGGTATTGATTCTGCGCTTGTGACGCAACACCACAGTCATCGATATGATGATCAATAACACGCTCAATCCCAACGCCGCCTCGGTAGCCAGCACCATCCAACTCAAGAGTAATTCGCTCATATCCACTATCTCGCCATCTTTTGGGATTCTTCGGCTGACTCCTTTTGTTGCCCGTCGGGTTCGTCATCAGCAGAGGCTTGCTCGGGGCCAGTTACCCCCGCGTTTCCGGTCTCAATTTTTCTCTCTTCGGCTGACACGTCCAAGATTTCTTCCTGCAGCTTTGGAACTTCATCGGAGAGTTGCTCTTCTGCACTCTTTAATGCGTCAAGCAGATCTTGTTCATGTTCATCAAAGATGGGCTCGCTCACTTGTTCTGTCTCCGTGTCCGGAGAAGCATTGGTTTTTTCCTCTGCGATCGCTTGCTTGGATGCACTATTCGATTCCTCCGTCCTTTCATTGCCAGCGCTCAAGTCTGCGCTGAGTGTCTGCTCGTCGGAATCGGATAGTTCCGATTCTGTTACATCGGGAAGTTTGGCTTCCGTTTGTTCTTCTGTCTCTCCCTGAGATGCTTCGCCTTGTTCGATATCCCCCGTGGTGACTGTCGCAGTATCCACCCCGGCGTCATTCATGCTCGATGGGTCTGCAGTTAAATCCGCAGCCGTTGGCGTGGCTTGCGAATCTTCCTGGGCCGCGATGAGTTCTTTCTCTATGTTGTCAGCTACGGAGACCGACGTGCGCGCTGCTCTTTCCCCAGCAGACATGACATCGTCGCGTATGTTGCCAGCTTTCAGCTTGTCATCACTGAAACGTGAAACCTGGGATTGACTCTCCAAGGTTTCCAGAGTCGCATTTAATTCCTCGTCAAACTCTTCAATGTTAAAAGCTTCCGGTTGCGATGGGTTTTGTTCGATCTGCGGCGATACCGCCGAAACGGCGTCGTTTCTTGGCGATATTTCATCTTTGCTCCCGGCGTTCGTATCGCCGAATCGCTCAGCCGAGGGTTGACCCTCACGGTTCTGAACCGCGGCATCAGTTTCAATCTCAGGAGGTGATTGTGGCGCTTCGGGATTCTTGGCTTCGGAATTTTGCACAACCTTAGCGGCGGTGTCTGGCGTTTCATCGTTGGCCGTTTGACTCTTCCACAGCCTGTATCCCAACCAAACCAGCAATCCTAACAACAGGTTCCCGACAAAGATGAAGACCGCCGTAATTTTCCAGTTAATCTCTGTTGGCATAGATTGCTGGGGCTGCGCGTCTTCTACGCGATCGTACTCCTTTCCCGTCCCGGACTGAGCCTCCACCGGTTGCACCTTGTCACCTACGCGCAGCTTTCGGCTGAAGGAATACGGCTTGCCGTTTCGACTCAGGCCTTTGATTTCAAGCTTTACGATGGCTCCGGATGATGCAGCGGGCAACTTCATGCGCCACTTGTTGTGATCTATTCGATCTAGCGGATTTCCGGCCGCGTCCGCGCCTTCGAGGTAGCCGCTAACTTGCAGGCTATCTGTATTCAGCAATGCGGGCTCGATCTGTACGTCGAGCCGGTATCCTTGACTATTCGATGGATCGCTGTCTTCAGGTGCTATTTTTACCTCTACCGCATCTGTGTACACATTGACCATCTGGCGGTATTCGCGAGAAAAGCTACCGCCGTCGGCGACGACGACCAGTTCGTGGAGTCCTGGAGTGAGATCATCGCCCAATTCGGCGCTGTGAGTGCCATTCTCTACTTCTTCATCTGGCGCTTCACCTCCATCCGAGAACGGAATCTTCGATTTTTCACCGCTGCTTTGCACCGTGTCATACAGCGAAAATCGCACCCAATCGAGAAAATCGGGGCGATTAGGCTTAGTTGAATCGTATTGCAGACGTGCAAACACCGTGGGGGCATCCGCGACGGTGAAGTGAGCGGGTATGGGATCGACCTCCAAGCGTAGATTGGTCACCACCGTCACCCGGTTGTCTGGATCATCAGGGGCATCGAGTTGCCACTCCCCCTTGGACGGTTGTTCCACGGTAACCAGATCATAATTGGCCTCCCTGAGCCAGCGAACGTTGGTAGGAAGGTCGCGCACAGTAAACCTTTTCCCATTCGGAGCGATGAGACCAAGCGATTCATGCGCCTGGTTGCGGAATGCCAGAACGGTCATGTCCGAGACACTCTGATCGACGGTGAAACGGTTGCCCTTCAACGGCAGGGTATCCGGTGCGGTGCTCTGCTCGAATAGGCGCAGGAAAATACGGTCGAGGTTTTTTGCGTCGTCAACCTGCTCGTACCAGCCACCCGTGGCTGCAGAGAGTCGTTCCATGAGGTCGTGATCGGAATTCGCCGATAAGGCGATTGTGTGTATTTTGGCGCCACTTGCCACTATGCGCGGTAAGAGTTGCTCCACAATCCGGCGACGAGATACCTCGTTTTTACTTTGATCCTTGGATATGTCCACCAGACCGTCGGTGAGTAGAATAATGTTCCTGCGAAAGCGCGGATCCGGTTTCGTCCAATCGCGGGTTGCTTTTTGCAGGGCTTGCTCGATATCGGTATACCTCTCTCGGGAGTGGATCTTGTCAGCCGCGCTGTGAGCCTTGCGGCGCCAGTCCTTGTCGACCCGGCCTACCGTCACAAGCGGTGAGACCCGCTGACCGAATGTCCAGATCCCGCTGTGCGTGTTTTCCGGCATCATTCCGACCAAGAGACGTACCGCAGGGCCGCGAAGATTTTGTGGATCGTTCTTTTTCATGCTACCGGAGACATCAATGAGCAGACGCAGATCCGCGGGGGGCTGCTGGGCGGCCATCATCGGCATGTCCCAGAACACGGTGAAAAGCATAGCGGAACAAAGCGCTAAGCGTTTGATATTTAGCTTAATCATAAACATGATATCCATGGCGTAGATCAACGGCATGGACGCTGAGAACTTTAGCCGAATGGCTGTGCTGCGTAGGGCGTATAAGTACTACAAACTACTATGAAGATACGCGGGAGGACGAGAGCGTGGTGCAGATCCGCTACCGATTCGTGCAGGCAGAGCACGCTTTCTGGGAGCTGCATAGCCAGTGATCGCGCTTGTCTAGCGCCGATGTCCGAGAGACTAATAAGATCCGGCATCAGTGCGTTACCAGACCTCGGTGAATGCTTCTTGGCATTGAAAGGCCCATTGTATAACGCTTCATGCACTAGCCCCGATCGAGGGTTTGGTCAGAATGATCGACAGGTAGCCGGTGCGTTGGTCGCAGCCCCGCAGCTTGCGCAGATCGGTTTCCAGATGTTCGTTGTACATTCCGGCATGGGAGATGAACACGCCGGAGTCCAGAGCATGATATTGTTCGAGCAAATCGAGTACGGCGTCCAGGCGCTTGCCGATCTTCATGATGATCACCGTACCTTGAGTGCGCAATGCCTGGCGCAGATCCGTGAGATCGTCCGCGGTCGGGATAATGATCACGGGCTGTTTGCCTTCGCCGATGGGAAAGCCGGTCAGGGCGGCGGCGGCGCTGAAGGCGGTAATGCCCGGGATGGTGATTACTCGAGCCTCCGGCAAGACCGCCCGCAAGGCGCGCACCAAATAAATGTAGGTCGAATAGAGCAGCGCGTCGCCCAAGGTGGGAAAGCAAATATCCTCTCCGTTGGTGAGAACCTTCCCGATGGCTTTGGCGGTCTCCTGCCAACGTGCTTCGAGGAGCTCTTGATCCGTCACCATGGGAAAAATGACTTCGTGGATCTCGGCCGCGGGATTCAAGTGCTTGCGGATAATGCCTAGCGCCTTGCTGGGTGCCGTATGGGTCGCCTTGGGCACGAAGACATGCGGACAACGCGAGAGCACCTCAACCCCCTTGACGGTGATGAGATCCGGGTCACCGGGGCCAATGCCCACTCCGTAAAGTGTTCCAAGGCTCATGACGGCAGTTCCTCCTTAACGAACAGGATAATGGTTCTTGGCGAGACATCGATATGGCGCAGATCGCCGGGAGACAGCTGGCGGATTCGTTCGGTTTCCCGGCTTAAGTCTTCGCAGACATACACTCGGTGTTCGCTGAGTTGCGCGTGCAGGTCCGCCATCCACGCCAGCGCATCCCCCCCCGGTGCACAGCCAGGATGGCGAGCTTGGCGCAGCCGCTGAGGTCCCCGAGAGCGACCCGTGGAAGACGAGCATGCGCGCTCAGGATGCGGGCGTCAAGCCAGTCCAGACCAAGGCGCGCGAAGGCTACCTGAACCGAGCTGATGCCGAGTAACACTTCGCAGGCGTGCAGGCTGAAGCGGCGTAACACGGGCTTGGCGAGGCTGCACAGGCCGGGATCCAGCCACCAGCACAGTCACTTTCCGCGATGGCGTTTAACACGGCATCGATGTTGGCTCCGGAGCGGATTTGCTGCTGCGTCTCGGTTGCGTCGGTACCGGGAAGAAACGCGTTGAGCAGAAAAATAGTTACGATATAAACTTTTGTTGGTATATACGGATATCTCTAAATAGGCTTCACCAATCTGGCCCGCGCCGTCTCTGCTGAGGCCAGTGTAGCGGCGAGAGCGGCACGCCTATCCGCCGGTATTGAGCGGTGCCCGATAATACATTTGCGGAGCGTAACTTAACGGCAAGTCGATCGCGATATAAGCGTCGCTCGGCAGCAGTGTATCCACTGCAATATTTTATGCAGATCAAATTTTCCTAGAACAATGGCATAACCACGTATGACAAAAACCAGCGCTAAAGATGCCGAAGCCTGGATTGAGTACTTATCGAAATCGCAAATCCCGGTTTTATACGCCGTGTTGAAGGAGCTGAGGAACGTCACTGACAACGACGAAAGTTCGGCTGCGCAGCTTGCCGAAGTGATCCTGAAGGATGCGGCGCTGACCTCACAGGTTCTCAAAGTAGCCAACAGCATCTATTTCAATCCCAACGCGGACAACAGCATCACCACGATCAGCCGGGCCGTAGTGCAGATCGGTATCAGCGGTATCAAGGCTATATGCATCTCCGTGGCGGTGGTTGATCAGTTATTGGGCAAGAACGCCAGTGAGCACCTGCTGAGCTGTATGGCAAAAGCGTTTCACGCCGCGACACAGGCGCAGAACATGATTAGACAGATCAGCGGTAAACAGGATGAAGAGGTGTTTATCGCCGGGCTGCTGTTCAATCTTGGGGAGATGGCGTTCTGGTCCACTGGTGGGTCCGCGGCAGAGGAACTGGACAAGCGCTTGTCGGAGGAGGGCGACAATACGAGCAAACTGCAAGAGGAAATCATCGGCACCAGCTTCCGGCGCATCTCCTACGGTTTGGCGGAAGAGTGGGGCTTGGGGACGGTATTAAAGCAGGCGTTGAAAAACTCCGGTACTGCCAGCCCGGATGTGCAGGCGGTTATTCTGGGTGATAAACTCAGTACGGCCTTGATGGAGGGATGGCACTCTCCGGCGTTCTTAAAAGTGCTCAAAAAGGTCGCCAGTTTCTGCGACATTGATGAAAACCAGGCCCGCGAAATGATAATGCAGAGCGCTTTCGAGGCGGCATCCATCGCGGTGATTCACGGCGCCAACCGCCTGTGCCATCTGATTCCTAGTGCCGCGGATGCGGTGCGCGAGGGACAAGAAGAGGAGGCCGCTGCGCAGATTTTAAAATCCGACCCCCAATTGCAATTAAACGTATTGCGGGAACTGGGCGCGCTAGTTGGCGAAAAAGCCGATATCAATACCTTGTTCAGAACGGTGCTGGAGGGCATGCACCGCGGCATCGGGCTTGAACGGGTGGCTATTGCCCTGATGAATCCCAACCGCACGGCGCTACAGGCGAAATACGTGCTGGGTCAGGGAACCGAGGACTGGCGTGAGAAGTTTGTGTTTCCGGTGCAGCCGCCCCACGACGGCATTTTTGCCGGATGCGTGTATAAAAAAAGAGTGGTCCTGGTGCCCACGGACCAGGGCTTTTCGCCGGAGGAGCAAGCCTTGCTGGGCAAGGGGCCTGCGATCATGGCGCCGGTTGCGGCGGGCCAAAAGGTAATAGGCGTGTTCTACGCCGACCGCGCCGGACTGGTTTCCAAATTCGATAATGATCAGCCGGAAGCATTTAAACACTTCACCTTGCAAGCCAATATGTGCCTGGCTCTGCTGGCCGCCAAATAGCCAAAGCTCGCGAAGCTCGAGCCTGCAATGTCCAGATTTCCACTCGGTTTTGGCGTCCAGAGCCGCTCTAAACTCCTGCATCTATGCAATCGTGAGGCTGCTGCAGAACGCTGGTAAAACCGGAGCGTACGCAGTACTCCAGCTCGGCCGGCGGCAGCTCCAGCCCATAATTGCGTCACGATGATTGGCAAACACCCCGATCCAAAAGCTATAAGCTATTGATTTAAGACTCATGACCCACGTGATTGACAACGCCGCGCTCATTCAGTACCTTACCGTTTCATAAAAAGGGGCAGTTATATTTCCCATTCACCAGACTGCACCTTGCCCTGACGTATTGGAACGGCTCTGAGATCCATAAAATAAGATAAAACGGGGTACGAGCGTGCGCGTAGAGTTTGTTTCATAGCAAGGCAGAATACAAAAGCCATAATTATTCTTACAGTTTCGATTTCCAACGTAGCGATGCGACAATGGCGATTTGTTGTGTGCCCTGTAATCCCATTTGTCAGGGATATACACGCCAGGCCAATAGTATTATTTATGGTTTAGAGTTTCCAACCCGATTGAAGATCAAGAAAGCCGATTTAAGACCGATGTCTAACGTACGGTACCTTGCGGTCCAATAATAAAGGGCGCTTATTCTACTTGTCCTCTATCCTCAAGGAGGCAATACCATGTCTGCAGAGTCCGCCCAGCCGGTCCCGAAGGGGGCTGAGTATAAAACATTGACCCCGGAACAGCTGGTCGCTCGGGTTGCGACCGATCCGGGACTGCTTGATGATCTGCAAATCCGCAAGCGCCATGATAAGCTGCTGGCCCGTTCCAGCGTGTGCAGTTACTGCGGAGTAGGTTGTCCCTATACGGTGGAAGAAGACGCGCGCGGTAAGCCGCGCATCCACCCCCTATCGTCGCTCGGTTTGTGCGTTAAGGGAAAGACTTCGTTACTCACCGGTGGTGACAAGGAACGTGCCCGGCGCCTGCGCAAGCGTGGTTTACCGGATGATCGGATCCGTACACCGATGATCCGCGGGCACGACGGGAAAATGCGCGAAGTCGGTTGGGACGAAGCCCTGGACCGCGCGGCATGGCTATTCCTGCATGCCCGGGAGTGGGTTGGCCCGGAAGCTGTGGCGATATATGGGAACGGTCAAAAGACGATCGAAGCCATCTGGATGGCCAGTTTGTACAAACTGGTTTTCAAATTACCGACTATCGGTGCCAATTCAGAACATTGCCTGACCAGCGCGGGTGCGGCACACACACTTAATTTTGGGAACGAGGCCAGCTTCACGTGGCAGCAATTCGAGGAATTCGACGCTTGCGACGTTGCTGTGCTGCACGGTACCAATGCCTTCGTGACCTTCCCGCAAGCCTACGAAAAACTAAAGCGCAATAGCTCGGCCGTAAAGGTCGTGATCGACCCGGTGCGCAGCGATACGGTCAGTGATTTGAAAGAAACTGACCCACGCACGTTGCACATACGCTTTCGTCAGGGCGGCGATGTACTGTTTAATCTCGCGGTTGCGCGTGTCCTATTTGATAACGGGTGGGAAGACCGGGAGAGCCTGGCTCGCAGAGTCGATCCCCAAAGCCTTGCCGACTTGCGTGAGTTGTGTGCCGAGCCACGATGCCAGGCCGATGAGGCTGCACGGCGCATCGCGCTCCCCGGCCAGAACACGTCAGAACTCGCTGCCGTGATCCGGCGTTATGCGGCATTGATCGCCAAACCCCGTGACGGCTACCGTCCGCGGGTCGCATTTGTCTCCAGCATGGGCATCAATCAGTCCACCGGCAGTTACGGCTTTTCCACCAATCTTAATCTGTTATTGCTGACGGGAAACATCGGCCGTCGAGGCGCCGGTTCCTTGCGTATTGCCGGTCAATCCAATGCCACCAGCGAGCTGATGATGGGTTTTAATAGCCGTCGTCTAGTGTTCAATCTTGATCCCGCGCAGGCGGAACACCGAGCTGCCCTGGCAAAAGTGCTCGAACTGCCCGAAGAAAACATTCCTGCTACCCAAGGTGCGCCGGTGGCGCGCATGGCCGACGATGACCGGCTTTATTGTTTCCTGTTTATCGGCACGCAAATGACCAAGAATATGCCCCGTGTCGGGTACTGGTCGAGGCGTTTGGGGCGCGCCTTCAATATCGTGATCGACAGCTTTCTCGGCGAAGGCGTGCTGGAGCATGCCGATGTGCTGTTGCCTTCCCTGACCTACACCGAGCGCACCGGGGTTATACAACGCGGCGATCGCACACTGCAACTTCAACAGCCATTAACCGAACCGCCGGAGTTGGCTTGGTCGGATAGCAAAATCCTTGTACACCTTGCGCTCAAAATCGCCGAACGTCTGCGTGATCCGGACACCGCGGACCTCAATGATCTCGATCCGGATGTGGTTTATCGCAGCTTCGCTCGCTATTTAAATGAAAACGGAGAAGCCGTACCTGGCAAGATATTCGATCACCTCGTGAAAGTTAACCGCAAGCTCAATCTCTACTCCCGCCTGGAAGGCGCCAATGGTTCGCCGATCAATCACGACATGCTGCGCCGTCATGCGGGAATGGGTGTTCAGTGGGGTGGTAATGGCCGTTATGCCGATATAGAAAAAATAGGTGCCATCTTCCCTGGATTGAATGGCGAGGATCGCGCGCTTGCGCGCCTGGTGCGGCCGCCGGATGAATTCATGGCCCGTCTGGAGGCGCCGCTGCCCGCGGGCACGCTTTCGCTCATCAGCGGGCGCGGGCGTCCGGGTCGTCGCGCGGAGCAAGGGCGCGCCCGTTACAATTCCGGCATCAAGACGCTGCCGATCTATGGTCTGGATCCGAACGAGCACTTTGTCGAAATTCACCCCGAGGTCGCGGCAGAGCTCGATCTGTCCGACGGCGCGCCCGTGCGCTTGCTCAGCGGACACGGTGTGGTCATCGCTCAAATCGCCTATAACGAGCGCATTCCCAAGGGTGCCGCGTTCATCGATTTTGTCCCCGGAGAAGTGAACCGACTGACAGACTACGTCGACGCCGATCAGTTTACTCATCAAAGCCTGATCAAGCGCACACCGGTTCAGCTTCGAGGGCTGCGCCCGTTAGAGATGGCTTTGTGGAAGGCTCCGGAGAAAGACGCACTGGTCAGCGCGGTCGAAACCGTATTTGCAGACTGGCGTGCGGTGTTTCCAAGTGAAGATGATTGGATAGCCACGCAGCGCGAAAATCCAGATGCACTGACGTGGTTGCCGCCCGAACAGCTCAGAAATCCAGCGGATGATTATTCGCAATTCCTCAGTGAAGCGGTCGGGACACTCACCGTATTCTTTCAGCAATATATGGACGACGTGCACTACAAAAAGCAGGCCGGTGCCCTACTTTATTCGCTGCGTACGGAAGTACGTGACAAGTTTCTGCGCGTGTTTTTGCCGCTGCTGCGACGCCTGGATTACCAAAGCGTATTGCATTCCATTCTTGCCGATTTTGTGGGCAGCGTCACCGTGGTGGACAGCAATGGCGATACCGACGAATTGGATCTTCTTTCCGCCCACAAAAGTGCGGTGCTGGAGTTCAAAGAAGAAATTGTAGCCATTCAACTTTTTGTTGCCGTCAAGCGTGGTCTGGACGTGTTGTATGGCGCCGGTGCTCAGGTATGCCGCGATGATCTAGCCTTCGTCAGCGGCGTTGCCATCCCCTGCGCGGGTGACGTGCCGGCCCATTTCCTCGGAATCTCGCCGGCACAATTAAACTCGGCTTTGCTAGTGCATTCACGGGCCATCGGTAATAGCGCTCTGATCATTGTCGACCGCAAGCGCAACCGAGCCGTTCGCGTTGATGTAGTGACCGGCGTGCTTCCCAAGGACAAGGAGCTCGGGCAGTTGCGCGGTATCGTTATCAACCATAAACGTGCGGCGAGCGGGCGCGAACACCGCCGCTTTTTCGATCGCTTGGGGGAGCTGATTGTGGACTATGTTCGCACTGGCGATGAAAACTTTAACATAACTGGGCCGGTACCACTGGAGTGGAAGGAATACCGTTCCAAACTGGCTTTCTCGCCCGCCAACGGCCGCGGCTTCGTCAACTATCTCGTCAGTCAGGGTATCTCATCGGAGTTGGCCGACGGGCTCATCGGGCTCGGTGTTCTCGACAGCACACGCGACGCAGACGCGCTGCAGACCATTCGTGAGAAGTCCTGCCCGGCTTCGGTCGAAGCCGCCGTTTTCGATCCGGAGCAGCTTTATGCCGGCACGCTCACTGAAAGAGTGAACCGGGTGGTGCAGACCATCATCGAACCGGTGCTTGCCAATGACGGCGGAAAACTGGATGTTTTACGCATCGACGAGGCGAAGGGAGAATTACAAATCCGTTTCGTCGGCAGCTGCGCGAACTGCCCCTACTCATTATTGTCCATGGAGCAGATCGTCAAACCTAGCCTGTTGGCCATACCGGGCATTGAAAACGTTGTCCACAGGGCGAAAGCCCGTAATAAAGAGCTGGATCAACAGCGCGGCTACCGGCAAGAATCACCTATAAAATGGCATGTTATAAATTCTGCATAGTACTGAGCTGAGGGGCCGAGCAGCGCAAGGCCCAGCTCTGATATACTTCACAATGCCATAATCTGTGATTTATCGAAGGTCTGAAATCGTAGCGCAAGTAGGGAAC
>CAVSWL010000003.1:0-105499 GCA_963731655.1 uncultured Gammaproteobacteria bacterium | reverse complement strand
GGTTACAGTCAACTACACTTGAAGACAGTGAGCTTTCGGAGTGGGCCGAAATCCACTAATCTATTTTTCCACCCTTTATGTGGTGAGAAGTTTCCCATCTTAAAATCCAGGAAACTCGACCAACGAGACGTTCTTTCACTGAAGGGATCCCATAGGGGGACGATTATCGTCCCTCGGGAGTGGACCGATAAAGCGGATCCCGACCCCTACAGTTGCTTGGATCGCCCTGCTGCGATCTTGTCTTACGAGTGCCTCTGTGCGGTTGCAGACATTGCGGCAGCGATTCGCGGCAAATTTTGACAAAGTGGGGGTTGACTCGTGGAGCCCTATGGCGGACTATCAGACCAGTTGCATAAATGGTCTGTTAGGCATGGCAAATCAACCGACAAGTCTGCGCCGACGCCGTGCTTCGTTGATCCGACGGTTACAGTTGATGAAGCCGGAGTTTCTAAGGGGCTCGCTGATCGAGCGCTACAAGCGCTGTGGCAAGCCTGGCTGCAAATGTGCCCAGGGGCGGGGTCATGGTCCCAAATATTATCTTTCAGTCAGCCTAGCCGGTCGTCGACCGGAGATGCTCTATGTCCCGCAACGCGAGGTCGAGCGGGTAGCGGGCTATCTTGCGAATCTTACGACGGCGCGCGAACTATTAGAGGAGATCTGCGAGATAAACCGGGAGTTGTTAAGAAAGCGGGAGGATTTTTAAGGCGTTGTTATGGAGCCTGTGGCGTCACTAACCCCCTTGGCGTTTGTAGATTGTTCGGCCGCCGCCGTTGTGGTGGCCAACATGATTCAGGACTTTCTTTGCGCCGAATTGCCGGCAAGGGGGATAGATGATGCTGTCGAAGATCCAACACTGGCACCGGCAGAAGCTGGCCTACATTTATCTGAGACAATCGACGATGGGGCAGGTGCGTCACCATCGCGAGAGCACCGAACGGCAATATGCCCTGAGGGACAAAGCCTTAAGCCTGGGGTGGCCGGCGCAGCGGATAAAAGTTCTGGACGGGGATCTGGGTTTGTCAGGTGCTCAGTCGAGTTGCCGAGAGGATTTCAAGACCTTGGTGGTCGAGGTTTCGATGAGCAAAGTCGGGGCTGTCTTTGCGCTGGAAGCCTCTCGACTTTCGCGCTCCAACACAGACTGGCATCGGCTGTTGGAGCTATGCGCCTTAACCGCGACGTTGCTCATCGACGAGGACGGTTGCTACGACCCCTCGGAGTTCAACGATCAGCTGTTACTCGGCCTGAAGGGGACGATGTCGTATGCCGAGCTTCACTTCATTCGCGCTCGCCTCCAAGGTGGCAAGATCAACAAGGCGAGGAAGGGCGAGCTTCACTCGCCGCTGCCTGTGGGCTATGTCTATGATAGGCAGGGGCGCACGGTCATGGATCCCGACGCCGAGGTTGAGGGTGCGATCAAGCTATTATTTGAGGCGTTTAAAGCGCGCGGGAGCGCTTACGGGGTCGTCCATCACTTTGCTAAAAACCAGCTGAAGTTTCCCAAGCGGGCTTATGGAGGCGCTTGGGATGGCAAGCTCATCTGGGGTAATTTGGTGCATGGACGAGTATGCGACGTGCTCAGGAACCCGGAATAGGCGGGGGCCTATGTTTATGGCCGCTACAGTTATGAAAAGCGTATTACGGCGGATGGGCAAATCAAGACGAAAGCCATCGTCAAACCCATGGACGAGTGGGAGGTGCTGATCAAAGATCACCACGACGGCTATATTCGTTGGGAAGACTTTTTGGAAAACCAGCGGATGTTGGCCCAGAATCAGACCAATGGAAAGGAGACGTTGCTCCCCGGTCCGGCACGCGAGGGGCTCGCTTTGTTGCAAGGACTTTTGATTTGCGCCAAGTGTGGTCGCAAGATCTACATCCGCTATAAAGGCAACGGCGGCATCTACCCAGTGTATCAATGTACCTGGCGCAAGCGTGACGGCGTTTCGCACAAGCATTGCATCAACATCGCCTGCCGAATCCTCGATGAGGCTATTGATGAGCGTATCGTCGAGATCCTTCAGCCTGCTGAAATAAAGCTCGCGGTGCGCGCATTCGAGGAACTTGAGCACAGGACCGGTGCCATTGAGCGTCAATGGCAATTGAAAATTGAGCGGGCGGAATACGAAGCGCAGCTTGCGCAGCGGCGCTACGAGGAGGTGGATCCCTCGAATCGGCTCGTAGCCGCTACCCTGGAAAGACGCTGGAACGAGGTGCTGGTGAACCTGGAAGCGATTCGCCAACAGTACGAAGAACATCAGAGCAAGGAAGGTCTCGCGGATATTGCGAAACGCAAATCCGAGATCCTCGCCCTTGGCGAAGACCTGCCCCGCCTTTGGCGTTCGAAGACGACCCAAGCCAAAGACCGCAAAAGGATTTTACGTCTACTGATCAAGGACATCACGGTGAAAAGGACGGAGGGTGAACGGCGAGTCAAGCTGCAAATTCGATGGCAGGGTGGTGCGAGTGAGGAGATAACCGTCGAGATTCCACCCAACGCACCGGGTCAATGGCGTCATTCATCCCAGGTTGTCGAACGGGTCCGGGAGATGGCTAAAACCTTAACTGACCAGCAGATTGCGGCGCAATTCAATGAGGAAGGTCTGAAGTCCAACAAGGGAAACGCTTATACCGCACGCGGTATCGCGTGGATCCGATATAAACAGAGCATTCCTGCCCCGGAACTAAAACGCCCGGATGAGTTGACCGTCAAACAGCTCGCTGCGAAATTTGAGGTGAGCGCGAATGTGATCTACTACTGGATTGATCGAAAAATAGTGAAGGCCCGCAAGCTCAACGCCGGGGCCCCGTGGTGGATTATCCTTGATAACCCAACAGAGGATAAATTGCGGCGGTGGGTCAAGGACTCACCCCGTATCGAGAAAACACGTACATCCCAAAGGTGCATTGCAGGAGGTGCATTATGAAGCATCCGTCCCAGCCGTTGCAGATAAACTGCTACAGATAGGTGTAGCCAAGATACTGGAAGCGATCTACGAACAGGACTTTTTGGGGTGCAGCTATGGTTACCGACCCCGAGTTGGTGCTTTAGAGGCGGTCAAAGATCTGAGCGCAGCGCTGAGAAGCGGACGCTTTCACTATCTGGTAGAGGCGGACATCCGAGGATTTTTCGATAATATCAATCATGAAAAACTGGTCGAGATATTGGCGCTGAGGATAGACGACAAAGCCTTTTTGAAGCTCATACGCAAATGGCTGAAGGCAGGCATATTGGAGCCGGATGAGGCGGTGAACCACCCTGAAAAGGGGTCACCTCAAGGCGGGAGTGTTTCACCGGTACTCGCCAATATCTATCTTCACTATGCGTTAGATGTGTGGTTTGAGGAGACCGTCAAGGCGCACTGCCAAGGGGCAGCGTACCTGTGTCGGTATGCCGACGACTTTGTCTGCGCCTTCGAGCGAGAAGCCGATGCCGAGCGATTTTATGGTGTGCTCGGAAACCGGTTAGGCACGTTTGGCTTAGAGGTTGCCGAAGAGAAAACGAACCTGATCCGGTTCAGTCCGATAAACTGGAAAGCGAGTGGCGCCTTTGAATACTTGGGATTTGAGTTTCGCTGGGGACTTGGCCGCTGGCGTAAGCCAGTGATCAAGCGGCGCACCGCACGGAAGAAATACCGTGCCGCCCTAGCAAACCTCCAGGAATGGTGCCGTAAGCACTGTCGACTACCGAAGAAGAAATTATTTGCAAAGCTGAATTCCAAGCTGCGCGGGTATTACAACTACTACGGTATTCGAGGAAACTATGACAGTTTGTATGACTTCTACTATCACGTGACGCGGATTCTCTTCAAAGCATTTAATCGTCGTAGTCAACGGCGCAGCTATAGCTGGAAAGGATTTGCAGAACTGATAAAGGCATTCAAACTACGCCAACCACGCATATGCCACAGCTTCTGAGAGCCACAATGACGATGTCGTCCTTGGTGCGAAGCGAGTAACTTTGAAGAGCCCCGTGCGGTAGTTCCGCATGCGGGGATCTGTACGGGGGCGGTCGGGTAACTGGCCGTCCTACCGTGATTACGTCATGCGACCCACGACGTATAAATGCTTAGATGTTAGGCATACACAGCTGACGTGGGTCCATACTAATGAGTATCGTTTATGAATAGTCGAGAGCCGTTTACCGAGTATCATTACGTAATCGAATCTTATGAAAAGATCCAGAGGCTTTACGATAAATCATTACGCGAAAGAGATTATTACCTCGGGGACCGAGAAGCCCCTCGTTTGCTTGCGGAAGCCGCACAGGAAGTTTGCAAAACGCTAAAACGCTTGGAGGCTGAACATCCGTTTTCATTTATCGAAAAAATAGACCAACTAAGTCTCGAGTTATCCGAGCACAAGGAAAGTATAAAAGAAACGCTTTCTGACTTCGGTAAATTTCTCGAGCTTGAGTATAGAGTGCTTCAAGATGCCGAATTATCTCCCGAGGTCGCATCACGGCTATTGGCTGACGTAAGTCGCTCCATCAAATTCGTGGAAGACTTACCCGATGTTCAACACATCTGTAATCTGCGTGAACGAATCGCCGATAGTCGGGATTTAGCCTGCAAAGAGGCGGGAAGACTTCGTAAAGAATGCGAGCCAAGAAAGACGATTGCCGTCTTCTTCGGTGCGTTGAGGCCGGTCGGAATCGGGATGAGTATTATTGGAGGGTTTGCAGTTGTTACTGCAAACGCGACTTCATGTTTGCTCGCGGGAACCGATTTTCTTCCGTCAGCGATCACGGGATTTGGCTTTATCAGTAGCGGAATTGCCGCAATAGATCCCGGATGTAATAAGAAATAGTTAAAGGGGTGCTCATATTGTTTCGTAAGCAAAGAAAGAAACCACCTAACCAAAACATGGAGCGGACGCGAGAAACGTTCGCGGCCTTTTCTCGTTTCGTACGGCGCTCCACTCATGTTTACCGTTATATTCTCATGCAAAAGGTATAACTCATGAAAAAAACCGGATTTTTAGCTCTAGCGTTGCTTTCTTGTAATTCGTTTGCTGGTGAAGTGGCTGTCACTTTACAAGCGAGCCAGATTTCACTCGTACAAGTTCACACTACAAAAAATGTTGCTTCTGGAGCAGCGAATACAGCTATTTTGGCAACGTCCTCTTTGAGTGCGCCTTGTTCAAAGGGCGTTTTTATCGACGTACTAGCAGATGAGGTCACATATTCTACTGCCCTTGCTGCAATTTCAGCTGGCAAAAGCATTCGCCTTTTATACAACACGTCAATTCCTTCTCCCTGGGGTGATTCTGCATGGTGCGCCGTATCAGCACTTGGCATTACCAACTAACAAGCTCGGGGTCAGGTCTCGTAACATCAGAATTCAATGAGCTACACTACAGGTATGGCTAGACCACCGCGTATTGAATTTGCCGATGCCCTGTCCCAAACTTCAACTACCGCATCACCATGAGTGAGTCGCGGATCATCGGTGTCGATGACCAACACGTCCCCTTCCGCTACACGGACTACCGCGACGGTAACCGTGACAAGGTGATGAAGCTCGAAGGCGAGGAGTTACTGCGTCGGTTTCTGCTGCATGTCCTACCCAAGGGGTTGATGCGCATTCGCCATTACGGTTACCTGGCCAACCGCTGCCGCAAGGCTAAGCTCGCGCAGATCCGCAGCGCGCTCGCACAAGGAGACCCGCAGACGGCCTGTACCGAAACCGATCAGGATGCTGCCTGCGCTTTGCAAGGGCTACAAGGGCTACAAGGGCTACAAGGGCTAAAGGGCTAAAGGGCTAAAGGGCTAAAGGGCTAAAGGGCTAAAGGGCTAAAGGGCTAAAGGGCTAAAGGGCTAAAGGGCTAAAGGGCTAAAAAAGGGCTAAAAAAGGGCTAAAAAAGGGCTAAAAAAGGGCTAAAAAAGGGCTAAAAAAGGGCTAGGGTCAAAAAGGGCTAGGGTCAAAAAGGGCTAGGGTCAAAAAGGGCTAGGGTCAAAAAGGGCTAGGGTCAAAAAGGGCTAGGGTCAAAAAGGGCTAGGGTCAAAAAGGGCTAGGGTCAAAAAGGGCTAGGGTCAAAAAGGGCTAGGGTCAAAAAGGGCTAGGGTCAGGCCTTACATTTGACATTTTGTATTTCTATTGATAGCGTATCCAGATTCCAAGGCAGGAGGAAACAAGATGGCCAGACCGTTAAGAATTGAATTTCCGGGTGCGCTGTATCACATCACGTCACGTGGTAATGCTCAAAACACGATTTACCTGAATGATGCCGACAGGCATGAGTTTCTCCATCTTGTGGATCAAACTGTGAGGCGATTTAACTGGTACTGTCACGCGTATTGCCTGATGGACAATCATTATCACCTCCTGATCGAAACTGGTACGGCGTCCTTGTCCAAAGGGATGAAATTCTTGAACGGTACCTACACCCAGTGGTTTAACCGAGCTCATCGGCGGGTAGGGCATGTCTTTCAGGGGCGCTACAAAGCCATTCTGGTAGAAAAGGAAAATTATCTGCTGGAATTGGCCCGCTACATCGTCTTAAATCCGGTTAAGGCGCGGATGGTGCGTAGCGCCAAAGACTGGCCGTGGAGCAGCTACCGTGCAACGGCAGGTCAAGTCGCACCCCATGCCGGTCTTACGACAGACTGGCTCCTATGCGTATTAGGAAAAACACGAAGAAACGCTCAGGAAGCTTACCGCACATTCGTGGCTGAAGGCCGTAATCAACCGTCTCCCTGGGGAAAGCTTAAAAATCAGATCTATCTGGGCAGTGATCGGTTCGTTGACGACATGCAATGCAAGTTGGATCCGGAACAATCACTCAGAGATATCCCCAGAAAACAAAAGCAATCGCCGCCGAGACCATTAGTCGAATATCAGAAAAACGGTGTCGATAGAAAGGCAGAGGATTGGGGTCAAGTCTCGCATTGTAACATCAAAAAATAGACGGGGGTTAGGCTTGATCGATATTGCTTAGAGCCATTGACGCCAACTCCAAAACCTTGGCGGGCAACTAGGCATGGCTGCCGTGCTGCCTACCTGGGGACAGATTCTCGCCCATCATGTGCATCTGAACTGTCTGATCCCCTCCCTTAACCTCTCGATTCGACCCCGTTCCGACCGTGTTCTGCACGGTTGGCGTGATTGTGCGTCCCGAGTCCTCGAATAGCGGCTATAATCATTACATATATGGGGTCAGTGGTCATTGGGGAACGCCATTTTGGACCGGTAACACCTCTCGGGCCGATCTGCTTATCGTAACAAACTCAGGGGCAGGCTTAGACACCGTCTGACACGCACAATACAAACCCCTTATATTATGAGTAAGTCGTCTTTCGTGGGGCGGCTTAGTCCATCTAAGCATTTATACGTCATGCGACACACGACGTATAAATGCTTAGATGTTAGCCGTTGGAGCAGCAACATGAAGAAGATCGATTTCAAGAAGGATCTGAAGCACTTGTATCAGCCGTCTGCAAAGGATGTTGTACGAGTGGATGTCCCGAAGATGAACTATCTGATGATCGACGGTGAAGGCGATCCAAACACCTCAACGGCTTACCAGGCTGCAATGGAGGCACTATTCGCCCTGTCTTACTCCATCAAGTTCATGGCCAAGAAAGGAACGCAGGCGATCGACTACGGCGTGATGCCGCTGGAAGGTCTCTGGTGGGCGGACGATATGTCAAGTTTCTCGGTGAACGACAAGTCCAACTGGAAGTGGACCATGATGATCATGCAACCGGACTTCATTGCCCGTGAGATAGTAGATAAGGCGGTTGAGGACGTCCGGCGGAAGAAGAAACTAACAGCGCTCGGAGAAGTAAGGTTTGCGCCATTAGCAGAAGGAACATGCGCGCAGATCATGCACATCGGCCCCTTCACGGACGAAGGGCCGACTATTGAGCGGCTACACAAGTTCATTGCTGATGCTGGTCGTAAGCTCAGCGGAAAACATCATGAAATCTACCTCAGCGACATCAGAAAGGCAGACCCGGTGAAATGGAAGACGGTTATCCGACAACCCATGCAATGAGTCCCGAACAGCGATCGATGCCCCCCATATTGGGGAAGCTCAGAGGCGGCGACAGGCGTTCTATTGGGAAATCGAATGAAGTGGTTGCCACGGTCCTGAAGGAGCCGGGGTTATTTGATGCCTTGTTTTCGGGGCTGTTTGCGGACGACCCGCTGATACGCATGCGTAGCGCAGACGCAGCGGAAAAGGTCACAGCTGTCCATCCAGAGTATTTGCTGTAACACAAGAAGTCACTGCTGAAGTCTCTCGCCAAACAGGAGCAGGCAGAATTGCGCTGGCACGTGGCACCGATGCTTGCGAGGTTGCCGCTCTCGAAGTCGGAGCAAGCAGCGGTCATCGACGTGCTAATTGGCTACATGAATGACCGCAGCAGCATCGTAAGGACAATGGCTATGCAGGCGTTATACGACCTCGCCGAGCGGTACGGGGCATTGCGGCCCGTCGCGTTCTCACACATCAAGGAACTCATTGCCATTGGTACGCCCGCAATGAAAGCACGCGGAAAGAAGCTTCTTACTAAATTGAATCGGCTAACACCCATATGAGCCTCCTCCCTGTCAATAGGCAATAGAATAACTGCTCTTTAAAAATCAAAGAGAATATTAGCTGTGTCCAAGGGTTTCTGCTTTGGCTTCAAGGTTGGGTTCTGCCCAAACACCTATCGAGAGTCTGGCTGCCTATACTGCAGGCAACACGGCTACTAGAAACACATTCAGTTAACCTTATACCGGCCTATTCAAAAGCGCATTGGCTTGGCAGATGCCATCCAGTTAGTTTCAGGCTCGGGGAAGGTGCAGTTCCCAATAAACACAGCACACTTAGTAAGCGGAAGACCGTGCAGGCGCTAATCAAAGCGCCATGGCTGTCACGCCGCGCCAACAGACAGAAGCGAAGTGTCAAAGCACTAAAGTGAGCGACTGACTCCTACTGGCTTTTGCGTATCGACTCCAGTTAGACGATGAGCGGCCTGCACGACTCCCTTAACCGGTTAAAAACTGTTCCTGATTGAAAGTCACCTTGCGTTGGAGCATGAAATAGACCGCCCGGCCCAGCTTGTGGGCGAGGATAGTCAGCGCTTTCGCCTTATTGTGCTGATGGGCTTTCTTCTCCAGCCAGGCCTGTGCCTGCGGATGACCACGCAGAAACAGCACGGCCGCCTCACTGAAGGCCCATTTCAGGTAGGCGTTGCCGATCTTACTGCCACCGGTGCCATAGCTCTTCCCTGCAGACTCATGCTTGCATTTGACCAGACGGGCATAGGAGGCGAAGTCCTGTACCGTTGGGAAGCGATCGATATCATAGATCTCGCAGAGGATGGTCAGTGACAAGATCAATCCGATACCGGGGATAGAACGCAACAGCAACAGGGCCTGCTGATCGAAAGCTGTTGCCTTCTGCTTGATAGGCCACTCGATTTTCGAGAGCTGCTGATCGTAGAAATCGATCAATGCCAAATCGAAGGCGATGCTTTTCTGTACACGGGGATCGGTAAAGGATTCGGCGACACCCTCGCGATTAAAGGCATAGCGAAGATTCTTGCTGATGGGCGGTAGATTGTACTGACGGGTGGTATTGTGGACATGGCCCAGCCGTTCCGCCCTTTTACGCATCATATGGATCCGCCGGCGCATCCGATCACGGGTACCGCGTAGTGGCTTTGGATAAACATAGGCCAGGGGGAACATACCACCGCGCATGAGCCGCGCGATCTTCAGGGAATCGATCTTGTCGTTCTTGGCCTTGCCGCCAGGTATGGCCCGCAGGTAGAGGGCCTGTCCGAGGATGAAGGGGATGCCCTGATCCTCACAGAAGTCGGCTACCCCGTACCATGAGAACATACACTCCACGCCGATGACCAAGTCCTCCAGATAGGGCGAGATCAGTTTCATCAGGGCCTGTGGAGAAGCGGAGATTTTCTTATGCAGACAGGTTTCACCGGCTGCATCCAGGATGCAGACATAGAGGCACCGGGCGTGAAGATCGATGCCGCAGAAATAGTGATGGGATTGGGTATAGAATCTCATATGAGCCTCCTCTTTCGTCATTGTGCAAAGGTGCACAATGGGATGGTAGATTATGCCTGCCAAGCCCGCAGAGGGAGGAGGCTCAATGAGTATCAAGGCGCTCAACACGGACGCGCGGAAACAGCGCCGCGCGCCGGTTAGCTTTGCGTTAGCTTTTTAGAGATACAGATGTGGTCCTAACAACCGTCGGAGATACCAATGATCAAGGTGCATCCTGAATACATCGTAGACGAAAACTTAAATAGGAAATCCGTAGTCATTCCGTATGCGGAATGGAAAAACATAGTCGAGGAGATGGAGGAGTTAGACGATATTCGTGCATACGATCGGGCTAAGAATGAAACAGAAGATGAGGCTGTTCCATTCGAACAAGCAGTCAAGGAAATTGAAAATGGGAAGGTTAAGTGAGCTATGCCATTAAGATCAAGAAAAGCGCGCAAAAGTCATTGGCTAAAATATCATAACCGAACCAAAGCAATATCATTGAGTCGATAAGAAATCTATCAAATCAACCAAGACCACATGGGTGTAAGAAATTGTCTGGTCGAGACGCTTGGCGAATCAAAGTCGGAGATTATCGCGTAATCTATGAAATCACTGATTTCGAATTATCCATTTTAATCGTCCATATAAGTCATCGCAGTGAAGTGTACAAAACCAAAAGCTAACCATAGCATCCAGCGGACGCTCGTACCACGCGCTGCTGATTAAGTCGTTGGCTGGTAAGTAGGCATGGAACCGATCAAGAATACTCCGAGGAAAGAATGAAAAAGCAGAAGCTTCTACAAAAGCTACTTTCGGGAACAAAGAATGTACGGTTTTCTGAAGCAGTAGCACTTGCTGAGGCTTTCGGCTTTAAGTTGGATAGAATCAACGGGAGCCATCACATATTCATTCATGAAGAAATTCCAGAATTGTTGAATCTGCAGAATGTCAAACGGAAGGCAAAACCCTACCAAATCAAGCAACTGCTACAATTGGTTGAAGCACATAACCTCCAACTGGGGGAAGAATGATGAAAGATTATCACATCAATATTTTTTATAGCGAAGAAGATGAAGGGTATGTCGCTGATATTCCTGATCTAAAGGCATGTTCAGCGTTCGCTGAAACACCAGATCAGGCTCTAGCGGAAGTTCTTATAGCCAAGGAAAGTTGGTTGGCTGCTGCAAAAGCAAACGGCAAACCTATTCCCATGCCAGAATATCGACCGGTCATTTACCAGGTTACATAGAAAGGCCGAACGAGGCGCTCAACGCGGACTGCCTCAGTCGCTGACGCTCCTTCGGCAGCCGGTTAGCGCTGGTGTTATGCCTCAATCAAGGACATATATGAGTACCATTGCTGTTAGGCAGGCTGTTTTGTCAGATCTTGAAGCACTGGTGCCTCTATTTGACGACTATCGTCAGTTTTATGGCTGCGAAAGCAATGTTGTCGCCATACGTGAATTTCTATTGTCGCGCTACAACCACGGCGAATCGGTTCTGTTTATCGCGCACATTAATGAAGAGCCAATTGGCTTCGTGCAGCTCTACCCGAGTTATTCTTCGGTTTCGCTCGCTCGTACGTACATACTTAATGACCTATTTGTGTCTGAGGGCGCGCGTAGGAGTGGCGTAGCTGCAAAACTCATATCCGCTGCGGTAGGGTTTGCAAAGTCGGTAGGTGCAATTCGTGTCACACTGTCAACTGCAATTACTAATGACTCTGCTCAAGCACTCTATCGATCTGCCGGTTGGCAGCGCGATGAGCAGTTCTTTGTCTATCATTACGTAATCCCGGCCGAACGAATAAGGATAGATCGTGAGAGCGCAGCGAACCACGATCTTATCCTGTAGTTGGACAAGCCCGGGCATTTCCAGTGGGGATTCCAAAGCCTACTGAGACTTCTATAAAGCGCAAACATTGAAGCGAAACCATGCCTCACAGTACGACAGCTTTCCGTTACAGGAGGCTGCGTAACCACCGGGGGCGTCGTTCTAAAAGAGCCGCATCCAAAGGGCTTTTAAGCGACTCATACACACAGGCCTAAAACTAGGGTTAATATATATTGTACTACTTAACCCCCACTACGCGCGTAATAAAAAGACTTTTCAATCGTCGATATCCTGGGTAATTTAAACTGCAGGACGCGAGTAACTAGCTAATCGGTAGCCATAAACACATTAGTTTATTGATCCATCGTCAACCACTTTGTGGGATATCGGTATGAAACCAGAAAGCACAGAGCAGCAGAACGAAGAGAGTTTGCATAAATTGGAACGGCACATGGAAGAAATGGTGAAGAAAACAGAGCAACATATCGAGAAGCAGATGGAAACAACGCAGAACTTGATGCTTGGCTGTTTCGAGGGGCAACGCAAGCGCTTGGGAACCCTCTCCGAGGACTTGCAAGAAAACAATAGCATGTTGACTATCCAGGAGATTTATAGCCGTTGTTTCGATCTCACCGAGGAGATGTCAAACCGCATTCTCGATACACAAAAGGGATGGACCCGCATTAACCTGAGTTACCTTTACCTCAGCGTCGACAAGATGCCAGAAGCCGTAAAGCAATGGGCGACCCAAATAGAAGATGCCGCCGAGCGTATGATTGATGCGGAGCGTCAGATTTATGCCACGTGGAGTGAGATAGTCAAAGCCATAAATTCATTTAATGCAATGGACATTTTGTTCCAAGGCAATGGCAACGGACCTCAGCTATTTGAGACCTGGAGCGATGCTGGAGAAAAACTGCTGCAGGTGGAGAGCGATCTCATGACAAGCATTGGCAGTGGTGCCCAGCAAGCCTCTAGGGGCTTGAGCCGAGCAGCAGCCGAAAGTGAAAAGCGTGCGGCCTAACACTGTCGATGTACATGGGATATGAGGAGACCGTATATCTTACTGACGCGTTTAGCAGCTGCGCGTTAGCGTACGACTCATGAAAATAGACGTTATAAAAACGCTGCGGGAAAATGCGTCTATTGCAATGCTAATAATGAGATAGATTTTAGATTAGGTCTCGTGTTGAAAAGTCTCATCTCTTCCATTAATGCACAGTAAGAGGTTTAACCGATGAATAGAGTGACACTCGAAACAATCAAGCAGATTTCGGCTGAGATGGAAGCCATTACGTACCTAGCTGAACAGGACCGCCGGAAAACTAACCGTGAAGAGCAAGACATACTGAATCGACTAGCGGCAGATAGGGAAGAGCTTTTAGTGGATAGTTTCGTCTTTTATGTTTGACATTCGAAACATAAAGCTGAAGAGTAACCCGAAACAAATCACATAAAGTGCCGCGTGCCAAGCAAGATGTGTGCTTTTGATGCGTACGCGGCCTTACCCCATCTCTGCTTAGCGATTCACAAGTTCACCAACTACATCACCGATTGCACGAACTTGAAGTATCTTAACCCCGCAAACTATCGGTTAAGTTATGATTTCCAGCACTTCGCTGTTTAATGCGGATGCAAGTGATCCACCACTTCAAGGAAGAGATGACACCATGTTTCATCGAACTCAAAAGTCCCGATACCTGCGGCCTGGACAGATAAAACGAGATCCATTGCAGCAGCTGCGCCAGCATCTTATCTGGGCGCTCGGCATGGCTACCGTGGCGCTCTTTATCAATGCCCTCGTAGTGGTGACATATTTTTAACCGATTAAGGAACGTGTGATTTTGCACACCAATCCCTCATCCCTCAACTGGGTGAGACTCGCACCCAAACCGTGTATCGTGCAAACCTCTCAACAAACGGGTAATGCGGTAGCAATCATCGGCGATGTGGTCAATGACGGACCGGTCTTCAAGGCGGGCAACAATGACGTAACTATGGGGCACTTTGACACTGAGGTGACCCGATCAGCGGTGGACATTGTGATCCAGGGCCATAGCCTGCACACTAGGATGGTGGGGGTGCGAGAAGGTCTTCCCATCTAGAGCAAGAGCAATATTCGTAAAACGCACATTCTCTGCTCGCTATTCACTTTACTGAAATCGAAATGATGGTGGTGGCCATCAGAATCGGGATGGGATCTCCACGCAATCTGAACCTTGACCACCAGCCATCTGCTGCACGCTTTAGAGTACCATTCGTACCAAGCACGCGATGATTGACAGCTGACTGTCTATGGTCACATGGGCCGGGACTGCCTCGATGTTCCCTGGGAGCAGCTCGATAATGCGAAATTATTGAAAGACGCCTAATTAATTCGTTAGTTGATCCGCGCAAATTATGAGCCAGCCAGTCCCAGGCTACGCGAGCTGGAAATGCGTTCCCACGTTGCTTGAGGAAAGCTGGCTACGTATTTCCGGGCTGCAGTTGACAAGCTTGATAGAATCGCTTTCCCACTCAATACGCTTACGCATCATCAGCAGCATGGCCAGTCCCGAATCACGAATGGTTTGTGTCTTTCTTAAATCCACTTCGATTGCCTTCAGGTCGAGGTGTTTGGCCAAATTGCAGGCATGTATAAACACACTATGAGACCTCAAGTCTAGGTCTTCGCTCGTCTCGATAGTAATCCCTCTTCCGATTGAAGTATGAATCGTTGCCAGTTTCATCAATATGCTCCTGTAATAAAGTACTTAATTCCGGCATTCCACTGGAATCCTTTACGGAGGATACCCTTGGTCTGCTCATCCACCGACGGTTCTTCATACGTTCAACACTAACACTATATCGTAACGCCATAACGCCCCACAGAATCTGTTTCTAATGAGCATACAACTTCGGATGTCTTTCAAGTTCTATTGCTGGTTTTTGAATGCCAGCTCTTTAGTATTAATATAATTTTGGGCCGTCGAATTTACTAAGCTACAGTGGTAGCCGGCCAATGAAAAGTCTTTTTATTACGCGCGTAGTGCTGACTAAGTAGGGACTACTTCTATTGAGCTAAGCCCGCTTTGAGCTCTGCCATACTTTCCCAGCAATAGGTCCGCAAAGGAGTTACATCGGCTCGTAGTGGGGACAGAGGCGGTTCGAGGCTCTAAATGGCGGGTGGGCATCTAACCATCGGCGATACACGGTCTCTTGGAAGTTTTGCAAATTCGAGCCATCTCGATGAGTTCCCGCAACGATGAAGCGTGCATTTTCTCCATGATCCTGAGTCGGTGTCCTTCCGCCGTTCGAGTGCTGATGTCCAGCTTTCTCGCGACTTCTTTATTCGACAAACCCGAGATGACGAGCATCATTACTTCCTGCTGGCGCGGCGTGAGGCGTTCGTAGCGGCTTTGAACGTCCATCGCGCCTTGATCATCAACCCGATGTCTAGCCCCCTGCGCCATCGCAGCCCGTATGCGTGGAAGTATTTCTTCATCGAGAACGGGTTTCTCCATGAAATCGACCGCACCTTCCTTGAGAGCACGTACGGCCTTCGGAACATCGGCCTGTCCCGTCAAGAAAATAATCGGAAGCCGGATGCCACGGCCTCGGAGTATCCGTTGTAGGGTGAAACCGTCGATTTCGGGCATGGCGATATCGAGAACGATGCATCCTCGCGCATGCGCATCATAGTCTTCGAGGAATGCTTTGGCCGACGCATAAGCTTTGACACTGAATCCTTCAGCATTCAGGAGCAGCGCCAGTCCTTCGCGCAGCAAGGCATCATCGTCGACCACGAATACCGTGTCTTCCCCATCCATTTCGTGCATTACCTCACGGTTCTTTGAACATTAACCCCTTAACCCAGCCGTCTCTGCATGTAGTACCTCCTATCGATCGATCTTGAGAATTCTGAAACCGCCTGTCTCCATGTTCTGCACCACTCGCACCTTGGAGGTTGGGTTTTTGTATATTTGGAGCGACTGCGTATCGCTTCGTTTGAACTACTTGGAATCGACAACGTTCACTCTCGGTACCTCTACCGTGTATAGAGAACCTCTGTCTGACATCGAGCAGACATCCAGGTCATGCTGCATCCGATGTGCTAGATCCCAGGCAATAAAAAGGCCGACACCCGCATAGCCCTGGCTTATCTGCCGGGCCGGATTGTCCAGCCGAGGAAAATCTTCAACTCGGACATCCAGAGGCTTTCCGGAAATCCTCGGACTCGTGTACCACACCTCGATCCGCAGCCTCTCGCCGTGCCGGCGGCAACCTACAAGTATCCCTCCCGCCTCGGTTAAGTTGATCGCATTAGAGACAAGATTCTGGAGAATGCGGTACAGTAGTTTTAAATCGCTGCGAATCATGGCCGAACAGGGCACAACACGTAGCGCGAGGCCATGTGAGTCCGCTTGCGCTTTAAATTCAGACTTCAACTTGTCGAGCAATTCAGTCACCGGGAAAGCGGTGAGTTCCGGTCGGGTGATACCGGCGTCGATCCTGCAGAAATCCAGCAACTGATGCAAAAGATGATTTATGGATGACAGGGCTGCGTGTTGTTTATTCACATATTCAAGCAAATCGGTATCCCTTACTTTTCGAGCCAGAGCGCTGCTGAGAAATGTGAGCGCTTGCAGCGGCTGACGCAATTCGTGATCGACGTGCGCTAGAAAACGACTTTTCGCCTCGCGTAACTCCTCCGCCACCTTACGGTACATTGTGGTATCGATGAGCGTTGCGATATTCGTATTACTCAGAAAATTATCCAGATGGGTTTCTCCCCGTTCCTGGACTTGTTCCTTAAACTGATTGCTGGCGGCCAAGACTTCCTCCTTGAGCAGCCGCAGCTCTTCCTTGGAGGCTCTCATCTCTTCGATGGTGCTTTGCAGGACTTCACGAGTCATCTGGAGCTCGCGTTCGAGGTGCTTTACCCGAGTACGAGTTTTTGTTTTCGTTGCGGACACGTTCACCTTCTCCTGAAGAAGATTCAAGTCATCAGTTTTTTTACTCGTCGTACAGATGCTTGCCCCCCTAAACGTGTTGGTTTCCATCTAAAAAAATCGCCGCAGCCACTCCGGCGACATGTTGGCAATAAGGCAATCAGGTTAAACACCTGTTCGACTACGGACTTGACGGTTATATTTCTTAAACTATGGCATTGTGGCAAATTCCCACATCAAGTTATCGACTCGGTGGTCTTGGCCTTTCCCACCACGTCCGCGACGACGGCACCACGTAGCCGGCGGTCATACTGGACCCGCACGATTCACTCCTCGCCTTTGATGGCACCCTTCCCCCCGCGTCCCGCCTATATCGATCACCGATGGGATGATGTCGAGCGCTTTTTTACGAGGTGCTTCCATGAGCAAACGAAAGAAGCTATCGATCGACATGCTTAGTCTGCATTGCAACGGAGGTGCGTTTAGGCGCAGTGTATTGCCGCAGATCGCCAAATATTTGTTTGTCTGTATGATATAGACTCAATATCAAGTCAATTCAAATTTCATTCGGGATTCGATCTCTCTTCGACGATTGCGGTGTTGATTATAGCCCGGATACGATAGTTAGGGACTCAGACCTTAGTCGGTCGCTACTGCTATGCTATTCATCGGTACCCGCTTCATCAATGGGCTAGGGAATGCAATCCATATCAAATTGAAGACTTTTCAGAAGGTTCATGATCGCCATTGCCCGGCGGGTTGGGATTGGCCCGGAAATGGCTTTATCGTGGTGAGGTGAATTTTTTGATGTGGTGGCAGAATTCCCTAAGAATTCTTGGCGATAGTGGGGCGGATGGTTGATTACTTGTCTATAAATTGCGGGTGGACTTGAGGGAAAAGGGCTTTTATTCTTCTCGGGTATACTCGTCTACGGGAGATAAGGGACATGAGTAAGAGGAAAGAAATAATCAGAGGACAAGGGGCAAAACCCGCCCAAAAAAGTTAGGCACAAACTCAAACATAAAGAGTACGAATAGGCGCTACGCTATCTTTAGATCGAGCGCGACGCATTCGGTAATTATCCTGTATTGAGCGAATTCTGTCACGGCGATCCTAGAGCCGTCGGACAGGCGACGACCTTCACGCCGGCAGGACAAAAATCGCAGACCGCGGAGAAGTGATGAACAGAAATAAGGAAAAATCTCAGCAAACGCTCGAGGATCTACGCCGCCGCGCTGAGGTTCTGGCACGACACCGCGCAGACGACGAACTAGACCTGTCCAGTTTGTCCGCGGCGGAGATCCGCGCGCTGATCCATGAGCTCGAGGTACACCGCATCGAGCTGGAGATGCAGAATGACGAATTGCGCCAGACCCATGCCGCCCTGGAGCTCGCTAGGGACCGTTACTCCGACTTGTTCGACATGGCCCCGATTGGGTATTTCATCCTTGACGAGAGAGGGCAGATCGAGCAGATAAACATCACCGGAGCCCAACTCCTGGGCCTTGATCGGGCGCAGCTCGCGACGCGTCGGCTGTACGATTTTGTGGCTAAGAAAGACCACGATATCTTCTTTCGCCACCTGCGACGCAGCTTCAGCCAAGTCGGACGCGAGCGTTGCGAAGTGGAGATGTTGCGCGTCGGCGGCATGACGTTCCACGTACACGTCGAGAGTGTCTCCCAGCAAGATGACGACGGACGGATAAGCCAGTGCCTGACGGTGATCCTGGATATCACCGAACGCAAACAAGCCGAGGAGAAGCTGCGGGAGGCTGATCGCCGCAAGGACGAGTTCCTGGCAACGCTGGCGCATGAGCTACGCAATCCGCTGGCGCCGATTAGCAATGCGCTGCACATACTCAATCAAACCCATCTGCCGGAGGGGTACGGACAGCGTGCGCGTGACATGATGGACCGCCAACTGCGTCACATGGTGCGCTTGATCGACGACCTGCTGGACGTCAGCCGTATAACCGGCAGCATGCTGCAACTGCGCAAGCAGCAGGTCGATCTGACCGAAGTACTGGGCCATGCGCTGGACGCTGTAAAGCCACAAATCGAGGATGCCGAGCACGTGGTCACTCTGGTTCCGGCCAAGCGAAAGATTCTGCTCGAAGGCGATCCGGTGCGCCTGACGCAGGTATTCGTGAACCTGTTGAACAACGCTTGCACTTACACCGAACGCGGCGGTGAGATACGCGTGACTACCGTGTGCGACGGCGGCAAGGCGGTGGTGACGGTGTCGGATACCGGCATCGGCATCGCCCCGCGCGACCGGCCGCATCTATTCGGCAAGTTTTCATATCTCGGCGCCGCGTCGAACCGTAACCGAAAGCAGACCGGCCTAGGCCTCGGCCTGTGGCTGAGTCGCGGTCTGGTGGAGTTGCACGGCGGCCATATCGAAGCGAGCAGTGATGGCCCCGGTAAGGGTTCCGAGTTCAGCGTGCACTTGCCGGTGCTGATGGAACAGGCTGCGGCCGCACCGTCGCGGGAGGTCCGGCCCGCCACGACACAGCGTAAAACGCCGCTACGTATTCTGGTGGCTGACGACAACGAAGATGCGGTGGAGTCTTTGGCTCTGCTGCTGGAGGCAGACGGCTACCTAGTGGAGACGGCACGTGATGGTTTGGCTGCGGTGAAAGTGGCGGAACGATTCCGGCCCGATGCGATACTGCTGGATATCGGGATGCCGCGGCTCGACGGCTATGGCGCCTGCCGGCGAATTCGCGAACTTCCGTGGGGTGCCGACATCCTGATCGTGGCGCTCACGGGCTGGGGCCAGGAGGACGATCGGCGCATGACCGAACAAGCTGGTTTCAACGCCCATCTAGTCAAACCGGTCGCTCCGGAAGCGATAACACAGACGCTGGTCGAGCAGTTGGCTGACCGGCAGTAACGCGGCTGCTGGCAGCGGTATTAGTCAAGATAGTTGTCGTATTTTCTTACACAACTTTTTCTATAGTTTCCTCCGCTGACGCTTCTATCTTTTCAGGATTAAGCCACACCGTTTCCACTGGGCTCCAGTCCCTGGCTACACCGCTTCAACGGGCCGGTTGGCGCTTTTTTTACATCGGCATAGACAGATTTTCGGTGGGCCATTACATTATCTTCACGTCTTCGCCTTCATGACGCTCAACTGGCGTGCCAAACTGGAGATCACTATGGCGTTGGGTTTTGTTGTACCAACACACGAAGGGATGCACCCATTCTCTAGCGGCCTCCAGACTCTCAAAAGGCTTCGATGGATACGCGGGCGTGTGCTTCAATGTCTTGAATAGACTCTCCGAGTAAGGGTTGTCGTCGCTCACCGAGGGACGGCTGAATGACGGAACCACACCGAGTTTCTGCAGCGTCGTCAGCAGGGTTGCCCCCTTCATCGGGGGGCCGTTATCCGAGTGCCGCACCCAGCCTTTTACGCTGATCCCTATAGACTGCAGGTTACTCGATATAAATACCGGGGATGCAAGCGGCCCGTTTGCAATCAGGCCGGCTGTTGGCGAAGGAGATATTCCTGGGTGTCGACTACCGCAATCGCGGTCATGTTGATGATCCGTCGCGCGGTTGCCGAGCGGGTCAAGATATGCGCTGGTTTGGCCAGACCGAGTGTGATCGGTCCCACCGAAACACTGTTAGTCACTTCCTTGATCAAGTTGTGAGAGATGTTGGCGGCATCCGCATTGGGCATGATCAACAGATTAGCCGGTCCCTGAAGCCGCGAATGCAAAAATGCCCGGTCGCGGAGTTTCTCAGACAGAGCGGCATCGCCGCGCATCTCGCCATCGACTTCCAGATTCGGGTCGCGCTGACGGATGAGTTGCAGTGCCTCAGCCATCTTGCGCGCCTGCCGCGACTTGTGCGAGCCAAAACTGGATTGCGACAATAGAGCGACTTTCGGCGGCACAAAGCGACCGACTTCCTCCGCCGCCAACAAAGTGATATCGGCGATTTCTTCGGCGGTTGGATCGGCGTTGATGTCCGTATCGCAAAAGAACAATGGTCCATGCGGAGTGATCAACATGTTCATTGCCGCCGGAGTCTTGACCCCTTCGCGCAGGCCGACGATGTCCAGTACGTAATTCACATGATCCGGGTACCCACCGATCAGCCCGCACAGCAGGGCGTCCCCATAACCGAGGCGCAGCAGCAGCGCGCCGATCACCGTGGCGCGAGTATTCACCCGAACGCTGGCCTTATTTGGATCTACGCCATAGCGCCCACGCAACCGATGGTATTCCTGCCAGCATTCTTCATAGTGGGGATTGTGCTGGGGATCGATCACCTCAAAGTCTTGATCGGGTCGGATGCGTAGGCCAAATTCAGCGATGCGTTCTTCGATGCGCCAGCGTCGCCCGATGAGGATGGGCTTGGCGAGACCATCATCGACAACCCCTTGCACGGCCCAAAGCATTCGTTCTTCCTCGGCTTGGGCGTAAATCACCCGTTTGGGATCGTTCTTGGCGCGGTCGAACACCGGCCGCATAATCTGCCCGGAACGGTACACTCGCTGGCTGAGTTGGGTGCGATAAGCGGTGAAATCCTGAATTGGACGGGTGGCGACTCCACTGTCCATCGCGGCCTTGGCGACGGCTAGAGGCAAGGTCAGCAGCAGTCTCGGTTCAAACGGTTTGGGGATCAGATACTCCGGTCCAAAGTTGATCTCCTGGTCGCCGTAAGCCGCCGTTTCTTCGTGAGAATGGGGTTCACACGCCAGTTCCGCCAAGGCGCGGACACACGCTAATTGCATCTCCTGATTGATCACGGTGGCGCCTACATCCAGCGCGCCCCGGAAGATATAGGGAAAGCAGAGGACATTATTGACCTGATTCGGATAATCGGAGCGACCGGTGGCGATAATGGCGTCGGGCCGCACAGCCTTGGCAACTTCCGGCATGATTTCGGGAACAGGATTGGCCAGCGCCAGAATCAGCGGCTTGGCAGCCATGGTCTCAACCATCTCGCTGGTCAGGAGTCCAGCCCTGGACAGCCCCAGGAAGATGTCGGCGCCCACGATGGCTTCCGCCAAAATACGGGCGGAGGTGTCGGAGGCATAGGCGGCTTTTTCCGGGGCGAGTGGACCTCGGCCTTGATAGATCACGCCTTTACTGTCGCAAACGATGACGTTTTCGCGCCTCAAGCCCAGCGCGACCAGTAAATCGAGACAGGCAATGCCGGCAGCACCAGCGCCGGAAGTGACCAGTTTCACTTGGCCGATCTCCTTGCCCACTAACAACAGCGTGTTGAGAACGGCAGCGGCGGTAATGATGGCAGTGCCATGCTGATCGTCGTGGAATACCGGGATTTTCATCCGGTTGCGCAACTGGCGCTCGATATGAAAGCATTCCGGGGCCTTGATGTCCTCCAGATTGATACCGCCAAAGCTGGGCTCGAGACTGGCGATGATTTCGACTAATTTGTCAGGATCGTGCTCGCTGATTTCAATGTCGAAGACGTCAATACCCGCAAATTTCTTGAACAATACGCCCTTGCCTTCCATCACCGGCTTGGCGGCCAGTGGGCCGATGTCGCCCAGACCGAGGACGGCGGTACCGTTGGTGATGACGGCTACTAGATTGCCACGGGCGGTGACGGTGGATACTTCATGAGGGTCTTCGACAATCGCTTCACAGGCGGCAGCAACTCCGGGCGAGTAAGCCAGTGCCAGATCATGCTGGTTAGCGAGCGGCTTGGTGGGGGACACCTCGATCTTGCCGTAGGGGAGCATGCGATGGTAACGCAAGGCAAACTCATTGATATCGTCAGCCATGGTTCAAGCAGTTCCTGGAAAGTGATGGCGGGGATTCCGCCGAGGGGGTCTAGGGATTACAAACAGCCGTTGAGACAGCCATTCTCACGATCCGGCCAAGGTACTGAAAGTCCGCGAAGCTGTCAATCATTTAGGATATTGGTCTGAAAATGGTTTTCTCCTTTGAAACGACCATGCGTTAACGCCTGTGAAGAATGACGCGCGGCGTAACCCAAGTGCTTTTGCCTATTCGGCGTCGGCGGCAGCTGTTGGCGTCGATTGCTTTCGTTGTGCTCCGATATCTTTCGGGTGGAGCATATTCAATCATCTGTGTTGTGAAATTACCGACTGGCCAGTATCGGACTCTGTTCACGGATTGCACGGCCACCCCAATTTTGTGCTCTTGTTGAGCTGTTGCAGAGAAGCTTGTACTATGGGTGCCCTTATAACCTAATATGGGTGCCCATAACATGAAGACAACCATTGACCTCTCTGACGAGCTGGCAAAGAAGGCAAAGGCTTATGCGGCCCGCAAGCACACCACGCTGCGGGCAGTTATAGAACAGGGTATCCAGCAAGTCCTGCGCAACGACCGATCCGCATCGAAATTTAAGCTTCGGGACGCGAGTGTCGGGGGAAACGGGCTGCACAAAGAGTACCGAGACGCAGACTGGGCAACGATCCGAGAAGCAGCCTACAAGGAGCGAGGAGGTTGATCGCAGCGGATACCAATATCCTTGTTTACGCGCACCGCTCCGATTCCGAGTGGCATGAGCCGGCACGCGGCTGTATTCGCACTCTGGCAGAAGGACGGATTTCATGGGGAATTCCCTGGCCCTGCGTGCATGAGTTCCTGTCGATCGTTACCCACCCCAGAATCTATGATCCGCCGTCCAGCCTCGATAAAGCTATTGATCAAGTAGACGCCTGGTTGGAGTCACCGGTCGCCGTATTGGTGGCAGAGACCGAATCACACTGGGACATCCTGAAAGAGCAACTGTCCGTCGGGCAGATCAAAGGACCCATGGTTCACGACGCGCGAATAGCAGCGATCTGTATTGGTCACGGAGTTAACGAGTTTTGGACGGCGGACCGCGACTTCAGTCGGTTCCCCACCCTTCCTACACGCAATCCCCTGCTCGGTTAAGCAAGGGAAACAGGGAGGCGCGAAGGCTGCCGCGCAGCGGTCGGGCACAGGGAGCTTGCCGATGAAACCTGCCGGGGGCCGCCATTTAATTATCGGTGCCATTGCGGGAGGTTGAAAGATTCACGGCTCGTGCGCGATGCGAACTTCGACCCTAATCGATTTGGCCTTGTTCAAGTGTCTGCGCAGGAACCAGTCGCGAAACAACGCCATCTCCTGCGACAGCAGGGCGCGGTCGTAGGGCGGCAGACCAGACGGATCCAGGGATTGAATCTTGAGCAAGGCCTCGAACGCATCCGCGTAGAGCGCATCCGCCGATCGCTCGTCGAGGTGATGGAGGTAGAGCTCATCGCCAAGATCATGCAACAAAAGAAATCCCAGTTCCGTATCGGCTTCGTAGATACGGCACACGTTCAATCCGGCGCTGTCGAGACGCCGCGTCATCTCGATAAAGAGCTGGATATTCTCTCTTTCCGGAGGCGCGTCCATGACGATGTACGAAGTGCCGCGGGCACGCACGCGATAGTAGCGCCGAAAGCTGGCATCCCCGGAAACGGGGGTGAGCGATGCGGGATCGATGTCGCAGTGGTCTTTCAGCCAGAGATCGAGAAGACCCGAGCGACACCGGATGTCAATCATCGATTGGTGGGAGATCATTTTGCAACGGTATAGGTAAAGAGCAGGGTGCTACACAATTACGATTTCATCAAGAATATGCGGGGCCTAATGCAGATGATTGTACTTTTTCTGCAGATGGATCACGAGTGCGCGCGGAGATTCACTGCTCACGGAATCTTGTTGTGCGCTGAGATAGTGCCGCAGATCTTTGGGCTGTAGTAGTGTTATTACCGAGGGAAACTGGCGGACTAATTACCAAGCGACTTTGTCGTATCACGGTATCAGCAAGTAGCTTTACTGGCAACATACCTATCATCATCAGATGGCAGCAGACAGGGACTTTTTCTTCTGCAACCTCAGCGCACAGGTTTGCATGTTTTCTCGCAGCCAGACGTTTCGTACCCCGGATGCGCTGAGTTCAATTCGATAGTGCTTCCTAAGTTGATTGGAGACTTGGACCTGCCCAAGATGAGGATTATCCAGCGAGAACTCGATGACGGTATTCGCGATCTCACGGTCAGTACGATTCTGGTGGTAATGGTCATCGCGAACCTGGCGTTTTAGGCTTTGTAGGCCGCCTTCCTTGATCAGTTTTCTGTGCCTGTAAATAGTGTCGCGCGAAACACCGCTAAGACGGGCAGCCTCACTGACATTTCCAAGTTTGTCGGCAAGCTCCAGGACTTCAAGTTTTTTCTGGACATCCAGATCGAGCATTGAGGGTTTGGTTGGCTCGATGACCTCGGATACTGCCAGATGCCGCCCCGCGAAATAGGCGACAAACCCATCATCATGAGCAGTACGGATTTCTATTTTCTGGTTTGCGATGGAATGCTTCAGCGGCGACTCAATGAGGTAGAACTTATTGCCATAACTGAACGTGTGGTCGCTGCGTATTTTGCGGTAATCCTTGATGACGAAGACATCATCCAGATCGATGAGGGCGCATTCCCATTTTCACGGTTAAGCTACCCTAATCGAGAGATGAGAATTAGCCATGCTTTTCAATAGGTTCCACCTGCCCGCCTTATAGTAAGCGCGTAACATAAGCATTGCCTCGGCATTTTCCCTGTACCAAAAGATGCCTGGGCCTTTCAGACGCAGATTAATGACGCGGCGAATCGCACTCTCCACCGCGCCACTCCCAATGGGCCAATGGTTGGCTTTTAAGCGAGCGTAGCCCATGCGGTATTGGTTCTTAACAAAGTACTCGCGCTCGGTGCGAATCGCCCGACTGTTTCGCCCTCGACAGAGTTCACGCACGGCTTCGATGACTTGGCTGACGTGCCCTTTCAACAAGAGACGCCGGTGTTTTTTCACCCAAGCCTTACGTTGCTTGGCAGACCAGTGCTTGCGCAAACCCGCCACCTTTCCCAGATGTTCAACGGCATGATAGAAATCGACCAGTTCGTGAACCTGCTGGGGATCCAAGCCCAACGCTTTGACCAAGTCCGGGACTCGGTTCCAAATCCATAGGGCCCCATCGGCCACAAATAACAGTTGATCCTCTACTCCCAGGGCCAAAGGGCGCAAATAGCTTTGGATCAATCCGAACACCGCATCGGGTCCGTTTAAACTGCCATCGATCACCGGGGCAAAACTGCTCTGGGGCTTGCCCTGGTCGTCGAGCACATAAATGATTAATAGCTTGGGCTCACGCCAGGCCCCCTTATAACGGGTTCGCTTCTGCTTCGTCTTCGGCCCACGTTTGTTCTCTCGAAGCCGGGTCTTGCCTCCGTCACAGCTTACCGCCACTCGTCGCCCTGGGCTTGGGAGGGCCTCTTCAAGACAAAACGCCGCGCTCTGCTGCACTACGCGGGCTCGGGCGGCATACCGATAGGCCAGCTTGCGGATGACCTTGACACCCAATTCAATTCCTTGGTCAGACAACACCTGCGTGGCCTCGTGGAACGAGCTCAGCAGCGCTGACATCATGCTCACCCTGGAACCCAATAACGGCGTACACCGCTCGTGAATCCCCAATAGGACCAAGCCCGCGTACACTCCCTGGCGGCTGTTCTTCTTGCGCCGATCACATCGGCGACGATAATAACTCACGCGTACCGTGATCCTCAGACCCCTGCCTGTGCAAATCCTCACCGCTTGCGGACCTTCGTTTTTCAGCTTGACCGGCATGGCCCGAATGAAGTGCCTCTCCGCTTCCTTGATCGCTTCGCTCTCCAGAGCGTGTTGCACGTGGCGTTCAAAGATTAAACGCGCCAGCTCATCGGCTTGACTCTGGATCTCACGTTCCAATGCCTCCAGCTCTTCAGCACAAGTCAGTTCTGGTGAACTTTGCCTGAGCTTCTCCAAACGCCGGTACGTTTCTTGTACTCTCCCTTCATCAGTACCCAAATCACACCCGCCCATACCGTTTCTCATCTGCCCCACTTTTCGCAAAATGGGGGTATTCTCAGAGATCTGTGGGCTTATGTCACTTCAACTCTGCTGCCTTCTACTTTCACAGCTTGACCGGGAATATGGGAATGCACCCGATCGATGATCGATGTGTTCAGGAACAGGAGTAAATTCCGTTTCTCCGTTGTGAGGAACGACTTCGATGTGGTCGCTCCAGAATGATGGGATAAACTCTTCCTTCAGGTATCGATTGGCGCTGTCCATATCCTGCATGTTATTGAGTCTAAGTTCAGGAACGAGCCTGTCCTGGAAAGTGTCAAACGAGCGTTCAATCCGACCCTTTCCCTGTGGAGAATTGGCAAATATAATCTCTACACCTAACTCCTCACAGGCTCGCCTTACTTGTGAGAAGTTACAACGCTTCGGTCCACCAAAGATTCCAGCCTTATCAACGTAGAGTGCTTTGAACAGACCTTTTTCTGCGATGGTGTCGCGCAACACCTTCAGGCAGCCCAAGGTGGTCTCAGATTCGAAGAACTCTGCATGTACCTCACTGGTCGCGTCATCAATAATCGCTATCAAGCAAGATTTCTGGTTCCCAAACCAACGATGCGTACTGCCGTCCATCTGAAGCAATAATCCGGGAGACTCCATGCGTTCTCGTCGTTTTCTCACCTGAGACCGTCTGCGCTTGGCACGCTTAACATGGTGTATCTCGTGAGCCCATGATCTCAAGGTTTCACGTTTTACCCGAATACACTCGTTTTTCTCCAACAACTCCGCAAGGTGAGTGAGATTCACATCAAAGTATTTATCCTTGATCAAGCTCTGAACAGTACGTTTAATTTCATCACAGGATTTATTAGAAGGCGATTTCCCGGTATTCTGGTGAACAACGAATTGAATACCAACCTTTCGATATTTGCAGAGATAGCGTTCAATCGTTCTACGTGATCGATTCAGCAGCTTCGATGCATTGACGATATCAATTCTACCTTCAGCAACCTTGGCAACAATGTCGACAGTGAGCTGTGCTCTGGAATCCATTGTAATCATCCTCTGTAACCCCTGAACCTTAAAAAAGGCACAAAAGTTCACTGATCAAATAGATCCGTCAATCTCCCTCGGTAATTAATTGCGACAAAATCGCTTGGTAGTTAGAGTACGACAAAGTCGCTCGGTGTTAACACTTTGGGCTGTAGTAGTCGTGACTTGATCTGACACTCTCCGTCTATTTGAGGTGAGTTTTGAAAGGCGAAACTCGGACGCTGGTGTACGGCAATTCGCTGTTTTTGCCAGGGCGTCCAACAGCGCTTGCTGTAGCGCCTTTTTCGTACTTTGACAATTCAGATAGCCGTCGCTCACGGGCAAAGGATGATCACTGAACCGGGTCATTGCCGCCGCAAATTTCTTCACGGTTTGCCTTGCCGGTCCGGGTTCTATTAAGGCGACACGGTTAGGATCGGTGTTAGCTTGGGCGACGAGACGTGCGCCTCCGTGTCCGAGCACAATGACAGGGGTCCCGAGTTGCATCGCTTCGGACAAGGCGCAGCCGCCTTCTTCGCGCAATCCAGTGAAGACAGCGGCAGCGGCTTCTGCCATCATATGAAACATCTCCAAGCGCGGAATACGGCCTCGAAATTCGGTGCGATCCTTGATACCCAGCCGCTTCGCCATCCGCTCGAGCGTTCGTCGCTCATAGCCATCCGCAGCAAAGATAATGCTGACACTCGGCGGTGTGTGTGCGAGTGCGAGCAGAGCAAGCCTGGGCCCTTTCCGCGGTTCAAGCGCCGATGGAAATAGCAGATAACGTTTACGTTCGGCGCGCTGGATAGCTGGCACTTCCTGAAGTATCGCTCGGTTAATGACTCGCGTTTCAGCCTGCAGGGCGCGTGGAAAGGCTGCTCGCGTGTTCTCCGTTTCGGCGATTCGTATCGTGGCACATTTCCATGTCTTTCGCGTCGGTGGCAGTAAGGCGGCCGATCGGACCGATACCCATTTCAACAACTCGCCCGCTATCCCACGCCAACCGAGAAAACGCCATAATCGCCAGGGGGTAGTAGTCGCCCCGCCGACCGAGCCCCACACACTAGGTAGATGAAGCTGGACGACCGGACTCGGCAACCAATAGGAACCGATTGACGCATGCAGGCAGAGCTCGAATGTATATTTCAACGCAAGCCGGCGTGCCACGTTCTTTGCACTGCGTAACCAGAGCAGATAACACACGAATAGGGACACATTTGAGGGACGGGGCTGTCGTCCAATAGTTTCAACGATTCGGGGATAGGGGACCTCGACGAAGCTTATGCGCTTATCGCTATGGTTCTGTTGCCATTTCTCGATGGCTTGCATGTCCCCGGGAGAAATGAGGACAAGCAAATTCGCGATTTCGGCACAGGTCCGAACCACGCCCCATCCTGCCCCGGGTTCAGATCCTGCATAGGGGTCGCAAGCAAAGGCGAACACCAATACTCGCGGGCGTGATTTGAGCTCCTGGGATGGGGGGTTGTCTGAATTCTGTGTCTTATCCATATAATCAATATGTACCGTAAGTATCTAATTTCCAGGTGTCACCAGTGGCGACCGACACTCGAGCGCGAAAACGCGTGTTCGATACTAGGCCATAAAGCGTAGACTAAGAATATATGATCTTCACTTAAAAACTCCACCTATAAGATTTGAATACTGCAGTCCTTTCCCTGCGGTGTTTAAACAATTCTACAGCGCTCCGCATTATTGATGGGACGCTAAAGTTTTCACGCTTCGGCCGATAGCCTAACTTACCAAGAGTGGACTTGCACCAATTGCCGTACATGATCTTGACCGGGTGTGTCTTCTGCTTGAGAGAAAGGTATTTAGTGCCTGAAACGTAACGTCGTCACTCCTTATTTCAAAGCAACAGCAAAACGAAACGAGCTGGATGTGTTGTCCAGGCGGTGCAATATATTAGTGGTGGAGTCTACATTCTATAGGGAGAACTCAAAGGGAGCGGAGCTAGCTGCATGGACGTTTTCGAATACCGCGATGCGGTGATTGCCGATTACAAGGCATTCACGACCAGCTTCACGACAATAAAAGCACCGGATATCCAGCAATTCGTCTCCGCACGCTATGAGGCAGGCAATTACTGGCCTGCGCCTCTCATCCAGCTCAATCCCGCCTTTGTCGCCGGGGACAATGTCGAACAGTTGGTTGCCAAGGGGGTGTTGCATGCCGAATGCGCTAATATTTTTCGATTTGGTCGAGACGGCAAGGGCAGTCCAGGGATATCGGCCCAGCTTCACAAACATCAACAAGACGCCATCGAAATCGCGCACCGCAAAGAAAGCTATGTACTTACCACGGGCACCGGGTCGGGTAAATCGCTTAGCTATATCATTCCTATCGTTGATGCCGTGTTAAAAGCCAAGGCGATTGATCTGAAACCTTCGATCAAGGCCATCATTATTTATCCGATGAATGCTTTGGTGAATTCTCAAAAGGAAGAATTGGATAAATTCCTGGGTCACTATGGGGGCAACAAGCCAGTCACCTACGGCCGCTATACTGGACAAGAATCTCAGGAAGAACGCCAGGCGATAGCTGCCTGTCCGCCGGACATTATCCTGACTAACTTCATGATGCTGGAACTGCTCATGACGCGGCAGGACGATCTGGATCGCAAGGTGATCCGGGCTGCCGAGGGACTGAATTTCCTGATTCTCGATGAGCTCCATACCTACCGCGGCCGCCAAGGCGCCGATGTCGCCATGTTAGTGCGACGGGTGCGTGAAGCGCTAAATTCGCAGGTGCAGTGCATAGGCACATCGGCGACCATGGCCAGCGAGGGGAGTCTTGCCGCACGCAATGGCGCCGTAGCCGACGTAGCCACTAAACTTTTCGGCGGTAAAGTCAAGCCGGAACACATCATCACCGAAACGCTCCAACGCCAAACCCCGATGATTGAAAAACCGACGGGGGCAAAGTTGGCTGCTGCGCTGGAAAAACCCTTGCCCGCCGTCTAGAAATTCAAGGCGGTTCGCGAGCACCCTGTATCGGCATGGATCGAACTCACGCTGGGAATCAACAAAGAAGAAGGCCGTTGGGTCCGGGCAAAACCGAGGAGCCTGCAATGGGCCGCCGAACAATTATCTAGCGATTCTGGCTTAAATAAACAGCATTGTGAACGTTACTTGCGCCAGTTCCTGTTGTCCGCCTATCACTGCCGGGATAACAAAGGCAAGCCTTTGTTTGCTTTCCGTTTGCACCAGTTTATTTCGGGGGCTAACAATGTCTTCTCCACGCTTGAGCCTGCAGAAAAACGTGAATTCGATTTGACCGGCCAACAATTCCTACCGGGCGATCGCAGTAAAAAATTTTTCAGTCTGCATTTCTGCCGGCAATGCGGTCAGGAGTACCACACGGTATGGCTTGAAATGGAAGACGACAAACGTGTTTTAAATCCGCGCCCGATCGACGAACGCGACAGCGCAGAAGAAGACGACCATTGGGGCTTTTTCATGTTCGATCCGCTTAGCCAGTGGGACGCAAGCGATTCGAATAATTATCCGGAGCATTGGCTCGAATCAAAGAACGGTGATTACAAACTTAAAAGCAGTTACAAAAAATTTAAACCGCAACAGATTGTCGTTACGCCTTGGGGTGAAATTAGTCACAAAGGAGCCCCTGGTTGGTTCGTACCGGGAAGCTTCCGTTTCTGTTTGAGTTGTGGAATGTCGCATGCGGCTCGTGGGCGGGACGAAACGCGATTGACTTCACTCAGTGGTGAAGGGCGCTCTTCGGCGACCACTGTACTCACTATTTCCGCTCTGCGTTACATGTTGGAGCGCGACACCGAATTAACCAGCGACGCGAAAAAGCTGCTGGGTTTTACCGATAATCGTCAGGATGCATCGTTGCAAGCGGGCCATTACAACGATTTTGTGCAAATTCTCTTGCTACGGACCGGCTTATTAGCCGCAGTCGAAGGTGCGGACCAGGAGTATTTGACCGATAGCGACCTATCGCAAGCGGTATTTCAAAGTTTGGGCTTTGATAAAGACGGCGCCGATTATCTTGAAAATCCAGCTGCCAAAGGGCCTGGGCGGAGAAAGGCGGAAGAAGCCGTCAGAAACGTGTTGGCTTACCGCCTTTACTTCGATCTGCGCCGCGGCTGGCGTTTTAATAATCCGAATCTTGAACAACTCGGATTGTTGCGCATCGATTATGTGGGCCTGGAAGAGCTGTGCCGCGACCAAGCCGAGTGGGAAAACCTACCCTGTCCAGAATTAAAAAACGCTTCGCCTGAAAACCGCTATCGCGCGCTTAAAGCAGTGCTGGATACCATGCGCCGAGGCCTCTGTATAAAAAGCCGCTACCTCGACCCCATCCAACAGGAGCGATTTAAGAGCCAAAGCTATCAGTATTTAAAAGAACCCTGGGCTTTCACTGAAGAGGAATATTTGCAATCGGCTTGTATTTTGCTGCTGGATAGTAAACCCCGGCGGCATAACAATGATTTTAATCTCGTCACCGCATCCAGCCGCTCAACGCTGGGGCTTGCTCTCAAACGCAGGGAGATCTGGCGCGAAGATTTTCATTTCTTACCCAAATTCAACGATGAAAATTACCCGGATCTAATTCTTAGCCTCATGCAAGCATTGCAGGCCTATGGTTTGGTAGAACCAGTAGAAGGGGGCGGCGGCGTCCAAGGCTATCAGCTGTTGGGTGAGTTTTTGCAATGGAAAGCGGTTGAGGAGAGACCTGAACCCGATCCGACCAACCCTTACCATTCCGATAACAAATACTTCCGCACGTTATACACCACGATTAAGGAAATACTCCGACAAGGCGGTCGCACGCTGTTTGATCTGCAGGCTAGGGAGCACACCGCCCAGGTGGAGATAAAAGACCGCGAAGAACGTGAAAAACTATTCCGCAGCGCCGAGCTCAAAACGCTGTTCTGTTCGCCCACGATGGAATTAGGCGTCGATATCGCCTCGTTGAATACCGTTTATATGCGCAACGTTCCGCCGACACCAGCGAACTATGCGCAGCGTTCCGGACGGGCCGGACGCTCCGGGCAACCCGCATTGGTCATCACCTATTGCGCGGCGCTCAGTCCGCATGACCAATATTTCTTCAGCGATCCGGCGCGGATGGTGCACGGCCACGTGAGTCCACCGACATTGGATCTCGCAAATCAGGATCTGGTCGCGAGTCATCTGCACGCAGTGTGGCTAAATGAAACCGGCAAAGCCTTACCAAAAACGGTAAACGGTATGCTCGATATGAATCAGCCCGATGCTATGCCGCTGCTGCAAGAGTTTACCCGACAAATGGACTCGGACGAGGTGCGCCAAAGGACCGCTAGCCGCGGTTTAAATTTACTCAAGATGTTAGGCGACGGATTAATCCAGGCGCAAGGCGTCTGGCTGGAGTCAGATGTGAGCCTGGAACAGGCTTACGCAGACTGGCTGAACGCAAAAGTTAACAATGCCTTCGCCAGTTTCGACCAATCACTCAGGCGTTGGCGCGATCTCTATGCCTCAACCGAAGAGCAGCTACAAAAAGCCCATCGAATCATCGCCAATCCAGCCTCAGTTGAGCGGGATCGAAAGGCGGCGGATCGCCGCTATAGCGAAGCAAAAACGCAGATCAATTTGTTGCTCAACGCCCACAGTGAAATGAGTTCAGATTTCTCAACGTACCGTTATCTCGCCAGCCAAGGCTTTTTACCGGGCTATAACTTCCCGCGTTTGCCGCTGTTAGCGTATATCCAGGGCCGCCGAGGCAATGTGGGCCGCGACAGCTTTCTGGCCCGGCCGCGTTTCCTGGCGATTTCCGAATTCGGCCCGCTTAGCCTGATTTATCACGAGGGCAGTCAGTACCGCGTAAAAAAGGTCATGCTCGGTATTAACGATTGACAAGACGTGGAATCGTTCGTGCTGGCCAAAAAAGAAGCTCGTTTATGCCCCTCTTGCGGATATGGGCATTTCCTGCAACAGCTTGAGGATGAGCTGTGCAATGCCTGCGGTGAGCCCATCGAGGGTGGCAAACGCATCGACAATCTTTATCGAGTCGAAAATGTCAGTACTCGGCGCGTATTGCGTATCACCTGTGACGAAGAAGAACGCCAACGCCAAGGCTACGACATGCAGACCACGGTGCAGTTCGCCAAAAATGGCAATGGGCTCAATGTGGTCCAGCGCGAAATTGGCCACGATGATGAACCCTTGCTTAGCATGCAGTATGCCCCGGCCGCGACGGTTTGGCGCATGAACCTCGGCTGGCGGCGCCGCAGAGAAGCGTCAATCTTTGGATTCAATATCGATACCGTAACCGGCGAATGGGCTAAGGACGAACAGGCGCCGGCTGAACACGAAAAGGATTTCGCCAAACCAGAGCGCACGATCGATCGCATTACACCCTATGTCGAGGATCGGCGCAACGTGCTGATCCTCAGACCCAAAAATCGGCTCGATGAGGAAGTGCTCACGACATTGCAATATGCCTTGAAACGCGGCATCGAAGAAGAATATCAGATCGAAGAATCGGAATTGATCTGCGAACCTCTGCCGAATCGCGATGAGCGCTATGCGATTTTATTCTACGAGGCGGCCGAAGGCGGCGCCGGAGTATTAACCCGATTGACCACCGATAAAGACGCTCTGGGCAGGATCGCCACTCGTGCATTGCAGCTCTGCCACTTCGAAACCAACGACGATTGGCGAACGCATCACAACAACAATCCCGATTGTGAAGCCGGTTGTTATCGCTGTTTACTTAGCTACTACAACCAAATGGATCACAAGTTGATCGACCGGCAACATCCCGATGTCCTGGAACTGCTCAAGCAATTAGCAAACGCGACGCTTAAAACCCCCAACGGCGGACGCGGCCATGATAAGCAAGTCGATAATCCCCTCAGCAATAGCTCCGACAACTCGCCGGAACAAGCCTTTGTCGTGTATTTAAAACAAAACGGCTATCAGCTGCCCGACGATGCGCAGGTGGTCATCGAGAGGTTCAATACCCGGCCGGATTTTATCTACCAGGTACACCAAGCAACCATCTACATCGATGGTCCGCATCACGAGCACCCTAATCAAAAGAATCTGGACGACGAGTTGGCCGCGCAACTGGAAGCGGCGGGTCTGACGGTGATCCGCTTCCCGGAAGAACAAAACCAGTGGCCCGCGATCATCGCCCGCTACCCCGACATCTTCGGAGCCACCTAATGCCCACTGATAACCGGCAACCGAGAACCGATAACCGAATAACGTTTACACCCGGAGGCATCGTGCGTGCGCGCGGGCGTGAATGGGTAGTGCTGCCGCAGAGCGAAGCCGACAGACTCCATCTTCGTCCCCTGGGCGGGGGTGACGATGCGGAAACCGTGATTGAACCCGTGCTGGAACGCGAAGCGATCGTCCCAGCCCGCTTTCCTTATCCGGAATTGAATCAAGCCGGTACGCAATCCGCCGGCTTGTTGCTGCGTGATGCGCTGATGCTGAAACTGCGCGCCGGCGCCGGGCCGTTTCGCAGTTTCGGCAACATTGCCCTCGAACCTCGCGCCTACCAGCTCGTGCCACTGATGATGGCCCTGAAACTCGACGTGATTCGCTTGCTCATCGCAGATGATGTCGGCATCGGCAAAACGATCGAGGCGGGGCTCATTGCTCGGGAGATGCTGGATCGCGGTGAAATCGATGGGCTGAGCGTTTTGTGCCCACCGCACCTCTGCGATCAATGGCACGAAGAGCTCAAGAACCGTTTTCATATCGAGACCGCCGTGGTGCGCTCGACGACCGCGGGCCGCCTGGAGCGCAGCTTACCGGCCGGCAGCTCAATATTTACCGAATACCCGTTTACTATCGTCTCGCTGGATTATGTCAAGAATAAAAACCGCCGGGACGCCTTCGCCGAGCAATGCCCCGATTTTATCATCGTCGACGAGGCGCATACCTGCTCCCACAGGGGCCAGGGACGGCAACAGCGTTACGAGCTGCTCAAAGATTTGGCCAACAAGAGTTCGCGTCATTTACTGATGTTAACCGCCACGCCGCACAGCGGCGACGAAGAAGCCTTTTACAACTTGTTGTCCTTACTCAAACCCGAATTCGCAGAACTCATACAGATTGAAAGCGCGAACCATCCTTTGCGGCTGGCATTGGCTGAACATTTTATTCAGCGGCGCCGCCAAGATATCAGAGAATGGCAGGATATGACCCTGTTTCCGGAGCGCTTAACCACCGAGGCAACTTACCAGCTCAGCGATGAATGGGAGGCCATTTTCCAAGACGTCTTGGCCTATGCGCGCGAACTGGTCGAACGTGAACATCAAGGCACGCTTAAAGCGCGCATGAACTGGTGGGCGGCGCTGGCCTTGTTGCGTTGTATTTCATCCTCTCCCCAGGCGGCGATTCGCGCGCTGAACACCCGTTTAACCACCACTCTTGATGCCGACCCTGAAAACGAACACCAATTGCAGGCGGCGCTGGAGACCCAGGGGGCCGCCAGTGTGCTCGATGGCGCGGACGATGGCCTCAGCTTTGACGACGCCGAACCTGGGGCGGCCTTGCCTGAAGATATCGATCGCCTGAATCAATTGATCGGGCGCGCGCAACGGCTCAAAAGCAGCGGTGATCCCAAACTCAAAACATTGCTGAAAATGCTCAAACCCATGTTGGACGAGGGTTATCACCCGGTCATCTTTTGCCGATATATCGCCACCGCGGAATACCTGGCGGAACAACTCGCCGAACGATTCAAGCACCGTGAAGTGATTTTCGTAACCGGTGATCTGACACCGGTCGAGCGACAGGAAAAAATCGAACAGCTAAAATCAGCGATAAAGATCCGATTTTGGTCGCCACCGACTGTTTATCGGAAGGGATTAACCTGCAGGATCAATTCACCGCGGTCGTGCATTACGACCTGAGCTGGAACCCCACCCGGCACGAACAACGCGAAGGCCGGGTCGACCGCTTCGGCCAGCGCGCGCGGACGGTCAAGGCGCTCATGTTATACGGCGATGACAATCCGATCGACGGCGCCGTACTGCAAGTCATTTTGCGCAAAGCCGACAATATTCGTAAGGCCTTGGGCGTGTCGGTGCCTATGCCGGAAGACGACAACCGGGTGACTCAGGCAATCCTCAATACCGTTTTGCTTCGCAAGGAGCGGCGAGCAAGCAAACAGTTCGATCTCTTTGTCGACGATGAAGAGGTGCAGGCTCTGGATGCCAAGTGGGCATCCGCCCGTGACAAGGCCAGGCAGAACCGCACCGTCTTCGCACAGAATCGACTCAAGCCGGATGATGTGTTGCCAGAGTGGGAAAAGGCCTTCGCCGTGTTGGGTACCGAGCAGGACGTACAACGTTTTGTCGTCAACGCCTTGGACCGGCTGGGCGCGCCGCTGCAGCCCATCTCAATCGGAGGTTTCGGTGCGCCACTGCAACACGTGGGTGACAAGCATCCACAACTCAAAGACCGCCTGGAAGCTGCCGGCTTGCTGCAACTCAAGAAAATCGACTTCCAATATCCGAGCGCGGCTCACGCCGAGTTTATCCACCGCACCCATCCGCTGGTAAGCCAGCTCGCGGACTACCTGGCGGAAATGGCCATGCGCGGCGCCAACACCCAACTGGTCGCCCGCGCCAGTGCGATATACACCGCGGACGTCGAGTCCAAAACCATCGTTTATCTACTGCGGCTGCGGTCGCGCCTCACGCTCAAGCGCGGCGACGCCGCCCGGGATTTATTAGGAGAAGAAGCGCTGGCCGTGGCCGTAACCGGCGCTGGCAAAACCAAGGTATTGCCAAAGCAGCAGGCCCTGCAATTGATGCAGGCGAAAGTCAGTAAAAACATGCCCTTGGAAAGAAAAAACCGTGAGTTATCCCGAGCCATCGACGAACTGCCGGCGCGGCAGGCTTTGTTTGAACAACTCGCCCGCGAACGAGCCGAAACCCTGCTGGCCGACCACCGCCGAACCCGCGAAGCCGCCGAGGCCCGCGGCAAATACCAGGTTCACCCGCAATTGCCGGTGGATGTGGTTGGCGTTTATGTCTTGGTGCCGGATATAGGTTTGTTATGAAGGGGTTATCGGTTATCGGTTATCGGTTATCGGTTGTCGGTTGTCGTGGTTGTCGGTTGTCGGTGGGGATAAGGGATGAGTGTTGGGTTTGAAGAGTTGGAGGTTTGGAAGAAGTCGTGTCGGTTGACGGTACGTCTGTATGAATTACTGAGAGATTGTCGCGATTACGCAATGAAGGATCAAATGCTGCGCGCGGCGGTATCCATTCCTTCTAATGTTGCGGAAGGAAGTGAGAGAAACAGTGTTGCTGAATTTAAGCGATTTACAAACATATCAAAGGGGTCGGCCGCGGAACTGAGAACTCAGGTGTTTATCGCGCAAGCCGTCAAGCTGCTTCCAGACGTGGAAGCGAAAGCACTGATTAAGGAATTGAAATCAATTTCAAGAATGCTTCAGGCGTTACATGATTCTTTGAATAATCGTTGAAGGTTGTCGGTTATCGGTTAGCAGCTAACCGGAAACCGATAACTGATAACCGATAACTTTTTAGAAAAGGACCAATGAGTAAGGAAACTAATCCGAACGACCAACTGTTCGAATCCATCCGCGTCGTCGGTGGACTGCTGACCAGCCAGGTGTTGCGGAAGGCGCGCAAGTACGCCTTGCCTGGCCAAACTCCGGCCGACTACGGAATTCCGAAATGCTTGAAGCTGGCGGACGAGCTAGGCCGTTATTGGCGTATTGCGCAAAGTCATTGGCAAGCTTACAACGAACATCGTCAGCGCACCGATATTCATCCGGAACGACTGGCGGTAAAACTCTGGCTCTTGCCCCTGTTAAACGATGTTTTGGGTTTCCGCGTTGAATCCGCTCAGCCGCGGCGCATCGGTGAGCGCGAATTTCCCATCACTCATTTCGCCAACGACGGCAGCGTGCCCTTGGTGTTATGCGACGCCGGCAAAGAATTGGATAAGGGCGATGTCGCCTTCGGTCAGGATGGCAATAAACGCTCCCCCGTGGGTCTCGCCCAGGAATACCTGAACGCGGAAAACGCCTGCCTGTGGGCGCTGGTTTCCAACGGTGTTCAGTTGTGCGTGTTGCGCAACAATCCCGCCATGACCCGCCCGGCCTATATCGAGGTGGATCTCGACAGCTTATTTGACGAAGAGAACTATCCCGACTTCGCAACCCTTTGGTTGTTACTGCATCACAGCCGCACAGAGCCTCAGAATGGCATATTAGAGAACTGTTGGCTGGAACAATGGCGGCAGAAAGGCGCGGCCGAAGGCGAACGCGTATTGGGCGAGTTGCGCTACGGCGTGGCAGACGCCTTGCGCGCGTTGGGCACGGGATTTGTGGCGCACCCGCAAAACCTAGCGCTGCGCGACCAGCTCAGCAGCGGCGAGCTGTCCACCGAGCAGTATTACCAACAGGTATTGCGCCTGGTGTACCGCCTGCTGTTCTTGCTGACTGCGGAAGACCGCGATCTGGCCCTTTTACCCGTAGACCATGATGGGCAAGATTACACCGCTGCCAGGAGCTTGTACCAACAAAGCTACAGCGTCGCCCAATTGCGCAAGCGCTCGCGGCTGCGCGCCCACCATGACCACTATGGCGACGCCTGGCAGCAACTGTTGATCATCTTTGCCGGTTTTGCAAACGGCCAGTCCTTACTAGCCCAACCCGCACTGGGCGGCATATTTAGCGTCGAGCAATGCGCGGCGTTGGAATTCTGTGAACTGGAAAACCGCTTTTTGTATGAGGCGCTGTTTAAGCTTGGTTACTTCCAATATGAGGGCGTACTGTCCCTGGTTAATTACCGGGATATGGACACCGAAGAATTCGGTTCGGTATACGAATCCCTGCTGGAGCTGATTCCGCAATTGCGCACCCAAGGTCAATGGCGTTTAAGCTTTCTAGGCATTCGCCACAAGTTAGGAAAAAAGTGGATTTGTCAAGAAATAAAATCTAAATTAAAACAATATGTTAAAAAAACCTAAAAAGTGAATCGCTTTTGCCATTCTGACCACAACACATCGGGCAGACATGTAATCTAATGATTATTAAAGTAAAATTTTCTTTACCAGAGAACTTGACATTTTCCTAATTTGGTTAACTTGTGACGTATGCTTTCTAGGTGATGACGAGGACGAGCAAGCAACCAACGGTCACGCACGTAAATTGTCCGGTTCCTATTACACTCCCGATTCCCTGGTGCAGGAGCTGATTCAATCGGCGCTGGTGCCGGTGATCGAGGACCGCCTGCAACGGAATCCCAAAAATCCCCGCGAGTCAATTCTTTCAATTACCGTATGCGACCCAGCCTGCGGCTCGGGCCATTTCCTGCTGGCGGCGGCGCGTCGCCTGGCGATGGAGTTGGCGCGTATCGACGCGGGGCTCGATCAATCCACAGAGCAACACTATCGCCATGCCCTGCGCGAAGTTGTACGGCACAGTATTTATGGGGTGGATATCAATCCCTTGGCCATCGAACTGTGTAAGACCGGCCTGTGGCTGGAGTCCATCGAGCCGGGGAAACCTCTAAGTTTTCTGGACGCCCATGTTCGATGCGGTAATGCTTTGGTGGGCGTGCTGGATCCAGCGCTGTTGGAGAACGGCATCCCGGACGATGCTTACAAGGCATTGTCGGGGGACGATAAAAAAATCTGCACCGAACTGAGAAAAATCAACAAAATAGCCGGCGAGGATATCGCCGTGTCGTTGAACATGGCTTCGCTTCCGTTTAACGATTTTGAAACCATGCCGGAAGACAGCGTGGAACAGGTCGAAGCCAAGCGCCGCGCCTTCGAGCAAGCCCGGCAAGATCAGCAGTCCAAAGACGAACGGCTACTGGAGGACCTCTTTACCGCGGCTTTCTTTGCGCCCAAAACCGCAGAAACCCGGGACAGCGTTCCCACCAATGCCCACCTGAAGCTGCTCGCCGACGGCGGCATGTTACCGGTAGGCGTCTATCAAATGGTCACCGCACTTGGCCGAAACCCACCAGTTCTTTCACTGGCCACTGGCGTTTCCGAGCGTGTTTGATGAAGAAGGGAACGGTGGATTTGACGTGATGCTGGGGAATCCGCCTTGGGAGCGCATCAAATTACAGGAAAAGGAATTTTTCGCGTCGCGCAGCACCGGAATTGCGGGAGCCGCCAATGCCGCCGCACGCAACCGTCTGATCAACGCCCTGACTAATAGCGATACTCCGGCCGAACGAACCTTATACGATGATTTTATGCGGGCCAAACAAAGCGCAGAAGGCGGCAGCGCCTTTGCGCGTCTATCGGGGCGCTATCCGCTGACGGGACGCGGCGACGTCAATCTCTATGCAATTTTTGCCGAGCACTTCGCCAAAGCGATCAACCCGGACGGTCGAGCGGGTACGATTGTACCTACCGGCATCGCCACCGACGACTCGACCAAGTTGTTCTTCGGTTGGTTGGCGGCAGGGAATCGTTTGGCCAACTTGTATGATTTCGAGAATCGTGATGCATTGTTTCCCGGCGTACATCGCAGTTACAAATTTTGTCTGCTGACTATGGGCTATAACGTGCCGAAGGCAGAGTTGGCGTTTTTCGCCACCCAGCCCACGCAACTTAAAGATGATCGACGGCGCTTCAGTTTGAGCAGAGAAGAATTCGAGCTCATCAACCCCAACACCAAAACCTGCCCGGTATTTCGCTCCCAGATGGACGCCGAGTTGACCAAAAAACTCTACCGCTCTGCACCGGTATTGATCCGCGAGGCAAGTGGCAAAAAGCCGGAGCAAAATTCTTGGGGCATCAAGTTCGCTCGGTTATTTGATATGTCCAACGACAGCGGCTTGTTTACGACTCATAACCAACTCGAGGAGTTATCGGTTACCGGTTATCAGTTACCGGTTAACAGCAAAGCAAAAACCGTTAACCGACAACTGATAACTGACAACCATTTACGATTATATGAAGCAAAAATGATCCACCACTACGACCACCGTTGGGCGACCTACGAAACCGACGGCGAAACCAGCCGGGATTGCACGCTGGCGGAGAAGCAAGCCCCCAACTACGTCAACCGGCCCCGCTATTGGGTGGCAAAAAACGAAGTCACCCTGCGCACCGCCCGCGCGCCTAAAGCGGTGCTGGATGCCGCTAAAAAGCAAGATGCTGAAGCGCTCACCACCGCTTTGAAACTCTGGACCGCCGGCGCGCATCTGGCGCTGCATCCGGGAAAGAAATACAGGTCACTATTCGATAGTTTGTTAGCTTCTCCGACGCAGGGGACCAACGGTGATTTATTCGCCACCACCCCGTCGCCGCAGACCGAAGCCGCGCGGCAAATGCAACACGACTATCCACTGAGCTACGAGGAAACTACGCAACTGGCAAAGTCGCTGAAAGCAAATGCCGATCCTTGGATGCTGGTTTGGCCGCTGCTGGAATCGCGGCGGCCCAAGTATTTATTGGGGTGGCGAGGAATTGCCAGAACAACAGATGAAAGAAGCGTAATTCCATGCATTATTCCTATATCACCTGTCGGAAATAGTTTTCACCTGCTAATACCCTCTCAGGATATCCACACTCCTCAAATAGCCGCATTTTACGCAAATTGCATCAGCTTAATATTTGATTTTATTGCACGGCAGAAGATAGGTGGAGCAAATTTCAATTTCTACATTCCAAAACAATTGCCATTTCTTTCTCCCGATCAATACGCCCGGACTGACCAAAAATTCATCCTCCCCCGCGTCCTAGAACTCGCCTACACCACCCACGACCTAAAACCCTTCGCCGAAGACTTAGGCTACTTCGGCGAACCGTTCCCCTTCGACCCCGAACGTCGCCACCAACTCAAATCCGAACTGGACGCCTACTATGCAAAACTTTACGGTCTGACCCGCGACGAGCTGCGCTACATCCTCGATCCCGCGGACGTGATGGGCGAGGACTACCCTTCAGAAACCTTTCGTGTCCTAAAGAACAAGGAGATCAAAGAATTCGGCGAATATCGAACAAGACGGTTGGTGTTGGAAGCGTTTGATGCGCTTAGCGAGATTGAGCGCAGCGAGCAGCGGGTTGTTGTCGGGATTTAAACGTTATCGGTTATCAGTTATCAGTTTACGGTTAACCGACAACCGACAACCGACAACCGAAAATAACTGTTAACTTTTTCTCGATTCCCGAACAGCATCCAAAATCTCTTCAGTCGTCGCTTTCGTTTTTATTCCGGGAACATCGAAAGGTGATTTTGCTTTTTTCTTCTTTAACGTTAAGGAAAACAAAGTGCCATCTCGTCTACGAATTTCGACCTCTTCTTTTTGCGCAAGCTTTAATAGCTTAGCAAGATTCTGGCGGGCTTCTGAATAGGTAAATACTTTCATTAAGGGTTACTCCAACACGTCGATATTAAGCCGTGTGGCTATTTGTTTCATGCGCTTGTCGAGTGTTAAAAGCGGAAGGCTTAAGGATTTTGCACACTGTAGGAAATAAGCGTCATACGCGTAGATATTGCATGCAATCGCAAGTTTTAGGGCCAATGGCACATCTATGTGGATCAACCTCACAGGGATAAAGCTTGTAGCTTTTTGCGCAGATAACGCTTCATCCCGCGTAATCTGCTTGCGCTTAATCATGGCGGATAGCGCATTACCAATTTCATACGGCAATATTTCCGGCGCGATGGGATCAGCCTCTGCTGTGAGTTGGATGATACGGTCTTTTTCCGGCTCATCCAGAACAACCGCTAAAAATATATTCGTATCTGCCAAAATGTTCATAAAGACAATTGTACAAATGCTCCGTTTTTTCTCAAGAGATAAAAAACCGATAACCGATAACCGATCAACGATAAACGACTATGACTGATACCTCACCATCCCATTGGCTCTTTTGTTGGAACCCTCGGAAGGGAGAATGGACGGATTTGGCTGAAGACATCCAAAGAACACGGCAAGGAGCTACGGTTGTCCACAAAAGGCGCTGTGCAAGTCAAAAAATATCCGTGGGGGATAAGGCCTGGTTGATACGTGTAGGTGAATCGCCCAAAGGCATAATGGGTTTGGGTCACATCGTATCCGAGCCCTATGAATCATTTTCTTCAGATGAGATAAGTGGGGATGTAACGAAAGAAAAATCCCGGCGCTATGTGGATATTGAATACATCCGCATTCTCGATTTATTCGAAGAGAATTTCATCACCGAAAAAGACCTTGCGGCAATCACGATCGACAATCAGCAATGGTGGCCCCAGGCGTCCGGAATAGAAATTAAAAAACGCAGTGCGGAGGAACTAGAAAAATTGTGGGATCAGTTATCTAATCTTTCCCCTTCCAAGCCGATGACCGAAGACATTTCCGAGGTCGCAGAGGCGACTAATCTAATCCTCTACGGCCCTCCTGGCACAGGTAAAACGTACGAGCTCAATCGAAAGAAAGCGGAATATACATCAGCAGTAAACGCTCAAACCCGCTACGAGTTTGTCACCTTTCATCAAGCCTACAGCTATGAGGATTTTGTGGAAGGCATCCGGCCGGTGCAAGACGAAGAATCGGGCGAGTTGGTTTATCGGGTGGTCCCCGGTGTGTTTCGGCGGATTTGCCAACGCGCTCAAAATGATGCGGCAAACCGTTACGCCATTTTTATTGACGAGATTAACCGTGGCAATATCGCCAAGATTTTCGGTGAGCTGATTACCTTAATTGAGCAGGACAAACGCGCGACTTATAAACCGGACGGCAGCCTCGCGGCAGGCTTGTCGATCACCTTGCCGTATTCCGGCGATGCCTTTACGGTGCCGAAGAATCTGGACATCTACGGCACCATGAACACGGCTGACCGTTCCATCGCGTTGTTGGATACCGCCTTGCGCCGCCGTTTCAGATTTCAGGAAATGATGCCGGATGCGGGCGTCATCAGGGGCTCCCGTGGTGACGGCTATATCGAGGATGGCGAAGGTGGGGTCATTAATCTGCGGGCATTGTTGGAAGCGATGAACAAGCGCCTTCGTTTCTTGCTGAACCGGGACTTGATGTTGGGGCATGCGTATTTATGCAAAGTGCGGGATTTCGCTGCGTTAAAAGACGTGCTGCTGAATCAATTGGTGCCGTTGCTGCAGGAATATTTCTATGATGACTGGCGCCGGATTCAGTTGGTATTACGCGATGCGGATGCAGAGAATCAACCCCTACACCCACAAATCATTATCCATGAAACTCGCAGCAACGTGGATGTGTTGGGTTTTGATCACGACGATTTCGAGGACATGATTGACTATAGGGTCGCTCGGATTGAAGACATCAGCCCCGATGCGGTGCGTAAAATTTATAAGCGCACCGGTGGTTAAATATGGCTGCCGATATCATCAGCTGTATCGAACACGAGTCGCTACCCATCGTCGATAACCGGCACGCTGGCCAAAGGGCACTGGGACGGAAACACGCCCGGTTGTTGTCTAAAATTGAAAGCAGTCTGCCGTGCAACACGTTCCGCTGGGGGCACAACCGCATCAAATGGACGCAGTATTGCGGGGTTATTCAATTGGGTGATCTCACCCTGGAGATTCTACCGAAAATCCACGGCAAAGAAGATGATCCCGGCTCCTGCCGAGATGCGCTGGTGCGGATGTTAAAGAAAGCCAAGCAATTACGCAGCCATCGTGGAGGACAAGCATCGGTCAATATTCAGAAACATACCCTACTGGATGTTTTTATACTGCACTTTTGCGAAGAACTTCAAGCTCAGATCGTCCAGGGTAAAATCAAGCGGTACACTAACAGAGAAGAGAACTTGCCGGTGCTCCGGGGCCGGCTGCTCACCGCTCAGCAGTTGAAGCATAACCTGTTTCACCGGGAACGTTTGTATTGCCGCTACGACGAACTCGGCGAAGATATCCCGCTAAATCGTATCATCAAATTTACTTTGCGTTTGTTGCTGCCAAAAACCCGCTCGCCATTGGCGAGAAAGCGTGTGACCGAATTATTGATGAGTTTTGACAGTGTCCGTGATGTGTCAATCACTGGTGAAAGTTTTGATCGCTTGGTTATCGATCGTGTCAATGCACGATACCAGGCGGTAATCGATCAATGCAAGATATTCGTCCGCGGTCTTAACCCCGATGTTTTAGCCGGTTCCGGCAAGGCTTTCTCGCTGCTATTCGACATGAACCGTTTGTTCGAAACCTGGGTGGCCGCTATCATGCGGGGCTATGCGAGACGGCAAGGTCTACGCTTGCGCGAGCAAGGGCCACGAAAATATCTTGCCCACCGTCTGGACATAGATAAGTCCGTTTTCCAAATGAAGCCTGATATCGCTTTACTCGATCAGGATAATCAGGTAACCCTGCTCGCGGATGCGAAATGGAAATTGTTGGACGCAACTGACCACAAGCTCGGCGTTTCGCAGGGCGATATGTACCAAATGCAAGCCTATGCCAACCGCTACGGCGTCGATCACTTGGCGTTGATCTATCCAGCGGAGCGAGGGTTGGCCGGATCTTATCCGCTGCAATTCAAAGGGATGCGTAATTGTTGGATTACGATAGTTTCACTGGACGTGATGGCGAGGGAAGATTCGGTAGCATTGCAAGGATTTCTGAATAATGGGGACGTAATACCTAATGGGTAAGTTTTAGAGAATCAGTGCTCGATTATAGTTCGTTAGTTGAGCACCTGACTTTCTCTACTTCTGCTCCAACAAATTTCCTTCTTGGTGTAATATGGAAGAACCAAGTATTGTGTCACCATATTCCCAACTACGGCGAATCGCTTCAGTTTAGGCAACATTAGGTCCGCGGCATTACGTAGCGCCCGGGCGCAGGTGTCTTGCCTTTCAGATAATTGTTGACGACATAGGACCAGATCAGATCGTTAGCACGCAGCATCGAAAACGTGGCCGCTAGATCCTTTCCGTGCAGGACACCCTTTATCCTGATATACAGCCGCCTGGGCACCAGCAGCATTTTGCCGTGATTGTCGGAGTAAATGGGATTTAATCAACAGCCGCCATGAAGGACGCCACCCCGCAGGCCGTGCGGGCCGGTCACGAGCTGCTGTTGGGGCTCATTCCGCTTCACGTTCAAGCACACAACACCGCATCCAGCGCCTTCAGTCGCTCGATCGTGCCCACGTCGTTCCAGTGGCCGCGATAGTGCTCGGCACTCACTAGACCGCGTTCCGCCGCCCGCCGCAGCAAGGGCGCTAGCGAAAAACGCCCGGGCGAGCGGTCTTCGAACAGCTTCGGATGATAATAGCCAATGCCGCTGAAGGTGAGCATGGGCCGGCCTTCTGTTAGCAGACGTCCGTCCCTTAGAGCGAAATCCCCACGGGGATTGTGCGGCGGATTGTCTACCAGCACCACATGCGCCAGATCATTACCCTCCAGGGCATGGATTCCAATGGGATAGTCGCACCACACATCCCCGTTGATCACCAGAAAGGGGGCGTCACCCAGCAGGGGCAGGGCGTTAACAATACCCCCGCCGGTCTCCAGCGCCTGCTCCCCCTCGTCGGAGTAGCGGATGTCGACGCCGTAGCGGCGGCCGTCGCCCAGCGCCTCGCGCAGCTTGCCGGACAAATGAGCGGTGTTGATCACCACATCTTTGATGCCAGCTCTGCAGAGGGCCTCGAGATGGTATTCGATCAGCGCCTTTCCTCCGACCCTGAGCAGGGGCTTGGGCGTGTGGTCGGTGAGCGGCCGCATGCGTTCGCCACGGCCGGCGGCGAGGATCATCGCTTTCATGGTGGTGAGACGTTTTCGAGCCGGGTCTCGATATCCAGCGAGCCTAATAGCCCGTGCAGTGCCCAGGTTTCGGGATAACACGCGCTGGCGGCTTGCAGATATCGGAAGGTACGCGGGATGTCCTGCAGATAGCCCGGCTTACCGTCGCGGTGGTAGAGCCGAGCGAAGATGCCGCAGACCTTGAGCTGACGCTGCATGCCCATGAAGTCGAACCAGCGCAGGAAGGTTGCGTCGGCGGTAGGCTCCAGTAGGCCATTGGCGACCATGCGGTCCCGGTACTCCAGGGCCCAGCGTGTCACCCGTGTTTCGGGCCAGCCGATGTAGCTGTCTCTAAGCAGGGACAGCAGATCGTAGGTCACCGGTCCGCGCACCGCGTCCTGGTAATCCAGTATCCCCGGGTTGTTTTCCGGGGTGAGCAACAGATTGCGCGAGTGGTAATCCCGGTGTACGAAGACCTGGGGCTGTTCAAGCGCGCTGTCGATGAGTGTCGCGAAAACCTGCTCCAGGACGGCGTTTTCACTCCCGTTGAGCGCGATGTTCAGGTGTCTGCGCAGGAACCACTCGCGAAACAGCCCCATCTCCTGCGACAGCAGGGCGCGGTCGTAGGGCGGCAGACCAGACGGATCCAGGGATTGAATCTTGAGCAAGGCCTCGAACGCATCCGCGTAGAGCGCATCCGCCGATCGCTCGTCGAGGTGATGGAGGTAGAGCTCATCGCCAAGATCATGCAACAAAAGAAATCCCAGTTCCGTATCGGCTTTGTAGATACGGGGCACGTTCAATCCGGCGCTGGCGAGACGCTGCGTGATCTCGATAAAGGGCTGGATATTCTCTCTTTCCGGAGGCGCGTCCATGACGATATACGATGTGTCGCAGGTGTGTACGCGAAAGTAACGCCGGAAACTGGCATCCCCGGAAACGGGGGTGAGCGATGCGGGATCGATGTCGCAGTGGTCTTTCAGCCAGGGCTCCAGAAGACCCGAGCGATTCCGGATGTCAATCATCGGTTGGTGGGAGATCATTTTGCAACGGTATAGGTAAAGAGCAGGGTGCTACACAATTCCGATTTCATCAAGCCTATACGGAGTCGAATGCAGATGATTGTACTTTTTCTGCAGATGGATCACGAGTGCGCGCAGGGATTCGCCGTCCCTGGAAAAAAGGGCTTTTATGCGACCTCTACTTCGCGATCACGTTATGCTCGCCGTTCTTGTATATTTAGGCAGTGAATCGCCGTAGCCCATCACGGACTCCAACCCTCGCTCATCAATTTTATAAAATCGCTGCGTGAAAGTACTGCTGAGCAATCCCGCCGTTTGACCTCACAGATCACCGCCTCCGGCATGGGGCGGGCGGCATTCCACAGAAAATCAAACTCTTGTTCAATCCAGGCGACGCCCTCGGGTGAATCATCCTCCCAAAGGATCTCATAATGACGCTGCCAGCCGCTGCTGGTCTCGTTCATGGAGCCGATAAACCCTAGCTTACGGCAATCGGCCAGCTCGATTACGCCGGCCCTGCCGTGAACAAAGCCGCAGATACTGTCCGGCGCCACGCGAATCATCGGGCCGCGCTTAGCCAGAAACTGATCCAGCCGGCGGTAGCGGGAGCGGTTCAATAAGGCCTCGGCCTCGATGGCATTCTCATTCCAGCGGCCGATCATCTTCGATTCCCGCAATTGCGCCACTTTCAGATCATCGGGGTGAATGTCCACGTTACAGACGATCTTGACTTCCGGGATCTCGTCGAGCCATTCATAAGCTATCTCGAACAGGGAACTGGTGAAATAGCCCGCGATACGCTTATAACTGCGCGCGTTCTTCAGGTGCTCGAGCAGAAAATTCTGGTCTAATCGTTCGGTGCGAGAGGAAAGGCGGCGGATTGTCACGGGGAGGTTATCCCGGCTACTGTCCGAGCGCGCGCAGGTTACTCAGCCGGCTACCGAGCACCTCGGCGGCATTACGCACCGCCGCATCCGGCGATTTGAGTTCGATGAACCGCAGAAGATCGATCAGCAGCGGGCGGATTTCCATAAAGTCGGGCAGATCCGCCTGGAGCTGGCTGACGATAGCCCGGGGTTCGGTATCGGCGAGCAGTTGCTGCAGGCCGATGGTTAACTTTCCAAGCCAGGTGGCGCCATTTTCGCTGCTGTCGCTGAGATCGCGTGAGCTAAACGCCTGAATTTCCTTGAGCCGCGCCTGGTTGGCGGTCATGCTGGCCATGACTTTGGCGTAGTCTTCCACGTGGAAGGCCTTGGCGAAATTCTGGTAGTTATCCAGCTTGGATACGCCGCTGGTCTCCATATCCATCACGCAATGGATCGCCGTCCTTGATACTGTGGCTGAAGAACTCCCAGGGATTGGCGAGCGTGACACGCATGGCAATCTCCTTGGGCTTGAGCTGGTTTTGAACCAGGGCGCGGCGCTCCAGCCCCTCTTCGTCGAAGGCCATCAGCTTTTCGAAAGATCTCCAGGTCCTTTTCCGCATCGCCGGTCTGCGGCAACAGGCTCCCTAGCACGATGGCGCGCACCAAGATCAGCGGCTTGCGTCCCTTCCAATAGGAACCCAGCGCAGTGAGGGTTTGACCCGCGCCAGCCTTTCGTTCTCTTTGCGCCTCAAACGAGACTTTCTGTGTTGGAAAGACCGTCTCAATCAGCGCCGGCGCATCACGCAGGGCATTGGAGAACAATGCCGATCGTCTTGCGGTCTTCACCTATTTTTGACTTTGCAACAAGGCGATAACAGCCGCATGCACCTGGTGCAACTTGTTTTCAGTGATTCTGCCAATACTGCGCCTAAAGAGTGATTGGTTCGCAGTGAATAATTATCCTGGTCTGGCGTAACTGACCCTGCTTAGTGAACCCTCCTTGAAATCCGTATCAGTAAGCTCCATTGCCGTTAAATCTGAATACGGATTACTGGTAATCTGCACACAAACCCAGTCACCGCGTCCTGAGTCTGCAATGACAAGGGCAGGTCGTAACTTAGAAGCCGATAAATCAGAAAACGGAAATGGAACCAGCATGACTGATCCGGCTACAGGTGTGACCATGCTTCATCTTCCTCTGGCCTTAACCAATCGGTTGCCAGACTGGATTCCGATAACATTGCCGTTGCAAATGCCTCGCTTGGGGGCTCTTCAAGCACAGTGACTAATGCTCGATGAACACCCTTGATCCGAATCGGTTCCGCCAGGCGTATTTCGCCCTTTTCATCTATTGTCGCTTCTATCGTTTGGATCATTTCTCTAACCTCGTTGATCAAACGCAATCTATCGAATATTACTCGTCGTGGCACCTTGTCATGCGCGAAATGCCGCGCGCCATCTACCGAGAAACCTATACGCGACGACGAGCGGCTGTAAATCACGATTTTTCTCCGGCCCTGAACATTGATAGCAGCGCCGCTCTCGATATCCATGGCTCACCGAAAATTTCCCACGATAACCGTTCGAAGTATATACTCAGCCACGTCATAATTAGTGGCGTGACAGAGTAAAATCTAATCGTCATAGCTGCTACCTAGGTATCGGATGTTCGCTCTCGAACAGGTCAAACAGCGGCAACTCACCATTAAGCCTGCTCTTTCTTCTGGATACACGGTTTCAGCAATTCACCCTGCGCCACATCCCCCCAGCGCATGGCGCAGCGCCAGCCGCCATCCCCGATTCCGCCGGTGCTCATCGCCGCCATGCCAAACAACCACCAACGCTCCTCGGGGCGTAAGGCGGGCCAATTGCGCACGGCAACCGGGATGTTTTCCATCTTCACGCCTTCCGCGGCCCAGGCAAGCACACAAATTTCCTTGCCCAGCAGCCGATCGACCGGGTTTTCGCCCACCTTCCAGGCAGAGGTCTTCAAATTGTGCTCTTTCCGCCGGGCGTTGAGGGCGCGTTGAACTTCACTGCGAATCGCCGTCCAGCGGGCGCGTTCCAGCATCACACGGTCGATGAACGCGTATTCGTCGCTGAGTGCCTGTAGTCCGAGGTGCTCTGTGATCTGCACCTTGCCGCTGTTGGCCTTGGGAATTAGAACCTTAAAGTGGTGCGGGTCGCTGCTTGCCGGAACGCCAAAGCCCAGTGTCGGATGAGCGTAACTCTGTTTTGCGTCTGCCTGCTTTTTCGATGAAGTTTTCCGGGTCGTTTCTGCCGTTGAACGCGGCAAGTCGGGCGCTGCCAAAATCAGTACGCTCCGCTAGCTAGGCGGGCAACACCTCGTTGCGAAGCTCGGGATGGCGGGCTAGCAGCCCCAGCGCGATCATCATGTGGGTCTTTCCGCCGCCCATCGCCTGGGTTAGTTCAAATACCGCCTGATCGGATTTGCCGCAGAGGCGCAGCATCCCTTCACGAAATAGCTGTGACATGCCATGAGTGACGAGAGCGGCGAGGATCAGAAGTGCGCGTTTCGTTAGCATGGATCGACAGCGATAATAAGCGTTCCCACATCGGTACGTTTATGTCCTGACGGGATGAAAACTCTGATTCATTGTAGCTCAAATCCGGCTGACCAGGGAGGGATGGCGCAAACCCCTAACGGTTGACGGACACCCAACTCGATAGCTAGTACGTGGTGGCGTCAGATAGCGTTGACGCGAAGGTTGCGTCACCGCCAAGATTATCGCATGAGCATGGAAATTAACGAGGCTGTCTCCCGGGTGGACAGCATTATTCTGGGCAAGCGTCACCCGCTTCGCCTGGCACTGGCCTGCCTGCCGGCTGGAAGGTATCGGCTCATCGAGGACTTACCTGGGATCGGAGAACAACGTGTGACGTAGTCGCGCTAGACGGTCTTCAAACGTCACAGCGTGTCGGCCGCGGGTCGGCCCGTCGGCACTGCGGCCGACTGTCGCCGGATCAACCAAGCAGCTGGTGCGCTTTGTCCGCGCGTTCGAACAGTGATGGTTGGGTTGCGTTCTCCCAGCGCTGCACCTTTTCCTCGCTAACACCGAGCTGGCGGAGCGTGTTGAGCACCAGTTCGTCGGCATTCGGCGCATTGAGGCGCACGCAGACTTTGGCACCCGCTGCTGCGGCGTCACCCGCGGTTTGCGCGTCCAGTGCGCGCAATAGGATCGGCAGATCGGGATAGCGTTCGCGGACCTGACTAATCAGCCTGACAGCCGCCGGACCGCGCGCGACGCCCAGCACCATTGCGCTCGCAGAGCCGAGGTCCAGCGACTGCAGCAGCGCGAAGTCCAACGGGTCGCCGTGGGCGACGCGAAAACCCGCGCTGCGCCCCATGTGCAGGCGGTCGGGATCGGTTTCCAACGCCAGATAATCGATGCCCAGCCCGTGAAGCGCTTCGGCAACGCTACGGCCCGTGTCATCCAGACCGTTGATGATCACACGTGAGCCGCGTGCGGCCGTTTCGGCGAGCTGCACGGCAGGTTCGTCCATTTCGACGCGCGCCTCGATCAGCCGCCCCAATCGGTCACCCTGCGGGATCAGCAGACCGGTGAGCACCATGCTGGCGACCACCACGACAACTGCCGCACTGGCGAGCGGCGTCGAGATCAGATTGGCGCCCAGTGCCAGCGCCATGATCACGAACGCAAATTCGCTGCCCTGGGCAAGGCTGAAACCGAAACGTACCGCGAAACCCGACTGCTGGCGCAACAAGCGTGCCGCCGCGACCCCGGCGACGAGCTTGATCAGCAGGAATGCGGCAAATAGCGCCAGCACCGTCAGCGGTATCTCGATCAGCGTGGCGGTATTAAGCGCCATGCCGACGGTCAGGAAGAATAGCCCGAGCAGCAGGCCGCGAAACGGCCGTATCTCCGTCTTGACCCGGTAGCAGTACTCGGATTCGGACAGCGCCATGCCGGCCAGGAACGCACCCAACGCCAGCGACAGTCCGATCGCGGCGGTCACTCCGGCCGTGGTCATCACCAGCAACAAGGCGGCGGCGACGAAGGTCGCCTCGTCTTCGTGCTGTACGATCCGGTCGAAGATCGGATGAACAGCGCGACCCAGTACGGCGACGAACGCAAACGCCGCGGCGATCTTCACGAACGCCAGCAACAGGTCGGTCAGCGGGGCCGACTGGGATGTCGTCACCGCACCGATCGCCACCAGCAGCAGCACCGCAACCAGGTCCTGGAAGATCAGCACCGCGGTGACCGTGTGCCCGAGTGGCGTATCGCGTTCGTTGCGTTCGGCAAAGGCCTGTAGCACCACCGCTGTGGAAGACAGCGCCAGGGCGGCGGCAAGAAACACGGTTCCGGCAACGGGCACATCGAACAGCGCGAACAACACCATCAATGGCAAGGCAGTCAGCAGAAACTGCAGCGGGCCAAGGCCGAACAGTTGGTGGCGCGTATCCCAAAGGCTCTTCAATGAGAAGTGCAGGCCGATGTCGAACATCAGGAATGCGACGCCGAACTCGGCGAGAAAATGCAGCGCCCCGCCGTCTTCGACCCAAGCGAAGCCGTACGGCCCGATTCCCGCGCCAACTAACAAATAACCCACTATCGGCGTGACCCGCGCGAGCCGGGCGCCGATGACCGCGACGATACCCCCGGCCAACAGGATGCAGATCGCCAACAACCAGGAGAATTGCTCGGCATGCATGGGGTTCACCTCTCCCTTAATCTAATGAGGGTATCGTTGGTCGCTGGCGACAAAATGGCAAGAAGGAGATGGATCGATGCCGCGCTGATCGGCATGGAACACCGGAATTTTCATCCGGTTGCGCAACGGGCGCTCGCTATGCAAGCATTCCGGGGCCTTGATGTCATCCAGATTGATGCCGCCAAAGCTTGTTTCTAGACTGGCGATGATTTCGACTATTCTGTCAGGATCGCGCTCGCTGATTTCAATGTCGAATACGTTAATCGAGGCAAAGTACCGAAAGTCCACGGGACTGTCAATCCGTTGGGCCATTGGTATGCATCCGGGTCATTTGAATATTCGACGGAGGAGGGTATGCCGCTGTACGGCGCCGGACGCACATCGAGTTCAACTCTCGAGAAAAGTGACGGTGCGATGCTTGCCGGTATCTCAGTTCTGAGAGGAATGCACGATGTCTTTTCAAATGTTCGAGCTGTTCGATGCTCACTTTCATATCATCGCGCTAGAGTTTTATCGTCCGAAAGCAAAAAAGTATTGAAGAAGGAACCGGACGAGAAATGCTTTAGAAGCAGGAATCGTAGACGAATTCCGTTTCGCCACACTCTCCGGAATCGGTGGGGTTCCAGGAAATGCCAAAGGTGCTCGCAACCGGTTTCTTTGACCCCCCGGGCTTGGCCACAATTTTATTTTACTGGCTGGTTGGATCTGCATTCCACGGTGTTAACTACAAGCGGTTCAACGCCTGGCCTTGATTTCGCAAACGCGCTCGATCTAGGCCTCGCAGATCGGCCTTATCAACCACCAAGCTCATATCGGATCACTGTGCAACTGTTCATGATCGTTTAATTCCTCATACCCTAACGCGATGCCCATTAGCCGCTGTTTGATCAACGCCTCAACACGGTGCTCGATTCAAATCCGCATCCCGATGAGCCTCAAACCACTGGGACAATCGCTGACAAATACCGGCGCGCTGTTTAACCTCCCGAACCGACAGCGCGCCGCCATCAGAACTGATCTGGTCTCCGTTAAAATTACCCACCACCTTACGACGTCCCAACGCATGAAATTCAAGGGGAATTTCTCAACATCCCGTCTTCATAAGGCACCTCCTCTAGCTAGATTAATTCTCTGATTTCATGGGCTTTAGGCCAGAGCCGGCGACCTTTTGCTATAACCTGGGTGAGAAATCGGGGCTAGGAAAAAAGCCAACGGGTGTATCCACTCCAAAAGTCTTCCTTTACGACTTAGTGTTTCCTGACACAGCTGGGATCCTAAGCAGTGTCCGGCCCCAGATAATCGCTTTAGGAGACTACTATGGTGGATTGAATTTATACTATTGGAATAGATTTGGAGTGCTCTGACTAGACGGGTATTAGATCACTGGAATGCTGACTAGTACGGATACCACTCCCAAATTTATTGGATGTAGTAATCGATCAATATCCTGTGTATGTTGGGTCAGCCTCCCGATTCCCGCGGGGAGTCTCTTGAAGAACCGCTATCGCGTCGGTTCGGTGCGTTCGCCCTTCCGTGAGAAATCGCCACTTTCGTCCCTAAAGTCTAATTGGCATCGGCCCTTACGGAACGATGACCAAAGCCCGCAGTTTCGTTGTAGGCACACCAGGTCCAGTTGAGTTCCCGCGATACCAGCACTTACTATAGCCGGTCGCAGGATGCCGCTTTCCCCTTCTACCTATGGAGTTATGTGATGAATCTAAAACCGTTTTTCGTGCTATGCATCAGCGCTGGTCTTATCTGTATCAGTCCAGCACAAGCGGAAATCAAAGAACTGCTGATGATTAGCCCGCCGGCCAAGAAGTCTCTTAGCCAAGCCTTGCCCTTACTCGCCGATTATCTTTCCAAGAAGGTCGACGGCATCACACGAATACGACCCGTTATCCCAAAGAGTTATAACGACACTGGCACTAAATTCGTGGCAGGACAGGCGAATGCTATGTACGGTGGAAGCTTCCTAACCTACATACTCTGCGCTCGGGATTTGGCAGTACCTGTAGCGCGGGGTGAAGATGCCAAAGGGATTAGCACCTACCACTCGGTCTTAATTGCCCGTAAGAACACCCCTTACACAGGCCCCGAATCCCTTAAGGGCAAACGCTTGACCTATGTACTGGAAGCTTCGTCGGGCGAGGCCTTTGCACGCAAACTGTTCCGTGGACAGGTCCCTAGTTCGGTGAGAAATACCGTCTATGTACCTTCCAAGAGCCATGACATCGCCGTGAAGCAAGTCGCGATGGGACGGGCCGATTTCGCTTTCGTTAAGAATTTGGCGTGGGAGGGTCTACGCACGAAATTTTCGGACTTGCACCAAGTCGCGGCGGACGATGGAGAAAACCCCAATAACGTTTTTCTGGTGAGCAAGGCGGTGTATGCGGAGTATGGTAAGCGTCTGAAGGCGGTGTTTCTAGGGATGGGATCGGACACGGATCCTGCGGCCAAACGGATCTTGAAAATTTTAGGAGTTAAATCATTTATACCCACCTCGTATCCCGATAGCTATACCCATACGGCGCGGCTTGTCCAAGACGCTGGTATCAATCCCGAGACTCATCAGTTTGCTGAATGAGGGAAATAGTATGAAACGACCTGGTGCGACGCGAAAGATACGTATATCACACAAACTCGGCATGAGGGGTATTTTTGGCGGTTGTCTGTTGCTATTCATTGCGGTAGGCGTCGCGCTATTCAGTGTCATCCTCCCGGCGCGTATCGATTCGGAGCTAGGTCAGCAATTTCGCTCCGAGCTCCTACCAGCGGTGCGTGCCAGCCTGCAAGGTATCGATGACGATGTGCGCAAGCGTCTAACGCGGCGCCAGGCCGAAATCCGGGAGCGCATCGAACAAGCTTATGTCCGTGAAAAACGCAATTTTACCAAGGGACTGGTGGCTACGCTGCTACCATTGGTGGAGAATTTAGACATGGAGTCGGTGGATACTGAAGTCCAACGCAAGGTGGATACCGTTGATACTCTGGTGGGTGCACGGGTCCGCACTCAGGAGGGAGGTCAGCTATCCGAATTCGGTACTCTTGACCAGCCGCATACCCGCAGCTTCCGCGAAATAGCCAAGACAACATTCGCTTTCGTGGAGGTCGAATTGCAATTCAGTACGGAAGTTCTGGAGAAAAGCTTGCGCCAGGACGCATTGTCCCTTGAGTCACTCCTGGCCGGGATCAAGGACAGCTCCGCCACCACCATCGATGCGCTGACACAGAACATTGTAAACGTGCAGGCAGATACGTTTAGTAGCTTGCGGTCAATGATTTTGATATCGGCCCCCATTGCAGCTTTGCTGCTGGTAGCGAGCGTGATGCTCCTTCTGGAATGGGTGGTGGCTAGGCCCGTAGGTGGTGAGCCCCGTGAGATCTCGCTTTTGGCACAGAAGATCGCGGCGGGGGATCTGAGCAATGTTTTCAAGGCAAAGGCCACTGGGATCTATGCCGCAATGCGAACGATGCAGCAGGAGCTTAAAACCCGTCTGGAATCGGACCGTCGTGCCAGCGCCGAAACAGATCGCATCAGGGTGGCCTTGGACAACGTCTCGGGCAATTTCATGGTGGCTGATGCCGAGGGCAAAATGATATACATGAATAAGGCGGTGGTGATGATGTTCTGTGAAGCCGAGGAGCAGTTGTGCGGTGTGCTTCCAAATTTTAATGTTGGGTCGCTGCATAGCACTAATTTGCACCAGCTGTACGAAGATCTCTCACACCAGAGGCTGCTGTTCAGCGAGTTGAGTAGCCAGCAGAGTGCGGAGTTCGAGGTTGGCGGCCGCACATTCCGCATCGTGGCCAATCCCGTTTTCAATGAACGGGGCGAACGCCTGGGCACAGCAGTGGAGTGGACCGACCGCACTGTCGAGGTGACCGTGGAGCACGAAGTACAGAGCATCGTAGACTACGCTCTGGCTGGGAAACTTAACCAACGCATAGATCAGGAGGACAAAACGGGCTTCTTTCTAAAACTCAGCCAGGGCCTCAATGCGCTTCTAGACGTCAGCGAGCGGGTAATCAATGACACCTTACGAATGCTGGGCGCGATGTCGAATGGCAACCTAACCGAGTCCATTAATGTCGATTACGAAGGTACCTTTGGACAGCTCAAACGCAACGCCAACACCACGGTAGCCACGCTGACCGAAGTGATCGCTAAGATAAAAAAGAGTGCTGACTCGGTAACTAATAGCTCCGAGGAGATCTCCCAGGGCAACACTGACCTAAGCCAGCGTACTGGGGAGCAGGCATCTGCATTGGAAGAGATGGCATCGAGTATGGAGCGGATAACCTCCTCGGTGAGGCAAAACGCGGACAACGCTCATCAGGCCGACCAGCTGGCCTTGGGTGCACGTGAACAGGCCGAGAAGGGTGGCGACGTTGTGGGCGATGCGGTCTCAGCGATGGGTGAAATTAACGCCGCGAGCAAAAAGATTGCCGACATCATTGGAATAATCGACGAAATTGCATTCCAGACCAATCTGCTGGCGCTCAACGCAGCCGTTGAAGCAGCACGAGCTGGCGAGCAGGGTCGTGGATTTGCGGTGGTGGCTAGCGAGGTGAGAAATCTAGCCCAGCGCAGCGCCACAGCGGCCAAGGAGATCAAATCTTTGATCAAGGACAGCGTGGAAAAGGTCGAACAGGGCTCACACTTGGTGGATCAGTCTGGTAAGACCTTAGCTGAGATTGTCATCTCGGTGAAACGAGTGAGTGATATCGTGGCAGAGATCGCTGCGGCCAGTTCCGAGCAGTCCTCAGGGATAGAGCAAGTCAACAAGGCGATCATGCAGATGGACGAAAAGACTCAACAGAATGCGGCTCTGGTGGAGCAAGTTGCAGCGGCTTCAGAATCGATGGATGAGCAGGCACTTGGTATGAAGGCCCTGGTTGACTTCTTCAGGGTGAGTGAGCGGATCGTAGAGCGTCCAGAGAGCCGGGAGCACGACGCTAACAACAGCGAAAATTGGCAATCAACGGGGACAGACCAACCGAAAAGCGAGAGAAAAGCCGCAGCCTACGCCTGAGATGTGTGACTCATAGACCCCCGTTCATTGTTGATCTGCTATGAAGACGAAGATTTAGCAACCATTACGTAAGGGATCGGGTTCAATTCCAATATCAGCCTCTGAGTTGTTGCTCTCGTCACCCAACAACCGTAGATGTCGGGTCTGACCAAACCGGTTTGGCAGCCCTTTCCCTTCGCTATATAGAGCTGGCGGTTACAATTTCCAGTCTCAATAGTCTTGCCATGCGGCAAGTAGAGCGAGTCATCATTAGGAATGTGCGAATTGACCCTACTCCTGCTCTCTATTTTTGTCCTTTATTTGATCCTGCTCAATTGACTCATGAAAATTATCCGTCGGGGCTTGCGAAATGTTGCGGGGCAGCACATATTGGCCTTGCTGTATTGCAGCATAAACTAATGAACCTCCATAAGGGAGATTGGCCATGATTATTGAAACTTTGTTGGCATTAAACGAACCAACCCAGAACGTATTCGAACCTGCCCAGAAGTTCAAAAAACATGCGGTGGCTAGCGTTGAGAAACTCGCCGCATACCAGCTTGAGAGCTTGAAGAGGTGCTCGGATATGGCCGTCGGCCAACTTAAGGCGGCGGCTGAAATAAAAGACAGTGAAGATCTTCAGAATTTCTTGTTTAAACAGACGGACGTTCTGCGGGTTTTCGGCGAGGGTGCGTTGTCCGATATCACGGCAATCGCTCAGGTTGGCATTGACCTACTTCTTCCACAGGCAACGAATGTAGGTACGAAGGGTGTGTCCGTGGCTAAGGCTGCGTAAGCATTCCGGCTACTTGCTAGTTATTTGATCGAATGGAAGCCACCGCCCCAACGGGGTGGTGGCTTATTTGTTGGGGCGCTGTTCGAGTACGTACAGCAGGAGTTGTGACACACCACTATCGGCACCACGAAGATCTCTGATGGACACCAGATAGTGCATTGATTGGGAAAGTCCCAGTTTGGGTGGTAGGTTATAACCGCGCGCGTCGAAAAGGGATGGATTGAAGGCAAACCCATTGCTTTTGAACAGCTGGCCTCCGCAGAATTAATTTTTAAATCCCGCCGACCAATTGAGCATGCAGCCCACTGCTATTGAGATAGCCCAACAGCGCTCTCGAATCGATGGTGCGTGGGTTGTAATCAACAATAAAAAGGTGAGGAGTTTTTTCATGAACGCAGGTGTTGAACACACCACTGAGATATGACAACCCTTCTTCCATATCGTGAAGCTGTTTAGCAGATAGTGATTCATCGACATGAACGACCACATTAGCTTTGTAAGTAGGCATCTTCTTATATTCCTATGGATGATTGGTTAAACGAAAAGTTATCGTCGAACATCTACTCAGCTCATGGAGCCAATCGCTGTGTATTGGTAAGATATAAATCTATCAATTGCCATCACTCCTTATTTGACAGTATCCGCTATTCATTTCTCCTTTGCGTATTCGCTTTGAAATCTAGCGGAATCCTCCTCCGGGGCCATACTCACTCCCAGAGAGAACTTAAGCTGCCGTCAACTAACTAAACCAAAGTCACCACCGACGACGGCATTGATCATGAGTGCTAAGTAAGCCATGCTTAGCGCCCATACAAGTTGCTGGTGCATTTACTGCCCGGGATCCTGTGGTGTTGGTGCAAACCGCATGACGGTGTTATTTTTAGATCTATGTAATATGATGTCACCTCCCCTTTAGAGATAGGGTGAATCAACTACCCAGCGGTGAGTTGCGAGGAATAGAACTCCTCAAAGGCATTGATCGAATGCCGGACAATGTTGTCCAGCAGGGTGGGTGGCAAGCCTGGTCCGGAAGGCTCCGGAGCCGGGGCCACAACACGAGGGCGGCAGGTAAAAATCGCTGTGGAATTGGAAACGATAAGGACAACACTTCTTGGCGCATTGCGACCCGGGAAATGACGGAAACCTATGGGCTTGGCCGGCAAGATTTCGGCTCGAATGCTTTTAAGATTGTCTTAGCAAGGGGTTAGGATGCTCTGCGTCCAAACCGCCGCTGCCATAAGGACGGGTAATGATCTCCAACAGATGTCCGTTTGGATCATCGAAATAGAGGCCCCGCCCGTCGTCCCAGTGATTGATCGCGTTGGGCTCTCTGTGAAACGGGTCCGCCCAATAGGCAATCCCGCGTTGGCGAAGGCGCGCGAAGATAGCGTCGAACTCATCCTCGCTGACCAGAAAGGCAAAGTGGCGCGAGGCGATATTGCCCTCGGTCTCGATGAAATCCAGGGACGTCTCGCCTACCTGCACGATAGTAAAATGCGCGAGCGTTTTCGATGGAGAAAGTCCCAGGATCTCAGTTAAAAACTTTGCCGTGATGTCTTTATCGTGCGCATGCACGATGGTGTGATTTAGGGTTACGGCCATTCTGGTTCCCACAGACGACTTCAATAGACTTACATCGCGTACACTGGGGCTGTGGCAGAAGATGTCCCCCAGTCCCGCACGTAACAGCGGCAAGATGAATTAGGCTGCCAATTGCCGTAGCACATAGTGCAGGATGCCGCCATGCAGGTAGTACTCCCATTCCTTGGGGGTGTCGATGCGCACTTGCGCCTGGAAACGGACATCCAAACCGTCCTCGCGGCGGGCGACCACGATGACCTGTCTGGCTCCCATCTCCAGCCCTTCGATCGCGTAGCTTTCCTCGCCGTTCAAATCCAAGCTCTTGCGGCTTTCGCCGTCCAAGAACTGCAAGGGAAGCACCCCCATGCCCACCAGATTGGAGCGGTGGATGCGTTCATAGCTTTCCGCGATCACGGCCCGCACGCCCAGCAACAGGGTTCCTTTGGCGGCCCAGTCGCGGCTGGAGCCGGTGCCGTACTCCTTGCCCGCGATCACCAGCAGGGGCACGCCTTCCGCTTGATAACGCATGGCGGCATCGTAGATAGATAACTGTTCGCCGGAGGGCTGATAACGTGTCCACCCCCCCTCGGTGCCAGGAGCCAGTTCGTTGCGCAGGCGGACGTTGGCAAAGGTTCCGCGCATCATCACTTCGTGATTGCCGCGCCGAGAACCGTAGGAATTGAAATCCTTGGGATCGACGCCGTGCTCTGTGAGATAGCGGCCCGCCGGACTGTCTCGTTTGATGGAACCGGCCGGCGAGATATGGTCTGTGGTGATGGAATCGCCCAACATGGCCAACACTCGGGCGCCTTGAACCGGTCTAATTCCTTGGGGATGCTGGTCCATGTTGAAAAAATAGGGCGGATGCTGGATATAAGTAGAATCGTCGCTCCATTGGTAACGACCCGCTTCGGCGATCGGCATGCCGGCCCAGCGTTCATCGCCCTTGAACACATCGGCGTAGCTGCTGCGGAACATCGCTTGGGAAACGGTGGCGGTGACCGCTTCTTGGATCTCCTGCTGCGAGGGCCAAATGTCGCGAAGATACACCGGCTCGTCCTGGTTGCCACGACCCAAAGGTTCGTGGTGCATATCGATCGCCATACTGCCGGCCAAAGCGTAAGCCACCACCAGCGGCGGCGAGGCGAGAAAGTTCATCTTGACCTCGGGATGGATCCGGCCCTCGAAATTGCGATTGCCCGAGAGCACCGAGGCGACCGCCAATTCGCCCTCGTGAATGGCTTCGCTGATGGCTGTCGGCAGGGGGCCGGAGTTGCCGATGCAGGTGGTGCAGCCATAGCCGACCAGGTTAAAACCCAGTTGCGCCAGCGGCGTTAACAGGCCAGCTTGTTCGAGGTATTGGGTGACCACCTTGGAGCCGGGTGCGAGCGAGGTCTTGACCCAGGGCGGGACCCGCAGTCCCCGTTCCACCGCCTTCTGGGCCAGCAGACCGGCCGCCATGACGACGTTGGGATTTGAGGTGTTAGTGCAACTGGTGATGGCGGCAATTACCACCGCGCCATCCTTCAGTTCGAAGCTGTCAGCGCCGTGGTTGACCCGGATGCAACCGGTGTGTCGGGATTCCTCCGCGCCGATGGCGGTGGTGCCGCCTTCGTCTTCCAGCCGGGCTATCTCCGTGCGTTTGGTGGGCCGACCCTCGCGTTCGGCCTGGAAGGCATGCAGGGTTTTTTCGATAACCGGCTTGGCCTCGGCGAGCGCGATACGATCTTGCGGGCGTTTAGGTCCGGCGAGGCTGGGCACGACCTGGCTCATGTCGAGTTCCAGCACATCGCTGTACTCGGCTGCGGGGCTATTGTCCTCTCGGAACAGGCCCTGGGCCTCGGGCATAGGTTTCGACCAGAGCGATCTGCTCTTCGGAACGTCCCGTCAAACGCAGATAGCGTAAGCTTTCTCCGTCGATGGGGAAAATGCCGCAAGTGGCCCCGTATTCCGGCGCCATGTTGGCGATGGTGGCGCGGTCCGCCAAGGGCAGTTGCGACAGCCCGGTACCGAAGAATTCCACGAATTTACCGACCACGCCTTTGGCGCGCAGCATCTGGGTTACGGTCAACACCAGATCGGTAGCGGTGGCGCCCTCCGGCAGCCTGCCGGTCAGCCTGAAACCCACCACCTCGGGTATCAGCATGGTGATGGGCTGGCCCAGCATGGCGGCCTCCGCCTCTATGCCTCCCACGCCCCAACCCAGTACGCCGAGGCCGTTGATCATGGTGGTATGGGAATCGGTGCCGACCAGTGTATCCGGATAGGCCTGCAATACACCTTCATGCTCCGCGCCGAAGACGACCCGAGCCAAATACTCCAGGTTGACCTGGTGGACAATGCCGGTGCGCGGAGGTACGACTTTGAAATTAGAGAATGCCTGCTGGCCCCAGCGCAGAAAAGCATAGCGTTCCTGGTTGCGGCTGAATTCGATTTCGGCATTCTGTTCCAGCGCAGCGGAGGTGCCGAAGTGGTCGACCATCACGGAATGATCGATCACCAGTTCCGCGGGCGCCAGCGGGTTGATGCGGGCCGGATCACCGCCCAATTGATCCATGGCGTCGCGCATGGCGGCTAGATCGACGATGGCCGGCACACCGGTGAAATCCTGCATGACGACCCGTCCGGGCGTGAAGGCGATTTCCACATCGGAAGCTTGCTTCGGATCGTGATTAGCCAGCGCCAGGATTTGCTCGCGAGTGATGTTCTCACCGTCCTCGAAGCGCAGCAGATTTTCCAGCAATATCTTCAGAGAGTAGGGTAGATGGTCGAGATCGCAGCTATTGGCTAGCGCCTTGATCCCGTAGATTTCGTATTCCTTTCCATCGACCACCAGAGACGAGCGCGCATTGAAACTGTTTTTCATAGGTTCATCCTCTTGACAGCAGGCTATATCTCATTGGAAGAGCTGAGGATCGCTTAGTTCGTTTCTTGGGTATTTAACGAGGATCCCGCAACCATAGAATTTGCTTATTGAGGGACCGCAGGCTAGAGCTGTTCCCCGGCCGATCGCGTCCGCAGCCTGTAGCGGGGACACTTGCTTTAGCTTCAAGCCTCATCCCCGCTGCCGTGCGCGAATGTCGTCCAGCACCTCGCGGTCGATCAGCCCGTCGTCGCGGATCCGGGCGTCGTAGTTTTCCCAGCCCATGAAGTCGTGCAGTGCGCGGATGTCGTCGGCGTCGAAGCCGTCGCCGCCGTCGCCGGGGGGAAAGCCACGAGCCGCCAGCATGGCGCGCAGCTCCCGCGCCAGCTCGCCGCGGATGGGGAGCAAGCCCGCGGGGTCGCTACTAATATAGGTCAGGCGGTGGATCCGGTACAAGCGCTCAAGTTCGGCGATGGGGGTGGGGTGGTCGTAGACTGAGATTTCGGCCAGGCGGTCGTCAAAACCGCAGTAGCCGCCCCCGGTGCGCACCACCAGCAGGCCGGCGGATTGCTGCCCGCGGCGCTCGCCACCGGCCTCCTGGCCCGCGGCGAGCGCCGCCAGCAGACGCTCGGCCAGGAGGCCACGGGTGTCAGTGAAACTCTCGACCATGGCCTGTACTACTCCGGAACCCGCCAGGACGTTGCCTTGGGCGGTAAAGCCCTCGCCCTGCACACTGCCGCACCACTCGAAACAGCGCGTCCCGGTGTAGGCGGCGCTGCGGCCTCGGGCGTCGACCACGCCCACCTGGCGGAAGTCCCGCTCCGGGTCGCCATCGATGAGGACATCCAGAGCCTGGCAGGCGGAAGCCCCGTTGGCCATCAGAGCCAGTCCCCGGGGCCCGAAGCCGGTGTTGCAGTAGGCCTGGGTGGCGATGGCGCCGACCTCGGCGCGGGCATAGGGGATGGAAACCCCGGCATTGGGAAACTTGCTTTGCACGGCGACGCCGAGGTCGCCGTTGTTCGGGTCGAGTGCAACGATGGAGTAGGTCATGGTAGGGTTTCCGTTGGTTCAAAGTCGAGGCGTACAGTTTCAGTTGCACGGCGGAGGCCTGTTTCCCATGCTAAGGCGTGCCATTAGGGCATTAGTGATACACATGCAATTGCGCGAAAAATTCGTTAGCGAGGTTATCCAGGGCCAAGGTGCGGCGAAATCCGAACCGCAGCGATAGACGCTTAGTTAAGGTGTAACTCGACGAAAATTCGAGGAAGGCATCGTTATGTTTATCCCCGGCCAGACCCACAAGTAAATCGGCTTGAATATGCAACTTCAATCTATCGGTAATCTGGCTTAGCATGCCCAGGGAAGGACCCGCAAGGATTCGATAATCCTCGTTGAAGACCTTGCCGTAATCCGTTTGCCCATTCATTAAGCCATAAACATGTATCGAAGGTGCCTCGTGGAGCTTATAGGTTAGACCCGCCCCCGCGTTCAATGAAAAATACTGTCTGAGGTTCCCATTAGGTTCCGCAACACTATCGATGCCGACACCTGCTTTCCAGGAAATGTTTTTGAAAAATTTATCCCGCGGCTCTAAGGAGATAATGTCCACCAGATTGAGTTGGTAGAGCTCCAATTTGGAGGGATCATTGAGCAGGCGTACGCGCGCATTAAAGAACTCCAATTGAGAGTTGGGTTGGTAACCTGGGCTTGGATCGAGCAGATCGTGGTAAGCGCCTCGCCATGAAAATTCCAAAAAGCCCCGATCTTCATAGGCTCCCAGGCCAATTCCAAGACGTCCGGTCCGGTGCCCAAGATCAGGGCGGGTGGCTGGGGTCTCAACCGAAGGGGTCGAAGTGGTGATCCCGAGCTTACTGCGCGCTACCAGCACTCCGCGTTCCTTCGGGCTGATAGTCGGTTCAAGGGCGTCGGACTCCTTAACTCGATTATAACGCAAATAGTCATATACCAAATCGAGGACCGGAGCTTGGCGACTAACCGGCAGGCTGGTCAACCTCTCATCTTTCTCCGGGTGTTCGACCCGCAGTAATTGGAGCGCCAGTGTATTTTCAGCGTCGCTCAATCCCTTCTGTCGTTCAACAATTAAGGTGTTTTGTCCGGGATGATAATCTACGCGCCCGATCAAGCCCTTATCTGCGAGTAAGCGGATCGTATCCACTGGAATCGTCCATCCGTGAAATGCATCGGTGAGCCCTTTTTCCGGCATGGACACTTCGAGCAGAGAGAGAAGATGGTAGGCACAATTTTCGCCAAAAAAATAGTAATCGAAGTAACTAGGCACCAGTTCATAGGCATGCATCAGGATAAAGTCAATCTGTTTTTGCGATAGCTTGAGTGTGTATTCCCACAGGCTACGGTTCTCCATCTCTGAATATTCTCTGAGCTTCATGTAATAGGGCAGGATTCTAAATCGACCTTCGAATCCGCCGCTGATTCCGGAATAGGCATACAAAAGATCGTTATCCACGTCGACTTGGGCCGCATAATGAATGGTGAAAGCCAGCATGCGCGTTGCCTCGGTTTGCCCCTTTTTATTGAAGCGCAACAGCGTGTGTCCGAACATCGAAGATGGGCTATTGGGATGAGTGGACGCAAATACCAGCGTGATCGAATCAGCGTTTATCCCAGTGCGGTAGCGTTGAAAACTTGGGCAAGGATCGGTCTTTAAACCGGCGGAATCGAAATTCAGTTGATCGTTCAACCAGTGAAAGCGGGCGACGAATCGGCATTGGGGACTGAGCTGGGTAGGTTCAACAGGGTGTTGAGAAAAAAAACTGGCCAATGTGGCTTCAAGCTCAGCCTGTGGATCGCGTTTTCCTCGGCGTGACAGGAAAAAATGACCGTCGTCAACTTGGCTGACACTATTGCCTAAGAAATTACTTTTATAGTGAAGGAGCACTAGCCAGGTCGGGTCCTGGTAGAGTTTGTGTGCCCGCGCGGATGCAATCAGTTTGTGCAGGGGATGTAGGGGCAGGTTCTGTGCCGATACCACGGCGGCGTCATAGTTTGCATTGTCCAGTTGCTGGGTGAGCCCTAGGTTGGATGCGGATGCCGTGCAGCCCAGTTGTGCGACTGCTGTCAACAGAAACCCAAGAAGTAACTTTTTAAAGGGAATCGATACCGAAGAACTCGCTCGGATCGAGCCGTTCATAGCGCGGACATGGGATAGCTAAGACTATGAATTAATAGTGTGGCCGGTAGTGTTGCAGACTGAGTGGTCAATGGTCGCGGTCATAGCAAGATTTAGAAGGCGCAGCACCGCTTGCGTCCCTGGTCAATGCGATTGAAAATGGATTTGCTTTATTCTCGGGGCAACACCCCGGATAGGACCGCCACACGCCGGTCGATCCGGGGAGATCGTATTTTACTATCTAGCTCATCGCATAGAGGGAGGTTAAGATAGGGCAATGACTTGGGTTATTGGTTACTGAACGTACTTCGCGAGGTTGGGATTCCTGAGTAGCGCGTTGTCTAGCGCGCTGAGCATTTGTTTAACTGAGGGGCTACCCTGATCGAACAACGTTTCATAGTGGGACTGCGTGAGCGAATAAAAACTCGGCTTGTCCTCATCTTCGATCCCCATTACTTGAGCCAACGCTGACAAATGATCCCCCTGCCCCTTGGCAATGTCTTCCGAGAGCCCATCGAGATTGGCTGCGACGAACGTCTCGCGAGGCTGCTCGTTTTTCACCGTTTCGCTAGGATCACAGCCAAGTGTACCGTCTCCAGTGGTCATAAAAAAGGTTTTAGGAACGAGTACATCGTTGAGAATTGCGGCCACGATATTATTTGATTTACCCGACTTTCCCTGCATTATCTGTTTTCCAATGCCGCAACCGGCGGCAGTTTCGTCCGCTGATAGGCTAGTTGCTGCTGCGAGTAAAATAATCGATGTGAGTAAACTCGATATAGAGCCGAAAGCAATCTTATTTTTCATTTGCGCATGTCACCTTAATTTGTTAGCGGGTATCATACCCGTGCCAAGATGGAAAATGTACCGCATCAAGCATCCACTATTGCTTAACATATCTTGCAAGTACAGGGTCGGCTAGCATAGTGGTATCGAGTGCGCTTAGCATTTGCTGTGGGTCGTTTGATGCGCTAAATAGCGTCTGGTGATTGTTCTGAGCCATGGTAAAAAAACTTGTTCGATCCGCCGTTTCAATACCCATGATTTCGGCGAGCGCACTCAGATGATTACCTTCTCCCTGGGCAGCTTCCTGGGCTAAATTGTCATAGTTCGCTGCGGCAAAGACAGCGCGCTGATAATCATTGCTGACTGATGCATCGGGATTGCAATCCAATGTGCCGAAGCTGATGCCAAACCATTGATTGGAACTTGTCCCGTTTGTAGTGGCAGCACTGATATGCGGAAGCAAGCCGCTTTGGCCTTTCCACAGCATTTGCCCTAAACCGCAACCTGGGCCATCTGCGATAGCTCCCGCACTCATGCCGATGATTGCAAAAGTTGACAAGGTGATTAGCGTTCTTCGCATAGCAAGTAGCTCCCCGAACGAAAGTTATTGTTGAGTTTAACCCCTTTATCAAGCCCCTTTTTCCTAATGTTGTCAATAGCTAATCAATATTATTCAGGTGAAATTAATAAGGGAAGCGCGATTCGAGTCTCCAAAGGATTAATTAAAATCCATTCCAGCGTGGTCTAACCGTTGGAGAGCGCCTCGATGCCGCGGTTCCCAGCAACGATTTGGGTGTTATCAACCGACCAAAAATGGGGGAAACCACCCGATGGTCAGAATCCGTCTGGGTTGATCGGCCGGTTGGCGCCAAAGTTTTCACTGGTCTGGATTCTGCATCGTTGCGCATTATTAGGAGGTAACCATTGTGCAAAGACGAAGAGTGATTAACGATGTTCCACGGGCTTGGCCCGAACGCATCCTTTTGGGTTTCTTGTTTGTCATCTGGGCGATACTGGGATTGGTTTTAGGCGCGGTGCTTATGGGATTGGCGATGGCGGCTACACTTGTTTTGGCAGCACGTATCTGGTGGTTGCGGCACCGCTTGCAGCGCGCGGGCGAGCCACAGCACATAACGGTCATCGATGGCGAATACCGTGTGCTGGAAAAGGACCCAGAAGCACGTAACGATAGCTCACATAAGTGATCGATGTGCCAGCCAACCAAGGCTCGGACGAAAATTCTCCCCCTTATACTTCGTCGCCGGGATGGATGTCATGAATTTCGCCATGGACGGTGCTCATTTCATGTCATTCCTGGGCGCCGCGATGGCGATATGCCATGATTCCCGCAACACATGAGTACTGATGTTAACAAACGCCGGGCGTGCCGCCGCGCTGAGGAGCGATAAATGACACATATCGAAATCGGTATCGAAGGCATGACCTGCGCTTCTTGCGCGGGGCGGGTGGAGCGTGCGCTGGACAAGCTTTCTGGTATTGAAGAGGTCAGCGTCAATCTGGCTACCGAGCGGGCCAGTATCAGTTATGACGAAACTGAAGCAGCCCCCGCACATTTGGTGGAGACCATCCGCGAGATTGGCTATACGCCGTTGACGGCTGAATGGGAAATCGGGGTAGGGGGTATGAGCTGCGCGGCCTGCTCGTCCCGTGTAGAACGAGCCTTGACCCGGTTGCCAGGTATGATCGAGGCCAGCGTTAATCTGGCCACGGAACGGGCCAGTGTTCGTTATTTTCCTGCCGCATTGGAGCAAGAGGATATCCTGCGAGCGGTACAAAAAGCCGGTTATGAATCGTATGTCTTAGAGGAGACATCGGGCGATGGGCGCGAAACCCTGGCACGCGAGGCCGAACGGCGCGCCTTGCGTCGCGATCTCGGACTTGCCGTTGGGCTTACCCTACCGGTATTGTTGCTGTCGATGGGTGCGATTTTCGCTCCCGGTCTAGAACATGCCTTGGTGGCTCTAGCTCCGGCCGCGGTATGGCACTGGGCCGAGGCTGTACTCACCAGCGCCGTATTGTTCGGGCCTGGCCGCCGTTTCTTCCGGCCCGGCTGGATTGCCTTCCGCCACCTCTCACCCGATATGAACAGCTTGGTGATGAGCGGCACCGGCGCGGCTTGGATCTACAGCATGATGGTCTTGGTCTGGCCGGCTCTGTTTCCCGAGCAGGCCCGCCATCTGTATTTCGACTCGGCGGCGGTGATCGTCACCATTATCCTCTTCGGCAAGTATCTCGAAGCGGTGGCCAAAGGCCGGACCTCAATCGCTATTAAAAAACTCATCGGCTTACAGGCGAAGAGCGCTCGGGTACTGCGGGAGGGACGCGAGCAGTCGGTCCCGATCGCCCAGCTTAAACCGGGTGACCTGCTTTTGGTACGTCCGGGTGAGCGCATTCCGGTCGATGGTGAGGTGAGTGAGGGCACAAGCTATGTGGACGAGGCCATGTTGACCGGCGAACCCGCACCGGTCGCCAAGCGTGAGGGCGACCGAGTCGTGGGTGGCACGCTGAATCAGCACGGTGTTCTAAAAATCACCGCCAAACAGGTTGGCAACCAGACCATGCTGGCCCGGATCATTCGCCTGGTGGAACGGGCCCAAGGCTCCAAATTGCCCATCCAGGGGCTGGCCGACCGCGTGGTGCGGGTGTTTACCCCGGTGGTCATTATTACGGCCTTGCTAACGTTCATTGCTTGGCTGGTGTTCGGTCCGCCCCCGGCCATCACCCAGGCCTTGATCAGCGCGGTGGCCGTACTGGTGGTCGCCTGTCCTTGCGCGATGGGTCTGGCAACTCCTGCGGCTATCATGGTCGGCAGCGGACGCGCCGCCGAGCTGGGTGTGCTGTTTCGCAAAGGAGAATCGTTGGAGGCGTTGTCCCGGGTGGATACCCTGGTGTTCGATAAGACGGGAACCCTGACGCTAGGGCGACCGCGACTGACCGATTTCGAAGCGGTCGACGGCGATACCGGCGCGGCGTTGCGTTTGGCCGCCGGAGTGGAGTCCGGTAGCGAGCATCCCTTAGCCGCCGCCATCGTGGCGGCGGCTGAATCTGCGGGACAGGCTGCTGCCGAGATAGAGGATTTCAAGGCCCTGCCTGGTTACGGCGTCGAAGCCAGGATCGATGGACAGCGGGTGCTGGTGGGCGCCGAGCGCCTCATGCGGCGCGAGGGTATCCACATCGCGCCTCTGGCGGGTCGGGCCCGAGTCCTGGCGGAGGAGGGGAAGACACCGATCTTTCTGGCCGTGGACAGGGAGGCCCGTGCCGTACTTGCCGTAGCCGATCCCGTCAAGGCGGAGTCCCCTCACGTCGTGGGCGCTTTGCGCAAGCGTGGCATCCATGTCGTCATGCTGACCGGCGACACCCGTCGTACCGCCGAGACCGTCGCCCGGCGTTGCGGTATCGACGAGTTGGAAGCCGAGCTTCTCCCGGAAGATAAAGCCGCAGCCGTGGCGACGCTACAGTCGAAGGGCCGCAAGGTCGCTTTTGTTGGCGACGGCATTAACGATGCGCCCGCCCTCGCCCAGGCGGAAGTGGGCATCGCTATCGGCAGCGGCACCGATATTGCCATCGAAGCGGCGGACATCACCTTGAGCCGCAACGATCTCGGTGGGGTGGTTACCGCTCTTGAAGCGGCGCGCCACACGCTGCGCACGATTCGCGGTAATTTATTCTGGGCCTTTTTCTACAATATATTATTGATACCGCTGGCCGCCGGCTTGCTCTATCCAGCCTTTGGTTGGTATCTAGACCCCATGGTTGCGGGCGCAGCTATGGGTTTGTCCAGCTTGTTTGTGGTGACAAACAGCCTACGCCTACGGCGGCTTCGCCCGACTCGACTGGCTGAGGACACATCAGCGCGAGACCGAGAAGCTGAGGAGCTCTCGGTCCGTTCCGGCGATTCACGAGCTAAGCTCGATCATGCCACGTGAATAGCCGAACTTAATCCTCTCGTCAGTTTGTCGCGGGTGTTTCGAGTACGCCAAAATCTATTCATGGAGTAGATTCCATAGTGGAGCACACCTTATCGATACACTTATCGATACAATGACACGAGTAGGCTTTCCACGCCTTTTCGGCTGCGTCGCGTAAACCCCTCGCATTCGCAGAAGAGGTTATTCTTAGGTTTTGAGGAAAACCGAATGACTTCTGTCGTTGGTGAAAATCAGTGTTCGAGTTTCGGACTATTCCTCTTTTTTCGATCCCTACAATTGGCCAACCATTGTGATGTCTTGCGTATCTCATGGGTATGTGTCGTCCAAGCTTTCAACAAGGAGTCTACTCTCTCCACCAGTCGCGGATTCGTCATGACTGAGGGGGACACTCTTGTCGCAATTATTGGTTGATTTGCCCCAATACTGGGTGCAATGAGCCGCGGTACTTAAGTCGTTGCTATCCGCTGCTGCGATGGCACGTGTATGGTTTCCATGGTATGGCGCTTGCTTGTTGAACTTTCTAAAGCGTTTGTGACGGGAGGACGAAATGGTCCGATCTTTGAAAAAGACAGTGATTCGAAACGACCACGGGTCGAGCGGAACGTTGGATTTGTGCCAGCATCTGAATGCTGAGGAAACCCCGCGATGCCCGCGGTAAAGGGGGAGTCCATTACTTATTACTTGTTAATGCGGCGCCTGTTCTGGTTGCCGCTCGGGCTATTCACGATCCTAGCGTTGGCGGTATTGGCTGCTCTGGTCGCCATGTCGTGGCGTAGCTTGGATCGGCTGCAGCCGGTGCAGAACCATCTGGTGCACATCGCACGCATTCAAAACTTGGAATTGAACATAGAGCAAACCTTGCTCAAGGGGCTGCGCGGTACGCGTGTCGACCCGACGGAAGTAGAGCAATTACGGAATAAGGTGCGTGAAATCGCTTCTCTCCAAGGCGCCCTGCATCCCTATACCCGACGTGGACTCACTCTTATCGCCGAGCAGCTCACCGAGCCGCGTCTTGATCCATTGGAAATCCTGTTTGAGGCACTGGCACAAGTACGACAAATTTTAGCGGGAGAGCGCGAACGGCACAATCGGTTGTTGCTGGACGTAACCCGGGATGCCGAGACCGAGCTGCGCCTATCTGTGGTCCTGCTCGTGGTTTTGCCTCTAGGCGGCAGTACCGCAATGTACGTGTTGCAGCGCCGTGTCGAGCAGCCGCTGAAAGATCTTGAAGAATTGCTCAAGCGTTTGGCGGCGCGGGACTATCAACCGGTTCCGGTTCACGTGTTGAAAAGTATCGACAAGCTGGCTCAGCCCGCATTCCACAATTACAACGCACTGGTGATGCGCCTTCAGGAACTGGAAATCGAACACCGGGATCGGGAACATACCCTGGAGCACAAAGTACGTAAGGCGACCGAAGCGCTGCTGGCCCAGAGTCGGGAGCTGGCTCGGGCGGAGCGCCTGGCCGCGGTCGGCGCGATATCCGCCGGACTGGCTCATGAGCTGCGCAATCCTTTGGCGGGAATACAAATGGCTTGTATTAAACTGCACCGCACATTAAGCGATGGCGAACACGCCGCACGAATAGCTTCGGTGGTCACCGAGCTGAAACGCGTTAATAACTTACTGACAGAACAGCTGGACGCCGCGTACCATGCGCCGGAACCCTTGGCGGTGATCAGCGTCGGTTCACTGGTTAACGAGCTGCTTGCCTTAATCCGCTATCAGATTCCCGAAGGGATCACTTTAGAAGCGCAGGTTCCGGAAGACTTAAACTGCTTACTGCCGGCCGCCGAGTTGCGGCAGGCGTTGTTGAACTTGGTGCTGAATGCCGTTCAGGTCCTCGGCGATACGGGCCATGTCACGGTGGCGGGTGTGCGCCAAGATAGCCGCGTGGCCATAAGCGTAATTGACGATGGTTCGGGTTTTCCCGAAGAGATGCTGCGCGCGGGTATTCGGCCTTTCGCCACGGGTCGGGCTGGAGGGACAGGCTTGGGGCTCGCCATGGTGCGCCGTTTTGTGAGGGATCATGATGGCGAATTGGAACTTACGAACCGGCAACCGCACGGTGCACAGGTGAGCTTGCGGCTATCCTGTAAAGTCGCTAGCACGTTAGGAAACGAAATCGATGTCTGATGTGTTGATGGTAATCGAAGATGAGCGTCTGCTCGGTAGAGAGTTGCGCGAGGAGTTTCACTCGGAAGGCTGGGATGCCGTGCTAGTCGCCGAGCTGGCGGAAGCTGAACGGCTGTTGCTGGAGCGTAATCTGGAACCCTTGGTCGTACTTTCGGATATGAACTTGCCCGATGGTAACGCCTTGGACCTGTTGGCGAAGGTGCGTGCTCGGGGCGTGCCGGGAGAGTGGATTTTTCTTACCGCTTACGGTGGGGTGCCGGAGTCGGTGCGGGCGCTCAAGCTAGGGGCTTTCGATTTTCTGGAAAAGCCTTGCGATCAGGAGCGGTTGGAGATTGTGGTGGCGGGCGCTGCTCGCAGCGCCCGCGCGCAACGGAGATTGCGGGATGAGGAGCGTGCCCGTGGCAGCCGGTATTCACCAGCCGCCTTCATTGGTCACAGCCCGGCCGCACAAGAAGTCCGTGATATGCTCGCAAGGCTCGCCCGGATTCCCTTCTCGGCCTTACTCATCACTGGCGAGACGGGGACAGGCAAAGGCTTAGCGGCGCGCATTCTACACCATACTGGGCCACGTGCTTCGGGACCGTTGGTGGAGATCAATTGCGCCGCGCTCCCCAGAGAACTGATGGAAGCCGAGCTATTTGGCCACGAGGCGGGTGCTTTCACCGGTGCTAAGGGACGTCGGCGCGGGCTGATCGAACAGGCGGTCGGCGGTACCCTATTTCTGGACGAACTGGGCGAGCTAGAGCTCGACCTACAAGCCAAGCTGCTCAAAGCGATTGAAGACCGCCGAGTGCGCCGAGTCGGCGGCGATCGGGAGTTGGACGTGGACGTGCAAGTGATCGCCGCTACTAATCAGAGCCTAGAGCAGCGAGTGGCCGAAGGCGAGTTTCGCCCCGATCTGTACCATCGTTTGGCGGTGTTCCGGCTTGCGATCCCCACCCTGCGGAGCCGTAAGGAGGATCTGGAAGACTTGCTGCCCGTGTTCATCAGCGAATTCAATGCGCGCTCCGAACAACGAGTGGAGACCGTCCCGCCTTCTGTATGGCGGCGTCTCGGTCCTTATAAATGGCCGGGTAACGTGCGCGAACTGCGTAATCTGGTGGAACGCTGTGTATTGCTCGCCGATGGCCCGGAATTTCCCGAGCGCTGGCTGCATCTGGGCGAAAGCTTGCCGGCAGATACCGCGACGCGCACCGGTGCGCACACCGAAGGCGACCGCATCAGTCTTCCTTTGGACGGTAGCCTGAGTCTCGATGCGATGGAACGCAGCATTCTTATCGAAGCCCTGGCGCGCAATGCCGACAACGTGAGTCTGACTGCTCGGGTGTTGGGCACCACTCGTGAAAAGCTGCGCTATCGGGTGCAGAAATACGGGATCAGGACAAGCGATTGACTCGCCGGCGGAACCTGCCGAATGTCTATGCGGACTCCTCGGAGCACAAGCTGGTTAATGAAAGATCAAAAATGGGTCAAAAATACGTAGTCAAAAAGCATCGTGAAGCTCCTTTGGTTTCTCATAAGCCATCTCCAATGTTCAATTTAGTGCCATCTTCCGTATCTCTGGGTGCTCGGTCAATATGATACAGCACGGCGATTAGCACCACCGTGGCCGCCACCAGGAAATGGGGGCCAAACAACCAGAAGACCAAGGGTACGGCGAAGTAATAAGCCCGCATGCCTAGGCTATAGGAGTACCCCGCCCGATTAAGGAGGACGGCAACACTTTTAGAATTGATGGATGGCGCGCGGCCCTTTATAGGGACATTGAGATGATAACCCACATGGTTGTAGAGTCGGACGGACATAGCGAAGCTGAAGAACGCCACAAAGAAATTCGATAACATTAGTAGCAGTTTGATGGTCCATAGCCCAGGATGAGTCGAACCTAATACGTTGAGTGACTGCCAGGTACTTTCTAGCTTGTCGGTTTGTTCACTCAAGGTGAGCGTGCCGATAATAAGAAGCACGGCGGTTGAGGCCAGGAAAGTGGCTGCCATAGTCGAATTACGTAGCGTTTGCACCCCAAGAATACTCTTCGACTCATCGACCATGATGCCTTTCACCCAAGCACTTCGGGCAGCGTGATTGACAGCCTGGATGGTATAGTGAGGATTTTTGCGCAACTGAAAACGCAAGTAGAGATGGTAACCCACGAGCAGAAAAGTGCTCACGGCAAAACTCACAGCGTCGGAAATTCCCTCTGTCATAGGTGCTCTAAAATAGGGTCCTAGTTAAATTCATATTTTAGAAAATGATTATACACATGTTTAGGCAGTAGATCATTCCCAGCGTAAGCATCAGGTGAAATTTGGAGTGGTCGTTTATTGCTGGACAGGGTCAGCCGCGGTATTGGCCGTACCTCCGAATGGAACCGGCAAAGTCCCAGCGTCAGATTACTGATCCGTGCGATTGACAGTCCTAAGTAGCTTGGGTATAGTCAAACCCTCTATTAGAGGGTCTATGACAAAGGATCTTCTGCCTCTTCCTTCCGATATCTATGATATTCGGCACCTCGATATTTTCCGGCGGAGCTGAATAGTTTCTAGTTAGCATCACCTGAGCTTGGTTAGGCACCTGGGGCTGGAGTCAACATCATGACGAATGAGCGGATGTCAGACGTAGAACAGCCTGTCGGGTCCGTACCCGAAATGAATGGGTCACGCAAGCCCACCCACATCGTCGGCATCGGCGTCTCCGCTGGCGGGTTGGAAGCCATCGAGGCCTTCTTTAAAACGATGCCGCCCGAAAGCGGGGTTGCCTTCGTGGTTATCCAGCACCTATCGCCCGACCACAAAAGCCTCATGGTCGAGCTGCTGTCGAAACGCACGCTCATGCCGGTTCATCGCGCCGAGGACGGCATGTTGGTGGAGCGCGACAACGTCTATTTAATTTCACCCAACAAGAATTTGCGCCTGTTTCATGGCCGGTTGCTTGTCTCCGAACAAGACCGCCAGGCGCGCGGCATTAATCTGCCGATCGATATCTTTTTTCGCTCGTTGGCGGCGGATCAGGGGGCCAAGGCCATCGCCATCGTGCTCTCGGGCACCGGCAGCGATGGCACCAGCGGCATCCGCGTCATCAAAGAGGAGTTGGGTATGGTTATGGTGCAGACCGAGGAGAGCGCGGCCTTCGACGGCATGCCTCGCAGCGCCATCGCCACCGGTGTGGTGGACTTCGCACTGCCTCCGACGGACATGCCGCGACAACTGCTTGCTTATCTCAAGCACCCCTACACCACCAAGAACGAGGTGTCCAGCGCCTTGCTGAGCGATGAGAACGGTCTCACACGTATCTTCGCCCTGCTGCGCGAACGTAACAAAGTCGACTTCACTTACTATAAGCCGTCCACCATTATTCGCCGCATTGATCGGCGCATGGCGGTCAATCAGATCCACGAACTGGACGACTATGTGCGCTATCTGGAGAGCCACACTGCCGAGCTCAATCGTCTGCACAAGGATCTGCTGATCGGTGTCACGAGTTTCTTTCGTGACCCGCAAGCGTTCGATCAGCTCGCAATGAAGTTTCTCCCCATGCTTGCGAGGGAAGCCAAGGACAAAACGCTGCGCATGTGGGTAGCGGGCTGCTCCACCGGCGAGGAGGCCTACAGCCTTGCCATGCTCGCGCTGGAAACCTTGGAGCGTGAAGGCCTGCATTTGGACGTCAAGATCTTCGCTACCGACGCGGACCGGGACGCCATCGTCGAGGCTGGCGCCGGCGTTTATGCCGAAAGCGCCGTAGCTGAAATAGCTCCCGGACTGTTGTCCAAATACTTTTTCCATAAAAAACGGTGGTTTTCAGATCAAACGCCAGGTCCGCGAACTGGTGGTATTTGCGCAGCACAATCTGATAAAGGACCCGCCGTTTTCCAACATCGACCTCATCAGCTGCCGGAATCTGATGATCTATTTGCAGCCGGTGCTGCAGAAACGCGTGTTGGATCTGCTTAATTTCGCGCTCAATCCCCAGGGCGTTTTATTCCTTGGCAGCAGCGAAGCCACCGGGGAGATGGCGGACTACTTCGAGCCTTTGGACCACAAGTGGAGAATTTACCGCTCGCGGGGACGGCGGCCGCAAACCACCGAGGTCTCCGATCCTGCGCTCCGTCTTGATGCGATCCGCGGGCGCAGCTCGATCCGGCTTGCGGGCTGTGACACGGCCCTGCGCGTGCACGAAGAGGAACGTTTGCTGGAGCGCCTGATGGAAGGTATCGCCGGCGATTACCTGCCGTTCACGATGGTGGTTAGCGAGAGCCTGGAGCTACTGCATGTGGTGGGTGACGCCAGCGACCATCTACGCTTTCCTCCCGGCAAGGTGATCAATGACATCTCCAAGCTTGTCAATAAGTACCTGGCCATTCCGCTGGCTACGGGACTTCAGAAGGTGCTCAGGAACAAGCAGGAACTGACCTATTCCAACATCTATCTGAACAAACCGTACGGGGGCAAGGAACGTCGAACGGTGAACCTGCGCCTCAAGCCGCTTTCCGTCAGGCAAGGCCAGGCGCAGTTGATTGCGGTGTTCATCGAAGAGGTTCACAGCACTCCAGGCGCGCGGCACGCTCGGTTGGAAGTCTACGATGTAGGCCGCGAGGCGCAACAACGTATCAGCGACCTGGAGAACGAGCTTCAGTTCACCCGCGAAAATCTGCAGGCTACCGTGGAAGAACTCGAAACTTCCAATGAGGAACTGCAGGCGACCAACGAGGAGCTACTGGCCAGCAATGAAGAGCTGCAGAGCACCAACGAGGAGCTGCAATCGGTCAATGAAGAGCTCTATACGGTCAATTCCGAATACCAGAGGAAGATCACCGAGTTGACCGAGGCTAACAACGACCTTGATAACCTGCTGCGCAATACCCGAGTCGCCACCTTATTCGTAGACGAAAATCTCGATATTCGCCGTTTTACGCCCGAGATTGCCGAGATTTTCCACATCATGGAGCAAGACATCGGCCGCCCGCTGAGCTATCTAGCCCACAGAATGGAGAATGTGAATGTGATGGAGCTCGCTGCACAGGTGCAAACGGACGAAAAACCCTACCAACTGGATGTGCGCACTATGGGCGGTGAACACTATCGGTTGCGGGTGCTCCCCTATCAAATTACCCCGAAAATCTATTCAGGCTTGGTGTTCTCCTTCGTCAATGTCAGTGGTTTACGCAAGGCCCAGAGTGAGTTGAGTGAGCGCGAGACACGCATGGCCACGTTACTCAATGTCATCCCGGACGGCTATGTCCTGATCGACTCGGAGGGCCGTATCGAAGAGTTCAATCCAGCGATTTGCAAGCTGTTGGGTTATGCTCCGGAGGAACTGCTGGGCGAAAATGTCACCAAACTGATGCCGGCGGAGATCGCCGAGCAGCACGCCAGCTATATCAGCCGTTATCTCGGGGGAGGCGAGCCTCAAGTCATAGGTAAAAACCGGCGCGTGATGGCGCGGCACAAGAGCGGTTTCTTGGTGCCGCTGATGCTTTCAGTCGCCGACATGATCGTTGCCGGCCGCTACTGGTTCGTGGGTTTGCTTTACCCACCGGAAGAGAAGTAGTCACTCGCAATGGATGACCGGACCCGCAAAGCTCGCTGTGAGGAGTGTTTCCTATTCATGGAAGTGGAACGCAAGATTCGGCAACGGATGGAGGAATTGCGCACGTGTAAACCCGCGGACCGCGAGCAACTTCTCCAGGAACTGCAAGTGCACCAAATCGAACTGGAACTGCAGAACGAGGAATTGCGCCAGGTTCAGGGACAGCTCGAATTCGCGCGTCAGCAGTATTTCAATCTATATAACGAAGCACCCGTCGGCTATGCTAGCCTCGATGACGCAGGCCTGATTCTGCGCGCCAACGACACCCTAGCGCACCTGCTCGGAATGGAACAGGAAGATATGTTCGGACAAGCGTTGGTGGAATTCATGGAACCGCAGGACCGCGATCTGTTTCGTGGTCGATTCAAGGCCTTCGCCCGCAATCCTACCAATAAACACATCGATGTGCGTTTTCGGCGACGGGCCGGAAACGAATGCGCATCCGGCTTCGTCGGCCGCATCCAGGGCCGCAGGATCGCTGCGAATGAGTCCGCCCACGGCGGTCGCCGCCGGATCGGTTGGGAAGAAACCCTGCTGGTGGTCGTCAGCGATGTGACGGTGCTCAAGCAGTCCGAAGAGCAGATTCACTTTCAGGCTTTTCATGACGCCCTCACCGGCCTGCCTAACCGCGCCAATTTGTACGATAGGCTAGAAACAGCCCTGGCCCTGTCGCGGCGCTATCATCGCTATGGCGCGCTCCTGTTTATGGACATGGACCGTTTCAAGTACGTAAACGACTCCCTCGGTCATCAGGCCGGGGACCAGCTGCTGGTGAAGTTTGCGGAGCGGTTACGAAAATATATGCGCCGCGAGGACCTGCTGGTGCGGATGGGCGGTGACGAATTTGTTATCCTCCTCTCCGAACAGGATACAAGCAGCAGGGCGATGGCATCCAAGGCACAACATTTCGCCAAGCACATCATCGAGCCGCTAATCGAACCTTTCACAGTCTTGGGTCATGATATCCAGATGTCGGTGAGCGTCGGAATCACGGTGTACCCGTTTCAGCCCAACGACGGTGTTCACGATGTTGTCCGCCAGGCCGACACCGCGATGTACCAAGCTAAGGGTAGTGGTCACAATCAACTGCGCTTCTTTCAGCCAGCCATGCAGGAGGAAGTCCGGCGCAAGCTGGAGCTGGAGACGGAGCTTCGCGTCGCCTGTGCGGAAAAGCAGTTTGAGGTCCACTATCAGCCCCAGGTGACGCCTGATGGCAGGATCCGGGCAGTCGAGGCTCTGCTGCGCTGGCAGCATCCCAAGCGGGGTTTGGTATTGCCGTCCGAGTTCATCCCCACCGCGGAAGAAACCGGTCTGATCCTCCCCTTGGGGGATCTGGTGTTGGAGCAAGTGTCGGCTCAGATCGCCGAATGGTGTGCCTTGGGTCTGCTCGCAGCGGATACGGAGATCGCCGTCAATGTGAGCAGCCGGCAATTGCAGTCGAAGCGATTCTCTACCCGCGTCGAGGAGATCTTCGCCCGCCATCAGACCGAACCCAAGCGCCTGGTGCTCGAGATTACCGAGTCTCTCCTGCTGCCCGACGACCATGTTTGCCATGCCGTGCTGGAACAACTCGCCCAACTCGGACTGTGTTTCTCGGTGGATGATTTTGGCACCGGTTATTCTTCGCTTGCCGTGCTACGCAAGGCGCCGGTGGGCCAGATCAAGATCGACCGCGAGTTCGTTCTCAATTTAGATGTGGAGACCACTGAAAAAGCGTCTACCCGCAGAGATCTGGCGTTGGTGCGCGCCATCACGTGCATGGCCAAGGACCTGGGCATGACCATCGTCGTGGAAGGCGTCGAAACCGAACAGCAGCGGCGTGTCTTCGCTAAACTCGGCTGCGACCTGATGCAGGGCTGGCTGTTCTCCCCCGCCGTTCCCGTCGGGGAAATGACTCGGCTGTTCGAGCGTGGGTGGTTGGGAAACGTGGCGATGACGTAACGATCCCTTACGGCTTGGGAGTTTTCATAAGTTCCTAGCTCAATTCAGCCGTGCCATAAGTAGTGAACAGATTAAAACTTCATTGACCGTGCCTCATCAAACCTCCGGCACGTGGGTGGTGGCATCCTGGAATCCGGCCCCATTGACCACTCTAGCAACGATTTTCTTGTTAATGCCGGGGTGGCTCCATCTTTGGAACATCTTGAGGTTGAACCAGGTTATCAAACCTTTCGATATCGAGGTTTAACGATTACCATTTTGGTGACGGCTCGCCCTAAGTTTGTAAGCTTGAATTTATGTACCCAACAGCCGTTTTCGCAACAACCGAGTTTTGCTTGACCCTTAACCTAAATACTTTACAATAGCGTGTTTGTTTCTGGCTGCTCGGCTCTATTGGCGGGTGCTCTGAACCGATACCTACACTTTGTAAGCTAGGCTATCCAGAGTTCTGCTCCAGACTGGTTTATCTTCCAGGGTTTTGAATTCGGCTGAGTAAGGAAAGTCACGCAACCTTTCAAACAGCTGAGAGTTTCTACCGATGGTTACAATTCGCTTATCACGCAGTGGCGCAAAAAAACGACCGTTTTATCGTATTGTGGTGACTGACTCCAGAAAGCGCAGAGATAGTGGCTATATCGAGCGTTTAGGATACTTTAATCCGATTGCGCAGGGGCAGGAAGTGGGTCTGTATATTGATACAGAGCGTACCGAACATTGGATTTCTCAAGGTGCGAAACCTACTGAGCGAATGGCGGCTTTACTGAAGGATTATCGTAACACGGTCCCGGTGTTGAACGATGTCTCAATAACACGCTGTAAAACGCAGTGATCAAATGCTTCAAGCTATTGAGAAGCATGAATTAACGCCACTACCGATGCCACCATTGACTTGTAGGCCATATTAGTTCGCGCGTTTGGCAGCCGAAGAACTGATCATCGTAGGCCGGATTACCGGCCTTTTTGGTGTTAAGGGATGGGTGAAGGTCTATTCCCATACCCAACCGCGGGACAACGTCATTAGGTACAATCCTTGGCTCCTGGACCTCGAGGGAAGGTGGCAGCAGTATTCGGTAACGGAGGTCCGTAGACATGGGAAATCCCTGATCGCAAGGTTTGAAGATTATTGTACACGTGACCAAGTGGTTGGAATATTGGGTGCAGACGTGGCAATTTCCGCAGCTCAATTAGAACGGCTACCTGAGGGTGAATATTATTGGGTGGATTTGATTGGCTTGCAGGTTATCAATCTGCAGGGCGTTAAACTTGGGGCGGTCGATCATTTAATTGAAACGGGTGCCAACGATGTGCTTGTAGTGAAAGGTGTAACTGAAATCCTCATTCCATACATCGAGGCGCGCACGATAAAGCTTGTGGACATAGAACGGGGAATCATGCAAGTGGATTGGGAATTGGATTGGGTGAGATAGGGTCTATCTTTTCGTCGATTTTCACTGCCGCCCTCTATATCTAGAATTTTCCGAACCGGTCGAGTCCGCTTTAATGCTTCGCTAAACATTTGGTTTATTCCTTCCCAAGTGAGGCGCTCAATGTAAATGTGTATTTGCGGGCTTTTCACGCCGCCCTATTTCCTTCGGGCCGGTAAAGCGGCTTGACCTGAAGCCGAATGATTTGATGATCGTTTAGTTATTTACGTACTCCTAATCGTTGAGCGGATTAGAATAAGGACTTCGCTGGATGTGCTTTACGGTAACCGGCATAAGTTTACTGGCAACCGGACTCATTGTTTGAACAGTGTACGGATCAGTTGCATGATGAGTATAGGCTGACTGTGGAGAGATTCACTTATGCATTTGGATGTCATTACGCTCTTCCCGCAAATGGTAGAGGTGGTTGCCGCCTACGGGGTTACTCGGCGTGCGATACAGCGAGGAGTGCTGAGCCTCGAAACCTGGTGTCCACGGGACTATGCGGCGGATAAGTATCGAAGCGTAGACGACCGTCCTTACGGTGGAGGGCCAGGCATGGTGATGATGGTCGAGCCCCTACGGCGGTGTATACGAGCCGCGCGTGAGCAGGCTGCCACAGGCACTAAAACCGTTTATCTCAGCCCGCAAGGCCGACTCATGGATCAGCAAGCTGCCATTTCACTGGCCCAGGCTAAGGGGTTGATTCTGGTAGCTGGCCGCTACGAGGGTGTTGATGAGCGCCTGATTCAGCTAGAAATCGATGAGGAGTGGTCAGTGGGAAATTATATCCTAAGTGGTGGTGAACTCGCTGCGATGATTATGGTCGATGCTCTAGCCCGCTTGCAACCTGGCGGTTTAGGTCATGGCGAATCGGCCTTACAAGATTCCTTCATGGAAGGTTTATTGGACTTTCCCCAATATACGCGGCCTTATGAAGTGGCCGGATTAAAGGTGCCAGAGGTCTTGCTAAGCGGGAATCACGCGGAAATCGAGCGATGGCGGCACAAACAATCTTTGGGTAGAACAGGGTTGCGGCGGCCGGAACTTTTACGAAGTCGTGGCATGAGCGAAGAGGAATGCGATTTGTTCGCTGAATTTATGAGCGAGCAGAGAGAACAGCCAGTATGAGTTTCTCCCAGTGCTAAATACATAGGCTACGCAGCAAGTTAGTCGAGGCCGAATAAAAAATTAGGTAAAAAGTGATGATGACTGAGTACACAAGGGGGTCATTGTGAGCGATATTATTCAACAAATCGAAGCCGAGCAAATGGGAAAGAAAATTCCCGATTTTGCCCCAGGCGATACCGTCGTCGTACAAGTTAGAGTGAGGGAGGGCGATAGGGAACGATTGCAGGCTTTTCAGGGTGTAGTGATTGCCAAGCGTAATAGAGGATTGAATTCGGCCTTTACTGTCCGGAAAATATCTCATGGCGAAGGGGTCGAGCGTGTTTTCCAGACGTACAGCCCTTCGATCGCAAATATTAGCCTGGTCCGCAGAGGTAAAGTGCGTCGTGCCAAACTTTATTATTTACGGGGACGTACGGGCAAATCCGCTAGAATCAAAGAGAAGCTTTAAGCCTATGTCGATTCTCTTACGATGCTTGGCTTCGAATTAATCTTAACGCGGCTTTGCGTTTACGGGCCGCGTTATATCCTCTCAAGCTCTGAAAATACTACTAGTATTTCCTGCTCCAGCTGATTTCGATTTCGTTTTGGTCCATTTCTAGAAAGCCGGTCTGAGGTCCAGTGTTGGGATTGTCTCCCCTGACCTTTTCATTAAACGCATGAGTATAGGCGAAATTAATTTCGTTGTACTTCCCGATGGATTTAGTGAACCCAAACGATAGGTGTTGTTTTACTGTGGCTGGGGCGAGAATATTGAATAAGGCCTGGGTATCGGGGATAACTTGATTCGCGGTGCTGTAACCCATGCGCAAAGTCCAATCGGGTGTCGCTTCCCACTGTACCCCTAATTTTAGGATCGTCATATCTTCCCACCCAAAACCCAGGCCATTATGAGAACCTAAGCTACCCGGTGTTGCAGGAAAGTTGTTGGTATTTGAAATGGAATCGATTTCCTCGAACAAGATACCCTGCACTTCCAACGCAAAGGTAAGCTGAGATAGGGGATGCACCGCGAAACCGACATTATAGACTGGCGGAATGTCAAAATTTCCTTCATCGGCGAGTAGCCCTTTGTATTTGTCGAATCGGCTCATATAAATCTTGCTTTGATATGATGCACCGAGGGTTAGCCAGTCCGTCAATTGCCCCAACCAACCAATGCGTATTCCACCTCCAAAAGAATAATCATAACCTTTGTTGGTGACGTTATTTGGATGTATGGATAATCCTTTAAAGGGCTCGAGTCCTTTCACTTTCAGGCGCTGCGCGGCAAAGATAGGCGTGATTCCAAAGGACTGACCCTCCCAGACTTGCCTGGCATAGGTCGCTCCCAGAAATAACTGGACCATGTCGATTCCCGTGGGCTGACTCGCGGTGAATTCGGGGTTGCCTGGCTGTGAAAAATTAATAAAGGTGGCGGTCTGGTATTCCGTGTTCATGCCTCCATTGCCCCCTAAGGAAATGCCAACGGAACTTACGTCGTCGAGCATCCAGTTGATACCAAAATGCGGGATCAGGAAGAGATCATTCGAACTATCAAAATCACCAGCTGGAATCGAAGGAAAGGGAGGGCCGGCAGCATCATCATTGGCGGTATAACCGCGGTTAGGATTGAAAAAGGCTAGGCCTAGATCCCAACGGTTTCCCACTTGGATCATCCCGGCCGGATTTGTTGCGGCTACCATGGAGTCCAAGGGCAAAGCTACCGCAACGCCTGCCAATGGCTTTGCTTTTCGTGCCAAAACCATGTGAAAAATACCCGTTGGTAGCTTGAGCGGGTAGCGGTGCCGAGGTTATAAATAAGACTAGGAAAAGAGCTCCAATTGGGTGATTTGCGTAGCGATGTGTCATAAGTCCTCCTGACAAATATTATTATTGGCATATAAAAGAATAAGTTCGACCACAGAGGCTGGTGTTCGCACTTACTCGTTCTGGTTCGTCTAGATTAATCGGCTCTATTAAGCGCCAGCAGGGGATTGGTATATTGGGTAGATAGTATAGGAATCATGATTCAGCACCAGCTCAATTGAATTTACCCCATTTGATTGGTGGTAGTGTTTTCAACCACTCTATCTTGATTCCTATTGTGACCTCCTACGATTAATGACGGCATCGCAATCCCTCTCACTTATGGACTCTGACTCGTTCTTACTCCTCGGCTGTTGAACGGCCCATGCTATATCAGCTTTTTAGTCTATATGGCTTTGTTGATTATCGCATTCCCAGTGTCTGTTGAGACAAATTCAACTCTTTTTAAATTTTGCTGAATTCTTCTCTTTTACTCACTTACAAATCTGGAAAGTGAATAGCCGCTGTAATAATCGACTAAGAACTGATATTTTTGAGGATGTTGTAGTGCGTATTATGGATTAAGCTATCATAATAAATCAATATATCGATATCTCCTGAGAGGTACGTATGTCTCATAGCCAACCCGCTCAATATCGTATCCCTAATTGGGTTTTACTCAGAGCCGGCTGTCCGTGCCTTAGTGTGAAGAGTGTGTGCCCCCATTGGGCGATCTAATGTTGTATAATATAACCCTAGTGATCGCACGCAGTTCTTAAATGCTTGAACATCAACACTGAGGGTTTGAGTTCACTCCTGTAATACGCTTCATTATTTCTGCGCATCTCACGTGCGAGTGTGGTGTCGTCTAGCAACCGCTCACACGCCTCAACGCAGCGGTCCGGATCGTTAAACGTTAGAATATGCCGGCCTTCGTTAAGCGGGGTGGGTAGTTTTTGCTTTAGCGGCTCGGTCACGATGCACCGCGACGCGGCGACGTATTCCGCTAGTTTTGCGCCAATTGATTCGTGCAAGCCAGTTGTCGTTACGGTTACCAAACATTTTTTTAGCAGCTTTAAAAAGCTCGATTTATCCGTTTCCCAGGTTGATATGCAGTCAGGATAATGTTTTTCCGCGAAACGGCTGTATTGGAGGCCACCTACGAATCTGTCTTTAAATCGGCTCTTTAGCGCGCGCACAATTTCTGCTCTCATATCATTCAGTTCCTTGCGTCTAGCCGCATGCTCAGCTGATCTGCCGTTAGTCTCCCAGACGCGAGTTAAGAAAAGCACCGAAGATTGCGCCGGTGCTTTCGAGTCTACTTCGAGCGAAGTTGATATGGGGAGGTTCATGCTTAGCTCTTTAGCAACTCGATTGCCGATCAAGAGTTTCAAAGGGTAACCCAGGATACGTCTCATCGCGCGAAATGGATTCGTTGCGAGCATATGATCTATCACGTGATATTGGTAGAGATGTTTAAGGGTTAGAGTAGCGATTTCCTTACTACTTCTGCACGGATAGTACAATCCGTACGGTCGTATTTTGGTTCGTAGACTGTCGTCTAAACTCTCAATGAATTCGACATCATAAGAACGTTTGAAATAAAGGTCTGCTTGGTTGATAGAATCGACAGACAACCATGTTCCAGAATCCCGCATATCAAAACATAGTTTGCGTATTCGATCTGTTTTTAAGTTATGGACTTCCATCCATAATAGTTTATCCTCTAGGTCCTGGGGTACGCCGGTTAATTTACGTGAAAATGCAAGTTTAATTTTATTGAGGTCCACTAAGTCATACAGCCCCGCATAGATAGGGGAGACATGGCGTGAGTTTGAGTTGGGATATACTTGTATGGAAAAGTCGCGTACGGATCTCACTATAAGCTCCTTTAAAGATGCTTAGACTTGTTCGCATCGTTGTATTGGCATTGATTCTTAGAATGGCATTATCGGATTTTTACTCTGAGACAATAGTAAATTCGCAACAACGATGAGTCATGGGGCATGAGTGCCGAATGTTTTTAAGCAAATTATCGGCACATCAAGGGCACACGAAGGAAAGCACTTGTTTACCTGTTGAGCTCCTAGAAATGATTTTGAAGTTGATTTCTGAGCGAGTAGGTTTAGCTATTTTAATTAGACCCTAAAATTCAGTTACTTCCAAGGCTCAGCGATTTCAGTTTACAATGCGTTTATCCGCACATTAAAATTAATGACGAGATATAATGCCGGAAAATACCAGAGTCGTTAATAGGGACATCTATTTATTCTATAGACGGGGAATTCGTAACTCAATATAAAATTGATTACAAATTGTAGAAGCTTGTTTCGATCGAAATGGTTAACTACAAAACACTACAAATATAGTCTTGAAAACCGTGTGGATTCTTGAGTGAGGAAACCACTAAGAAACTTCGGATTGTAGGCAGCCGATCTTATGGGTTAGGAGTTTGATGGGGATTGCAATCACAATTAATCGAAGAGTGTGACATCAGGATCGACCGACCAGGGATTAGGGTGACTATCAATCTCACACCATTTTTTTAGGTGCTTGATAAAGTGATGGCGTGGGATCGTTTCTGCGCCTAGGCTGTGGAGATGAGGGGAGGCGAGTTGACAATCAATCAGCGGGTAACCCCAGTGTTGCAAATGCCGCACTAAATATACTAAAGCGACTTTGGAAGCGTCTGCCTGTCGACTGTGCATGGATTCTCCGAAAAACACTTTGCCGATTGCTAGGCCATACAAACCTCCTACCAATTCGTCCTGCTCATTCCTTACTTCCACCGAATGGCCATAGCCTTGGGTGTGCAATCGACAATACGCTTCCAGCGTCGGGCGGGTAATCCAAGTACCATTACTCAGTTTGCGCGGGGCAGCACAAGCCTCTACGGTTTCGCGGAAAGCCAAATCGAAACTGACTTTCCAGAATTTACGACGCAAAGATTTACGCAAGCTGCGGGAAATCTTGAGATGTTCTGGGTAGAGGACAGCGCGTGGATTGGGTGACCACCACAATATGGGCTGACCTTCTTCGTACCAGGGAAAAATGCCTTGCCTATAAGCTTCCAATAGTCGCTGTGGGTTAAGGTCGCCTCCGGCGGCGAGCAGGCCGTCAGGAATCTTGAGTGCATCCTTGACCGGGGGAAACGATGCGTTGCTATCTGAAGGATCTAGCCATTTAATAATCATTGTAAACGGCCCACGTTAGGGCAATTTCCAAGTCCTATGAGATGCGGGGAGCAGAATGGCTAAGCTCATCCAGATATTTTTCCGCATCTAAGGCGGCCATACACCCCGAGCCGGCCGAAGTTATGGCTTGTCGATACACATGGTCCATGACATCACCCGCAGCAAATACACCGGGTAGGCTGGTGTTGGTTGCGTTACCATCACGGCCACTTCTGACCAATATATACCCACCATTCATCTCTAGCTGACCCTGGAAGAGATCGGTGTTGGGTGTGTGCCCGATAGCGATAAATACACCATGCACGTCAATGGTACGAGTGGCCCCGGATCGAACATGTTTGATGCGAAGGCCCGTCACACCGGATTCATCCCCTAAGATCTCGTCGAGTGTATGATCCCAGATAATGTCAACCTTACCCTCCTTGGTTTTTTCCAGAAGTTTATCTTGTAGAATTTTCTCGGCGCGCAACGCATCGCGCCGGTGAATCAGAGTGACCTTGGCGGCAATATTGGCCAGATAGAGCGCTTCTTCCACGGCGGTGTTGCCTCCACCAATCACGGCAACGTCTCGGCCTCTATAAAAGAAACCGTCGCAAGTCGCACACGCCGACACCCCTTTGCCTTTGAAGGTTTCTTCCGATTCCAGCCCAAGGTATTTGGCCGACGCGCCGGTGGCGATAATCAGCGCATCACAGGTATAGACGCCTGCATCACCCACGAGCTTGAAGGGGTATCCAGTTAGTTTGGCGGTGTGGATATGATCCAAAATGATCTCCGTGTCGTAGCGCTGTACATGGGCTAACATCCGCTCCATCAACTGCGGCCCCTGTAATCCCTCGACATCGCCTGGCCAGTTGTCCACATCCGTCGTGGTCATTAACTGCCCTCCCTGTTCGATGCCTGTGATCAATACCGGATTCAAGTTGGCACGGGCGGCATACACAGCCGCTGTATAGCCTGCAGGTCCTGAACCAAGAATCAGCAATCGACAATGTTTAGCAGAACTCATGGGTTATCGCTCCTTTGAATGGGTCTAATCTGAAGAATATCTTAGCCGGTCTGTGTAACGGAAGATTTTGGTGTATCTTGTTTGGATGCAATGGTACGGTCTGGAGGCCGCTTGGTAAAGAAATGGCTCCACGCAAGCCAAGTAGCTCTTTTTTGCATGGTAGTGCTTCGATGACCGCAACTCTTGATATCAACAGGCTCGCGAGTAACCGAGCAACTCAGCTTAACTGGGGCATAATTAAACGCGTTGCCATGAGTATTCAATTTTTTCTAAGCCTAAATTCCCAGATTTACCCGTGTATGTAGTAATGTTTGAGTGATTCGGTTTGATCGTGTGGTAGGCCTAGTCTCAAACTTCATATCTGGATAGATGTTCTGTAGTTTGATACAGGAACACATGTACCGTCATTAATTCTCGGGGAATATAGGGATAGAGCAATTTGCCCCTAGTTGCACCTTGAAAATTATCATACGCTATTGCGAGCGATTCATTCATTGTGATTACACTAAGTGACACGCGTTTAGGACACTTGCTTAAAAAGAAAAGCATTATCTCCCCTATACTTTGATTGATCTATCGGTTGAATACTCATCGCTGAGCTTGTAGATTTTCATGTACCCACTATTCAAAGAACTTGACCCATGGTACTAATCAGGCGTTACTTCCGAAACGGAGGCTTGAATAATTATGGCTCAAGCCACCCATAAGAAAGCCCGCAATCGACTCGTGAGCTCCTCCGTTGCACACGGCTTGAGAGAAGGCTTATTTGTTATTTTGCTGGCACTAAGTCTTTACTTGTTTCTGGCATTGATCACTTACAGTCCGGATGATCCGGGGTGGTCGCATACCGGAAGTGTGAGCAAACCGTCCAATCTAGGTGGGGTCGCGGGGGCTTGGTTTGCGGATATTTTCTTCTACTTATTTGGCTATCTCGCCTATCTGGCCCCACTGATGGTGGTGTACAGTGGTTGGCTATTATTCCCTCCAAAAAGTGAATCGGGTGAGATCGATTATTCCCTTTTGGGAGTACGTTGGATCGGATTTATCATCGTACTGGCGACGGGCTGTGGCTTAGCGACTTTACATTTCGGTTCTGGCGAGCTCCCGTTATATGCCGGCGGAGTGTTAGGCGAGTTGATGGGGCATGGCTTGCTGGGGGCGTTCAGTGTAGTGGGTACAACCTTATTGTTATTGGCGTTGTTTATAGCCGGTTTCACCTTGTTTACCGGGCTGTCTTGGCTGACGTTAATGGACTTCATTGGTCTGGGGTGTTTGCAGACTATTGATTGGATCTGGGGGGGATTAGCAGAATACAGGGAACGACGCGCGGCTCGGCGTACTCTGAATGAAGCGGAGACTGTCATCGATGTAAAGAAGCCAAAGCTAATAAAAGCCAAACCACCAAGAATCGAACCTCAAATCAGTGAAAACGCGTTTTCCAAGAGCATGCTGTCCCCTGCGACCGATGGCGGTTTTCAGCTACCCTTGTTCAAAACCTCAGCTAAAATATCGGGGGATCCCGAACTACCGCCGCTGGCGCTACTGGATTTACCTCAAGAACAACGTAAAGGTTATTCGGAAACCGCGCTCGAGTTGATGTCACGACAGGTGGAGCTTAAATTGCGGGATTTTGGCATCGAGGTCGAAGTGGTGGCGGTGCATCCCGGGCCGGTCATTACGCGCTTCGAACTGCAGCCGGCTCCCGGTGTTAAAGTTGCCCGGATCACGAGTCTGGTAAAGGATCTGGCGCGTTCCCTGTCCGTCCCGAGTGTGCGTATTGTGGAAGTAATCCCTGGGAAAACAGTGGTCGGGCTAGAAATACCCAACGAACATCGAGAAATCGTCTATTTGAGTGAGATCCTGCATACCTCTGCTTATGATCGTTCGAGTTCGCCGTTGACCTTGGGCTTGGGTAAGGATATTGGAGGTCAAGCCGTAGTGGCCGATTTGGCTAGGATGCCTCATCTATTGGTGGCTGGAACCACCGGATCGGGAAAATCGGTGGGAGTCAACGCCATGTTGCTAAGCCTGCTGTATAAGGCGATGCCAGCCAGTACACGGCTGATCTTAATCGATCCCAAGATGCTGGAGCTCAGCATCTATGAAGGCGTTCCTCATCTACTCGCGCCGGTGGTTACTGACATGAAAGAAGCGGCGAATGCGCTGCGCTGGTGCGTGGCGGAGATGGAACGGCGTTATCGGCTCATGTCCGCACTCGGCGTGCGCAATATCGGAGGTTTTAATAAAAAAGTCAGCGATGCGATCAAGCAGGGTAACCCCATCCATGATCCCCTATTCGATCCCACTACCCAGATAGGTTTGGATGATTCCCCTCCCGCCTTAGAGCCGTTACCCTTTATTGTCATCGTGGTCGATGAGTTTGCCGACATGATGATGGTGGTGGGCAAGAAGGTCGAGGAATTGATCGCCCGCTTGGCACAAAAAGCGCGCGCGGCAGGCATTCATCTGATCCTGGCAACCCAACGGCCATCGGTTGATGTGATCACCGGATTGATTAAAGCGAATATTCCCACACGTGTCGCTTTCCAGGTCTCTTCCAAAGTCGATTCGCGCACTATTCTAGATCAGATCGGGGCTGAGCAATTGTTAGGGCATGGGGACATGCTCTATTTACCGCCCGGTACGGCGATGCCCGAACGAGTCCATGGCGCTTTTGTAGCCGACCACGAAGTCCATAAAGTTGTGGACTATATCAAGGGCCGGGGTGAACCGAATTATATCGATGAGATTCTCCAAGAACCCACTGCCGGTAATGAGTCTATTCCCGGCTTGGAGCCCATCGGTGAGGATGAGATTCTGGATCCGCTTTATGATCAGGCGGTGGCTGTGGTCACCGAGTCCCGTAAAGCGTCGATCTCCTATGTGCAACGCCGCCTTAAAGTGGGTTATAACCGGGCGGCGCGCATGATCGAGGAAATGGAGAGTTCTGGCGTGGTGAGCCCGATTCAGGCCAGTGGGGGGCGAGAGGTTTTAGCGCCACCGCCGCCCTCGGCGTGATCCATCATGATCTACATGAAGTGACCGAGAAAATCTCAAGCAACTCTTTTTCTAAGCGCCGCCACCATAATTGACATACCCCTAATCCATGATCAATATTTTGCCTGCCGATGTTCTATTGCGGGCGCTTTTTTTAGCGCTTTGTTGGTTACCGCTGGCCCATGCGGATCAAGCGCTAGACCGCTTTAATCAATTTTTTGCTGAGATGAAAACCTTGCAGGCAAGCTTTCATCAGGAGGTTTTTGATGACCGAGGTCGGCGCTTGCAACAATCATCTGGTCATTTACAATTGTTGCGTCCCGGACGTTTTCGCTGGGAATATGCAACACCTAATCAACAATTGATTCTTGCCGATGGAAAAAATTTGTGGATCTACGATCCCGATCTAGAGCAAGCAACCGTTAAACCGATGGCAGAGTCCCTTGGGTCGGCCCCCATTGCGCTATTGACTCAATTCAGTACCCTGGAGGTCGCCTATGCTATCCGCAAGGGCGATGCTCACGATAATCTCGAGTGGGTGCAATTGATACCTAAAATTCAGGATACCGATTTTCATCGCGTCGAAATCGGATTCGATGGCAAAGAGCTCCGGCGCATGGAACTCTATGATCAGTTCGGACAAAAAACCGTGATCACATTGAGCGAGCTGAAGATGAATGAACCGATCAATCCCTCTCGGTTTCGATTTCAAGCTCCGGCGGGCACCGATATCATCGGATCCGAGTAGATTTTATCTAGAGCGAGTTTAGCACTCACCTCGTCAACCCGAACCCGTTGCTCTGATGTTAGACCCCCAATCCACTGGTCAACCGCTCGCGGCATGTATGCGGCCGCAAAGCTTGGCTGAGTTTGTGGGGCAGGAGCATCTGCTGGGAATAGGTAAACCCCTACGGCGGGCGATCGAAGAAGACAGATTGCACTCCATGGTATTTTGGGGGCCTCCCGGTACGGGTAAAACCACCTTAGCCAAGCTTCTAGCCCATACCTCCGGAGCGCGCTTTCTGACACTGTCAGCGGTGTTGTCCGGGGTAAAAGATATCCGTGCCGCTGTGGATCAGGCCAAGCACATTCGCCAGAACGAAGGACGGTCGACTATATTATTCGTCGATGAGGTGCATCGTTTTAATAAATCGCAACAAGATGCTTTCCTTCCCCTACGCAATGCGCCGACTTCACTCATGAAGGCACTGGACTACGGCAAAGGCTATCGCTACGATCACGACGAGGACGGGGCTTATGCAGCGGGGCAAAGGTATTTTCCGGACAAAATGCCTAATCGATGCTATTATCAGCCCGTTGATCGGGGACTGGGAATTAAAATAAGAGAGAAACTCGCGAGGCTTAGGTCGAAATCCTAACGCCAGGCGTTAATGTTCTGCCCCTACTTACTAGAAACCAATGAGCCTCTAAATCATAATCCTTTGTCTGAGACATCGACAAAGGGGAGATGACAAAAGTGAGATAACCATGGAACAGCTTAAACTCTCAGATCGATTGATTGAAGACCTGCAGCGTGTATTGATTTCGTCGGATGATCGTGCCAAGGATGCCTATATCATGGTTCAGTACCTTGCTGCTGTCATGGGATATGTGGTGGGCAAACAGGAAATATCGACCGCGGAGAAAGCCGAAATTCACGAGCATCTGAGTGCTTTCGCCAAACATGTCATGGATGATATCGACCAAACCCTACAGCAACGTGGGCAGCAGTCAACCGCCTCTGCCGCCGAGGCATTCGGAATTTGGAAACCGGGTGATGATTAAGACTAATGAAAGTCTCTCATCGGCTAGGATTTAATCGCGTCGCAAGCGGTCGGAGAGAGCGATGGGTGTCGGAAAATAGAAAACGATAATGTAGGACGACAGAATGAAGGTCAGCAGGGTGCTGACCTGGATCAGGTAGGAAACTTGGTATCCGATTACACCTCGTTCCAGCGCCAGCACCGCAATGAGCAGCGAGAATTCGCTAATTTGTCCTAGACGAAATCCGATCTCCCAAGCTGTCGCAGGGGTTTCCTTGGCTCGTTCGAGCAACAATTTGAAAATTACCGGCTTGAGGCTCAATACCAATAGCGCCAGGGTCAAGGCGGGATAGAACACATCCATCAAGATTTCCGGGTTCAAACTCATGCCCAAAGAGAAAAAGAAAATCACCAAAAAGAAATCGCGCAAGGGTCTGAGGCTGTCGGCGATAAAGTCACAGATTGGGCTGGTGGCGATCGCAACGCCGGCGATAAACGCACCGATTTCTTGAGAAAGGCCTAAGGCCGTGGCGAATTCCGCCATTCCCAGGCACCAGCCGATAGCCACCAGGAAGATATATTCTTGAATCTTGTCAAAATAGGCAATAAGCCGGATCACAACATAGCGGGAGAAGATCCACGCGAACAGGATCAAGGCCGGCAATGAAAGTATCAGCAGCGCCAGCTTGGTGATCGGTAAATCACTTTGTCGTGTGGTTTCCAGCACCAGCAAGATGAAGATAGCGATCAGATCTTGCAATAGCAGGATACTGATGATCACCTCGCCGGTATGTTTATGATGGAGTACCGTTAGCGGCAATAACTTCAGGCCGATAATCGTGCTGGAGAACATCAAGGTAATTCCAACGATCAAGGCTTCCATCCAACGATAGCCCAACATCCAGCTGGTAGCCATGCCTATGGCTGCAAACAACAAGGAACTCACACCGGTAACGAGGGTCGTTTGCTTGACGAGTTGGATCAGCTTCTGGGGATAGAGATTCAACCCGAGCAGGAACAGTAGAAATATAATTCCAATATGAGCGATTTGTTCCGTGAGTCTGTAATCCTGGACCAAGCCCAGGCCAAAGGGGCCAATGAGTATGCCCAACACGATATAAGCCACAATCATGGCTTGCCGGGCATACAAGGCTAAAGTGGCTAGAATTGCCGCACCGGTGAAAATCAGAAAGATGGTATGTATGATCGGATCGCCATGCATGATAAGGAGTCTTAGTCAGCTCACTGGGTTGTGGGTATCACTCTATCCGAATAACTCTATCCAATGAACGACCGGTACTTTGGCATGGGTGGCCAAGTGTAATTGGCAGCCTACATTAGCGGTGGCAATGAGCTCTGGGGAGTGTGCTTGCAGATGATCGAGTTTATCGCGCAAGAGTTGCTGAGAAAGGTTGGGCTGAAGGATGGAATAGGTGCCCGCCGAACCACAACACAGATGACTGTCGCGCACACTCACGAGCTCAAACCCAGCGTGGCTCAGAAGCGCTTCGACTTTGCCGCCTAGATGTTGGCCGTGTTGCAGCGTACACGGTGAGTGATAGGCGATTTTATTAATGTCCGGGCGCTTGAAATCACCGATAGCCTGCCTAGGGATGATTTCGGCGATATCCTTGGTAGCCGCGGCGATCCTCGCGGCCTTCTCTCGGTAGGTCGGGTCTTCACTCAGGTGGCGGCCGTATTCCTTAATGAAACTGCCGCAGCCGCTGGCAGTCGTAATTATGGCCTGTGCGCCCTGTTCCAATGCTGGCCACCAGGCGTCGATGTTGCGCCTCATAAATCGCTGAGCTTCCTCAACTGCGCCCAAGTGGTGGCTGAGTGCGCCGCAGCACCCGGCGCGTTCAGCGCTAAGCACACTGATGCCGCAACGGTCCAGTACCCTAGCCGTGGCTGAGTTGGTGTTGGGTGTCAGCACGCTTTGGGCGCAACCCTCGAGTATGAGCATCTTGTTCTCTTGGCGTGTTTCTGGCCGGGATGATGGTCTTTGAGAGATTGGAATACGGGCTTTAATCGAGGCGGGAAGCATAGGGCGCAGGAGTTGGCCAAGGGTCAATAGCGGCTTAAACCGGGTGGGATAGGGTAAAAACCACTGCAACAAACGGCGCTTAACGCGTTCAAATGGTGGGCGTCGGACGCGTTGTTCCATGAGTGATCGCCCCGTATCCAGCAGTTTTCCGTATTCGACCCCGGATGGGCAGGTGGTTTGGCAATTCAAGCAGGTGAGGCAGCGGTCGAGATGGAGCTGGGACTTGCGGCTGACCGGCTGGCCTTCCAGCATTTGTTTCATTAGATAGATACGCCCGCGCGGTCCATCGAGCTCATCCGCCAGTAGCTGGTAGGTGGGGCAGGTGGCATTGCAGAATCCACAATGCACACACTTGCGCAATATGCTTTCCGCCTCCTTACCTTGAGGGGTATTGCGAATATATTCGGCCAGATGAGTTTCCATGCTTAGAAGTCGGCGTACATGCGTCCTGGGTTCAGGATCCCTGCGGGATCGAGTGCCCGTTTAAGGTTTTTATGCACCTTCATTAATGCTGATGGCAGAGGTTGAAAGTGTTCGCCCAATCGATCACCGCCGCGAAACAGTGTGGCATGACCGTTCGCGGTCGTGACTTTCATGCGGATTTCATCGGCTGGCGCGGCGCTCTTAAGCCAGCGTAATGCGCCATTCCATTCCAAGACGGTAGTATTCCCAGGTAATGGTAGAGGAGGGGTGGCCGAGGGCACCGCGATCCGCCACAACGGCGTATCGTCCATGAAGAAAACGTCGCCGTGTTCCTTGATGTTTCGCCAGAAAAGCTCGCTCCAGTCCAGGATATCACCCCCGATGAGCCGAGCCGCGGCGCGAAGGCCCGACTCATTGCCGGATAGGCGCACATAGAGATCATGACCATCATACCAGGTGGCGGAAATGGGAAGCGGCTTGGCAGCCCAGGTGTTCATGGTCTCGATGGCTTTGGCTGGATCAAGTGTCCGAGCCAGTGTTATTTCAGAAGTTGGCAGGGGTAAGACTTTGACGGAGACTTGCAACAGGACCCCGAGTGTGCCCAGTGCACCGGCCATGAGTCGCGACAGGTCGTAACCGGCCACATTTTTCATGACTTCACCCCCAAATCTGAGCCGTTCTCCTGTGCCATTGATGATTTCCACACCCAGGATATTATCCCGAACCGCCCCGCCTCGAAGACGGCGCGGTCCGGAAAGGCCGGCGGCCACCATACCGCCCAGCGTAGCTTGATTCCCAAAGTGAGGGGGTTCGAAGCTGAACATCTGCCGGTGATCGGTCAATAGTTGTTCCAGTTCGGTCAGAGCGGTCCCGGCGCGCGCCGTAAGCACCAGTTCAGTCGGTTCATAATGCACGATCCCTTGGTGTTCACTGACATTCAAGGGCTGAGCTTGAATCGTGCGGCCATAGAATTGTTTGGTACTTCCACCGTGTATGGCCAGCGGGATGCGATGCGCGTGGGCTTCCTTTACGGCCTCGATCAAGGCCAGGCTTCGATCGCCGTTACTCATGATTAAAACCGCGGCAGATCGGGGTGCGGGAGTTGGCCGTGGTGCACATGTAGGGCGCCGAATTCCGCACAACGATGCAATGTGGGCACAGCCTTTCCCGGATTCAACAATCCATTGGGGTCAAAAGCGGCTTTAACTGAATGAAATTGCTGCAGTTCCGCAGTATCGAACTGAACGCACATTTGGTCGAGCTTTTCAACGCCTACCCCGTGTTCACCGGTGATCGTGCCGCCCATTTCGACACAAAGTTCGAGTATTTTTCCACCGAAACTTTCTGCTTTTTCGAGTTCCCCACTTCGGTTGGCGTCGTAAAGAATGAGAGGATGGAGGTTGCCATCACCGGCATGAAATACATTGGCCACCGCCAGGCCAAATTCCCCAGAGAGCTGGCTGATGCGCTGAAGCACTTGGGCTAAGTGCTTGCGCGGAATCGTGCCATCCATACAGTAATAGTCCGGAGAGATGCGGCCGATCGCCGGGAATGCGGCTTTGCGCCCCGCCCAGAAGCGGATACGTTCAGCGTCGTCTTGAGCGCTGCGTATTTGGATTGCGCCCGCGTTCTTTAACAGCGTTTGCAAATGAGCGGCTTGCTCAGCCACTTCTTGTTCCATGCCATCCAGTTCACACAACAAAATGGCATCCGCTTCGGTGGGATAGCCAGCTTGAACAAAATCCTCTGCGGCTCGAATGGCGGGATTATCCATCATCTCCAAGCCGGCGGGTATAATACCGGCGGCGATGATTCCGGCTACGGCATCCGCGGCTTTTTGTAGCTCGCTAAAGGCCGCCAGCAGGACCCGCGTATTTTCCGGTTTGGGTAACAACGTGACGGTGACTTCCACGATCACACCCAGCATTCCTTCGGAGCCCGTCATCAATGCCAGCAGGTCGAATCCGGGGCTGTCGGGAGCAGGGGACCCGAGGGTGAGCAGTTCACCCTCGATGGTTACAACTTTTAATGCCAGGACATTGTGCACGGTGAGTCCATATTTAAGGCAGTGGACACCACCGGCGTTTTCCGCCACATTGCCTCCAATGGAGCAGGCGATCTGCGAGGAAGGATCGGGGGCATAGTAAAGCCCATGAGGCGCGGCGGCTTCTGAAATGGCTAGATTACGCACACCTGGCTGCACTCGAGCGTAACGATTGTTGGCATCGATTTCTAGAATTCGATTAAATTTTGTTAGACTGAGTAAGATACCGTTCTCCAATGGCAGAGCGCCGCCCGAGAGGCTTGTACCTGCCCCGCGGGCTACGACGGGGACCTGTTTCCGGTTGCAAATACTAAGGATGCGTTGAACCTGTTCGACCGTTTCCGGAAGGAGCACCAGCATGGGTAGGCGGCGGTAGGCAGACAACCCATCGCATTCATACGGCCGTCGCTCCTCGATATCCATGAGTATTGATGAACGTGGTAGAAAAGCACCGAATTCCCTAACGAGCTCATCGGCATTCGGTGGAGCGGTTAAACCGCTGTTAGCGGTAATGTCCATGGCATAAAGCGAAGGCAGTAGATTCCGCAATCAGTTGGAATAACATCTTTCCGGCGTTTTTCAATAGAGTTTATCAAGACACCTTACGCGGATGTTCTGGTGTACGCAACCAAGGCCATCCTGGGTCTAAGCTGCGCTTGAACGATCTGAAGTGTACTAAATAACGTTTACTATTGTATCAAATTAGTTGAACATTGCCCGCTCAGGATAACATGAACACTTGGCTAATCTCTCTGGCATCCGTCCTAGAGAACCACCATTAGGTTTATCGGAGATTACCGAGTAGTCATTTTTAATTCACTTCTTCGCCGTGGTAACTATTTTGATTCAGGTGTTGTCAATTGCAATGGGTGGTGCCTTAGGGGCTCTGTTGCGTTATGGGGTGTCCGCCGGAGTTTACGCCGCGGTAGGTCGCGGTTTTCCCTATGGCACTTTGACAGTAAATGTCCTAGGCTCCTGGTTGATGGGTTTTTTTACCGTGATGTTGTTGGAACGCTTGACGGTTGGACCTGAATGGCGGGGAGCCCTACTCATTGGTTTTTTTGGTGCATTCACTACGTTTTCTACCTTTTCCATGGAGACCCTGTTTCTCATTGAGCAAGGCAGCGTGTTTAAGGCGCTGCTGAATATGGTACTCAGTGTGTTGTTTTGTGTGGGTGCCGCGTGGTTTGGTCTTAATGTTGGGAGAACGTTATGAAAGTTACGGTCGCGCGTATTTATGTCACCGAAGGCAAGAAAGTTCACGAACCCATTTTTGTCCATTTGCACGATGTAGAGAAAGTACGTGGTGTCACTATCTTTCGTGGGATAAGTGGTTTTGGCAATAAAGGCCATGTACATTCATCGAATTTACTGGATATCTCGTTGAACTTACCCGTTGTGATCGAGTTTTTTGATGCGCCGGATAAAGTGCAGGAGGCCCTTGAGCATATTCAGCACCTGTTGAAACCCGGTCACGTCATCACCTATTCTGCCGAATTGAGTTAAGCCGGTGTAAGCTGTTACCGACAGGAATCTATATAAGGGCAGGGGACCCGCCTCGAGAGCCTCATCTACATCTTTTTTGTGCCAGCAATGTAGAGGTGGCTTCTTAAGCCGATAGGGTGATGGTTGAACGCGTTACGAAGAATCTTAAAGAGCAATTACTAAAGAACTAAGCAATAAGAACTACATGGCACATAGAGAATAACTATGTTGGATCCGAAACTTCTGCGGCTTCACCTAAAGCAAACCGCGAAACAGCTTGCGCGTCGCGGCTATTGCCTGGATACAGAGAACTTAGGCGATTTGGAACAGCAGCGTAAGTCGCTACAAGTGAAAACTCAAACGCTGCAGAGTCAACGCAATCAGCGCTCCAAATCCATTGCCCGGGCTAAGGCTCAGGGCGAGGACATTGAGCCGCTAGTGGACGAAGTCGCGGCGTTGGGGGATAGGTTGAACGCGGTTGAGTTTCGATTAACTGTTATTCAAGCCGAATTGGACGAGATTTTGCTCGGTATTCCTAATCTACCGCATGACTCCGTTCCCGATGGAGTGGATGAACGCCAAAATGTCGAACTCCGACGTTGGGGTGTTCTCCCCGAATTCGATTTTACCCCGCTCGATCATGTGGAGTTGGGAGCGCGCCATGGCGGTCTGGATTTCGCCGCCGCCGTCAAACTGGCTGGAGCCCGCTTTGTGGTCATGCACGGTTCCATGGCGCGACTTCACCGGGCATTGATTCAGTTTATGTTGGATACCCATATTCTAGAGCACGGTTATGAAGAAGTTTACGTGCCCTATCTGGTGAGTGCCGAGAGTTTGATAGGCACTGGCCAACTGCCGAAGTTCGAGCAGGATTTGTTCAAAACTTCGGGAGATTTTAACTATTACCTGGTTCCTACCGCAGAGGTGCCAGTGACCAATCTGGCGCGTGATGAGATTATCTCGGCCCAATCGTTGCCACTGAAAAGGGTGTGCCATACGCCCTGTTTTCGTTCCGAAGCGGGCTCCTATGGCAAGGACACGCGTGGCATGATCCGGCAACATCAGTTCGAGAAAGTGGAACTTGTGCAATTGGTTCGCCCCGAAGATTCTTGGCAGGCGCTGGAGGAACTGACGCATCATGCCGAAGTGATTTTGCAAAAATTAGAGCTACCCTATCGTACGGTTGCATTGTGCGCCGGTGATTTGGGTTTTTCCGCCGCCAAAACCTATGATCTCGAAGTTTGGCTACCCGGGCAATCCTGTTACCGGGAGATTTCATCCTGCAGTAATTTTTTGGATTTTCAAAGCCGCCGGATGAAAGCCCGTTGGCGAAATCCCGATATAGGAAAGAACGAGTTGCTGCATACCTTGAACGGATCTGGATTGGCAGTGGGACGAACACTGGTGGCTATTTTGGAAAATTATCAAGACGAAGCCCATGAGATCGTGATCCCGGAGGTGTTGCGGCCTTATATGGGAGGGGCGCAGAAATTGGAATAGAAAGTCTACAAACGCTAGCAAACGATTCATCCGTTTCTGTCCGAATTTATTAGCGACAGCGTTTATTGGCAGTCGGGATTCTATTCGGGCACGGTGGCTATACACTTTTGCGAGGATCGACCGAATTGGTGTTGGAGTTGTGTATGACGGGTTCGAAGAGAATGGGGTTCGAAGAGCATTACGATGTGGAATGAGAAAATAATTGAAGGCTTAGCGGGTTCCCAGGTGATCAACGATTCTAAGACACCTTCAGGCCGGGTGCACGTGGGTTCCTTGCGCGGAGTTTTGATCCACGATGCGATTTTTCGTGCTCTGAAAGCGGGGGGATTGGAGGCAAAGTATATCTACGGAGTAGATGACTACGATCCACTGGACGGTTTGCCAGCGGATGCGCACCCCGGGATGCAGGACTATATGGGTTATCCGCTGTGTGCGATTCCTGCTCCACCGGGATCATCCCACACTGACCTTGGAGAACACTATATTGCGGAATTTCTCGATATTTTTACCGAGCTTGGTGTAGGCGCGGAAGTGTATCGTATGCGCGACGTGTACCGTTCCGGCCAGTTTAACGAGGCCATTGATGCCATACTCCGGCGGGCAGATGCTGTTCGCAAGGTATATGCGGAAGTGAGCCATGCGGTTCGGCCTAGCCATTGGTTACCGTTTCAGGTGATTTGTGAAAACTGTGGAAAGATAGGCACCACGGAAGTGACAAACTATGACGGCAAGGAAGTGGATTATGAATGCAAGTCCGATCTGGTTAGCTGGGCTACGGGTTGCGGCCATCGCGGCAGGATTTCTCCATTTGACGGCAACGGCAAGTTGCCTTGGAAGCTTGAATGGACTGCAAAATGGCACACATTCGGCATTACGATCGAAGGGGCTGGCAAGGATCACTGCACCAAGGGAGGTTCCAGGGATGTGGCGGCTGCGTGTATGCGCGCGGTCTTTGGCGGAAAGCCTCCGCTGAACGTGCCTTACGAGTTCTTTCTGGTAAGTGGTGCCAAGATGAGTTCGTCTAAAGGAATCGGGACATCAGCGAGGGAGATGGCTGATCTGCTGCCGGCAGAAGTTCTTCGATATCTCATGATCAGGACGCCACCGAAAAGAACCGTCAATTTCTCCATGGACTTCGACTATATTGTTAAGTTGTATAACGAACACGATCGGTTGGTCGAGTCTTGTTTGTCCGGCCGCGCAACCGAGGTCCAACAAAAAACTTTAAGTACAATCGAAGTTAATCCTCAAACTGCGGTGTATCATCCGGTGGGGTTTCAACTGTTGATCGCCTTGCTTCAGCTCCCGCACATCGATATTGAGTCGGAAATCAAACGCCGGACCGAGGGCCCAATGGGCGCCGCTGAAGAGGACAGTTTGCAAAGGCGGTTAGCGTCCGCGCGCTTTTGGCTGCAGAACTTTGCGGCTGAAGAAGATCGCATGGTTCTGCAGATGGATCTGCCTGCATCCGTGCTGCAGTTGAGCGAGGCTCAGCGCGCCTTCTTAAAGTCCCTGGGGGAGCACTTCCCCAACGAACCGCGGACGGAAGACGAGTACCAACGATTTATATTTGATACGGCTCGCTTGATTCCCATTCCACAAAAGATGGCTTTCCAGGCGATTTATCGTGCCCTACTCGATAAAGATCAAGGACCTAAAGGGGGCGCATTTTTTTCTTACCTCGATAAGGATTTTTTAATTAAGCGGTTTTCCTCAGTCAGTTATTCCATTGATCGATTCTGGGATGAAACTGCGATTACTCCCGACGTCTGTGAGGATTGGTTCTTGAAGCATGCCGACAAACTTAGCCGGGTAGCGTATACCCTTAGGGTGAATAGCTTGTTGCCGACTGAACATTCGACCGATTATGGCCAATCTATACGCGGAAAAGGAGTGATCGAAGTGCGTGCAAGCTTATCGGATCAAAAGGAGCATACCCTTCGAGTTGTATTGACGGAATTTGAGGGGAAAAACTCGGATCTTCATCAAGAAGCCCAGAGATTGGAGGCCATGGCGCGCAAGCTCACACGTGCGTTTTCAGAGAAATTTAAAATCAGCTTCGAGGAAAGGGCCAGCGTTCAACTTACGCAGGAATACTCGGATACAGCGATTCTTTCTACAACAATCGATAAGCCGATGTCTGTTTCCTAATCCTAACCTACGGTGGCTATTCGCAAAGTTTGCACAAGGTACCACCGAAGCCATGGCGGTTGGATTTCGAAACCAACCGCTTGCTGCATGGGCTAACCCCGAAGGCTCAATTATCGCTCGGAGCGCGGAGCATTTTGAGCACTTCCCCTTGATGTTTTTCTTCTTCGCTGATTAACCGCCGGGCATACTCCTCGAGAAATACCGAGCGACCTTCAACACGATCAAGCAATTCCTGGTAGGCGCGATGGGCGCGACGCTCATGCTCGAGTGATTCTTGCAGCATGTCACCGATGTCATGGGTATGGCGCTGCAGCAAGGGCCCGATGCCTAAAGAAGTGTCTTCACCCAAGTGGGTAATCATTTCGCCGGCTTCTTGAGCGTGGAGCAGGGATTCAGCGGCCTGTTCGTGCATCCAGGAGACAATGGGAATACGACCGTATCCGTAGACCATGAGCGAATAGTGTGTATAGCGAACCACACCGGCCAACTCGAGCTCAAGTATCTGATTTAGGCAGGCGACAACCGCCGGCTTATCAAATTGTTCTGACATGGTTTTCTCCTATGGATTTTCCGAGTGCGGTTTGTTCGAAATCAGATGATAGGAACTTACCCGGATAACTGCAAGCGGGATTCCTGGCATCCCTTGTTCCGGGAACGCTATGCTATAAGGTGGGTGCTGAAGAGTGAATGCTTGTCTACTTCATCTGTTCTCTCTGCTCAATTGGCCGTGGCCGGTCGATGCCATAGCCTTGGGCGTAGTTAATCCCCATACCTCGTAGACGTTCTAAGATCGCTTCGTTTTCCACGAATTCGGCAA
>CAVSWL010000002.1:0-65624 GCA_963731655.1 uncultured Gammaproteobacteria bacterium | reverse complement strand
AAAACCACCAAAACAGGCAATATCTGTCAAGCAGACTCTATCGGTAATCTCTTGATATTATTACTGTTGTTAATTGTGGTGTATTGTGAGGTATGGATTTTGATTGATTCCCAGTCAGTGGCAATCTCTATTTTTCTAATCGTCGCTTTAAGGCGTTTTAGTTAATCTTGTATATCAAGATATAAGTTATCTCCCATACCACCCAGCCATTTTTCCGGATCATGCCATGGGGTCATGTCCATATAATTCGAGGCCTTGACAGTAAGCCAAAATCGTCCAGCGAATTCTGGAGTAAGTACGGCTTCATACAGATTTTCTTCTTTTTTTATCATGCGGATATCCTCTTGGTGACCGTTAGCGATATTACTGTGGGCAAATACAAAAGGCTCCACTTCTCCCCGATAATCTACTCTCGTACGAACAATGATCTTCTCGTTTTTCTTTTTGGAAACACATTCATAGAGTCTATAATTATCCAGCCAAACGCTTGTTATTTCCGTGGTGACGGGCCGATTGTTACCTGGATAGAGTTCCTCCAGGCTCTCCTTGAGGCCAACATGAGGATAGATATTAGACTTTCCTGGAAACTTACCGCCATTTCCGTGGCGAGCCATATGCACAACCTGATGATAATTGAGCTGGGGATTGTGAGCATATAGATAGGCTATGGCAATTGAACCAGAACGTCCTATTCCAGCTCTGCAGTTAATTATTGTCTTTTTCCCGCTTGTTGCTTGTTCAGTCAGCCAGTTAACGGCTTCATCTATTTTTTCTTTCGGGATCGCATTGGTTCCCCAGTCTGCTAGCGGGATGTATTTGTACTTTTCATCAGACATCGAAAAGTTAAATTGATCTGCGACATTGAGTACGCTATCAAAGCCCAGCTTTTCGGCTTCGAAAGCAGCCCGAGCGCTTCCTACCCAGATTCCTTCAGCAACTTGTTCATAGACGGGTCTATGCTGCCATTCTTCATCCTTTGGAGGCATCACCGTGAGTCTGCCGGTATTTGTTGCGAGTGATTTGCCGTAAGCTGAAACAACACCGTAATATTCTATAGAACCCGCTCTATCTGAAGCTAGTGTAGCCACATAGCTGTAGTAACCCTTATTACTGTGCGAAGCCAAAGTCATGACAACGTTTTCCTGGGAGCCATCAGGCCGATTCACATAGAGATGCGCTTGTATTTGTTCGGGAGGGATCGTCGATCTGAAAGTCAACGTTGCGGTAAAAGGCTCGTTTACGTAGCATTCATCAAGCCTTGATCCGCAAGTGAGGTCACCGATTAAAGACTCTAATGAGTCGATGTTATTGATCGTGTCCAAATGGTCACGGCGAGGATTCATAGTTAACTCCATGGACTCATTTCATTAGGTTCGAGGGGTCGGATTGCCGGCAGCCCGACGGCTTGGGAATACTCGGCGCAAACTGGAAAAAGGGCTTTTATGCGACTTATACTCGGTGGGATCCACTCTTGAGGACAGAGAAATAAGCTCATACTCGATTCCGTAGTTTCTAGTTCGTGGCAAATGCACCAAAGAGCTGAACTTCCCATCACCACTGCGCAACCTCGCCTTGCAAGGCTCTGTTGAGATGGCAATAGCCGGCCAGCCTGTTAAGATTGGCGCGTGTTCCGGTCAATTGCAAGCGTCATTCATGCTGATTCACTCGCTACCCTGCGTCACCCAATTTGTTGATGGTCTCAATTGTTCACTGAAAGCCTGGTAAAGGCTCGGCGGCCCTTTCAGCCGGTCAGCGCGTTTGGTTGAGTACGTTGTTCGTCGGCATTGTGGTGACAGGCACGCTCAACTGGGCGGGCTTCGAACGGCGTAGTTTGAAGGCGTTCAAGCAGAGTCGCCTGCGCTTAATGTTCTACTATGCCAAGATTGCCTGGTCCTTACTGCTGCAAGCCAGCATTGGGTCTGTGCAAAAACACTATGAAATCACTCGCGCTATGCTGGTTATTGATGACACCGATAAGCAACGTGCAAAAAGAAAACCGCGAAAATCGTCCCTTTGGATAAGGCAACAAATATGACAACGATCTCCGGTACGGACTCACCTTATGTTCTCGAATGCACCGACGAGAACTTCGAAGCTCTGGTCTTAGATAATTCGGCGAAAGGGCCCGTGATGGTTAATTTTTGGTCCCCTAATGCCGGGCCTTGCTTAAGGCTCTATCCCATCCTCGATAAGCTTGTTCATGAATTCAGGGGACAATTTCTATTGATTAATTTCAAAGTGTCGGCACATAGCCGAGCGGCACAGACGTACGGTGTTACCAGTCTTCCGACCTTGAAGCTCTTCGTTCAGCGGACGGTAGTGGATACCGTGCATGGCTTCCAGACTGAGGCTGAACTTAGAAGCAGGCTCAACCGGCATGTGGCTTTGGAATCGGATGGCGCACTTCGCCGCGCGGTGGAAGTTTACCAGGGTGGGGATAAAGAGCGAGCATTCAGAATGTTAGCCGAGCTCGCGATTGCCCATCCAGAAAATTTGCGTATTCCTTTGTCACTTGGAAAATTGTTGATACGTGAACAGCGCCACGAGGACGCATTTCGCTTATTGGTCTCGTTGCCCGAAGAGAGTCGCATCCTGCCCGAAATCCGTGATCTACTGGCGCACCTTGGGTTTCTGCTGGCCGCGGCGCAAGCCCCAGAACAACCGATTCTGGAGCGCTTGGCAGCCGAGCAAACCGAGAATTTAGAAGTGCGTTATCAGCTCTGTGCCGTGAAACTAATTAGCGACGATTATGAAGGCGCTATGGAACTATTGCTTGAAATCATGCGCAAGGATAGCGGTTTCCGCAATGGTGCGGCGCGTAATGGATTGCTCGCAATATTTGGTCTACTGGGCCATCAGGGTGAGTTGGTGGACCGCTACCGCAAACTGATGGTGCAATATCTGCACTAAAGTGGGGGCATAGCACCTTTCCTCTTTTACGATTGAATTTCCGCGAGAATGGGCAAGGCCTACACGTCAACTGAGCCGGTGAGCGTGATAGTCCATCGCATTGAGCCCGTTCAGCTGTTCGAGGATCTCGACCTGGCCCTCAACTCGACGGTACATGTGCGGGTTGTTCGGAGTCATCGCGTGCAGAGCACGCACCTCTTCCCACACGGCGGGCAGATTGCCCTCCTTGAAGGTGACGATATAGCGCCAATCGTTGAGCCTGCTCCGCTCGAAAAAGCCTTGGTTGGGGTATAAGCCATCGGCGACAATACCGATCGGCAAGCGAGGATAGCGCTGTTTGAGCTTGGCGGCCAGGCGTTTAAAGGCTTTGAGCTTTTCCGTTTTTTTACTGACGTTGTATACTGCTCATAGAGATCTTGCTCGGGAGAGCGTCGTCGTGTCGGCTTTCCAACAAGGTGAGCTCTGATGTCACAGTCCAATGTCGGTTTTGGTCCTCTCATGGTTGGAGGTCGTTGGTTACCATTGCCAATGGTCATTAGCTGTCTCGGTCCGGATTCATGAAAGATCCGAAAATCTGCGATCTTTCGAAGCTTGTATTAACAGATTCATCCGTTTCCCAAAGTTTTCTGCTCGGCCATTCCTCGTTATTTCGGTAGTGGCCTGTAATTTGCTGCAATCCTCTATTAACAAATGTTACATCGACACAGAGATCTTCTTTACGGCGTAGATCTTTGACGCGCAGTGCGTGAGACAACGAGCGTAGCTTCATAGCCCATACCGCCTATATTGCAGCCAACTATGAATGACTCTAAATATTCAGTGTTGTTCGGAACAGCGCGGAATCAACACTGATTTGGCTACCTTGGCATTCGCCGGTGTAATCGCATTGGCCCCTGTTCGATGTCCGCCTTATAATGTGCCGATCGCCGGTATTGGCCGGTCAGCGATGCACCGGCTTCTCTCCCGTTACTTCCCGAGTCTTGATTCTACGCCGTGGCTGGAAGCCACGCCGCAAGCCGAATTGAGTGACACCTCACGGCTCGATGAATTCCATGATTTGGTGGACTTGTTGGCTGAGCACGCAAGCCACGCATCCGACGAATGCCGCTGGGTTGGACTCGCGATTGCCACCGCCAGCATGGGTGAGAACCATCTCTGGCAGGATATGGGATTGCCGAATCGCCGTATACTCTCCCGCTTGATCGAGGAGAATTTCACGAGTTTGTTCGCGCGCAATGTCGGCGACATGAAATGGAAGAAGTTCTTTTATCGTCAGTTATGCGAGAACGCGAAGGTGCTGATCTGCAAGTCGCCTTCCTGTGGCATTTGTGTCGATTACCATAAATGCTTCGGCTCGGAGGAGGAGCCAGAACCGGGATACTTCAGGATTGAAAGCAGCGACGGGGAAGGGACTACCTCCTTAAAGCGGGACAAAGTGCAGGACTAGCTGCCGTATTCTAGTATCATGAGTTAATGACTAAGAAAACACAACGACACAGGCCATACGGTCAGCTAGCCGAGCGATTATCCGTGGAATCAACGCTCGCGGCAAACAAAGCGTTCGCCAGCTTGCTGAACTTATCAACGGCAGTAAAAGCGGTGTGCATCGCCACCTTCATGCCCAGAAGCGGCGTAACCGGTACCCGGAATCCAGGCTATGGGAGACGGAGGCGGGCCACGTCTGGCTGCGCCTGTTGGTATGGGCGGTGTTGTATCTTTTCGGGTTGGAATGTGGTGTTGGAGGCGATAAGTTATCGCGATTTTTCAAGCGGATTCGGATGTGATACCCCCGTAGGGGTATCACCCTCAGTCTTGCGCAAGCAGCTTAAACAGATGGAAGTTTTATTGCCCCAATTTCAGGCGGAGTGCGAAAACCGAGTTAAAGGGCAATCACGACTGGAAGAAGCGCTTGATCAAGCCAAACAAGCCGGGGCCGATTACCATGAACACTTGCAGGGCGTTGCGGAGGAAATCCACCTCTTTTCATTGAGCGACAACCGCCCAAAGTCGGCTAAACAGGTTGAAGCGGGGCTTGGAAATAGGGCAAAAGCCTTTGAGCGTATAGCCAACGATCAGGGGATTGAGGACAAAAGCGACGCCCTGAAAACGTTCTTCTTTATCGAACAGCTCGGCAAAACGCGCTTCGGGAATGCGCTTGGTCACCTGATCTAGGAAGACGTTATACCAGGCGTTTGGATCGTTCAGTTTTTCTTGGTCATGCTCACGCAGAAACTGTTCGACGTTGCTGAACAGATCGCTCTGGCTGCTATCAGGACTGGCTCGGAACATCGTCGCTGGTGCTCAGTTGGAAACTCGGTGGCTCTGCGCAATTTTACCACTCACCTTGCAGCGGTCCCATCTCCCAAGGAACTTTTCGGAGGGGGCTCAACTATTATGAGCGAAGTCTTCAATTGCTTCGCCCGGGTGGCTTAATTGCGGTAGACAATACCCTTTGGGGTAGTTTGGTTGCAGATAAAGAGAATACCGAAGTCGATGTGCGAGCGATACGTCGTTTTAACCAAACGATTTTTAACGACAAACCCATTACGCTGTTATTAGTTCCTATCGGTGATGGTTTGACGTTGGCGGGTATGATCTTAATAATCTAATCTGATGCCATTTAATTTGAGATAGTGCTTTCTGGGTAGGCTTGTCAACGGCAATCTCAGATTGATGATTATGCTATTTCACCATAGTGTGTGGTCGCACGTTTGCTGCGAGAATGTAATCACTAAGTTAATCCGGATAAAAAATATACCATGCGTGAGTTCATCCGACAGTTACCGAAAGCGGAGCTTCATCTGCATATAGAGGGTTCTCTCGAACCTGAATTAGTGTTTGAGTTAGGGAAACGAAATGGTGTTCCCTTAAAGTATGCCTCTGTTAGCGAACTTCGAGAAGCCTACAACTTTCACAATCTGCAATCGTTCTTAGATATCTACTATGAAGGCACGAGGGTACTCTTAAACGAACAAGATTTTTTTGATCTTACTTGGGCTTACCTAACCCGTATCCACTCCCAAAACGTAAAGCACGTGGAAATATTTTTTGACCCCCAGACTCATACGGACCGAGGCGTTGAATTTGCGACTATAATTAATGGAATCCATCGAGCACTATGCAAGGGAACAGAAGAACTGGAGATTAGTTCTCAGCTAATTTTATGTTTTCTACGACATCTTAGTGAGAAGGCTGCTTTTGCTACTTTAGAGCAAGCTCTGCCATATAAGAATTGGATAATAGGGGTGGGATTGGATTCCTCAGAGCTGGGTTACCCACCTCGCAAGTTTGAGAGAGTCTTCACTCAAGCACGTAATGCAGGCTTTTTAACCGTAGCCCATGCAGGTGAAGAAGGTCCGCCAGATTACATTTGGGAAGCATTGGATCTTCTGAAAGTAAGCCGAATCGATCATGGGGTCAGGTCGATTGAAGACGATCAACTGATGAACCGGTTGCGGGCTGATCGGATACCACTCACCGTCTGTCCCCTGTCAAACGTAAAATTATGCGTCTTTGATCGTTTGCAACATCATAACTTAAAGAAATTAATGAATGCCGGGTTGCGCATTACTCTTAACTCAGATGATCCAGCCTATTTTGGCGGTTATATAGAGGAAAACTATGTAGAAACGCAGACTGCTCTCAATCTCAGTAAGGATGAGATTGCTCAATTAGCCTGGAACTCGTTTGAAGCGTCCTTTATCAGCGACGATGAAAAGCGTCGTTATCAAGAGCAGATACACGCGCTAACCGTCGCTGCGAAATAAGGTCCCCTGCGAATGGGAGTGCAAGTGGGCACCAGTTGAAATGCCAGGAAAATAAGGGTGCATTAGTTAATAGATTAAGATTAACTTGGGATGGCTGCTTAGCAGCTCAATCATACACATTCCAAGGAAATTAAGGCAAGTTGGCGATTTTCCCCATTCCAACAACTTACTTGAATCTAACTGGGTTGCTTCGGATTGAACTGGAGCGCTAAGCCGTTGTTGCACCAGCGCTGTCCTGTTGGCTCGGGGCCGTCGTCAAAAACATGTCCCTGATGGCCGTTACAGCGTGCACAGTGGTACTCCGTTCGAGGAAGGATTAATTTGTAATCCGTTTTAGTTTCTAGATGGCCTTCAATGGAAGTATAGAAACTAGGCCACCCGGTTCCACTATTATATTTCATCTGTGATGTAAACAATGGTAGAGCGCATCCCGCGCAGACATAGGTGCCTGCCCTTGTTTCTTTGTTGAGAGGACTGGAGAAGGGTGGCTCAGTGCCTGCCTCTCGCAATATATCGAATTGCTCCTTTGTAAGGATTTCGCGCCACTGAGCATCCGATTTGTTAACCTTTGCAATTTTTCCTGTTGATACAACTTTGTTCCTACCAAATAGCTTGTAGGTGATGGCGATGGTACTCCCTACGCCAATTAAACTGATTAGGAAAGCGCGTCTTCTCATTGTCAGTTTCATCTCCACATAATGCTGCATTTAGAAACACGATCTTATATCACTCCAATAATATAGTTAAGTTAGATTAAGCGACGGCTCTAGGGTTCCGGGATAACTTGAGCTTAGTTAATGTTATTTAAAGGATTCTCCGACTTTACCGCTAATGTCAATATGCGGATACGATTCATATATTCGCGAGACTTAATTCGATTCGTCGAGTAATACCAACTATGCATTCAGTTTGAGCAAGTAACAAATTATATATGTAAGGAGATCGCTATGACAAAGAGCGTCGTGCATACAAATTCTCATTCCTCTGCTAAGAAATCCGCTGAAAAGCTTACCGAGAAGTCGCTTAGTATGGCTGAATCACGCGTAAAGATGGCTCTGGCAGCTCAAGATAAATCCAAGGCTCAGGTTGTTGCTGCCAGTGAGAAAGCGAAGACTGCGGTGGAAAAGGCTAGCAAATCACCGACTGGAGCCAACACCGCTGCGGCTAAGCGTGCAAAAGAGACAGTAAGTCAGGCGATTGCAAAACGCGCCGAGACTGCTGCTGCGGTTAAGCAGGCGCGCGAGACGCTTAGTAAGATCAAAAGTCAGATGAAAATGCTGGAAGCGGAGCGGCGTCTAGCCGAACGCAAAGAGGCTGCAAAGCAGAAGGCCGTGGACGAATTCATTCGACGTTGGGAAACTAGTTGGAACCAGAAGATGAAAGCTGGAAATAAAACTCGGCTAGATAATCCTCAAATGAAAAAGGTTGCATGACTTCATCGTTATGACTCTCATTCTGTTGCGAGAGTTGATTCTAATTCCTCCCTGTGGCTTTCAGTATACGACTGGTGCTCCGTTGAAACTGTATTGAGAGTCTCGGGGTGCGAGTCGCAGGGAGGAATCGATTGCTAGCAGATACCTATCTTATCTGTTGTGGTATGTTTTCCTGACCCTAGGGTGTGAGTAGGATAAAAGGAGGACGCCGTTATCAAATGCTGCGGCGTTGTAACGCAGTTCCATCGGCATTGAAGAAGTAGAAATTCTTATAATTTACTCTTAGGGTAAGTACCGAATCAGGGCTGACCGAAATACCGATTGGTAGTCGTGCCACCAGCTGAGTGGTATCATATCCCAACGTTTGGAGTGCGCTATTTCTTGAATCCTGCACGTTAGGAAGCTGACCATATATCAACTGTTCATGTCCTAAGGATTCGACGGTTTTCACGCGCACTGATAGCCGCCCTAATCTCTTTTCCTGGCCGTTCAGTTCTAATGCTTCCGGACGTATTCCAACCAACAGTGGCACATGTAGAGGCAAATCCTGAAACGCTAACTCTGCTGTGGGCACAGACAATACTTGATCACCTACATGCAGGTTAAGCTCATCATCCCCTTGCACGGTCAATTGTGCGGGGAGTAAATTCATTCCTGGATTACCTAAGAAACTTGCTACGAAGATGTTCGCGGGGTTGCTATAGAGATCTTGAGGGGGTGCGACCTGCTGTAGGATGCCATCGCGTAGCACGGTAACGCGTTTACCTAATGTCATGGCTTCTGCCTGATCGTGGGTTACATAGATGGTAGTTGTGCCTAATCGCTTCTGCAGGGCAGCAATCTCCGTGCGTATCTGTACGCGTAACTTGGCATCCAAGTTCGATAGGGGCTCATCCATTAGCGACACGCTTGGTTCGCGCACCACCGCGCGTCCCATCGCGACTCTCTGGCGCTGCCCACCCGAGAGCTGCCGAGGTTTCCTGTTCAGTAAATCCATTAGCCCAAGCAGTTCCGCGGTCTTCGTGACCCGACGGTGGATCTCATCTTTAGTGTGTTTTGCCATGCGCAATGGAAATTCCAGATTCCGGCGCACGGTCATATGAGGATATAGGGCATAGTTTTGAAATACCATGGCCACATTACGTTGCTGAGGCGTCCAATCATTCACGACCTTGCCCCCAATCAATACTTCACCTGCGGAAATATCCTCAAGCCCAGCTAACATTCGCAGTAACGTGGATTTACCGCAACCTGAGGGGCCCACAAAAACCATAAATTCACCGTCAGGGATGAAGAGCGAAAACTCCTGGACTGCCTCAGTGCCATCAACGAACGTTTTTTGAACACTAGAAAATTCGATTTCAGACATGTATAAGCGATATTTGAGGAGTAGTGTTGTATTAATTCATGCAATAACGGCAAAAAAACGTTTGAGTCGCAACTTTAAGAGACATCAATCCTACTTAAATCTAAAGCACATCTCAAATCGGTCTTTTTATGTCGATTGATTTCGCGGTCCATAATTCGGTGTGGGTGTATTCCCGCGTAAATCTAAATATGTACCTCGGATCGAATGGTGAGTAATTGGGATTTTTAACCTCATAGAATTTTATGGGGCTGATTAATTTAAGATAATAGACAAATCGAAGATCTAATCGGATTATTGTTGACCTTCAGTTCTATTTTATTAAGTTCCGTTAATCTTCCTCTCATTCGGAAAATTCTAAGCTAGCTGGGCAGCTAACTTAAATCTTATTATTTATTTCCCAAACATAGAGAGTATTATTCCCAATAGGTCAGAGGCAGATGCCTGAATCCAGGGGGGCGGGAGTTCATTGCGCCGCTGGTAATTTAAGAACCAGTATGGGCATCATACTTGGAACTGGCGGTGTGCTAAAACTCTTGAATGGATAGTTGTAACGATAATGTGTCCTCCGAACTGGTGAATAGATTGTTGTAGGGCGTTTTACCGCCAGTTCAAGGATTGTGCTGCATCGTATGACTGCAATTAGGGCACGCCGATTTCAGTAAGAACAAATTAATACTTTAGGTATCCTGTTTCCTCCGCGAGTCACGGCGATCGACGTACAGATTAGCTCTAAACGAATTTGTCAATTGTTTAACGCGGATCTTCCATAGCCATTTAACCAGGGAAATCAGGAAGTCTACGTAGAGCTTATTATAGTAGATGCGGGTTTAAATTCGGCTGGTTCCAGGAGTATCGCTGTCAGTTTTACCACAATCAGCAACGTCAACTAGATGCTAACCATGAGTGTTGCAGATCGCATCCTCGGTGAGAAAAGCAGAAAATGGTTTCTAATTTACCGTTATTTTCTGAATTATCGAGTACGGATATTGACTTTATCTCGAGTCACGGCGTGATAAAAAGCTATCCTAAACACGCACTTATTCTGAATGAGGGGGACGAAACTGATTTTTTTTGCATTATCTTAGAAGGTTCGGTGAAAGTTTATGTCAGCGATGATAATGGGAAAGAAGTGATCTTGAGCATTCAAGGACCGGGAGAGTATTTTGGGGAGCTTGCGCTGATTGATGAGGTACCTCGTTCCGCCTCGGTAATGACATTGAAGCCATCTCGATTGGTACTAGTGTCGCAGACCAGTTTTAAGACGTGCATAACCGAGAACCCAGCGCTCGCCCTAAAACTCATTCGGGCCTTAACCCGCCGGATCCGCGCCCTAACAGAGATTGTTAAAAACCTAGCATTACAAGATGTCTACGGCCGTGTTATCCGCACGCTGGTTAGCCTAGCTGAAGAAAAAGAGGAAGGCCTCGTTATAGATCAAAAATTGACTCACCAGGATCTAGCCAATATGGTGGGTGCTTCGAGGGAAATGGTGACTCGAATATTGAAAGAACTGAATTCTGGTGGTTATATCCAGATTAGAAATAAAATTATCACAATCATGGGAAAACTACCCCCCGCTTGGTAGATTTTTATGGATATTGCATTCGTATATTCTAGCGTTCGAGTGTTTATACAATTAAACAATGCCCAGCGTTCACTCCAGTTTAGTTTATCGGAAGCTTTTTAGCGTTGCGTTGTACTATTGTTGAACTCGAACGGATGGGATCTCTAAAAAAAGAAAAAAGCTTGCTAATTGGAAATTTTTACATCTGCTTTACTTTGGGTCTTTAAAGGTCTCCAAGAAAATCTTCCCTATATACGAGAACGGTTTATTCCCAATAAAATTGGTTACAGTGTGAGCTATAGGCGTGGAAATACTTGGGGGTAGAATAATTTGCTTTCTGCGGGAGAGTCGCGATGATTGAAATTAAAGAATTAGAAACAGGAACGACTCTATTTAGCATTGAGGTCGATTCGCTGGTCGGTGCGGATTTGCGAGAGGTTAATTTGACTAGAGCCGATCTCAAAGGGGTCGATTTGCGTAAAGCAAACCTTTCGAATGCAGTGCTCAACTATGCAAATTTAGCGGGGGCACATCTACAATATGCGAATATGGTGCATGCGCAATTGGTAGGAGCTAAGCTCAATGGCGCCAATTTGAGCAAAGCTCGGTTAAGCGCCGGGCACGAGTCGAGTGGGGCGAATTTAACCGATGCGGATCTTTCAGATGCAACGCTGGTAGGAACAGACTTGCGCTATGCCACCTTGTCAAAGGCGAGGTTGATTAAGGCTGATCTTAGTTATGCGTTGATTCAGGCGGCTAACTTGAGTCAGGCTAATCTGGAGTCTGCCATGATATGCGATGCAATGTTGATCGATGCCAATCTCAGCGGCAGTAATATGCAGAATGCGGATCTATGTGGTGCCCGATTTAATAATGCCAATTTGATGAATGCCGACCTGAATCATTCTAGATTTAGTGGTGAGAAAACTCAAAAACCTGCGACCCTAACCTGTGCCAATTTGCGGCATGCTAATTTGGAGCGGGCTCACCTTGCGAATGTGGTTCTTAGGCAGGCGGATCTTTCTCAGTCAAATCTTAGCTACGCAGATCTTTCGGGTGCCTTATTAGGCGGGGCTCACCTGCGTAATGCCAATGTGGAAGGCGCTGATTTTTCAGGGGTTGCCTTGGAAACGGTTACGATGGATTTCGCAAATTTTTCCAAATCAAAGAACGCTAAGATTCCCGCCTATAAAGCAAATTTACGTTAAGAGGTTCGATATTTTCGAGGTATTGAGAAACTGATGATTCAAGAGTAACTCATAAAGGTGCTGCTATATACTGATAGTATTGGCAGCCCAGAACGCGCTGTGAAACTTAGCGGCCTCTGAAGAGTCCTGAGTGGAGAGCTAAGAGGCTGAGCTAGCCTTTAACTGGGCGCTCTCTACTCCCATTAATAGCACAATTATTAGTCGTGTACTTTTAATTTACTCTTATCTTAGTCGTTATCTTCAGTTGGTTTAAATAAGTCCATTAGCTCTTGTTGGGTCTTTGGCGGCACGGGTTCATAATGGTCGAAATCCATTGTGAAAGTACCTTCTCCGCCGGTGATTGATTTAAGTCTGGATTGATAATCGGCTAATTCGCTGAGTGGGACTTGTCCGGATATTTCTACTTGGTTGTTGGGTAAGGTCGTAGTGCCGTTAATCCAACCTCGCATTCCTGAGATATCACCGGTAATATCTCCCATACTGTCGCCTGGTGCGGTGATGTCAATGTTAACAATCGGTTCAAGCACTATCGGCCGAGCGTTGCGCACCGCATCCAGAAAGGCTTTTCTACCTGCGGTGGTGAATGCGATTTCTTTTGAATCGACGGGATGATGTTTGCCATCATAGACAACAACTCGAATGTCCTGCAGTGGATATCCCGCGATAGCACCTTCGTCAAGTACTTGGCGAACCCCCTTCTCGACGGCGGGTATGAATTGCGATGGAATGGTTCCTCCCACGACTTTATTTGCAAATTCAAATCCCTGGCCTCGTTCCAGTGTTTCGACTTTCAGAAAAACTTCGCCAAATTGTCCCGCGCCTCCTGTTTGTTTTTTGTGTCGGTGATGACCTTCCGCAGCTTGGGTGATGGTTTCCCGATAGGCGATACTGGGTGGACTGGTTTCGACTTCCACATGGTATTGTGATTTCATTCGTTCAAACAATACCCGAAGATGAAACGCTCCCATTCCCATTAACACGGTTTCGTTGAGCGCGGCCCGATGTTCGACTTTGATGCAAGGATCTTCCGCGCTGAGTTTTTGCAAGGCCTCGGAAAGTTTCTGTTCATCACCGCGGCGGGTTGGGGACACAGCGAGTCCATGCATGGGTGGCGGGCAATCCATATTCGGTAGATGATAGTGGTCTTCATCGTGGGAATCGTGGAGCACGGCGTTGAAAAAAATATCATCAATTTTTGCGACTGCGCAGATATCACCAGGAATGCCCATGGGCATATCACTGTGTTCCTTTCCCTGCAGGCGCAGTAGATGACTGACTTTAAATGGTTTGCGGCCATCACCGATAAACAGCTGGCTTGATGGCTCCACTGTCCCTTGATGAATCCGAAAGATACCCATACGTCCCACAAAGGGGTCTACAGTGACCTTGAATACATGAGCGATGACATGAAGCTTAGGGTCAGGAATAACTTTAACGGGCACCGCTTCCGCGCCTTCACCTTTGAGAAAAACAGGAGGATTACCTTCCAGAGGATTCGGCATGAGCGTTGCCATAATATCGAGCAGCTCCTGGACTCCGGCCCCCGAATGAGCGGATACGAAACATACAGGGATTAAATGGCCATCACGCAGAGCTTTTTCAAAAGGATCGTGCAACTGCTCTGGGCTAAGCTCTTCTCCCTGTTCTAAATAAAGCTCCATGAGCTCCTCATCCACTTCAACGACTTGGTCAAGGATTTGCGTATGAGCTTCATCAACAGAGGAGAAGCTTGTAGTTTTTTTCGAAGGCTTGAAAAAACAGTCTACTACCGAATCTCCACTTGGAGTTGGTAGATTGATCGGTAAGCACTCTGGGCCAAAGGTGTGTTGAAGCTGGTGAAGCAAGCCTTCCAGGTCTGCCTCAGCTAAATCGATTTTATTAATAATGACGAGGCGGCAAAGATGGCGTTCGCCGGCACGTGCCATCATTTGTTGTGTTAGCATTTCTATTCCGGTATGCGCATTGACGACAATTGCAGCGGTTTCTACGGCCGGAAATATGCTAAAGGTGCGCCCAATAAAATCGGGGTATCCAGGAGTGTCGATCAAATTAATGTGTGTGTCGCGATGTGTCAGGCTACAGATAGCCGGATCCAGTGAATGCTGTAGCGATTTTTCCTGCGGATCGAAATCACAGACAGTTGTGCCCCTTTCCACGCTCCCCGGCTGGGGTATTGCCCCAGCCTTAGTGAGCAGCATTTCGGCAAGTGTGGTTTTGCCTGCGCCGGCATGTCCCACCAATGCAATGTTACGTATGTTTTCACATGAGTAGTCAACCATCTGAAAATTCTCCTTATTCCCCTATTTGCTAAAAATAGCGTGAAATTCTTAGGGTAATAAATCTATGCAACAGCGATTGTATTCGTTTTGTAATGGAATATACACATCTATTGCGGACGAAATTCTGCGGCGATGAGCTGGAGAGAATTCGGGCCCGAACAAAATTAGATCCTGTGGGGTGCGAATTTGTTTGTGTGTGTCTATCCGGCGAGAGATTCATTTACATGATGTGTACATTGTTCCTGGAATCCATCGAACAACCACCATTGCCCGTTCTCATGGCGTATTTGAATTAAAGTCCATTGAGAATGGACAATATGTCTTCTCCTGATAGCGATTACGCACTATCCTTAAGTACGCTTAACTAAGCAAACTGTTCGGCGATAAAAAACCATACGGTGAATTTTTATCAAGGCCTTGAGCAGCTAGGGAGGGATTGTATCGAACATACCGGCTGCGGCTGAACAGGGGTAGGGCCTGTGACACCTATTCCGGCTTTTATGGCTGGACAGGTCCATCCATGTGGAGCTGAAGCTCCAGGTCTGTAAGCGAAGCATGAAAGTCTCGAGTCGTAGAAAGAAAGTTACAGTGTGTATTGAAAAAAGTTCTCCAGGGTGGGTTGGGTAGCAGCCGAGAATCTAGAACTATATTACATGAAAAATTTTGTTAGCCTGTATGCCAATTCGCCAACTTCCACCTCAACTGATAAACCAGATTGCCGCCGGTGAAGTTATCGAACGCCCTGCATCCGTGGTTAAGGAGTTGCTGGAAAACAGCTTAGATGCGGGAGCTACGAAAATTACGATCGACGTTGAGCAGGGCGGTATCAAGAGTTTACGAGTTATCGACAATGGCTGCGGCATTCCTCGAGAAGAGCTCGAAATGGCGCTCCAATCGCACGCTACCAGTAAGATCAGCTGTCTGGACGATCTCACTTGTGTAAGCAGTCTGGGATTTCGAGGAGAGGCACTGCCAAGTATCACTTCTGTGTCACAATTGTCCCTCATTTCCTGCGCTGGAGATGGCCTGGGAGGCTGGTCTATAGAAGGTAAAGGCCATGGGGAGCCATATGATCCACCAAAACCCGCGGTGCACTCAGTGGGGACTTCGGTAGAGATACGCGATTTATTTTTCAATGTGCCGGCCCGGCGTAAATTTTTGCGGACCGAACGTACCGAGTTTTCTCACATCGAAAACGTGATTACCCGAATCGCATTGAGTCACTACAGTGTGCACTTTGTGTTGCGGCACAACCAAAAGACCGTGCTCCAGTTTCAATCAGCCGAGGATCGGGCAGCCATGGAAAGGCGGATAAAATCCGTTTGTGGGTCGCGCTTTGCGGATCAGTCCGTCTATGTAGAAACGGCGAGCGCCGGATTACGGCTTTGGGGGTGGTTAGCGCAACCCAGTTTTTCTCGAAGCCAGGCGGATCTACAGTATTGGTATGTCAATGGCCGCGTGGTGAAGGATCGAGTTCTCGCACATGCGGTGCGCCAGTCCTATCAAGATGTACTCTTTCATGGTCGCCATCCGGCCTATGTTTTATATCTGGAATTGAATCCCGCTCAAGTCGATGTTAACGCTCATCCCACCAAGCACGAAGTTCGCTTTCGCGAAAGTCGGCTCGTTCACGATTTTGTTTTCCACACGCTTAAAAAAGCGATCGCAGATTTGAGACCGGGCCATGTTAGGAATGAGGTAGAGTTTCCGCAAGAATTGATCAACCAGCCTGTTGTCAAACCGCAAACCGGAGCTTCTTCGTCTTACGCGCCATTAAGACAAACGTCCCTGCCGATGTGCACGGCTAAGGTGGCGGAACAAATGGATATTTATAGAAGCTTGAGCGATGCGGCGGAAAAATTGGTTTCGCCGCCAGGTGTGTTTAATGCGTCGAATAATGAGATCCCCCCCTTAGGCTACGCCTTGGCGCAGTTACATGATATTTATGTTGTCGCACAGAATGCTCAAGGCATGGTGTTGGTTGATATGCATGCCGCCCATGAACGGATAATCTATGAGCGTTTAAAAAAAGATCTAGGCGATCAGGGTATTCAATCTCAACCTCTTTTACTCCCCGTCGTATTGTCGGTTAGTCGTAGCGAAGCCGATTACGCGGAACAGAGTCAGGCTGTATTTGACTCTTTGGGTTTCGAACTCGACCGGCTGGCTCCTGAAAAACTTGCCATTCGGCGCGTTCCGCTTGCACTGCGTGATGCAGACTTGCAGGTCCTGGTGCAGGATGTGCTTGCTGAGCTCAAGACGCATGGTTACACCACCCTCATCCAGGAAACTATTCACCAAGTTCTGGCGACGATGGCTTGTCACGGCTCAGTACGTGCACATCGGAGCTTGACCCTTGCTGAGATGAACACCTTATTGCGGGATATGGAGTCTACCGAGCGCGCGGGACAATGCAATCATGGCCGCCCAACTTGGGTGCAAATGAGCATCGACCAGTTGGATAAACTATTTAAAAGGGGGCAGTGATCAGGGAATGACTCAACACCCACTAGATTACAACGGCTTGGGTTCCAAGGAACGAGGCCTGAGCGATCGTTGCATTAAACCAACCGCCATTTTTTTAATGGGGCCCACGGCATCCGGTAAAACGCAATTGGCGGTGGAGCTGGTAAAAGCCTTACCTTGTGAACTCATTAGTGTAGATTCGGTCATGGTCTACCGTGGCATGGATATCGGCACTGCAAAGCCAGATGCTCAGGTACAGGCGATTGCTCCCCATCGATTGATTGATTTTATGGATCCGGCGCAGCCTTATTCGGCTGCGCGGTTTCGTCAGGATGCTTTGCGGGAGATGGCGGATATAGTGGCAAATGGCAAGATTCCCTTGCTAGTGGGGGGAACCATGCTTTATTATCGCGCGCTTCAACATGGATTGTCTCGATTACCGTCAGCCGATCCCTTTGTTCGTGCTCGTATCGTAGCAAAGGCTAAGACCCTTGGCTGGAAGGCGTTATATGAGCAGCTGCGAACGGTTGACCCGATTACCGCCCATCATATTAATCCTAATGATCCTCAGCGTTTGCAACGCGCTTTAGAAGTATATGAACTCACGGGGGTCCCATTGAGCACGCATTATGCGCGTGAAAAACCTCAGTCTGTCCCCTATCATTTCATGAAATTTGCACTAATACCAAACGATCGTTCGGTTCTGCATCGGCAAATAGCAAGTCGTTTTAACCAAATGCTTGAACAGGGATTAATAGGTGAAGTATCGGCTTTGCATAAACGGGGAGATCTTTCCCACGCTATACCCGCAATGCGAGCTGTGGGATACCGACAGATTTGGGATTACTTAGAAGGCCGTACCGATTATACGACCATGGTGAGTAACGCGATTTCTGCTACGCGGCAATTGGCTAAACGTCAGCTTACCTGGTTGAGGGCGGAGCAAGATGTTCACCGATTGATCCCCAGTCAGTACTCGCTAGCTGATTTGGTAAGCAGAATAAACTCATGTCCAACCCATCTTGGCTACTAAACTACGGTTAATTGATATCTGGAATCCAAAGTATTAGATTGCAGGCGTTTTCATGGTGGCCGATCTGCGGGATCTAGGCTCCGCTAGAACTTTGCGACAGTATTGCCGGTGTGTATAGAGCTGAGGTCACTGTACGAGTACCCCTTATAACCAATGAGTTTAGTGAAAACTTAATAATCGGGCTCGGTCTAATGTAATTCACGATTTTGAATAGCGTGAGCGACTAAGTGAGCGTATTAAGAAACGTTAGATAGAATTGAATGGCTAAATCAACCTATTGAAAAATAACTCTAAATCGAGTTATTTTGTGTTAATTAATACTCCGTTCAAGGGGATTGAAAAATCATGTTTGGTGCGACTTCCTTAAAACTTAATAGGCTGTGTTAAACTCCGTTGGATTAGCGTAAGACAACACGAGTGGCGGGGGATAAATTCAGCGCCTGAAAAAACAATTCCTGATGGGCACGAGCTCTCATGAGCGTGTTGCAGCCAATATTAAGTCACACAGAATTTGCTATGCTTCCATATGTTGGGGTTCTTACAGCTTGTTAGGCACACCTAGAAACTGCCTATGTTTTACATAGGAGCATGTTTAACATGCCCTTAGTCTTCCCTGACGAATTTATTTTAAAACTGGATGTTAGTGCTGGATTGGGATGTATTAGGGGTTTGAAGACCGCTTTTAAGCAGAAATCAGTATTCGCGAGAATACTGCATATTGACTAGGGGCAATATGCTTTAATCACACAATAAATTAGGAGATACCTTATGTCAAAAGGGCAAACACTACAAGAACCCTTCCTCAATACATTACGCAAGGAAAGGGTCCCAGTATCCATCTATTTGGTGAATGGAATCAAGTTACAGGGGCAAATTGATTCTTTTGATCAATTCGTAGTTTTGCTAAAAAACACCGTAAGTCAGATGGTCTATAAACACGCCATTTCTACCATTGTGCCTTCTCGCGCGATTAAAATTCCATTCAATGAAGATCAGCCAGAATAGCTTAGCCTTGGATTTAGAGGTAGATCGCCAGTTTGTTTGACCGCTGTCCAGTCGGTGAGTGTGCAACCCTTGTCCACATCGATTTTAGAGGGGTTCGAAACACGGCAGATCTCGGTGAATTCCTCCAATTGGTGGAATCGGCTGGTGCGAGACCCGTTGGACTCATTACGGCAGTACGGAGTACGCCTGACTCTAAATATTTTGTAGGGAGCGGGAAAGCCGCGGAGATTCGCCAGCATGTCATTGAGAACGGTGCGGATCTTGTCATTTTTGACCACGAATTAACTCCCAGCCAGGAGCGCAATCTCGAGCGGTTGTGTCAATGCCGAGTAATCGGACGGACTGGAATCATTCTCGATATCTTCGCGCAGCGTGCCCGTTCCCACGAAGGCAAGCTTCAAGTAGAGCTCGCGCAATTGCGCTATCTCTCAACGCGTCTAACACGAGGCTGGAGCCACTTAGAACGGCAGAAAGGAGGGATAGGGTTGCGGGGACCTGGAGAAACTCAATTAGAAACTGATCGCCGCTTGCTCAATGAACGCATTAAGCAAATTGGTAAACGCTTGGAAAGCGTGTATAAGCAGCGCACGCAAAGCCGCCGGGCGCGCAACAAAGCGGCTACCCCTACCTTAGCCTTGGTGGGCTATACTAATGCGGGTAAGTCTTCAGTATTCAACGCTTTAACAGGTGCTAAACTTTATGCGGCCGACCAACTATTCGCTACTCTGGATCCCACATTGAGGCAATGGGTGTTACCCAATAACGAGGTGGTCGTGTTAGCGGATACCGTGGGATTTATCCGGCAACTGCCCCATGATCTGATCGCCGCATTCCGTGCCACGCTCCAGGAGACCAGAGAAGCTGATCTCTTACTTCATATCATTGATGCGGAGGACGCACGCAATCGTGTATTTCAGCAACAGGTCAATCAAGTTTTAACAGAAATAGGGGCTGCAGAGATTCCACAACTCGTAGTGATGAACAAAATTGACCTTGTTGGGAGTGAACCTCAATTAGTTTTCGATGAGATTCATCAAGTCAAAGAGGTGTGGGTTTCAGCAAAAACTGGGGCAGGATTAGACCTTTTGGCTCAGGCGGTCGCTGCATGGTTTGGTCAGGATACGGTGCACGGCTGGCTCAATTTGCCACCGCAAGCAGGTCGGATTCGGGCTCGCCTATTTGAAATCGGTGCGGTGCTAAACGAACAAGTTGACGATCGGGGTACTAGTCGACTGGAAGTAAAGATGCTACGACGTCGATATGAAGAGTTATCGCGACAAGAAGGGATGTCTGCCATGTTAATTACGCATTGACTTTTACGTAGTGTCCATTTCAAGCTGTTACTCAATCCTTTGGTCGCAAGTAGGACCAACGAAAGTCGAAGCCTCTTTTGGCTTGGTTTCAAACTCAAATAAATGGGTTTGGACTACGGTTAAACTTCTTCGAGCATTTCATCTAGTAGTGCCAAACTTGGTTTTTTACGGCACAATTAAATTCAAAATTGCACCGCTAGTGACTGCGGCTACTCTATTCTAAACAGAGGCAATCGAAGCTTGACAGCCCTGATATTTGTGAAGTTCTTGACGAGGAAAGTGAAACAATCCCCTTGGGCTATCCACGAATCGAAGGGCTCGTGGTCCATAATGGTTGTTGGAAAAACGTCGCTACAAGCGCTATAGAACGTCCGGTAGAGTGAGGCGCTGAGATTGAATTCTACCGATCTAAGTGCGATTGTTGTAGCTTCGGCGTTAAACTTCTAGTTTGCTCTCAATTGAGCGACATCAGCATGGCGTGAAATCAAACGGCGTACGAGCTAGAATGTCCAGCTTGCGAGCTTTCCGCAGAACTGACGTTCGCCTAAATACTAACTTGGCTTGGAGATAAAGATGCCCTGGAATGAACCGGGTGACGGCAATAAAGATCCTTGGAGTAAAAAGACCAGAGATCAGGGTCCGCCTGATCTTGATGAATTGCTTAAGAAATTAACCAGCCGGTTTGGTGGGATTTTGGGTGGTAAGTGGGGAAGCGGAGGCTCCAACGGACCTTCGGCGGGACTGGTCGTCATCCTCGTGGTCATTGCAATCGGCTGGCTCGCTTCAGGTTTTTATATCGTAAGTGCGGGTGAATCAGGTGTCGTTTTGCGTCTTGGGGCTTATCTAGAAACCACCACCCCGGGTCCACATTGGCATATTCCCTACCCGATTGAATCTGTGGAGATCGTCAATGTGGATGAAGTCCGTGATGCACAGCACCAAGCAACTATGCTCACTCAGGATGAAAACATCGTCGATGTCGAGTTGGCCGTACAGTATCTGGTCAAGTCCGCAAAAGATAATTTGTTTCAAACTCGCTTGCCCGATTCTACGCTTAAGCAAGTCATGGAAAGCTCGGTGAGGGAAGTCATTGGTAAGAGTGAAATGGACTTCATTTTGGGCGAGGGCCGGGCGGAAGTTGCCGTGCGTACCAAGAAATTGATGCAGGGTATTCTTGATTACTACAAAACGGGATTGTTGATCACCACCGTCAATATGCAGCAAGCTCAGCCCCCCGATGAGGTGCAGGGGGCGTTTGCCGATGCCATCAAAGCGCGGGAAGATGAAGTCAGATTTAAAAACGAAGCCGAAGCCTACGCGAATGGCATCCTACCCCAAGCCCGGGGAGAAGCTGCCCGTATCGAACAGGATTCCAATGCTTATAAAGATAGAGTGATCGCCCGGGCGGAGGGTGAGGCCGCACGGTTTGAAAAGTTAGTCAACGAATATGAGAAAGCGCCGGAAGTCACACGGGAAAGGCTCTACCTGGAGTCGATAGAGTCCGTGCTTAGCAATACCAGTAAGGTGATAGTGGATACTCAGGACAGCAACAATCTATTTTACTTTCCCTTGGACAAACTCTTGCAGAACCGTGCAGGAACTCAGACAGGAACTTCAACCGACCTCCAATCGGGGATTGCCCCAACAGGAGCGGCTAACCTATTGAATGATAACCGCCAACGTCGTTCAACCCGATTGCGTGAGGGCCGATAGTCATGAATATAAAAGGCATCGGGTTTATCGTCATTGCTCTGGTTATTGTATTAGGACTCTCAACGTATACCGTTGACCAACGTGATAAAGCGATTTTATTTAGTCTGGGAGAGATTAAAAACTCAAATCTTAGTCCGGGCCTGCATTTTAAGTTCCCGTTGATAAACAATGTCGTGAAGTTCGATGGGCGTATATTGACTTTGGACGCCCAACCTGAACGGTTTCTGACCGTCGAGAAGAAAAATGTGATCGTGGACTTCTTCGTAAAATGGCGTATATCCGATGTGGCTAAGTACTACCGCGCCACGCGTGGTCAAGAGCTCAATGCACTGACCCGTTTGGCGCAGATTATTAAGGATCGCTTGCGTAACGAGTTTGGCAAACGCACGATCCAAGAAGCCGTATCGGGTGAACGTAAAGAGATTATGCAGATTCTCCAGATAAGTGCCAATGATCTGGCCAAAGGTCTGGGTATCGAGGTCGTGGATGTGAGAATCAGCCGTATCGATCTCCCCGATGAAGTCAGTGAGTCCGTGTACGACCGTATGCGTGCCGAACGCGAGCGCGTGGCGAAGGATTTCCGCGCTCGCGGTTTAGAAGCCGCCGAGCGAATCCGTGCAACAGTGGATCGCAAACGAACCGTAATCCAAGCCGATGCCTATCGCGATGCTGAATTGATTCGCGGTGAGGGGGACGCCAAAGCCGCAGAAATCTACGCTAAGGCCTACAACAGAAATCGAGAATTTTATGCGTTTACCCGTAGCCTCAAAGCCTATCGAAATACCTTGAACCAAAAGAATGATATTTTAATTCTGGAGCCTAATACCGACTTTTTCCGATATCTAAACAATTCAAAAGGGGAGAGCGGTCGTACGCCGGAATAGAAGAGACTGGTTGAGTGATGCCAGTTCAGGATACATCGATACAGAATATCTTGTTGATGCAAGGCTATGTGGAACGATCTATTGGCTGCTCTCGCGTTGATCTTAGTGATTGAAGGCGTGATGCCTTTTTTAAGCCCCACTACCCTGCGGCACACGATGCAGCAGCTCATTCAGCTACCCGACAGACTATTGCGCACGATGGGGTTGATCAGTATGGTTAGTGGGGTTGTTTTGCTTTACTTGGTGCGGCACTATTAGTTGGTTTCTATGGATAATTCGGGATAACTCATGGGTAAGAGTATCGTTGTATTAGGGACCCAATGGGGTGATGAGGGAAAAGGTAAGATTGTCGACTTACTAACGGAACAGGTGCGGGCTGTCGTTCGGTTTCAAGGCGGGCATAATGCCGGACACACGCTTGTGATCGATGATCAGCAAACGATATTGCATCTTATCCCCTCGGGAATTTTGCATGAGGGGGTAGAATGCTTGATTGGAAACGGAGTTGTGCTAGCCCCCAACGCCTTGATGGAAGAAATCAATGAGCTGGAGCAGCGGGGGATTCAAGTAAGGGACAGATTGCGTATTTCAGAAGCTTGCCCGTTAATTCTTTCTTACCATGTCTTACTCGATAAGGCCCGGGAAAAAGCTAAGGGCAAATCCGCTATTGGCACTACAGGCCGTGGGATTGGTCCGGCCTATGAAGACAAAGTCTCGCGGCGTGGATTACGGCTTGAGGATCTGTTCCACGAGGAGCTATTTGCCGCCAAGCTCGGGGAAGCACTTGATTACCATAACTTTGTCCTGAAAAGCTATCTCAACGCTGAGACCGTCGATTTCCATCAGCAGCTGGAAGAGATGCTGTTGTTGGCCGCGGAGCTTAAACCCTTAATCACAGACGTTCCTTTTCGCCTCCATCAGCTGCGTAAGCAGGGTCACAATCTATTGTTTGAAGGGGCCCAGGGTACTCTGCTTGACATTGATCATGGTACTTATCCTTTCGTCACCTCCTCCAGTACCACCGCAGGAGGCGCATGTACGGGCAGTGGAGTTGGTCCCCACGATCTGGATTATATTTTGGGTATAACCAAGGCCTATACAACCCGTGTCGGCAGTGGCCCGTTTCCCACTGAACTTTTTGATAGTGTGGGCGTCCATTTGGCTCGCGAGGGTCACGAGTTTGGAGCTACCACAGGGCGTCCTCGTCGCTGCGGCTGGTTTGATGCGACAGCTATACGTCGGGCGGTACGTATCAATAGTATTTCCGGATTGTGTATCACTAAATTGGATGTTCTGGATAAACTAGATTCGCTTAGGCTTTGCGTAGCCTACAAGATCAATGGACGGGAGTATGATTCGCCACCTTTTAGTGCTGATTTGATTGAGACCAGTGATCCCGTCTATATCGAAATGCCGGGCTGGCAGGAATCGACAATGGGCGTCACGCAGTTTGAGAAACTGCCTAACAATGCACAAGCCTTCCTCAGGCAGATCGAGTCGTTAGTGGAGTGTCCAGTCGTCATGGTTTCGACCGGGCCTGAGCGCAATCAAAACATCATCCTTCGAAACCCTTACGAATAAATCGTTAAGAGTTAGATAATCATTTGGCAAAATCTTCAAGGCGCTTTAATGATATCATTGGCTTGATACCGGCTGCAGGACAGGCAACCCGCCTGGGACATCTGCCGTGTAGCAAGGAAATCTACCCTCTTGGAATACATTCCTCAGAGGAAGAGGGTGTTTCAACTCCTTTCGTCGCCTGTCATCACCTGCTCCACAGTCTGCGCAAGGCCGCTATTCGAAAGGTGTTTATTGTCCTTCGCCGGGGCAAATGGGATATCCCCACCTACTTAGGGGATGGTTCGTCGCTGGATATGCATATTGGTTATTTATTGATGGGATTACCCTACGGTAGCCCATACACGCTCGATCAGGCTTGGCCGTTTGTGCGGAAACAGCGAGTGGCGGTTGGATTTGCCGATGTGCTATTTAAACCGGTAGATGCTTTTGTTCATTTGATCCAACGTCAGGAGCGCCAGAGCGCTGATGTGGTACTGGGTCTATTCCCTTCCGACCAACCCCATAAAATGGATATGGTCGATGTCGATGCAGAGGGTAGAGTTCATCGAATTGTGATCAAGCCGAAGCATACTCAATTGCGCTACAGCTGGCTGATTGCGGTATGGACTCCAGTTTTCTCGGATTTCATGCATAACTATCTAGCAACGAAACTTGATCATCCACAGGAAAATAAACTCACAGAACCGAAGCATGAAATATTCTTGGGTGACGTTCTTATGGCTTGGATGGACTTGGGATTGCCGATTGAGGCGGAGTTATTTACGGATGGGGCCTGTATAGACATCGGCACCACCGAGGATCTAATACAGGTTAGTCAGGCAAACAAGGGTGTTGGATGGCGTTGGCAAGTTCCAGACTAACACTCCGAGAGGCGGTTGATAACGAACATAACTAGTTGTTCTGCTGATGATTTTCGGGTTGAAGGGCTTGTTTGTGCAATCGAAGCACTTTTCGTTCTTCATGAACGATCAATGCCAGCATCAGTAGTACTAAGCCTGTACCTATAAGGATTAACGTCCACCGAGGATTTTCGTAAATATGTATACCCGATGTCCAGGGGCGCTCGGGTGGTGCAAGACCTATTAAAATAGTGGAAATGCCGGACAAGAGAATGCCGTCTGCCACGGATTTGCCAGCCACCGTGATAAAGGCGAGTGTCAGGATCATCAGGGCTATGGGGAGCGAGACGCCGGTATCGGGATACAGTAGATAACAACAGGCAGCGAATACAGAAAAGGAATAGGCGGTTACTCTCATTGTCTTCATGTTTTATTGGCCTTGGTCTAATGTGAAACACAATTGTAACGGCTGTATCAGTTCGGTCCTGCAGTCCGACCTTTATCGCCGATAGAATTCGGTGCGTTAGTCTTCTTGAGGCTCTAGTTTGTAATTGAATAAGCAAAGCATAGGCCAATAAAAGGATGGACGAGAAGGACTTTCATAGTTGCATAACCAAATTCGCCGAACTTTTTATCTATCAAGAATAAGTAATAATTACAATCGCATAGGATGATTTCATCCAGAACTTGATTGAGTGTGATTGGGATCGCGTGGGGCACGAACTTGCTCGTGAGACTTGCCGAAATAGGGCTGGGCATGGTAAGTAATACGTAAAAATAACAACATATCGCAATTTCTCCATGACTTTTATAAGGTTAGATGACTATGAATGGTCTCTATGATCCCATGAATGAGCACGATGCCTGCGGCATAGGATTCGTAGCTGATATTAAGAATCGTAAGTCACACCGCATCATTCACGATGGTTTGAATATTCTGGTCAATCTGGCCCATCGTGGCGCGGTCAGCGCCGATCCATTGGCGGGCGATGGGGCCGGAATCCTGATTCAAATTCCCGATGGCCTAATGCGGTCTGAATGTGACCGACTCGGCATTGAGCTTCCTGCCATAGGCGAATACGGTGCTGGCATGTTTTTCTTGCCGTCTCAGGCGGCCGCGCGAACCGCCTGTGAACAGGCTTTTACTCGTATTGTGGAAGCTGAGGGACAGATTCTATTGGGTTGGCGGGATGTACCCGTTGATAACAGCTGTCTTGGAGAAAGTGTTAAGCCCATCGAACCGGTGATTCGCCAAGCTTTCATCGCACGAGGGCCGAACTGTGCCGACACCGATGCCTTCGAACGCAAGTTACTAGTCATCCGTAAGCTGCTCAACAAAACGGTAAGGGAACTTAAGCTAGAAGGCGTGGATAGTTATTACACCCCCTCATTATCTGGGCGCACCATACTTTATAAAGGTATGATATTAGGGGAAAATCTTTCAAATTATTACAGCGACTTGAGCGATCCCCGCACGGAATCCGCTCTGGCCATGGTACACCAGCGCTATTCCACCAACACGTTCCCGTCATGGGAGCTGGCACAACCCTTTCGCTACATCTGCCACAATGGGGAAATCAACACCTTGCGGGGGAATATTAATTGGATGCGGGCTCGGCGCAAGACGATGTCGTCCAAACTCTTGGGTGCGGACTTAGATAAACTCTGGCCTTTGGTTGGTGCGCGGGCATCAGATTCCGCAACCCTAGACAATGCCCTCGAATTGCTAGTGGCCGGGGGTTATTCTTTGGCTCATGCGGTGATGATGATGATCCCCGAAGCTTGGTTGGATAATCCTTTGATGGATGAACAGCGGCGGGCATTTTATGAATATCACGCCGCGTTGATGGAGCCCTGGGACGGACCGGCCGCCATCTGCTTTACCGATGGCCGGCAAATTGGCGGCACGCTCGACCGCAACGGGCTGCGGCCTTCGCGTTATCTTATCACCGATGACGATCGGGTATTGATGGCCTCCGAGATGGGGGTATTGGATATCCCGGAAGAAAAGATCGTGAAGAAATGGCGTCTACAGCCGGGTAAGATGTTTCTCATCGATCTGGAGCAAGGGCGCATCGTGGATGATGCCGAGCTTAAAGCAAGCCTTGCCCAAGCCAAACCCTACCAAAAGTGGCTGGATGAAACCCAGATCCGGGTGCGATATTTACCCTCCGAGGTCTTTGCCATGCCCCCGGATCCGCAGACCCTATTAAAACGACAACAGGGATTTGGTTACACTCAGGAAGACCTCAAGTTTTTTCTGAAACCCATGGCCGTCAGCGGCATGGATCCCGTGGGCTCTATGGGCCGCGATATCCCCCTGGCCGTGCTTTCCAACCGGCCTAAATTATTGTACGACTATTTCAAGCAGAACTTCGCACAAGTAACTAACCCACCCATCGATCCGATCCGTGAAGAGCTGGTGATGTCACTGGTCTCTTATATTGGTCCGCGTCCCAATATTCTGGATCTCCAAACCGGCGGCCGTCATATGCGCTTGGAGGTGCGTCAACCGATCCTCACCAATATGGATTTGGAGCGCATTCGGCGAATAGAGGACAATGTGGGGGAAGCCTTTCGCACCCGAACGCTGTGCATCTGCTATCCGGCCGTTAGGGGGGCGGGGGGTATGCAAGAAGCGCTGGAGGGTCTGTGTGATCAGGCGCAACAAGCAGTGACCCACGGTTACAATATCCTGATTCTTTCTGATCGCAACATCGATGCGGATACCATAGCCATCCCCGCCTTGTTAGCAACCGCCGCGGTTCATCATCATCTGATCCGCGCCGGGCTGCGGACCTCCGTCGGTATCGTGGTGGAGACCGGCGAGGCTCGACGGGTGCACGATTTCTGCTGTTTGGCCGGTTATGGCGCGGAGGCCATTAATCCCTATTTAGCTTTCGATACCCTGTCGTCCATGGTCGGTGAACTTCGAAAAGAAGTGGATGCGGCGATTCAGCAGGAAGAGGTGCACAAGCGCTACATTAAGGCAGTGGGCAAAGGGATCCTCAAGGTGATGTCGAAAATGGGCATCTCCACCTATCAGTCCTACTGTGGCGCGCAGATCTTCGACGCGGTGGGCTTGTCGGGAGCATTCGTAGAAAAATATTTTACCGGTACGCATAGCGTCATCGAGGGCATGGGATTGCGGGAAATTGCCGAAGAGACGATGCGGCGTCACGATGCCGCTTTCGGTGATTCCCATGAGTATCGCAGCGCTCTAGACGTGGGTGGCGAGCTGGCGTATCGCTTAAAGGGCGAGCATCACATGTGGACTCCCGAGACCATGTCCGATCTCCATCATGCCGTGCGCGCCGGTGATTATGTCAAGTTCAAGAACTATACCTCGAAAATCAACGAGCAGACCAAGCAGCTCAAGAATCTACGGGGGCTCTTCGAGTTTAAATATACCGATCAACCTATTCCCTTGGAAGAAGTGGAAGCGGCGGAATCCATTGTCAAACGCTTCTCCACAGGGGCCATGTCGTTTGGCTCAATCTCCTGGGAGGCCCATACTACTCTGGCGATCGCGATGAATCGCTTAGGCGGTAAGTCGAACACGGGAGAAGGCGGAGAGGAGGCTGACCGTTTTGTGCCGTTGCCTAATGGCGATTCCATGCGTTCGGCTACCAAGCAGGTGGCGTCAGGCCGCTTTGGCGTAACGGCTGAATATCTGGTCAATGCCGCTGATATCCAAATCAAAATGGCCCAAGGGGCTAAACCCGGAGAGGGCGGTCAGTTACCAGGGCATAAGGTAAACGAATGGATTGCCAAGGTAAGACATTCCACCCCGGGGGTCGGTTTGATTTCACCGCCGCCTCATCACGATATCTATTCCATTGAGGACTTAGCGCAGCTCATCCATGATTTGAAGAACGTGAATCCCCAGGCACGCATCAGTGTCAAATTGGTTTCTGAGATCGGCGTGGGCACGATTGCGGCGGGTGTCGCCAAGGCTCATGCGGATCACGTGACGATTTCGGGGGATGAAGGCGGCACCGGAGCCAGCCCACTGACTTCGATCCAACACGCGGGTACCGCCTGGGAAATTGGGCTCGCTGAGACCCACCAAACCTTGGTGTTGAACAAACTACGTGGACGGATCGCCGTACAGGTGGATGGTGGCTTGCGCACCGGTCGGGATGTGGCCATGGGGGCTTTGTTGGGAGCCGATGAGTTTGGTTTTGGCACTGTCTCATTGATGTCCGTCGGTTGTCTAATGATGCGCAAGTGTCATCTAAACACCTGTCCGGTGGGCGTGGCTACTCAAGATCCAGAATTGCGCAAACGTTTTCCCGGCCAACCGGAACATCTTATTAACTTCATGCTCTATGTGGCGGAAGAAGTGCGTGAGATAATGGCTAAGCTTGGATTTCGCAAATTTGAGGAGATGATCGGTCGTTCCGACAGACTGGATGTGCGCGGCGCAATTGACCATTACAAAGCGCGAGGATTGGATTTCTCACGCATCCTGCATAAACCTGAAGCGGGTCCGGGTGTGGCCGTTTACAATTGCGAGGCTCAGGAGCACGGACTAGAAAAAGCTTTGGATCATGTGCTGATAGGGCGATGTGCCTCCACCTTGAGGGACGGGACACCGGTAATAATCGAGGATCTTGCGGTACGCAACGTTAACCGCACGGTGGGGGCCATGCTCTCGGGGGAGGTTGCGAGGCGATACGGGCATAAGGGTCTGCCCGATGATACGATCCACATCCGCTGTCGGGGTACGGGTGGGCAAAGCTTCGGTGCTTTCCTCGCTCGGGGTATCAGCATCGAGCTTGTAGGGGATGCGAATGACTACGTGGGTAAGGGGCTCTCGGGTGGACGAATCGTCATCCGGCCGGCGGTGGATAGCCAGCTGATTCCCGAGGAGAACATTATCATCGGAAACACGGTGCTTTATGGCGCCGTAGGTGGCGAGTGTTACTTCCGCGGTGTGGCCGGGGAGCGTTTCGCCGTACGAAACTCCGGCGCGACGGCGGTGGTTGAAGGGGTTGGAGACCACGGCTGCGAGTATATGACCGGCGGAGTGGTGGTGGTGCTGGGCTATACCGGACGCAACTTCGCCGCGGGCATGAGCGGAGGCGTGGCCTATGTGCTCGACCTGTTCGGTGATTTCGCGCAGCGCTGTAATCAGGCCATGGTGGAATTGGAGCCTATTGCCGATGAGTCCCATGCGTTGGAAACGCTCGATCATCAGGGAGGTGATCTGGAGACCCACGGTTTGGTGGATGTCTTGCACGATATGACGCGCCACGATGCCCTGCGCCTGCGGACTTTAGTGGAACGCCACCTGCATTATACCGACAGCACACACGCCCAAAAGATACTCGATCACTGGGAAGACTATCTCCCGAAATTTGTGAAAGTCATGCCGGTGGACTATCGCCGTGCTCTCGAACAGATGCAGGCCCAGTCTCGACCGACGGAACGCACCGGTGTCAGCCTCACAGTAGGAGCCTAAGCATGGGTAAACCCACAGGATTTATGGAAATTCCGCGTCGTGATCGGGCTTACGATTCGGTCAGCGAACGCACGAAGCACAGCCGGGAATTTGTCATTTCCCTGGCCGATACCGAAGTGCAGCACCAGGGTGCCCGATGCATGGATTGCGGAATTCCATTCTGTCACACCGGTTGCCCGGTAAACAATCTGATCCCCGATTGGAATGACTTGGTGTATCGGGGGCGCTGGCGCGAAGCGCTGGACACATTGCACGCCACCAACAACTTTCCTGAAATAACCGGGCGGATCTGCCCGGCTCCGTGCGAAGCTTCGTGCACGCTCAATCTCACCGATGAACCCGTCACGATCAAAACTATCGAGTGCGCGATTATCGATAAAGGATTGGCGGAAGGCTGGGTGGGTCCACAGATCAGCGGACATAGCTCGGGGAAGACCGTGGCCGTGGTGGGTTCAGGCCCTGCGGGCCTGGCTTGCGCTCAGCAGCTTGCCCGTGCCGGGCACAGCGTGGTGGTTTACGAGAAAAATGCTCGGATTGGGGGGTTGCTTCGCTATGGAATACCCGATTTTAAATTGGATAAACGGCTCATCGACCAGCGCATGGCGCAAATGAAAGCGGAAGGGATCGAGTTCCACACGAATTCCCACATCGGTTTGGATATTCCCGCGCGCCGACTGGTGGGCCAATTCGATGCGGTGGTGCTTACGGGTGGGTGCGAGCAACCCAGGGAATTAGAGGTGCCTGGTCGGGACTTACTGGGAGTGCACTTCGCCATGGATTTTTTAACTCGGCAAAATCGCCGGATCGGCGACGAACCCTTTATCGATGACCCCATCTTCAGCGCCAAGGATAAAGATGTGGTAGTGATCGGCGGGGGAGACACCGGTTCCGACTGTGTGGGGACTTCCGCACGCCAGAAAGCCCGTTCGATTACCCAGATCGAATTATTGCCTAAGCCGCCCGAGCGGGAAAACAAACTGCTTACTTGGCCTCACTGGCCGATGAAAATGCGTACCTCAACCTCGCATGAGGAAGGCTGCGAGCGGGACTGGTCATTAGCCACTAAGGAATTTCTGGGAAAGAAAGGTCGGGTAAGCGCCATTAAATTGATTCGTCTGGAATGGAGTCAGCAAGACGATGGGCGTTGGGCAATGCAAGAGATCCCCGCTAGTGAATTTGAAATACGCGCCGATCTCGTGTTGCTGGCGATGGGGTTTGTCCATCCAGTCCATGAGGGATTGCTTAAGCAGTTAAAAGTCAATCTGGACGTTCGAGGGCAAGTGGCGGCCAATACCCAGGATTATCGCACCTCAGTGGATCAAGTGTTTGCGGCCGGGGATATGCGCCGGGGTCAGTCTCTGGTGGTGTGGGCGATTCGAGAAGGGCGGCAATGCGCTCGCGCCGTGGATGAATACTTAATGGGCTACTCGGGTTTGCCCGGCTAAGTAGCCGCATTGTCACGGTTCTTCCATTTCACTCTGGCGACTGTGGAGGAGTAAGATTCAGCGGCAGGCATTCGCCCACCTCGATGCTCTGCGGTCGGTGAACTAGACGCACGGCCAGCACTTATAGCCGGGACTGTACGACTTTACGCAGACAAGATCCGTATTCGGGATCGATCCAGAATCGGTGTGTAGAGGCATCCAGTGGATGGGAAACACGGCCGTGGAATCCAGGGTTGATATGAACTAGGTCAGAGAGAGCTTGTGTTGGAAAACCTACGGCCCTGAGCAGGCTTATCCTTCCATCATCAGTGATATTAGCTTTGCTTTTTTCGAATCCTCTACCAAATTTCTGATTCGGATCGGCGATTTGGGTTCCAACTCCATTTACTTGCGTCTGCAACTGGAAAATTGGCAATGGCGGGTTACGGGAATCTACGATTGCTGAGAGCTTCTGAAAAATCCCGCGTGAGGGTGTGTATGCCGAACTGTATATTGCCTGAGCAAGGCACTCGGTTAGATGGAGCTCCCCTAGACTCGCACCCGTTCATGCGCAATGTCGGGTTCGCCGCTGTGGTCCAGAATGTGTTGCCGGGCGGCGTCGCGCAGATCAATGGCTGTCTGCCATGGGTCTTGCTGAGAAGCGTGGAATTCGTAGGGCATTAGCGGCTTACCGATGGTGATGCTGAGGGATCCGCGGCGGGGAAGCGAAGTATCCGCGCGCAGGATTGAACGCGTGCCGCGGATCGCGATGGGTATGATGGGGAGCTTAGCTTCTACCGCCGTCGTAAAAGCACCCATGCGAAAAGGCAGCACTCCGGGCATACGGGTGAAGGTGCCTTCGGGAAAGAAAAACAGGGAGCGCCCCCTTTGCGCGATGTCTACGGAATGCCGTGCGTCGAGCACCGCCTGTTCTTTATCACCACGAGCCACAAATGCCGTGCGAATACGGCGCAAGAAAGCGTGACTTAACGGATTCTCTTTGAGCTCCGCTTTGGCGATGAAGCTGAATTCACGCGGCAGATACGCGATGATGACAAAGACATCCAAATAGCTGGCGTGGTTCGCTACGTACACGCCGGCTTGATGTGGCGGTGGTAGGCGCTCTAGCCCGTTTACGCGGACTTCAATCCCTAGGGTAAGAGCCAGGAAGCGGATTGTTGTTCGCATCGTCCACCAGCGCCAAGAATCTTTCGGCAAGCACATCACCGCGACAAAGACGAGAGACGCGGTTATCAGAAATAAAATCCAGGCATAGGCTCCATAGAGAGCTCGCCCGATCTGATTTCCTAACCGCCGTAAGCCGGGTAACAGCCCGGAAAAGGCTAAACGCGTAAGTTGCCACCATAAGGCGCTGGGAGGTTGTCCTACGAGCCCACGTTCATAGACTTCACGGCACGCGGCGCGCCGAACCTTACCGCTGGAAGTTTTCAAGATCGTGTTGGGGGGGGCCAGGACCACATCGTCCGGAGGACTCCATACCAAGTCGGTCGTGATCTCGTTGATCTTAGAACGGAGCTCGTTCAAGGTGGCGACCTGTGTAATCTGAGTCTCGGCTAATACCACGAGCCTCTCGGTGCCGGATTGAGGATCGGTGCTACCGAAAACCGCTACCCGGCCCTTGCGTATCCCATCGATGTTACCCACCGCCTGTTCTAGTTCGTGAGGGTAGATATTACGTCCGGCGCGAATGATCACATCTTTGATACGGCCGGTGAGGTAGATCTCACCGGCTGCGATATAGGCCAGATCGCCTGAGTCCAGCCAATCATCATGGAATAAGGCCCGGGTCGCCTCCGGCGCACGAAAATAGCCACTGGTGGCCGAAGGACCACGGAACTCTAAGCGCCCCTGGTGACGTTCGGCAAGCTCGTAACCGGCTTCATCGACCACCCGCACTTGGTGGCCGGGTAGGGGATAGCCACAACTTACAAAACGCAGGACCTCCTTATCGGTTGTTGTAGCCGGCACGGCTTGGCCGGTGCGCATCAGGGCTTTGCGTTGCAAACGGTCGATTTGAGGTACTCGGTTTAAAGGTGGGAAACTGACCCCGAGTGAGCATTCGGCCAGTCCATAGACGGGAAACATGGTTTGCGCACGGAAACCGTAGGGTGCGAAACGTTCGCAGAAACGTTCAACGGTGTCGGGATTAACGGCTTCAGCCCCATTAAAGGCGATGCGCCAATGGCTTAAATCCAATCCGGCGAGTAACTCGGTATCGATGGTGTTGAGACACAATTCGTAAGCGAAATTGGGTGCTGCGGACAGGGTGGCACGATAGCGGTGTAGTGCCCACAGCCAGTGTTGAGGATGCGCTAGGAACGTGAGGGGAGACATAATGACTAAGGGCACGGCGAAATAGAGACTGCCTAACCAAGCGCCGATCAGACCCATGTCATGATACAAAGGCAGCCAGCTGACGAAAACATCGGATGCGCTGACTTGAATGGCTTGGCCATCGGCGCGGATGTTGGCGAGTAAATTCGCATGGCTCAAAATCACTCCCTTGGGGTTGCCTGTACTGCCCGAGGTATATTGCAGAAGGGCAATATCCTGGGCGCTAATTGGCGGGGTGAGACACGTTCCACCCTGGGCCTCGAAGCAAAGCTCCTGGGTTGTGGCCACACTGCGGAGCGTTTCGACTTGAGATTTCAACAGATGCCCCAGCCGCTTCGCTTCGGGAACCGTGATTAGCAACACGCTCCGGCAATTGTTGAGTATGCTCGTTTGCCGCCTGAGATGATCTTCAAGCTGGCTCAGGCGCATGGGTGGATAGATGGGGACTGGAATTCCGCCCGCCAGCAATACGCCATAGAACGCAATAAAATACTCTTTGCCCGTGGGCAGCATCAGCGTGACGGTCTCAGTGGCTTGTAGACCACGGTGTTGGAGCCCCGCCGCCACCGCCAGGGCGCCTTGTTTGAGTTGAGCGTAACTGATGACCTCAGTGTGATCGCTTTCGCTGTAGAGCCGTATGTGTGGATGATTCGGCTGTTTAGCGGCCTGCCAATTTAAAACCTCGATGAGGGTTTGAGCGGTATCGGGTGTAGCCTGAATCTCGCTCTCCTCCAACTCAACTGCGTCCAATTCCAGCTGTCTTGATGGCTCTCGTCGACCCTTGGCACCAAGCACGGTGCGTAGCAGATCGCGGGGTGTCTCCGCGATAGTAAAAGTCGATTCAGGCAAGTTCACCTTAAATTGGCGTTCAATTCGTCCCAGAAGTTCGATCCGAGCCAAGCTGTCAACTCCCAGGTCCTTATCCAGCCGGTCGTCCAAGGACGCACGTTTTAAGCTGGCTTGTCTCGGATTGATTTCCTCGGTGAGGGTTTGTATGAGCTGGAGTAATCCAGTGGCGATTTCGGCTGAGTTGTGTTCCGGATTCGTATCAGGGATCGGTTGACGCATAGTTCCTCTGGAATGTTACCTACCGGTTACATGCCTAAATAAAGCTAGTATCCGAACGTCTAGTCAACGGGAAGTTAAACCCTACGGCTAGGGGATTGGTGGTTGGCCTCAGCCACAGAGAAACTGGCTGATTCAGCGAATTCGGCTTAACCCCTCGGCCATTGAGTAACAAGATCTAGCGATGCAGAAGGTCGCGTAATGCGGCTTCTGCATCGGGAAAGCGAAACTTGAAGCCTGCCTCCTGCAAGCGCATCGGCACGGCGCGTTGGCCGTCGAGCACTAGGGTAGAGGCCTCGCCGAGTATCCAGCGCATTACGAGTGCGGGTGTTGGAAGTAAAGACGGCCGAACCAATACCCGGCCCACAACCTTGCTAAAATCCGCATTGGTGAGCGGGTTTGGAGCGCACAGATTAAAGGGGCCCGATGCAGTTTCATGGTCGATCAAAAAGCGGATAGCGCGAACCTCGTCCATGATATGTATCCAGGAGATATATTGATGGCCACTGCCAAGCGGCCCACCCACAAAAAGCTTATAGGGCAACAGCAGTTTCGGCAGGGCTCCCCCATGACGGCTCAACACCATTCCAGTACGAATGACCGCCCGGCGTACACCTTGTCTCTCGACTTCTGCTGTGCTCGCTTCCCATTCCTGGGCCAGTCCGGCGAGAAAATCATCGCCTGGGGGATGATCTTCGGTGACCCTGCTATCGGTTTGGGGACCATAGTATCCAATACCCGAGGCCTGTATCAGCACCTTGGGCACACGGGACGTTGTTGAAATGGCCTGAGTGATAGCTTCTCCCGCGTGGATGCGGCTTTCGCGAATCCGCTGTTTTTGCTCCGGGGTCCAGGAAGAGGGCAGCAGTCCGGTGCCCGCCAAATTTTCTCCCGCCAAATTCACGATGGCATCCGTGTCCTGGAGCAAGTGCTCCCAGTCTTTAGAGGTTTTCGCATCCCATGGGTGCACGACGGCACCCTGCGCAGTCATTGCGTTCTGGGAGGATCGGGATAATACGGTAACCCGATGATTTGCCTGTAGTAATTCTGCGGTTAAAGCCTGCCCGATAAGGCCGGTTCCACCGGTGATGAGAACATGCATGATATCGACCTCCGTCTTCGATACAGGATAGCCGGTTTGTTCGCTTCCGGGAACCTGAGTAACTGTGTGGATAGTCGGCTTATGGGTAGATCATGGTGGCTAAATTTTCAGGTTTAAGTCCGATAGATATGTTACTTTCGCCCGGACTTTCGGACCTCGATTGCTTAGCCAGCACGCCACCGTTGGATATAGCAAATCCCACCAAACTTTCAAGTCTCGTTCTCAGTCATACCGCGTCCCCGGAGATTGCCTGGTTAAATAATAGTCAATTTAGCAAAAATGTAAGGAAACGTTTAGCCCTACGACATATTTTTAAAAGTTATCCACAGCTTTAACCACAGGAACTGTGGATAGAATGCTCGAACCTCAACCGATGAACGGCCAAATAACTGTTATAGATGGTCGATGTCCATGAGCGCTTATTCTGTTAGGTGTTTGTGAAGCTTAACCGGTCCAGCAGTTTTTTTACGCATGCGGATATTCAGCATCTCCACGATCACAGAGAAAGCCATGGAGAAGTATAGGTAGCCCTTGGGAATGTGGAATCCGAACCCTTCCGCAATTAAAGCCACACCCACGAGGATAAGAAAGCTCAGTGCCAATATTTTTATGGTAGGGTGGCGGTCCACAAATTCACCCACTGCCTTGGCAAAGAACATCATGATAATTACCGCGATTATGATCGCGATGACCATCACGGAAACATATTCAGCCATACCGACCGCGGTAATCACCGAATCCAACGAGAAGACGATATCGATGATCGCAATTTGTGCCAGCACGGCGATGAATCCACCCCTTACTTGCATTTTGGAGGATTGTTCCTCCCCTTCTAATGCGCCGTGGATTTCTTGGGTGCTTTTATACAGCAGAAACATTCCACCTGCGATCAAGATCAGGTCGCGTCCAGATATCGTGTGACCCATGATCGAAAATAGTGGGGCGGTCAGCCGCATAACCCAGGACAAGGACAACAGCAACAGGATTCTCGTGATCATAGCGCCCCCTAACCCCAAGATCCTTCCACGCTGGCGCTGTTCTGGGGGCAGGCGTCCCACAATGATCGATAAAAAAATGATGTTGTCTATCCCAAGTACGATTTCGAGTGCCGTGAGGGTTACGAGTGCGGCCCAGGCCTGAGGATCCGATAGCCATTCCATACAGAAATCTTTAGTTCAGCTCGAGTAGTTGAGCGCTCGTCATTGTCACCGTGGTTTGGACAGAGCAGCGTATTTTTCTAGTTGGCGCTGTCGTAGCGCATGAAGATTTCGAAGAATCGTTTCGGTCAAACAATGAGCGTTGCGGGTAAGGGGAAAAAACGGGGCTGATCATACCATATTTAGACAGGGCTAGTCGTTGTGGACCTACCGGGCAACGATACGGGAAATCGAATTGAGATCGAAGGTTATAATGTCTATACTTTCAATTGAAAGTGTATGCAGGTGCGTTGGCTGGGTTCTCGCACGAGCGATGATTTTCCCGTAGTGAGGAAGATTTACAATGTTGTCGAAGCGACAATCGGTCTTCCTGGTCATGGTGTTACTGAGTGGCCTAGCTGCGACCGGCGAAGATTTCCCCATGAAGCATCCCAAAATAGACCTGGCGCCTTGTCCAGATACCCCAAATTGCGTTTCGAGTTTAAGTGTCGATTTGGGGCACAAAGTTGAACCTTTGTCTTTCCAGTTTTCTCAAAGCCAGGCATTTCAGCACTTGGTGGCCATCATTAGCTCGATGCCGCGAACAAAATTGGTTCGATCAGGCCCTAATTACTTGCACTTTGAGTTTCGAAGCGCCTTGTTTAAATTTGTGGATGATGTGGAATTCACAGCGGGAAATGCCTCGGGTATCATTCACGTTCGCTCAGCTTCAAGAACCGGTTATTGGGATTTAGGGGTTAATCGAAAACGGGTGGAGCGAATTCGAGAGGCATTCGCCGAGCGAAGTGTCCGAGACAGGAGTGACCCTAAATAACCGGATTTAATGCGAGTTCAACGACTCAGTTTATGGAAATATCGCTCATCGGGGATTCATCGCAAAATAATCAGTGATCGGCAAGGCCTATACCGAGTGCACAGAAATGAGGTCCAGTAAAGGAAATCGCCCATGAGGCTTTTCCCTCAGTGCAATGGTCTCTCCGTAGAGAGCCGACTCTGGACCTGCAAGCGTAGCCGGATGGAAGAGCACCGCAGATAGTCAACAATAGAATCCCGTCCTGGGCCGCGTTATTGCTTTGAATGAATATCAATCAACCATTAGGAAAAAGTAGATTCAGATGAAAACGCCCGAGACAGATAATCTCCAACCTCAAGTCGTGGACAACACTCCGGAAAGTCCAACTCCAGAACAGCAACCCTGCTCTTCTGAGAAGGAAATCGGTGGGCGTGGCGGCTTAGATCCGACGCGATACGGTGATTGGGAAAAAGGGGGGAAGTGTGTCGATTTCTGACTATACTTGCCGACCTGATTGTGCACGATATCGATCAATCACCACGCGCCGGTTCGCCGCTCAGTAGGGCCACACTTTCAGTCTCTGCCCCACCTCAGTTGGGTTTTCGCAATGCTCAATGGGTGGTGTATCCCGAACTTTTTTGAGCAGATAACTCGATCGCTTGCAGTAATATATCGGCTCTATCTGCGGGGTCGAGTGCTTCTAGAATCGCTTGCTTGTCGGTGGCTTCAAGGGGTAGTAAGGTAGTTAATGTGTGAACTAGTTGTAGATTAGAAATGCGTTGCAGTGCATCCCAATCGGTGTCCAGGTTCTTCTGGTTAAAATACTGTCGTAACGCGCCGAAAAAACGCAGACGATCCTTCACCACACGGCTGGTGTCGGTCTCAAAATCCATTGCATAGCGGCTCCAGTCAGGTTCCACCAACCGGTATCCGCGGGTCGTCTCCAGTTCTGCCTTGATATCAAAGCGGCAAACGCCGGTAAGCGCGAGAATGATGCGTCCGTCGTTGGTCTCGTTGTAAGCCGTTATTCGCCCAGCACAGCCTGTTCGATAAACAGGCGTTGGTGATCCTAAGATCGAAGGATTGGGCTGCACCATCCCAATCATATGGTGTGTGGCCAAGGCGTCTTCAACCATGTTCAAATAGCGAGGCTCGAAAATGTTGAGCGGTATTTCCGCGTTCGGCATTACCACGGTATTTTCCAAAGGAAAGATAGCTAATGTCTTGGGTAGGGTGCTAAAGGTGGGAAAAAATGGTGATCGTGGCATGGCAGTTGGCCTCCTGAAAATAACGTTTGCTGTTTTACGGCTAGTTCTATCCATGAACACAGCGTATAGCATTATAACCGTAGCAAACTAATCTATGGTCCCTCAGGTATTAACGCTGGTCTGGCACTAGGTGCTGTGCAGAAAATGTATAGACATGGACTCGAGGAGAGATCCACTGGTTTCTGCTTTAGCTTACCCTAGGCAGTCAAATAGTTAATTATTAAAGCCCGGTGATAGTGTATGCTAGCCATAAAGTGAGTGATTACTCTGCGAGGTGGTCTGATTTATTGTCTAAGTCGTCGTATAGCAGTTGCCGCAATTTTTTTATTTCCAAGTATTTTTCAATTTTACGTCTAGCTAAGGCATTGCGAATTAGTTTCGATCTGTCCTCGTTGGGGGTATCCGGAGTTTCGTCGTGATTGACGTCATCGAGATTAGGATTCATCGTTTACGCTCCCAATAAATCTTCAGGCATACAACGTCACATGCGCGGATAAGGCGTGCTAAGTTTCATCGAAGTGCCACGTGGCCGCGGTCACCGCCAAACCGAGTCTCTAGCTGGATTGACTCAAACACAGCCGACCACAAGCTCATGATAATAGGCGAACAAGGCTTAGATAAATTAAATTTCCTGAAAATTCCATCATTATTTTCTCCATGGCTTTGTCCGCTGTACATATCCAATGTCGCCGCTTATCGGAACAAATCAAACAAAAGCTTCTGGGCGGTTGTATTTTTCGGTATAGAAGCAAGAGTGCACTAAATCTTGGAGGTTTTGTTAATGAATATCCTGGTTACCGGGGGAGCGGGTTTTATTGGCAGTCATATTGTCGAACACTACCAAGGGCAAGGTAAAATCCGTGTACTGGATAATTTCCGATCCGGATATAAACGTAACCTCGCGGGATTTGATGTTGAATTGGTAGAAGGATCAGTGCTTGATCGCAAAGCCGTTGCCTATGCCGTCGAAGGAATCGATTTCCTGTTTCATCTGGCAGCGATGATCAGCGTTCCTGAGTCTATGGATAACCCAATTGAGTGCACCGACATCAACACCAATGGCACGTTGACCGTGTTGGAAGAAGCTGCAAAGGCCGGTGTGAAAAAGCTCGTGTTTAGCTCGTCAGCGGCTATTTATGGTGACAACCCAATCGTTCCTAAAGTGGAGACAATGTTTGCGGAACCTAAAAGTCCCTATGCGGTTTCCAAGCTGGATGGAGAATATTATTGTAAGATCTTTCACGATACGGGCAGGCTGAATACGGTGAGCTTACGTTATTTTAACGTCTTCGGCCCCCGTCAGGACCCCAATAGTCAGTACGCCGCAGCGGTACCTATATTTCTAGACAAAGCCCTGCAAACTGAGGCTATAATGATATTTGGAGACGGTCTTCAGACTCGGGATTTCATTTACGTTAAAGATGTAGTACGGGCCAACGCCCACCTCGCAGCTCGACCAGAAGTCACCGGAGTACATAATGTAGCCTATGGCAACAAGATTACCATTCGCGATCTCGCGTCGAAGATCATAGAACTGACTGGCTCCGCTTCGAAGATTGAGCACGCCGCGGAACGTGTAGGCGATGTGAAACATTCCTTGGCAAAGGTCGACAAGCTTCTGGCGACTGGTTTCGAGCCCCGGTTCGATTTTGATCGGGGACTAGCGGAAACGATCGAGTATTTTAAATGCAGCGTAGGGTAGCTAGGACCTCTCAGTATCGGCACTCTTTCCTTGGGATCTCGGAGGGATTGCCTAGTATCTCACCTATTTGGGCCTGCCTCTTCGTGTTCCAAAACGGTCCATTGGACTCTTCGATCCGACCTGATCCCATACCGATCACCCGAATCTATCGGGTGTAGCTCACGAGCCAACTATCTACCATAGCCAACCAACACAATCCCCAAAAAAAATCTGTCAGTACTACGGCTATGGAGGGTGCTCTCAGATGTAAAAATAAGCGTCCGCAGACAAGTGATTCGCATTATTGACAACTCTGTGATCTTTCGGTACTTTGTCGGCAGATAAAAGGGGCGTTTATTTCTTTAACCTCTACTCTTTACTCCCAGAATAAAATGATACTGAACGGGGGGGCTATATGCCTTCTGAATAATCCCTCGCGACGCCTGGACAGCGATAGCAGTACAGATCAAAATTCTCGGGAAGACCTGACCTGATAGCAGCTAGTGTATGCAGGTTGACAACTGTGGCGAGTTCATCTCAGATGGTAATGGGCCTGGAATAACTCATATTCGCTCAAACCCTAATCGATCAAACGCCATCTTTAATCTAGTGAATTTTATTACAAAACCATAGCGGAGGAGCCAATGGCGAGCGCGATAAGTTTAGATTTAAGTAAATACGGTATCACTGACATTACAGAGATCGTCCACAACCCCTCGTATGATCTGTTGTACGAAGAAGAAATGAAACCCGGGTTGGTAGGCTTTGAGAGAGGCGTAGAGACGGAGTTCGGAGCCGTCAATGTGATGACCGGTGAATTTACCGGCCGCTCCCCCAAAGACAAATTTATTGTTATGGACGATATGTCCCGTGACACGATCTGGTGGACATCGGATAAGGCAAAGAATGACAATAAACCCCTGACTCCCGAAGCATGGGCAGGTTTGAAAGCGCTAACGGCTCAACAACTTTCTGGCAAACGGTTATTCGTCGTTGATACGTTCTGTGGCACGAATATCGATACCCGGCTCAAAGTACGTTTTATCATGGAGGTGGCTTGGCAGGCACACTTTGTAAAAAACATGTTTCTGCGTCCGACGCAGGAAGAGTTGGCTAACTACGGTGAGCCCGATTTTGTCGTGCTGAATGGCTCCAAGTCATGCGATCCAAGGTGGAAAGAACATGGTCTCAACTCCGATGTTTATACCGTGTTTAATCTCAAGGAACGGATGCAGGTGATCGGCGGTACTTGGTACGGCGGTGAGATGAAAAAGGGTATGTTCTCGATGATGAACTATTTTCTTCCGTTGCGAGGGATTGCGTCCATGCACTGCTCCGCCAACATGGGGTCAGATGGTAGTACGGCGATTTTCTTCGGACTCTCCGGCACAGGAAAAACTACGCTATCCACCGATCCGAAGCGCGCACTTATTGGCGACGATGAACATGGTTGGGACGACAATGGTGTGTTCAATTTCGAAGGGGGGTGCTATGCCAAGACCATCCATTTGAGCGAAGAGGCAGAACCCGACATCTACCATGCCATCAAACGCGACGCCCTGCTTGAAAATGTAACCGTCGATGAAAACGGTAAGGTCGATTACGATGATAATTCTGTTACGGAGAACACCCGGGTCTCCTACCCAATTTACCACATTGAGAATATTGTCAAGCCGGTGTCGAAGGGTGGCCATGCGAATAAGGTTATCTTTCTAAGCGCGGATGCTTTTGGTGTGTTGCCGCCCGTATCCATATTGACTCCGGAGCAGACGAAATATCACTTCTTGTCAGGATTTACCGCGAAACTAGCGGGTACCGAACGAGGGGTAACCGAGCCACAGCCAACGTTTTCGGCTTGTTTCGGTAAGGCTTTCCTCAGTTTACATCCGACCAAGTATGGTGAAGAGTTAGTAAAGCGAATGGAGGCTAGCGGCGCCACGGCCTATCTGGTCAATACCGGTTGGAACGGTACCGGCAAGCGTATCTCGATCAAGGACACGCGCGGTATTATCGATGCCATCCTTGAGGGATCCGTCGAGAAGACCGAAACAAAAACGATACCGATTTTTAACCTAGAAGTCCCTGTGGAGTTACCAGGTGTAGACCCAGGTATCTTGGATCCACGTGATACTTACGGAGATCAATCCGAATGGGAGACCAAGGCAAAAGATCTGGCTAAGCGGTTTATCGATAACTTCGAACAGTTTACCGATAACGAAGAAGGCCGTGCACTAGTGGCTGCGGGACCTCAATTGGGTTGATCCGCTGGCATAATTGAAAGCTAGAGCCGGATGATTTTCATCCGGCTTTTTTATTGGAATTGCGAATTAAATAAATTGACACTGGTGTAGTTTTATCGCTCATAACCTGTGGTGAAGCGAGTCTTTAATCCCTACTTTCAATCCTCCGAATTGTTTTGCACTTTGTCTTGCACCCTGAGTTTTGTGCGAATAAAGTCTCTATGGGGAACATGAATTAAGTCGGCGATTTTCCGAATTCTGTGTTCTTCGTATTTATTCAAACACTGATCTGCATATGCCACATGCCACAAATCTTCAATAACTTGGCATTTCTGGTGGGGGGAAAAGTGGCTATTGATCAGTTGCACAAATGGATGTAATGAATAATGATCTTCATGTTCTCCCAGCGCCAAACTCAGTAGTTCCTGGGTTTCCGTTTCGTTAAAATTGAACTGCCTTTGCAGGGCTGCAGCAATCACCTTCAGCTCGGTTTCGCTAATATCAAAATCTGCGTGGCTGACTTCAAGTAGAAGTGCCGCAGTAGCAAGGTGCAGCTCTCGATCTGTAGGACCTTGTTGGGAATTCCTAAAAATACTATTAGAGAAAAAAGTTTTAATGGACTGGATCATGACTTATTCCCCGTGTTGTTAAGGGAGCATAGATAGTTATGGCGGTTTAAATTGTCAAACTTCGCGAGTAGTCTTGGTACCAACAATAATTGCCTTACGTAGCCGGCTGATTCTTGTTTATGATCAATATACGCTTCCTCTATACCCACTTGTCATGACCTTATTCTAAACTGATCTATGCGCGGCATCATCCCTCCAGATCCTGAAACCGGTGTCTCTCGGGCTCATTTCGCGGTGGTGTATGTCCCCCGACGTAATAGAAACCGGTTTGCGGCAAGCTGTGTCGAAACCGTTAATACCAGAGAAGCAGCACTGGCTTGCTCCGATCCTCCTAACAAGCGTTTCGCGGCCCGTGTTGCGGGCCCATCCAAATCCTCTGAAGGGCAGTATGTCTATTATCTGCTCGAGTGGTTAGATTGATTACCTCTTCAAGAGTACGTGGGTCACAACTATCTTCTGTACTGGTACTGACTAGAATCAGGGATATTGTTCGGTCCAAAGAGCGTTTGCGTAGGTTCAGGGAATAAGTAGCGGCTTTATCAAAGAGACTTGTCCTTGAATGTGGATGGCAGGTATAGCATGCCGGATCAGCAGCTTATGTTACGCATCAATATGAGACACATGGTCGTAACAGAATTTTGGTGCCCCGGAGAGGATTCGAACCTCTGACCTGCCCCTTAGGAGGGGGCCGCGCTATCCAACTGTGCCACCGGGGCGATGGGGGAAGGGATCAGCGCAGTGCCCGGTTGGGCTGCGAAGATTCCTCAAATGCGCTTATTGTGGCATAAAACGAACACCAGTATATTACCCTTTTTTACTCTATTATTTTACCACTGTTAAGCTAGTAAGATGCAACGATCGCACTTTGACTCGAACTAACGACTACACCTCCTTACTCTGCATATCTGCACGTTTAGCACAGACTCATTTGGGTCTTTAATTCATACATTAATGATCATGAATATTAGCAAAGCACAGTCGCTGATTGATCAAATTTGGGAGCACTCAATCGTTCCAAAACTATGTGATTACATCCACATCCCCAGCAAATCTCCTTTTTTTGACTCGCATTGGCAATCTAATGGCTATTTGAACGCTGCCGCGGAGCTGATGGTAAATTGGTGTAATGCGCAATCGATCGATGGTATGTATGTGGAGATCATCCAAATTGAGCAGCATACGCCCTTGATATTCATCGATATTCCGGGCGAAGGTGACAACTGTGTGTTGCTTTACGGCCATCTGGATAAACAGCCTGAGATGGACGGCTGGCGCAGCAACCTAGGACCCTGGAAACCAGTAGTCGAAAATGATCGGCTTTATGGCCGGGGCGGAGCTGATGATGGCTATGCCCTGTTTGCCGCAATCACGGCGCTTAGCGTTCTCGAAGATCAACGGCTTCCTCATGCACGCTGCGTGATCCTTATCGAGGCTTGTGAAGAGAGCGGCAGCGGTGATCTGCCGTTTTACATCGAAGCCCTGGCCGCTCGCATCGGAATACCGAGTCTCGTAATTTGTTTGGATTCCGGGGCAGGGGACTACGAACGCTTGTGGTGTACCACTTCCCTGCGCGGTTTGGTGAGTGGAACTTTGTCGGTGCAGGTGCTAAAAGAAGGGGTGCATTCCGGAGATGCGGGTGGGATCATCGCCTCGAGCTTTCGCATCATTCGGCATTTGTTGGGACGTCTTGAGGAGGCTTCAACGGGCACCATTCTCCCTGCCGTGTTCTATGAAGCGATTCCCCAACAACGACAAGAACAAGCTAGGCGGGCGGCGCAAATACTTGGAGATGAGGTGTATAAAAAATTCCCTTTGGTAATGGGCATGCAACCGATTGGCGAAGATATCACCGAATTAATTTTAAACCGTACTTGGCGTCCGGCCTTATGTGTTACTGGAGCGGCAGGCTTACCTCCTCTGGAAGATGCGGGAAATGTATTACGCACTAAAACTGAGATTAAACTATCCTTGCGTTTACCGCCCACTTGCGATGCCGCGCAGGCGATTGAACGTCTACAAGCTTTATTGGAAACGGAACCGCCCTACAAAGCGAATGTGCGGTTTATTCCTGAACTCCATGCAAATGGCTGGGATGCGCCTATGTTGAGTCCCTTATTGGAAAAATCAATTGATGAGGCGTCGAAAGCGTTCTTTGGCAAGCCTGTCGCTTACTTGGGCGAGGGAGGCACGATTCCTTTCATGGGTATGTTGGGTGCCCGCTTTCCCTGTGCTCAGTTTCTGATTACCGGCGTGCTAGGGCCTCAATCCAATGCTCACGGGCCAAACGAGTTTCTGCATATTCCTACGGCAAAAAAAATTAGCGGATGCATCGCGAGTGTAATCGCGGATCACTATTGCATGGGTGAAGAACAAGAAATTTAACGATTAACCTCGGGTCATGGTTTCATGCCAGGGGCTTGTGGTATGGGAGGCGGGGGTGGGAGTGAGGCGTGATGCAGTACCATGCGCCATCCTTTCTCATTTCGACGATAGATATTAGTCGTGATCAGCGGGGGAGGTGTATGCGCACGATCACCGTTGAAAATCAGTTGTGCATGGAGAACATGAACGGCTGCATCGCTCATTTCGATCCAATGCTGATGATGGATCTCGATCTCTAATTGAGCATTCGCGGCGAATATTTCCTTCCAGCTATTACTAATTGCGGTTCGACCGCGGACTTGATTGCGCATGGGTTGAATACAGATAATGTCCTCTTCGTCGCTCCAGGCGCTCATCATCTTTTCTAGATCGGACTCTTCCAATGCGTCATAAAAGACATCTTCAGCATCTTGCGCGGTTTCAAACACATCCACCATGTCTTTGTCCTTATAAAAAAAGGACTATGGTAAATTAACCTCAGAATAAAGGCCACTGCTCTCAAACGAATTATGGCGCGGATATTGGGTATTGGCATTGCGACCCTGGATATTATCAATGAGGTGGAGGGTTATCCTCCAGAGGATGCCGAGGTGCGCGCATTGGGTCAGCGTATCGCTTGCGGGGGTAATGCCGCGCACACCCTCACGGTATTAAACTTACTGGGACATCATTGCGCCTTTGGTGGGGTGGTAACCACGGAACCAGATGGCGAGCGAGTGCGTCATGCTTTGGAAAGCGCGGGCATCGATCTCACGCCATGTCGAGAGCTTGCAACTGGCAAGACGCCAACCTCCTATATCTGTCTCAATCGCCGCAACGCCTCCCGCACTATCGTCCATTACCGTGACTTGCCCGAGTATAGTTATGAAGATTTTGCACATGTCGATTTATCTACCTATGATTGGTTGCACTTCGAGGGACGCAATATTGATTCCACGCGGCACATGTTGAACCGGGTTCGCAATGAGCGGGCTGATCTGCCGATCTCTTTGGAAATTGAAAAACCACGGGTTGACATCGAAACCCTATTCAAGGAAGTAGGCTTGCTAATATTTTCCCGCGCTTATGCTCAGTCCTTAGGGTATAGTGAGCCTGCGGGTTTCTTGCATGCCATCGCAACCCATGCACCTGCCGCTGATCTGGTGTGCGCTTGGGGAGAGCAAGGTGCGGTGGCACTTAGCCGATATGGTGAAGAGTTTCGATGTCCTGCCTTCCCCCCCAAGAAAATGGTGGATACCCTTGGGGCTGGGGATACCTTCAATGCCGGCATCATCGATGCTCTAGTCCGTGGTTCTAACTTAGCTACAGCACTCGAAGCGGCCAACCGGCTGGCGGGCAGAAAATGCGGTTTCGTAGGCTTTGAAGGATTGGGAAGCTGAATGCTTACGAACAATATAGGTAAAGCCTTTTAGCAAAGGCATATAGAGCTGGTCGTATGTTGTCTCGCATGCGCTCAGTTGCCGCCTATGCCGGTACCATAGAATGCTTTGGGGTTAAGGACGATCGGTGTTTCAAGTGGCAGGAAAGCCATCGGATTTCGCTCCTTCCTGTTTTCGCGCACCTCAAAGTGAAGATGCGGACCGGTGCTCCGACCGGTCGAGCCAACCAGTGCGATCCGCTGCCCACACCGTATGTCTTCATTTGTTTTGACATAGATTTTTTTTAGGTGGGCATATACCGTATGGTAACCGTTTGGGTGCTTGATGATAACGACGTTTCCGTAAGTTCCCTGCCTCCCACTAAATACCACTTTGCCCATCGCTGCCGCCCGTACAGGGGTTCCGATTGGGGCTGCGATATCCACTCCTTTGTGACAATGGCCATGGCGCGGCCCGAAGGGTGAACTGATCCACCCCTGATCGACCGGCCATATAAAATCGAATTTTGGCCCTTCGCGACGTGACCTAGGAATTACAATATGTTGTCCAACCTTAATACGATCAGGGTTTCTCAAGTGATTCAGACAGGCTAAATACCGATACGAAACACCAATCGACTTTGCAATAAGCGATAGCGTCTCACCTGCCTGGACCGTATGGATTCGTATTTCTTCAGCATTTGCTTGAGTAAAGTGGCTGCTGAGTATATACATCAATAGGGTGCTGGCTGCAAAGCGGCGTAGATGAAGGCGTGTTATGAGCAGCCCCCGGATCTTGGTGATTGTCCTGCGGGCTGTCTGTGGGGATTGTGTACCACTCAAACTACTTAGGACACGAGTGTAGAGAGCTAGGTCCGCATACTTTGATTCCCGGGTAAACTTCTGCTGCATGTGCGACCTTTCCTTAGCGAGGCGGGCGAAGATCATGAACTTCATCGTCGTTTGATTCTTGTAATTGCTAAACTGTTTTCTAAAGAAGTAGTGCATGATCGTTACATGGCGTGGACATAATAAAAAAAAGAAGCTTTGGAATTTAGGAATACTAGGCAAATTAATATTAATTAGTTTCCAAGAGTATTCAGCAGGAAGAGTGCCAGTTTCTAATCAATACCTAAAGAGATTCTAAGCGATTAATAATAACTAGTTAATGTAAAATAGTTAATTGTGTAAAACTTAATACTTGAGCGGTGTAACAATCACATGATGTTCCCAACAGAAACATAGGTTGCGTTAGATAGGGAACAACAGCTTGCCATATGTCGACAAACGGAACTGTCCTACTGATAAGCGGGGAAGGGTTAAGTCGTGGTAATTCTCTCACGCGTGAAAAGGCTATTATCGGGCTGGCATGTTTTGCTAGGGTTTGGTAAAACTTCGAAATTGATGAGAATCCAGTGTCCGATACGTCCGCACTTTCGGACGGGCCAGTTGGGTTACACCCATGTGCATGAGAATGAGAGCACCTATTGATGAGCCGGTTTAGCAGAGGCTGATGATTGATGCTGGCCACCGCAAGATCCACCCACATGGGGCAGGTGCAATGGGTGGAAATTAGGACATGGGCCGCGAAAAAGGGAAATATTGGCTTATGACCTTTAGGGTGCTGCGTTTTACCGTGCGAGGATTCGTTCCACCGATTCCTTAAGTGCTGATGTTAAGGAAATGGCGTTAGTTGGATGAGGAATACTGTCTGTGCTCCAAATGTCTCGTATGCCAGCCTGTTGAAGGCGAGCCATGGAATTGTTGGTGAATAATGCGTGTGTGACCAATGCGGAAACGGTGTAAGCTCCGGATGCGACAAGTTTTCTCGCTGCGGTAGCCAAGGTATTACCGGTGCTGGCAATGTCGTCTATGATGATAACCGCCCGATCGCGCAGGTCTATTCTGGGTAGTTCAATGGACACATCGCGATCACCGTGGCGAATCTTTCTTGCTATCCCGTAATCTAGCTGTGCGGATTCTGCTACTTTGGCAACCCACTGCCTCGACTCGCTATCGGGGCCTAGTAACAACGGATCATTAAACCGTTTGCTTATAAATTGGCTGAAGAGTGCCGCGGCGGATACCACCTCGGCGGGTCGAGTGGAAATCACCTCAGATAAATGCTGAATGCGATGCAAATGAGGGTCGACCGTGATCAAGGAATCGCATAAATTTGCAATAAACTGGCCCACTATTTGTTGACTAATGGCCTCTCCAGGATGAAAAGCATAATCTTGGCGCATGTAACATAAATAAGGGGCAACTAGAGTGATATGTTTTACACCCAGTGATCTCGCTGTGGAGCTGCAGAGCATCAATTCGATTAGCTTTGGGTTCGGATTATCGAGGCTTCTTACGAGCATCACCCGTTGTGGGAGTGGAGATGGGAGCTTAATCAACGATTCCCCATCAGGAAAATGGTGTAAATCGACGATTCTGAGGGGCACATCCAATGCTTTAGCCAGAGCATTGGCTTGTTGTTCGTAATCTCGAAAACCGAGAATTAATATCTCTGATGGGTACGAAGTCGCATTCATCATGCGGTTATTCTCATGTTATCTACTCAGCCTCGCCAAAAATCAAAAATGTTGTCACATCTTATTCCCTTAAAATAGCTTGGGGACATCTTGCCACGGAGCCTAGAGGACTAAGACTCATTTGCGCCATGCTGTTGAGCGAAGAGGACGCAGCAGCGTTATTGTAATTGGATGAGTATAACTCAATCGTAACAACTTAGGCCCTAAATGTCAGAATTAATCGGCGAATGAACTCAAGGGCTGTGAGGGCGTGATGCTTTAGAGCTTCGGGTAACATCACGAAGAACCTGCTTAAAAGTTTAGTGGACGATGGATGTTTAGCTTGAACCAAATTGCACGGTATTATTTTTGAGTGGAAGATGAGCAGAGTAAAGCTGCACACAGGGGCCACGACTGCAAGTAGCTTCATCGGTGAGGACTTCGGTAGCTTGTGGTAGAAAGTTTATAGGACGGCTTGCCGTAAGACCGAAATGAGCGGGAACGGTCAAAGATAGCCGCTTTAAAGCTCAATAATAAATAATTCTTGGCTGTCGATCCGGCAAGATCGGAAAAAATCTTTACGCGAGAAATTTATGTCATTGAATTTTCAATCGAAATGTAGCCGCGCGACACAGCATGGCGTAGCGCTCCGAATCCTCTGAGTAACTCCTCATAAATCAATCGCTTTCTATGTAGCGTATTAACCTGATTTATGTCGATCTCAGAGTGGCAAATACTGAATATGAAACTAAGATAATCCGCACGGAGGTGTGAAACAAGCTGAGCTACCTTGGTTAAATCGGCTTCGCTGACACCACCGGTGTGTTCGCTGATTTCCTTACGATTCGATTCCCTGATTAGTTGTTCCAATTTCTGGAATAATCGGCGGGTAGCTAACTCGCCAATATAATCATCACCATTGTCGTGCATCATTCTGGATTCTCCGGCTCGGTATATCTTGAACAGCTCTAGTGACTACCTGTTATCGACAAAATACGCGATAGCTTTAAATTTCTCGGCTAAAAGTTTGTGTGTCGGCAGCTGGTATGCTGGAGAACTTCAAGCTATAGAACCAAATAGACGGGAGCATCCAATGAAATAGCCGACGGGTTGTAAGTGCGCAACAATCTGTACGATATCGAATAGAGCAGTGTGTCGAGATATTAAACTGAGGAGTCCTCGCTAAGCTCACTTGCGTACGATAGGCGTTTAGTACAAATTCAGTTCGACCGTGCTCCGAAACTTGAGCTAATGATCCCTCCTTCCTGCGATTTCCCGATGAAAGAGTTACTTCCATTTGCCGCTTCTGTTACTGCTGCGGCCGCGTCGACGATGCCGGCCCCGCACAGAGTGGGATCACACTGGTTTCCGGAGACCAGCGGAAATGATCGCGCTGTTTTCTTAAGGATCAACTCAACATTATCTGGATCCAGGTTGGGATTTACCGCATATAATAGTGCTGCCACCCCCGCGACGTGAGGTGTTGCCATGCTAGTACCCGCGTAAAATTCATAACTGTCGGTATCAGGTACCGTCCGACCGCTGTTTAGAGTGGAGAGGACACCGTCGCTGGAGGTCTCCCCACGAGAGACGATATTCAAGAGCTCGCCACCAGGAGCCGACACATCGATCGTTTTACCGAAATTGGAATAATAAGCCCGGCCGCCGTCGCGCCGTGTGGCGGCGACACTGATTACTCCCTCGCAGCTTGCTGGGTTATGCATATGCAGACCGATGTCTTCATTCTCGTTGCCGGCGGCGGCCACGATCGTGACTCCCTTAGCTCGAACGGCGGCAATCGCTACGCTAAAGGTAAGGGCACACTGACCGGCACTGCCTAGGCTAAGATTCAAGACCTTAGCCGGGTTCGGGTTGTGGGGAACTCCATCCACGTCAAGACCAGCCGCCCAGAGCATGCCGTCGGTAATATCGGACAAATACCCACCGCATTTGCCGAGCGCACGCACGGGTAAAAGCTTGGCGTTCCATGCAACACCTGCTACTCCCGTATCGTTATTGGTTCTGGCCGCAATCGTTCCGGCCACGTGAGTTCCATGCCAGCTACTTGGCTGATCCTGTGTAGGGACCCCATCCCCACATTCACCGGCGCTAGCCCAATCCCCTTCATCGGTGGGATCGTTATCCCGCTCATCACCATCGTTTGCCACAAGCGCGTCTGAAATGAAATCGTACCCAGGCAATACCTGTCCTCTTAAGTCTTCGTGGGAAGTAATCCCCGTATCGATAACGGCAACCACTACATTTTTACCTGAGGTAACATCCCAAGCTTCGGGTAGATTGATGCCTCCGATCGGTTCGAAATAGTGCCACTGTTCGTTATATCTCGGGTCCGAGGGAACAAAATCCGGCTGCATGAGAACATCAGGCTCGGCGTAAAGAACGTTGGGATCATTTGCAAGTTGTTGCGTAAGGAGTTCGACTTCGGACAAGCTCTTGAAACCATCCAGTTTAACGACTTGAGCATTATTAGTTGTATGACGTACGAACTGCAGGCTGACTCCAATTGCTTGGCTTAAGGATTGAACGAGTGATACGGTTGTTCTCGCATCTTCGGAAGGTGCGGCATCTTCCCGATATTTAACGATGATTCGGTTCGTTCTCGGAACAATGGAAGCAACCTTCGCTGAATCTTCTCGAGGCGGGCCGGTGATGAACGCACTGGCTGGACTCAATACAATCGATGTCGTGCAAGCTGACATCGCTATGTTGTTGATGATTCCCTTGATCTTCATGAAGCTGCTCCAACTATATGTCTGCGCCCTGAGTACTGATGATTGCTCTAATTGAGCCACAATCACGGCCTATACACCTGTGACGTAGTTCACATTATTACTTTCTCCAAGTTTTTTGTATTTGGGGTCATATAGCGCAGTCAAAATGGTGGTAAAGTCGATGGACCCTCACTGCTTGGCAGATTGGAGCTACTACAAACGAAATTAGAAAAATTAGGCTAGTGTGAGTTAGTTCACTGCCTTTCATGAGTTGCTAACATAATTATGGAAAAGAGTCTGCCGGACCTGGAGCTGACCCGCCAGGCAGTAGCTGCGAGCGTAGCATCCGACAGAGCACGATGACAAGGCATGAGTAAAATACCAACAGTGAGACGACAAGGCGAATGGCAGTGACGATGTATACTGATGATCAAAAACAGAAATTGCTTACAAAGAGTTTTTTATTCAGCCAGCATCTTCAGAATAACTGCAGTCGCCTTGGGTACAGCGGCGCGGATCGGCGGCGATAGTCCGATAACATGGCGTTCCGGCGGCTCGATCGCGATGCCGATGAGTTGAATTTCCGTTGCCACTGTGGGCGTTGCAAATAGTTGCGCGAGCGCTAAAACTTGAGTGAGGTCCAGAGTGTGGCTGGAGACCGGTGAGATGCGAGACGTAGGCAGGTCGTTCGGGTCGAGGTGAAGGATACGGCCCGGCTCAGCATGGCCCACCACCGCGTCGATGAGGATCGCGCGATCGAGTTCTCCAAGGAGTTCGATGAGCTGTAAGGGATCGGAGACTTCAAGGATCTCGACCGAGTCAGGCAGTTCATGTTGGCGTAGTTTGCGGGCCACGGCGATGCCCACAGCGTCATCTCCGGCATTCGGCTGGCCGATGCCTAAGATGCGCGTCCTTGCCCGCACTATTCCTGTTCGATTTTTAGTTTTAAAAAATGCGTCGAACACGAGATGCAGGGGTCATAATTACGTACCGTCTGCTCGGCCAGCCAGGTGGCCTCTTCATGCGGCATTTGGGTTAACCGTGAGGCGATCGCGTAGAGATCGCCTTCAATGGATTTCTGATTCTGCGATGTCGGTGGAACGATTTTAGCGTACTGAATCAACCCTTGTTCGTCCACGCTGTAACGATGATATAACAGGCCGCGGGGCGCCTCCGTGCAACCTGAACCGGAGGCTGACTGGTGCGGGATGTCCACGCAAGGCAAATCGGGCTTGGCGTAGTGCTCGATGATGGTGATGGCTTCATCGAAGACCTGTACGACCTCGACGGCACGGGCTAAAAGACTCTTGAAAGGATTATGACACGGCACGGTAAGGCCTGCGCGTTGTGCCGATTCGCGCGCATCGGAGCAAAGTTTATCGAAATTTAGATTGATCCGCGCGAGCGGCCCGCAGAAATATTCTCCTCGCTCTTTGATGATCGAGTGCAGGGCGGTGGAATGAGGCACCTGCTGTTCCTCAAAGGTGTCGTCGTAATCGTGGAGATCGATGTCCAAGCCTTTATTGGAAACGATTCGTCCTTCGCAAAACGGGTATTCATCAGGATGGCGGAGTGCGACGAACTCGTAATCGCGTTCAAATTCAGGGAACGGGAAGCTCGAAAAATCAGCCACCGTTTGAACGGCGGCATTCTTAGCCCAGCGGAGCTCGGGAAGTAACTTTTGTAATTCATTGCGCGTGGGCACGCGGTAAAAGCCGCCGACCTTCACATTGATTGGATGTATCTCACGGCCACCGAGGATCGTGACGATGCTGTTACCCGCTTTTTTCATACGCAACCCGCGCTGAACTAATGGTCCGTGCTGCTTAGCCATGCCGATCGCATCTTGATAGCCTAAGAAGTCGGGGGCGTGCAGCAGGAACATGTGCAGACAGTGGCTCTCGATCCATTCCCCGCAATAGAGCAAGCGCCGCAAGGTGCGCAAGGAACCGTTTACTTGGACCCCGCAGGCATCCTCGATCGCATGACAGGCGCTCATCTGGTAAGCGACCGGACAGATCCCGCAAATCCTTGCGGTGATGTCCGGTACTTCTTCCTGCGCGCGTCCGCGTAATAGGCTTTCGAAGAAACGCGGTGGCTCGAAGATACGCAGTTGCACGTCGCGCACCTTATCTTTACTAAACCGGATGGTCAGCGCGCCCTCGCCCTCAACGCGCGCAAGGACATCGACTTTAATAGTCTTGCTCATGAATCGTCTTGGTTTCCCGCACTGGTGAAGGGCTCTGCCGCCGCATTGAAGCTATGATAAACCCGTGCGATTTCGGCCTGGCTCTTACCCAACGCTTTCCACGCCGCGGAAAGTGCGGTCGTGTTCGGTGTGCTCTGCGGACCGAAGCAACCATAGCATCCCCGGTGATAACTGGGGCAGAGCGCACCACACCCCGCTTGGGTGACCGGGCCCAGACACGCGATGCCCTGGGCGACCATGATACAGACGGTATTGCGTAGCTTGCATTCCACGCAGACACTGTGAGGCGAGAGTCTGGGTGGCCGACCAAAAAGATAGGCATTGATCACTTCGAGCAACTGATGTTTATTGATGGGGCAACCTCGCAATTCCAAGTCGACTTTCACGTGATCGGCGATCGCGGTGGAAGTCGCTAGACTATCGATAAATTCTGGTCTGGCATAAACGACGGAAATAAATTCGTTGACATCGCGAAAGTTGCGCAGGGCCTGAATCCCACCGGAGGTAGCGCACGCCCCAATAGTGACCAGTGTTTTCGACTGTTTACGCGCCGCATGAATCCGTTCCGCATCTTGGGGAGTGGTTATGGAACCTTCGACCAGCGAGAGATCGTAGGGTCCTTTCACATGCGCGCGGGTGGCTTCCGAGAAATACGCGATTTCGATCTGCCCGGCAACGGCCAGCAACTCGTCTTCGCAGTCGAGCAGACTCAATTGGCAGCCGTCGCAAGAGGCAAATTTCCAGACCGCGAGTTTTGGGCGTGTACGCTTGGCCATGGTGCTGTTAGATTTCCCGGATGCCAAATAACGGTTTGATTTTGTCGAAACGGAAGACAGGCCCATCCTTGCAAATAAATAGGGGTCCATATTGGCAGTGACCACACAATCCTACGGCACACTGCATATTACGCTCCATGGAGACATAGATCTGCTCGTCGCTCATCCCAAGCTTATTCAGCCCCCGGACGGTAAAGCGCATCATGATTTCCGGCCCGCATGCGAACGCGACGCTATTGTTGGGCTCGCAACGGGTTTTTTCGAGCAGGGTGGTGACTACGCCGATATCTCCGTACCAATCCAGCGTGCCGTGGTCCACGGTAACCGAAACATCCATATCAAAACGCCCGCCCCAGCGTTCGAGTTCCTGCCTAAAGAGTATGTCAGCGGGCGAGCGTGTGCCGTACACGAGATGCACGTGGCCATAGTCTTGCCGCCTACGCAATACGTGATAGATTAAGGGCCGTAGTGGGGCCAGACCGATGCCGCCGGCGATAATCAGAATATCTCGACCTCGCGCATCCGCAATCGGCCAGCTCGTGCCAAAAGGTCCACGTACCCCCAACACCGCACCACGCTTCAGCTTTTGTAATGGCCGCGTGACACCACCCACGCCACGGATGGTGTGGACTAGGCTCATGGGTTTTGCCGCATCTCCGCTGATGGAAATCGGTACGTCGCCCACGCCAAAAAGATACAGCATGGTAAATTGCCCTGGGAGAAATGCCAGTCCTTGGGCGCTATCGGAAACATCCAGGGTGATTGTGAAAGTGTCCCGCGTCTCGCGCTGTACCCGCACAATGGGTACCGGACGGGGAAGCCATGGGTCCACGGACTGTGTTTGCGTCACCGTCTGGGTTCGAGTCGCCTTCATGGTGTCATTCTGGGCCGTACACATCCATCAATTGCAGGTGAGTCGCTTCCAGAGCGCGGTGCATCAGCGGCACAAACCGCTTGTACATCTGGAAACCCAGGCCCGGATCCTGCTCCCATTTGCCGCGCAGGCAAGCGCCGTCAAACGCCAACGCACGTACCTCGTCCACCACGCGCGCATCGCTATACCAGCGGTAGGGTGGTACTAACCAGGACCAGCCCAACACATCACCCGCTTTGCGGTAATCGTATCGGATCGCTCCTTTATGGGGCGTGTGAAATTCCAGGGCAACGCGCCCCGCGCGAATGCAGAAAAAGATATCGGCTGGATCCCCCTCCTTAAAGATGAAGCTCTCTTTCTTGAAGCGGATATTCTGTGTGCATCCGCTCAATAACGCGATATGTTCATCGCTCATCCCTTGGAAAAAAGGGTGTTTACGAATGATGGATTCCAATCCTTCCACAATGCGAGCCCTCAACTAGAGACAAGAGTTTTTTCGGTTTCAGGGACCGCGTCGTTGGCGCGTATCGCGGCAATTTCCTCGGTGACGTCGATGCCGACGGGACACCAGGTTATGCAACGCCCGCAGCCGACGCAGCCCGAGCTATTGAATTGGTCATGCCAAGCCGCAAATTTATGGGTGAGCCACTGGCGGTAGCGGGATTTGGTGGTCAGGCGCACGGCGCCGCCATGGAGATAGGAAAAAGGCGAGTTAAAACAGGAGTCCCAGCGGCGCAGTTGTTCGGCTGTCTCTCCCGTTAGGTCGGTGACATTGTCGATCGCCGTGCAAAAACAGGTCGGACACACCATCGTGCAATTTGCGCAGGCTAGGCAGCGTTGGGCCACGTCATCCCAACGAGAATTCTCCGCGTTGCGGTAGAGCAGCTCCTTAATATCCGTAGTATCCAATTGGCGCCCCATCTCCTCGGTGGCTCGGGCACTGGCCCGCAGCGCCTGATTCCATTCGTCATCCGTGGCTGGACGGTGTGGGGTCTGAGCTAGGACGTCCGCGCCAGCCTTGGAACCCACTTCCACGAGGAATTCATGCCGCTGCTCATCGATGAGCTCGGTGAGCGCCAGATCAAAACCCTGTTTCGCCCGCGGCCCTGTTCCCATGGAGGTACAGAAGCAAGTCTGTCCGGCTTGTGCGCACTGAACGGCGAGGAGAAAAACCGCGTTACGACGCGCCGCATATTCCGGATCGACATGGCGTCCTTCCAACAATACCCGATCTTGTACTGCGATCGCTTGCAGCTCGCAGGGTCTTACACCCACGAATGCCTGCGGCGTTGTCTCATCGGCTTGCGGTTCTAACTCGAATCCCGAGTCCGTAGTGTGCGCTTTCCACAGGCGAAGACGGGGAGGATAGAGAAATTTCTTCCATGAATTCGGCCCCACGTTGTAACCGAAGAAGGCATTATCGTCGCGGCGTGTGAGCCGGTAGCTCCCCGCCTTTTGTTGGTCAGTCCAACCGGCGGGTAGATCATCGGCGTTTTCGATTTCATCGTAGGCTATCGCGTGGTCCCTGATCGTGGGGCCAATCAGCGTGTAACCACGGCGAGCGATGGCCTCAAGTAAGGCGGGGAAATCAGTGGCTGAAACGAGTGCTTTGTGCTCAGATTCGTCAATCATCGCATTGTGTTCTAGTCTTATCGTGTAGAGCACACCATAGCATAGGAGTGGCGTCGAAACTAGCCGACGAGTCGATATGCAAATTGGGCTATCCGTTGTATTTTTCCACTTGCAGCGTCGTGGGCAATAACGATTGAATCATGCCCTGCCTAGCGAGTTCCAGTCCCGCGCATACATAAGAGTTTATCGTTGTACCTTCCGCGCCAGCTCTCCAGATATAGCCCCGCTGCGAAAAGCATCCATAAGCCGATCAATAGAAAAGTCAACTTGAGTATCGGGGTATGTAGTAATGACCCTAAGGCCCGTGAGACCCCAAAGCCAGTGCACGGATGACGCCCGCCAAGCGGGGCAAGGGCAACTAGCTCAAACCGTTTTTCGCCCGCTACGATCGCCTAAGTCCGACAGATTCCTAACGGCACGTTTTTTTCCCATTTTCCGCCGTGCGCCCACCTTTTCAAGTGGCTCCGGCCGCGAGATATTGAGGCGTTGACCGCATACCCAAGTCTTCTTGAGATCCTGAAAAATCTCTTTTGGCATGCCCAAAGGCAGGTCGACCAGACTGAATTCCTCGTGAATATCGATATGTCCGATGTGCTCAGCATCCAGCCCCGCCTCGTTGGCAATGGCACCCACGATATTGCCTGGCTTGACGGCGTGCTGGTATCCCACCTCGATACGAAACCGCTCCATGCCTTTGGTGGGGTGGGTTCGTGAGCTGCGTCGACGCGGTTTAGTCTGTTCCTTAGGCTGCTCTGACTCGGCTTTAGGGCGGGCGGGTCTCGCGTTTTCCGGTTTCGGCAACAACAGCCGATCGCCGCTGGAGATCTTAGCTAATGCCGCGGCGATCTCCAGCGCCGGTACATCGTGCTCCTGCTGGTACTGTTCCAGTAAGCTCTGCATGAAATCCAGTTCACCGGCGGCCAGGGTATCACTGATGCTCTGTTTGAAATCGGCGATCCGTTTGTTGTTGACCATCTCAGTCGAAGGTAACTCCAACGGCTCGATCTTCTGACGTGTCGCCCTTTCGATAGCGCTGAGCATCCGCCGTTCTCGGGGCGCGACAAACAGGATGGCATCACCCTGACGGCCCGCCCGGCCGGTGCGCCCGATGCGATGAATATAGGCCTCGGTGTCGTAGGGGATATCGTAGTTAACTACGTGACTGATCCGCTCCACATCCAGGCCTCGCGCGGCAACATCGGTGGCCACTAGGATATCCAGCGAGCCTCGTTTCAGGGCTTCGATCCTCTGTTCCCGGTGTTTTTGCGCCATATCGCCGTTCAGCGCCGCTGCCGCGTAACCTCTGGCCTCCAGTCGTTCGGCCAGTTCCGTAGTGGCGGTCTTGGTGCGCACGAACATGAGCACGGCCTCGAAGCGCTCCACCTCCAGGATACGTGTCAGTGCGTCCAGCTTGTGTAGACCACTGACCAGCCAGTATCGCTGGCGGATGGTTTCGGCGGTCGCGGTCCGGGTCTTGATGGAAATCTCCTGAGGATCGCGCAGATGACGTCGTGCGATGCGCTGGATCTCTTTCGGCAGGGTCGCCGAGAAGAGCGCCATCTGACGCTGCTTCGGCGTCTGTTCCAGGATCCACTCGACATCGTCGATGAAACCCATGCGTAGCATCTCGTCCGCCTCATCCAACACCAACGCCTGCAAGGCATCCAGCGTTAGCGTGCCCTTGCGCATGTGGTCCATCACCCGACCCGGGGTGCCGACCACCACCTGCACGCCCCGCTTCAGCTGTCGTATCTGCCCCGCATAGTCCTGACCGCCATAGATCGGCAACACATGAAACCCCCTGATGTGGGAGGCATAACGCTGAAAGGCTTCGGCCACCTGGATCGCCAGTTCGCGGGTGGGAGTAAGGACCATCACCTGTACTTGTTGACGGTCGGTGTCGATACGTGATAGCAGAGGCAATGCAAAAGCGGCGGTCTTGCCGGTGCCGGTGGGGGCGTGTCCCAGCAGGTCCAGGCCCTCCAACAGAGGAGGAATGGTCTGAGCCTGAATCGGGGTGGGGGTTTCGTACCCAACCTTATCAAGAGCGGTCAATAACGGGGCAGGCAGATTCAGATCGCGGAAGCTAAAAACAGCAGGATTGACATCGGACATGGGAGATTCCTAGTGAGAGGGAAGAGACGCGGTCATAGGCATGACCGGGCAGCGCAGTATAATGCGACGCTTAGTAAATACAATAGCCTGCGAGGGAAGATTAGTGAGTTCAAAACAGATTTGGGTGGACGCCGACGCCTGCCCGAAAGTGATCAAGGAGATCCTGTATCGGGCCGCGGAGAGAGTGGGTGTACCCGTGATCCTGGTTGCCAACCAACCCCTCCAGGTTCCCAGATCCCGCCATATCCATCGGATTCATGTAGCGGCCGGATTTGACGTTGCGGACAACCACATTGTGCAACACGCGGCAGCGGATGACCTGGTGATAACCGCGGATATCCCGTTAGCCGCCGAGGTCATCGCGAAAGGCTGCCTGGCCTTGAACCCGCGCGGTGAACTCTACAACGAAGACAATATCCGCCAGATCCTGAACATGCGGGATTTCATGGATACCCTACGCGGCAGCGGGGTGGCCACCGGCGGACCGGTGGCGCTCAACCAAGCTGACCGCCAGGCCTTTGCCAACCAGTTGGACCGATGGCTGGCCCGCAGATAGCGCAATGGGCAAACGATAGGCTATTGGAGCCATTGGCGTTGCGCTTTAGGAATTTCATCAAGAGGCGCCTCGGGGGTAACGGACTGCTTGAGCCGATCAATAAACGAGCTCATGAATGGGTTCGCGCGTTCTTCTCTTGATTGAAAGCCACTGCGACTCAGTTGACCTGTAGCGAGTGCTGGCAATTCATCGTGACCGAGTCGATGGAGGTTTTTTATGGGGAATGATCTACCAGATAGGTGTAGCGGCCTGTAAACATCATCCGCAGAAACTGCAAACATCGCGTTTTTTTGGGCTCACATTAACTGTGGCGACCTCTTTTGTTGGATGTTCTGATTTTCATCGCCACGACGAGTTCGCAGTAAGATTCCATTACCTCCAACGGTAACGTTCTCGGAATACCCGAGTCCGAATGGCGTAACGCTTTCGGGCGATGGTGTCCCCACAAGTCTCGATACAGCGGGAAGCAAAATAATAGACTTTGTTTTTTAAAACGGCAATAATCGACCTAAAATACCGGCGTTTTGTGCGATTTTGCGGGGTCTTCCCAAAGTTTCGTAAAACGATCGTTTTGTCGAACCGTGGGATGGTGCAGTTCGGTGACTGCCGATTCTGATGGCGCATCGCTACAGCGAACCGGGGTCAATGAAAGATATTTTTATCAGCTATAACCAAGCCGATCGTCGTTGGGCGGAATGGATCGGATGGGCGCTTGAGGAGGCAGGGTACTCCACCGTCATTCAGGCGTGGGACTTTAAACCGGGTGGTAATTTTGTGCTGGAAATGGACACAGCCACGAAGGAAGCGCAACGAACGCTCGCGGTGTTATCCCCCGACTATCTTGAAGCGCACTATACCCACCCCGAATGGGCGGCCGCTTTTGCACAAGACCCAACGGGGGGAAAGCGCACTCTTATCCCGGTGCGGGTTCGCGAGTGCGATCTGAGCGGTCTGCTGAGCCAAATCATCTATATCGATTTAGTGGGTCGAGACGAAGCAAGCGCGCGGGAGAGCTTATTGCACCACGTGAGCGGTGAACGCGGCAAACCGGGGAAGCCGCCCAGCTTTCCCGGTGCGGCCGAACGGTCGGTACTGGATCCGCCGCGCTTCCCCGGTAGCGTGATCGGGAACATTCCGAGGCGCCGGACCGATCCGTCACATACTTCAACGGAAAGCCACATGAAGCACCTATTACACTGGCTGCAAGAGAACAAACAGTGGGTGTTTTCCGGTATCGGCGTCGCCCTGATGATGCTCATCCTCGGCTGGCTTTTCACAGGTAAATCGCCTACACCAACGTCGGTATCGACCGACGGCGGTGTGGCCGCTGGCGGCGATATCCGGGGTAGCAAGATCCATATCGTCAGCCCGAGGCGTCCAGAGCCTGACCACGCCAAGCCGAAAGGGGACTGAGTCAGTGCGAATCAAAAACCATTTGATTGTGCTACTGGCCGGCCTGGGACTGATGCTTGCCACGTTAGAAGGGCCGGCCGATGAGGTGACGGCCGAGCAGGGTGTCGCCGCCGGCGGAGATATTCGTGAAAGCACCATCACGATTGGCTACACGTCAGAGCAAGTAGAAAGACTCATAACGGCTAGTAGCCATGAATTAAGAACGCGCTACGAGGCGGATGTTGAAGAGCTTAGCAACAAGCTTCAAGTAACAGACGACGCTGTGGTTGGCTTCTTTCGCATCCTCGATGAAAACCAAGTACCGCTCGAAAAATTACCGGAAAGACTTGCGGAGATTGCACAGCGTCACCGTGATATGCTGGATCGTCTCGCGGTCCTGGACACGGAATCACCCGAGATCAAAGGGATGATTGAGCAGGCGCGCGCGGCCGTTAAAGAAGCCAACTATGATCGTGCCGACCGGCTGCTCCGAGACGCGGAAACCGCGGAGCTTGCGGCAGCACAGAGGGCCGAAGACCTGGCGCGTCAGGCCCAGAAAGCCGCCGAACGGAGGGTGCTTAACGCCGCGAAGATACTGGCGGAACGCGGTGAGTTAAGTCTAACCCGATTAGATTATCGAGAGGCCGCAAAGCATTTCGAGAAGGCGAGCGAGCGGGTCCCGGCTTCCCATCTCGAAACACGTAACGACTATCTTGATCGTTATGCCTATGCGCTTTATCGGCAAGGTACCGAAAAGGTCGACGGAAACGCCCTACCGCAAGCAATCCACGCTTATAGAGAAATCCTAAAAACCAGAACCCGCGCGCAGCTCCCGCAGCAATGGGCCGCGACCCAGAACAACCTGGGCACCGCCCTTTGGACCAAGGCACGCCGCCCTTCCTGACCAAGGCACGCGCACCGGGGGCGAGGACGGCCGACGGCTGCTGGCCGAGGCGGTGGCCGCCTACCGCAGTGCGCTCGAGGTCAGAACCCGCGCGCAGCTCCCGCAGGACTGGGCTGCGACCCAGAACAACCTGGGCACCGCCCTTTGGAACCAAGGCACGCGCACCGGGGGCGAGGAGGGCCGGCGGCTGCTGGCCGAGGCGGTGGCCGCCTACCGCAACGCCTTGCAGGTCAGAACCCAAGAGGCCCTTCCACCGCAATGGGCGCAGACTGTGGAAAACCTAGCGCAGGCTTACTTAGCTCAAGAAGTTTGGGACAAGGCAGCGGAAAGCTATGTCAGTCTCCTTCGCGTATTTCCGGACAACAAGGAGGCCTACACCTCGGCTCAGCTTCGTTATCATGAAAAGCTGTTTGCCTTCGACCAGGCCTTTAACCTTACAGCGGATTGGTTGCAACAGCATCCTGACGACGTCGCTGTGCAAATGAACTTCGCGGAGACACATTTCACCACGGGGCGATTCGCCAAGGCGGAATCGCGACTGACCGCATTGCTCGCTAAGACCGGTCTTGAGCCCCAAGCTATTGTCGCCCTTAAAGCCCTTGAGATCGCGACCCTGGCAGCGCTTGGTAAATCTGACTTGATTCCAAGTAAGCTGGACAAGCTGTATGACACGATTTCTGCCCAATCCGAGGAGTTTACCGGCGGTTGGACTTTCGCCGGCACTAAATACTACATCAGCCAGCACAAGCAATTGAATTCTTACCGCTGGCTTTCCGATTTGCTCACTGTCTTAGAGGACCAAGACCGAAAAGCGATGCTGGCTGCGATTGAAACGGCACGTTCTGCCTTTTCACACAGCAAAGGCAACGAAATAAAAAATATTCGCGAGAGTAAGTAGCGAATATTTGAAGTTATTCCAACAGCCTGTCGGTATATCCGGCCAAAGGAATACTGAGGGTCAGTTCTCGCATCGTAACATTGCTCCTCGTACGATACGCCCGACTGTCGCCGGGTGAAGTCCAAAATGCTCGGCAATTTGCCGGTAACTGTAGGCGCCAGTGTTATAAGCTACTGCGATGGCGGCATTGCGCTCGCCATGATGCGCCGCGATCTCTGCAAGAGATGGTGGTGGAGGTCGGCGCTGTACCCGAGGAATCGCTAAGGTATCGCCCTTCACCTCCGCCCTGGACTGCATTTTCTCCACGAAGGCGTCGTCTCCCAGGAAGATTTGATGGCGCAGTCCTTCCCAGAGGCCTTGTCCAATGCCATCGCGAACAAAGCTCCGATAATATCGACGGGCTTCTTTCCGATCTTTTCCAAATTGACTCAACAGACCGTCTACCGCCAACCAGGTCGGCGTTACAACCTTTCCCATCATCGCCCGGTAACTGCTCCAGGGCCACTGTTCCGGCGACTCGACCATTCCCGCCCGAACCGGATTCAGCACGACATACCGGCTCAGTTCCAACAGGTAGGCGTCCTTGTCCACCAGGATGCCCTTGAACCGACCCTGAAACAAATGCCCAACGCGACGATGGCGCCGGTTCGATGCCTGGGTGTAAACACCATTCAGTTGACGCATCCCCCGTGACAGGTTCCCCTCCACGGTCTCGATCACCAGATGGTAGTGA
>CAVSWL010000001.1:0-44499 GCA_963731655.1 uncultured Gammaproteobacteria bacterium | reverse complement strand
AAGCGGACTGCCGCTAGGCCTGCAGTTAGTGGCCAGGCCCTTCGACGAAGGCAAGCCACTCCAGTAAGCCTACACCTACGAGCAGGCGACACATTACCGTAAACCACCGCCGGGATTTGGCCCATTGCTGGGATCACATAACTGAAGCGAGGAAGAAAGCATTCAGATGAGGGTGACCCTATGAAAGAATCCTGTGAACAAAGCTATGCAACTACCCAGTGATTGAAGTTCACCAAAATGCGCTGTGGGGAATCAAATCTACGCTCTAACCTATGTAACGACCAATACGCACCGTTTTTTGAGAATGTGGGGTATGAGTTATTTCTCCTGACGTTTAACCTCTTCCCAAAGCGCATCCAACTCCTCGAGGCTACACTCCTTGGGTCTAAGTCCCCGTAGCGCGAGATGCTGCTCTATACAGCGGAAGCGACGTTCAAATTTCCTGTTCCCCTGACGCAAGGCTTGTTCAGGATTAATCCCGTGATGCCTCGATAAATTCACTACCGCAAACAGGACATCGCCAATTTCTTCCTGTAACCGGTCGCTTTCCTCATTGTGTACCAACACTTGTTGCACCTCCTCGAGTTCTTCATCGATCTTAAAAAAGATCTCGCGAGCGTCTGGCCAATCAAAACCAACACTCGCCGCACGAGCTTGTAACTTGGTCGCCCGAAGAAGTTCCGGTAGCGCCTTCGCGATGCCCCCCATTACGCTGGGTGGACTATTGACGTTAGCAGCAGCCTGGCGTTCAAGTGATTTGTGCGTCTCCCAGGCCGCCTTCAGCTCCGATTCTGATTCAATCTGGACGTTATCGAACACATGAGGATGTCGGCGAATGAGTTTCTCACAAATGGCTTCGGCTACACCGTCGAAGTCGAATAGATCGCACTCATGGGCTAAATGTGCAAGGAAAACTACGTGCAGTAACAGATCGCCCAGCTCAGCTTTTAATGCCTCAAAGTCCCCGCGTTCAATAGCGTCGACTACTTCATAGGCTTCTTCCAATGTGTAGGGAATGAGACTCGAAAAAGTCTGCTTCTGATCCCATGGACATCCGTGTACTGGGTCGCGAAGCCTCTGCATAATTTCCAAGAGACGAGCTAGATTCGCAGGTACAGAGCCCATTGGAGAACCACCTGACAAAGAGTAAAGAGTAAAATAAAATAAATAGTAAAACCGCCGGCAGACATCGAGCCGATCGGCCACTCAACATGCATGCCCAAGCGGCCACGATCTTCAGGCTCGAGATAGTTGTTACTGTCTAGCCCGTTGCCCACCGCGAACGATACTTTGCGAATGGAGCAGACACCCTCACTTAACCCAAAATCGAGTGCCAGAACTCAAAACCCTATTGCCCTCGACACACCGCATTTTTTCACTGATTATCCCAGAATTTCTTGCAACAACAAGGCGGATCCAGTTCAGCTAAAACGGCCATAGGCTCCATCGTTTCTTTAGCGAATCCTGACAGCGCAGCAATTGGGCTTGGTAAATGTTTGCCTGATGCTGAACTTTTCGAGCCACCCGTAACAGCCACTTTTTATGGCGATACGTTTTTCTTTGATATCCCCCATAGCCTTCGTGGAACGCCAAATACTGATGATATGCATCCGTTTTGGGAATACCGAGCTTGCGGTGCGAACGATCGATATACCAGCCGATGAAATCGACCACATCCTCAAATTCATCACGATCCGCCCACCAACTATCCGTTTCTTGAAGATACCAGTCCCACGTTGAATCCGTTACTTGAGCATATCCATAGGCCGAGGATTTACGAAACCAGGGGATAACCCATAAAAGCCTGCCGCGCGGAGCTTTGGCATCAGGTAGAAAACGCGACTCCTGATGAATAATAGCCATCTGGATGTGAATGGGAACGCCCCATTTTTCGTAGCTCTTAAGGGCGCTTTCGTACCAATCCCGCTTTTGCTGAAAAATCGCGCAACTATCGCCGATGTTTTTGGGAACGCCGACTGCGCAACCACTCGTCACCAACATGGTTCCCCAAAATAGAAATGAACCCGTAATCCAACAGACTCGGGACATCAGACCTATTTCAGTCTGGCTGATAGGCTCTTCCTCGCCATGATGTCATTTCTAAGTTGAAGATCGTTCGACCCTTTCCAGACCCCATTTCAAGACACAATGAGCCCTAGCACTTTGTCGACTTATTCACCAAATGCTGCGCTGTAAAATCCGAGTGAGACGACTAAATAATGCATACGAGCGGATACATTATCGCTGTACCGAGCCAATTTGGTCTTCCGCAAGAACTTAATAGCGATTCTGAAAATTGTGGAGAATAAAAACCGGAGAGATTAAAAGCTCATCCGTATACCCAACTGAGCATTATTATCGAGCTTGGAGTACCCGCCTTTTTCCAGGTCCACACGGAACAATCGGTATCCGATAAAAGCGACAGTTTGCGGAATAAACTCAATCTCATAACGCGCATTGAAATCCAAGAGATTTTCGCCATCACTCAGCGTGGTGATACTGGGTGCGTAAAACAGTTCGGTGCCCAGGTGCATGGGGATATTAGCCGGAAAAGTATACTTGGCTTTACCACCCAGCGTAAGAGCGAATACGGAGTCATCACCCCGACGCTTTACTCGGGCACCATAAAACTTTGTGCCCACACCAAAGCTCAGTGGATTTTGCCCGGCCGGCACGCCCGATACTACCAGCCCTACATTCCCGGCCAATTCTTCATCCTCATTATAAAACAAGCCTACGGACAGATCACCACCTCCAATCCCCGCTTGATCCACTGGCCTAAGGTACTCTGCCTTAACGGTTTTGCTGCTTAAGGCGACTTCCAACTCATCGGCAGACCCCGATGTAGTGGTTGTCATCGCCAACAGGGCCAAGAAAAACTTTGGGATCCTGCATTTCTGTTTAGTTTTCATTAACATCTATCCTCATTGAGTTAGCAGATACACAATACCGTATTTATACGCACCTTATTCAGAAACTCTCCATCCTTTACTTAGGAGATTGTCGGGTTAGCGCCGATTGAGCATGGGAAAATAAAATTTGGATTGATTTTTCGAGTTCTTATTAACAAACATAATGAAAATCTTCCAGGAAGACGCTTCGATACCATGGCGACCCCTCTTAAGCAGACTACTCGAAAAACGTTTGGACACTGTTCGACGAAATCAGTTGACTGATAGCGCCCGTATTATTATGCATTAAGATAACTTAAGACCAGCCATCACGTCAGCCCCGCCGATGCCTTTTTATATTCAATAAGAACCCATTCAATTTCAAGGGTTGCACTCTCAACCGCGATGGATGGAAAATGACAACCAAATTAAACCGTGCCAATCTGAACCTGATGACATTGAACATCATCTATGATCGAAGCGAGGGAAGCCGCTTTGTTTGGCCAGACCGTCAAAATGATTATTAGCTCGCCGTACTACTCCAGAGTAACCCTCTATGGAACTCAATAAAGCAAAAGCGCTGGTTACTGGTGGAGGTTCCGGCCTGGGGCTTGCTGTTACCAAAACAATCCACCACGCTGGAGGTCAAGTCGCCGTATTGGATGTGGACGCGTCCGTGGAGCAGCGGATATCCGCAGAGCTCGGAGAGTCCGTGCCGTTCGAATTCGCTGATGTTACCTCCGAGGTGTCGGTAGATAAGGCATTCAACGCGGTTACCAGTCAATTCGGCGGCATCACCTTGGCTGTCAACTGCGCCGGGGTGATGCAAAGCAAGCGCGTCATCGGCCGCAAAGGCTCGCTCAGTCAAGAAGAATTTACCCGAACCATCCAAGTTAACCTCATCGGGACCTTTGTCGCTTGCAGGGCTGCCGCCTTGAAGATGCGCGATAATGTCCCCGATAGAAATGGCGAACGCGGCGTGATCATCAACGTCGCCTCCATTGCCGCCTATGAAGGTCAGATCGGTCAAGGCGCTTACGCCGCTTCTAAGGGTGGAATTGTCAGCCTCACCCTGCCCCTCGCCCGCGAATTCGCGCATTTTGGCATCCGCGTGATGACGATCGCTCCCGGTCTAATGCGAACGCCCCTACTGGAACAACTCCCTGAAGCAGCCAGAGAACATTTGATTCAATCGATTCCGTTTCCACATCGCTTGGGTGAACCTGATGAATTTGCGCAACTGGTGTGTGCGATCTATGAGAACCCATTGCTCAATGGCGAAGTCATTCGTCTGGATGGCGCATTGCGTATGCCGATGCTGTGATTACGTTCAACGATTCGTTGATAAAGTTCGAATAACAACGAACCTACCATGAAGCGTTTATTGATCACTGGCGCCAGTGGTTTTCTCGGTTCGAACGCTTGTATATTCGCTTCACAGCAATGGGATGTCTTCGGTGTAACTCATTCCCGTGCGACTGACATTCCCGGGACAACCCTAATCAATACAGACCTTACCGATTTTAACGCGTTGAAGCATTTGTTTCACGAAGTAAGTCCGGATGCCGTCCTGCACACCGCAGCAGCTTCCAAACCGAACTTCTGCCAAACGAACCCCAAGGATTCTCGCAGAATAAACGTCCAAGCTTCAATCAACATTGCGGGACTTTGCGCGGACCGCGACATCCCCCTGACGTTCACCTCAACGGATAATGTCTTCGATGGACGCCATCCACCCTACCGGGAAACAACGCCGGTCTCCCCCATCAACATCTACGGTGAGCAAAAAGTTCAAGCCGAAACGGAAATGATCCGCATCTATCCAAAAACTGCCATCTGCCGTCTAGCTTTAATGTTTGGTATCACACTCGCCGGCGTTCCCAGCGGCTTCCAGCAATTTCTCACCGCCTTGCGAGCCGGTGAACAACAGAGCCTATTCACGGACGAATACCGATCCTTTATTTCGGCATCCACGGTGTGTTCAGGCCTGATGCTAGCGCTAAACGATTTTAGTGGAATCTTACACCTGGGAGGGAATGAAACCATGTCTCGCTATGATTTCGGCCTGTTAATGGCCGAGATCTTTCAAATCAATAAGGCTCAGTTGATCCCTTCCAGGATTAAAGATGTGCCCATGGCAGCGCCTAGGGCTCCTAATCTTTCAATGGATAACAGCAAAGCTCGGAAACTGGGTCTTGCCCCATTACCATTGAAGCAAGAACTCGAAAAATTGCGAAGAACGAGCGAAACAATCGAACTGCGACGGGCAACATTAAATCAACAGTCGGACTGATCGTGACAGATCTTCCCGACTGATCGATTAGCCATGATTGATAGATGGAAAACAACTTATTCTGGCAGAATGTGGCGAGTACAGATAGAATAAAACCTCAAGGGGCCGTAGCTCAGCTGGGAGAGCGTCGCGTTCGCAATGCGAAGGTCGTGGGTTCGATCCCCATCGGCTCCACCAAATCCTGCCTATCATTTTCGTTATCTTTTTGATTATTATATCTTTTAGCATCTAATACAAATCATTGGTTGTGCCGTGGCGAACCTAAGTGTGCCACTTCTCTGTGACACAAAGGTGTTAGGTGGCCTTGTATCTGTATAGACGAAACGGCATATATCATTTCAGGCTTGTCATACCTGCCGAGATCCAACACCATTTTGGCGATCTGCGAGAGATCAGAAAATCTCTCGGTACATATAATAAAAGGATCGCAGTAGCCGGCTACCCCCTTAAAGCGGGACAAAGTGCAGGACTAGCTGCCGTATTCTAGTATCATGAGTTAATGATTAAAAAGCACAACGACACAGGCCCGCTCGGGCTATTTACTGCTGGAGGAGATTAGTGAGGATAGGCGTTATGGCCAGGATCTGCGGCTCGCTCCAAGCGTTGCCGAATTGGTTGAAATAAGCGCTCGCCCTGCTCTTCCAATAGCCTACGATTTATTTCCCAATAACTTGATCACACTCGGTAGCTAAATTTTACTCGCTGAGGTTTAGTATGGAACTTGCCATCCAATTTTAAAAAATCAGTCAGCCCAAACGCCGCGAACGCATGCACCGCATTCTTGGTATCGACATTAGACCCACTTCATCGCCCAGACTTGGAGCATGAACCATGTTTTATTCGATAGAGTTGTCTCTTGTTGCATTGATTCTGGTCGCTTCAACCGCAATGGCGGATACCCTCAGCTTGGAAGCTTTCTTATCCCGGGTTCAGACTAAGCACCCGTTTTTTCGTAAGGAAGCCCTGACAACCGATATTGAAACAGAACAACAACTCAGCTATCGTGGAGCGGAAGATTGGCGCTTCCAGACTACGCCTTCCTTTTCTCACTTCGAACCTACAAATAAGAGCTTAGGTGTGCCCAGAAAAGAAGAGAGTACGGGTATTGAAACGAGTGTGACAAGAAATATTTGGCGGACCGGTGGAAGACTCTCCCTCGGCCATCGCTATGGCTTTACCGATCAGGAAATAGACGATCTCGTCGTGCCTACCCCTACTGGTGAGCTCACCATTCCTGTGGGTCCTAGCCGATTCCATGAGAACGGATTAACGTTATCCTACAGCCAACCCCTGTTACGAAATGCGGGCGGTGTGCTCGATCGATTAGATTATACACTGCAAGGTTATACGGTTAAGATCGATACGTTGGTGTCCCAAGAAAACCAAGAAGCATTCCTAAAATCAGTAGCACAGCGCTATTTAGACTGGGTATTGCTAGCGGAACAACGACGCATCTCCAACCAGCGCTTGTGGCTAGCCAACAGGGAACTTGGGCAAGTGCAACGCAAATTTGAAGTTGGGCTGGTGGATCGAGTGGATGTGTACCGCGCCAAAGATTCAGTGTTATCCACCAAGGCGGTGCTGAGCAGAATACAAGCCTCATTGAGCGCGATACGCACGGCGCTAGCCACTCTCGCCACCGATCCGGATCTGCCGCGAAAACGACCTGACTTCAATCCCTATAAAATACTTAACCTACCCCCGGAAAAGGAGGTTGTTGATAGGCTCAAAACACGGGCGCGCGTGCTCCATGCGCTACGTTTGCAGGCGGAGCAACAGCGCGTGTTATTAGATGGACTCCAAAACGCCGCAAGCCCCCAACTGGACATTAACCTGTCCGTAGGTGTTAAAAGCGGTGATGAATCTTTTGGCGATGCCACTAGCTTCGATAAAACGGACTCTCAGATCGCCTTAGGCTTCAGCTATCCTTTAGGCAATCGCACGGCCCAGGCGAAAGTTCGGCGTACCCGACTGCAGCGGCAACAGACTTTAGAAAATTTGCGGAATGAAACCGTCCAATTGGAATCCACAATGCGTAATGTATTGGAGCAAATCCATGGTCTCGCCGCGACTCTTGATCTCAACAAACAGCGTATTAAGACTGCCAAGACAAAATCTCGAGAAGAAGAGAAACGTTACGAGCTCGGGAAAACCGAACTAACGTTTGTTATTCAAAGCCGCGACAGCGAAGCTTTGGCACAACTGGCTTATGCAGAAAACGCCGTCGATTACCAGAAACAACTAATTGAGTATAAAGCGCTACTCGATATTCTTCTCCCGAGCCCTAAGGCCGCGTCCGGCGGTGAATAATCTTTATTGATAAATTTGGTGGCTCGCCGAGTGAACGCTTTTCGCAAGTAATTACCGGCCGGTCACACCACACCAAGAACTCGAAAGAAACTGAAAGTGCCCCCTAAATATCTCAGAGATTTCTGATGACGCACTTCTTTCGCTTTTTTGCTGAACGCAATCTGCTAGCCTATCTTCTGACCCTTATTGTTATTCTTCTGGGGTTGGGCATGGCCAGCACGATGAAGCGCGACCTATTCCCTAAGGTGGACTTCGGTGAAATGCTTATTTCCACCCGTTACCCGGGCGCCTCACCAGAGGATGTTGAACTCAAGGTGACCAATGCCATAGAAGAAGAACTGAAAGAAGTAGTAGGTATACAACGTTATGTTTCCTTTTCCATGGAAAATATATCCATCATCAATGTCCGCATCGATCCCGACGAGTCGGATCAAGACCGAGTCAAGCAGGACATCCGGGATGCCGTCAATCGGGTAACGGATCTGCCTCAGGACGTTACCGAGTCACCACTGATCACCGAGCTCAATACCTCCATCTTCCCAGTGATCGAGGTGGGATTATCTGGAAATCTGCCCTACCCTGAGCTGCGTGAACTGGCGCGTCGCTTCGAGAAAAAGCTTAAAGCGCTCCCTGGAGTTTCCCGGATCGAGCGTTTCGGTTATCTCGATCGGGAAATAAAAATCGAAGTCCGTCCCGATGCCATAAAATCCTATGAGATTCCCATGCGCCATATCATCAATGCGATCAAGGCGCGCAACATACGGGCCACGGGGGGATCCTTCGAGTCCTATACGAGCGAGAAAAACATCGTCACACTGGCGCAATTCCGCGATCCACTGGAAGTGGGCGATGTGATCGTACGATCGACCTTTGATGGCCCTCAAATTAGGGTTAAGGATCTGGCGTTAGTGCGCGACGGTTTTGAAGAGGAACGGATTCAATCCCGAATGAATGGGCATTCCGCGATTTCGCTTGTCGCTTATAAGACCGAAGCCGCCGATATCATCCGTCTAGTGAGCTCGGTCAAAGACTTGGTTAAGCAGGAGAAAGCGCTATTTCCCAAAGGTGTGGATGTACTTTTCTCCAGGGATTCATCACGCTATGTGAGCACACGCTTTGCGACGGTGGTCAATAACGGCGCCCTGGGTCTGGTATTGGTCGTCGGTGTATTGACAGCGTTCCTGAATCTGCGCGCCGCGTGCTGGGTGGCGCTCGGTATTCCGGTATCCCTACTCGGCGTCGTGGCGCTGCTTCCCCTATTCGATGTGTACCTGGACAGCATTACGCTCACGGCCATGATCCTGGTCGTGGGGATCATCGTGGACGACGCCATCATCGTCTCGGAGTCCATCTACCGCAAGGCCGAAACCGGTTTATCGGCAATGCGAGCGGCGGTGGAAGGCATTCAAGAAGTATTTCAGCCGGTGCTCACTACGATTCTGACCACATTTCTGGCGTTCGCGCCTCTCTTCGCCATGCCGGGCATGATGGGAAAATTTGTCTTCGTGATTCCGCTAACCATTACTCTGGCGCTTCTCATTTCTATGGGTGAAGTTATACTTTTACCGGCTCATCTGGTGCCCGGATTACGCCGTTACGGCCAGTCTAGGAGAGTGGAACGCACTTGGTTTGAGCGGGTGCGAGTAATCTATGAAAAGTTCGTACGTACCTCAGTAAGATACCGTTATGTTTCGGTCGCGGCGTTTATCGCCTTGCTTGCAGGATCCATTTTCTATGCGGTCACGTTCATGGACTTCGTTCTATTTCCTTCCACCGCGGCGGATCGAGTGTACATCGCCGCAGAACTACCGATTGGGGCCTCATTAGACGCAACCTCCGACAAAGTCAAGGGGATCGAACGCCTGATTGAAGACCTGGGACCACAAGAAGTCTCCTCTTATATCACCCGTATTGGTGATGCGGGCGATGGTATCATCGCCTTGGAACGAGAAAATTCAGCGTTATTGACTCTCAGTCTGACACCTTTCAATAAGCGTGAGCGCACCGCTGACCAGATCGTGGAAGATCTCAGAAGACGAACGAAGCGATTGCAGGGATTCGAGCGTATTCGATTCCAAATCGATGCCGGCGGACCACCTGTGGGTCGGCCGATCACGATCCGCGTGGTGGGCTCCGACGATACCCAGAGAACTCAGCTCGCGCAGCAGGTCGAGACTTTTATAAAAGATCTCAAGGGCACCAAAGATATCGAACGCGACGACAAACCCGGTAAACAGCAAATAGAGATTCAAATCGATTATTCGGCGCTGGCGAAACTAAAGCTAACGGTGGCCGATGTGGCGCAGACAGTGCGCATAGCCTACGACGGTGAAGTCGTTACCAATGTGCGCTATGGCGAGGAGGATGTGGACTTCCGTGTTCAGCTTTTACCCACGGCCCGGCAGGACGAACGATTTCTCCAGGAGCTCATCGTCCCCAACCAAGATGGTCAGTTGATTAGCCTCAAGCGTGTAGCCCGTTTCGTTTCCGGATCGGGGCCTTCCAATTACCATCATTTCGATGGTGAGCGTTCCATCACGATCACCGGAGATGTAAATAAGGAAATTACCACGCCTCTTAAGGTTACCGAGGCTGTTTCCAAGCAGTTTGATTTGGAACGTGATTATCCAGGAATGCGGATGGTCTACGGCGGAGAGGCCGAAGAAACCCAACAATCCGTAGATGCACTGTGGATCATCTTCGCCGTCGCCTTAATCGGGATATATTTTCTACTGATTCTATTATTTAATTCCATCGCCCAGCCCTTTCTGGTGATGCTCGCCATTCCCTTCGGACTGATCGGCGTGATCGTCGCATTCACACTACACGGTGAAGCCCTGGGTTTCCTAGCCATGATGGGCATCATCGGTTTGATCGGTGTGGTCGTCAACGACTCTCTCGTTCTAGTGGATCACATCAACCATTTGCGCAAACTGGATCCTGCACGGCCACTATTCGCTCTCATTGCACAGGGTTCGTCCGATCGCTTGCGCGCGGTGGTCATGACCTCCCTGACCACCGTCGCTGGCTTGCTACCTATTGGTTATGGCATTGGCGGCTCTGATCCTTATATGAGCCCCATGGCACTCGCGTTAGGCTACGGTATTTTGTTCGCTACACCGCTTACGTTAATCCTGCTCCCCTGCCTGTACATGATAGGCGACGATTTCAACAGAATCTTAAGCTGGCACCAATCCAAACCGAAGCAAACTTAGGCTTTCACGCGTTATTCGTGACAGTGAAAACCACCTGATCTGTCCCCAGATAATTTTGCTTGCTCACTGGGTACTACAACATGTAAACCTAACCGGCACTTCACTGGAGTGGGCATTCATACGATCGCGTCTGTTGCTCCTGTCTTAGCGGTCCGCAAAAAATGCCTGAATCTCTTTTTGTCCCAATTCATAATATTCCTTTTGAATCCTGCTATGTTTTAATGAAATGGTCATGCTTTCCAAGTTCTTGGGCTTGAGTATACGCAGCGGTTTGTAGAAATAAGTTTTTCCATCGAGCTCGATCGATGACCGCTTTACAGCCTTAAGCATTTGGTTGATCAGTACGGCTCTGGAAAGAATGCTGGCGCTCGGCAAATTCAACTGGATATCGCTAACTAGGATAAAGAGATCTATGCTATTTAGAGGTAGTGTGAAAGTGGTGCTGGCGTAAGCTTTGCTGAGTTCCGAATGGTAATCATAGTCGGTGAAATCAACGGCGATAATTTCATCGACACCAGGGTCTTCAAATAGCGTCCGCAAAGGCGTGTTGTCGATATACCCCCCCTCAATATAATAATCATCATCCATGGTGATCGCTTTGAAATACGGAATCGTTGTTATTCCCGCCAAGAAAACGTCCATGAATCTGGCGAGTGTGCTGTCATTAACATCCGACAATATTTCATTAATGTTAAAGCTTTTACTTTTTTTCTTAGACAAATTGGTCGTTAATATATCCCACTTGATGGTGCTGAGTCGTTGCTTGAGTACCTCTCTGCGCTCTGGCTCGTCCAACAACAGAGATTTTCTACATTTGTCTTTATCTACCGTGAATAGATAAGTTCCATTGGGAACGAGAGAGGGCTGTAATCCAAGAAAGTTGGCAAATACATGAAAGATGTCCTTAAGGTTCAACCTGAGCGTACTGTTTAATACCGGAGGGAGCTCCTCTTTCTGCCAGTCCCAGAGCAAGTAATCCAGAACGATGTTGTTACCGGAACTCGTGGAGGTGATACGGGCAATTGGAATATTGTTTTGTTGCATCCAAACCAATGCGCCCTCTGTATAGAAACTTCGGTAACCGCCACCGGACGCCACGAAACCATAGTTTGTCATAAGCCACTCCTCATTCCATCTTTATTTACCCCTTAGGGCTTTTGGTTATAAACTCCGCCTCTCTTCTTTAATTCTATCACGTGAGTCGGTGTACGGCGTATTCTAATATTAGGGTCGCGAACAACTGTTTACATTGACTAGGGAAATCGACGATCAATTCCCTATCATTGTATTATTACGAAAAATACGTCAGGCATTGCTCAGCCGTAAGCAAACACACGCCATACCCTCCCCGCTCGAACTCCAACCATATAAAAGGAACTTTTGGATAACGTGCGACTAAGTTTACCTCGCTATCGCCTACCTCAATAATCAACACGCCTTGCGGATTCAAGTATTGCGCTGACTGTTGCAGAATCCGTTCGACTAAATCCAGCCCGTATTCACCTCCTGCCAACGCAATCTCCGGCTCATAGCCATATTCGGGGCCCAGCGCCGCAAGGGTCTCAGTAACCACATAGGGTGGATTGCTGATAATAATATCGTAGCGTCTTCCGTGAAGTTCCGTGAACAGATCGGACTGAATCGCCTCCACATGTTTCTGCAATCCATGGTACTCGATGTTTTCTCGCGCGACCTCCAGAGCGGCTGACGAAATATCGGAAACATCGATATGGGCGTGCGGGAAATAATAAGCACAGGCGATACCGATGCATCCACTGCCCGTGCAAAGATCCAAAATGCCATGCACCTGCTGCGCTTGAATCCACGGCTCCAACCTAGCCTCGATAAGTTCCGCCAACGGTGACCGTGGAATGAGGACTCTCTCATCCACGTAGAAGCGCAGCCCTGCAAACCATGCTTGATGGATTAAATATGCCGCGGGTTTACGCTCGGCAATCCGCCTAAGTAATAAATCACAGGCAAGCTGCTTTTGTTGAGCCGTTAAAACTCGTTCGAGTGCCTGCTGTGTATTCTCAGGCGATAAACCCACAGCGTGCAATACGAGGAGCGCCGCTTCATCCCAGGCATTATCCGTCCCATGCCCAAATACCAAGTTGGCTTTTTCAAATTGTCTCGCTCCCCAGCTAATAATCTCACCCAGGGTATTCACATTACAAACTAAATCAATCACTCTCTCAATGGGCATCTAGAGGGATATCTGGCTATGTTGCATAGATTCTATAACGGATGAAGCAGACTACAGTCTATGAGATAATTTATGGATGATGAACCACAATAGGACTCAATCCAAACGCCTGCCCACGCTTGCGTGGGTAGCCTTGCTAGCGTTGCTGGCCGGTGCAGCCGCAAGTTGGCTGTTTCATACGGTAGGCGGACAGAAAACACCTCCCACCCTACAAGCCGCCACTGCTTTGTGGGAACAAAGTAGGCCGCTTGCCGATTTCTCCCTGGTAGACCAAAATGGTCTACCATTCACCAATAAACGATTACAAGGTCGGTGGAGCTTCATGTACTTTGGTTACACCCATTGCCCTGATGTTTGCCCGACCACACTCGCCACCCTGAATAAGGCGTTCAATCTAATCGCCAAGAACCACGATCAACAAAATACACAAATCATTTTTGTATCGGTGGATCCAGAACGCGACGGTGCTGAGCAGTTAAAGTCTTATGTAGAATATTTTAATCCGCAATTTATTGGTCTCACGGGAAATCCAGCCGAACTCGACGGGTTAACCTCCAATTTGGGTATTGTACACGCCAAGACTGAGAACACCGCAGACCCTACTAACTATCTGGTCGATCACAGCGCTTCCGTGTTGTTAGTGGATCCAAAAGGCCGGCTAACCGCACTGTTCGGTGCACCCCAGCAAGCCAAAACACTAGCCGACGATTTTCACCGGCTTCGCCGTTATTACGAAGCCGGGTAAAGAACCCAAGCAATCCTATTACAATGCGCCTCCGGCCGTTTAACTGTGCCTTGCCCTCAGCGTGCGTCTAAATTCCCTATATTACTGGTTTTGGTCTATTTTACCGCATCATTTCATTTCGCGGATCCTGTTTAGACTCACGCGATGGGCTCTGCCCGGCGTTAACCTATTTATCCGCACGTTTATCCGAGTTTTTAAAGTGAATATGGATGAGGCCTTGGAGCCCAATCCCGGCGCGTATCCTACGTTTAACGCTTTTTTCACACGTGCCCTTCGTCCCGAAACGCGGCCTATCGTTACCGACATACATGCGATTGCCAGCCCAGCGGATGGCTGCATTAGTCAATTCGGTGAGATTAACAAGACTCAGATCCTGCAAGTTAAAGGATGGTATTACTCCGTTGTTGATCTTCTGGGTGGCTGTGCTTCGCGCGCTCAAACGTTCGACAATGGCCATTTTTGTACCATTTATCTTTCACCCCGAGATTACCATCGTGTTCATATGCCCGTCGATGCGGAGCTTAAAGAGATGATTTATATCCCTGGTAGACTGTTTAGCGTCTCACCAACTACGGTTAGGAGTGTTCCCAGATTATTTACCCGTAATGAACGAATGGTTGCGATGTTTGCCACCCGGTATGGCCCAATGGCATTGGTCATGGTAGGGGCGATGAATGTGGCGGCAATCGAAACGGTGTGGGCCGGATTGATCACACCACCAAGAGGTTCTCGAATTCGAGTTACCGATTATACGCGTACGACATCTTCGAATATAAATCTTGCGCGAGGCCAAGAACTTGGCCGGTTTAATATGGGGTCCACAGTCATCTTTCTTTTCCCAGCGCAAGCCATCGAATGGAATCCCGAACTACGGGTAGAAAGCCAGGTAAGAATGGGGCAACGATTAGGAAACTTTCAGTCCGAATCGGAGCCCTCTTAAGCCCTGTCCCAGGGAAAGCTTAATACCTCGTTAATATGCTGCGCCTCTGTCGTTACCATCAGTAATCTGTCCACCCCCAGTGCAACTCCAGAACATTCCGGCAGGCCGTGGCCTAAAGCACAGATCAGCCGTTTATCGATTCCCATGGGCAATTCCCCTAATTTTTTACGATATTCCAACTCGCGCATAAACCGGGCTTGCTGTTCGCTCGCATCGGTTAGCTCATGATAGCCATTGGCCAGTTCCATAGCCCCCCAAAAAATCTCGAAGCGCTCGGCGACCGGCGGTATCCCCTGCCGGATTAGGGCAAGTGCAGCTTGCGAGGAAGGATAATCAAAAACACAGGTCAGCCGGTCCTTAGGCAAAGCCGGAGCGATTCGATGGGACATCAAGAGATCTAAATATCCATCGCGATCCAGACGATCGGGTTGAAATTCGAAGCCGAGCTGGTCTGCGCAGGCCCTTATTTTCTCCATTGAATCGCCAAAGGGTTCGATGCCGGCGAATTGTTGAAATATTTGCCGATAGCTTAACCGAAGCGAATTTTTCAGGGGAACTGCACTGTTCAGCGCATAGTGGACCAATGACTCCACTTCGTCCATCAGCTGGTGATAAGACCAGCCAATGCGATACCATTCAAGTAACGTGAATTCTGGATTATGAAAACGCCCCGACTCGTTTCTCCTATAGACCTTAGTCATTTGAAAGATATCGCCAATCCCTGCGGCCAGCAGACGCTTCATGGCATACTCAGGCGAAGTGTGCAGAAAGCGGCGACCTCCCGTATCATCAACACCAAAGCTCTGGATATTGGGATCGCACGTCTCGCTGAGTGACAATGCCGGCGTATCAACTTCCATGACCTCGCGTTCTGCAAAAAATGCCCGTATGCGGGCTAACATTCGAGCGCGAGCCCGCAGTTTCTCGAAAGTAGCGGTAGGCCTCCAATCCGAACCATCCATTCCCCCTATTTTACCCGTGATACGTACTCACCCTTACGCGTGTCAATCTTAAGGACCTCTCCCTCTTCGATGAATAACGGTACTTTTACTACCGCCCCAGTTTCCAGGGTGGCAGGCTTGGTTCCGCCAGAAGCGGTATCCCCCCGCACACCGGGATCGGTTTTAGTGATCTTGAGCTCGACGAAGTTGGGTGGCGTAATCGACAGGGGTTGACCATTGAAAAGAGTCACTCCACAGATATCCTGATCCCTAATCCACTGGGCCGCCTCACCGACTACCTCTTTGCTAGCGGCATATTGCTCGAAGGTCTCGGCCACCATAAAATGCCAATAATCCCCATCCGAGTACAAGTATTGCATATCAATATCCATCACATCAGCCCCTTCGATCGATTCCCCTGATTTAAAGGTGCGATCGATGACGCGACCACTTTTCAAGTTTCGAAGCTTAACTCGATTGAATGCCTGTCCTTTCCCGGGTTTAACAAATTCGTTTTCTACGATGGAGCAGGGCTCACCATCCAGCATCACTTTGAGACCCGCCTTAAATTCACTGGTTGTGTAACTTGTCATAAGTTCTCCACGATCACTTTGTTATATCACCAGGCAACTCTCATCCGCTGAGGGTATGGCCTACACGAGCTTTCATTGATTGAGCAAATTCAACGTATACCCGCATTGGTCGGTTACTTAAGTTATTGGATATTGAAACTTCGGGTATTGTGACTACTCAGACCCGGCCCTGTCAAAAATCGTCATCACATCCACTGTCGATCCAACAAAATGTTCTACTTGTTGCTCTACTTGTTACTCTATCAGTAACTGCCCAGGAGTTAGATTACGAACGCGCGGTTAACCCCGGCTTAAGTTCATCCCGAGAGATGCCCGGCGAGGCGATTAACGGTCTTAAAATGCTCTTGAGATAGCTAAAAACTACAGCGAGCTTAAGTTGGATATACCTGTCGTTAGCACCGCGCAAATTCCACTAAAGTTCAGACATTTTCCGGTCGCTATAAGCTGAAATATTCCTAGATCTATTTTCAACAGCTAACATCCGGTGCCGACTGATTATGGAAAACCTCATACGCCTTATTATTATTGACGATAATCTCAATGATGCGGAAATGATGATCAGCGCGATTAAGTCCGGTGGCTACGCCATCCGCGCCAAGCAAGCTGAGGACGAGGAAGACTTAGTCGATGCGCTGAAAACCCATTCCCCCGATGTCGTACTGCATTCGTTGAGCATTGAATCTATTGACCTGGAGAAAACCGTGGACTGTATACGCGAGACTGGAAAGCATGTTCCAGTGATCGCAGTCAGCGCAGATCATCAGGTCGATGGCGTGGAATGCATGTTACGCGGTGCCGAAGACCTCGTTTTTAAGGATAAGCTTGATCACCTAAAGCTCGTGGTCTATCGCACCTATAAATCGCAACAGCAATGGAGGCAGCTAAAAAAAATGGAGGCCTCGCTGGGGGAAGTCGAAAAACGCTGCCGCACGTTGTTGGATAGCTCCAGAGATTCAATTTGTTACGTGCATGAAGGCATGCATGTCTATGCCAATGATACCTACCTGAATTTATTTGGTTACCATGATCGGGATGAAATTGAAGGCCTGCCTTTAATCGATATGGTAGCGCCAGCTTATCAAGGCACCATGAAAAAGTTTCTTCGCCAGCGGAATCCCGATGAATCCATAGACGACAATGAAACCTTTGAAGCCGATTTGCAACATGTTGATGGCACAACATTCAAGGCACAGATGGTTTTTAGCCGTGCCAGTATCGATGGCGAATCTTGCACCCAGATTGTGATCCATAATCAAGCGAATATCGAAGAATTCGAAAAAAAGCTTCGCGACCTCAGTCAGCGTGACACGGCTACCGGTCTATTCAACCGCAAATATCTTATGCAACAGCTAGAATCAGCGGTCAGCCACGCCACACAGGCCGAGGAGAATACCTCCCTAATTCAAATCGATATTAGCAATATTCCCGAAATTAAAGACTTAGTGGGAGTAACCTCCACAGACACCGTGGTCGTCGACGTTGCAAAAGTTTTGCAACGGCATTGTAGCGATCAGGATATTCTGGCCAGATTTGGTGAAGAATCGTATTCGATTTTAACTCCGCAAATGACACCCAAACAGCTCTCCACGCATCTGCAAAAACTGGTGTCCGCTATCAATAATCATGTATGCGAAATAGAGGGATTGTCTGTTTCTCCCAAGGCTTGCATTGGCGCAGTCCAGATTGATGAAAATACACCGGATGCGAATGAATTGTTGATTCGTCTGGAGAAAACTATTAGTCAAATTAATAGCAAAGAGCTGGGAGGTTACGCACTTTATGTTCCTACCGAAGGTGAAATGACCCAGAAGCAGCAAGATATTTTATGGAAATCAAAGCTAGAAGACGCGCTGCATGATGGCCATTTCCGGTTAGTATTCCAGCCTATCGTCAGCCTGCACGGAAACCCCGGTGAGCGCTATGAGATCTATACCCGCCTACTAGACGACCACAACCAAGAGATATCGGCGGCTCAATTTATGCCTAGCGCGGAACGCACAGGTATTGCTCAGTCAGTGGACCGCTGGCTCATCGAGAAAGCAATCAAGAAACTGGCGGAAGTGCGCATAACCAAGCCTGACACTATTTTCTTCGTTAAATTAACCATGGGCACCCTTCAGGATCCAGAGCTCCTGGCTTGGCTGACCGAGCAACTCAAGAACAGCCATATCTCTCCAGCCAATTTGGTTTTTGAGATTAGGGAGGAAATGATCGTCAACTACCTCAAATCTGCGAAAAGCTTAGTCAAGGGTCTGCATGAATTGAATTGTGAATTCGCGATTGAAGGTTTCGGGACAGGCCTAAACTCTTTTCAACTGCTGAAAGCGGTCAGTGTGGACTATCTGAAAATTGATCGTTGTCTTATGGAAAATATAACTACGATTCCTGAGAACCAGGAGGCGGTTCGCCAGCTTACCCAGACGGCTCACGCGGAAAATCACGTGGTTATCGCACCGTTTGTGGAGGACGCCAATACCCTGACGATACTCTGGAGCATGGGAGTGAACTATATTCAGGGCAATTTCCTACGAGAAGCTTCGGAGATCATGGACTACGATTTCTCTACCTTAAATTCATAAGCTCAACACGAAGCGTGCGAGCAGCCACATTCAAAACAACAAACTGGACTTGGGGTTTCCTCGGCTTAAGGAAACCGAAAGACCTCTGCCCGGCACTCGCACCGCTGTACCCCTTTCTCCCCACTAAATAACTCCCCGGAAAACCGCTTGAGTGGTTGCGTGCGTGCTCCTAGATTAATGTCGATCGCAATTTTATTTCCGTTGCAAAGCCGCGATTCGTTCCTCAAGGGGTGGATGACTCATAAACAGTTTCTTTAAACCATCACCCATGCCACCACTAATGCCGAATGCAGCGAATTCCCCAGGTAAATCTTGGGGCTCATGCGCCATTTGTAAACGACGCAATGCGGCAATCATCTTATCCCGACCGGCCAGCCGCGCACCACCATCGTCGGCATGAAACTCCCGCCAACGGGAAAACCACATCACGATCACCGTGGCGAGAACGGAAAACACGATTTGGGCAACAATCGACGTAATAAAATACGCGGGACCATAGCCTTCCTCGGTCTTGAAGACGGCTCGGTCGACCACATGGCCCACTACCCGGGACAGGAAGATCACAAATGTGTTGACGACACCCTGAACCAAACCCAGGGTTACCATATCGCCATTGGCTACATGACTCACCTCATGTCCAAGTACGGCTTCCACTTCTTCCGGCGCCATATGGTTCAGTAAGCCCGTACTTACGGCTACCAACGCATTATTACGGCTCATGCCCGTTGCAAAGGCGTTCGGCTCGCTTGCCGGGAAAATACCTACTTCTGGCATTCCAATTCCAGCTTGACTCGCCTGCCGGCGGATGGTCTCAACCAACCATTGCTCCGTTTGATTGGTTGGCCGATCAATTACCCGCACGCCCATGGATCGCTTAGCCATCCACTTCGAGATCGCTAGCGAGATAAAGGATCCACCCATGCCAAATACGGCCGAGAATACCAGCAGCGCTTGAATATTCAGGTCAACATTGTTCTGAGCCAGCAGACTATCGACACCAAGAATCCGCAGCACGATGCTCAATACAATGAGTACAGCAAAGTTTGTAGCCAAAAAAAGCATAATACGTTTCATACCAACCACCTTTCTATTGTCTTCAGAGTCGCTAACTCCTCGCAAACAGACGTTTGAGGAGGGTCTTGATTGAATCTATATAAGCGCAGATCCCGAAAATTCAATGCTGGCTTACACGGCGTCAGAGCTCCCGCTTTTCAATCTTCAGGCTATCGACCCGTTGATAGCCACGCGGTAGCTTATTCCCGCGCCTTGCACGTTCAGCGGAATATTCCATTATTTCGCTACTCCGCAGGCATTTATATTTTTTCCCGCAAAAAAGGGTTATTTCTTCACCTTCCAAAAACAGTTCTAAAGCGACGACATACTCTTCACGTGAGGCCAATTTTATCGACGGAATATTGATTATTTTGTTTCCTTTGCCCTTATTGAGTTCCGGAAGCTCACTCAATGATGTAACTAACATATAACCGCCGGAAGTAATGGCCACAATCCTTTCCGAGGCCAAATCCCTTATCTTTACCGGCGGTAATATTTTCATTGCCTTGGACACCGTGATAACGGCTTTGCCTGCTTTATTGCGTGTTTGCAGATCTCCCAGTTGGCAAACGAAACCATAGCCCGCATCGGTAGCCAGGAGATAACGGTCTTCGGCACTCCCCATCATCACGTCAGCAAAAACGGCACCGTCAGGGGGATTAAGTCGGCCGGTGAGGGGTTCACCCTGTCCCCGTACCGAGGGTAGTGTGTGGGCGGGAAGTGTATAGGTACGGCCCGTGGAATCCAAAAATACCGCCATTTGATGGCTGCGACCCTTAGCCGAGGCTAGATAGGCATCGCCTGCCTTATAACTGAGCATCTTAGGGTCTAGGTCATGGCCTTTAGCGGCACGCACCCATCCCTTTTGAGAGATCACCACAGTCGTAGGTTCGGAAGGTGTGAGCTCCGTCTCCTCCATGGCTTTGGCCGCTTCGCGCTCGACGATCGGCGATCGGCGCGCATCCCCGTAGGTCTCGGCGTCGGCCAGCAGCTCATCCCTGATGAGGCGTTTGAGTCTTCGACTCGAGCCCAGAATCTCCTCCAGGCTTTTACGCTCCTTGCCCAGCTCCTGTTGCTCCTTTCTAATCCTCATCTCTTCCAGTTTGGCCAAATGTCTAAGCTTGAGTTCCAAAATAGCCTCGGCTTGGGCATCTGAGAGACCAAAGCGCGCAATCAACACCGGTTTAGGTTCATCCTCTTGACGGATGATCGCAATGACTTCATCGATGTTGAGATACGCGATCAACAACCCTTCTAAGAGATGAAGCCGTTGGTTGACCTTGTCCAACCGCCATTGCAAGCGACGACGTACGGTCTCGGTGCGGAACGAGAGCCATTCATTGAGTAATGTACGTAGATTTTTAACCTGCGGACGACCTGTGGCGCCAATCACATTGATATTGACTCGATAGGTTTTCTCCAGGTCGGTCGTGGCGAACAGGTGGGACATCAACCCGTTTATATCCACCCGATTACTCCGGGGCAAGATCACCAATCGGGTAGGATGTTCGTGATCAGACTCATCGCGCAGGTCTTCCACCAGGGGTAGTTTTTTGGACTGCATCTGTTGGGCGATTTGTTCCAGTACCCTGGCGCCGGAAACCTGGTGAGGCAAAGCGGAAATGATCAAGTCGCCGTTCTCGCATTCGAATCGAGCCCGCATGCGGACTATGCCGGTGCCTGTCCGATAGATCTGAAGTATTTCATCACGGCTGGAAATAATCTCCGCCTCCGTGGGATAATCCGGCCCCGCGATGTGTTCACACAAATCCTCGATTGTCGCGTGGGGTTGCTCCAACAAACGCACACAAGCCGAGACGACTTCTCGAAGATTATGCGGTGGAATATCCGTGGACATGCCCACGGCGATTCCCGACCCTCCATTGAGCAATATATTGGGCAGTCTGGCAGGGAGCACTACGGGCTCCTGCAGAGTACCATCGAAATTTGATACCCAATCCACCGTTCCCTGCCCGAGCTCCTGCAATAAGGATTTAGTGTAGGGCGCTAGCCGGGCTTCGGTGTAGCGCATCGCGGCAAAGGACTTCGGGTCATCGGGTGACCCCCAGTTGCCTTGCCCATCGATCAATGGATAACGATAGGAAAAATGCTGCGCCATCAACACCATGGCTTCGTAGCAAGCGCTGTCGCCATGGGGATGAAACTTGCCGATCACATCCCCCACGGTACGGGCTGACTTTTTGTGCTTAGAAACTGCCGACAAGCCGAGCTCCGACATGGCATAAACAATACGGCGTTGCACCGGCTTGAGACCGTCACCGATGTTGGGCAGCGCTCGATCCAGAATAACGTACATGGAGTAATCCAAATACGCCTTTTCGGTAAAGGTCTTAAGCGGCATGCGCTCAATACCTTCAAAGTCAAGCTCTAGGTTTTCGCTCATACGATTCAAAGAAGTAAATTTATGGCTCGCTATACCGTAAACCCGGTGCCGACGGCAACACAGCCACAGCATGGGAGTTGAATTCAGGGGACAAAGCGTGAGTGCTACAACTCAGCGTTTAGGCTATCGCAAGTCGCAGAAGTTGTTCAGATGTTTGTCTATCGTTATGATTTCAAGGTTTCCACCCGAATGCGGGCGACTTTCGCTCTGATCGAAGGAAGGCGTTCGATTTGCTCGATCGCCGTATTCATGTTTTTTTCCAACACTTGGTGAGAGAGTATTACAATCGGAACATCCGCTACACCTTCGTCTGGCTCCTTTTGATGAATTGCTTCTATGCTGATGTCCAGATCGGCCAATATGCGTGTCACATCGGCCAATACACCGGATCGGTCTTCGGCCAGCAATCGCAGGTAATAGGCGGTCTTTACCGCCTCCATCGGCAAAATCGGCAAGTCAGAAATCGCGTCGGGTTGAAATGCGAGATGAGGAACGCGGTTCTCGGGATCCGATGTCAGCACCCGCACCACATCGACCAGATCGGCCACCACCGCCGACGCTGTGGGCTCGGCGCCCGCCCCAGCACCGTAATACAAACTCGGTCCCACCGCATCCCCTTTGACCAATACGGCGTTCATGACGCCATTGACATTCGCGATCAAGCGACGTTCAGGAATCAGGGTGGGGTGAACTCTTAGCTCAATACCTTGCGGTTGCCGCCGAGCAATCCCTAAGTGTTTGATGCGATAGCCTAAATCACTGGCATAGGCTACATCGCTCATGGTGATCTGCGAAATGCCCTCGATATAGACTTTATCAAACTGCAACGGAATCCCAAAGGCGATCGAGGCCAAGATCGTCAGCTTATGCGCCGCATCGGTACCTTCAATATCGAAACTGGGGTCTGCTTCAGCAAAACCAAGCTGCTGAGCCTCGGACAGCACGGTAAAGAAATCCCGGTGATTTTCTAGCATTTCCGTGAGAATATAATTCCCTGTTCCATTGATGATGCCCGCTACCCATTGCACGGTGTTTCCGGCCAGGCCTTCACGGATGGCTTTGATAATCGGAATACCGCCCGCAACCGCGGCTTCAAACGCCACCATTACACCCTTTTGCCGCGCGCGTGCAAACAGCTCATTGCCGTACCGGGCTATTAATGCCTTGTTAGCGGTCACCACATGCTTACCGTTATCGATGGCAGTCAATACCAGCTCTCGTGCCGGTTTGTAACCTCCCATTAACTCCAGAACGATCTGCACCTCGGGATCATTTACCACCGCAAACGGATCAGTGGTTAAAAGCAAGCCGTCTGTTTCGCAGGAACGCTTCAGGGAAAGGTCACGCGCGCAGGCTGTCACCACCTGAATGCCCCGGCCTGCACGGCGGCATATCTCATCCGCATTGCGTATGAGCACGTTGATGGTTCCACAGCCTACCGTGCCGAGCCCCAGTAAACCTACTTTAACTGGATTCAAGTCGATCTCTCCGTATGGAACAGTTAGGCATCATGATCTATAGACAAACTTTGAACTATTTTCTCGACAGCTCATTGTCAGCATCGCATGATTCCGATTACCAGAGGTAGACTACTTGTTTTCCGCTATGTCAGACCTATCCCAGATCATCCCGGAACATCTTACGTACCCCCCGTATGGCCTGGCGCGTGCGGTGTTCATTCTCAATCAGGCTGAAGCGCACATGGCCATCACCATACTGGCCAAAACCGATGCCTGGAGAAACGGCAACGCGAGCATCTTTGAGCAATTTTTTTGAAAACTCTAACGATCCCATCTGGACATAAGGCTCGGGAATCGGAGCCCAAACAAACATGGTTGCCTTCGGTTTAGTTACCTGCCATCCCACGCTATTCAAACCTTCACAAAGCGTATTGCGGCGATTTAAATAAGTCTGTCGCACCTCTTCTACACAGTCCTGCGGTCCATCAAGCGCGAAAATAGAAGCAACCTGAATGGGGGTAAACATACCATAGTCCATATATGACTTAATGCGCGCCAACGCTTCCACGAGGCTGCTATTCCCACACATGAAGCCCACCCGCCAGCCGGGCATATTATAAGTCTTGGAAAGGGAGTAAAACTCAACGGCTACGTCTTTAGCACCCGGCACCTGCAAAACCGAGGGTGCCCGGTAACCCTCAAAAACGATTTCCGCATAGGCAATATCATGGACAACCCAAATTTTGTTTTCCCGCGCAATCTCAATGACCTTTGTGAAGAAATCGAGCTCCACACATTGCGTCGTAGGATTGGCCGGGAAGTTTAGAATTAGCATTTTGGGTTTTGGCCAAGAATCGGCGATCGCTTTCTCCAGCTCCGCAAAAAAATCGATTCCCTCCGTCAAAGGCACATAGATGATATCGGCGCCGGCAATCACGCACCCATAGGGATGAATAGGGTAGGCGGGATTTGGCACCAACACGGTATCACCCGGCCCCAAGGTAGCCAGCGTTAGGTGCGCCAAGCCTTCTTTGGACCCGATTGTCACAATCGCCTCGGTTTCGGGATCCAGTTCCACATCGAACATTCTTCTATACCAGTTGGTAATAGCCCTACGCAAACGTGGAACGCCTTTCGACATGGAGTAACGGTGTGTATTCGATCGCAGTGCCGCCTCGATTAGTTTTTGCACGATGTGCTCCGGCGTCGGCCGGTCCGGATTTCCCATGCCAAAGTCGATAATATCTTCACCGCGGGCCCGGGCCCGTGCCTTCAAGTCGTTAACGATATTGAAAACATAAGGCGGCAACCGCCGGATTCGCGGAAATTCTTTGTTCAAAACGTGGAGTTCCTTAACGATAAATAATGTCTAGATTGATAAGGGGCGATATGATCTTGAGTTGATAGTGACGTATCCTTCTACGCCAGACTCTCGCTTAGCCCATACTAAAGAGTTATGAGCATCGAAATAGTCCAACCCCTCAATCTACTCTAAGTCGATGTTGTAGATACCAATTTAGGATGCACAATGGTATATCGGCTTATTTCGTGGACCAAAGTCCGCACTCTTTCCGTGCTGAGCATATAATAACCGAACGAAGTCACGCCCCAAAGCAAGATTATGAACATCACCCAAGAATTCGGAAACGCCAGCTACGTTATCCGCGGTTATCAAAGCAACGCAGTCATCGTCAATGAAACGAGCTTTACGCGCAGCTTGATTGTGATGCCGCAGTCATTGCATACCGACTGGGAACCCCAAAGCTTAGAGGATCTGAAAGAATCGCATTTAGAACAAGTTGCTGCGCTGGGGCCGGACCTCGTTTTGTTAGGGACGGGGAAGCGGCTGCAATTTCCAGACAGAGCCGTTCAGATATTTTTTTTACAGCGTAACATAGGTATTGAATTTATGGATACGGCTGCCGCTTGCCGAACATATAATATCTTGATGGCGGAAGGACGCAACATCGCTTGCGTGCTATTGTTGGGATAGCCTTTCAGCTAAACCATCCGAATACAAGAAGGACAACTAATTTATCCGCTTGCATTGAGGTAGTAGACTTCCGGGAAGTTGCTCGGATAAGGGTGAGCGTCATGTGTTATCAACCGCGGAAATGATTCCTTGCGGGTCATCGCTGAGCATCTCATTCTTTAAACAGCGATTCACCGGAGAATCCCCGGCTTTCAAGTATCTTGCGCAAGCGTCGTAACGCATCCATCTGGATTTGACGCACCCGCTCCCGGGTGACACCGAGTTCATTGCCAACTTCTTCCAAAGTCGCGCGCTCGTACCCATGTAAGCCAAACCGGCGTATCACCACCTCCCGTTGTTTTTCCTCCAACTCACAAAGCCAGGCATCGATATGGACGCTAAGATCTTCGTCCTGCAATCTCATAGAAGGTTCAGGATTGGTATTATCGGGGATAGTATCCAACAGGGGGTGGTCACTTTCCTTCCCTACCGGAGTATCTACCGAAGCAACGCGCTCGCTAAGGTTGAGTAGCTTTTTAACTTCACAGATCGGTTTGTCAAGCAGTCGCGCGACCTCTTCCGCTGTCGGTTCGTGCTCCAATTCCTGAGCGAGTTTTCGAGCCGCCCGCAAATAAATATTCATCTCCTTGATAACGTGGATAGGCAAGCGGATAGTCCGGGTCTGGTTCATCAGAGCCCGTTCGATGGTCTGGCGAATCCACCATGTGGCATAGGTAGAAAAACGAAATCCCCTGTCAGGATCAAACTTCGCCACAGCTCGCATCAAGCCTAAATTGCCTTCCTCGATCAAGTCCAAGAGGGCGAGTCCACGGTTCATATAACGGCGCGCAATCTTTACCACCAAACGCAGATTGGATTCGATCATTTTGCAACGCCCATTGGAAATTCCCTGCTGGGCAAGCTTAGAGTAGTGAATTTCTTCTTCTGGAGTTAGTAGCGGGGAAAATTCAATTTCATTCAAGTAGAGTCGAGTGGCATCCAATTCCGCCTGGGAAACCTCAGCCGCGCCATGCTGTATCCGAGGCGTTTCCTCATTGTCACAGGCTTCCTCGGGAAATTCAGGCCTGATCATATCCTCGCCTGCAAGATCAGGTTCCAGATTCTCCTCTATATCCAGTGTGTCGTTCAGCTTATCTGCCATACCATAAGACTCAAATTCGGTATCTTTCCCCTTATGCATAGCCACTCCAGTAATATAATTCTAAGGGGAAATCAGGCAGAGGCCAGGTCTTCACGACGACCGAGGAACCTCAATTGGTGTTTAAGTCCGTTTCATCAGGGACTCGGAATCGATGTATATATTTTTATCTTACTCTCCGGTAGCGCTTCCGAGATTTAGTAGCTATATCCCAAGTGAATCCAAACTCTTCTATAATTGAGCCAAGATGAGAATTTCTTCCCTGTGGCGCCACCAACATCCAAGCGTAACCGACTCCAACCCATCATTTCTTTGCTGAATTGCCCATCGAACGACCATAAAATCTGTTTTAAAACCTCTTGGCTGGTACGATACGACATTATAAATCGGTTCGAAAGCTCATTTACTCCCGAGTAAACTGCGCATTATCTCGGGCCTCCTGCCCTACACCCCTCCGGGTCGGCAGAGCTGTTCAAACTCGCTCCCGGCGATTTTGTCTCACCGATTGATGCCTTCTCTCGCACTCAGCTGGATAGTTTGAAAACAGGTTTTTACCAAATCTATACATCCATTGATATCGAACGCCACTCGGGATCGTGTGGCGCTCAGTGGCTATTCGAGTTTTGGCAAGTATTTCAATGGGTCGACAGGCTTACCTAGCCGCCTGATCTCAAAATGCAGCATCGGCTTATCGGTGCCTGTGCTACCCAGTTCAGCAATCTTCTGCCCGGGCTCAACCTGATCACCCTCTTTTACGATCAGCTTACGGTTATGTGCGTAAGCGCTCAAGAATTTCGAATTATGCTTGATGATGATAAGCTGACCGTAACCTAGAAGTCCACTCCCGCTGTATACAACCCGACCCGCAGAGGCCGCCTTGACAGGCTGCCCGGGAATACCGGCAATATCGATCCCCTTCTTACCGGTCCCGTTAACCGAGAATTCTTTGAGTAGATTTCCCCGCACTGGCCACAACCACACTAACGGCCCTCTGTTTAAAACTTCCTGGTTAGGTTTGGGCGTACTTCGAGCTACTTGCGGAGGAGAACGGGTAGGCTTTGTTGACTGTCGGGCAGGGATAACAACTTTTGGGGTGGGGGATTTCGTCACTTTGCGGGGACCGGAACGCCTGGATACGGAGAAACTCGAAGGCCCAGGATTAAGACGCAGATGTTGTCCGGGAACTAGGGTGTAGGGACTGCGAAGACCGTTCCACTGGGCCAACTGCTTATAATCTAAGTCATAACGCCAAGCTAATAGGTAAAGGGTCTCTCCATGCCTGACCGTGTAGGACACCTGCTTTGTGTTCGAGTGGTGCACCGGTACACACGATACCAGCCCACCCATAACAAATACCAGCAGACAGAAGATACCATTCCACCTGTTCACTCTATCCCAATTCCATTCTCGTTACGCACTTTGAGGCTAGTTTTCGCGAGTTCGGCCGATCGGGATCCCGTCGTAGAGACAAATACCCCATTTGAGTTTGCGTGCCTGAGATATTAATCAAAGGCGATGCAAGCGGGGACAGCCCTACACGCAAATTAATTGAATCGCAACGCATATAATTCCAACGAGCTTATTGTGTACCACTACGCCGTTAGAAATTAGCTAGCCAATAAACCGAACCCGCCCATAAGACTGCGTCACTTGCTGCTACCATCCGATACCAAAGGGACAAAACTCACGGTTTCGAGTATTTCTTTATTAAAACACTTAGAGGTACGCGTGATCAGTGACAACATTTGGGCATCATGTTCACGCCCCACCGGGATCAGCATGCGTCCGCCCACAGCCAATTGTCCTAGGAGCGCTTCCGGAACCTTCTCAGGTGCCGCCGTAACCATGATCGCATCATAAGGTCCATAACGCCCCCATCCGCAGCTGCCATCTGAAAGTTTAAACCGTACGTTGTGCAAACCCAATCGATAGAGAATCCGTCGCGCTTGCAATTGCAAGCCAGAAATGCGCTCCACAGTGTAGACCATAGGCACCAGTTGCGCCAATAAAGCGGTTTGGTAACCCGATCCCGTACCAATTTCCAGTACGTTTTTCAGATTTTCCTGGGCCAACAAGGCGGAGGTCATACGAGCCACAATATAAGGTTGGGAAATCGTCTGGCGATAGCCAATCGGGAGTGCCGTGTCTTCGTAAGCCCTACTGGCTAGAGCTTCATCCACAAACAAGTGCCGCGGTGTGTGACGCATTACCTCGAGAACCCGGGGGTCGGTTACTCCCTTGGCTTTTAATCGCCGAATTAAACGGTCTCGCGTGCGTTGTGAGGTCATCCCTATCCCATTGATTTTTGAATCTCTCATTGCAAGCAGCTGGCTATCAACGGGCCACCGCAACGGTGGCATCGAATTATCCCAAATCCATCCCTATTTAGTTGAAGCACAAAAATTGTATTACCACCATCAGATCTACGTTGTCAGCTCTAATCGAAATCTGCCGATCGTAGTAAATCTCCGCAGGCCAGGTTTACATCGAGAGTGATTTCGGATCATACCTGCCTCTCCCAAGGGCTTTGCTACATCCCTTGGTCGGAGTTATGGGCGTGAATACCGTTGCTAGCCATGGCGGCTGCAGTTCGGCCCGGGCCAGATAAGTCCTAATGTCGGGACAGCTACACGAGGAGTCTGACGATCTTTGGTCATTGTGGCAAGGGAAAGCCGATTTGGGGCAGATTGCTCAATACCTTTAGGTGAAGAACCGCAGCTGTCTATCGAATAAGATGGGAAATCTGGCCACGTGCGATCTTTCCGAAGCAGATTAGTCCTAATCTAAAACGGACAGGGTACTACGATGGAGCATTGAGCCCTTCGTTATCGCTAAGGACCACAAGCAATATCATGTCTGGAGCAGTGGGGAGAAGGCGTGTTTTGCACTCCCTTTTCTTGTAGGGAAGCCATTTTAGGGCTTTATAAAAACGGATTCACACCCTACTATATTCTAAAACCCATGCTGGCACACATTCAATGTGGGTAATGAATCCAAATGGATCAACCGACAGCCTTTCGAACCTAAACACCGTCCCCATTAACTGAACGGTAGTATGCAGATATGAAACACAAATACACCCCCAGCGATGACGAAGTAGCTTGTTTCCGTGAATTAATGGAGGGGGTGCAACGAATCCAAACTGACAAGGTTGAACAGCAGTTTCCCAAACCTTCGCCGGACCCGGTGCAAACCCTTAATGATGAGGCGATGGTAATGAGAAACCTGTTAAATACGGATCACACCATGATCGAGGTACAGCCTGGCGATTCGCTGGAGTACATACGCGCAGGCCTACCGAAAAGCGTTATGAAAAAGTTGCGCAAAGGCCAGTACAGAACCCGATCTGAACTCGATTTGCATGGTATGACAGTCCTAGAAACGCTTGAGGCGTTGTCCCAGTTCATGCAAAGGGTTTGCGGTACCGAAAGCTGCTGCGTGCGAATTATTCACGGTAAAGGGCGTGGCTCGGGTAACCATGGCCCCGTATTAAAACCTCTGGTCTATCATTGGTTGAAAAAACGTGACGAAGTATTGGCCTTTACTTCAGCGCGGCCGGTAGACGGAGGCACAGGCGCTCTGTATGTTTTACTAAAGCAGCGCTAGAAAAAGTGACAAATCCCATTCACGAACGGTTCAATCGAGATCCCAGCTTAGCCGAGCAAATAATCTGCACATTCCCTCCTCAGGCCGGCAACTTTGGCGCTGATTATCTCAAAAATGGGCATCTTTAAAGATGAGATCTTAAAGACGAGTATCCCAAGAACAAATGATTTTGCATTGGTGAATCATAGCGCCATACCGATAGAGGCATACCGTCCACATGTGTAGTTCAAAGATCCATACTCTGTTGGTTGAAGATGACCCAGATCAGGCTTCTTTTATCCGCTTTGCACTCGAATCCCAGATTAAATCGATGAGTGTATCTATCGCAAACAGTTTGAACGAAGCCTATGCCTACCTGGCCACTACAATGCCACAGTTGGTTATCATCGATTTGTTACTGCCTGACGGAAGTGGCCTTAGATTACTACCCGCCACAGCGCAAGAAGCATCCTATCCCATTATCGTAACGACGGCCTATGGCAATGAGCAAATTGCTGTGGAGGCCCTTAAAAGAGGGGCATTAGACTATATTGTCAAGTCAAAAGCCTCCCTCGATTCACTGCCCCACGTAGCGCACCGTGTGTTACGCGAATGGCAGCATATCACCGAACGCCAACGCGCCGAAGCAGCATTAGCGAAAGCTTATAAAGAGATCGAACAACGGGTGAAAGAGCGCACCCAGGAACTTTTCGCAACCAATCGCCGCCTACACCGAGAAATCAGCGAGCGCAAACGTATCGAAAAGGCGCTTTACGAAGAAAAAGAACGAGCCCAGGTGACGCTTTACTCTATCGGAGATGGAGTCATCACCACCGACGCGAAAACCCGGGTTGACTACCTTAACCCAGTGGCCGAGCAACTCACCGGATGGCGGCTCGAAGCGGCGCGCGGCCATCCGATTGCGAGCGTATTTAAGGTTGTCGATGAGTATAACCGGACTGACACCTCGAACACCGTCGCACAATGTTTAAAGCAAGGCCGTATAGTCAACCTGGCGGAGCACAGCCTTCTAATCAGCCGCGGCAAGCAAGAATTCGGTATTCTCGGTACAGTCGCCCCGATGCGAGATCGCAAGGGTAAGTTAACGGGAATCGTGTTGGTTTTTCAGGATGTGAGTGAAGCACGCCGCATGGCCCAACAGATAGCGCATCAGGCCACACACGATGCGCTGACCGGACTGATCAATCGACGCGAGTTCGAAGACCGCTTAAAACGTGTCGTCAACACGTCGCGTGTGGAGAAAAGCGAGCATGCCTTGTGTTATCTGGATCTCGATCAGTTCAAGGTCATCAATGACACTTGTGGGCATATCGCAGGTGATGAATTACTGCGTCAACTCGGGAGCCTGTTACACACCAAAGTCAGAGCACGGGACACCCTGGCGCGCCTGGGCGGCGATGAGTTCGGAGTATTAATGGAACACTGCCACCTCGATCAGGCCCAACGGGTAGCCGAAACCTTACGCAAATTGATTGCCGATTTTCGCTTTTTTTGGGAAGACCGGAGCTTTTCTATCGGCGTCAGCATTGGGCTCGTTGCCATCCACGAGGCCAGCGAGGGCATCACGGGAATCCTGAGAGCGGCCGATAACGCTTGCTACACCGCCAAAGAGAAGGGACGCAATCGCATACAAGTTTACCGTGAAGACGATGTGGAACTGGCTAAACTGCATGGTGAAATGCAATGGGTGGTGCGCATTCCTCAAGCCTTAGAGGAAGACCGTTTTCAGCTTAGTTTTCAGTCCATAATGGCTCTCAATGGCACCAAAACCACCAAAGGGCACTATGAACTGCTGATCCGGCTGAAGGGAGAGGATGGGCGCATCGTACGTCCTGGAGCCTTTTTACCGGCCGCCGAGCGTTACAATCTCGTGGAAAAGATCGATCGTTGGGTCATCCACAGGGCTTTGAACTGGTTAATCCTTCATCCCCAACACCTCGAAGAGTTATTTCTGTGTGCCATCAATCTCTCTGGCCAATCCTTAGGGAATAGCGAGTTTCTAATGTTTATTGAACAGTGCTTTCAGCAAACGGGAGTACCGCCTGAAAAAATTTGTTTTGAGATTACGGAAACGGCCGCCATAACCAACCTTACCGCCGCGACCCAATTCATCAAGACGCTGGAAAGCGACGGCTGCCGATTCGCGCTGGACGATTTTGGCAGCGGTTTGTCCTCTTTTGCCTACCTTAAAAACCTACCGGTACATTTCTTGAAAATCGACGGCGCCTTTGTAAAAGCCATCGTCGATGACAATATCAATCACGCCATGGTGCGCTCCATCAACGAAATCGGACAAGTCATGGGTAAACAGACCATTGCCGAATTCGTGGAAAACGAAGCGATCTTAGAACGTCTACGAGGTATGGGCATAAACTACGCCCAAGGCTATGGCATCGACCGGCCACGGCCGATTGAGCAGATGAACCGCTGAACAGATGAAGTAAACAAGCATATTCACTCTTCAGCACCCACCTCATAGCATAGCGTTCCCGGAACAAGGGATGCCAGGAATCCCGCTTGCAGTTATCCGGGTAAGTTCCTATCATCCGATTTCGAACAAACCGCACTCGGAAAATCCATAGGAGAAAACCATGTCAGAACAATTTGATAAGCCGGCGGTTGTCGCCTGCCTGAATCAGATACTTGAGCTCGAGTTGGCCGGTGTGGTTCGCTATACACACTATTCGCTCATGGTCTACGGATACGGTCGTATTCCCATTGTCTCCTGGATGCACGAACAGGCCGCTGAATCCCTGCTCCACGCTCAAGAAGCCGGCGAAATGATTACCCACTTGGGTGAGGACACTTCTTTAGGCATCGGGCCCTTGCTGCAGCGCCATACCCATGACATCGGTGACATGCTGCAAGAATCCCTAGAGCATGAACGTCGCGCCCATCGCGCCTACCAGGAATTGCTTGATCGTGTTGAAGGTCGTTCGGTATTTCTCGAGGAGTATGCCCGGCGGTTAATCAGCGAAGAAGAAAAACATCAAGGGGAAGTGCTCAAAATGCTCCGCGCTCCGAGCGATAATTGAGCCTTCGGGGTTAGCCCATGCAGCAAGCGGTTGGTTTCGAAATCCAACCGCCATGGCTTCGGTGGTACCTTGTGCAAACTTTGCGAATAGCCATCCGTAGGTTAGGATTAGGAAACAGACATCGGCTTATCGATTGTTGTAGAAAGAATCGCTGTATCCGAGTATTCCTGCGTAAGTTGAACGCTGGCCCTTTCCTCGAAGCTGATTTCAAATTTCTCTGAAAACGCACGTGTGAGCTTGCGCGCCATGGCCTCCAATCTCTGGGCTTCTTGATGAAGATCCGAGTTTTTCCCCTCAAATTCCGTCAATACAACTCGAAGGGCATGCTCCTTTTGATCCGCTAAGCTTGCACGCACTTCGATCACTCCTTTTCCGCATATAGATTGGCCATAATCGGTCGAATGTTCAGTCGGCAACAAGCTATTCACCCTAAGGGTATACGCTACCCGGCTAAGTTTGTCGGCATGCTTCAAGAACCAATCCTCACAGACGTCGGGAGTAATCGCAGTTTCATCCCAGAATCGATCAATGGAATAACTGACTGAGGAAAACCGCTTAATTAAAAAATCCTTATCGAGGTAAGAAAAAAATGCGCCCCCTTTAGGTCCTTGATCTTTATCGAGTAGGGCACGATAAATTGCCTGGAAAGCCATCTTTTGTGGAATGGGAATCAAGCGAGCCGTATCGAATATAAATCGTTGGTACTCGTCTTCCGTCTGCGGTTCGTTGGGGAAGTGCTCTCCCAGGGACTTTAAGAAGGCGCGCTGAGCCTCGCTCAACTGCAGCACGGATGCAGGCAGATCCATCTGCAGAACCATGCGATCTTCTTCAGCCGCAAAGTTCTGCAGCCAAAAGCGCGCGGACGCTAACCGCCTCTGCAAACTATCCTCTTCAGCGGCGCTCATTGGGCCCTCGGTCCGGCGTTTGATTTCCGACTCAATATCGATGTGCGGGAGCTGAAGCAAGGCGATCAACAGTTGAAACCCCACCGGATGATACACCGCAGTTTGAGGATTAACTTCGATTGTACTTAAAGTTTTTTGTTGGACCTCGGTTGCGCGGCCGGACAAACAAGACTCGACCAACCGATCGTGTTCGTTATACAGCTTAACAATATAGTCGAAGTCCATGGAGAAATTGACGGTTCTTTTCGGTGGCGTCCTGATCATGAGATATCGAAGAACTTCGGCCGGCAGCAGATCAGCCATCTCCCTCGCTGATGTCCCGATTCCTTTAGACGAACTCATCTTGGCACCACTTACCAGAAAGAACTCGTAAGGCACGTTCAGCGGAGGCTTTCCGCCAAAGACCGCGCGCATACACGCAGCCGCCACATCCCTGGAACCTCCCTTGGTGCAGTGATCCTTGCCAGCCCCTTCGATCGTAATGCCGAATGTGTGCCATTTTGCAGACCATTCAAGCTTCCAAGGCAACTTGCCGTTGCCGTCAAATGGAGAAACCCTGCCGCGATGGCCGCAACCCGTAGCCCAGCTAACGAGATCGGACTTGCATTCATAATCCACTTCCTTGCCGTCATAGTTTGTCACCTCCGTGGTGCCTATCTTTCCACAATTCTCGCAAATTACCTGAAACGGTAACCAATGGCTAGGCCGAACCGCATGGCTCACTTCCGCATACACCTTGCGAACAGTGTCTGCCCGCCGGAGTATGGCATCAATGGCCTCGTTAAACTGGCCGGAACGGTACACGTCGCGCATACGATACGCTTCCGCGCCCACACCAAGCTCGGTAAAAATATCGAGAAATTCCGCGATATAGTGTTCTCCAAGGTCGGAGTGGGATGATCCGGGTGGAGCAGGAATCGCACACAGCGGATAACCCATATAGTCCTGCATCCCGGGGTGCGCATCCGCCGGCAAACCATCCAGTGGATCGTAGTCATCTACTCCGTAGATATACTTTGCCTCCAATCCCCCCGCTTTCAGAGCACGAAAAATCGCATCGTGGATCAAGACTCCGCGCAAGGAACCCACGTGCACCCGGCCTGAAGGTGTCTTAGAATCGTTGATCACCTGGGAACCCGCTAAACCTTCAATTATTTTCTCATTCCACATCGTAATGCTCTTCGAACCCCATTCTCTTCGAACCCGTCATACACAACTCCAACACCAATTCGGTCGATCCTCGTAAAAGTGTATAGCCAACGTACCCGAATAGAATCCCGACTGCCAATAAACGCTGTCGCTAATAAATCCGGACAGAAACGGATGAATCGTTTGCTAGCGTCTGTAGACTTTCTATTCCAACTTCTGCGCCCCTCCCATATATGGCCGCAACACCTCCGGGATCACGATCTCATGGGCTTCATCTTGATAATTTTCCAAAATAGCCACCAGTGTTCGTCCCACCGCCAATCCAGATCCGTTCAAGGTATGCAGCAACTCGTTCTTTCCTATATCGGGATTTCGCCAACGGGCTTTCATCCGGCGGCTTTGAAAATCCATAAAATTACTGCAGGATGAAATCTCCCGGTAACAGGATTGCCCGGGCAACCAAACTTCGAGATCATAGGTTTTGGCGGCGGAAAAACCCAAATCACCGGTGCACAATGCAACCGTACGATAGGGTAGCTCTAATTTTTGCAAAATCACTTCGGCATGATGCGTCAGTTCCTCCAACGCCTGCCAAGAATCTTCGGGGCGAACCAATTGCACAAGTTCCACTTTCTCGAACTGATGTTGCCGGATCATGCCACGCGTATCCTTGCCATAGGAGCCCGCTTCGGAACGAAAACAGGGCGTATGGCACACCCTTTTCAGTGGCAACGATTGGGCCGAGAGGATCTCATCACGCGCCAGATTGGTCACTGGCACCTCTGCGGTAGGCACCAGGTAATAGTTAAAATCTCCCGAAGTTTTGAACAAATCCTGCTCGAACTTCGGCAGTTGGCCAGTGCCTATCAAACTCTCGGCACTCACCAGATAGGGCACGTAAACTTCTTCATAACCGTGCTCTAGAATATGGGTATCCAACATAAACTGAATCAATGCCCGGTGAAGCCGCGCCATGGAACCGTGCATGACCACAAAGCGGGCTCCAGCCAGTTTGACGGCGGCGGCGAAATCCAGACCGCCATGGCGAGCACCCAACTCCACATGATCGAGCGGGGTAAAATCAAATTCGGGGAGAACACCCCAACGCCGGAGTTCGACATTTTGGCGTTCATCCACCCCATCGGGAACGGAGTCATGCGGTAGATTAGGAATACCGAGCAAAATCTCGTCCAATTCGGCTTGAATAACGGTTAATCGAAACTCAACCGCGTTCAACCTATCCCCCAACGCCGCGACTTCGTCCACTAGCGGCTCAATGTCCTCGCCCTGAGCCTTAGCCCGGGCAATGGATTTGGAGCGCTGATTGCGTTGACTCTGCAGCGTTTGAGTTTTCACTTGTAGCGACTTACGCTGCCGTTCCAAATCACCTAAGTTCTCTGTATCCAGGCAATAGCCGCGACGCGCAAGCTGTTTCGCGGTTTGCTTTAGGTGAAGCCGCAGAAGTTTCGGATCCAACATAGTTATTCTCTATGTGCCATGTAGTTCTTATTGCTTGTTCTTTAGTAATTGTTCTTTAGTAATTGCTCTTTAAGATTCTTCGTAACGCGTTCAACCATCACCCTATCGGCTTAAGAAGCCCCCTCTACATTGCTGGCACAAAAAAGATGTAGATGAGGCTCTCGAGGCGGGTCCCCTGCCCTTATATAGATTCCTGTCGGTAACAGCTTACACCGGCTTAACTCAATTCGGCAGAATAGGTGATGACGTGACCGGGTTTCAACAGGTGCTGAATATGCTCAAGGGCCTCCTGCACTTTATCCGGCTCATCAAAAAACTCGATCACAACGGGTAAGTTCAACGAGATATCCAGTAAATTCGATGAATGTACATGGCCTTTATTACCAAAACCACTTATCCCACGAAAGATAGTGACACCACGTACTTTCTCTACATCGTGCAAATGGACAAAAATGGGTTCGTGAACTTTCTTGCCTTCGGTAACGTAAATACGCGCGACCGTAACTTTCATAACGTTCTCCCAACATTAAGACCAAACCACGCGGCACCCACACAAAACAACACACTGAGTACCATATTCAGCAGCGCCTTAAACACGCTGCCTTGCTCAATGAGAAACAGGGTCTCCATGGAAAAGGTAGAAAACGTAGTGAATGCACCAAAAAAACCAATGAGTAGGGCTCCCCGCCATTCAGGTCCAACCGTCAAGCGTTCCAACAACATCACGGTAAAAAAACCCATCAACCAGGAGCCTAGGACATTTACTGTCAAAGTGCCATAGGGAAAACCGCGACCTACCGCGGCGTAAACTCCGGCGGACACCCCATAACGCAACAGAGCCCCTAAGGCACCACCCATTGCAATTGACAACACCTGAATCAAAATAGTTACCACGGCGAAGAAGTGAATTAAAAATGACTACCCGGTAATCTCCGATAAACCTAATGGTGGTTCTCTAGGACGGATGCCAGAGAGATTAGCCAAGTGTTCATGTTATCCTGAGCGGGCAATGTTCAACTAATTTGATACAATAGTAAACGATATTTAGTACACTTCAGATCGTTCAAGCGCAGCTTAGACCCAGGATGGCCTTGGTTGCATACACCAGAACATCCGCGTAAGGTGTCTTGATAAATTCTATTGAAAAACGCCGGGAAGATGTTATTCCAACTGATTGCGGAATCTACTGCCTTCGCTTTATGCCATGGACATTACCGCTAACAGCGGTTTAACCGCTCCACAGAATGCCGATGAGCTCGTCAGGGAATTCGGTGCTTTTCTACCACGTTCATCAATACTCATGGATATCGAGGAGCGACGACCGTATGAATGCGATGGGTTGTCCGCCTACCGCCGCCTGCCCATGCTGGTTCTCCTTCCCGAAACGGTTGAACAGGTTCAGCGCATCCTCAGTATCTGCAACCGGAAACAGGTCCCCGTCGTAGCCCGCGGGGCAGGTACAAGCCTCTCGGGCGGCGCTCTGCCATTGGAGAACGGAATCCTACTCAGTCTAACAAAATTTAATCGAATTCTAGAAATCGATGCCAACAATCGCTACGCTCGAGTGCAACCAGGTGTGCGTAATCTAGCCATTTCAGAAGCCGCCGCGCCTCATGGGCTTTACTATGCCCCCGATCCTTCCTCGCAGATCGCCTGCTCCATTGGGGGCAATGTGGCGGAAAACGCCGGGGGTGTCCACTGCCTCAAGTATGGACTGACCGTGCACAACATCCTGGCACTCAAAGTCGTGACCATCGAGGGTGAACTACTCACCCTCGGTTTACCGGCTCCCGACAGTCCCGGTTTCGACCTGCTGGCATTGATGACCGGCTCCGAGGGGATGCTGGGGGTGATCGTGGAAGTGACCGTCACGTTGTTACCCAAACCGGAAAATACGCGGGTTCTATTGGCAGCCTTTAGCGAATTGCAAAAAGCCGCGGATGCCGTAGCCGGAATTATCGCCGCCGGTATTATACCCGCCGGATTGGAAATGATGGATAATCCCGCCATTCGAGCCGCAGAGGAATTTGTCCAGGCTGGCTACCCCACCGAAGCGGACGCCATGTTGCTGTGTGAACTGGATGGCATGGAACAAGAAGTAGCTGAGCAGGCCGCTCATTTGCAAACGTTGTTAAAGAACGCGGGTGCAATCCAAATTCGCAGCGCTCAAGACGACGCTGAACGTATTCGCTTCTGGGCGGGGCGCAAGGCCGCATTCCCGGCGATCGGCCGCATCTCTCCGGACTATTACTGTATGGATGGCACGATTCCGCGCAAACATTTAGCCCAAGTGCTTCAGCGCATCAGCCAGCTCTCCGCAGAATTTGGCCTGGCGGTGGCCAATGTATTTCATGCCGGTGATGGCAACCTCCATCCTCTCATTCTTTACGACGCCAACCGAAGTGGGGAACTCGAAAAAGCAGAAAGTTTCGGTGGAAAAATACTAGAACTGTGTGTCGAAATGGGCGGCACGATCACCGGTGAACACGGGGTGGGCGTTGAAAAGATCGACCAAATGTGCGTACAGTTCGATACTGCGGAACTGCGGCAATTTCATTCAGTTAAAGCCGCTTTTGACCCAAAAGGATTGTTGAATCCGGGAAAGGCTGTGCCCACATTGCATCGTTGTGCGGAATTCGGCGCCCTACATGTGCACCACGGCCAACTCCCGCACCCCGATCTGCCGCGTTTTTGATCATGAGTAACGGCGATCGAAGCCTGGACTTGATCGAGGCCGTAAAGGAAGCCCATGCGCATCGCATCCCGCTGGCCATACACGGTGGAAACACCAAGCAATTCTATGGCCGCGCGATTCAAGCTCAGTCCTTGGATGTTAGCAAACACCAAGGAATCGTACATTATGAACCGACTGAACTGGTGCTCACGGCGCGCGCCGGGACCGCTCTGACCGAACTGGAACAACTATTGACCGATCACCGGCAGATGTTCAGCTTCGAACCCCCTCACTTTGGGAATCAAGCTACTCTGGGCGGCATGGTGGCCGCCGGCCTTTCCGGACCGCGCCGTCTTCGAGGCGGGGCGGTCCGGGACAATATCCTGGGCGTGGAAATCATCAATGGCACAGGAGAACGGCTCAGATTTGGGGGTGAAGTCATGAAAAATGTGGCCGGTTACGACCTGTCGCGACTCATGGCCGGTGCACTGGGCACACTCGGGGTCCTGTTGCAAGTCTCCGTCAAAGTCTTACCCCTGCCAACTTCTGAAATGACACTGGCTCGGACACTTGATCCAGCCAAAGCCATCGAGACCATGAACACCTGGGCCGCCAAGCCGCTTCCCATTTCCGCCACCTGGTATGATGGTCATGATCTCTATGTGCGCCTATCCGGCAATGAGTCGGGCCTTCGCGCCGCGGCCCGGCTCATCGGAGGTGACCCGTTGGACTGGAGCGAGCTTTTTTGGCGAAATATCAGAGAACAGGGTGATGCCTTCTTTATGGATGAGACGCCGTTGTGGCGCATCGCGTTGCCTTCGGCGACCCCTCCTCTACCATTACCTGGGAATACCACGGTCTTGGAATGGAATGGCGCATTGCGCTGGCTTAAGAGCGCCGCGCCTGCCGATGAAATCCGCATGAATGTCACGGCCGCGAACGGTCACGCCACACTGTTTCGCGGCGGTGATCGATCCGGCGATATTTTTCAACCTCTGCCTTCCGCACTAATGAAGGTGCATAAAAACCTTAAACGGGCACTCGATCCCGCAGGGATCCTGAACCCAGGGCGCATGTATCCAGACTTCTAAGCATGGAAACTCATCTGGCCGATTTTATTCGCAATACCCCTCAAGGGAACGAGGCGGAAAGCATATTACGCAAGTGTGTGCACTGCGGATTCTGCAATGCCACCTGCCCCACCTACCAGCTACTGGCGGATGAGCTCGATGGCCCGCGTGGGCGTATCTATCTGATGAAACAAATGCTGGAAGGCCAGCCGGTCAGCCGCAAGTCCCAGCTCCATCTCGACCGCTGCCTCACCTGCTTGAATTGCCAAACCACCTGCCCATCCGGGGTCGAATACGGAAAACTGCTGGATACGGGGCGATCACTCATGGAACAACGCGTCCGACGCCCACCATTCGAACGCGTTAAGCGCCGTTTGTTGCAGTGGTTTTTACCCTATCCCACTCGATTCAAAGCGTTATCAACGCTCGGCCAACTCCTGAGCCCTATGCTTCCCGCCTCGATTAAAGCCCGTATTCCAATCTCGCAAAGACCATCACCCCGACCAGAAACACGCCATGAACGCAAGATGCTCATACTCGAAGGTTGCGCCCAAAGCGTGCTGACACCCAACACCAACTCAGCCACAGCTAGGGTACTGGACCGTTGCGGCATCAGTGTGCTTAGCGCTGAACGCGCCGGGTGCTGCGGCGCACTCAGCCACCACTTGGGCGCAGTTGAGGAAGCTCAGCGATTTATGCGGCGCAACATCGATGCCTGGTGGCCAGCATTGGAACAAGGCGCACAGGCCATTATTACGACTGCCAGCGGCTGCGGCAGTTTCCTTAAGGAATACGGCCGCCACCTGAGTGAAGACCCGACCTACCGAGAGAAGGCCGCGAGGATCGCCGCGGCAACCAAGGATATCGCCGAAATCATCCCTAGGCAGGCTATCGGTGATTTCAAGCGCCCGGACATTAATAAAATCGCCTATCACTCACCGTGTACGCTGCAACACGGCCAACATCTAGGCGGCAAAGTCGAAGCGCTTTTGAGCCACGCTGGGTTTGATCTCGTGAGTGTGCGCGACAGTCATCTGTGTTGTGGTTCGGCGGGCACCTATTCCATCCTTCAGCCCAACCTTTCTCAGCAACTCTTGCTCAATAAACTCGATCATCTGCAAGCACACTCCCCAGAGCTCATCGCCACCGCTAATGTAGGCTGCCAATTACACTTGGCCACCCATGCCAAAGTACCGGTCGTTCATTGGATAGAGTTATTCGGATAGAGTGATACCCACAGCCCAGTGAGCTGACTAAGACCCCTTATCATGCATGGCGATCCGATCATACATACCGTATTTCTGATTTTCACCGGTGCGGCAATTCTAGCCACTTTAGCCTTGTATGCCCGACAGGCCATGATTGTGGCTTATATCGTGTTGGGCATACTCATTGGCCCCTTTGGCCTGGGCTTGGTCCAGGATTACAGACTCACGGAACAAATCGCTCATATTGGAATTATATTTCTACTGTTCCTGCTCGGGTTGAATCTCTATCCCCAGAAGCTGATCCAACTCGTCAAGCAAACGACCCTCGTTACCGGTGTGAGTTCCTTGTTGTTTGCAGCCATGGGCATGGCTACCAGCTGGATGTTGGGCTATCGTTGGATGGAAGCCTTGATCATTGGAATTACCTTGATGTTCTCCAGCACGATTATCGGCCTGAAGTTATTGCCGCTAACGGTACTCCACCATAAACATACCGGCGAGGTGATCATCAGTATCCTGCTATTGCAAGATCTGATCGCTATCTTCATCTTGCTGGTGCTGGAAACCACTCGGCAAAGTGATTTACCAATCACCAAGCTGGCGCTGCTGATACTTTCATTGCCGGCCTTGATCCTGTTCGCGTGGCTCTTCTCCCGCTATGTTGTGATCCGGCTTATTGCCTATTTTGACAAGATTCAAGAATATATCTTCCTGGTGGCTATCGGCTGGTGCCTGGGAATGGCGGAATTCGCCACGGCCCTAGGCCTTTCTCAAGAAATCGGTGCGTTTATCGCCGGCGTTGCGATCGCCACCAGCCCAATCTGTGACTTTATCGCCGACAGCCTCAGACCCTTGCGCGATTTCTTTTTGGTGATTTTCTTTTTCTCTTTGGGCATGAGTTTGAACCCGGAAATCTTGATGGATGTGTTCTATCCCGCCTTGACTCTGGCGCTATTGGTATTGAGCCTCAAACCGGTAATTTTTAAATTGTTGCTCGAACGAGCCAAGGAAACCCCTGCGACAGCTTGGGAGATCGGATTTCGTCTAGGACAAATTAGCGAATTCTCGCTGCTCATTGCGGTGCTGGCGCTGGAACGAGGTGTAATCGGATACCAAGTTTCCTACCTGATCCAGGTCAGCACCCTGCTGACCTTCATTCTGTCGTCCTACATTATCGTTTTCTATTTTCCGACACCCATCGCTCTCTCCGACCGCTTGCGACGCGATTAAATCCTAGCCGATGAGAGACTTTCATTAGTCTTAATCATCACCCGGTTTCCAAATTCCGAATGCCTCGGCGGCAGAGGCGGTTGACTGCTGCCCACGTTGCTGTAGGGTTTGGTCAATATCGTCCATGACATGTTTGGCGAAAGCACTCAGATGCTCGTGAATTTCGGCTTTCTCCGCGGTCGATATTTCCTGTTTGCCCACCACATATCCCATGACAGCAGCAAGGTACTGAACCATGATATAGGCATCCTTGGCACGATCATCCGACGAAATCAATACACGCTGCAGGTCTTCAATCAATCGATCTGAGAGTTTAAGCTGTTCCATGGTTATCTCACTTTTGTCATCTCCCCTTTGTCGATGTCTCAGACAAAGGATTATGATTTAGAGGCTCATTGGTTTCTAGTAAGTAGGGGCAGAACATTAACGCCTGGCGTTAGGACTTCGACCTAAGCCTCGCGAGTTTCTCTCTTATTTTAATTTCCAGTCCCCGATCAACGGGCTGATAATAGCATCGATTAGGCATTTTGTCCGGAAAATACCTTTGCCCCGTTGCATAAGCCCCGTCTTCGTCGTGATCGTAGCGATAGCCTTTGCCGTAGTCCAGTGCCTTCATGAGTGAAGTCGGCGCATTGCGTAGATGCAGCGGGACCTCCAAGGATCCCAAGGATTTCGCATCCTGAACCGCCTGTAGGTAAGCGGCGTAGACCGCGTTACTTTTAGGGGCACAAGCCAGGTAGAGCACCGCCTGTGCGAGGATTAACTCGCCTTCCGGCGACCCCAAGCGCTGGTAGGCATCCCAGGCGTTGAGCGTGAGTTGCAATGCCCGCGGATCGGCGTTGCCGATGTCTTCGCTCGCCATGCGTACCAGACGGCGCGCGATATACAGAGGATCACACCCCCCATCCAGCATACGACACAACCAATACAAAGCCGCATCGGGATCGGTGCCTCTTACCGACTTATGGAGCGCCGATATTTGATCATAAAAAACATCTCCTCCCTTATCGAAACGTCGCAGACCCTCGCGGCTGACCTCAGCAACGGTATCCAGGCTAACAAAGACACGTCCATCCCGTTCCTGCCCCAAGTCCGTGGCGATCTCCAGCAAATTCAATGCCCGCCGGGCATCCCCGTCGGCGGCCTTAGAGAGCAATTCGCGCGCCTCGCTAGACATCTCGATCGGCTGTTGACGCCGGTCCCGAAGTTCGGTCTCAAGCGCTCGATCAATAATCTGGAACAGTTCCGTTTGAGACAGCCGCTTGAGAACATAGACCCTGACTCGAGACAGTAACGCATTGTTCAATTCAAACGAGGGGTTTTCGGTGGTTGCACCGATAAAGAAGACCGTCCCATTTTCCACATGGGGAAGGAAAGCATCT